>NZ_FNIB01000005.1 GCF_900103805.1 Cryobacterium flavum | reverse complement strand
GATTAGAACAGGTCGGGGCTCGGCGTGGTCGACTGGCGGATGGCGACGTCCGCGTGGCGGTCGAAGCGATAGCCGACGCCGCGCACGGTGCGCACGATGTCTTCGTAGCGCCCGAGCTTGGAGCGCAGGCGACGAACGTGCACGTCGATGGTGCGCTCGTTCGGGGTGTCTTCTTCATCGGCGGAGTTCCAGAGCGCGGAGATGATCTCGGCCCGGTCGATGGTGCGGCCCTCGCGCAGTACGAGGTACTGCAGCAGTTCGAACTCCTTGTAGGTCAGCGCGGCCGTCTCGTTGTCGAGGATGACGCGCTTGCGGGAGATGTCGACGACTACACCGCTGCGAGCGCGGTCGAGCTCTTCGGGCTCTGCGCGGTGCGCAGCAAGTGCGGACGGGTCCTGCAACGCGAGACGCACGACGTCCACGTCGCGTCCGCCAGCACCCTCCGGTGCCAGTGCGACGGCGGCATAGGTTTCGGCGGAGGGAGCGATGCCGGCGGCCAGGGCCTTGAGCGCCTCAACGATACGGTTCAGGCTCGTGCCGGCTGCGGCCGCCTTGGCCTCGTCGATGCCGACGTAGAGCACGAAGCCGCGAGCCTCGGTGCCGGTCGGTACGGCGCGAATGCGCGGTGCGGCAACCGGCGGAGCCAGGGTCAGCTCGGGGCGGTTGAAGTGGGCGGGGCGAGTGGCGTGGATTTGTGCGAGAGACATGAGGGGTCCTTGACTGTTCGATCGAAGGGAGCTCGACGGATGCGCGAAAGCGCTGCTTCGTGGTGGCTCCGGATGGCCCGTGGGGCCGGAGGGCGAGTGCTTCAAACAAGCGCTCGGGGCGTCGGTCTGACAAATGAAATCAGTCAGGAACAGGACGCCTAGGGGGAAGTCTCGGTTAGCGGCACATTCGGCAACAGCGGATGGCGGGGGTGCCGGCCATCATCATGGCGGCAGTCCCGGGGGCCTCGAGGGAGGTCAGGGGGCGTGCGCTGGTTGTCATAACTGCGAGTAAAGCGGAATGTGACGCCGTGTGTCAATTTGGCGTCGCGGTAAGTCGCCGCATGACGCGCACCACGTTCGCGGGGCACCGCCCATTTAGGCGAATCCGTGCACAATCACGACTTTGTGAAATATTCCATGCTCAGGATCTACTCAATCAAAGATTATTGATGTGAACCGGGTCTGGCGTGTTGCCGGTCGCAGAACCTGCGCGCGCCGGCCGGGTCTCGTCGATCAGGAGGAAGGCCGGGGCGTCAGACCAGGCCGTACAACCGGTCGCCGGCATCGCCGAGGCCGGGCACGATATAGCCCTGCTCGTCGAGCTTCTCGTCCACGGCACCGAGCACAATCGTCACTTCGCGGCCGGCCAGGGCTTTCTCCACGGCGGCGAGCCCTTCCGGCGCGGCCAGGATGCAGATGGCCGTCACGTCGACCGCGCCGCGGTCGAATAGAAAGTTGATGGCGGCAATGAGCGAACCGCCGGTGGCGAGCATCGGGTCGAGAACGAAACACTGCCGATCCGAGAGATCGTCGGGCAGGCGCTCGGCGTAGGTCGTCGGCTGCAGAGTCTCTTCGTTGCGCGCCATGCCCAGAAAGCCAACCTCGGCGGTCGGCAGCAACTTGACCATGCCCTCGAGCATGCCGAGGCCGGCGCGCAGAATCGGCACGACGAGCGGTTTCGGGTCGCTGATGCGCACGCCTTGGGCGGCAGACACGGGGGTCTGCACGGTGACGGCCTCCACCCGCACGCCACGGGTGCCCTCGTAGGCGAGCAGCGTCATGAGCTCCTCGACGAGCGATCTGAACAGCGGTGACGGCGTGTTCTTATCGCGAAGCACGGTGAGCTTGTGCGTGATGAGCGGGTGGTCGGCAACATGGACTCGCATAGGCTCAATTCTACTAGAGGCAATCCCCCGGCTTAAGGTGACACATGCGTGCACAAGATCAACACGAAGAGTGGATGCTGCTCGCCCTCAGCGAGGCGCGCGCGGCGCTCTCCTCCGACGACGTACCGGTGGGAGCCGTCGTCATCGATGCTGCGGGCGTGGTGATCGGGCGCGGCCGCAACGAGCGGGAACTGCACCAGGACCCGACCCTGCACGCCGAGGTCGTAGCTATCCGGCAGGCCGCCGCGCACACCGGTGACTGGCACCTGACCGGCGCCACCCTGATCGTCACCCTCGAGCCCTGCGTGATGTGCGCGGGCGCGATCCTCGCCGCCCGGGTGCCCACGGTCGTGTTCGGCGCCTGGGACGCGAAGGCGGGCGCGGCCGGATCGGTCTACGACGTGCTGCGCGACCGCCGGCTCAACCATCGGGTTGAGGTGTTCGCCGGCGTCAATGACGCCGAGTGCGGCGAAGTTCTGCGCGAGTTTTTCGAGGACCCGGCCCGTCGGGCCGCGCGCTGAGGCCTACTCCAGGCCCTTGATCACAAAGGTGTCGGTGGGCGGATTGGCCAGGTTCGGGTCGAAGAAGATGTCGGGTTCGAGATAGATCGTGCGGGCCAGCGGCACCGCCGCGCGTATTCGGGTTTCAACGGCATTGATGTCGGTTGCGACGTCGGCGAACCGGTGCTCGCCGTCGAAGGCCAGCTTGGCGCCGACCAGAATCTCGTCCGGGCCGAGGTAGAGCGTCTTCAAATGGATGATGCGCTTGGTCTCCGGACCGTTCAGAATGGCCGCTTCTATGGCGTCGAAGTCCTTCTTGCTGGCGCCCTCGCCCACGAGCAAACTCTTGGTCTCAATCCCGAGAATGATCGCGACCAGAACGAGCAGTGCGCCAATCAAGAGAGTTCCCACGGCGTCCCAGAGCGGTTCATCGGTGAGGATGGTCAGGCCGACCCCCACAAAGGCGAAGGCGAGGCCGGTGAGAGCCGCGACATCTTCGAGCAGCACCACGGGCAGCTCTGGCGCCTTGGCGTGCCGAATGAACTGCACCCAGGACTGTGTGCCGCGGGTGTGATTCGACTCCCGAATCGCGGTGCGCAGCGAAAATCCTTCGAGCACCATTGCGATGGCGAGTACCAGAATCGGCAGCCAGGCATTTTCGAGCGGATGCGGATGCTGCAGCTTGTCGAAACCCTCATAGAGCGAGAAGACCCCGCCGATCGAGAATAGAATGATCGACACCACGAAAGCGTAGACGTAGCGTTCCCGGCCATAGCCAAACGGATGCTCCAGGTCGGCCCGCTTCTTCGCCTTGCGACCGCCGAGCAACAGGAGCAGCTGGTTCCCGGCATCCGCTACCGAGTGCACCCCCTCGGCGAGCATCGACGACGATCCGGAGAAGCCCCAGGCCACGAACTTGGTCACTGCGATGCCCAGATTTGCCGCGAATGCTGCCACGATTGCTTTGTTTCCGCCGGATGCGCTCATGAAAACATCTTAGAACCGCGCGTCTGCGGTCGAAGGCTGCGCCCGGGCTGGCCGTTTTGGGCGTCCCGGGGGCGCAAAAAAGTAGACTGGTCGGATGACTTCTTCCCAGAACGTGACTCTGCCCACGATCGCCTTCCTCGGCGCCGGTTCCATGGCCCGCGCCATTCTGGCCGGCCTGCTGAAGCCCGGTGTGACCGTCACGGGCGGCATCCGGGTCACCAACCGCACCGCGGTGAAGGCCGCTGAGCTGGCCGACACCGAGGGGGTCACCGCGTACGCGACCGAGGTCGACAAGGATGCGAACCTCAAGGCCATCGATGGCGCTCAGATCGTCATCATCGCCGTCAAGCCTTACATGGTCGCCGGTCTGCTGGCCGAAATCGGCAGTTCCCTTGCACCCGGCACGCTCATTCTGAGTGTCGCGGCCGGCGTGACCATCGACACCTTTGAATCGCTCCTGCCCGAAACCGTGCACGTCATCCGCACCATGCCGAACACCCCGGCAGTGGTCGGCATGGCCGTCACCGGCATCAGCGCAGGCACCCGATCGAGCGACGCCGACCTGGAGCTCACCCGCGCCCTGTTCGCCACGGTCGGCGACGTGCTGGTCGTGCCCGAGAGCAAGCTCGACGCCCTCAGCACCATCTCCGGTTCCGGCCCGGCCTACGTGTTCTACCTGATCGAGCAGCTCACCGAAACGGCTATTAGCAAGGGCTTCACCCCCGAAGAGGCCGCCGTCATGGTCAACGGCACCTTCCTCGGCGCGAGCGCGCTGCTCGCCGTCTCCGACAAGTCGCCGAGCGAGCTGCGCCGCCAGGTGACCAGCCCGGCCGGCACCACCGAGCGTGCCGTCTGGGAACTCGAAAAGGGCGGCCTAAAGGAGCTCTTCGACGCCGCAACGGATGCCGCACTCGCCCGTGCGAAGGAACTCGCCGCCTCGTAGGCCTCCCGCTAGAGCCGTGCGCGCATTACAGCCCTGCGCGCCTTACAGCCCTTCCGCGATGGCCGCCGTCGCTTGCAGCCACGCTGCACGGGTGCGCGGTGCCAGGGCGTCAATGTTGAGCGGGCCGCCACCGACCAGTGAGGCGTCGTAGGGCACGTCGACGACCGTGCGGGTGAGTTGGCGAAAGTGGTCGTGCAGACGCTTCGACAGTTGCTCGTCAGCGGTTTTCGACGGCGAGGCGAGCACGGTGACCGCCTGGGCAACCTTGTCCGCGTGGCCCTTCTGTCGCAGGCCGTCGATCAGTGACGCCGCACCGTAACCGGTGTCCTCCCGAATGGTCGACACGATCACCAGCTGGTCGGCGGTATCGACCGCCGCCTCCCAGTTGCTGGCTCGCATGTTGTTGCCGGTGTCGATGACGAGAACCCGGTAGAAACGGCTCAGCGTCGTGTGCAGTTTGCGAAAAGCGTCGTCGTCGATGCTCGCTGCACCCGCCGGGTCGAGGTCGGAGGCGAGCGCGTCGAACTGTGCGTCGCCCTGCGAGCGCACATAGTTGTCGAGGTCGCCCACCCGGGAACGGGCATCGCCAAACCGGTCGAGGTCGCGCAGCAGGTCGACGGCGGTATTGGTGTGTCTGGCCGCTTGGGCGCGAACGCCGAGCGTGCCCATGGTTTCGTTGTTGTCCCAGGCGAGCGTGTAGCCGCCACGGTAGATGCCGAAGGTGGCCGCAATGAGAAGCGTCGCCGTGGTCTTGTGCGCTCCGCCTTTGGGGTTGAGCACCACGATGGTGCGCGGGCCGTTCAGGCTGCGCTGCACGGCCGCGATGGCGGTGCGCTGCCTGCGCTCGGTGGAACTCGGCGTGGGTGAGACCAGGCCGCCGCTGAGGCGGCGCACGGCGCCCTGCCAGCCGTGCTCGGCCGGTCCGGCTGGTGCCGGTGGCCGGGAGCTGAGAAAGTCGGCCAGGTTGGGCGCAACGGGTGACGCTGCGGGTGATGGGGGCGTGGCATCCGCTGGGGGCGCCAACAGCGACTCGAATAGCGCGCTCGCCGGCGCTGCGACGGGCGGCTGCAGCAGCGTGGCAAACGGCGTCGGTTTCTCGATGTCGCTCACAACGGGCAGGGGCGCAGTTTTCGCCGGCTTCGGGCGGCCGACCACGACGACCGGTCCGGCGGATTCGACTCTCCCGTTGGGATGCACGGTCAGCGGCCAGTCTCCCTGCTCGTCACTGACCTGCAGCAGAACCGACTTTCCGCGGCTCCGGGCAGTCTCGACCACGAGGCCGATGATCTCCTCGCGAACTCCGGCTTCATCGGTGCCGGTGACGCGGCGGCGGGAACCATCGATGGTCACCTCGCCCGTCGTGTCGGTCTGAACTGCGGCGACAATATCGGCCGGGGTGTTGGCAAGAGCGGGCACGTCGGGTGACATGGGTGAGCCTTTCCGTTCGCGCACACGTCGTCAGCGCGCAACCTCGGGTGAGCTGCTGCGAGAAATGTCCGTAAATAGGAGACTAGCCGGTCGTCTCCCCCAAATAGGGGGAGAGCTAGGAACCGAGCGCGGCGAACCGCTCGATATCGGCCTCGGCCCCGGACACGATGATGAGGTCGTGGTTGGAGACGACGGTCTCCGCTGTCGCGTAGGTAAACGGTTTTCCGGGGCTCTTGACGCCGACGACGGTCACGTTGTACTTGCGGCGCACCCCGGAATCAATGAGGTTGAGGCCGCGGATCGGCTTCGGCGGGTACATCTTCACCAGGGCGAAATCGTCGTCGAACTCGATGAAGTCGAGCATGCGACCCGACACTAGGTGGGCGACCCGTTCGCCGGCCTCGGCCTCGGGGTAGATGACGTGGTTGGCGCCGATGCGTTCAAGAATCTTGCCGTGCGACTTGGAGATGGCCTTGGCCCAGATCTGCTGGATCTTAAGGTCCACTAGGTTGGCCACGATGAGCACGCTGGCTTCCACCGATGAGCCGACGGCGCAGACCGCGATCGAGAAGTCCTGCGCGCCGATTTGTTGCAGGGCCTCGAGAGAACGGCCATCCGCTTGAACGGCATGAGTGACGCGCTCCGACCACTTGGATACGAGCGCCTCGCTCGTGTCGACGACGAGTACTTCGCGGCCCAGTCGGTCGAGCTGGCCGGCCGTGGCTGCGCCGAACCGTCCGAGCCCGATGATGAGCACGGGGGCGTCGTGTTTGATGCGATCAACCAACGATGGGTCTCTCTTCCGGGCGTTTGAACAGTTGCCTGCTGTGGCTTGCGGCCAGTGCTGCCGCGAGAGTCACTGTACCAACCCGGCCCATGAACATCGTCGCCGCCATGACGTAGACGCCCTCAGGCGGCAGGTCCGCTGTAAGTCCGGTGGACAGTCCGCAGGTCGCGAAGGCGCTGATCACGTCGAACAGCACGATGTCGAAGGGTTGCTTCGAGATGTGCAGAATCAGGATGCTGGCGACGGCGACGGTGGTCGCGCCCCACAGCACGACGCTGACCGAGAGGCGCAAAATGTCGCTCGGAATGCGCTTGCCAAACGCTTCCATCTCCTGCTTGCCGCGTGCTTCGGCAAAGGCGGCGAGAAAGAGGATGGCCAGGGTCGTTACCTTGATACCGCCAGCGGTCGACGCCGACCCGCCACCGATGAACATGAGCATGTCGCTGAGCAGCAGGCTCGACCCGTGCAGGTCGCTGATGTCGATGGTTGCGAAACCGCCCGAGCGCGTCATCACCGACATGAACAACGATTGAAAGATGGTGTCGCCAGCATTCAGCGACCCGAAGGTCTTCGGATTGTCGAACTCGAGAATGATGTAGAAGATCATGCCGAGGATCATCAGGGCGATCGTCGTGACCAGGGTGAGCTTGACGTGCACCGACCAGCGGCGCGGCCTGCGCCAGCCGCGCGCAAAGGCGTAGATCACCGGAAACCCGAGGCTGCCGAGGAACACACCGATCATGAGCGCGCCGAGAAACCAGTAGTCGCCGGCGAACTGGTCGAGTCCACCGGAGTTCGGGTTGAACCCGGTGTTGGTGAACGCCATCGCGGCGTAATAGAAGCTGTGCCACAGAGCTTCGCCGATCGCGACGCCATCAAGCAGCATGCGGGGAAAGAGCAGCGCTGCAACGCCGACCTCGATGACGAGTGCGCTGATCGCGACGGTCAACAGCAGGCTGCCGACCTCGCCGAGCCGAACGGTCTGGCCCTCGTTGACCGGGCCGGCATGGATGCGGGAGGGGTTGGAGTCGCTGGCCGCCATTAGCTTGGCGCGCAATCCGAGCCGCCGCGAGATGACCAGTCCCATCAGGGACGCGAGCGTCAGAACGCCGATGCCGCCGATGTTGACGCCGACGAACACGAGAATGTTGCCGAACGCTGACCAGTGCGTTGCCATGTCGACCGTGGTGAGGCCGGTGACGCAGATGACAGAGACCGCAGTGAACAGGGCGTCGTGCAGGGGCGTGATCGTGCGATCGGCCGAGGCGATCGGCAGCGAGAACAACACCGTGAACACCAGGATGAGCGCGGTGAACACCAGAATGGCGAAGCGCGATGGCGACTTGTGGGCGAGCGCATCCACGCCATCGCGGAGGCGCACCAAAATGGAGAGTGGGCGCGGAAAAAATGGTTCAGTTCCGGTTCGAGACAACACCTGGAACCCCCGATTGACCTGCGACTATTGCCAGTTTGAAATGGTACTACGCAGCGGTGGTGATTACCCAGCAGTAATGACTACCCTGAAGTTATGGCAGACATCTTTACCGTGGTGGCGGATTCGGCAAGGCGGGACATCCTGCGCATCCTCTTGGAGCGCGCTGTTCCCACGGGCGAAATTCGCGGTCCCTCCGGGGATGTTCGCGGCGAGCTGAGCGTGTCCGACATCGTCGGGCACCTCGGCCTGAGCCAGCCGACCGTCTCCAAACACCTCAAGGTATTGCGCGAAGCAGGCCTGGTCACCGTGCGTGAAGACGGGCAGCACCGGTTCTACCGGTTGGAGTATTCACCGCTCGAAGAGATCGAGGACTGGCTGATTCCGTTCCTCAGCGTCGACTTCGACCAGGCCGTCAAGAACGCCGATCTCGAGGCCGACGCTGGCCTGAAAGAAGAGCAGCGTGCGTTCGCTTCGGCGATCGGCAAGGCCTTCGCTGACGCTTCGCAAATGTCACACGTCGTCAAAGATGCCACCGCGAAGAAGTGGCGCAGAAACGGCTAGATCAGGCCCGATCCGCCCCCTGAGTAGTTGGAGCGGCTTTTGTCCGGTAGAATGGTGTTTTCGTGTCAGTCGCGGGCCCCGCGACTAAACCAATACTTGTGAGGTCCGTGTGGGTTCTGTAATTAAGAAGCGACGCAAGCGTATGGCGAAGAAGAAGCACCGCAAGCTGCTTCGCAAGACTCGCCACCAGCGTCGTAATAAAAAGTAGATCGACTTCGTAGTTTTTTAACTGCTCATCGAGCAAAGCGCTAGCCCCTCGGGACTGGCGCTTTTTGCTGTCCCCGACCGTTCCTTGGTCGATGCGCCACCGTGCCCGTCGTCTCGAGGTGCAAGTCACCCTAGGCTGGAACAATGGCCACCGCACACCTGACCCTGATCGGCAAGCCCGGTTGTCACCTCTGCGACGACGCACGCGACCTGGTCGGCAGTGTCGTCGCCAAGCTCGCTGGCGACCCTGGCGCGCCCACTATCACGTTCGAGGAACGTTCCATTCTCGATGACGCCGAACTGCACGAGCTGTACCTCGAGGACATCCCGGTGCTCCTCATCAACGGCAAAGTGCACAACTACTGGCGTATCGATCCCGTGCGCCTGCGTACCGCCCTACTGGAGGTCTCATGACCATTCGCCACATCGTCTGCTGGAAGCTCACCGCACTCACGCCCCGCAAGAAGGCCGATGATGCCGCAGGCATTGTGGCCGGCCTGGAGGCGCTGGTGGGTATCGTTCCCGAGATTCGGGCGTTGACGGTTGGGCCGGATGTTGCCGGTAACGAAAACTGGGACGTCGCGCTTATCGCCGACTTCGACGACCTCGAGGCCCTCGACCGCTACCAGAAGCACCCGGAGCACAAGAAGGTCGGCGCGTTCATTCGCACCGTCGTGGCTGATCGCCTGGCCGTGGACCTCGAGGTCTAGCCGGCGCCGATCTCTGTGACGGGGCGGGGGAATCCGCTGGCGTAGGCTAGGCCGGTAAATTTGCGACACGCCAGATGCTCGGACCGGCGTGTCGCAAATTTTACCGGCATTACGTACCGGCCCGGCGGGGTTACTACGGCTCGAGGCGGGTCGGGCCGCGGAACAGGTAGGTGACTTCGCGAATGCTCGCCTGGTGCAGCATGAGCATCAGCACGCGGGCCAGGCCCATGCCGAAACCGCCGTGCGACGGCACGCCGTAGCGGAAGAAGTCGAGGTAGCCCTCGATCTCCTTCGGGTCGAGGCCCTTCTCGATCGCCTGCGCTTCGAGCACCTCGATGCGGTGCTCGCGCTGGGCGCCGGTGGAGATCTCGGTGCCGTTGAAGATGAGGTCGTAGCTCTTGGTGATCGACGCGTCTCCGTCGTGACGCATGTGATAGAACGGACGGATGCTCGAGGCGTAGTCGGTGAGGAAGACGAACTCGTGCCCATACTTCTCAGCCACGTAGGCGGCGATCTGGCGCTCGCCCTCCGGGTCCATGTCGTCGTCGTCGCGGGGAACCTCGTAGCCGCGGCTCTTCACAATCTCCTTGGCCTCGGCCAGCGGGATGCGCGGGAACGGGGTGCTCGGAACGGTCACCTCGACGTCGAACAGGGCGAGCACCTCGTCGCCGTGCTTGGCCTTGACAGCGGTGAACCCGGCGACCATGAGGTCTTCGTGCAGTTGCATGACGTCGTCGTGGCTGTCGATCCAGCTGATCTCCGAGTCAACGCTGGTGAACTCGGTGGCGTGGCGGCTGGTGAACGAGGGGTCAGCGCGGAACGCCGGGCCAACCTCGAAGATCTTGCCGAAGCCGGCCGACTGGGCCATCTGCTTGAAGAACTGTGGGCTCTGCGCCAGATACGCCTTGGTGTCGAAGTAGCCGACCTCGAACAGCTCGGCGCGGGACTCGCTCGCACTCGCCATGAGCTTGGGGGTGTGCAGTTCGATGAAGTCGTGCTCGATCCAGTAGGTGCGCAGCGCGTGCTCGAACGTGGTCTGGATGCGGAAGATGAGGTTCTGCTTCGGGTTGCGCAGGTCGAGGAAGCGCCAGTCCATGCGCTTGTCGAGGCTCGAGTCGGCCGCGATCGGCGTCTCGGGAATGGCGGCGGACACCACGGTGAGGGTGGCCAACTTGATCTCGATGCCGCCGAGCTTCACCCGCTCGTCGTGCTTGAGCGTCCCGGTGACCGTGACGAAGGTGCCCTGGGCTAACCCTGAGATGCTGGTAGCCGGCTCGTCGGCAACGACGACGCCATCGGCATCCGTTGTACGGGGATTGACCAGCTGCACGGCGCCGGATTCGTCGCGGAGGACGACGAATTGCACCTTTTTCTGGTCTCGAACGGTATCGACCCAGCCGGACACCGATACGGGGCCGTCGTCGAGAGCGGACAGGTTCTTGATTAATACGCGCGAAGTCACTGTTCGAGCTTAGCCGGAGCCGCTCGCGGAGACCCGCCGAGGAGCGCCCGGTAGAGTGTGGTTCGGGAGGGACGGTTCATGACGCAGAGCAAACTTGAGGTCGATACCGGGGCCGTTCGCGGCCTCGCCGAGAATTTCGACGCCGTTCGTCGCGGCCTCAGCGATGCCAGCGCAGTCAGCGCGGAGTTGGGCGCCATGGTCGGCCATGCTCATTTGGCGAGCGTGATCGACGATTTCTCTTCGAAGTGGGATGACCGTCGCAACGAACTGACCGAGCAGCTCACGCAGATGCATACGATGGGGCAATCCATCGCGGACGGCTTCGAATCGGTGGATTCCGAACTCGCTCGAGCGTTGACTGAAACTCCTCCGTCGTGAGCGGTTACGATCCGCTCCTGGGCGACCCGACCAGCGTGCGCTCAGCGGCGACCAGGTACACACTGACAGCGGATGCCGTGCGCGAATCGGCCGCCGAACTGCGCCGGCTCATTGCCTCTGATGACCTGGGCCGGAGCGAGGCCGTATCGGCACTCGTGGAGCTGTCCGGCGACGTCGCCGGCCGGCTGGAAAAGCTGCACGGCCGCTATGAAACGGCGGGCTCGTCTCTCTCCGCCTACGCCGATTCCCTGGAAACGGCCCAGACAATGGCGCGGCAGGCGATCGATGCGCGTGATTACGCGGCGGGCGAAGCCGCGACCGCTCAGTCCTGGGCCGACCACTATTCCGACGCGGCGAGCGAAGCAACCGACCCGGCAGACCAGATCGATGCCCAGCGACTCGCACTCGCTCACGAGTCGGTCGTTGACGATCTGACCGTTCAACTCGCAGCCACCCTGCAGAACTATCACGATGCGGTTGCACTGCGCGATACTGCCGCGGCCGTCGCTGCGGAGCGAATCGCTACCGCTATCGATCAGGATGGCCTCAATGACTCCCTCTGGGATAATTTCAGCGGGTGGGTCGCGGAAAACGCTGCCGTCCTGACGAGCATCAAGAATATTCTGGGTTACCTCGCCGCCGGGCTGGCTATTCTCAGCCTGTTCTTTCCGCTATTAATCCCGTTTGCTTTGGCCATCGCCGGCGCAACGGCCCTGCTGAGCCTCGTGCTCGCCAGCACCGGACAAATCTCCTGGATCGAGTTCGGCCTGGACGCGCTCACGTTCGCGAGCCTGGGTGTCGCTGCCATCGCCGGCGTTGCACTCAAGGGAACGATGGCCGCCTTGAAGTCCACGCGAGTGGCCCATCTCACCGGTTTGGGGACCAGCAAGAACCCCCTGCGGTCTGTCACCGCGAGCTTCAATGGGGTGCTCCCGAGCAAGGTCGGTACCGCGAACAAGGTGGTCTGGTATCGAGAAGTATTTTCGACCAAGGGAGTAGCCAACGCCAAGGCATCGCGGGTATTGAACAATGCCCGAGCTGGTGCCGGTGGCCCGGGCGATGATCTGCTCGTTGGTCTCGGCAAGGTCAATATCGGGTTTCAGCGCGTGGAATTGGCCATCCCCTCCCTGCTCAAGGGGGCGAATTTGGCCCTCGATCAGCTCGGACTCCCGGCGCAGGTACTCAACCCCGTTATGCCCGACGCCATTGATAACGTCCTCAACGCGGGTGCCTCCCTCGACGATTGGTACAAGCAGGTCAACGACCAGGCAACATGGAGAGTGGGATCGTCATGGTGAAGCCGGGTTGGCAGAAGCGGGCACTCCGTGTCTCGGACCGCGTGTTCTTCGGGTCCCTGGTGTTTTTCGTCATTGTCTGTATGGGGCCAGCGCTCGTCATCGCGGTGCTCGGACTCCTGACCGGCTCGACGCCGACCGAGGAACAGGGCGGGTTCTTCGGCTGGAGCGCCGAGTATCCGGCGTTCAACCCCCAATCGTGGACGCTGTTCATCCCGGCAGCCGGAATGCTGTTCCTCTCTATTTGGACCATCCCGCTGCCACTGCGACGGTTTCCCAAACCGGGGCGCGCCACGTTCGCCTGGTTTGCCTTCGTGGCCTTCCTGTTCTCCATTCCGTTGGGCACCGCCTATTTCGGCGCTCCCGGCATCCATAACGAAGGCACGCTGGCGTTGTTTGTCTACCTCGTGGCGTGGCTGCTCTTCGTCGTACGCGACATCCTGGGCTGGGTGCATCTCGTTCCGCTGGCCTGGCGTGACGGCCCATCGGTGCGCACTCGCCGCGCAGGGAAGCCAGCGTCGGCGGATGCCTGAATCCGTTTCGCCGCAGCCAGCTGCAATATCGGCGCCGCGTGTTCGATGCGCCTACCGACTCGTACTTCCCCCGGGCTGGGTTCTGATTCCGGTAGGCGACTCGGCGGATGCTGCCATTACGAATCTGGTCGACCGACAATTTGCCGGCCTGCCCACTGACACGTACGGCCCGCAGAAGAAACGACTCGGGGCCGGCCTGCGCACCATCGCGGCAGAAGCGCGCCGAGCCGGTGGGCTTGACCTCGTGTTTCCACTGGCTATGCCGTGGCTGGTTCCAGTTTCAGCAGGAATCGTGATGAGCGAGGTGCGCACCGACGCTCCGTCAGACACTGCCGTCGCCCTTTTGGCGGAACGAATGCAGCCCAGTGGACCGAACGCGACGGTCGCCCGCACCAGGGCCGGGCGCTGCGTGCGAGAAATTGTTGATCTGCCGCGTGCGCCGGACGGAAACGGTCGCCTCACAGTGGCCGCCGTGCGTACGGTGCACTACAGCTGGCCGGTCCCCGGCGCACCGGGGAGCTTCCTGGTGTCAGCGCTCACGGTCTCCGGAGCGCCGATCGCGGAGTTCGAACCAATAGTCGAAGCGCTCACCGAGCTCTTCGACGTCATGATGGAATCGGTGGTTTGGGCATGACAGCAACCATTCGGGTCGACTTTGATCGTGACCTCTGGCTCTACGTTCCCGAGGAATGGCCCTGGAACCAATTCGCGCACCTCGACGACTGGGCCGGCACAATCACGGGACTGTTGACGGATGCCCACACCCTCGATGCGGCCACCGCGCGCTGGATCGACGAATCCTTGCACTCGATTGCGAACGATTGCCCAGAAACCGAGTCGCGCTTTGTCTACCTGGCGAACCCGGCGGAGTACGTCTTCTTTGTGAGCGTGCTGTACCCCGCCAGCTCAGCCGAGCTGACCCTCGACGACCTCGCGGCGGTGCACGACCCCGCCGCGACGAGCCCCGTCACGGCGACCACGTTTTCGTCGGAGCTGCTCGGTGACGGGGTGCGCACCATCCGCTACGCCGACGTGGGGGAGCCCGATCATGACATTGCCGCGATTGCGCAGTATGCGTGGAAGGGTGACGACCTGGACGTGGTGGTGATCGCCGCCAATTTCAACATTGCGCTGATGACCGAGTTGCTGCCGATCGTGGATGACCTCGCTCGGAGCATCAGCATTCTTGACGCCTGAGCGCTCTCACGGCGGTTTCAAGGCTGGTCCCTCCGTAGACTAGTCGGGTGGTAGCCAGTCAAGTGCATCTCGTGCGTCACGGTGAGGTTTATAACCCCGAACGCGTGCTCTACGGACGGCTGCCGAACTACCGGCTCTCCGAGCTGGGCGTGCTCATGGCGGCCACCGCCGCCGACGAACTGGTCGAACGCGGCCGCGCGGTCGTGCGCGTCATCGCCTCGCCGCTGCAGCGCGCGCAGGAATCGGCCGCCCCGGTCGCGACAGCTTTTTCGCTGTCGATCGACACCGACGAACGCATCATTGAACCGACCAACGTCTTTGAAGGCAAGCGGATGCGCGGCCAGGGCGGCGCGCTCCGCGACCCGCGCAACTGGCCGGCCCTGATCAACCCCCTGAAGCCGAGCTGGGGCGAACCGTTCCGCGCCGTCTCCGAGCGGATGCTTGCGGCGATCGACGAGGCCTGGAACTCGGTCGACGAGGGCGACGTCGTGCTGGTCAGCCACCAGCTGCCGATCTGGATGGTGCACCGCTCCCTCGCCCATGAGCGGCTCGCCCATGACCCGCGTCAACGCCGCTGCGACCTGTCGAGCATCACCACCCTCTCCTGGCACGGCGATCACTTCGCCGAAACCGCCTACGCCAGCCCGGCACTGGCCCTTCTCGACCCGAGCAACGATGTGGGTGCCGTATGAACCGCCGCAGCCTTCCACTGATCGCACTCGCGGCCGCCGCGTTGCTCCTCGCCGGCTGCTCTTCTGACCCGCTCGCCGACCAGTACCGGGAGGGCTCGAGCAAGGGCTTCATCGCCGGCGACGGCAGCGTCACCGAGATCGCC
The DNA here is from genome assembly GCF_900103805.1 of Cryobacterium flavum. Lineage (GTDB taxonomy): Bacteria > Actinomycetota > Actinomycetes > Actinomycetales > Microbacteriaceae > Cryobacterium > Cryobacterium flavum. Next base: position 325,461 of record NZ_FNIB01000005.1, on the reverse strand, counting down.
CTCGCCGATCGCGGTGACGCTATCAACTTCTCCGGCGTGACCGAGACGGGCGAGACCGTGACGAGTGCTGACAAGCTCGGCGAAGTTCTCGTCGTCAACTTTTGGTACGCGAGCTGCGCGCCGTGCCGCGCCGAGGCATCCGACCTGCAAAGCCTGAACGCCCAGTTCGAAAACGACGGGGCAAGCTTTCTCGGCGTCAACGTGCGCGACCAGGCGCCGAACGCCATCGCCTTCAACGACACCTACAGCGTGACCTACCCCTCGGTGCTCGACGTCGATACCGGAGCCATGCAGCTCGCCTTCAGCGGCAGTATCCCGCCCAACGCGGTACCCACCACCCTCGTGCTCGATGCCGAAGGCCGGGTCGCTGCGCGCATTCTCGGCCAGGTCACCTCGCCGTCCATTCTGGAAACCCTGATTCGGGACACGATCGCGGAGACTGGCACGACCGAGTGAACAATCCCTTCGGAGAGATCGTCTTCAGCGGTCAGCTGCTCTTCGCCATTCCCATCGCACTGCTTGCCGGGCTGGTGTCCTTCGCCTCGCCGTGCATTCTGCCGCTCGTACCCGGGTACCTCGCCTATATCGGTGGTTTCACCGATGGACGTACCGGCGCGTCCAAGCGTGACCGGCGCGGCCGCACCCGGCTGCTCGCCGGCGTGGGCCTGTTCGTGCTCGGCTTCACCGTGGTGTTCGTGCTCACCGGAGTCGTGTTCGGTGCCGCCGGGTTCTGGCTCAACTCCTATCGCGACCTGATCACCCGCATTGCCGGTGTCGTGGTCATTTTGCTCGGTCTGGTCTTCGTCGGGCAGTTCGGTGCCATGCAACGCACCATCAAGACCAACTGGCGCCCGAAGATGGGCCTGGCCGGAGCGCCGGTGCTCGGCGCGGTCTTCGCGGTCGGCTGGACGCCGTGCACCGGCCCCACCCTCACCGCCATCAACTCGCTCAGCCTCGGCACCGGATCGCCCTGGCAGGGCGGCCTGCTCGCGCTGTTCTATTCTCTCGGCCTCGGAATTCCGTTCCTATTGATCGCTCTCGGACTCAACTGGGCCACCGGATCGGTCGCATTCCTGAAACGGCATATTCGTGCCATCAACCTGTTCGGCGGGATTCTGCTCGTCGTCATCGGAGTACTCATGGTGAGCGGCATCTGGAACACCTGGCTCCTCGATTTGCAAGGGGTGATTGGCAACTTTGTCCCGGCCATCTGACCACTACGATTCCCGCCCGCAGACACAGGGGCCCGGCGTCGTGCAGCCCAAACTCGGCCTGACCGGCTGGTTGCGCTGGTTCTGGCGTCAGCTCACGAGCATGCGCACCGCGCTGTTCCTGCTGCTGATGCTCGCCATCGCGGCCATTCCAGGGTCGCTCGTGCCGCAGCGTAGCTCCGACCCGAACGGCGTCACCCAGTACTTCGCCGACAACCCCGACCTCGCGCCGAACCTTGACAAGCTGCAGGCCTTCGACGTCTACACGTCGGCCTGGTTCTCGGCGATCTACCTGCTGCTGTTCATCTCGCTCATCGGCTGCGTCATTCCGCGCACCAAGCACCACTTTCAGGCCCTGCGCGCCAAGCCGCCGACCACGCCGGCCCGGCTCTCCCGACTATCGGGTTTCACCGAACGAGACGCGCCGGCGCAAGCGGATGCCGCCACCGCCATCACCCACGCCCGCACGGTCCTGAAATCCAGCGGCTACCGCGTCGCCCGCTTCGATTCCGACACCGAATCATCCGTTTCGGCCGAGCGTGGGTACCTACGGGAAACCGGCAACCTCGTTTTTCACGCGGCGCTCGTGGGCATTCTGGTGACCGTCGGCTTCGGTGGCGGCTACGGCTTCGCCGGCCAGCGCGTGCTGGTTGAAGGCCAGACCTTCGTGAACACCCTGCTCGCCTACGACTCCTTCAACCCTGGGCGCTTCTTCGATGACACCACCCTCGACCCGTACACGCTGAGCCTCGACGACTTCTCGGTCTCCTACGAACAGCAGAACCTGCAGGCCTACGGGCAGCCGATCGACTTCACCGCCGACGTCACTGTCACCCCCAAGGGCGAGGCTCCAGAGCCCGGCGTCGTCAAGGTCAACGGACCGCTGCGCACCAACGGCACCAGTATTTACCTGCTCGGCAACGGGTACGCACCGACCATTCAGGTCACGGCCCCCGACGGCACCGTCGTGTTTTCCGATTCGGTGCCGTTCCTGCCGCAGGACGCCAACCTCACCTCGCTGGGCATCGTGAAGGTTCCCGACGGCCTGGCCGAACAGCTCGGCATGATTGGCTTCTTCTATCCCACCCAGGACAAAGCGGCGTCGGGAGCGAACTTCTCCAGCTACCCCGATCTCGAATATCCGCTGCTGACCCTCAACGTGTACACCGGCGACCTCGGTCTCGATGCCGGTGTGCCGACATCCGTCTATTCGCTCGTCACCGACACTCTGACCCAGCAAACCGGCGGCAAAACCGGAGTTGAATCGATCGAACTCAAGCCGGGCGCCTCAGCCGAGTTGCCGAACGGCCTCGGCACGGTCAGCTTCGTCGACAATGACCCGGCCGCGTCGGCCGCCGGTGACTTCACCAAGTCGGTTTCGCGCTTTGCCAGCTTCGATATCCACTACGACCCGACGCAGATCTGGCTCATCTCCTTCTCCACGCTCGTATTGTTCGGCCTGTTCACCGGGTTGCTCGTGCCGCGCCGCCGAGTCTGGGTGAAGGCAACGACCCGCGCCGACGGCACCGTGCAGCTCGAGTACGCCGGCCTCGCCCGCGGCGACGACCCGGCCCTCGAGGCCGCCGTCACGGCCGTAGCCGACCGGCACCTGAAACTGCTCAACTCCCACCAAACCGTCGCCACCACCCCCGAATCGACTTAGGCTTACATCGTGAATCTGACTGACTCCGCACTGCTCAATTCGTACTCGCTCTACGCGCTGTATTCGGCGATGGCCGTCTACGCCCTCGCCTTCATCGCCTTCGCGATCGACCTGGCCCGCCGGTCCAGTGCCGTCGGTGCGATCGAAGAGGCCGATTCGATCGAAGCGGATGCCGCCTCATCAGCGGGTTCCGCCGCCTCCGTCGGCAGCACCCGAACCCTCGAGCGACCGGCGCTGAAGCGGCCCGTACTGAGCCGGATCAGCGCCCGCATGGACAATGACGCCGCGCTGCCATACGGCCGGTCGTCGAGCCTTCGCGTGGGCGTCGCCCTGACCGTGCTGGCTTGGGCGTTGCACCTCGCGGCCACCATCATGCGAGGCTTCGCCGCTGACCGGGTGCCGTGGGCGAACATGTACGAGTTCGCCATGACCGGAACCCTGCTCATCATGACGGTGTTCCTGATCGTGCTGGTCCGTTCCGACCTGCGTTTTCTCGGAACCTTCGTTACCGGGCTCGTGCTCGTACTGCTCGGCATCGCTGCCCTGCAGTTCTACGTGGAGGTCGCTCCGCTGCCGCCGGCTCTGCAGTCAGCGTGGCTCGTGATCCACGTCTTCGTGGCGTCACTCGGCACCGGAATGTTCGCCTTGGGCTTTGCCCTGTCGGCCGTGCAACTGTTGCAGTCCCGGCGGGAGAACCACGTACTGGAGGGGGCGGCCGCGCCTCGCGGGCCGATCGCATCCGCTCTGCGCCTTCGTTTTCTGGCCACGCTGCCGTCGTCGGCAACGTTGGAGAACCTGGCCTACCGCATCAACATCATCGGCTTCATCCTGTGGACCTTCACCCTCATGGCCGGCTCGATCTGGGCCGAGAAGGCCTGGGGCCGGTACTGGGGCTGGGACACCAAAGAGGTGTGGACGTTCATTATCTGGGTCATCTACGCCGGCTATATTCACGCCCGCGCGACCCGCGGCTGGCGCGGATCACGCTCAGCCTGGCTGGCGATCATCGGTTTCTCCGCCGTCATGTTCAACTTCGGCATCGTCAACGTGTTCTTCAAGGGCCTGCACGCCTATTCGGGCCTGTAGCCGTTAACGACGCGAAAGCGGAAAAACGTTGCTTCGGTCGGTCTGAAGCAACGTTTTTCCGCTTTCGCAGGAAGAATCCCGGGCTACTCGGCGGCGATCAACGCGTGGGTGCGCGCTAAGCGCGCTAGCCACCAGTCGCGGCGCTCGGGGCTGGCCGCGTGCTGCGCTAGCAGCGCGGCATCAGGCACGACCCGGCGCACCGGGACGGCGCCATTGACCGGCAGCAGCGGCTCGGTCGTAACGTCTTCGGCCAGCAACGACGCCGTGCCGAGACCGCAGTCGAAGTAAAGCCCCGGAACGGATGCTGCCAGGTGCGCGCCCATCGACAGTCCGATCGACGTGTCGAGGGCGCTGGAGACGACGACCGGCAGTCCGGTCTGGCCGATGATGGACAGCGCTGCACGGATGCCGCCGAGCGGCTGCGCCTTGATCACCAGAATGTCGGCGGCGCCGGCCCTGGCTACGGCAAGCGGGTCGCCGCTCTTGCGCACGCTCTCGTCGGCGGCGATCGGCACGCTCAGATAGGTCGTGCGGTGACGGATATCGGCGAGCTCCGGCACGGTCATGCAGGGCTGCTCGACGTACTCGAGGTCGAAAGCGCTCAGCGCATGAATGGCGTGTTCGGCTTCGTCGACGTTCCACAGCCCGTTCGCATCGATGCGGATGCGCCCCTCAGGGCCGAGCACGCGGCGCACCTCGGCTACCCGGGCGACGTCGTCCGCGAGGGTCTGATCGGGGCTGGCGACTTTGACCTTCGCGGTGCGGCAGCCGGGAAAACGGGCGAGTACCTCGGCCACCTTCTCGGCCGGAACGGCGGGCACGGTGGCGTTGACCGGAATGCTCGTGCGCAGCGCGTGGGGAGTGCCCTGCCAGCCGAAGTCGATCGCGGCCCGCAACCAGTTGGCGGCCTCGGCATCGTCATACTCGACGAATGGCGAGAACTCGGTCCAGCCTTCCGGGCCTTCTAACAGCAGTGCTTCCCGGCTGTCCAACCCGCGAAACCGGTCGAACAGTTTCAGTGAGACGACGTGTGCGGAACCGAGAAGCTCTTCCAGGGGGGGGACCGTGGCATCCAGTGAGGTCATCATGGTTCCAGTGTGTCAGCCTCCGGCTGGATAGACGGCCAGAGCGGGGCGCTAATCCTGTTCGTGCAGCTCATCACCGTCGTGATCGTGATCGACACCGTTCGGCTTGACGTTGACCATCGCCACGGCGATGCCGGGCGCGATAAGCAAATAGGCGTCTTCGAACCGGCCTTCACCGCTGTTCACGCGCAACCAGTACGGGAGCCCGGCGCCCAGGGCGCCGTCGATCTCCACCTGGACTGCTTCAATGGAACGGCCGCCGATCGAATACGGTTTGCCGCCATAGACAATGTCGATGCGGTTCATGGTTCGTCCTTCACTGAACTCGATTGTGCAGCCGACGTTTGTGCGCCTCCAGAGCGGGGTTCCGGAACGATCTGCAATCCGGCGGAAGAATTGGCCGTGGCCATGAGTACTTCGATCCAGTCGCGGTTCAGGGTGGGTGAGCGACTGCCGAAGTATTTGTAGGCGATGGGGATGCCGGGGTGCAGCCAGATCGTGCTGCGGCCGTCGCCAGCCTGCGGGTCGTCGCGCCAACTGAAGTAGAACGATTCCCCACGGCGCAGCTTTGCGCCGATGACAACCTGAATATGCGCCAGTACCCGATCGTCGAAGTCCGCGGTGAGGGTGGAGTCGTAGGTCAGCTTTCCCATGTCTCGCTCCTGCTCGCGTGCAATCGGTGCGGTCGGCGCCTTAGTCCCTCAGGTAGTGCTCCAGCCGCGGTACATGCAACAGGGCCAGGGCGCGCTTCTCAATTTGCCGCACCCGCTCCCGAGTTACTCCCTCGATATGGGCGATCTGGTCGAGGGTGCGCGGCTCGTTGCCGTCGAGGCCGAACCGGGCCCTCAGAATGGAACGCTCCCGCGGCGGCAGCGTGTCAAGAAAATAGCGGATGTCTGCCGCCCGCAGGGTCAGAGTGGCGTGTTCGTCGGGCTGGGGGAGGTCATCGTCAATGATGAGCTCGGCCATGTCCCCGGCGCCATCGCCGACGGGGGTGTGCAGGGAGATCGGTTCGTTGTCATATTGCAGCAGTCGAAGCACGTCGCGTACGGGAAGCTGGGCGGCCTCGCCGATTTCGCGTGCTGTGGGGTCGCGGTCGAGCACGCTGGTCAGGTCGCGCCGGATGCGCTTGATCTTGTTGAGTTTCTCGGCGGTGTGCACCGGGATGCGGATCATGCGCGACTTGTCGGCCATGCCCCGGTGAATGGCTTGGCGGATCCACCAGGTGGCGTAGGTAGAGAACTTGTAGCCGGTCATGAAATCGTACTTTTCGACGGCGCGAACGAGCCCCATATTGCCGTCCTGCACGAGGTCCATGATGGGCACACCGCGACCGGAGTAGTGCTTGGCAATGCTCACGACCAAACGCAGGTTGGCCTCGATGAACTGATTCTTGGCACGGCGCCCGTCATGCACGAGCCAGGCGAGTTCGCGCTCGTCGGCCGAATCGCGCGTACCGACACCCTGCAGCAGCCGAGCCTCGGCGAACAGCCCGACCTCGATGCGGCGAGCCAGATCGACTTCCTGCTCGGCGTTGAGCAGGCTCCCCTTGCCTATGCGCCGCAGGTAATCGCCGAAGGCATCCGTTGAGGCGGCGTTGTAATTACCCGGGGAGACGGTGCGACGAGGCGTGGCGGTCGTGGTGCGTGATTCCTGAACGGTGTTTGTCATGGCTCTGTGCCCCCACATTTGCTCGTGCTGCCGTTCGTGCTTTTCATGGCGACCTCCCCGTACTTTCCAAGTCATTAGTACACCCCCGAACGGGGTGGATGACAAGGGGTTGACTTCTTGTTTGGTCCACAGTAACTGAGGTTTTTTCGTCTTCTCAACCCCTAATCTTACGAGTTGCAAAATTTGAGATGTCGGCAGCCTCGCCGCGTAGGCTGACACCATGAGCGAACAGGTGTCCGAACCCTTCTCAGCGGGCTTCCGGGCCGTGACAGCGCACTCGTGAGGGCGCTGCGGGCGCTGGCGCCGGAGCATCCGCTCGACTTTCTGACCGTGTTGCGAGCTGCGCTCGCCGGCAGCGGGCCGGCTGTGCTGCCGGTGCCGGTGGGCAGTGCCGCGGTCACTCTCAGCGACGTGCCGAAGCGAGTCGCCGTCGTCATCGAGACCTCGGGATCGACCGGGGCACCCAAACGCGTCATGCTCGCCACCAACGCCTTGCTCGCCGGCGCCGCTGCCTCGGCCGTTGCCCTTGGCGGAGCCGGCCAGTGGCTGCTCGCCCTACCCGTGCACTACATCGCCGGGGTACAGGTGCTCGTGCGCTCAATTGCGTCCGAAACCAGCCCCGTCGTGTTGCCGCCTGGTCACTTCGATCCGCAGCAATTTCGGCGGCTGGCCGAGACCATGACCGAGCCGCTGCGCTACACTGCGCTGGTTCCGGTGCAGCTGGCGCGCCTGCTCGACGCAGCGGATGACCCGGCCCTGTTGGCCGTGCTGCGTCGCTTCACCGCGATTCTGGTCGGCGGGCAGGCGATTCGACCCGATCTGATCGCCCGGGCGGCCGAGCAAGACGTGCGGGTCGTGCGCACCTACGGTTCATCAGAGACCGCTGGAGGCTGCATCTACAACGGTATGCCGATTGGCGACACCCTCGTGCGGGTCGTGGACGGGCAGCTTGAACTGTCCGGTTCGGTGCTCGCCGAGGGGTACCTCGATGATGACCCGCGCACCACTGACCGGTTTCAGCTGGAGCACGGCGTGCGCTGGTATCGCACCGGCGATCTCGGCGAAATCGTCGACGGACGCGTCACGGTGCTCGGTCGGGCCGACAATGTGATCATTTCCGGCGGGGAAAAGGTGTCCCTGGATGCCGTCGAACGCGTCGTGCGCTCATGCCCGGGTTTCGAACAGGCCGTTGCGATCGGTGTTGACCACGAGAAGTGGGGCCAGGTGCCGGTCGTGGTGGTGGCCGGGGAGGCTGCGGATGATGCCGGGGTGGCGGCATCCGTTGTGGCGGCGCTGGGGCGCGCGGCCAGGCCAGCGCGCATCGTGCGGGTGGCGGAAATTCCGATGCTGACCTCGGGCAAGCCCGACCGCAGAGCGCTGACCGCGCAGCTGCCCGCTTTGCACGTGAGTGGCCAGTAGCATGGGGGCGTGGCACAAGGAGCTCGGCCGGTCAGGCCCAAACAACAACGATTGAACCCCCAGGCGACACTGGCTGGCGCTGATCTTCGCGCTCCAAAGACCGGTAAGGCCGCGGGCAGCGGCAAATCGGGCCACCCGGCGTATAAGAACGGACCGCCCCGCAAGGGGCCGGCGAAGGTGAAGCCGGCGACGGCCTCTGACTGGATCTCCGGTGCCCGCCTGCGCACCCTGCCGCTCGCCATCGCTCCTGTTTTGCTGGGCACCGGCGCCGCCATCGTCGCGAGTGGCCCTGGTGTCTATCACCCGGTGCGTGCGCTCCTCGCGCTCGCCGTGGCCCTGCTGCTGCAGATCGGCGTCAACTACGCCAACGACTACTCCGACGGTATTCGCGGCACCGACGCCTTTCGCGTGGGGCCATCCCGGCTCACCGGCGGCGGTGTCGCCAACCCGCGCACCGTGCTGCGCGTCGCGCTGGTCTGCTTCGGCCTCGCGGCCGTGGCCGGCCTGACGCTCGTCATTCTGACCCAGTACTGGTGGCTGCTGCTGGTGGGAGTCGTCGCCCTCGCCGCCGCCTGGTTCTATACCGGCGGCAAGAAGCCGTACGGCTATCTCGGCCTCGGCGAACTATTCGTGTTCGTCTTCTTCGGCCTCGTCGCCACCGCTGGCACGACCTACGTGCAGGTCGGCGACTTCACCACCGAGAGCGTGCTCGGCGGCGTCGCCATCGGGCTGATCGCCTGCGCCGTGCTCATGGTCAACAACCTGCGCGACATCGTGCCCGACAAGGCCGCCGGCAAGCGCACCCTTGCCGTGCGCATCGGCAGTAGGGCCTCCCGGGTCGTGTTCTGCGTCTTCCTGCTGCTGCCGTTCGTGATCTCCGGACTGTTCAGCCTGGTCTACCCGCTCGGAATCTTCACGTTCTTCGTTCTGCTGCTGGCCCTGCCCGCCTGCCTCATCACCATCACCGCGACGTCGGCAAAGGAACTCATCCTCGCCCTCAAACTGACGAGCCTCGCGGCGCTGGCCTACGGGCTGCTACTGGGACTTGCTTTCGCGTTCTGAGTTGGCCTGCACGGGGTTGGACTGCTGCTCAGCGGCGTTCAACGCCGAGTCCTCGATCTCGGAATCCGGGTTCACCGGCTCCTTGTCGGGGTGCCGCGCTTTGTAGAGGTCGCGCGCAACGCTCTCACGCGATTTGCCGAGCAACAGGTACGACAGGCACAGCCCGATCAAGGCGGCGATTACAGCGGATGCCCAGGGCCAGAATCCCAGAGACAGCAGAATCGCCAGTGGAACGGCAAACATTAAGACGCGCAACACGGAGTAGTACAGCCAGGGGGCCACGGATTTCATGGATCTAGCTTAGAATGCCGCGGCTGAGTGGGCGCACATGTCTCTCACGGTCAAACGGCTTACAATCTAGTTATGCCCAAGCTCTTGATCGGACTAGGACTAGCCCTGGTCATCCTCACCGTCTACACCCTCGTGGAGTGTGCTGTGTTCGACCGCAAGCGCATTCGCGGCTTGCCGCGCTGGGTCTGGATTTTCGTCATCGTGCTGGTGCCGCTGATTGGCCCGCTGCTCTGGCTGCTCGTCGGCCACGGCCGCGCCACCCCGACCACGCGGTCCTTTCGTTCCGTTGCCCCGGATGACGATTTAGAGTTCCTGCGTGGTCTTAACAACGGCGGCAGCGTGAAGACGGACAGCGGCGAGAACCGTCCGTTCAACGAAAAAGACCAGCAAGAGCGCATCCGTCGCATGGAGCAGGACCTCGCGGACCTCGACAAGAACGACCCGACGCCGGGCAAGGGTGGCACCGCTGGTACGGCCGGCGTTGACCCGACGAAGAAGAAGAACGAACCGGGCGAGGGCGAACAGCCTGGCCGTCGGGATGCCTGAGCGGTCCACCCGCAACCCCCGTAGCCCGGCGACCGATTTCAGCGTCGCCCTCCTGAACGAATTCGTTCGGCTCGGCGTGCGTGACCTCGTGCTGTGCCCCGGCGCTCGCTCGCAGGCGCTCGCCCTGGCCGCGGCTGAGCTGGAACGGGCCGGGAGCATCCGCTTGCACGTGCGCACCGACGAACGCAGCGCCGGATTTTTGAGCGTCGGCCTCGCCCTCGAGACCGGTCTGCCCGCCCTCGTCGTGGTGACCTCGGGAACCGCCGTCGCGAACCTGCACCCGGCCGTGCTCGAAGCCCACCATGCCGGAGTGCCGATGATTCTGCTGACGGCCGACCGCCCGGCCGAGCTGCGCGGCATCCGCTCAAACCAGACCACCGTGCAGGCTGGCCTGTTCGGGGTTGCCACCCGGCTGTGCCTCGACGTTCCGGCACCGGTCGGCGAACCCGATGAGGCCACCATCGCCGTGGCGCTCGCCCGGCAGGCGATGGATGCTGCCACCGGCGTTGTCAACGCAGCTCCCGGCCCCGCCCAGCTCAACCTGGCCTTTCGCGAGCCGCTGTCGGCTGCGGTGCCGGTCGGACTGCCGATGATTCCCGCTGGGGCCGCGGCTGAGCCTGCCGCCGGGCCGGACGCGCTGCCCGACGGGCCGGCCATGCTGCTCGCTCCGGGGCCGCGCACCGTGGTCGTGGCCGGCGACGGCGCCGGGCCCGCGGCCGAAGAGCTGGCGCACGCCGGCGGCTGGCCGCTGCTGGCCGAAGTCTCGAGCGGCGCCCGATTCGGGCCGAACCTGATCGTGCACTACCGCGAGCTGCTCGCCGCTGTCGACCTCGGCGGCGAGGTGGAACGGGTGATCGTCTTCGGGCACCCTACCCTCAGCCGGGAGATTCCGGCCCTGATCATGCGCGACGGCGTCGAGACCATCGTCGTCGCCCCGACCGGCCTCGAATGGTACAACCCGGGCCACGCTGCACGCGCCTTCACCCGCTCGGTCGGAGCGGATGCCGCCTGCACTGCGGTCGCACGCACACCGGCCGGCCGCGAATGGCTCGGCCGGTGGGTCAGGACCAGCCGTGCCCTCGCCGAGGCGGCGGCTGGCGAAGGCCGGGTGCCGATCGACAAGCGCGGCATCACCCGTGCCGAACTGGCCGTCTTGCGTGCGCCGCTCACCCGGGCGCTGCTCGTCGACGCGGTGTGGCGGGCATCCTGGCCGCATGACCGGCTCGTGCTCGGAGCGTCCCGGCTTATTCGCGAGGCCGACAAGCGCGTGCCAGGCAAGAAGATCACCGTGCGCGCCAACCGGGGTCTGGCTGGCATCGATGGCACCATTGCCACCGCGCTCGGTGTGGCGCTGGCCAGCCAGGCCGAACCGGAACCGCGCTCGGCGGGCGTGACCCGGGCTCTGCTGGGCGACCTCACTTTTCTGCACGACGTCGGATCGCTGCTGCTGGCCCCGGGCGAAGCCGAGCCCCGGCTGCAGGTCATCGTCGGCGTCGATGGTGGCGGCAGCATCTTCGACGGCCTCGAGGTAGCCGCGACGGCTCCCGCTGAGGCGATGGAGCGGGTCTTGTATACCCCGCGGAAGGTGGACCTGAAGTCGCTCGCCGCTGCCTACGGCTGGGACTACGAGTTCGCCGCGACTAGAGCCGACCTGGAGCGCGCCCTCACCGGTGCCCCCACCCGTCCCACGATCCTCGAGGTGCCTCTCCTTCGCTAGCGGCGCCGCTATCTCCACTCTCGCGAGGTTGGGGCGAGTTATCCACAGATTTGTGGCGAGCGGATGCTCAGGCGGCCGCTTGGTACCGTTGAAGACACACGGATGCCGGGAGGCCCAGATGACCGATTCGCCCCAGGGGCCTCCGCAGACCGGCGGCCTCCCTGAGTACGCGCCCGGGCAGACACCCGGACAAACACCACACCCACCGACACGTCGTGGCGGCCTCGCTCTGGCGGCGCTCATCGTGGGCATCAGCGCCTTCGTCATCGGCTGGATTCCGATTCTAGGACTGTTGCTGGGTGTCGCTGGCATCATCCTCGGAATCCTGGCAATGCGCAGGCCGGGCGGCAGATCGTTCGGGCTCGCGGGCCTGATCGGATCTTCCCTGGCCGTGCTGGCCAACGTGCTCGTGACCATTGTGGTCGTGGTCGCGCTGGTGAATTCGGGTATCGGCACGGCTGTGCTCACCGATGCCCAGCCCGTCATCACGCCCTGCTATTCCTTCAACGGGCCGGGCGACTTTCTCAGCAACCAATCCGCTGAGAAGACGGATGCCTGTATCACCACCCTGGAACTCTGGGGTGAACGCGATGCCGACGGCGTCATCCACAAGACCGGCGTGGGCAGCATCCTCGGGAGCGTACTGGTGGAGCCGGTGGCGGTGGCCAGCACCGACGACTGGGTGCCCGGCGGCAGCCTCGACGACATGGTCGAGTTTCTGAATCAGAGCTACTTTCCCCAAGCCGGCGAGGTAACGAGCCTGAAAGAAGCCGTCACCCTCGACGGCGTCGACGCCAACCTCACCCGCATGATCAGCACCGCTGAGAACACCCGCACCGAGGCGTTCCTCACCGTCTTCGCCCCGGACATATACCAGTCAGCCGGGGAGCCGGTGAAGTTCTTCCTGATCTCCTTCGTCATTCCCGAAGACAACGGGGAGGAGATCATCGCCGCCGCCATCGATTCCTGGCGCTGGAAGTAGCCGCGAGAGCGGGTGGGCTGCTGCTTCAGGAACTCCGAGGCAACCGTTCACCCGCTTTCAGGCGCCGGCCGGGCGGCCATGAAGGTGGCGGAGGCGGTGAGTCCGCCCGAACCGCGCGGCGTCAACGTTGCGGTGGCATGGCTCGCTTTGGCCAGCTGCGCAACGATGGCAAGGCCGAGTCCGCTGCCGGTGCTGTCGGAGCGGGCCCGCCAGAACCGGTCGAACGCGCGCGAGCACTCCTCGATGCTCAGGCCGGGACCCTCATCGAGCACCTCGAGCTGCACCGTTTCCGTCAGGGGCGCCGCGTGCGAACGACCGGCGCGGTCCGGCCGCGCAGCGGACTTGTTCTCAGTGACGCGGACGACGATCACACTGTTGCCGGGGCTGACCGAGAGGGCGTTGTCGAGGTAGTTGTCGAGAATCTGTTCCGCGGCGGTGGCCACCGCCGACACGAGCGCAGTGGCCGGGCCGTCGAAGCGAATTGTGACCCCGGATTCCTGGGCGAGCGGATGCCATTGCTCGACCCGTTCACGAGCAATCTCCGCGAGGTCGACGGTCACGAGTGTCGTCGGTTGACCCTCCGTACGGCTGAGCAGCAACAAGCCTTCGACGATGGTGCCGAGCCGGTCGGCTTCTGCTTCGGCGGCGGCCAGACGATCAGATGCCCCCGCCGGGTCGGTAGCCATCAGACTGCCGGCTCGTTCCAACTTGAGGCGCAGGGCGGTGAGCGGCGTGCGCAGCTGGTGCGAGGCATCCGCCGCGAACCGTCGTTGTTCCTGCAGCAGCGTGTCGAGCCGTTCGGCCATCTCGTTGAAGGAGCGTGAGAGCGACCGAACCTCCGGGGCGCCGCTGGTCTCGTCGGCGCGGGCGCTGAGGTCGCCGTTCGAGAGCCGCCCAGTAGCGTCTTTCAGGAGCTTGAGCCGGCGAGTGACTGAGCTGGAGAAGATGTAGCCGACAATGCCGGCGAGGAGCACCGTCGTCAGGGCAACGATGCCGAGCAGCCGCAGCTGATCGTTGACGGCATCGTTGATCACCGGCTCCGGGTAGGTCAACCGCACCGCGCCGAAGACCCGGTCACCGCTGAACACGGGCACGGTGACGTAGAGCAGCTGGAGTTCAAGCGTGTCGGAGTATCGGCTGCCCGACATGATTTGCCCGCCGAGGGCACCCATGATTTCTGGCCGTGAGGCGTAGTCGTTGCCGATGCTGGACTGGTCATCGTCGCTCGTGGCGATTGCCGTTCCGGCCGGGTTCACGATGACTACTCGGGCGCCGCCGGCTCCGCGATAGGTTCGGGCAAGGGTCGCCAGTGCGGCGTCGTCGGCGGTCACTGCCGATTCCAGGGCCTCTTCGCTGCGCCCGGCGAGCACAAACGCGTCGCGCTCGAGCGAGGTGATGATGCGGTCACGTTCAACGCTGCGCAGGTAGTTGCTCAGCGGTACGTCCTGCACGAGCAGCATGAGGAGCGTGACGGAAATGAAGGCCGCCATGAGCCGCCACTTCATCGGTTCGGCTCGGCGAAGGTCGGCTGCTCAAAACGAAATCCGACACCGCGCACGGACTGGATCCACCGGGGATCGCCCAGTTTTTTACGAATGGCTGCAATGTGAGCGTCGAGCGTTTTGGTCGTTCCGTACCAGTTGGTGTCCCAGACGTCATGCAGGATGTCGGCCCGACGCAGCGCGGCCCCGGGCTCATCGGACAGGTAGACGAGCAGATCGAATTCCTTCGCCGTGAGATGCACGGGCTCGTCGGCGAGGAGTACCCGCTGGGCGCGGGTATCGATGACGAGCGGGCCGAAGCGGCGCTCGGTGGCGGGCGGGGCGTCCGTTTCGGGGCTGGCCGTGCGCCTCGACACCGCGCGAATACGAGCGACCAACTCGCGCATGCCAAACGGTTTGACCACATAGTCGTCGGCACCGATTTCGAGTGCGATCACGCGGTCCATTTCATCGTCGCGGGCGCTCACGACGATGATCGGGGTCTGTTCCTTCGAGCGGATGGCGCGGCACACGTCGGTGCCGTCCATATCCGGCAGGCCAAGGTCGAGCAACACGATGTCTGGGCGAAACGTGGCGAGGGCGGCTAGCCCGGCCCCGCCGGTAGCGACGCGCAAGGTCTCGAAGTTGGCGTAGTTGAGTCCGTCGATCAGACCGTCGGCAACGGCGGCGTCATCCTCGATCACTAGAACTCGCATTACCCTAGTCTGGCGGCCCCGCAGGTCGTGGCCCGCTGAGGCCGGTCCGGGTCGGATTTCTTGGACAAACCTTGGATCTTCGCCGGGCCGGCGTTTACCGACGATTTCGTAGTCTCAAACCATGAAATCAAAAATGATCATGGTGCTCTCGGTCATCGGGGTACTCGGAACGGCCGGCGCGGCGATGGCCGTCAACTCGGACACCCTGACCCTTGCGCCCGTCGGGCTGGTCGGCCAGGCGACCACCGTTCTCGAACCGGTTTCCACGCCGACGACTTCGCCGCTGCCTGCGCCCACCGCGGGTCCGATGGCGGAACCCAGCGGGATTCCGTCGCCAGAGGTGCCGGGACCGGCCGGCTCGAATGCCGGGGCGGAACCAGCCGCGGAATCCTCCGGGGAAGCAACGACCCCGTCACCGGCGGCAGTGCCAGCGCCGAGTACACCCGTCGACGCGACGTCGGGCGGATCGGGTGCCACCGGGACCTACGACGACGACGACGACGAGGACGCCGGCGGCTCCTCGGAGTACGACGACGACAGCGATGGGGGCAGCGATGACGATGACTAAGCGTCGTCGGCCGGCCCGTCACGCTCGAAACATCACCGGGGCGGCGAGCGCGCTTGCGCTCGTAGGCATGGTCGCCGGATTTCAGATCAGCGCGGCAGCCAGTGACGCGACGCTCAGCACAGCGGGCACCTCGCCGACCGACGTGGCTACGGTCCTGCCGGCGGTGGCGCCCATCGACCCCGCTTCCGCCGCACCGGCCGTGCCGGCACCCGAGCTGGCGGCTCCGGCAGCACCGATCCAGGCAGCCGCAGCGCCAGCAGCCGCAGCGCCCGTCGTGCCGGCTCCCGCGTCGGCACCTCCCGCGTCGGTACCGGCCCCGGCCCCAGCTCCGGCCCCCGTCGCGGCCTCGTCTGGCGGGTCAGGTGGCTGACGTGGCGCCCGACTCCATCGCCCGCGACGCCGTTCGCGCCGTCTTCACCGGAACGGGAACCTGGCCGGGAGCGCTGTCACGTCGGCAGCCGCTTATGGGCGGGAGCGCAGGAATCACGCTGGTCGGGGCATCCGCTACCCTGCTGGATGCGACCTTCGAGCTCGCCGATTGCGTCGAGCAGCTCTGGAGTCGATTCGTGCCCGACAGCGATATCACGCGGTTGAATTGGTCGGAGGGGCGTCAAATCGAGGTCGACCAGCTAACGGTGCGTCTCATTCGTGCCATGCAATCGGGCGCTGAACTGACCGGCGGCGACTACGATTCCACGCTGTTGCCCGACCTGCTTGAGGCCGGCTATTCAGCGTCGACCGTTGATCCAAGCAGGGTCACCTACGTGCCTTTGACGGCCCGTTCGCCAGGTGACCTGGCCGGTATCCAGATCAATGGAACGACAGTGCGGATGCCGCGCGGCACGACACTGGATGCCGGCGGTATCGGCAAAGGGCTCGCCGCGGACTTGGTCTGCGCGCTGGCGATGAACGAGGGCGCCTGTGGCGCACTCGCCGAGATTGGAGGGGATATTGCGGTCTCCGGACAGGGTGCAGACGGCCAGGCCTGGCGGCTCGGAGTCGAAGACCCTTTTGACCCCGCCGGTTACTGTGCCATCATTCGCCTCGGCACCGGCGCGCTGGCGACATCGAGCCAGCGTAAACGACGCTTCACGACGACAGCCGGCGAGCACCACCATATCCTCGACCCGCGCACCCATGACAGTGCGGCCACGAACATTCAAACAGTGTCGGTGATCGCCGCTACCGGCGCCCGCGCCGAAACCCTCACCAAGCCCGGATTTCTCAGGCCCACCGCCGACTACCTGGCCTGGCTTCCCACGGTCGGCGCGGCCGGCCTTGTCGTCGATCACACGGGTGCCCCCACCGCCTCCGAGAACTGGAACCGGTACCAATGAACGATCCACACCTCTGGTGGTATATCTCCCGCGCGAGCGCCATGATCGCCTGGGCACTCATGACCGCCTCCGTGCTCTGGGGCATCCTGCTGTCCACCCGCGTCATGCGGCGAGTAGACAACCCCGCCTGGCTGCAGGACCTGCACGGGTATCTGGGTGGCTCGTCTCTGGTCATGGTCGGCCTGCACATGGTGTCGCTCATGATCGATTCCTGGCTGTCGTTCACCCCGTCTGAGGTGTTCGTGCCGTTCGCGACGGCGTTCAAACCACTGCCGGTCGCCCTCGGTATCCTCGCCTTCTACCTGCTCGTGGCCGTGCAGGGGTCCTCCCTCATGCTCAAGCGACTGCCGCGAAAGTTCTGGAAGGGCCTGCACTACGCCAGCTATGCAGCCCTGCTGCTCATCTCCTTTCACGCTGGTTTCACCGGAACCGACGTCGGCACGCTCTGGTACAAAATTGTCTCGATCGCACTGATCTCGGTCGCTGCGATCGCCGTAATCCTGCGCATCGTCGCCGGCAAGCGCGGCGGCACACCCCGGCGAACGGATGCCGCCCCCTCCGCGGCCCCGCTGCAATCGACCCTCCGCACCATGGTCGTGGCCAGCGCGACGGCCGTCGCAGACGGTGTCGTCGGCATCCGCTTGGAACTGCCGGACTGGGGTGTTCTGCCCATCTGGCAGCCGGGATCGCACGTCACCCTGCACCTGCCGAACGGCCTGCAGAATCAGTATTCGCTCTGCGGCGACCCCGCAAATCGCCACCACTACGACATTGCAGTTTTGCGCACTGGCAGGTCAGCGGGCGGCAGCGCGTGGATCCACGAAAATCTCGTCCCGGGCATGAGCTTGTCGGTTTCTGGGCCGATGAATCACTTCGAGCTGGAACCGGCCGCTGACTACCTCTTCATCGCCGGAGGAATCGGCATCACGCCGATCAAGGCCATGATCGAGTCGCTTCCGGCCGGGCGCGCCTGGCGGCTCATCTATGCCGGGCGCAGCCGGCAGACCATGGCGTTCGTGGCCGAACTCGAAGCATCGCACCCCGAGCAGGTGATCGTGCACGCGAGTGACGAGAATCTGGGCGGACTCGACCTCGACTCTGTTCTCGGCGGCCCGGCCCTCACCGCCGCGGCTCAGGTCTACTGCTGCGGGCCGGAATCGCTCATGGACGCCGTGGCGGCGCGAGTGTCTGCTGACCGGATGCACCTCGAACGGTTTATTCCCCTCGAGCGGGCGGCCCGGCCGGCCACGCCGATTCAGGTCACCTGCCGCAAGAGCCGCGTGGAATTTACCGTGACCGCCGAGGAGAACCTGCTCGACTCGCTCGAAGCCCATGGCGTGCCCATCCTGGGCTCCTGCCGTAAGGGAATCTGCGGCACCTGTGAGGTGCGCGTGGTCGAGGGAATTCCCGAACATTTGGACTCGATACTCGACGACACCGAGAAGGACGCCCTCGGTGTGATGTACCCCTGCGTCTCGCGCGCGCAGACGCCCGCGCTGGTCTTGAACATCTAGGTTCGCCAAAGCGGGGGGCGCAAATCGCTCGCTTGGGTCGATTCGCGACCCCTCGCGCGGCGGGGGTGGGGCTGGAGTCAGCCGAAGGCCTCCACGATGGGGCGAAACTTCATCTTCGTTTCGGCGAGCTCGCGTTCCGGATCGGAGTCCAGCACGATTCCGCAGCCGGCGTAGGCGGTGATGCCGCCTTCGGGAGCAACCTGGGCGCAGCGCAGGGCGATCGCCCACTCGCCGTCGCCGTCGGCGCCAACCCAGCCAACCGGCCCGGCGTAGCGGCCGCGGTCGAACGGTTCGAGCTCGCGAATGAGATTCAGTGCCTGGTCGGTGGGGGTTCCGGCGACCGCAGCGGTCGGGTGCAACGCCGCGATCAGGTCGAGCGACGTCGACCCGTCGCTCAGGGTGCCCTCGAGATCCGTCGCGAGGTGCCACAAGTTCGGCAGCTTCACGGTGAACGGAATCTCGCTCGTCGCGAGCACCGAGGTGTGCGGGCGCAGCGACTTGAGCACGCTCTGCACGGCGAACTCGTGCTCGTCGCCGTCTTTCGAGGAGGTGGCCAGGGCCAGTGCCGCCTCACGGTCGTCCTCGGCATCCGCTCCGCGGGAGATCGTGCCGGCCAGCACGCGGGCGTTGACCGAACCGTGGTCGGCGCGAATGAGGGTCTCCGGGCTCGACCCGATGAGGCCGTCAACGGCGTAGGTCCAGCAGTCCGGGTACCCGAGGGCGAGTTTGGTGATGGCGCGGCGCAGGTCGGATTCGGCTGGTACCCGCCCGACCAGGTCGCGGGCGAGCACAACCTTATTGACCTGCTGGGCCCGAATGTGCTCAATGCCCGAGCTGACCGCTGCGCGAAAACCGTCGGGGGGCAGCGCTCCGGGCAGCAAGGCGATGCGATACTCGTCGCCGAGCGGATGCAGCGCGAGCGGGTTCTCCGGTGCGCTCTGCCCGGTCGCCCAGATGCGCGTCACCCAGCACTGGCCATCTTCGCGGCCAACGATGATTTCGGGCACGATCAGCACGCTGGTTTGCACAGACGACTCATCGAACGCGAAAGCGCCGAACGCGAGCAGCCCGGTGCCGGTGCGCGCGAGCGGGTCGGTCACGGTGGCCAACCGGGCGACCTGTTTCCAGGCGGCGGCGGCATCCGTCATGCGGGTGGGGCCGGAGAATTCAAGCCTCAGTGCGCAGCCGATGCCGGCCAGACCCTGGTTGCGACGCATCCAGAGCAGGGGCGAGCGGCCATCGAGCAGCAGGATCAGTTGGCGGATATCGGCTATCGGGGAGGTTTCGACCGTCAAGGCCTGCACATTCACTTCTGTAGCCTACGCCCGCGCCACTGCAGCTATGCGAATCCGTGCCCCGGCAACCATGCAGTTTCGCTGGTCGTTCGCATCCTAGAATGATGGGGTGAATAGAGCAGACCTGAACAAACGGCCCGCGCAGGTGGCTGCCATGTTCGACGAGGTCGCCGCCCACTATGACCGCACGAACGCGCTGCTGTCGGTCGGCAACGCGTCGCTCTGGCGCCTCGCGACGACCAAGGCGGTCAGCCCGCAGGCTGGCGAGCGCATTCTCGACATCGCCGCCGGCACCGGAACCTCCAGCGCGGCCCTCGCCCACAGCGGAGCCCACGTCGTCGCCGCCGATTTCTCGGCCGGCATGATTGAGGTCGGCCAGAATCGCCACGCGCACAACCCGAACATCGAGTTCGTGCAGGCCGACGCCACCGCCCTTCCCTTTAAAGACAACGAGTTCGACGCCGTCACCATCTCATTTGGCCTGCGCAACGTGGTCGAACCGAAGAAGGCGCTCGCCGAGTTCTACCGGGTGACCAAGCCCGGCGGTCGCGTTGTCATCTGCGAGTTCTCCACTCCGCCGCTTTCACTCGTGCGCCAGAGCTACTTCGCGTATCTCAATCACGTCATGCCGCGGGTGGTGCGCCTCGCCTCGTCGAACGCCGAAGCCTACGACTACCTCGGCGAGTCGATCGCGGCCTGGCCGACCCAGCCGGTGCTCAGCGGATGGCTGCGCTCGGCCGGATACTCCGCCGTCGCCTACCGCAACCTCACACTCGGCATCGTGGCGCTGCACCGCGGAACCAAGCCCGCGGCATCCTGACCCCGGATCAACTCGATAGGCTAACTTACGTGAAATCCAGAGCCCCCGTGATTCGACGCAGCGCGTCGGTGACCAGCCAGGCGGGCCTCGGCGATCGCATTTTCTCTTCCCCCGCCGACCGCGGCCTGGCCGCGAACATTGATGCCGGTATCGAAAAGGTCGAAGCCGCGCTCATCGACGAGCTGGTCTACGCCAACGAAATTGCCACCGTCACCAGTCGCTACCTGCTGAACGCGGGGGGCAAACGGGTGCGTCCAATGCTCGCGCTGCTCACCGCGCACTTGGGCGATGGCGTTGTGCCCGATGTGATCACGGCGGCGGCGGCCATCGAACTGACCCACCTCGCCTCGCTCTATCACGATGACGTGATGGACGACGCCGACAAACGCCGCGGTGTGCCGAGCGCCCAAACCGTGTGGGGCAATTCCGTCGCCATCCTCACCGGCGACCTGCTGTTCGCCCGCGCCAGCCAGCTGATGGCCCGCCTCGGCGAACGGGCCATCAAACTGCAGGCGACCACCTTTGAGCGCCTCGTGCTCGGCCAGTTTCAGGAGACGGTCGGTCCGCGCCCGGGTGAAGACCCGGTCGAGCACTACATTCAGGTGCTGGCCGGTAAGACCGGTTCGCTCATCGCCGCGGCCGCCCAGGGCGGTGTGGTGTTCTCCAACGCCCCGGCCGAGTACGAGCAGCCGGTCGTGGACTTCGGCGAGAAGATCGGCGTGGCCTTTCAACTCATCGACGACGTGCTCGACCTGTCGCCGCAGCCGCAGGAGACCGGCAAGGTGCCGGGAACGGACCTCCGGGCTGGCGTCGTCACGCTTCCCCTGCTTCGGTTGCGGGAGCGCGCCGTGAGTGATGGGGCATCCGCTGATCTACTGCACCGGCTGGAACGCGACGTCATGGTCGACGGTTCGGCGCAGACGGAGGCCGCCGATAGGGCCATCACCGCGCTGCGCGAGCACGCCGTCACCGCTGAGACCCTCGCCGAAGCACACGGCTGGGCCCGCGACGCGGTCGCCGCCCTGACGCCGTTGCCGAACGGTTCGGTCAAGAAAGCACTCACCCGATTCGCCGAGTCCATCGTCGAGCGCTCCAGCTAGAGCGTGTTGGGGCGTGCCCCGAATGCTCGAGCAGTAAGGAATCTTCCGTGACCAAATTGAGACTGGCCATCGTCGGCGCAGGACCGGCGGGCATCTACGCCGCCGATATTCTGCTCAAGGCCGAACGCAATTTTGAGGTCTCGATCGACCTGTTCGATCACCTGCCGGCGCCGTACGGGCTCGTGCGCTACGGCGTCAGTCCCGACCACCCGCGCATCAAGGGCATCATCACCGCGCTGCGCGGGGTGCTGGACAGCGGCGATATTCGAGTGTTCGGCAACGTGCGGTTCGGGGTGGACGTGACCCTCGACGACCTCAAGAAGCACTACAACGCGGTCATCTTCGCGACCGGCGCTGTACAAGACGCCGACCTGAACATTCCGGGCGCCGCACTTGACGGCTCCTTTGGCGCCGCCGACTTCGTCAGCTGGTTCGACGGTCACCCCGACGTGCCGCGTACCTGGCCGCTCGAGGCGCGCGAAATCGCCGTGATCGGCAATGGCAACGTGGCGCTCGACGTGTCCCGCATGCTCATCAAGCACGCCGACGACCTGTTGCCGACCGAGATTCCTGCGAACGTCTATGACGGACTCAAGGCGTCACCGGTGACCGACGTGCACATTTTTGGGCGCCGCGGGCCGACATCCGTTAAATTCACGCCCCTGGAACTGCGGGAAGTCGGCGAGCTTCGGGACGTCGACATGATCGTCTACGACGAAGACTTCGACTACGACGAGGCCGCGAAAGCCGCCGTTGCGAGCAACAAGCAGGTCTTCGTGATCGACAAGACGCTGAACGTCTGGCGGGCCCGCGAGTCCGGCACGGCCAGCCGCCGCCTGCACCTGCACTTCTTCGCCAAGCCCGTGGAGATCGTCGATGACGGCACCGGCCGGGTCGCGGCTTTTCGGTGGGAACGCACCACAACGGATGCCGCCGGCGGCGTCGTCGGAACGGGTGAAATTCGAGAGATCCCGGTTCAGGCCGTCTACCGGGCGGTCGGCTACTTCGGATCCGAACTGCCCGACGTGCCGTTCGACAAGAAGCGCGGCGTCATTCCCAACCGTGAAGGCCAGGTGCTGCGCCGCGACCCGTCAGCCGGCACCGGCGGATTGTTCAACCAGCAGATGTACGGCGTCTACGCGACCGGGTGGATCAAGCGCGGGCCGGTGGGACTGATCGGCCACACCAAGAGTGACGCCATGGAAACCATCAAGCACCTGATCAACGACCTCGGCAACTGGTGGCGGCCCGAGTCGCCGTCGGAGGAGAGCATCGTTGAGCTGCTCGATGCGCGAGGCGTTCGCTACACGGGCCTCGACGGCTGGCACAACCTGGACCAGCACGAGCTCGCCCTCGGTGAGGCCGTGGGCCGCATCCGCATCAAGGTCGTCGACCGCGACGAGATGGTGGCCGTCTCCCGAGCCGAGTAGTCCGCCCCCTCGGACGGGGCCCAGGCCCCGTCCACGGGCCCAGTTTATAAACTGGGCCCACGGCCATAAGGTGGGCCCGGAGGCCCGCGCGTCTACCCTTCCGGGCCCGCGCGTCTACCTTTCCGGGTCCGGGCTCGGAAACTGGGCCCATGTTCTATCTTGGTCCCGGTTCCCGAAGGTGGGCCCGGTGGCCCGCGGAGCGCCGGCTAGCGGAAGTTCGTGAACTGCAGGGCCACGTCGAGGTCCTTGCCCTTGAGCAGGGCCATCACGGCCTGCAGGTCGTCGCGGCTCTTGGAGCTGACGCGCAGTTCGTCACCCTGAATCTGGCTCTTGACGCCCTTGGGCCCCTCATCGCGAATGATCTTGCTGATCTTCTTCGCATTCTCCTGGTCGATGCCAGCCTTCATTGTCGTCTCGATGCGATACTCCTTGCCGGAGGCGAACGGCTCGCCGGCATCGAGGCTGCGCAGCGAGATGCCGCGCTTGATCAGCTTGGCCTCGAACACCTCGAGGATCGCCTTGACGCGCTCCTCGGTGTTCGCCTTCATGAGCACCTTTTCGCCGCTCATCGCGATTGAGGCCCCCACGTTCTTGAAGTCGTAGCGCTGCGCGACTTCCTTATGCGCCTGGTTGAGGGCGTTGTCGACCTCCATCGGGTCGACCTTGCTGACGATGTCGAACGTTGAATCTGCCATTCCCCCATGGTATCCGACCCGCGAGGGCGCAAAAAGTGCCCGATTGGAGTGCTCAAACGGCCACCCGTCCTCGCCAACGCGTGCGCTTTCGCGTGGCTCATAGGCGATTGATAGGCAGTGGAGGCCTTGGGCATAGGCGTGCTCCTTGGGTTCGCCTTAGCCGCAACGGATACCGCGGCGGTGAATATATATGAGGAGAACGATGAAAATGCGCAGCCGAATCCGACGCATACGAGTCCGCTGGTGGGTGCTGAGCGGAGTCCTCGTGGTCACCCTCGCCGGCGGAGGTACCTGGTGGATCATCGCAGCCCAGGCGACGAGCGCCGTGGCGAGCCCGGTCACCCAGACCGTGGCCGCGAGCCTCGAGACCATGGAACAGAGCGTCTCGGCGACCGGCACCCTCACCCCGACCGTGCAGGGAGAGGTGTCGTTCGCAGCTTCTGGAAACGTCACCGGAGTGAACGTTGTCGCCGGCACGGTCGTCGCGGCCGCTGACGTGCTCGCTGCCGTCGACACCCTCACCGTCGACGCCGACCTGCTCCAGGCGCGCGCCACCCTCGCGAGCGCCGCGGCGAAACTGGCGGACAGCCAGGATTCGAGCGATGGTTCGACGGCCGGCCTGGCCCAGATCCCGGCCAACGCGGCGAGCGTCACGACCGCGCAGAACGGAGTCGACGAGGCCCTGGCCGCACAGAGCGCTGTCACCCTCACCGCTCGGTCGCCGGGCTCGTCACCGTCGTGAACGTCGCCGTGGGCGATGTGGTGTCTGCGGGCAGCAGCAGGAGGAGTTCGACCGGAGCCGCCGCAGCCGGCGGAACAGCAGCCGCCGGAGCCGGCAGCACGACCACCGCCAGCAGCGCCGCGTTCACGATCGTCGGCACCGACGCCTGGACGGTCGACCTCACCGTGGGCGAAGCGGATGTCGCGCTCATCGCGGCGAACGACCAGGTCGAACTCTCCCTCGATGACGGAACCGCCTTCTTCGGCACCGTCTCCGAGATCGGCCTGCTGCCGTCCACCACGACCGGCGTTGCCGCCTACCCGGTGGTCGTCGCCGTCACCGGTACGCCCGAGGGACTCTTCGACGGTGTCGCCGTGACCGCGGCGATCGTGTACGAACGCCGCACCGACGTGCTCACCGTGGCGAGTGCGGCCGTGACCAGCGTGGATGGGGCATCCGTTGTGACCGTGAAAGACGCCGATGGCACTGAGGTGTCCACTCCGGTCACCGTCGGCGCGACGGTCGGCAACCTCACCGAGATCACGGCGGGGCTCGCCGAGGGTGACGAGGTCATTGTCGATACCTTCACCCCCGGCAGCGGCAACGCCGGCACCGACCGCACCGGCGGTTTTCCAGGCGGAGAGATGCCCACCGGCGACTTTCCGGCCGGCCAGATGCCCGGAGGCGCGAACAATGGATAACGCACAAACGGATGCCGCATCCCCAGCGATCGAGTTGCGTAACGCCGGCAAGACCTACCGTTCCGGCAGCATCGAATTCGAAGCGCTCAAGGGCATCGATCTCGCTATCTACGAGGGTGAATACGTCGCCATCATGGGGCCGTCGGGGTCGGGAAAGTCCACGATCATGAACGTGCTCGGCTGCCTCGACACCCTCAGCCGCGGCGAATACCGCCTCGGCGGCACCGACGTGAACGACCTCGACGCGGTGGAACTCGCCGAGATTCGCAACCGCCAGATCGGCTTCGTCTTTCAGGGCTTCAACCTGTTGTCGTCGCTGCCGGCCTGACGCAACGTGGAATTGCCGCTGATCTACGGCGGAGTGCCGCGGCTCAACCTGCACTCGATCACCGACAGCACGGCCGCCGACGTCACCATCAGCAGCCAGGACGCCCTGGTCAGCACCGCCACGGCCGTCTACGAGACCCTCACAATTCTGCTCACCGGCGTTGCCGCGCTGTCGCTGCTGGTCGGCGGCATCGGGGTCATGAACATCATGCTCGTGTCGGTGTCGGAGCGCACCCGCGAGATCGGCCTAAGCAAGGCGCTCGGAGCGCCATGGCTGGCCCCGGTGGCCGCATGGGAGACGCGGCAAATGAGTAAGGCCGGAGGGGAGGAAGTCGCATCCGCTCCGGACGACGCCGTGCTGGCGCCGGCCGCCGGGCCATCGGCCAAGAACCTGCGGGCGACCAGGCAAAAGCGCCGACGCTTGCTGGCCGTGGGAACGGTCGCCGCGCTGCTCGTCGCCTCGGGCGGCGGCGTGGCCTATGCCATGACCCGCTCGCCGGAAGGTGATTTCGGAATTCTCAACGTGTCGACGTCATCCACGCCGTCGTACACGGTACAGATCGCGCTCGAGGGCGCCGACCCGAACCTTCTAAACGGCGCATCGGCCGCAGTCACCGTTGAGGTGGCGAGCCTTAACGAGGTGCTCGCGGTGCCGACCTCGGCCGTGCACGTGGCCGACTCGTCCTACACGGTCGACCTGCTGAAGGACGGCGTATCGACGAGCACGGTGGTGAAGGTCGGTGCCGTCGGCTCCGAGTTGACCGAGATCGCGTCGGGCGTCAACGCCGGAGACGAGGTGATTCTGGCGGATCTAAACGCGGCAATTGCCAGCACCGATACCCAAACCGACAGCGGGCTCAGCGGCCTCGGCGGCGACACGTCGACCGTGACGCGCACCCCGCCGATCGGCGTGGGTGGACCGCCGGCGGGGTAGCGGATGCGCCTCACTGCGGAAGTCGGCACTCGCTGATTTCTCGGTGAGGCGTTTCGTCTTGTATTGTTAACTCCGCGTCTCCGGTCAAGTGATTACACCTGGTCGGGAGCGCCTGGCGAGTTACCCAAGCGGCCAAAGGGATCTGACTGTAAATCAGACGGCGTAGCCTTCGTGAGTTCGAACCTCGCACTCGCCACCAGCACCAGAGCAGTTCACCACTGCAAACAGGCAGGCCTTCGGGTCTGCCTGTTTTGGTTGAGGCGCGGCCTGTAGCGTGAGGGCATGACGCATCCTGCCCCGACCGAGCTGCTCGACCTCGCGCGCACCATCGCTCTCACCGCCGGCGCGCTGGCCCATCGTCGCCGCGTCGAGGGCGTCGAGATCGCCGCCTCGAAGTCGTCGCCCGAAGACATTGTCACCGCGGCCGACCGTGAGGTCGAGCTGCTCATTCAAGGCCTACTCGCCGACGCCCGCCCAAACGACGGGTTCTACGGTGAGGAATCCGACGCGACCGGCGGTACCAGCGGACTCACCTGGGTCGTCGATCCCATCGACGGCACCGTCAACTACCTTTACGCTGTTCCGTTCTACGCCGTCAGCATCGCCGTCGTGCAGGGCGAGCCCGACCCGGCCAGCTGGAACGCCCTCGCCGGCGCGGTCGTCAACCCCGCGCTCGGCGAAGTGTTCACAGCGTCCGCCGGCTCCGGCGCCTGGCTGGGCGATGCGCGCCTGCACGTCAACCATGACGTACCACTGTCGCTCGCGCTGGCCGGCACCGGATTCGGCTACGACGCCAGCCGGCGGGTCTGGCAGGCGAAGGTCGTGGGCGGTCTGATCGGCCAGGTGCGGGACATCCGTCGTATTGGTTCGGCCGCACTCGACCTGTGTTCCGTCGCCTGCGGGCGGCTCGACCTCTATTTTGAACGCGGACTCAACCCGTGGGATCACGCCGCCGGCGCCCTGATCGCCCGCGAGGCGGGGGCCAAAGTTGGCGCTCTGCAAGCGGATGCCGAGGGTCACGACCTGCTCATCGCAGCCGCCCCTGACCTCTACGATCAGTTCGAACCCGTGCTCGCCGGACTCTTCGAACGCTTCCCGTTTGGCGCAAAAGCCCAGTGACATTACGCCCCCTTACCCCCGTTTGGGTGTGATTGGTCACTTTCCTCTGGTATTCTCAGGGTTGCGCGTTACCCTTAATCAATTCGTTATATTTGCATGGCGTCATGTGGCGTTATCCAGAACGAGCACGAGATCCCGTCCGCTACGCCGAAAGCTGCACTTTGTCACGTCACACTCCATCCATGGACACCTCCGTGTCCGGCGAGAGTGACGGCACCGTTTTTCCCCCGGCAGAACCGGCGGCTCTGACACGTCGCGAACTGCGTGAGCGCGAGCGAGTGGCCTTCTCTCGAGTCGCGGAATCGACTGCTGCACCGGTCGACGAAGGTGTCGAAGACGTCGTTCGGCTCAGCCCCGCCGCCGACCTGATCGTCGCCGCCGACCTCGGTGAACCCGACATTGAACCGGCGGTCGTGACCGAAACGGACCGCATCGTCGCGGCAGTGCCGGTCGCCGACGCCGAGCCCACCGACTACGAGAAGCTGCTGGCTCCCGGCGTCACCCAGTCGATTCCGACGGTGATTCCCGCCGCCGGCGACCTGCCGCGCCGCCGCCAGCGTATCGAGCAGAAGCCCGGCGAGACGTTTGCTCCCGCGCGCGACTTCGTTCCCGCTGGCGCGCTGCCGCGCCGCACCCCCCGCGCGCGGCCGCTGGGCGGCACCATGCGCAAGCGTGCGGCCAAGGGCGCATCCATTCTTGCCATGTCTTTCGTGGCGTTGATGGCCGTGGCCACCTCGATTCCGGCTGAGGCGCTGCTCTCGTCGCAGGACGTACAGGCATCCGTTTTGGAAGCCCAGCGCGTTCTGCCGGCTGATGAGGGGCAGAGCATGGACATGGCCGGTGGTGACACCGTCACCGTCGAGCGCGATGGCTACGAGTCGAGCACCATCGCCGAAGTTGCTGCCGCCAGCGGTATCCGCATGGAAGACACCTTCACCAACAACCCGAATGGCACCATCCAGTGGCCCTTCGCCGTGGGCGTGCACATCGGTGACCAGATCGGCTATCGCAACTGCGCCGGCTGCTCAGTGAACCACGGGGGACAGGACTTCAACCCCGGCCTCGGCGCCCCGATCCAGGCCATTGCCGACGGTGTGGTGAGCTACGCCGAAGACGGCGAAGCCAGCCTCGGCGTGCACATGATGATCGACCACATGATCAACGGCGAGCTTGTGACGAGCGTGTACGCGCACATGATTCACGGCTCGATGCTCTTCAAGGAGGGCGATGTGGTCAAGGTCGGTCAGGTCATCGGCAAGACCGGCAGCACCGGCATGTCGACCGGCCCGCACCTGCACTTCGAGATTCGCCAGGGCGGAATCACCGGCACCAAGGTCGACCCTCTCGCCTGGCTCTACGCCAACACGAACTAGCCCAACCGCGGCAGCTCCGCCCCGCGGTCCCGAACGCCGGGCCAGCATAACTCTTGCAATTTGTTGTGCCCGAGAGCTGAAGGCCCGAAAAGACGCGGGAGTTTCTCTGTTCGCCCGCGAATTGCAGGAGTCGTGCCGACACGGCAGGCCGCACCCGGCCGAACCGTGGCGTAGAGGGACTATTCGGGCTGCGTGCGGCCGCGCATGAATGAATCGAGCAGGCCCTTCGGCAGCGGAAACGGCGGCAGGCCGTCGAAGCTGAACAGGTCTGCGTCGCCGGCATCGACGGACTCGAGCGCCACAACCTGGTCGTGCAGCAGCTCCATCTTCACGTCGAGGCGATTGGCGGCATCCGCTGCCTGCCGGAGATCTTCGACGAGGGTATCGGGCACGGTACCGTTGTACTTGTAGAAGATCTTGTGCTCGAGGCTCGCCCAAAAGTCCATGGCAATCGTGCGAATCTGAATCTCCACGGTGACCGGCTGCACGCGATCTGACATGAACACCGGAATCGCCACGATGAGGTGCAGGCTCTGGTAGCCGTTGGCCTTCGGCTCCTGAATGTAGTCCTTCTCCAGCAGCACCGTCACGTCCCGCTGCCCGGCCAGAAGGTCGCGGATGCGATAGGTGTCAGAGATGAAGCTGCAGGTGATGCGAATGCCCGCGATGTCCTGAATGTTGTCGCGAATAGCGTCGAGCTCGAGCGGGTACCCCTTGCGGATCGCCTTCTTGAGAATGCCCTCCGGCGACTTCAGCCTTGAACTGACATGCTCGATCGGACTGTAGTCGTGGATCGAGCTGAACTCCTCCTTCAGAATGTTGATCTTTGTCAGCATCTCGTCGCTCGCGAACTTATACGACATCATGAACCGGGTCAGCTCGAGCTTTAGCTCTCGCATGGCCGCGATCGACGCCAGCGCGTTGCTGCCGGCATCGCTCGAACGGTCGACGGCGTCGGTCATGCCTCTACTGAGCGCAACCAGGCCGTCGCATCGCCCGGCAGGGTGCGGCCGACCAGCTCTTCACTCGAAAGCAGCACGTCACCGGCGGGAAGCTGAACGGATGCCGCGCCGGTGTTGGCTACGACCGTCACGTCGCCGTTGCGGTACGCCGCGACCTCCGGCCCGAAGCCGTCGATCCACTCCACGGTTCCGGAGGCGAGGGAGTGCTCCCGGCGCAGGGTCAGCGCGTGCTTGTACAGCTCGAGGGTAGATCCGGCGACGCCATCTTGCTGGTCGCGAGCCAGGCCAGCCCACTCGGCTGGCTGCGGCAGCCAGCTCTTCGCGCCGGTGCTGAAGCCGAACGATTCGCTGGCGGCTTCCCACGGAATCGGCACGCGGCATCCGTCTCGTCCGTAACGCTCGCCGTTGGTGCGAAACCAGGTGGGGTCTTCGCGGGCGTGGTCGGGCAGGTCGACGGCCTCGGGCAGGCCGAGTTCCTCGCCCTGATACAGGTAGCTCGAGCCCGGCAGCGACAGCATTAAAGCGGATGCCGCCCGCGCGCGTCGAAGCCCCAGCGCCGTGTCGGGCAGGCCCACCGTTTTCGGGCCGATGCCATGCCCCTGCAGGTTCTCGCCGGTGAGGGCGAGCCGGGAGGCGTGGCGCACGACGTCGTGGTTGGAGAGCACCCAGGTGCTCGGAGCTCCCACGTTACCGAAGGCTTCAAGTGACTCGTCGATGACGCTCTTGAGCTGCGCGGCGTTCCACGGGGTTTCAAGATAGGCGAAGTTGAAGGCCTGGTGCATCTCGTCTGGCCGAACCCACTTGGCCATCTGGCTGAGCGGGTCTACCCAGGCTTCGGCCGCGAGAACCCGGTCGCCCGGGTAGGCAGCGAGCACTTTGTGCCAGTCACGATAGATCTCGTGCACGCCATCCTGCGCCCAGTACGGCGCGGTCAGCGGCGTCTCGGCGGTGATGCCGGGTTCCAAAGCGGATGCCGGCGCCCCGCCCATGCTGCCGCCCTCGGCGGGAGGCGTGTAATCGGGGAGGCCGGGAGCCTTGATCATGCCGTGCGCAACATCCACTCGAAAGCCGTCGACGCCGCGGTCGAGCCAGAAGCGCAGCACGGCGCGGAACTGTTCGCGCACCCACTCGCTGTCCCAGTCGAAGTCGGGCTGGCTGCTGTCGAACAAGTGCAGGTACCACTGGCCGGGGGTGCCATCTGAATCGGTCGTTCGGGTCCAGGCCAGGCCGCCGAAGACGGACTCCCAGTTGTTCGGGGGTAGCTCCCCGTTCTCGCCCTTTCCGTCACGGAAGGTGTAGCGGGCGCGTTCGTCGCTGCCGGGGCCAGCGGCGAGGGCGGCCTGAAACCAACCGTGAGCGCTGGATGAGTGGTTGGGCACGATGTCGACGATGACGCGGATGCCGAGATCGTGCGCGGTGCGTTGCAGTACCTCGAAGTCGTCGAGGGTGCCGAACAGAGGGTCGACGTCGCAATAGTCAGAGACGTCGTAGCCGGCGTCGCGTTGCGGAGAGGTATAGAAAGGAGAAAGCCAGATGGCATCGATGCCGAGGTCTTTCAGTTGCGGCAGTCGTGCGCTAATGCCGGCGAGGTCACCCATTCCGTCACCGTTCGCGTCGGCGAACGATCGCGGGTAGATCTGATAGATAACGGCTGTGCGCCACCATTCGGTGCCATGGGTCAGTTCGGTGCCAGTCATCCTAAAATGCTACGGCATCGCTGCTGGACGCCTGTAGCGTGGTGGAAGTGGTCTGGACCTCGCCGTCGGGGTGATAAAGTTTCTAGGTTGCCAAAAACGCGGCAGTGCTACTGTCTTTTGGTTGCTCTGCCCCCTTAGCTCATTGGTAGAGCACTTCCTTGGTAAGGAAGAGGTAGTGGGTCCGATTCCCACAGGGGGCTCAGGCTTGGAAGCGAACAGCCGACAAGTCGCGGCGGGGTAGCTCAGTTGGTTAGAGCACACGGCTCATAATCGTGGTGTCGCGGGTTCAATTCCCGCTCCCGCTACACGGTATTCACTAAATTCGCCCCGGACTTCTGCGGAAGTCCGGGGCGAATTTCGTTATCTTCCACCGATTGCCCCCGCCGACCCGGGGGAATGACCTGAACGCTGGATTCGGCCAAGCGGATGCCGCCAGCGACGCACTCGAGCGGATGCCGCATGCTGGCCGCGCTAGGGTTCACGAATGGGGAATCGTCTGTCGTCGCTGGGTGCGGCATCCGTTCGGGCGTCGAGAGCGTGACGTCACTCGACCTGGCTGTCGATTCTGTGGACAAAATAATCGAGGGCCCCCACGGCTCGATACCGGTGCGCTGGTACTCGCCGCCCGTCGGCACTGCATCAGTCGAATCTGCAACGATCGTGTGGATTCACGGTGGAGGATTTTTCAAGGGCAGCCTCGACCAGCCGGAGTCGGATGACGTTGCGCGAACACTGGCCGCAGCGGGATTCACCGTCGTCACCGTTGCCTACCGGCTCGCGAGGATCTCGACGTGGCGTCGGTCTGCGAGCGGGCTTGTGTGGGCCCCGGGCCTCCACTATCCCGTGCCGGTCGACGATGTCGTGGCCGCGGTGCGGGAGGTGCAGCGCGATTCACCCAACGGAGTCATTCTGGGCGGTGCCAGCGCCGGTGCCTGTCTGTCGGCTGCTGCAGTACTCCGGCTGGCGGACGGCGGTGCTGATGCTCTCGTCGGCGCGTTCTTCGCGTACGGCTTCTTTCACGCGGCGCTGCCGAAACGGTCCCGCCAATTGCGCGGCCGCCTCCGCGGTCGGCGTCGCTTCGGGCACGCGCCGATGCTGCTGAACCTGATGAATCTCCACTACGCCGGCACGAGAACCGCGCTGGCACAACCACACGCATTTGCCGGCGGCCATCCGCTCCAGGGTTTTCCGCCGACGCTCATGGTCGACGCCGATCGCGACTCCATGCGTTCCTCCGGTGATCAGTTCGCCCAGGAGCTGTCAGCGGCCGGGGTGGCGCTGGATTACAACGTGCTGCCCGGCACCTTTCACGCGTTTCTCAACCGTCCGTATGAGTTGAGTTTTAGCGACGGTATGCGCCTGATCATCGACTGGGCTGTGCAGGCGGGGTTGAGTCGTCGGGCAGGTTGAGTTGGGCGGTGAGCGCCTGGCGGAGCTTGTCCGCCCGCGTGGGTGGAACGTAGTTGCAGGTGTCTCCCGGGCAGAGTTCTGGCTTCTTCGTCGCGAAGATTCGGTAGAGGGAGCAGCCGACACAGATTCCGAAGGCTGTCTCGAGAAATAGGATGCTGAGGCAAATGCCGCAGAGCATGAGCGTAACGGTGCCGCTGACGCCGAAAAAGCCCATCACCATGCAGGAGGTGAAGGCCATGCCTAGCCCGAGCTGCCAGGCGAGTTTCTTCTGGTCGGCACCGACCCATTCCGGGTGCTGTCGGCGCACCACCAGCCCGCCCAGGAGCAGACTCGGTGTGTAACGTGCGCTGACGAATAGCCGAAGCATCATGTCCACCAGGAAGAGAAACGCGAACGCCCGCAGCGGTGCAAAGTTGCCGGTCAGGGCGTCCCGAAACGTCCTCCTGGGGAAGCTGCGCGGGCGGCTCGACGGCCGCACCCCGGGGCGTTTGGTCCTGTGATGATCGAAGTTCGACGACTGCACAAACTCGCGGACCGAATTCTGCGCGAGTGAATCGTTCGTCGATCGGGCAATGATTGTCAGCGCACGCAAGAGCGATGCCGCTCACAGGACTGACTCTTCGCGCGCTCGGCGCTGCGGCGCCCCTGGCGCGAAATCGCCGGTTCGCCGGCTCCAGGCTCGGGAATTGTTCGTGCCCCCGGAGTTAATGGACGCGTACATCGACACGAGCGTGCGAGTCTCTAGAGCGACACTGCTGGCTGCTGTCGGAGACAATATGCGATGACCGGCGAGCATAATGTCGGCATGACCAAACACTGGACCCCGCTCGCTTTCGTCTACCTGGCGCTGAGCCTCGCCGGGCTCGCCGGAACCTGGAGCTACAACGTGATCGCGATAATTCAGCTGCGCGACTTAGTCGGCGACTGGGTGAACAGTGGGCCGGCGGTGTCGTCACTCACGGTCGACCTGCTCATCGCCGCGGTGGCTGGCAGCATCCTGATCATCGTTGAGGCGCGACGCCTCGGCATGAAGCGGGGCTGGCTCTACGTCGTTCTCTCGGGTCTAACGGCCTTCGCCTTCACCTTTCCGCTGTTCCTCGCGATGCGCGAGCGCACCCTGGCGGCGGCGCGTACGCCAGCGGCGCGACCGCCCTTGACCTGACCGCTCAAGCCCTGGCCGGTACAGCGCGCAGCCCGATTCTTGCTTAACGACACGGCAAGTGATTGACTTACCGACATGGAATCTGAAAGTGCAACCACGGCGGTGGCGGCGTCGGCGCGCGCCGCGCTCGCCGGCATCGCGACGGACCGGCGGCGGCTCGGACGAAGGCTCAAATCGCAGACCTGGTGGACCGCTCCGGCGCAGGCCCTTGCCATCGCAGCCCTGATCGCGTCGCCGGCTGCGGGTGTCGCCTTCGGAATGATGATGGTGTCGGCCGGTGCTTGCCTCACACTTTTCGGCATTGATCATCTCGTGCGTAAGCAGATGCGCCTGGTGAAGAATCCCGGCCCGGCCGGCCCACTGAGCCTGATGATTCTCATTGTGCTGAGCGTCGTCATGCTCGGAGCGTTCGTGCTCTCGATCGTGTTCGAGGTCACTGACCAGCGCGCCTGGATTGTCCTGACCACTGCGGTCGTCTTCGTCGTAGCCCTCGTCAGCTCAGCACTCTATGACCTCGCGAACGCCCGGGAACTGCTCCGTGGCTGCTGACCCCCGATTCGACGACGCAATCCACGCGCCAACCCGTCTGCGGTTGTGCGCGCTTCTTCGGGCGACCGGCGCCGCGGAATTCACCACCATCGCCGCCACATTGGAACTGACCGAGGCGACGCTCTCGAAGACCATCCGCAACCTGATCGAGCTCGACTACGTAGTGACCGTGAAACAAGCCTCGCCAGCACGAGCGGATGCCCGCCGCACCACCAGCGTGGCCCTCACCCGGCGCGGCAGCGCGGCCATCGACGGCCATCTGGCGGCGCTCCGCGAGCTGTCGGCCGAAGCCCCGACTAGCATGACATTATTATGACTAACCGCCGTGGTATCACCATGGTGATATGGAACTCGGACAGTACGTCAACGACCTGCAGCACCAGCTAGCGGATGCCGCCGACAACGGCAGCGCAGACACGCGCGCTGCGACCGAGCGACTTGCTGCCGGGCTCGATGCGGCAACGCGGCTCGTGCTGCTCGACGTGCTGTCGGCGGCGGCCGCCGAGATCACCCGTGACCTCGCCCCCGGACCGGTCGACCTGCGGCTGCGCGGGCGCGAGATCGAATTCGTGGTGACCCAGTCGAGTATCGAGGTAGACGGCGACGAGCGACCCGCGGCATCCGTCGATCTTGACGACACGAGCACCTCGCGCACGACGCTGCGCCTGCCCGACGCCCTCAAAGCGCGGGTGGACGACGCGGCCGCCGCCGACGGACTGTCGGTCAACACTTGGCTGGTGCGTGCGGTCGCCGCCGCCGTGCAACCCCGGCAACGCCGCTCCGCGCAGCGCACGCTGCGCGCCGGCGACAATTTCGCGAGCTGGGCGCGCTAAGGCGCCCACCCGCAGCAACAGCCGGCCCCGCGAACCCGCAGGGCCACACCGACACGCCTCCAGAAAGGCAGCTTCAGCATGCCCACCTACGACACACCGACCCCGATCGACCTGGCCATCAACCTGGCCATCAACCTGCCCACCTACGACACACCGACCCCGATCGACCTGGCCATCAACCTGGCCATCAACCTGCCCGTCGGCGCTATCGAGATCTTCGCGAGCGACCACGGTCAGATCCGGGTCGGAACGGTCTCCGGCCACGCCGTACTCAAGGCGTCCCACGGCAGCGTGCAGATCGACGAGGTCGGCGGTGACCTCGACGCGAAACTGTCCTACGGCGATCTGGAAATCACGCGAGCGCAGGCATCCGTTTCGGCCAAAACCGCGTACGGAAGCATCCAGCTCCGCGAGGTTTCACGCGGTTCCGTGCAGGTCGAGAGCGGATTCGGCCAGGTCACCATCGGCGTCAAGCCGGGCGTGCCGGCCTGGCTCGACCTGTCGTCCAAAGACGGTCACGTGCGCAATGAGCTCGACGACGTCGACCTCGCAGTGAGCGCGGGCACCGTGACCGCCCTGCTCGGCCCGAACGGCGCCGGCAAGACGACGGCCGTGCACATCCTCAGCACGCTGCTGCGGCCAGACGGTGGCATGGCGTTCGTGAACGGATGCGACGTTGTGCGCGACCAGGACGGCGTGCGCGCCGTGATTGGCCGCACCGGCCAGTTTTCGGCGGTCGACAAGCTCCTGAACGGCGAGGAAAACCTCTTGTTGATGGCGCGCCTTCGCCACCTCGGAGCGAAGCAGTCGAAGACCCGAGTGGCCGAACTGCTCGAGCAATTCGACCTCGTCGACGCCGCCCGCAAGCCGCACCCTCGTTCTGGTCGTCGGCGTGGCCATCGGCTTTCGCCCCACCGCGACACCGCTCGAGTGGATGGCCGTCGCCGGCGTGATCGCGCTCGTCGCCTACGCGATCAGCTGGCTGGGCGTGGCCATGGGCATCCAGGCGAAGAGCGTCGAGACGGCGAGCAATATGCCCCTCGTTCTCACCGTGCTGCCGCTCTTCGGCAGCGGCTTCGTGCCGACCGACTCGATGCCGGTGTGGCTGCAGTGGTTCGCGCAGTACCAGCCCTTCACTCCGTTCATCGAGACAATTCGCGGGCTGCTGCTCGGCACCCCACTCGGCTGGAACCCCGTGTTCGCCATCGGGTGGTGCGTCGTGATCGTGGCCGCCAGTTACGGCTGGTCACGGGCGCTCTACGAGCGCAAATCGGTGCACTAGATCCGTGTCACCAGGGCAGGCGGTTGCGGCCGCCCGCCCCCTTGTGTGCTGACGGCCGGCGCGCGTATAGGCTGGAGTCTTGACACGGGGTGCCGCACATACTGTGCGTGCTGAGATCAATACCCGTTGAACCTGTCTAGTTAGTACTAGCGAAGGAATGTCACGGATGATCGATCGTACCCGGCTTGCCCTGCGGCAGATTCCCCGAGTCCTCAGTATCGCGGGTACCGATCCGACCGGCGGTGCCGGCATCCAGGCCGACCTCAAGAGCATCGCGGCCAACGGCGGCTACGGAATGGCTGTGGTGAGTGCGCTGGTGGCGCAGAATACGCGCGGCGTGCGTTCGGTTCACATCCCGCCGATCGATTTTCTGCGCGAGCAATTGAACGCCGTGAGTGACGATGTAACCATCGACGCCGTGAAGATCGGCATGCTTGCGCAGCTCGATGTGATCACCGAGGTGCGCGACTGGCTCTTCCGGTGCCGTCCGCCGCTGGTCGTACTCGACCCGGTGATGGTGGCAACGAGCGGCGACCGCCTGCTCGACCCGGCAGCCGAGCAGGCGCTGCGCGACCTGATTTGCCACGTTGACCTGGTCACGCCCAACGTTCCCGAGCTGGCCGTTCTGCTCGCTGAGCCGCCGGCCGCCAACTGGGCGGAGGCCCTCGCGCAGGGCAAACGATTGTCGGACAGCACGGGTGCTACCGTACTGGTCAAGGGCGGCCATCTCAACGAAACGAGCTGCCCAGATGCCCTAGTCAACACCCACGGGCTGCTTGCCCAGTGCGTGGTCGAGGTCGCCCTGCCGCGCATCCGCACCACAAACACCCACGGCACCGGATGCTCACTCTCCTCGGCGATGGCCACGGTGCAGGCCAGAACCGGTAACTGGGCGAAGTCCCTGGCCGAAGTGAAAGACTGGCTCCACGACGCCCTGGCCCACGCCGACGAGCTCGAGGTCGGGCAGGGAAACGGGCCGATCCACCACTTTCATCGACTTTTCGACCGTGCGAATTCTGCCCTGATTGCGGGCATGAGATGAACGGGGCGACGACGTGGGCGCGACTAGCCGAGCGGCGGGAGGCTGGCGAGAAGCCGCTCGGCGGCATCCGTCGGGTCATCGGCGTCGGTGATCGCGCGCACCACGACCACCCGGGTGGCGCCGGCTTCGACCACCTGGTCGATGGTACCGAGGTCGATCCCGCCGATCGCAAACCACGGGCGAAGGCTGCCAGCGGATGCGCTCTGCTCGGCCGCATAGCGCAGCAGACCGGTTCCGACCGCTGCCCGACCGGGTTTGGTGGGCGTGGCCCAGACCGGGCCGACGCAAAAATAATCCAGACTGTCAGCGACGAGAGCGGCATCCACTTGTCCGGTGGTATGGGTCGACAAGCCGATGCGGGCCGCGTCGCCGAGCAGCGTACGGGCGGCGGGCAGCGGCAGGTCCGTCTGGCCGACATGAAAAACCGGCGCTCCAGCGAGAACGGCGATATCCGCGCGGTCGTTGACCGCCCAGAGCCGGGCGTGCCGGTCGGCGACCGAACGCAGAATCGCGAGATAGTCGAGCTCCTCGGCGGCATCGATGGTCTTGTCCCGCAGTTGGATGATGTCGACCCCGCCGGCGAACGCGGCCGTCACGAAGTCGGCGAAATCGCCGCGCTCCGTACGGGCATCGGTGCAGAGATACAGCCGGGCGGTGATCGGGTCCATGCGACCAACCCTAAAGGGCTTCAGCCCGGCCTCGGTGCAGACCATGAGTGAGCGGCGCGCACAGCGTACGGTCGACGTAGCCGTCATCGGCGGCGGCGTGATCGGGCTCGGCATCGCCTGGGCTGTAGCGCAGTCCGGCCGCACGGTGGCCGTCATTGACCCGGATCCGGCCGGTGGTGCCACTTTTGCTGCGGCCGGAATGCTCGCCGCGGTCAGCGAACTGCACTACCAGGAGGAGGCGTTGCTCGAGCTCATGCTTGCCTCCTCGAACCTGTATCCCGGCTTCATCGACTCGCTCGCGCCCGACAGCTACCTGACCGGTTACCAGCGTACGAGAACCCTGAATGTGGGCGCAGACGCGGCCGACCGGCAGGCGCTCGCCGACCTGCGCGGCGTGCAGGTAGTCAACGGACTGGGCGTCGAGGCCATCACCGTTCGCGCAGCGCGGGTGCTCGAACCGTTGCTCAGCCCCCAGATTTCTGGCGCCTTTGTGGTGGAGCAAGACCATCAGGTCGACCCGCGCCGGCTCACCGAGTGCATCCAGTTGGAGCTCGCGCGCCACGGCCAGGACGCCGTCATACGCGTGCAGGCCAGCGGGTTGCTGCACGAGAATTCAGCGGATGCCTCCTCCCGCGTCACCGGCGTCGCCCTTTTCGACGGCTCAACGGTCACAGCCACTGAGGTGGTCGTGGCCAACGGGCTCGGAGCCGCAGCACTGGGCGGGCTGCCCGAACACCTCAACCTGCCGCTTCGCCCGGTCTACGGGGACATCCTTCGGCTGCGGGTGCCCGAGCACCTGCAACCCCTGCTCACCTGCACCGTTCGCGGACTGGTGCACGGTGTGCCGGTGTATCTGGTTCCGCGCACCGACGGAACGCTCGTGATCGGAGCCACCCAGCGCGAAGACGGCTCGGGCGTGGTGTCAGCCGGCGGCGTCTATCAGCTGCTGCGAGACGCCCAGGTGCTGCTGCCCGCGGTCAGTGAACTCGAACTGATCGAAACGACCGCCCGCGCCAGGCCCGGAACCCCCGACAACGCGCCGCTCCTCGGTCGCGTCGGGGGCGCTGACGGTGACATTTCCGGCCTCATTGTCGCCACCGGATTCTTCCGCCACGGCGTACTGCTCACCCCGGTCGCCGCCGAGCACTGTCTCCAGCTCATCGAGGGAATTGCCGACGATCGGTGGCGGGCCTTTCGACCGGACCGATTTTCGAGCCGCGCTCCCGCATCCGTTTCACTGAAAGGAGGCCACTCGTGACCGTAACCATCGCCGTGAACGGCCAGCAACGATCTGTTCAACCGGGCAGCACCGTGACCGACCTCGTGGCCGAGATCACCGGCCGGGCCATCGCGACCGACGGCCATGCAGTCGACGGAAGCCGCGTCGGGGTGGCCGTGGCCCGCAACGCCGCGGTCGTTTCGCGCAGCCTCTGGTGGTCGACCGCGGTGACAGCGGGCGATGAGATCGAAATCGTGACCGCGGTGCAGGGAGGATGACCGTGCCGACGACCCCGGACAGCCTCGTCATTGACGGCGTTGAGCTGACCTCACGCCTGATCATGGGAACCGGGGGAGCCCCGAGCGTCGATGGTCTCGGGGCTGCACTGCGTTCCTCCGGAACCGAACTGACCACCGTCGCGATGCGGCGCCACAGTGTGGCCGCCACCGGTTCGCTGTTCGAGCTGCTGATGGAGAATTCCATCCGCGTGCTGCCCAACACGGCCGGCTGTTTCACCGCTCGCGAGGCCGTGCTCACCGCCGAGCTGGCGCGGGAGGCGCTTGCGACCGACTGGATCAAGCTCGAGGTCATCGCCGACGAGCAGACCCTGCTGCCCGATGCGGTCGAGCTGGTCGAGGCCACCGAACAGCTCGTCGCGCGGGGCTTCACGGTGTTCGCCTACACGAATGACGACCCCGTGCTCGCGCTGCGGCTCGAACACCTGGGCGCTGCGGCCGTGATGCCGCTCGGGGCGCCGATCGGCACAGGCCTCGGCATTCTCAACCCGCACAATATCGAGCTGATCGTGGCCCGCGCCGGCGTTCCCGTGGTGCTGGACGCCGGAATCGGCACCGCCTCTGACGCGGCCCTCGCGATGGAGCTGGGCTGCGATGCCGTGCTGCTGGCCACCGCGGTGACGCGCGCGCAGAACCCAGTTCTCATGGCTGACGCCTTCCGGCACGCTGTGATCGCTGGCCGTCGTGCCTCCTTGGCCGGCCGCATCCCGCGGCGTGAGCTGGCCCTGGCGTCGTCACCGATGGCCGGGCGGCCCGACCTGTGAAGCGGATGCTCGCACCACTCGTCGAACCCGGCGCGGCCCTCACGGCGGCCGAGCGCGAGCGGTACTCGCGCCACATTCTGCTGCCCGAGATCGGCCCGCTCAACCAGCGGCGGCTGAAGAATGCGCGCGTGCTCGTGATCGGCGCCGGCGGTCTCGGCTCGCCGGTGCTGCTCTACCTCGCGGCCGCCGGGGTCGGCACGCTCGGCATCGTCGACCACGACACGGTGGATCTCAGCAACCTGCAACGCCAGATCATCCACGGCACTTCGGCACTCGGCCGCTCGAAACTGGCGTCCGCCGCCGCGGCCGTCGCCGAGCTGAATCCGCTCGTCACCGTGCACCAACACGATGTCTGGCTGTCGGCGGCGAACGCCCTCGACCTGTTCGCCCAGTACGACCTGATCATTGACGGCGCCGACACCTTCGCCACCCGCTACCTGGTGAGTGATGCCGCCGCGCTGCTCGACAAACCGTGTGTCTGGGGGTCCATTCTGCGCTTCGACGGGCAGGTCAGCGTGTTCTGGAACACGCACGGCCCGACCTACCGCGACCTGTATCCGGAAGCCCCGCCGGCCGGCTCGGTGCCGAGCTGCAGCGAGGGCGGCGTATTCGGAATGCTGTGCGGAATCATCGGCGCCACGATGGTCGCCGAAGCGGTGAAACTGATCACCGGGGTGGGCCGCACGCTGCTCGGCCGGGTCGTGCTCTTCAACGCCCTCGACGCGACCTGGCGCGAAATCAGCATCGCACGCGACCTGGCCACGCCACCGGTCACCGAGCTGATCGACTATGACCTGTTCTGCGGAACATCCACCACGGATGCGATTTCGGTGCAGCAACTAGCCACCCTGCTCGCTGCCCGGGCGCGCAGCGAGCTCGACTTCGACCTCATCGATGTTCGGGAACCGGCGGAATACGACATCGTGCACATCGAGGGGGCGCTGCTGATTCCGCACGGCGGCATCCTCTCGGAGGAGGCCGTTCTCGACCGCGACCGCGACATCGTGCTGCACTGCAAGGCCGGGCCGCGTTCTGCTGCTGTCCTGGCCGAGCTACAGCGCCGCGGCTATGAGAATGTGCGCCAGGTCGAGGGTGGCATTCTGGCCTGGGTGAGGGAGATCGAGCCCGCGCTGCCGACCTACTGAGCGAGCCGGGCCTCGCGGCACGTGTTTGAGAACGTGGCACTGGTTTGAACCGGGGCCGTCTTCTCAAACACGTGCCACGAGCATCAGCCGCCGATGAGTGCGTAGCGATGCGCCCACGGGCGCACCTGTTCGACGGCGGCGCCGACGCGAAAGACCGTGCCGTCATCAAACGGATGCCCGACGATCTGCACCCCGGTGGGGATGCCGCAGTCGGCCAGGCCGCTCGGCACCGCGAGCACCGGGCACCGGTTCGCGATATTGAACGGCACCGTCATGTGGCCCTGCCAGTAGTGTTCAAGGCGCTCGCCGCCGGCCGTGATGCCGTCAAGATAATGACCCTCGGCCGTGAGCGCGGCGACGGCCGAGGTCGGGCAGATCAGGGCGTCGAACCCGGTCATCGCCGCGGCTAGTTCGCCCTGCATGCGGGTTTCAGCGGAGAGACCGTCAAGAAAGCGGGTATCGGCGGCCGCAGCCCGGGCATCCGTCATGAACTGCACCGTGTAGGCGGCGAGGGCTCTCTCGGCGCCACGGGTCTCGTCCTCCATCGCTGGGCCCAGAATATGGCCGAAGTGGGTGAAGGACACTCGGTGAATTTCGGCCGTGGTCCAGGGCAGTTCGACCTCGTCGACGATCGCGCCGGCGCTCTGCAAGGCCGCAGCCACGGCGCGGGTGTTGGCCTCTACGTCGGGATCGACCAGGTAGTCGCCGAGGCGAATGCATAGGGCGATGCGCAGGCCCGCGACCGCGGGCCACATCCTCGGCAGCGGCGCAGCGGCGGCGAGCGAGGCATGGTCACCTGGGTGCTGGCCGGCCATCACGTTGGCGAGCAGGGCGGCATCCGCTACCGTGCGGGCCATCGGCCCGTCGCCGCGATAGTGGTCGGCCGACAGCGGCGCGACGCCCGGAATGCGACCGTAGGGTGCTTTGAACCCGACGGTGCCGGTGAAGGCCGCTGGCAGCCGGGTCGATCCGGCGATGTCCGAGGCGGTGGCGAGCGGCGCAAACCCCGCCGCAAGGGCGACGCCGGATCCGCCCGAGGAGCCGCCGGGAGAGAGCTCGTGGTTGAACGGATTG
The DNA here is from genome assembly GCF_900103805.1 of Cryobacterium flavum. GTDB lineage: Bacteria > Actinomycetota > Actinomycetes > Actinomycetales > Microbacteriaceae > Cryobacterium > Cryobacterium flavum. Next base: position 282,494 of record NZ_FNIB01000005.1, on the reverse strand, counting down.
CGCGTGACCCCCCAGAGCGGGGAGTGCGTCACCGTGGCGCAGCAGAATTCAGGCGTCGTGGTGCGCGCATGCACGATGCCGCCGGCCGAGCGTATGCGGCTGATCACCGGATGATCCGCGCTCGCAACCACGTCACGCTGGGCGACGAGCCCGTTGCTCAGCACGTGCCCGGCGAGGGAATGCTTCTCCTTCGCCGCGACCGGCAGCCCGAGCAGCGGGGCGAGCTGACCGCCGGACCGGTACTGCCGCTCGGCGTCGCGGGCCGCGATTCGGGCCTCATCGGTCAGCTGTTCGGTGAGCGCGTTGACGCGCGGGTTGACCGCGTCGATACGCTGCAGCACGGCCTCGAGCAGCTCCACCGGTGACAAGTCGCGCGACCGGAACAGGCCGAGCGCCTCGGTTGCGCCCAGATAGGCCAGGTCGGTCATGCTGGTGGTGGTAGCGCTCGACTCGGTGGGAGCGGGTTCGGTGCGGCTGATCACGCCCGGCCCGACTACGCCCGGGCCGTAGAGGCCAGTGCGGGAGCCTCGGCCGGATCGACCAAAGCCCCGTCGACCAGCGCCCCGCTGACCAGAGCCGTGGTCACCTCGGTGAGCAGCGCGAGCCCGGCGACCATGTCGGCATCCGTGGTGAATTCGCGTTCGCAGTGCGAGACACCGTCGACGCTCGGAATGAACAGCATGATCGAGGGCACAATGGTGTTCATCGCGACCGAGTCGTGGCCGGCCATGGTCTGGATTCGGCGGGTGGACAGCCCGGCGCGCGCGGCGGCCGCTTCGGCCAGCTGGAGGCCTCCTTCAGGAAAATACCTGATCGGACGAACATCGAAGTCGGTCACGTTGATCTTGATCTCGTGCTCGATCGCGAGCGCCGCGATCTTCTCGAGCAGGGTGGCGCGGGCCGCCTGCACGATCTGTGGGTCGCCGCTCCGCAGGTCGGCGACCAGGCGTACCCGGCGGGCGACCACGATGGGGGAGTTGGGTTCGAGGGTTAGCTGCCCGACGGACGACACGATGGCCTCGTCGGCGAAGTCGCTGGTGACCTCGCGCACCATGAGAATGATCTTGGCGGCGGCCACGAGGGCGTCGTGCCGGTCGGCCATGGCGGTCGCCCCGGTGTGGGACTGCTCTCCGAGCACCTCGATGTCGAGTTTCTGGGTGTACCAGCTGCGGTCGACGACGCCGATCGCGATCTGCTCGCGCTCGAGGATGCGACCCTGCTCGATGTGGATCTCGGCGTAGCTCACCGTGACCGGGCGCGGGTCGGTGCCGAGATAGCCGATTTCGGCCAGGGCGGCGCGGGCGGTCACGCCGGCCAGGTCGGTCACGTCCAGCATCTGCTCCTGATCGAACAGGCCGACAAAGACGCTGCTGCCCATGACGCTCGGAGCGAAACGGCCGCCCTCTTCGTTGAACCAGTTCACGACGGCGAGGTTGAACGGCGGCACGGTACCGCTCGCCTGCACCAGCTCGTCGACGTTGCGGGCCGCGTGCAATGCGGCGAGCACGCCGTAAGCGCCATCGAAGCGCCCGCCGAGCGGCTGGCTGTCGAGGTGTGAACCGACGAGCACGTAGGGGGCGCCTGGCGTCCACTCGATCAGCCCGAACATGTTGCCGATACCGTCGACGCGCAGGGTGTAGCCGGCGTCGGTCACCCAATTCGCGAACCAGGCGCGGCTCTGCGCGTCTTCGGCGGTGGCCGCCTGACGGTCGACGCCGTTGCGGGGCGTGGCCCCGATGGTGGCAACGTGGTGAAAGTCGGTGAGAAAGTCAGCAGATGACATATGGACTCCTTTTATTGGGCGAGTAATGCGTGAACGGATGCTGCAAACGCTCAGCCCAGACGCCCCCGCGTCTCGGGCACCTTGGTGAGGGTCACAAGCAGGAGCACGATCGCGGCCGCGCCGGCCATGTAGAAGCCCGGGGCGAACGAAACGCCCGAGCTGGCGACGAGGGCGGTGCCGACGAGCGGCGCGGTGCCGCCGAAGATGGCGTAGCCGAGGTTGTAGCTCACGGCAGCGCTCGTGAAGCGGGTTCTGGTCGTGAAGATCTCGACGAAGAAGGTGTAGCAGCCGCCGCCGTAGATGCACAGGGGGATCACGAACAGCATCTGGCCGAGCAGAGCGAGCGGCAGGCTGCCGCTCGTGACGAGCATGAAGCTCGGGATGGCCAGCACCGCGATCGCGGCCGACCCGGCGATGAGCATCGGCTTACGCCCGACCTTGTCGCCAATGCGCCCGCCGATTGGCAGCAGCACGGCGTACAGGGCGAGGGCGGCCGCGTTGGCCAGCAGGGACTGTTCGCGGCTGAGGTTTCCGGTGGTCTGTACGTATGCCACGAAGTAGGCCGAGAGAAAGTAGAAACCCATCGCGGTCAGGCCCATTACGAAGATGACCTGCACCATGCGCAACTTGTTCTCTCGGAAGGTCTCCTTGACCGGGCTGAACTCCTTGGTCTTTGTTGCCTGGGCGTCGGTGAACGACTTGCTCTCGCTGGTCTTGCTGCGAATCCAGACGCCGAACAGGGCCAGGGGCAGGGCGATCAGGAACGGCAGGCGCCAACCCCAGGCGGTGAACGAGTCGTCGGACATGCTCTGGCTGAGGATGAGGATCATCGTGCCGGCGAACACCGACGGCAGCGCGGTCGCCGCGATGGTGATGTTCAGCCAGAGACCGCGGCGGCCGATCGGGGCGTGTTCGAACACGAAGGAGGGGGCGCCGACCGATTCGCCGCCGGCCGAGAAACCCTGCACGAGGCGCAGGAGCAGCAGAAGCGCGGGGGCCCAGAAGCCGATCTGGTGAAAAGTGGGGAGCAACCCCATGCAGGCGGTCGCGGTGCCGATGGCGAGCAGGGTGATGGCGAGCACCTTGCGCCGCCCGATCTTGTCGCCGAGGGAGCCGAAGAACAAGCCGCCGAGCGGGCGCACGACAAACGCGACACCGAAGGTGGCGAAGGTGGCCAGCAGGGCGAGGATCGGGTTCGTGCTCGGAAAGAACAGCTGGGAGAAGATCACGGCCGTCAATCCGTACAGGGTGAAGTCGTAGAACTCGATGAATTGGCCGATGCTGCCGCCGAGTAGGACGCGTTTCTGCAGGCCGGTCAACTTCTTCGGGGGAGCGGTCTCGGCTGGCGGACTGATCGGGGCGGTGGCTGCGGTCGTGGTCACGACACCCACCGTACGATCGCGATGATTCCGGCGCTCGCCGCTGCGTTTCTGGCCGGTGAACTCTTGGCGAGCCGTGTGTCGGTCATATTGCGGCGCATCCGTTGGTCTGTAACCGGGACGACACGTGAATTATCTGCTCGAACACTGATCCTCCTTGATCACTGCAGCCGGGATCCCGGTCAAAGACGAGCGCTGCCGGGAGTGCGCGGCCGATTCTGGTCAAGCTTGCGCGCTGCGAAACACCCGTGTCCAATTGATTCTCATGGCCGAGCGCATCGATTTTGGTGATGGGTCAGGGGTGCGCCGCCCCATACAAGCGTCGGCAGGTATCTTCGAAGGCCAGCGCTCGGCGGGTCGGCAGCGCGGTGCTCAGCCGCACGAGCATGACCTCGCTCGGCGGAAATTCGTCAACCAGGCGCAGGGGGACGACCCGACCGCCAGAATACGGCACGTCGTTGTAGACCCGCTGGTTGAGCAGGGCATAGCCGTGGCCCTGGGCCACGAACGACCGCACAGTTTCATAGCCGGCGAACCGGTGGCGCACGTTGGGTGCCACCCCGGCCAGGGCGAACAGACTCTCGTAGTACTCCCGGCTGTGCGGCAGGTCGAGCAGTATGAGCGGCTCTCCGGCAAGGTCGCGCAGGGCAACCTCCTGGCCGGGGATATTCGCGGCCCAGTGGCCCGCGGGAACAATAACGTGCGGAGGAACACGTTCGAGCACCTGGCTGGAAAACCCGGCGCCGAGTCCGTGCCCGTACATCAACGCGAGGTCGCATCGCCCCTCGCGGAGCGCCGTCTGCAGCGAGGCGAGGTCGGCCTCCAGAAAAGTCACGTCGACGCCGGGATGGGTGGCCTCGAACGCCTTGAGAATGGCCGGCAGCCGAAACGAAGCCAGCGGTGAGAACACCCCGACGGTCAGCTCGCCGATGAGCGTTTCGGCCGTTCCGTAGGCCGATTCAAACAGGGAATCGGCGTGGTCGAGGAACCCCTTCAGGTCGAGCGCGAACTTGCGCCCGGTCGGGGTGAGCCTGAGCCCCATCGACGGGTTGCGCAGGAACAGTTGGGCGCCGAGGGTGCGCTCCAGCTGCGCCATCGCCGTAGAGACGGCGGACTGGCTCACCAGTAATCGGGCGGCGGCCTGGGTCATGCTCTGCAGCTCGGCCACGACGGCGAAGTACCGCAACTGGGTGAGGGTGAAGTGTCGCATCGGGCTCCAGACAGGGCGGCAGCCGGGAGCGAAAGCATCCAGCCCCGAGCGTGCGGATTGCTCAATGGTAACGACGAGAGTAATCGGGTGGCTGCTTTTGGTCGTGGTGGGACCACGCGACACGAAGCGGATGCCGCCCGCGGGATCTGCTTGCGGCCCCGTGAGGGGGGTAGTATCTGGGCACTCGGGATTTTCCCGCGCGTGAATGAAAGGTTGGACCATGAATCCGCTGCTCATCATTGTGGCCATTATTGCGGTCGTGCTGCTCATTACTGGCGGCCTGGTGGAGTCGCTTCAGTTTCTACTCTGGGTCGGTATTGTGCTCGCCGTCATTGCCGTCATCATGTTCCTCATGCGATCGATGTCGGGGCGCAAGAGCGTTTAACCCGGCATAACCGCTGACGGCCGGCAGCAGGAGACTGGACTCCTGCTGCCGGCCGTTGCTGTGCCCATACCTGCTGTGCGGGCACCGCTTGGTCGGGGCCGCGCGTGCCGTGAGCTGGGCCTAGCCTAGAGTGCACCGACCGAGCTCATCGTTCGCGCCTTTCGCAGAGATTGGACCCCATGCCTGAACAGAACGCTCCAACCCGCGTCGTTGTCGTCGGCGATGCTCTGATCGACGTGCTGCGTGATTCGGAGGCGAGCCGGGAATTCGCCGGCGGAGCCGCCCTCAACGTCGCGGTCGGACTGGCGGTGCTCGGCCTGCCGACGACCCTGATCGCGATGGTCGGCGACGATGCTGACGGCGCGGTGATTCGCGAATTTCTCGAGAAATACGGCGTGCAGCTGATCGCAACCACCGGCCCGCTCGGGTCGTCGCGGGCCGTGTCCGACCGCACCGACGGCGAGCCGCGCTATTTCTTCAACCCGGCAGCGAAGGCACGCCGCATCGAGTTCGGTGCGGCGGAGCGCGCGGCCCTCGAGAGCGCCGAGCTGGTCGTCGTGAGCTGCTTTCCGTTCGACGACACCGCGCAGACCGAGGCATTCGCGGCCTGCGTGAGTGACCCGGAACGACGCCTCTTCATCGACCCCAATCCGCGGGCCGGCATGCTGCACGACGGCCCCCGATTCGTGCGCAGCTTCGAGGCACTCGCCGCGCGCAGCCTGCTCGTGAAGGTCGGCGACGAAGACGCTGACCTTCTCTACGACAGCACGCTCGAGCAGCTGCGACTGCGACTCGTTGCGAGCGGCGCACACACGGTGCTGGCAACAGCCGGGCGCCTCGGCGCCTCGGTGTCCTTCGCCGATAAAGGCCAGATCAGCGTGCCCATCGCCATGCTCGATGGCCCGATCATCGACACGATGGGTGCCGGGGATGCGACGCTGGCAGCATCCGTTTGCACGATCGTTCACGACGGCGTACCGCAGGATGCCGCCAGCTGGCAGTCGCTGCTGGCCGACGCCATGCTGACCGCAGCGGCGACCTGTCGGCACGAGGGAGCGCTGCTCCGGCGGCCGTAGGCAGGTCGGTCGGCTCGCTTAGGCCTCGGCGTCCGTTGCACGCGCGTTCGTTTCGGGCGCTGTTGTTTCAGACGCGATGGTCTCGGGAACCGCGTCGGTGAACTTGAGCCGGGTGCGAATTGCATCGCGCGCTTGCTGGGCGGCTCGGCGCACCTCCTTGTCGGGGTCGCGCAGGCGCACCTCGATCGTGGCGATGTTGGCGGTGGATCCCTGGTCGGCGAGGGCGTGCAGGGCCGCCGCGCGCACCCGGGGGTGCTCATCGGTAGTGAGGCGCACGAGCTTGGGGACGACCTGCAGGCCGCGCAGCAGCACGACCTTGGCGCACATTTCGCGCACCCGCCAAGCCTGGTTGTTCAGCCCGACGACGATGTACGGTGCAGCCGACTCTCCCCACACGTGCAGCAGCGCGCGAGCGCCCCACAGCTCGGGCCAGTACAGGGCTGGGGCGCCCTCGAGGATGCCGAGGGCGTGGCGCCCGCCGGCGTAGAGCAGAAAGTCCTTTCCGGCATTCTTGGCGCGCAACAGTGCCACGGAATTGTCGATGACGACGGACTCGCCGTAGTGCGCGACGGCGGCGCGGATGCGTTCCTCGGTCGGAAGGTCGATCGGAAGGTCGGGGTGCGGAGTCAATTTGTTTTGCATAGCCCTCTAACGCTACCTCCCCGGCGCCCTTTCCCACCCGCGAAACGGGGTAACAGTGTGCAATAGACGTGGCCGTAATTTGCGGAGGCTCGCGGTGGCCAGAAGACTGGAGCCGTTACGGTGAATGGGTACCGCGCCTCGACCGGGCCGGGCGCCCACTGCACCTGTCAGTTGAGGTCTAGTTCGAAGCCGGAGGCGCGCTCGTAGATGCCGTAGTTGCCGATGTCGGTGAAACCGAGGCTGCGGTACAGGGCGAGCGCTTCGGGCTGGGCGTAGCCGGTTTCCAGGCGCATCCGCTCGTAGCCGAGGGTTCGGGCGAGGGATTCGAGCTCGCGCAGAATCGTTTTCGCGTGACCCTGGCGGCGGTAGTTCGGGTTGGTCCACATGCGCTTGACCTCGGCGGTCGTGGCGTTGAACTGGCGCAGGCCACCGCCGGCCACGGTCACATCGCCGTCGACGAGCACGAGAAAGCCGCCGCTGGGCGGATCGAACTCGGCCCCGTCGACGTCGTGCACGGAATCGCCGTCGCCGTAGCGCGTTTCGTATTCGCGGTGCAGGTCAAGCAGAAGAGGGGCTACCTCGGGGTCACCGAGGCGCACGGATACACAATTCACGGTTAATAGTGTGCGCCCTGTTGCCGGGTGCTCGTGACCGCGCTTAGTAGACTCGACGGGTGTCAGTGAACCCAGAGTTGCAGGGGCGGGTCTTTCCGCCGGTCGCACCGTATCTTGTCGGCCGTGAAAAGGTGCGCGAATTTTCCCGCGCCGTGTTCGCGACCAGCCCGATCAACCACGATCCCGAGGCGGCCCGCGCGGCCGGCCACACCGACGTCGTCGCTCCGCCCACGTTCGCCGTGGTCGTGCAGGAGGCCACCCTGGCCCAACTTCTGGCCGAACCCGATGGCGGAATCGACTTCACCCGCGTCGTGCACGGCGACCAGCGCTTCAGCTATACCCGCCCGATTGTCGCCGGTGACGAACTCACGGCGACCCTCGCGGTGACGAGCATCAAGAGCCTCGGCGGCCACTCCATGGTCACCGCCGAGTCCACCATTGTGGATGCGAGCGGCGCACACGTCGTGACCGCGGTCTCCACCCTCGTCGTCAGGGGAGACGAATGATCCCCGCCGCACCTATCAGATCAGTGACCGATCTCACGGTCGGCGACGTCGTCGCCGAGGCGAGTTTCGCCCTGACGCGCGATTCCCTCGTGCACTACGCCGGAGCATCCGGTGATTTCAATCCCATTCACTATCGCGACGATATCGCGCAGTCGGTGGGGCTGTCCGGCGTGCTCGCCCACGGCATGCTCACCATGGGCCTGGCCGTGCAACCCGTCGTCGACTGGGCCGGCGACCCCGCCCGGGTCATCGATTACCAGGTGCGATTCACCCGCCCGGTCTTCGTTGACGCAACGGATGGCGCAACCGTCACCGTCGTCGCCAAGGTCGGCGCGCTCGATCTCGAAGCCGGCGTGGCCCGCATCGACCTGACCGTGACGTTCAACGGCTCGACCGTTCTCGGCAAGGCGCAGGCACGCGTCAACCTGGCCTGAACCATGATCGAACCCGTTGCCCTGAGCACACTCACCACCTTTCGGGTCGGCGGACCCCCCGCCGCCCTGGTGGCGCCGGTCACCGAGCAGGACCTCATCACTGAGACGCTCGTGGTCTGGGGCCTGGACGAAAACTGGCTCCTGCTTGGTGGCGGCTCCAACACCGTCGTCGCTGATGAGGGCTTCGACGGCATCGTGATTAGCGTGGTGACCCGCGGCATCGAGGTACTCGCCGCTGCACCTGAGAGCAGCAAAGCGGATGCCGCGGATGCGGCCGTCTCTGACGCCGGCGCCGACGTTGGCGCCCGGGTACGGCTGCGCGTACAGGCCGGCGAACCCTGGGACGACCTCGTGGCATACGCCGTCGATCACGGCTGGGCCGGCATCGAGGCGCTCTCGGGCATTCCCGGATCGTGCGGCGCCGCCCCGGTGCAGAACATTGGCGCCTACGGTCAGGAGCTCTCCGACAGCCTGATCGCGATCGACTTTCTCTCTTACGAGACCGGTGAGGTCGATCGGCTCGAACGCGCAGACCTGGCGCTGGGCTACCGCACCTCGGCGCTCAAGCAGGGCCTGCGCGGCGTGGTGCTCGCAATCGAACTGGAGCTGCACGATACCGCAGCCGAGGCATCCGTTTTGGGGAGCACCCTCGGCCAGCCCCTGAAGTATGCCCAACTCGCCGGAGCGCTCGGCGTGCAGCTCGGTGACCGGGTGCCGCTGTCGATCGTGCGCGCCACCGTTCTCGGCCTGCGGGCCGGCAAGGGCATGGTGCTCGATCCCGACGACCCCGACACCTACAGCGCGGGGTCTTTCTTCACCAACCCGATCGTCACCGAGACCTTTGCGCGCTCACTGCCGACGGATGCGCCGCGCTGGCAGCTCGAGGCGGAGCCGGCCGACCGAGTTATTCCACTCGAGGAATATATGGGCGTCGGACCCATTCCCGGCGAGGAACCCGTGCGCCTGGTCAAGCTCAGTGCGGCCTGGCTGATCGAGCATTCCGGGGTCGGTCGGGGTTTTCGTCTGCCGGGATCGAAGGCAGCGGTGTCGAGCAAGCACACCCTCGCCTTGACGAACACCGGCGGGGCCACCGCCGAGGAAGTTGCCGAACTGGCCCGGTACGTGCTCGGCCGGGTGCAGGCCGAGTTTGGCGTGAACCTGCAGCCCGAGCCGGTGCTTGTGGGGCTGACGCTCTAATCGACAGGCGTGTTGGTCAGTCTGCGCGGCGAGCGGCGGCGGCGATGCCGGCCACGACCAGGCCGAGCCCGACCGCGATCACACCGCCGAGCAGCCAGAGCGTGGGATCCGGCGGTGCCGGAAGCAGCGTGAAGACCACCATGTAGGTGGCGAAGGCCAGGAGCAGGATGCCCCAGAGAATCGTGCCGAAGCGGGGGCGCAGCCGGGGTGTGGCAGTGGCAGCGGTCGGCAGGTCGGTGTTTGGGGCGAAGAAGTCGTTCTCCCGCGGGGCACGGCTCGATTCCGGGTAGGGGATAGTCGGGTTGTCCGACAGGGTCGCGCCGGTCGTCGCGGTACCGGATTCGGCCGAGTAATCGGCGCCGGATTCGCCCCCAACCAGCGGAGTTGCAGAGAAATCTTCGGTGGGGGTGTTGGCCCCGGTGTGATCAGCGTTGGGGCTCGTGGGCGAAAGCGGAGTAGTCATGATGGGGTCCTAGTTGTTGGAGGAATCGAGCGTGACGACGCCAGCGAGGGTCCAGATGCGCACGAGCGGCCCATCACTGCGGCTGTTCGCATTGAACGTGCGCGCATCGACGGCGAACACGCCCGTGTGCTCGCCGTTTTCAGCGGCCACAGCGCGGCCGGAATATTCCACGCCGCCGACCAGGGCGTGCGATTCGACGCGCACCGGGGCATCCGCTGGCAGTTGAATGTCGGTGGCGCCGGCGAGCAGCCAGACGTCGATGACGGCGTCCTCGTCGAGACCGGGGTTGTCGAAATCGCTCAGGTCGAGGGTGGACTGCCCCACGATCATGGCGTAGCTCGTGTCGGGGTTCGCCATGGCCGAATTGGCGCTGAGCACCCAGACGGTGTTGCCGACGGCGGAGAACTGCGTGCCCTGCGGAAACACGCCGAGCACGACTAGGGTCGCCGCCGCCAGAAAGGCGAAACCGCCCATGGCGCCGTCGGTGCGACCGCGAATGCCGGCGATCACGATGCCGAGGGCCAACACTCCGAGTGCAAAGGCGAGGCCGAGAATCACTGCGTCCTGCGACCAGACGCCGCTCGAATTCACCCAGGCAGTCACGGCGCCGATGGCCAAAGCCAGGCCGAGCACAATGGCGCTGTAGCCGGCACCGGGACGGCGGGCGCGCACCCGGGCGCGGTGGGCTTGCTGGCGGGCGCGGTTCTGTTCCTGCCACGCTCGATTCTGTTCCGAGCGGATGCTCCTGGCCGAATCGGCCGCGTACGGATTGGTCGGGGCATAGGGGGTGGCCGTGGCTGTGCTCGTGGCCGCGAAAGCCAGGCTCGGGGCGGCTGTGTCGGTGGCGGTCGTCACTGACATGCTCGTCGGGGCGGAATCCGGCGCCGGGGCCGGAGCATTCGGTTGGGCGTGCACGACCGCGTCGGGGGCGGAATCCGGTCGCGGGTCGTAGACGCTGCCCGGACCGAACGGGCCCGTTGGTCCAGTGGGGCCGGCCGGGGGAGCGAACGGCCCGGAACCGGGCCTCGAATCGGGAGACCTCTTGCTGCGGCGCACCAGATACACGATCAGCCAGACGATACCGGCCGTGATGGCCAGCCCCCACCCGAACGAGAAGATGCCGGAGAGCCAGTCGGGGAGGGCCAAGAAACCGGCCGGGCCGTTCCACCAGAAACCGCGGAACAGGGGCACGACGGTGAACAGGAGCAGCGCTCCGATGGCGATCATGGCCGGTTGGAACCGCCCGCGAATGGCGTCTTCAGCATAGATGCGGCCGGCGCCGCGGGGCATCAGCGCCCAGCCGACGGCGTAGGCGAAGACGACGGGGCCGCCGAGGATGGCGATCACAACGGCAATGCCGCGCACAATCAGGGGGTCGAGCCCGGTGCGGGCGGCAATGCCGCCGCAGACTCCGGCGATCCAGCGGTCGCCGTCACGGTGTAGTCCGCTGCCGCGAATCCAGTCGAAGAAGCGGGTGATTTGGTCAGGGCGAGGTGTTTGCGCCCTCGGTGTGTCGGTCATGATCCGAGTCTGACAGCGCGCTGAGACCGCTGCCATGGGGGATGACCCTGATTGAACCCTGATTGATTCCTGCCGGGTTCCGCCCTGTCGGTGGGGCGTGCTTGGATAAACACGTGAGAACCGAACGGATGACCCGGCCCCGGCTCCGCCTCGTCGGCGGAGTGTGTGCGGGTTTCGCCGAGCACACCGGGGTCCCCCTCTCCACGGTGCGCCTGGTCACGGTGCTGCTCAGCTTCTGCGGAGGCTTCGGCGCCTTGCTCTATGCCTGGCTGTGGGTGACAGTTCCTTCTGGAGCGGCCGCAGTCGACCCGCTGCCCAAGTCGAGCCTCGCCCGGTCGCCGGTCGCGTCCCCCGCTTCCGCTGAGCCGGTTCAAGCCGCTGCGGCACTACCGGGTTCCGACGCCACAAACGGCCGGAGCGGGTTCGCCCGAGCGGATGGCGACTCCGCCCGGGCCGCGCCCGTCACCGAGATTCTGCTCGGCCTGGCCCTGCTGGCTGCCGGTAGCGCCCTCGTAGCGAGCCGCCTTGGCGCCGACATTCCGCTCGCCGTGGTGGTGCCCGCCATTGTCGTACTCGCCGGAACCGCGCTCGCCTGGCGCCAGTTCGCCGACATTCGCAGCGGTGCGGCACAGCAATCCTCGGCGTTGCTCGTGCGCATTCTGGGGGCGCTGGTGTTGGTCGCGGTCGGGATTCTGTTGTTTTTCGTGACCGGCACGAACCCGAACGCGTGGACGGTTATTCTGGCGGCGGCATCCGTTCTGCTCGGCGTTGCGGTGGTGACCGCGCCGTGGCTGCTGCGCCTGTGGAGTGACCTCGCCGACGAGCGTGCCGCGCGCGCCCGTGAAGCGGAACGGGCCGACATCGCCGCGCACCTGCATGATTCGGTGTTGCAGACCCTCGCCCTCATTCAGCAGAAGGCCGGGCCGCACAGCGACGCCGCGCGGCTGGCCCGCGCGCAGGAGCGCGAACTGCGCGAGTGGCTCTTCACCGGGAGTCGCGCCGCGGGCGCCGAACCGGCGACCGATCTGGCCGCCGCGCTGCGTCGCATCGCCGGGGAGATCGAAGCAGACTTTGCGGTGCACTTCGAGGTGGTGACGGTCGGGGCGGGTGTCGGCGTGCGCTCGGCCGCCAGCACCGATTCCAGCAGCATGGATGCCCCGGAATCACTCGTCGCCGCCGCCCGCGAGGCCATGCTCAACGCGGCTCGGCATGCCGGCGGCGCGGTGTCGGTCTACCTCGAGACGGGGGCTCGCGGCATCGAACTGAGCGTCACCGACCGGGGCCCGGGCTTTCGGCTCGACCAGATCCCCGAAGACCGCCTCGGCGTGCGCGAATCCATTCTCGGGCGCATGCGTCGGGCGGGCGGAACCGCCGCCGTGCGGCCAGGGCCCGGCGGCGCCGGCACCGAGATCCTGCTCACCCTGCCGGCGGCGACCGCGCCCGTCACCGATGAACACCACACCGAAACGAGCGTGCGATGACCGACCAGAATCCGATCGACCGGGCGGCCACCGAACCGAGCGCGGCATCCGCTGGCCTGCGGGTTCTCATCGTCGACGACCACTCTATTTTTCGGTCGGGACTGCGCGCCGAACTCGAGGCCGACATCACCGTGCTGGGCGAGGCGGCGACAGTTGACGAGGCGATCGCGCGGGTGATCGACCTGCAGCCGCGGGTCGTGCTGCTCGATGTGCATCTGCCCGGTGGTCACGGTGGGGGCGGCGCCGAGGTCATTCGGGAGGCGGCGCCGCGCGCACCGAACACACTGTTCCTGGCGCTCAGCGTCTCCGACGCCGCCGACGACGTCGTGAGCGTCATTCGGGCCGGCGCCCGAGGCTACATCACCAAGAGCGCCTCCGGGGCTGAAGTCTCCGAGGCGGCACGTCGGGTCTCCGAGGGGGACGCCGTGTTCTCGCCCCGCCTGGCCGGATTCGTGCTCGACGCATTCGGCGCCGTCGCCGGGGAGACGGCCGAGACGACCGAGGAACTCGACCGGCTCTCCGCCCGCGAGACCGAGGTGATGCGCCTCATTGCTCGCGGCTATAGCTACAAGGAGGTCGCCAGTACCCTGTTCATCGCGGCCAAGACCGTCGAAACGCACGTCTCGGCCGTGCTGCGTAAACTTCAGCTGTCGAGTCGGCACGAGCTGACCGCCTGGGCACTCGAGCGCAAGCTGCTTTAGCGCCCGGGCCTCAGGCCAGGCTCACGCGTCGCGTCGAATCCAACGAAACGTCACCCGGCTCAGCACGAGCCCCAGCACCAGCCAGACGCCGAGGGCGCCGGCCACCCAGGGCAAATCCCAGGTGCCGCTCTGCTCGGCAGCAGCGAAGCTTTCCGGAAGAAAGACAGAACGCATGCCCTGCGCCATCCATTTGAGCGGAAAAATGCTAGCCAGGTTCTGCATCCACTCGGGCAGCGTCGTGAACTGCAGGTAGACGCCCGAGATGAACTGCAGCACGAGCACCACGGGAGCCACAACAGCCGTGGCGCTGCGCCCCGACCGAGGCACCGCCGACAGCGCGATGCCGAGAAACGCGCTCGTGATCACGCCGAACACAAACACCCAGGCGAAGGTTGCCCACTTCTCCGGTTCGCTCGGCAGCGCGATATCGAGCACCAGTCCCGCCACGAGAAGCAGGAGGCCGGCCTGAAGAATTGCGGTGACGAACACCTGTCCAATCTTGCCGAGGAAATAGCTCAGCGGGGACAGCGGGGTGCCGCCCAGGCGTTTGAGGGTGCCGTCGCTTTTCTCGCCGGCGATATCGACGGCGAGGTTCTGCACACCGGAGAGAAGCATGCCGGCGGCGAGCATTCCGGGCAGGTAGTAGGCGCCCACGTTGACGCCGCCGGTACCGTCGGGATTGGCACCGATATTTCCGGAGGAGCTGAACGCGGCGGTGAAAATGCCAAGCATGATGAAGGGGAAAAAGAACGTGAACAACAGGGTGTCGGGGGAGCGAAAGTACAGGCGTGTTTCATAGCCTATGCGGGACAGGCCGAGCGCGAGCGTGCTCGGAGCTGTGTGCTGCGGGCGGGTGCCCATCATCGTGGCGCTCATGCTCGCACGTCCTTGTCGGTGAGCCGGCTTGGATCGGGCCGAGCCTCAGGGGCGGACATGGCAGCTTCGTTCCCGGCGGCCGTCGCTTCGTGACCGCGCACGAGGGACAGGTACACGTCTTCGAGGCTTGGTCGGATCACCTCAAGACCTTCGAGTTCGGCGCCCTTGCCGCTGGCGACCAGGTCCGCCACGACCTGCGCCGGGCGGCTCGTGCGCTCCTCGCGCACCAATCCGTTGCCGTCACGCCAGCGCACGACCGGAACGCGAGCATCCGCTCCGCCGATTGTGTCGAGCGGGCCGATGTCGATGAGCCGGCCACCGACGATGATTCCGGCACGGTCGCCGAGTTGCGCGGCCTCGTCGAGGTAGTGGGTCGTCAGCAGGATGGTGGTGCCTTCCGCCTTGAGTCCTCGAATCAGGTTCCAAAACTGATGCCGGGCCTCGGGGTCGAAGCCTGTGGTCGGTTCGTCGAGAAACAGCAGCTCGGGGCGTCCGATAATGCCGAGGGCGACATCCACTCGGCGGCGCTGCCCGCCGGAAAGCTTGCTGATGCGGGTTTTCGCCTTCTCGCGCAGACCCGCCGCGTCGATGACCTCGTCGACGTCGCGGGGATGGGGATAGAACCCGGCGAAGTGGCGCAGCTGCTCGGTCACGGTCGCATTGCCGCTCTCGTTGCTGGTCTGCAGCACAATGCCGATGCGGGCCTTCCAATCCAGGCCGCCGCGGTGCGGATCAACGCCCAGCACTCTCACCTCGCCGCCGGTGCGGTCGCGGTAGCCCTCGAGAATCTCGATGGTCGTGCTCTTGCCGGCACCGTTCGGGCCGAGCAGGGCGAAGGTCTCCCCGGCCTCGATCGAGAAGCTCACGCCGCGCACGGCCTCGACACTGCCATACGATTTCTGCAGGTCGCGCACCTGCACGACCGGGGGTGTGGCTGTCATGGATTCATGATCCCACTTCCGCGCCCCCCGTACCTCCTCCGATGGTTGTCTCCCTCATCCATCAGTCGACGGATGCCGTACTAAGCGAACAGGCGCTGCAGGCGCTGCACACCCTCGAGCAGGGAATCGTCGCCGAGGGCATACGACAGGCGCAGGAATCCGCTAGGACCAAAGGCCTCGCCGGGAACGGCGGCCACCTCGGCCTGGTCGAGAATGAGGTCGGCCAGTTCGAGTGAGGTCGTCGGGGTGACGCCGCCCCACGAACGACCCAGCAGCCCGGTCACATCGGGGTAGACGTAGAAGGCTCCCTGCGGGGTGGGGGTCACGACGCCGGGGATCTTGTTCAACTCGGCGACGATGAGCTTGCGGCGGCGATCGAAGGCCACCCGCATGGCCTCGGCGGCGTCCTGCGGGCCGTTGAGCGCGGCGATTCCGGCGCGCTGCGAGATGTTTGACACGTTCGAGGAAAGGTGCGACTGCAGGTTCGCCGCCGCCTTGATGGCGTCGGCGGGGCCGACCATCCAGCCGAGGCGCCAGCCGGTCATGGCGTAGGTCTTGGCGACACCGTTCACCAGGATCGTGCGGTCGGCCAGCGCTGGAACGGCCTCGACGATGGAGACTGCTCGCACGCCGTCGTAGGTGAGGTTCTGGTAGATCTCGTCGGAGATGACCCAGAGGCCATTGTCTTCGGCCCACTGGCCGATGGCCCGCGTCTGCTCAGGCGAGTAGACCGCCCCGGTGGGGTTCGAGGGTGAGACGAAGAGCAGCACCTTGCTGCGCGGGGTGCGCGCGGCTTCGAGCTGCTCGACCGTCACGAGGTAGCCCTGGTCGCTGCCGGCGAAGACATCGACCTGCACGCCACCGGCCAGCCGGATCGCCTCGGGGTAGGTGGTCCAGTACGGGGTCGGCACGATGACCTCGTCGCCCGGATCGAGCAGGGTGGCGAACGCCTGGTAGACGGCCTGCTTGCCGCCGTTCGTGACGACGACCTGGCTGGGCGAAACCACGAGTCCACTGTCGCGCAGTGTCTTGGCGGCAATCGCATCGCGCAGCTCGGGAAGACCCGCTGCCGGGGTATAGCGGTAGTTCTTCGGATCGCGCACGGCGGCCGAGGCCGCTTCCACGATGTGTTCTGGTGTCTGGAAGTCGGGTTCCCCGGCGGCGAAGCTGATCACCGGACGCCCGGCCGCCTGCAGGGCCTTGGCTTTTCCGTCGACCTTGAGGGTCGCCGACTCCGCGATAGAGCCGATCCGAGTAGAAATTCGCTTGAGTTCATGAGCCACAGCTTGAGCTTAGCCAGTGCACCCGCGAGTGAACCAGCGCTGCACTCGTCGGGCCGGCGCGCGGGCCGGTTTAGAGGGTCTTCGGGGCGCAATTGCGTAGATAGCCAGGCTGCTGATCGCCCGGCGCGAGATCTCAAGCGGCGAGATCTCTCGCCAGGCTAGCTAGAGTGAGAAAATGCTCACCCGCCTGATTCATATCTCCCGTCCGGTGCTCTGGGTGAACACAATCGGCACCACCGTCATCGCCATGTGGCTGATGGGAGACCTGTGGCGCTGGGATGTGTTTCCTCTACTCCTCTGGGTGACCCTGCCCTTCAACCTGCTGATCTACGGTGTGAACGACATCTTCGACCAGGCAACGGATGCCCAGAACACCCGAAAGGGTGGTCTTGAGGGGGCACGCATCCTTGGCTCCGAAGTACGCCCCATCGTTATCGGGGTACTGCTGACCAACGTGCCCTTCGTGGCTTACTTCCTGCTCACGCTGCCGCCAGCCGCGCTTGCCTGGATTACGGCCTATGCCCTCATCTTCGTCTTCTACTCCGCGCCGCCGTTGCGCTTCAAGGCCCGGCGGTACGTGGATTCGCTCAGTAACGCTGCCTATGCCTTCCCGCTGGTGTTCGTGCCGCTTGCGGTCGGTGAGCGGCCGATCTGGTCGGCGGCGATCGGGCTGATGGCCTGGAGTGTCGCCAAACACACCTATGACGCGGTCCAGGATATCGATGAGGATCGCGCGGCGCGTATCCGCACCACTGCGGTCCATCTCGGCGCGCGCGGCGCAACGGTGTGGAGCGCCATCTGGTGGGCCCTGTCCTCCGTAGGTTTCGCCCTTATTAGCTGGCCGGTAGCGCTGGTCAACCTGCTCATCGCCGGCTGGCTCGTGATGTCGTTGGGGCGCGACCCGATACCCGCGACGGCCCGCCGGCTCTATCGGTACTCGATCGTGTTCCCTTACGTCGCCGGTTCCGTCGCCGGCGCCCAGGTCGTGGCCGCCATTCTGTTAGGAACATACCCATGAAGCGATCCGGCACGGCAACGACTCCCCTGCGCATCGTCGTGCTCGGCGCCGGCATCGGCGGGCTGACCGCCGCCGCGCTGCTGGCCCGCGCCGGGCATGCGGTGACCGTGCTGGAGGGATCCGACTGGATCGGGGGCAAGAGCAGGCGCCTCGAGATCGACGGGCAGCGGGTGGATACCGGGCCCGCGCTAGTCACTTTCCCGCCGGTCTGGGAAGAATTACTCGCTCGTTACGACGCCCTCGGCGCCCGCCGGCCCGCTCCCGCCGAGGCTGCGGCGGTCGCCGCGCTGACCCTGAAGAGACTGCCCGAAGTCGGTCGGTATTTCTTTGCGGGGGACAGCGTCACCCTGCCGGTTCCGCACGGGCATCCGTGGCATGCGGCCTGGACCCGGTTCGAACGTGAACACGGTGGGCTGGGCCCCGAAGTCACGAGCATGCTCACAACCGACCCAGCCAGCCCCGCTTCGCTGCCGGCCGTGCGCCGGGTCTTCCGTCTCTACGGCAGACGGCTGACCACACGGGGCTTTCTCGATGGCTTGACCTGGATGCCCGACGGCCTGCGGGAAATCATCGCCATACACACCCTCAACGCGGGTGTCTCGCCCCGACGGACCCTCGCGCTGTATGCGAGCATGCCAGCAATTATGGCCACGGACGGCGTCTGGGTGCCCGAGGGAGGCGTGAACGAGTTGCCGATGGCGCTCTACCGGCTCGCCGTGCACGCCGGCGCGAATCTGCACCTGGGTGAGCCCGTCAAATCAGTCAAACAGGGGAGTGTGACCACCACGTCGGCGACCTACCAAGCTGATGTGATCGTGAGCGGTCTCGACAGCGGCGTTCTCGACGAGCTCCTGGGCGCACCGCGCGCACGGCAGCGGCCACTGTCCTGCTCCGGAGTGGCCATCTACGCGTCCCTGGATACGCCGTTGCCCCGTGGAACGGCTACACACTCGGTGATACTGCCCGACGACCCGGCCGCCCTCCACCGCAGTCTGGACACGGTCGTTGCGCCGGACCAGACCATGGCATTCCTGAACTACTACCGGCCACACGAAATCTATCCCAACGATCGAGCGACGGTGGCCGTTCTCCTCACGGCGCCTGCCGATGGCCGACACTACGATCTCGACACTCCCTGGGTCGCCCACGAGATCGACCGGGTCAGCGCGGCCGTGGGATTGAGCCGGCCCATCACCGAGCTGTTCCGCGATCATGTCGTGCTCGACCCGCACTACTTCGCAGGCTGGGGCTCCGCGGGAGGTGCGCTGTACGGCGCGACCAACCCACTCTGGCAGAGCGGCCCGTTCCACCGGCCGGGCTACACCAGCCTGGCGCGCCCGTGGCTGTGGCGGGTGGGCGCGTCGGTACACCCCGGCGGCGGGATCCCGGCCGTGCTCGGAGGAGCCATGACCGCGATGCAGAAGCTGATCGGGCGACTGGACGGTCGCTGACCAGTCGACGGTCGCAATCCCGTCCGCCGCGATAGTGTGGCAAGCTGGCACTGGAACAGGGATCGCGCTTCTGCGCGAACTCGTCTCAGCTTTACAGTGGCCGGTCCGTGATCTAGACTGGTACAGGTAGTTGAATTCTGCCATGCTTTTTTGCGCCTTTTTCCGAGTGTTCACGCTCGGTCGAAAGTGGCTTCTGCATGGCGGGTTTGCTTCCATAGGGTGGTGGCTCAATTGGTAGAGCAGCGGTCTCCAAAACCGCAGGTTGCAGGTTCGAGTCCTGTCCGCCCTGCACATCGGTAGAAGTCTGCCGACCATGAGAGGTGTAACAGGTGGCCCGAAAAGTTGTCGACGAACCTAGTGAGGAAGTCGTCGCGAACGCACGAATTGCCCGCGAGTCCAATCGCGGTCCTTTCGCTCGGTTGTCCCTGTTCATCAAGCAGGTTTTCGCGGAACTGCGCAAGGTCGTCACGCCGACTCGTAAAGAGCTGCTGAGCTACACCGGCGTCGTGCTGGTCTTCGTGATCATCATGATGGGCATCGTCTCGGCCATGGACTGGGTCTTCGGCCTCGCGGTTCTCTATGTGTTCGGCACGCCGGGCTAATCCGCAGCGAAGGCATCCGCTCCGGCGGAACGCCCACACCACCGGCACGCAACGTGCCCAGACAACTTGCACACGTACAAAAATTAGGGATTGAGATTTAGTGACTGAGACGAAGCACGACGATGTCGACTGGGCCACTGCCGCCGAGCAGTCCTCCGAGGAAGACGAGGCGCAGGAAGGCAACACCCTCGCCGCCGACGAGACTTCCGCAGAGGCGGCCGAGCAGGTCGCTCTGCACGTCATCGACGAGAACGACGACGTGGAGGTCAACCTCGACGCTGCACTCGACGCCCTCGCCGAGTCATCCGATCCCGAAGCCGACGCCATCGTCGACGACGCACTCGACATCGATTCGGCGCAAGAAGCCGACGCGTCCGTCGAAGCCGTCGAAGACGAAGACGAGGTCGTCACCGCCGAAACTGCAGGCGAGACCGAGCCTTCCGATGAAGAGGTCGACCCGTACGACGCGTTCCGCAAGGAACTGCGTTTTCTGCCAGGCAAGTGGTACGTCATTCACTCCTACGCCGGTTTCGAGCGTCGGGTGAAGTCGAACATTGAGAACCGCAAGCAGTCCATGGCGATGGAAGACTTCATCTACCAGTGCGAAGTTCCGATGGAAGATGTCGTCGAGATCAAAAACGGCCAGCGCAAGATGGTCACCCGCGTGCGCATCCCCGGATACGTGCTCGTTCGTATGGACCTCGACGAGGACAGCTGGTCGGTTGTTCGCCACACCCCGGGCGTCACCGGCTTCGTTGGCAACGCCCACAACCCCACCCCGCTGCGTTTCGAAGAAGCCTTCGGCATGCTCAAGGGACTCGTCGAGATCGTCGAAGCCCCGACCAAGGCTGGCGGTGCCCCCGGAAAGTCGGCGCAGCGCGTCATCGCTGCCGAGGTCGACTACGAGATCGGCGAGACCATCACGATCAAGGAAGGCTCGTTCGCGGGCCTGCCCGGTTCGATCAGCGAGATCAAGCCGGAGAGCGGCAAGCTCATCGTGCTCGTCTCGCTCTTCGAGCGTGAGACTCCGGTTGAGCTCAGCTTCGATCAGGTCACCAAGCTCTAACCAGCACAGCGGATGCCCGACCAAGGCAATCCACGCTGGTTCCCCCAAACCACCGGGGCCCATCCGGGCCACCGGGAGAGCAGCCCCCGGGCTGCTCGCACATCAATACGAAGGACAACACAATGGCACCGAAGAAGAAGGTTACAGGTCTGATCAAACTTCAGATCAAGGCCGGCGCAGCCAACCCCGCACCGCCCATCGGGCCGGCACTGGGTCAGCACGGCGTTAACATCATGGAATTCTGCAAGGCCTACAACGCAGCGACCGAAGCCCAGCGCGGCAACGTCATCCCCGTTGAGATCACCGTCTACGACGACCGTTCGTTCACGTTCATCCTGAAGACCCCGCCCGCAGCGGAGCTCATCAAGAAGGCCGCCGGCGTCGCCAAGGGCAGCGGAACCCCGCACACCGTCAAGGTCGCCAACCTCACCCAGGCTCAGGTCCGCGAGATCGCCGAAGCGAAGATGGTTGACCTCAACGCCAACGACATCGACGCCGCCGCGAAGATCATCGCCGGAACCGCCCGCTCTATGGGCATCACGGTCAGCGCCTAAGCACCCCCCGCATCGGCGCCCCACGGCGCCGGAAGCACCCTCAGCATTTAGTGGAAGAGCCTGCCAGGTTCGCACCACACTCTGAAGTACATACAGGAGATTCAACATGGCAACCAAGTCAAAGGCGTACCGCGCCTCCGCCGCCAAAATCGGCGAAGACAACGTCTTCACCCCGGCCGAGGCCGTAGCCCTCGCCAAGGAGACCGGCTCCGCGAAGTTCAACTCCACGGTTGAGGTCGCTCTCCGCCTCGGAGTCGACCCCCGCAAGGCCGACCAGATGGTTCGTGGAACCGTCATCCTCCCGCACGGCACCGGCCGCACCGCCCGCGTCATCGTCTTCGCAACCGGCCCCGCCGCCGAAGCCGCTATCGCAGCCGGCGCCGACGAGGTCGGTGGCGACGAGCTCATCGAGAAGGTAGCCGCTGGTTACACCTCCTTCGACTCCGCCGTCTCGACCCCCGAGCTCATGGGTAAGGTCGGCCGTCTCGGTAAGGTGCTCGGCCCGCGTGGCCTCATGCCCAACCCGAAGACCGGAACCGTGACGCCCGACGTCGCCAAGGCCGTGTCCGACATCAAGGGCGGAAAGATCGAATTCCGCGTCGACAAGCACTCTAACGTGCACTTCGTCGTCGGCAAGGCGTCCTTCTCGGCCGATCAGCTGAACGAGAACATCTCCGCTGCGCTCGAGGAGATCAACCGCCTCAAGCCGAGCTCGTCCAAGGGCCGCTACATCACGAAGGGTGTCGTCTCGACTACGTTCGGTCCTGGCATCCAGCTCGACGTCAACAGCATCTAAGCAACAGCTTCACCAAGCAAGGCCCGTCCTCGGACGGGCCCTGCTTGCATTAAGCGGATGCCCGCGCCTGCGCCGAGTCCCTGTGGATGGGTGCATCGGGCGCACGCATCCGCTGGGTGATCACCAGCTCGGGCGGGGTCTAGTGGTCGGGGTGCGCCCGCAGGAGCGTTGCGACTTCAATGGCGTCTCCCTCTGGTGCCAGCGATTTGCGGTCGGGCCGAGCCACCAGCAGGTAGATGAGGCCGCTCCCCATGACGACAAACAGACCGATGAGCACGATGTAGTCGCTGAAGAACTCACCGCTTGCGCCCGGCACCGCGAGCAGCACCATGGCAAAGATGCCGTAGGCGAGGGCGAGCACGTTGACCACGAAACCGGCCCGGCCCAGGCTGAACGGACCGGCCGGCTTCCAGCCCTTGATGCGCTGGCGCAACGCAGCGAGCACCACGGATTGGAATGCCACGTAGATGCCGATGACGGCGAACGAGGTGAACTGGGTCAGGACCTGGTCGCTGCCAACGTAGATGATCAGGCACAGCACCACCGGAATCGAGCACGCCACAATCAACGCATTGGTCGGCACCGCGGTGCGCGGCGACACTTTGGCCAGCCATTTCGCCGCACGCCTCAAAACCGTAGAAGAGGAATAGTCCGGTCAGTGCCGCGCCGAGAAATACCGTGGCGTAACTGCCGTTGCCCTGCACGCCCATGGAGTCGAAGAACACGCTGAATTCCTGGTGGCGCTGAAAGATGAGCAGATACAGCCCCACGGCGACGACGCCGATGAGTTCAGCAGCGAGCCCGATCCGGGCCACGCGGGCCAGTGTCTTCGTGCCGGAAAAGTTCAGGCCGAATGCCGCGACCAGGAAAGCGATCGAGAGGCCGAGGGTGACTTCCTTGGTCGCCGGGGCATTGATCAGGCTGGCCAGAAACCCGGTGCCGAATTCGGCGACGGCCGTGATGGTCACGAGCATCGCCCAGATGTAGACCCAGGCCGCCATCCAGGCGTAGCGCTTGCCCCAGAGGCGTCGCGTCCAGGGGTAGATACCGCCCGCGATCGGATACTTCGAGACGACCTCGCCGAACACCAGCGCCACGAGCAGCTGCCCGGTGCCCACGATGAAGAGCCAGAACAGCGAAGGCGGGCCACCCGTGCTCATGGCCAGCGCGAACAGCGAGTAGACACCCACGAGCGGTGACAGGTAGGTGAATCCGAGCGCGAAATTCGCCCACAACGACATGGACCGGTGGAACGAATCGTCGTACCCGAGCACCTTCAGGTGGTCGACGTCGCCGATGCCCTTCTTGAGGAAGCCTCGACGGACATGATGCCCTTTCAATCCAGCCGAAACGCCCCCCACCCGGCGGTACACGTCAATGTGTGAGCCTTAACATAACGGATGCCTGCCCCCAAAGCTATAGAACCGGATGATTGATTTTCGGCAGGCAGGCAGGCAGGCAGGCAGGCAGGCAGGCAGGCAGGCAGGCGGGCGTGCGTCGCGGCGGCAGCCGGTTACTTGCTCCTCAGCTCAAACCTTGAACTCGTCACCCCGCAAACAACCCGCCGCCGCTTGTCCCGGTCGGGTTCGGTTCGACCCGACGATGCGTGCATCCGCGGAGCGGCAGGGGCTGGGGCTGGGGCTGGGTCAGCCGATGCGGATCATCTTCTTGTTGACGAACTCGTCAGCGCCGAAACGGCCCAGTTCGCGCCCCGAGCCGCTCCTCTTGACGCCACCGAAGGGCAGCTCGGCACCGTCGGCACCGACCAAATTGATGAACACCATGCCAGCCTCAATGCCGTCGGCCACGCGCAGTGCCTGCTCCGGGTCGGTGGTGAAGACGTAGGACCCCAGGCCGAACGGGGTGTTGTTGGCCAGTGCGACTGCGGCGGCCTCGTCGGGAACGCTGAAGATCTGTGCGACCGGGCCGAAGAACTCTTCGTGGAAGGCATCGGAGCCGGGCGATACGTCGGTGAGCACGGTTCCGGCGTAGAAGTTGCCCTCAGAGGTTCCGCCCGTGACGAGGGTGGCACCCTGAGCCACAGCGCGCGCAACCTGCTCGGTGAGAGTTTCGGTGGCCTTTTTCGAGGAAAGTGGCCCGAGTCCGGTGCCGTCCTTGGTCGGGTCGCCCAGCTCGACGGCATTGATTGCCGCCGTGAACTTATCCAAGAAAGGCTGGTACAGCTCCTCGATGACGATGAAGCGCTTGGCCGCGTTGCAGGCCTGGCCGTTGTTGTCGAGGCGAGCAGCCACGGCGGCGCCGACGGTCTCATCGAGGTCGTCGGTGGATAGCAGGATGAACGGGTCTGAGCCGCCGAGCTCGAGCACGACCTTCTTCAAGTTGCGTCCGGCGATCTCCGCAATCGCCGCTCCGGCGCGCTCCGAGCCGGTGAGCGAGACACCCTGCACGCGCTTGTCGGCGATGACCGTGGATATCTGATCATGGGAAGCGTAGAGGTTCGTGTAGGCCCCCACCGGAAAACCGGCGTCGAGCATGATCTGCGCGATCGCGGCGGACGATTCGGGGCACTGCTCGGCGTGCTTGAGCAGGATGGTGTTGCCGATGATTAGGTTTGGTCCGGCAAAACGGGCAACCTGGTAGTACGGGAAGTTCCACGGCATGATGCCGAGAAGCACGCCAAGCGAGCTGCGGCGGATGAGCGCGGAGCCCTCGCCGGCGAGCAGGCTTATGGTTTCGTCCTTCAGAAGCTCCACCGCGTTGTCGGCGTAGTAGGCGTAGATGTCGGCGCTGAAGTCGACCTCACCGAGGGCCTGCTCCACGGGCTTACCCATTTCGCGCACGATGATGTCGGCAAGCTCCTGGCGGCGTTCGACGTGCAGTTCGGCCACGCGGCGCACGAGGGCCGCGCGCTCTTCAACGCTGATGGAGCGCGACCAGGTGTGGGCGTCGTCTGCCGTGGTGATGGCGGCGGTGAGGTCGGCATCCGAGATTGTGTTGTAGGTCTTGACTGTCTCCCCGGTGGCCGGGTTGATGACTGCGTAGCTGGTCATAGGCTTTATCCTTCACTGGTCGGGCACCTCAAAAACCGGCGCCGATACAAACTCTGGTTTGTCAAAGATATAGCAACGGATGATTAAAAACGAGGCAGCCGGTCCGGACCAACGAGAACTCGAAACGGCAGGCCGGAGCAGGCCACAGAGTCACCGGAATGCGAGGCGAGCTGACCGACCTGTACGGTCGGGTCCGTGGAGATCACCACCCGGTCAACAGCGTTGACGAGGGCGAGTGGCCGGTCGGCCGCGAGAAACAGCGGAAGCACAATGCTCTCGAGACGGCGCACGGAGATGTCCGCTCCGACCACGCCGAGCATCGGGGTGCCTTCGCCGATGCGCACCGGCATGGTCAGGGTGAAAATGTACTCGCAGGTGCAGAGGCGGTCGACGTAGGGCCCGGTGACGTGGGTCTGGTTGGTGGACTGCGGCACCTGGTACCACTCCAGCGTGCGAAAATCGCGCACGTAGTCGGTGTATGCGCGGGCGGCGAAGTCGAGACGGGTGGCCGCGCTGCTGCTGCCGAGCAGCGGGTTGCCGGCCTGCGGGCCCAGCCACCAGGCAAAGTGGATGTCCCGGCCGTGCACGTAGCCGGGCGCGGCAATGAATCCGGCGCCGACGAAGAGCGGGCTGGCACCGGTGAGGGCCGGAATCACGAGCCCCTCCACGTGGGCATCGAGGTCTGTCGGCCGCACCGAGGTTTCGCCGCCAGCGAGTTCGTTTCGCCAGCCATCTAGCTCGGCGAAGGCGTCCGCGAACGAGGCAGTCACCGCGGCGGCGCAATCGGAGATCGTCACTTCCGGCAGCTGAGAAATCTCAGGCATCCCAGGCTCCGCCTCGTTCGACTCTGGCTTTCGCGTTCAACAGCCATTCGGCCAGGCTCCGCACCTGCTCGGTCGCGAACTGCCGGGCGGCGGCTGCGTCGTTGGCGCGCACGGCGCCGGCAATGGCCTGGTTGCTCGCAAGCAGCGACCGGCGGGCGCGGGCATCCGTCATGCCTAGAAGCAGCAGAGGGCCGAACTCGGCCTGCAGCCGGATCAGCTCCCGCACCAGTCGGGCGGACTGGCTGAGCACGGCCAACTCCAGGTAGAACCCGCCGGCGTTGGTGCGGGCCCCGGCGACCGTTGCGAAGTCAGCGCCGCGCAGCCACAGATCGAGGCGGTCGGAGTCGGGTTCTGAGGCGCGCAGCGCAGCCCGTTGGGCGCACCCCTCGACAATCGTCGCGAAATGGACGGCCATGTCAGAGAGGTCGACCTGCGCCAGACCGTGGAGCCGGGCCTGCACGAGCGTGCTGTGCGGGGCATCCGCTTTCATCACGAAACTGCCGCCGCCGCGACCGCGCCGAGTCTCGACCAGGCCGGCATCGCGCAGCACCGCAAGGCCCTCACGCACCGTGATCAGGGCCACGCCGAAGCGGCGCGCCAGATCCGATTCGCTCGGCAGGCGTTCATCGGGGGCAAGAACGCCGAGAATGATGGCGTCGGTGAGGCGAATGGTAACCTGCTCGGTGCGGCCGGCGTCGACGAGCTGAGCGAAAATTGCTTCGCGTGCGCCTGGCCGGTTGTGTGCCTCCATGCGCCTAATCTACAAGCCCCGGCTCCCCAGCGACTCATTTTCGGCCGCGCAGATTAGCTCGCGGGTGTACGGATGCTTAGGGGAACCCAACAGGTCGGCGACCGACGCGTATTCGACGATCGCACCGGTGCGAACCACAGCAACACGATTGCAGATCAGTGCCGCGACGCGTACCGAGCGCGTCACGAAGATCATGGTCAGTTTGCGTTCGCGCTGCAATCTGCTCAGCAGCTCAAGAATGTCGGAACTGTCCGACGCGTTCAGGGTGTCGGTCGGGTCGTCGGCCACGAGCAGATTCGGGCTGCCGGCCAACGCATTGGCGATATGCACGCGCTGCGCCAAGGTCGCCGACACGTCGCGCGGGTACGCGGTGAAGGTGTGTTCCGGATTCTCCACGCCGGCCTGGCCCAGCAGATCCAGTGACCGTTCGTAGGCGGCCGGTTTCGACAGGCCGCCGCCGGAACGCAGCGGTGTGGCCAGCTGGGTTCCCACGGTCAGGTTCGGGTCGAGGCCGTCGAGTGGGCTCCGCGGCAGGTAGGCCACCTGGTCGTCGTGCAGCCGGGAGAACGATCGTGGCGGCAGCCCGACCAGTTCGACACCGTTGAACAGAATCGACCCGGATCGGATGGTCGCCGGCGCCGGAAGTACGCCAGCGATGCACTGGGCGACCTCGAGAGCACCGGAAGACGCATCGCCGACCAGCCCGACGACCTCGCCGCAGGTGATGGAGAGCGAGATGCCCTGCACCACACGCGGTGCGTCGGAGTGCGCCGCCGCCGCGACCTGAAGCCCGCGCACATCGAGCAGTGCCGCGGAGCGAAACCAGTGTGACGGCATGGGCGCGGTCGTTTCAGCCGGCGACGGAGTAACGACCTGATCGTGCAGCTCGTTCATGGGCGGTGCCGCCGAGGGAAGTCCCGCCCGCACGGCACGATTGAGACGACGTATCACACTGCGAGCGTCACACATCGTCGGCTCGCATTTCAGTAGGTCGAGACGAGCGGCGACGCGTGGGACAAGCCCAACCGATAATCTCTGGTGCGTGGTACCGCAAAAAGCCACTTGCTCCAGCATTTTCACGTCATAACAATGTTAGCTAAAAGTATTGCCTACAACGTTCCGGTTTGTTTGTTTCAGAGCGGATGCGCATCCATCCCTCCCCCGCGCCCGCCCCTCAGCGCTAGCGCGGCGAGTGGGCTTCGAGAAACTCGTACACCTCGGTCTGGTCGACGCCGGGAAAGGTTCCGGTGGGCAGGGCGGCGAGCAGGCTCGTCGGGGTTCGTGCGGCAGGCCAGGACTGCCCGGCCCAGCGCCCGGCGAGGTTGTCGGGAGCCCGGCGGCAGCAGGACTCATCGGGGCACTTGGAGACGGCGCGGTTTGCCGTCTCGCGGCCGCGGAACCACTTCACGTGTGCGAACGGCACCCCAACGCTCACCGAGTACTCGCCTTCCTTGGCCTTTTCAATGCGGGAGGTGCACCAGAAGCTGCCGGCCGGCATGTCCGTGTACTGGTACCAGGCGCTGAAGCGGTCTTCGACGTCGAACACGGTGCGGGCAGTCCAGCTGCGGCAGACCGTGGTGCCCTCGACCGCACCGAGGGCGTCGCTCGGAAAGCGAACATTGTCATTTTCGTAGGCTTTGATAATCGTGCCGGACTCGTGCACCTTCATGAAGTGCACCGGAATGTCCAGGCGGGCGGTAGCGAGGTTGGTGAATCGGTGCGCGGCCGTCTCATAGGAGACCGCGAAGGCGTCCCGCAGATCTTCCATCGAGATGCGCCGCAGGGTCTTCGCCTCGGTCAGCATGCGCACTGCATCTCGCTCCGGCAGCAGGATCGCCGCGGTGAGATAGTTGGTTTCCACCCGCTGGCGCAGAAATTCGGCATAATTTTTCGGCTCTTCGTGCGCGCACAGATGGCTCGCGAAGGCCTGCACGATCGGCGAGCGGGAATCCCGCGAGGCCGAACGCTCGGTCGGCAGATAGATACGTCCGTTGCGCTTGTCGGTGACCGACCGGGTGGAGTGCGGCAGGTCATTCACATAGTGCAGCGAAAACCCCAGGTGGGTGGCCATGTCGGCGACGAGCTGCTGAGACACCGGGCCACCGGAGTGCCCGACCGCGGTGAGCAACTCGAGGGCCTGTGCTTCGAGTTCGGGAAAGTAGTTGTCCTGCTGGCGCATGATCTGGCGCAGCGCGGAGTTGGCCCGACGGGCTTCCTCCGGAGTCGCTGCTCGCTCCCGGTTGAGCCGGTCGATTTCATTGTGCAGGCTGAGGATGGTCTGCAGGGTGTCGTCGCTCTGGCCTTTGCTCACCCGGATGCGGGGGAGTCCGAGGGCCTGGAACACCGGCCCGCGCTGGGCACGTTCCACCGAGATTTCCAGGGCGGCACGCTCCGAGGGGGCATCCGTTCGCATCAGCTCTTCGACAGTAGTGCCGAGCGCCAGGGCGATCGTGCGCAGCATGGAGAGGCGTGGCTCGCGTTTGCCGTTCTCCATCATCGACACCTGGGAGGGCGCGCGGTCGATCGCGGCGGCGAGGGCATCGAGCGTCATGCGGCGGTTGGTGCGCAGTTCCCGGATACGGCGGCCGAGGGTGAGCGCGTCAAGCTCCGGCTCATCGAGGCTGAGCGAGGACAGCGCGGCGAGGGCTTCTGCGGGGACCATGGCCTTAGTGTCGCAGATCACAAAAGTTTCCACAATTAGAAAAACAGGGTTTCTTCTGTGCATGGATTGTGGTTTGGCCGTGCCTAGACCCGGCAGAGTGGAGGCACAGGCAAGCACCAACTTTCGAATTGCGACCGCTCACCCCTCGCGCTCACCGATTCGACCGAAGCAGAACCGCTCCACCATCCTCCGCCTGAGATCGGGCGAACCGCGCAGCTGCGGCTCGCCCCCTGTCGGTATCACCTACTTTCGCAAGGAGCCAGACCATGAATACCCCCAACCCGACCCTCGATCAGACGGTCAACTCCGAGACGGTGAAAACGACCACCGGCAGCTTCGCCACCATTCGCCCGCACCTCGAGGTCACCGGCCCGCTCGGCGATCGGTATGACGAGATCCTCACCCCAGAGGCCCTCGAATTTCTCGCCGAACTGCACGAGCGTTTCGCCGGCACCCGGCACGACCTGCTGGCGGCCCGGCTGCAGACCCGAGTGGATGCCGCCAACGGTCGCGACCCCAAGTTTCTAAGCGTTACCGAGAGCATCCGTCTCGATCCAACCTGGAGCGTTGCGGGAGCCGGACCCGGCCTCGAAGACCGCCGTGTGGAGATCACGGGCCCGACCGACCGCAAGATGGCCATCAACGCGCTCAACTCCAGCGCCAAGGTCTGGCTTGCCGACCAGGAAGACGCCACGAGCCCGACCTGGACCAACGTGATCGAGGGCCAGCTGACCCTGTTCGACCAGGTGCACGGCCAGCTCAGCTTCACGAGCCCCGAGGGCAAGAAGTACGAGATCACGAACGAGTCGACGCCGACCATCGTGATGCGTCCGCGCGGCTGGCACCTCGTTGAAAAGCACATCACCTTCATCGACCGTGCCAACCGCCGCATGAAGTCCTCTGGCAGCCTCATCGACTTCGGCTTGTACTTCTTTCACAACGCGAAGAAGCTCATTGAGAACGGTACCGGCCCGTATTTCTACCTGGCCAAGCTCGAAAGCCACAAGGAAGCGCGCTTGTGGAACGACATCTTCACCTACGCCGAAGAGCGCCTGGGTATCGACTACGGCACCATTCGCGCCACGGTACTGATCGAGACCATCCAGGCCGGCTTCGAGATGGAAGAAATCCTCTACGAACTGCGCGACCACTGCGCCGGCCTCAACGCCGGACGCTGGGACTACATCTTCAGCATCATCAAGACGTTCCGTGCCCGCGGCAGCCGCTTCGTCTTTCCCGACCGCAAGCAGATCACCATGACGGTGCCGTTCATGCGCGCATACACCGAACTGCTCGTCGCCACCTGCCACCGTCGTGGCGCCTTCGCCATCGGCGGCATGAGCGCCTTCATTCCGAACCGTCGCGATCCGGCCGTCACCGAGCAGGCTCTCTCCCAGGTCGCGGCGGACAAGAAGCGTGAAGCCACCGACGGGTTCGACGGTTCCTGGGTTGCGCACCCCGACCTGATCCCGACCGCTCAGGCCGAATTCGACAAGGTGCTCGGGGACCGCCCGAACCAGCTCGAGCGCACCCGCCCCGAGGTGAACGTGACGGCCGCCCAGCTTCTCGACGTTGCTTCGGTCGGCGGCCAGATCACCGAGGCCGGCGTGCGCGGCAACGTGCTCATAGCGCTCCGCTACATCGAGTCCTGGCTGCGCGGCGTGGGAGCAGCGGCGATCGACAACCTGATGGAAGACGCCGCGACCGCGGAAATCTCCCGCTCGCAGCTCTGGCAGTGGATTCACGAGAACTCGGTCACCGCCGAGGGCCGCCGGATCGACTCCGACTGGGTTGAAGAGGTGCTGGACGAGGTCGTGGACAGCCTCGAGCGCACCCCCACCGACCGCTTCGATGACGCCCTCACAGTGCTGCGCACCTCGGCACTCGAGCCGGAGTTCCCGACCTTCCTCACGGTTGGTGCCTACGCTCGATTCTTCTAGCTAGTTTTCGCAGCTAGCGCTGCGAGTTCGCGAAAGCGGGCAAATGGTTGTCTGGCCCCGGCATCATCACAGGGGCAGCAACTGTTTGCCCGTTTTTTCGTTATTCGTGTTCTGCCGCCGTTCCATCCCCCAGATTGGGGGGACAGCAGTGCCCAATCAAGGGCATACGGGAGTTAATGTCATCTCTACTGTTTTGAATATAGATAATGAAAGAAGCTCATTATCTCACTTCGGAACTGACAATTTGAGATGAGACTGACGTGAAACTTTAAACTGCAAGAAAATGATCATCGGGGCCGGAGGCGTTGCCGTTGCATTGACGATGGCCCTCGCCGCCTTGGGACCGACCGGCGCGTACTTCAGCGACACGGCACAGGGCGCAGTGAGCGGAACGATCGGCTCGATCAAGATCGCTGGCGCTGGCCCTGACGGAACCGGCACCGATTCTCTCAACCGGGCCTTCTCGAACCTGCTGCCGGGAACGACCCAGACCGTCTCGTCCCGCTACGTCAACACGGGTCTGAACGCTCAGGATGTCTGGGTTGTGTTCAACAATAAGGACGCCCTGCACGCTTTGAATGACCTCGGCACCTACGGCGAGTTCCATGTGGCTGCCAACGGCACGGCTCTTTTCGACTCCGCGAATCTCAGCGATGATCAGGACGACACTGCGCACCTGAGCTGCGGGACCCTCGCGCCGACCGGATGCTGGCCCGTTCCGAAGATGATCAAGCTGGCATCGAACCTGGCACCGACAGCTGTCGGGTCGGTCTCGTTCAGCTTCGGTTATGCGGCAAAGATGTCCGGCCAGTCGGAGCTTGACGGCGGAGTCTGGAACTCCTACCCGGTGAAGAC
Source organism: Cryobacterium flavum (assembly GCF_900103805.1). GTDB lineage: Bacteria > Actinomycetota > Actinomycetes > Actinomycetales > Microbacteriaceae > Cryobacterium > Cryobacterium flavum. The sequence continues at coordinate 250,472 of NZ_FNIB01000005.1, read as the reverse complement.
TGTTCAGGCCCCGAACCCGGCCATCGTTGGTAACGGTCTCCCCTACCAAATTGTGGCCACACAGGTCGGCCAGACGCCGGGCCTGTAGAGCCATTCCCCAATTTTTTCCGAGCCGAGAGGCGCACCGTGAAGAGATTCAAAGGCATCGTCGTTCTGCTACTCATTCTGGCGTCCGTGCTCACCCCGATCGCCATCATGGCGACGGGTGTCCTGCCCTACGGGGCTTACGTCGTGCGTACGGGGCCGATGTTCCCCGCTATCCCGCCGGCGAGCGTCGTGATCGTTGAGACTGACCAATACGAGGTCGGGCAAGTCATCACTTTTCGGCGTGCCGGCGATCGCACCACCCACCGCCTCATGGCCTTCAATGACGATGCAACGCTAACGACCAAGGGTGACGCGAACGACACGAGCGATCCGTTCACGGTGCCACGCGCGGATGTTATTGGCGGCGTGACCGCCTTCGTGCCCAACCTTGGCTATCTCGTTGTGTACTTGCAAAACCCGCTCGCCGTAGGCTCCCTCATCATGTGCGTACTGAGCATCTGGTACGCCGGGTCGTCCGAAGCCGGGCCCGGTGCGAGGTCGACGAAAGAGTCAGCGGGAAAGACCCGAATCTCCGTTCGCGCTGCCTAGCCTGCCGGTTGCGCCTTGACCCGTTCGTAGGCGGCCAGGGCGGCGCGACGCGTCTCGCCGAGGTCGACGAGCGGCGCCGGATAGGCATCCGTGCCGTATTCGGGAACGTTTTGCCGAATGTATTGCTGGTGCGGGTCGAACTTGGCTGCCTGCAGGTCGGGATTGAAAATACGAAAATACGGTGCCGCATCCGCTCCGGAACCGGCCACCCATTGCCAGCCGAACGGGTTGCTCGCCGCGTCGGCGTCCACCAGGGTGTCCCAAAACCAGCGCTCGCCCTCACGCCAATCGACCAACATATTCTTGATCAGGAATGATGCCGTCACCATGCGTACCCGATTGTGCATGCTTCCGGTGCGCCACAGTTCACGCATGCCGGCGTCGACCAGGGCAAAGCCAGTGCGACCCTGCTGCCAGGCCGCCAGGGCATCCCGATCGAGTGGCGGCCACGGAAAAGCGTCGAAGGCGGGGCGTAGGTTCGCGGTCGCGATATCTGGCGCATGATAAAGCACGTGGTACGCGAACTCCCGCCAGCCGACCTCGGTCAGAAAACGGGTCGCGCTGGCCGACTCGCTACCGCTGAGCCCGCGCCGGGCATTGTTTGTCGCCGCCCACACCTGGTGGGGGCTGATCTCGCCCCAGCGCAGGTGCGGAGACAGGCGCGATGTCGCGTTCTGGGCCGGTTCGTCGCGTTCGGTGGCGTAGAGGGCGAGTGACTCGGCCAGAAAGGTGGTGAGCAGGGCGTGAGCGGATGCTTCGCCCGGCGTCCACGCGGCGCGCAGCCCACCCGCCCAATCGGGGCTCGACGGTGCGAGTCCCCAGTCGTCGAGGTCGTCGGAGACGAGGGCTGCCGTGGTGGGGTCGCCCGCCCAGCCGGGAATAGCGGAGGGTGCGGGATAGGGCACGCGGGGCGGCGCACCCGCGGTGCAGGCCCGCCAGAACGGGGTGAAGACGGAGTAGGAGCCGCCCTGCCCGGTCTGAATCGTCCAGGGTTCGAACAGAAGCGAACCGGCGAAACTATGGGCGTCGATTCCGCGCTCACGCAGGTCGCTCTTGATCGCGGTGTCGATCGTGCGTTCGGCGAGGCCGTAGCGGCGGTTCCAGAACACGGCGGAGGCATCCGTCTCGTGCACCAGGCGGGCGATGATCGGGCCGGCCGCACCGCGGCGCAGAATCAACCGGCCACCGAGGGCGGCGATGGAGCCGGCGAGGGATCGCAGACTCTGGTGCAGCCACCAACGGGCCGCGCCGCCGAGCGGGCGGACTCCGTCGGATTGCTCGTCAAGCAGGTAGAGGGCCACAATCGGCTGCCCCTGCTTGATCGCCGCGTGCAGGGCTGGATGGTCGGCAACCCGCAGATCGTCGCGAAACCACACTATGACGGGCCCGACGTGGTCGGCTATCTGATCTGAAGTCATGCGGTCTCCTCGTGAAACTCCAGTCTGGACCATGCGACGGGCCAGACCAATTCGGAGGTATAACGGTCTGTCCCGTCTGATCGACAACGAACTCGTCTCCCCGCCCGTATGTCGCTTTTTCGTTGCTTTCCTCCTGATTGATCACGAAATACTCTGATTTGTCTGTTGATTTCAACTAATTCAGTACCGAATGGACATTTATCCTAAACCTCATTCTGGGGGTTACCGACGGACAGACAAATCTGTCTGTCCCACATAGTGTGTGTATCACTCGCCCCTGAGTCGATCTTCCGAAAGGTCTCCACTATGAACAAGCTTCTCGTTAGCGCTATCGCCGGTGCCGCCGGACTGACCCTGCTGCTCGGCGGCGCGGGAACGTTCGCGCTCTGGAATTCGAGTACATCGATTGCCGGCGGAACGATCACCGCCGGCGCCCTGACAGTGGTCGACAATGCCGCCGCCGGTGTTTGGAAGAGCGGTGCCACCGAAATCATCCTGAGCACGTACAAGATCGTGCCCGGTGACGTCCTCACCTACACGAAGAAGGTTGACATCACGGCGACCGGCGACAACATGGTCGCGACTCTGGCCGTTGCTTCAGCGAGCATCACCGCCACGAGCGCAACCAGCACACCTGATGGGAAGCTCGCGGGCTACATCACGAAGAGCGCCCAGGTGTCGATCAGTGGCGTAGGCATCAGCGGTGCCGGCCCGACCTACACGATCACACCGACCGGGACCGGCGTTATCTCTCGCGCTGCCGTGGTCACCGTCATCCTGACGTTCCCCAAGAGCAGCAGTGCAGGAGCCGAGAACGACGCCATGCTCGGCTCGGTCAACCTCGGCGCCCTCGCCGTGACCCTGACGCAGACCACTTAGTCTTCACCACCTCCTGCACTGTCCCTGGCGTGCCCATCACCCGACGATGGGCACCCCGGGCGGTGCGATTCTCCCTCCAGCTCCTCCGTTCGACCAGAAAGCGCGGTGATCACATGAAAACAACCCGTGGCCGCCACACCGCTTCGCCTGCCGAGCGTCGTCGCCACCGTGCTGTGCCGACCCTGCGGCTACGCGCGCGGGCCCTGGTCTTGGCCGCAGCATCCACTCTTATGGCAGTCGTGCTGGCCACGACCGCTGCCAGCGGCACCTACGCCCTCCTGAACTCGAGTGCCGCCACCTCCTCGGCCACGATAGCGTCGGGAACGGCCACGATGACGGTCTCGGCCCTCGCCCTTCCCGCCGTGCCCCTGTACCCGGGACTGGTTATTGCCGCCCCGGTCACCGTCACGAACACCGGTGACGTGCCACTGGCCGTGACCCGCTCCTCGCTCCTCGCGCCGGCTGTTACTTCGACCCTGTCCGATTCGCTCACCATCGGTCTCGCCGTCGTCGACAGCTCGGCTGCGTGCACGAGCGCGGTCATCCCCAGCACCAGCGGAACATTTGCCAGTGCGCCGTCGACGGCGGTGGGCCTGACGCTCGCTAAGGCCCAGTCCCGAACAGTCTGCGTGCTGATCGCGCTGCCCGCGGGCGCCCCGAGTGTGAGCCAGTCGTCGTCTGCTGCCAACTTTTCCGTCGTTCTCACCGGAGTGCAGGCCTAAGCCATGACCCGTTCACGCCGCCAGGCTGTCGCTCGACCTCGCCGGCAGCGCCACACCGCCGCCCTGCTCGGCACCGTTCTCTTTCTCGTGCTCGCAGCCTCCGGCGCCGCCCATGCCGCCTGGACCACCGCGGCATCCCCAGCCACCGGATCCGTGACTTCGGGCAAGGTCAGCATCACACAATCCGGCTACGACCAGCTGAAATTCGATTACACGACGGGCAGCTCCACCACGACCAAGCCCATCACGCTCACCAGCGGATCCGTGCCGTCAACGTACACATTGACGTTCAGCGCCGTGTCGTCGCCCGCGGCGCTCGCCGGAGCTGTCACCGTCACGACGTGGCCGGTCGCCGCCGCCGCCAATTGCACCGCGAGCACGACCCTGCCCGGAAACCAGACCGTCTTTACCTGGGCGAGCGCAACGCCGATGACCGGGTCCCTGGCCGCGAATGGGTTCGTCGTGCTCTGCGTACGCACTGCGATGTCGTCCACGTCGATGTCGACCTACGCCGGAGGCCAGGTCGCGGTTCGACTCGATCCGAGCGCCGCCGTCGGTACCAACTGGAACGCCCAGGCCGAGTCGGTAACCGTGACACAGACTATTCCCGATGTCTCCCGGCCGACCTCACCGACTAATCTGACCGCCACATCGACAACGGATGCCGCCGCCACACTCACCTGGACGGCCGCCAGCGACAACGTCGGTGTCGCCATCTACCGCCTCTATCGCGACGGGGAGCGGGTCGGGCCGGACATCACCGGCAGAACCTACACCGATACCGGACTCAATGTCGGCACGACCTACGTCTACACGGTCGACGCTGTCGACGCGGCCGGCAACTTCTCGACCATGTCATCGGCCGCCACTGCGACCACCAGCCAGTCACCGTCGTCGACCAGCTGGTACCGAGTCAAGAGTGGGGGCCTGTGTGTCACGGGTTCCACCAACGCGAACGGACCCGTGACAGTGCAGGTATGCAACGAGTCGCTGACCACTCAGCTCTGGCAATTTGACTTGGTCAACCAGAGCGACTACCTCATCAACTCGCAGGCAGCGGCTGGGCTGGCTTGGCAGCGCACCACCACGGCAGCTGTGGTGATGGCGACACGCAACGTGAGTGACTCCAGCCAGCAGTGGGGCGGCACACTGTCGGGAAACGGTCTGTACCAGTTCGTCATCCAAGTGAACAAGAACAAAACGGAATGCATCACGGTGCCGAGTCACACAGCCGGAACCGCGCTACAGACGCAAAGCTGCAGCGCCGGCAGCGCCCAGCAGTTCACATTGACGGCGGCGAACTAATGGGGCACGGTTCGAAGGGGGCCAGGCCGACTGGACTGCTGCACGCCCTGGGCCTGGTCATCAGCGGTGCGTTGCTCCTGCTGGTGCTCATGCTGTTCGCTCTGCTGGTCATCGTGCCCAAGATCACGGGCGCGACCCCACTGACGGTGCTGACCAGCTCGATGGAGCCACACCTGCCGCCCGGCACCCTGATCGTGGTCGGCCCGGTCAACACCGACGACCTCGTAATCGGGGATATCGCGACCTATCAGATTCACTCGGGCGAGCCGGCAGTGATCACCCACCGCATCACCGCGATCAGCTCCTCCACGGACGGTACCCGGAGTTTTCAGTTTCAGGGAGACAACAACAGTCTTCCCGATCCCGACCTCGTGCTCTCCGCCCAGATTCAGGGGCGACTGTGGTATTCCGTTCCGCTGATCGGCTATGCCAATAACTTCGTCAACGGGGCGAGCCGAGCGCTGATCATTCCGGCAGTGGCCGTGGCCCTGCTCGGATACTCGGCTGTGATGCTCGTCGCTGGAGTCCGTGCCGGCCGCCGTCGTCCTCGCGGCGCCCATAGCCACTCGGTGGTCTGATCGATGCAGCCGCATTACACCCAGCCCCCTATTTGCGAATTCCGCGCACGTGCCCTTCGTCGCGGGCGCCTGCTCGGTGCCGTGGCCTCGGCGCTGTTGCTGGCGCTCCCGATACTTGCCGGTGCGGCCGGGCCGGCATCGGCTGCGGCACCCAAATCTCTGTCCAGTGCTGCCCAGGCCAGCAACGCTCGGCTCGGCGACGTGCAGGTCAGCTTGGACGGTGTGCACTTCGCGAGCAGTCTGCCGACCGATTTGTTTGACGCGTATGGGACGTTGATTCCGAATGGGTCGATGCGGGCGTCCCTGTGGATCCACAACCCGAGCGACCAGCCCGCGGTCGTGCGGGTGAGTCTGCGTAGTGCGGAGGGGGCATCCGCTGGGCTGATCAGTACCTCACCCTGGGCGTCACGACCCCTGCCGACCCCACCGCGCCCACCGTGACGTTCGCGGGCGACGCAGATTGTGCGGTGCTTGCGCCGGTTCAGCCGCTCGCCACCGGCGCGACGCTGAGAGCCGAGGTCAGGATCGACATGAGGAACGTGACCGGGCTGACCGGGCAGAATGAGACGGCGAATCTGGGCCTCGTGGTGTCCCTGCGCGACGCGGTCGCTGGGCCGTTTTCGTCGTCGGCCTGCGCCGACACGGGTGTGTTCGTCGCAGTTCTGGGGGCTTCGTCAGCGGCGGCGCGGCCGGCCGCCCTATCCCGCACCGGGGTTGACCTGCCCGTTCCCGCCATCGTCGGGGGCGTTCTTCTGCTGGGCCTCGGCGTGCTGTTGACGTTCCGCCGTCGCCGCGAACGGAACGAGAACTAGAACCCACCGGCACTGCCGGCGGGCAGCGGATGCCGATGCCCGCTACGAGACGCGCAGCACGATCTTGCCGCGAGTGTGACCCTCTTCGATCGCTCGGTGTGCCGCAGCACCGTCGGCGAGTTCGAACACGGCGTCGACGTGCACGCGCACGGTACCCGCGTCGAGGAGCTTCGAAATCTCGTCGAGGGCTCGGGCGTCGGGGGACACCTTGAAACCGGTCGCGCGGCGGCCGGCGGCAGCGGCATCCGCTGCCATGGAGGGCCAGCTGCCGGTCGGCGCGTTCACGAGCAGGCCGCCTGGGCGCAGCGCGGCGAGGGAACGGGTGCCGGTGTCATCGTGCACATTGCCGATGAGGTCGATGACCGAGTCGAGGTCGTGGGCCTCGTCTTCGAAGCGCGTGGTCGTGTAGTCGATGACCTCGTCGGCACCAAGCTCGCGCAGAAAGTCGAGGTTGCGGGTGGATCCGGTGGCGATGACGTGGGCGCCCAGAAGGCGGGCGAACTGTACCGCGAAGTGACCGACGCCGCCGCTGGCGGCGTGCACGAGCATCCGCTGCCCGGGGGCCGCCCCGGCGAGCTTGACCATTCCCCACGCGGTGAGGGCGGCGACCGGCACTGCGGCAGCCTCGGCATGGCTGAGCCTGGCCGGCTTGTGCGCGACGCTCATGCTCGACACCGAGACGTACTCGGCGAAGCTGCCGCCGGTGCGCGGCACGCGGCCCATGCCGTAGACAGCATCCCCGGGCTGCAGCGGAGAGGCCTCGAACGCCGCGCGCACAACCATGCCGCTGAAATCGTTGCCGAGGATGGCCGGGTAGCTTTCGATCGCGGCGGCGACGCCCTTGCCGGAGCGCGTCTTGGCGTCGATCGGGTTCAGCCCGGCGGCGACGACCTTCACGAGAACCTCGTCGGAAATCTGGCGTGGTAGTGGCCTCTCGGCCAGGTGCAAGACGTCGGGGTCGCCGGTCTGGTCGATGACGAGGGCGCGCATGGTCAGCGGAAGTTCGAAGTCAGGAGCCATGTCCTCATTCTGATGCATCCCGCCTCGGTGCATTGCGGACGGGGCCTGGGCCCGAGCCGTGGGCCCAGTTTATAAACTGGGCGCGTGGACGGGGCCTGGGCCCCGTCCACGAAGCGAGAGCAGGCTAGCGGCGGGCCTGCTGGTCGAGATTGTCGATCAGGGCATTGGCCAGGCCCACCAGAATCGCGATCTGGTCTTCGTCACGTTCGATCCAGCGACATTCGGGCACCGCGGCGACCGGCACGAAATCGAGGTGCTCTTCCCAGACCAGCAGCGTGCGATCGGCGCCGAGCACGTACTGCTGCCACCACACCTGCCGCAGGTAGCTGCGCGGAACGCTGCGCCACGGCTTGCTCGTGGTCTTGATCTCGGCCAGGTGCAAATCTGCACCGATCACGCCCACCCCGTCGGGCGTGGCCAGATGCCGCGGATGCCCGAGCGACCGAAACAAGTTCGTACTCGGTTCGATGCCGTAGTTCTCCAGCACCCACGCGGCAATGACCGGTTCCCGGGCCCGTCCATGGTCGGTGTAGCTGTTGCCGGAGAAGCTCGTGCCGTGCATTTTGTCGTGCGCCGCGTTCAGGATCGACTTGGGGGTCGACAGTTTGGCGACATCCGTTGCGGTGATGCCCTGGTTGCGGGCCCGCAGCCACGCGACGCGGTCGTTCGAGTCGGCGACGATGCGCAGCGTGTGCGGTGCGGGAGGCGGTACCAGAGCGGATGCCGCGGGGTGCGCCGAAGGCTGGTCCAGATCGAAGAGGGACAGCGTGGAATTCGGCACTCCTCTATTGTGTGCCCGCGCGCCCGGTCGGCGCGCCACCGCCACGGGGAGCCGCGGGATTGGAGGCCGCCACTCGCCTGCCGGGCCGAGGTCGCGCATCCGCTCGCTGTGAGAATCGTTATCGCGAAGAGACCTGGCTTCGCTAGCCTGAAGGAACGTCAACCAATCGGGGGAACGCATGAAGCAGTACCCAGCTCGATTCGCGCTCGCCGGGGCCGCCACGCTGGCCCTGCTGCTCAGCGGATGCGCCGGCTTACCCGGCTACCCGGCCGCCACCGACACGCCGATGGCACAGTTTGTCGCCGGTGTCGACTGCCAGGCGCCCAAACTCAACAACTGGATCCCCGTTCAGGACGGCGTCCCAGCCCAAACGGATCTGACTGCAACCCACCCGGACGCCCCGGCGCCTGGCATGGTCCCCGACGGCTTCGAACCCGTCGTCGCCTCCCTCTGTACCTTCTCCGGCAGCATCGACGACGACGAGGGCCGTTGGTCGGCCGTGACGATCGAGACCCGCGAGGGCGACTTCAGCGCCCTGCTCGCTGCGCTCGCCCAACCCAACGACCAACCCGGGCTCAACCAGGCCTGCACCGCCGACATGGAGATCGTGCCCGAACTCTGGCTCGAAAACGCCGCAGGCGAAGCCATGCGGGCAGCCTGGCCGCGCACCTCCTGCGGCAAAACTAAGCCGGCCACGAGCAAAGCGCTCGAGAAACTCGAGCTGACCGACACGGTGAAACTGCCGCTCGTGCTGCAGATCGCCCGACCCGCTCTCGACGCCGGCTGCGCCATGAGCACCGGAACCCCCGAACAGTCGCTGCTGTTCGGCACGACCGGCCTGCAGACCTACACCACCCAGATCGGGCAGGACCCTGAACCGATTCCGGTGCCGCCCGCCGAAATCCCCTCCTACGCCGGCGTCGATGGCGCGAGCGTCTGTATCTACACGGTTGACCCGGTCACCGAACCCGACCTCAGCGAACTCGAAGCCATCGAGGGTTTCGACGACGACATGCTCGGCTCGATGCTGACCCTCAGGTCGGGCACCTTCACCAGCGCGACCACCCTTGAAGCGGATGCCGCAGCGCTGCTGCCCTCCGCAGCATCCGCTCTGCAAGCGCCCGCGTGCGCGATTGAGCCCACCCGGTTCGCGGTGCTCTGGCCCGAGCGGGCTGGCACCGGGCTCGACACCCCGATCCAGGTCGAACTGAACGGCTGCCAGCGACTCTTCGTTCCGGCCAGCAACCCGCTCGTGCCCGCGCCGGCCCTACTGGCTGCCCTGATCGGCTAAGGCCGGCCACAGGCATTCGAGGGCGCACTCATAGGGCGTTCATAGACAACTGCCGGATACTCATCAGAATGAGCACACGTGAGAGCACCCGCACCGGCCATGGCCCGCGCCTGACCAAGGCCGACGGCAGCGCCATTAGGGTTCTGGTCGTCGACGACGAACCCACCCTCACCGATCTGCTCTCCATGGCCCTGCGCTACGAGGGCTGGGAGGTGCGCACCGCCGGTGAAGGCCGCCAGGCGCTCACCATCGCCCGCGAATTTCGGCCGGACGCCATCGTGCTCGACATCATGCTGCCCGACATCGACGGCCTGCAGGTGTTGCAGCGGGTGCGCGCCGACGGCTACGAGACACCCGTGCTCTTTCTCACCGCCAAGGACTCGCTGGACGACCGCATCGCCGGGCTCACCGCGGGCGGCGACGACTACGTCACCAAGCCGTTCAGCCTCGAGGAGGTCGTCGCGCGCCTCCGCGGCCTTATCCGCCGCTCCACCCTCGCCGTGGCCGACTCGATCGACCCGCGCATCACAGTGGGAGACCTTACCCTCGACGAAGACAGCTACGAGGTCTTCCGCGACGGAACGGCCATCGAACTGACCGCCACCGAGTTCGAGCTGCTGCGCTTTCTCATGCGCAACCCGCGCCGCGTGCTCAGCAAAGCGCAGATCCTCGACCGGGTCTGGAGCTACGACTTCGGCGGCAAGTCGAGCGTTGTCGAGATCTACATCTCCTACCTGCGCAAGAAGATCGACGCTGGCCGGGAGCCTATGATTCACACGGTGCGCGGCGCCGGCTACATGCTGAAAACTGCCTGATGGCGCATCTCAAGAAGCGCGAACGGATGCCGCGCCGCCGCGGCCGACCCCGCTCGCCCTGGACCCTGCAGCGGCGCCTCGTGCTCACCGTGGTCGGGCTTCTCGCCCTCGTCAGCATCACGATCGGCGTGGTGAGCGTGGTCATCCTACGCGCCTCGCTGCTCGATCGCCTGGACGTGCAACTCGCATCCGCCGCCGACCGCTCCGGCGCCGTGCTCGGCGGCGGCGGAGACAACGACGGGGACCGCCTCGGCGATACCCCCGGCAGCACCTATTTCGGCACCCCCACCGCCAACAGCATTCTCAGCGGCCCTGCCCAACCACCCGGGCTGCTCGCCCTGGTCTATGACGGATCGAGCATCACCACCGGCTACACCGACGACCAGAGCGGCGCCATCGAAGAACTCTCCGCGCAGCAGGTGCAGCAGCTCGCCGACCACGTCAACCAGTCGGCCGCCGTCACGGTAAACCTCGGTGGCGAACTCGGCGAATACCGAGTGCAAGCCGAAACGTCTGGCAGCGGCACCCTGTATCTGGTCGGATTGCCGCTGTCGGGCGTCGAGGCCACGGCGGCTCAGCTGGCCCTGATCATCACGTTCGTCTCACTCGCCGGGCTCATTGTGGTGGCCATTATCGCGGCCTGGGTAGTTCGCCTCGCCCTACGCCCGCTGCAACGCGTGACCGCGACCGCCACCCGGGTTGCGCAACTTCCCCTCGACCAGGGCGAAGTCTCCCTCGACGATCGGGTTCCGACCGGGGATGCCGACCCGCGCACCGAGGTAGGCCGGGTCGGTGCGGCGCTTAACCGCATGCTCGACCACGTCGACCTCGCCCTCGAAGCGCGACAGCAAAGCGAACGCAAGGTGCGCCAGTTCGTCGCCGACGCGAGCCACGAGCTGCGCACGCCGCTCGCGTCCATCCGGGGCTACTCCGAACTCACCCGGCGCAGCGGCCAGCAGCTGCCGCCCGACGCCATCCACGCGCTTGGCCGCATTGAAAGCGAGTCCGTGCGCATGACCGGGCTGGTGGAAGACCTGCTGCTGCTCGCCCGTCTCGACGAGGGCCGCGAACTCGAAATGGAACCGGTCGACCTCACCATGCTGCTCGTCGACGCCGTGAGTGATGCCCACGCGGCCGGCCGTGATCATATTTGGGACCTCGACCTGCCCGAGGTACCGATCGAGGCGATCGGCGACGAACCGCGTCTGCGCCAGGTCATCACCAACCTGCTCGCCAACGCGCGACTGCACACGGATGCCGGCACCACGGTGGTCGTCGCCCTCGCCGCCGTCGGCGACCGGGCCGTCATCACCGTCACCGACAACGGTCCGGGCGTCCCGGAAGACCTCACCAGCACCCTGTTCGAACGGTTCGCCCGCGGCGACAGCTCACGCTTTCGCGGAACCGGCAGCACCGGCCTGGGGCTGGCGATCGTGGCCGCGGTCGTCGCCGCGCACCACGGCGCTGTGTCGGTCGAGAGCGTCCCCGGCCGCACCCAGTTTCGGGTCGAACTGCCCCTCGCCACGGGCTAGGAGTATCGGCCAGGGCGGCGCCGGATCGACCTCGCGCCCCCTCATCCATCGAGCCGTGATTTCTGTTCGCCGAGCTGTGAGTATCGACTCGTTCCAGGGTGAAAATGGGGGTGAAACTCACGGCACGACGATGAGCCGGGGACGAAACTCGCGGCTCGGCGCGGGGTCAGAAGCGGTAGACCTATTCGGGCTCGTTCAGCCGTTCCAGCAGGGTGGCGAACTGGTCGAGTTCGGCGGGAGTCCACCGGCTGAGTCGCCGATGCACCAGGGCCGTGCGGTTGCGGCGCACCTCGGCCAGTTTCTCCGTGGCGAGAGGCGTCAGGGCCAGAAATCGTGCCCTCCCATCGAGCGGGTCAACCCGGGTCTCCACGAGCCCAAGCGAGCAGAGCAGCTTGGCCTGGCGGCTGATCATGCTGCGGTCCACCGCGAGCACATCCGCGACAACGCTGGCATGGGATTCGCCCCGCCGCGCGAGTACGCGCAAGAGCGCGAGTCCGAACGGTTCGAGGGTCGGATCGATCACGGCCGCGGTCGACCGTGTGCTGGCTCGAATATTGGCGGCCAGCATGGCCATCTGCGCCTCGACGCGGGCGAGCTCGAGGGTGTCGCCATCCACGCTGGGTCGTTCGACCAGCTCATTCATCACGAGGTCCGCGGGTTGCGGGTGTTTGGGCCAGCCCGGCCGGCGGCAGGCCAGCGGATGCCGCACTCACCTCCACGAGAATCTCCTGCACGTCGTCCCCCTCCCGGTGAAAGGCCAAGTCTGCCGCAACGATAGCCGGCACAGCTGCCGGCACCAGGGCCGTATCGCGGGCCCGGTCGATTCCGGTCTCCGTGCCGAGCGGATAATTCGGCAGCAGCGACACCGTGAGCAGGGTCACAAGGGCCAGCGGCGCGCTGATCAGAAAGATCGTGCCGACACCGGAACCGTAGGCGGCTTCGACGATGATGCGCAGCACGTCGGGCAGTTGGTTGACCTGCGGAATGACGCCGTCACCGAGCAGGCGGCCGGCATCCGCTTGATTGGTCGGGCTGAGCCTGCCCACGCCGGTGGTGATTTGGGCCGCGACAACACTGCCCAGGATGGACCCCATCACCGAGACCCCGACCGCGCCGCCGAGGCTGCGGAAGAAGGTCACCGAGCTCGTGGCGACGCCGAGGTGCCGCACCTCAACGGTGTTCTGCACGACCAGAACGAGGTTCTGCATGACCATGCCCACGCCGGCGCCGAGGATGAACATGTAGACGCCGACGAAGACGAGGCTCGTGTGCACATCGAGGGTACCGAGCAGTGTGGTGCCGACGAGCATGAGCACGGAGCCGGAGACCATGATGGACTTCCACGTGCCGCGCCGGCTGATTACTGTTCCGAACAGGGTCGACGAGATGAGCAGGCCGCCCATCATCGGGATGGTCAGCAGGCCCGACTGGGTGGGCGTGGCGCCGCGGGCGAGCTGCATGTACTGGCTGAGAAAGACCGAGGTGCCAAACAGGGAGACACCCACCGCGAGGCTCGCAATCGCCCCGAGGCCGAAGGTGCGGTTGCGAAACAGGCTGAGCGGAATTATCGGTTCGGCGGCGCGAAATTCCACGATGATCGCCAGAGCCAGCAAAACGACGGCACCTATCACCATGGCCCACGAGGTCAGTGACAGCCACTCGAACTGGGTGCCGGCCAGGGTTACCCAGATCAGCAGCAGCGAGACGCCGCACGTGATCAGCGCGGCCCCGAGGTAGTCGATGCGCACGACCCGCTTCACCCGTGCCGGCAGGTGCAGGGTGCGCTGCAGCAGCACGATGGCCACGATTGCCACCGGAAGCGCGATGAAGAAATTCCAGCGCCAGCCGAAGGCATCCGTCACGACACCGCCGAGCAGCGGGCCGCCGATCGTGCCGAGGGCCATGACCGCGCCGAACAGGCCGGCGTAGCGGCCGCGCTCACGCGGGCTGATGATGTCGGCCATGATGATCTGGCTGAGGGCGACCAGGCCGCCGGCGCCGAGGCCCTGCAGCACCCGGAAGGCGATGAGCGTTCCCGCGTCCTGCGAGAACCCGGCGAGCGCGCTGCCGATCACGAACACGGCCAGGGCGAGCTGAATGAGCAGTTTGCGATTGAACAGGTCGGCGAATTTGCCCCAGATCGGCGTACTCACCGTGGTCGCCAGCAGTGTGGCCGTGACCACCCAGGTGTAGGCCGATTGCGAGCCCTTGAGGTCGCTGAGAATGAGTGGCAGCGACGTGCTCACCACGGTGTTGGCCAGGATCGACACGAACATGCCCAGCAGTAGTCCCGACAGCGCTTCGAGTACCTGGCGGTGGCTCATTGAACCCTCGGTGACCGGTTCGGAAACGGTGCGGCTGGCGCGGCCCATGCGACTCCCTAAGTGATTGACAGCTATCAACGATAGGTGGGTAGTTGACGGATGTCAACCATCTCGATCAGCGGATGTCGCTCCGCCGTCGATTTGCACGCGCCCGAATCGTGCCGTACAGTACATTTCAGCCACAGACCGCCGGTTGCTGCGCTATGTCGAAAGACACAAGTGCAGACGAAGGTTCATTCACGTGAACGGCCCGCGCAGGTGTTCGTAGTTTTGTTACAGTCTTTTGGATTGTTCCCCGAGCTCCGGCGCCCTGCGCTGGAGCTTTTTTCATGTCTGCGCCCCGGGCTACCCGGCACATGATTATTAATGAGGAGCACCATGGCGAACAAGGAAGCAACGGTCGCCGAGCTTACGGAGAAATTCGAAAGCTCGACCGCCGTTCTGCTCACCGAGTACCGCGGTCTCACTGTTGCGCAGCTCAAGAGCCTGCGTAAGTCCATCAGTGAGGACGCCACGTACGCCGTGGTAAAGAACACGCTCACCAAGATTGCGGCCAACAAGGCCGGCATCACCTCGTTCGACGAGGAACTTGTCGGTCCGTCCGCTATCGCCTTCGTGCACGGAGACCCCGTCGCCGTCGCGAAGACCCTGCGTGCCTTTACCAAGGCAAACCCTCTCCTGGTGGTAAAGGGCGGTTACTTTGACGGTAACCCGCTCACCGCAGCGGAGGTTGGCAAGCTTGCCGACCTCGAGTCCCGCGAGGTGCTGCTGGCCAAGCTGGCCGGCGCCTTCAAGGCATCGCTGTTCGGAGCCGCTTATCTCTTCCAGGCACCGCTGTCGAAGGCTGTTCGCACCATCGACGCGCTGCGTGAGAAGCAGGAGTCCGCGAACTAGGCACCTGCCTGATTCACGGTTCACGATTTTTTAGAAACTATAGGAGTACATCATGGCAAAGCTTTCCACTGAAGACCTGCTTGAGCAGTTCAAGGGCCTGACCCTCATCGAGCTCTCCGAGTTCGTCAAGGCGTTCGAGGAGACCTTCGAGGTCACCGCAGCCGCTCCCGTCGCCGCTGCCGGAGCCGCTGGCCCCGCCGCTGCTGCTGAAGAGGTCGAAGAGCAGACCGCGTTCGACGTCATCCTTGACGCCGTTGGCGACAAGAAGATCCAGGTCATCAAGGTCGTGCGCGAGCTCACCAGCCTGGGCCTCGGCGAGGCCAAGGCCGTTGTCGATGGCGCGCCGAAGGCCGTCCTCGAGGGCGTTGCCAAGGACGCTGCCGAGAAGGCCAAGGCTTCCCTCGAAGAGGCCGGCGCAACCGTTACCCTCAAGTAGTCTCTCCCCGCAAGGGGATCTGATTGAGGCGTAGCCGATGCGGTTTTCAAACTCATCCTGCGCAAGGGGCGTCGTTTCCGTAAGGAGACGGCGCCCCTATTGTCGTGCCCGCACGTGTACAACCCCAGTACTGGGGCCTTCGCAAAGCTGAAGCTTTGTCGTGAATTTGGTGTGAACGAAGAGCGACTCTAGGTTTGAAAGAGGAAGTGCTGACCCAGACCACTTAACCGGCCGATTTTTCGGGAGCGCGACCCCTGACTCGACGAAGAGGCTCTCTTGCGCTCCACCACACACCACAGACTGTTCACGCCGCTGGCCGGCGCCGGAATCCTGGCTCTGACCCTCGCCGGGTGCTCGTCAGGCACAACGGATGCCGCCGGTTCCGGCGAATTCACCGGCGACACCCTTGAGGTCTCCGCTGCCTGGTCCGGCGCCGAGCAGGCCAACTTCGAGGCCGTCCTGGCCGCCTTCGAGGAGCAGTCCGGTGCCACGGTGAACTACACCAGCTTCGGCGACAATGCCGCGACCACGCTCGGCACCCAGATCGAGGGTGGCAGCCCGCCCAACGTCGCGATGCTCGCGCAGCCCGCCCTGATGGACCAGCTCGCCGCCGATGGCAACCTGCAGCCGCTGTCCGAGGCGGCCAGTGCCGCCGTCGCCGAGAACTACTCCCAGAGCTGGGTCGACCTCGGCACGAGCGACGGCACCCAGTACGGCGTCTGGTTCAAGGCCTCGAACAAATCGACCATGTGGTACAACGCCGATCTCTATGACTCCGCCGGAGCGGCCGCTCCCGCAGACTGGGACGACTTTCTGGCGCAACTGCAGCTCGTGGCCGACTCCGGCTATGCCGGAATCTCCATCGGAGCGGATGTCGGCTGGCCGTTGACCGACTGGTTCGAGAACGTCTACCTGCAGACCGCCGGCGGCGAGATGTACGACCAGCTCACCAACCACGAAATTCCCTGGACCGACCCCTCCGTCACAGTGGCGCTGGACGCCCTCGCGACCCTGTGGGGCAACGACGCACTCGTGCAGTCCGGAGCCGCGCAGCGCACCTTCCCGGAGTCGGTCACCGAGGTCTTCGGTGCCGCCCCGCAGGCCGCCACCATCTACGAGGGTGACTTCGTGGCCGGCAACATCACCGATGACGGCAACTCGGTCGTCGGCGAGAACGCCCTGTTCTTCGACTTCCCCTCCGTGAACGGCTCGGCACCCGCCGTCGTCGGCGGCGGCGACGTGGCCGTCTCCTTCACCGATGACGCCGCCACCGACGCTCTCATGCAGTTCCTCGCCTCGCCCGAAGCGGCCGAGGTTTGGGTGCCAGAGGGCGGCCTCACATCGCCGAACAACAACGTCGACACCGCGCTCTATCCCGACGAGACCAGCCGTCAGATCGCCGAAGCCCTCACCGGTGCTGAAACGTTCCGCTTCGACATGTCCGACCTCACCCCGAGTGCATTCGGCGGCACTCCCGGCCAGGGCTTCTGGCAGATCATGATCCAATTCCTGCAGGACCCGAGCGACGTCGCCGGTACCCAGCAGGCCCTCGAGGACGCCGCCGCCGCGGCCTACGTCGACTAACCCCAATAAGTCGAATCACCACCGTCACCGTGACCAGCACCATGAGTTCCAAGGCCGTACCCGCACGCCGTAACGCACCATCCGGGAGTCGCCGTCCCCGGATGGGTGCGAGCCGCCGACGCATGTTCCTGATCGCCCTCGGTTTTCTCGCGCCGGCGCTCGTGCTGCTGGCCGGGCTGGTGCTCTACCCCATTCTGTACACGGTGGTGCGCTCGTTCTTCAGCGCCGACGGCGGGGCGTTCGTGGGCTGGGACAACTACGTCACCATGTTCACGAACGACTCAACCTTCACGGCGATTCGCAACAACGTCATCTGGGTACTCGTGGCCCCGGTCGCCTGCACCGTGCTCGGCCTGTTGTTCGCGGTGCTGCTCGAAAAAATCAAGTGGTCAACGGCGTTCAAGCTCATCATCTTCATGCCCATGGCCATCTCGATGCTCGCCGCAGGCGTCATCTTTCGCGGCATGTTCCAGGAGAGCCCGAACCTCGGGGTTGTGAACGCGGCCGTTGTGGCTGTGAACAGCGCGTTCGGCGGCGGTGACGCGGCCTATCCGGGAGCGAATCCGCGCACCGACGTCGGTCTGATCAACGACGGCGGTGTCATCGCGAGCGAAGCCGCCGTTGGGGCCGGCACCGAGGTGAACTTCCCCCTCGTCGGCGTGCGCGCCGACAACGTTCCGGCCAGTGCCGCGCAGGCCGAGAGCGCCGACACCGCGTCTGCCGACCAGATCACCGGCACGGTCTGGCTCGACGTGGTCATCGGCGGCGGTGGTACGAACGGGCAGATAGACGACGGCAAAACGGGGCTCCCCGGCATCCGTGTCGACGCGGTCGACGCCTCCGGCACGATCGCCGCCACGACCGAAACGGATGCCGCCGGCCGCTACGTTCTCGCCGGCCTCGGCACCGAGACCTACCGCATAGCCCTGCCGGCGTCGAACTTCGACGAGGGCTACCAGGGGGTGTCGTGGCTGAGCTCGGGCCTGATCACCGCCGTGATCATCCTCTCCTATATCTGGATCTGGGCCGGCTTCGCCATGGTCATGATCGCCTCCGGTCTGAGCGCGATCGACCGCTCCCTGCAGGAAGCCGCCCGGATGGACGGCGCCAACGAGTGGAAGGTGTTCTCCCGCATCACGGCGCCCCTGTTGGCTCCGGTGCTGATCGTCGTGTTCGTCACCCTCATCATCAACGTGCTGAAGATCTTCGACCTGGTCTACGTGATTCCGCCCGGCGCCTCGAAGCCCGCGGCGAACGTGATCGCGGTGGAGATGTGGACCGTGTCGTTTGGCGGCGGCAGCAATCAGGGCCTCGGCAGCGCTCTGGCCATTCTGCTGCTGATCCTCGTGCTGCCCTCGATGATCATCAACGTGCGCAAGTTCCGTCAGGAGAGAAAATCGTGAGCGGCGCCGCAACGCACGTGCGCGGCAAGAAAACCCTCGCCCGCACCATCCTCGGCTTTGTCGACAAGGGCGTGGTCAACGCTGTTCTCGTGATCGTCGCGATTTTCTGGCTGGTGCCGACCCTCGGCCTGTTCCTGTCGAGCCTGCGCACGGTCGGCGACAGCGCGTCGAGCGGCTGGTGGACAATATTCACCACCCCGGCGCAGCTGACCATTGAGAACTACGCGAACCTGCTCGCCAACCCGACCATCACCGGGTCGTTCTGGAACACCATTTTGATCGCCGTTCCCACGACGATCTTCGTGGTCATCTTCGGTGCCCTGGCCGGCTACGCTTTCGCCTGGCTCACGTTTCCGGGCCGGGACTGGCTGCTCATCGTGGTGATCGTGCTGCTCGCCGTGCCCCTGCAGGTCGCGCTGATTCCGTTGGCCCGCATGTTCGGAACCCTGGGAATTTTCGGTTCTATCTTTGGCGTGATCCTGTTCCACGTGGCCTTCGGGCTGCCGTTCGCCATTTTTCTGTTGCGCAACTTCTTCACCCAGATTCCGGCCGAACTGCTCGAAGCCGCTCGCATCGACGGTGCGAGTGACTGGCGAATCTTCGTGCAGGTCATTCTGCCGCTCGGCGGCCCGGCTATCGCCTCGCTGGCCATCTTCCAGTTTCTGTGGACCTGGAACGACATGCTCGTAGCCCTCATTTTCACTGACTCCGGATCGCAACCTCTGACCGTGGCGATTCAGAGTCAATTGCGCCAGTTCGGATCGAACATCGACGTGCTGTCGGCCGGAGCCTTTCTATCGATGATCGTGCCGCTCATTGTGTTCTTCGCGTTCCAGCGCTTCTTCGTGCAGGCCCTTCTGGCCGGCTCGCAAAAGTAATACTCCACCGCCGGGTGGATGCCGCCGCCCGGCCTAGGACCCGTGCGTCACCCTGGCCCGCGGCGCGCTCGTGCTGGATCGAATCACCAGGTTGGTCGCCAGAACGATGGAGTCGCTCGTACCGTCGGTGTCAGTCTGGTCGGGGGCTGTGCTCTCTCGGCGGGTATGGAGTTTCGTGCCGTCCTTGGTGGCGAGTTCGGCGAGGAGGGTGCGCACGGCGAGTCCACCCTGGGCGCGCGGATGCTGCGCGAGGGTGGTCAGGCGGAACATCTCGGCATACGGGTGGCCGTCGATCCCGATGACGCTGAGCTCGGTGGGCACCCGGATGCCCAACTCGCGCGCCGCCAGAATGAGCCCGAACGCAATCTCGTCACTCGCCGCGAAGATCGCGGTGGGGCGACGGCGCGGATCGCCGAGAATGGCCAGGCCGCGCTCGTAGCCGCCCGGCATGGTGAACTCGGCCGAGTAGAAGCATCCGCTCACCGATAGCCCGGCGGCCATCATCGCCGCCTGGAATCCGCGCAGGCGATTGCTGTGCACGTGAAAGTCCATCTCATCGACCTGGCTGCCGCCCACGTGCACGATGTCACGGTGGCCCAGGCTGAGCAGGTGTTCGGTGGCCAGACGGGCAGCCGCAACGTCGTCGATCTCGATCGTGGTGGTGCCGCGGATCGGCCCGCCGATGCCGACCAGCGGCCGGCCGAGCCGGTGCAGGTGCTCAACCTCGCGCTCGCTGAGGGCGACGCCGACCGAGATGATGCCATCGAAGCGCTTGCGGGCCAGAAAGAAGTCGAATACTCGGTCGCGCTCGAGGGACTCGGGCGGCAGGTTGTACAGCGTCATGTCGTAGCCCTGGTCGAGCAGAGCCTGCTCCACGCTTTCGAGCACCTCGCCGAAGAACCACCGGCTGATGAAGGGGATGATCACGCCGACGCTTTGAGTGCGGCCGGTTACCAGGCTGGCCGCGTTGGGTGAAGCGACGTAACCAATCTCCTGCGCGGCCGCAACGACCTTGGCGCGGGTCTCGGTCGACACGTAACCCCGGCCGCTGAGCGCTCGGCTGGCCGTGGCTTTGGCCACGCCGGCGAGGCGCGCTACATCGCCGATTGCACTCATGGGGCCTCCATCCTTGGGGACTATGCGTTCAGACTAGCCTGCTCTGGAGCAACATGGAACCGGTTCCATGAAGCCTCTTGATTTTGTGGTCAATTCGTCATTAGAATCTCGTACCCGGTGACGGAGGCTTCGATATCTTTGCCATTCCGTTACATTTGCGGGCTTGCTATCCCCAAACGGGTGACGTACTTTATGGTCTGGAACCGGTTCCCGATCTGTGGCTACGGGAACGTTACGGGTAGCTGATCCACCGAGTTCACCACCGTTTAGCACCACACGACCCGGCACCACTCAATGAGGAGAAACAAGATGCGGCC
This sequence comes from Cryobacterium flavum, assembly GCF_900103805.1. Lineage (GTDB taxonomy): Bacteria > Actinomycetota > Actinomycetes > Actinomycetales > Microbacteriaceae > Cryobacterium > Cryobacterium flavum. The sequence continues at coordinate 229,731 of NZ_FNIB01000005.1, read as the reverse complement.
TTCCCTGCACCGTCGATTTACAGCACCGATCGCCATGGCGGCGATTGCTGGTCTAGCCCTGGCCGGTTGTTCCGGCGGTCCCGGTACTACCGCCTCCACGTCGGGAGCTAAGGGCGATGGCGTCGTCACCGTCTACGGCACGATCGCCGACACCGAAGCTTAGCTCCTGGAAAAGTCCTGGGCCGGGTGGGAGAAAGACAATAACATCGACATTCAATACGAATCGTCGAAGGAATTCGAATCGCAGATCTCCATTCGCGCCCAGGGCGGTAACGCTCCCGACATTGCGATCTTCCCGCAGCCCGGGCTCATGAAAGACCTCGCGTCGCGCAAATTCCTCAAGGCGGCACCCGACGCGGTTGCGGCCAACGTTGACAAGAACTGGTCCGCTGACTGGAAGGCCTACGGCACGTCGGACGGCACCCTCTATGGGGCTCCGCTCATGGCGAGCGTCAAGGGCTTCATCTGGTATTCACCGGCGAAATTCAAGGAGTGGGGCGTTGAAGTTCCCACCACCTGGGACGAACTGCTCGCTCTCACCAAGACCATCCAGGAAAAGACCGGTACGACTCCCTGGTGCGCCGGCTTCGGCTCCGGTGACGCCACCGGCTGGCCCGGCACCGACTGGGTCGAAGACCTCGTGCTGCGCCAGGCCGGCGCCGAGACCTACGACAAATGGGTCGCCAACAAGATCCCCTTCACCGACCCGGCCATCAAAAAAGGCCTTTGACTCCGTCGGTGAAATTCTGCTCAACCCCAAGTACGTCAACGCCGCCTTTGGCGACGTCAAGTCGATCAACAGCACCCCGTTCGGAGATGTGGCCACCCCCATCTCCAACGGCACCTGTGCACTGACCCACCAGGCCTCTTTCTTCGATGGATTCATCAAGGATGCCGGCGGAACAGTCGGACCGGACGCCGACGTCTGGGCCTTCATCACTCCCTCGGTCAAGGCCGGTGGCCAGGCAGTCACCGGTGGCGGCGAGATTGTCGGCGCTTTCTCGGATGACGCTGACACTCAGAAGGTGCTGGAATACCTCTCGAGCGCTGACTGGGCTAACAGCCGGGTCGGTCTCGGCGGCGTGATCAGCGCGAACAAGGGCCTCGACGCTTCCAAGGCAACGAGCCCCATTCTGCAAGAAGCCATCACTATCCTGCAGGACCCGAAAACCACCTTCCGCTTCGACGGTTCCGACCTGATGCCGGGCGCTGTGGGATCGGGAACCTTCTGGAAGGGCATAGTCAGTTGGATCAACGGCACACCGACCGACGAGGTGCTCACGAGCATCGAAGCGGGCTGGCCGTCTAAATAACTGAGGCAGCCATCACTCAGGCATGAAAACGGTGTGCCGTCCGCTTCGAATACCGGGCGGCACATCGTGCGTGGCAGGTGTGCGTTATCGATACGTTTTCATCGGTTGCCAGCGAATACCAGGGTTTACTGTCGTACTCGAAAGGTTTCAGATGTCCGCTTTCTTCTCCTGGCTGGCGCAGTTACCCGCACTGGCGCAAGTCCCCATCGTCATCCTGGCTTTCAGCGTCGTGGTCGGCGCCATCCTCTTCTTCGTCGAGATTGCCCCACGCTCCGGCCGCCTGTACACGATCATCCGCCTCGCCGTCTGCGTGCTCGCACCATTGCTGATCCTGCTCATTGCCAACTCGTATACCTGGGCGATCATCGGCGCCGGTGTGCTCGGCCTCGGCTTCTTCTACATCGACTACCGCGCGCGCAAGGGTGCTGGCTACCTGTTTCAGCTGGTCGGTTTTCTCGCCCCGGCCGTTATCCTGCTCGGCATCGGCCTGGTCATTCCGACCATTCAGACCACGGTGCAGGCCTTCATGAGCGCTCGCGGTGACCGGTTTGTTGGCCTCGACAACTTCGCCTGGATCTTCACCCAGCCCGAGAACGTGCGCATCGTGCTCAACACCATTGTCTGGGTGTTGATCGTTCCGACCATCTCGACCATCGCCGGCCTCGCGTACGCGGTGTTCATCGACAAGAGCCGCGGTGAGAAGTACTTCAAGATTCTGGTCTTCATGCCGATGGCCATCTCCCTGGTGGGAGCATCCATTATTTGGCGTTTCGTCTACACGGCCCGCCCGGCCGACCAGGAGCAGATCGGCCTGCTGAACCAGCTCGTGGTCATGTTCGGCGGGCAGCCGGTCGACTTTCTCTCGGTATCCCCGTTCAATACCCTGTTTCTCATCGTGATTCTGATCTGGGTGCAGACCGGGTTCGCCATGGTGGTGCTGTCTGCCGCCATCAAAGGCGTGCCGACCGAGCAGATGGAGGCGGCCGAACTCGACGGCACCAACGCCTGGGAGCAGTTCGTGAACGTGACCGTCCCCGGCATCCGCAGCGCCCTCGTGGTCGTTCTGACGACTATCTCCATCGTGTCGCTCAAGGTCTTCGACATTGTGCGCACCACCACCGCCGGGTCCAACGAGACCAGCGTCGTCGCCAACGAAATGTACACCCAGTTCAAGAATTTCGAGCAGGGCCGCTCAGCCGCCTTCGCCCTGGTGCTGTTCCTGCTGGTACTGCCGATCGTCGTCTACAACGCCCGCCAGATCAAGAAGCAGAGGGAAATCCGATGAGCTCCGTCATGCCCGTAAGACTTCCCGTAGACGCCCAGACCACACGGCGACTCCGACGCGGCGTTCGCCGGATGGAGTCGCCCATCGCCCGCAACACCAAGAAACGGCTGACCAGCCGCGGAGCGACCATTGGGGCGCTCATCATCGCGGTGCTGTGGTCGATCCCCACCCTGGGCCTGCTGGTGTCGTCCTTCCGGCCGGCGCAGCAGGTGCGCACCACCGGTTGGTGGACCATTTTCACCAACACCGGGGTCACCTTCGACAACTACACGACGGCTCTGGCCGCGGGCAACAGCCAGCTGAACCTGGCCGGGGCATTCATTAACTCGATCGCGATCACCCTGCCGGCCACGCTCATCCCGTTGATGATTGCCAGCCTCGCCGCCTACGCCTTCGCCTGGATTGACTTTCGGGGCAAGAATGCCATGTTCATTGGTGTTTTTGCGTTGCAGATCGTGCCGATTCAGATGGCCCTCGTGCCGCTGCTGCAATTCTTCTCCGGCGGCACTGTTTTTGGCTTCCCGGTCGTCGCGGCACTCAACCCCGGCAGCGGCTATTCGCAGGTATGGATCGCGCACACCATGTTCGCTCTTCCCCTGGCCATCTACCTGCTGCACAACTTCGTCTCGGAGATACCGAGCGAGGTCATTGAAGCGGCCAGGGTTGACGGCGCCGGCCACGGGCAGATCTTCTTTCGCATCGTGTTGCCGCTGACCATGCCCGCCATCGCGTCGATCGCCATCTTCCAGTTTCTCTGGGTCTGGAACGACCTCCTGGTGGCGCTGATCTTCGCCGACGGCGCGGTCGCTCCCATGACCAAGCTGCTCGCCGAACTCTCCGGTGCCCGCGGGCAGGACTGGCATCTGCTCACGGCCGGCGCGTTCCTCTCGATTCTGGTGCCGCTGATCGTGTTCTTCTCGCTGCAACGCTTCTTCGTGCGCGGCCTGCTCGCCGGTTCTACCAAGGGTTAGCAGGCGGATTTTCGAGAGAACGGATGCTCGTGGCCGGCCCGACCACGGGCATCCGTTCTGCCGGGTCAGCGGCGACGTTTAGAGTGAATGCATGAGTGGAATGCACGGCGCCCCTGGCCACGGCCCGCGGCAGCAGGCGGGCGTCGAACGCCCGCGCAAACGGGTCAGCGGAGCGGATGCTGCGGCGCAGCGCGCAGAGAACGCGCTCGCCCCGCGCATCCCGCACCTGCTCGCTCGAATCGGCGCACTGTTCGCCCCGCACCGCAGCACGCTCATCGTCACCGTCGTGCTGGTTCTGGTCAGTGCCGCGCTGTCGGTCGTGCCGCCGCTGCTCACGCAGCGCGCCTTCGACGACGGGCTGTTTCCGCCCGCCGCCCCCCCCAACCTATCGGTGCTCGGGGTTCTCGTGGCCCTCATGCTCGGTGTTTTTCTGGTCAATGCGCTGCTTGGCGTCTGGCAGACCTGGCTCACCGCGAGCGTCGGCAACAAGGTCATGGGCGCCCTGCGCGTGCGGCTGTTCACGCACCTGCAGGCGATGGAGCTGAGCTTCTTCACGAAGACCAAGACCGGCGTGATTCAGTCTCGGCTGCAGAACGATGTCGGCGGTGTCGCGACGGTACTGACCAACACAATTTCCAGCATCCTGGGTAACACAGTCACGGTTATCGCGGCCTTCGTGGCGATGCTGCTGCTCAACTGGCAGCTGACCATCGTGGCCGTCGTGCTCATGCCGATTCTGGTATTCGCCCAGCGCCGCGTCGGCCAGGTGCGCGCGCGCATCGCCGGCAAGACGCAGGAATCGCTGTCGGACATGACCGCCATCACGCAGGAGACCCTGAGCGTGTCGGGCATTTTGCTGTCGAAAAGTTTCACCCGGCAGCAGAACGAGATCGATCGGTATGCCGAAGAGAACCGCAACCAGGTGCGGCTGCAGGTGAGCCAGCAGATGAGCGGCCAGTGGTTCTTCGCCACGGTGAGCGTGTTCCTGTCGGCTATTCCGGCGATCGTGTACCTTGTGGCCGGTGCCCTCATGTTCAACGGCACCACGGACGTCACGCCGGGCACGATCGTGGCGTTCACCACCGTGCAGGCTCGGCTCATTTTTCCGCTACTCGGCCTGATGCGCGTTGCGCTCGACCTGCAGACCTCGTCGGCGCTGTTCGCGCGCATCTTTGAATACCTCGACCTGAAGCCGGCGATCAGCGACAAGCCGGATGCAGCACTGGTGCCGTCTGTCGGTTCTGAGCGCGGGCGGGTCGAGTTCGACCGGGTGCGCTTCAACTATCCGGATGCCGGTCGTGACGCCCGCCCGACCCTCGACGACGTGTCCCTCACGATCGAGCCGGGGCAGTTCGCCGCCTTCGTCGGACCGTCCGGCGCCGGCAAGACCACGGTGTCCTACCTAATTCCGCGCTTCTATGAGGTGTCGGCCGGCCGAGTGCTGTTCTCCGGCCTCGACGTGCGTGACCTGCAGCAGCAATCGCTCGTCTCGCACATCGGCATCGTGAGCCAGGAGACCTACCTGTTCCACGCGACGATCGCCGAGAACCTGCGCTACGCCAAGCCGGAGGCGACGGATGCCGAGCTGGTCGCGGCCGCGCGCGCCGCGAACATCCACGACACGATCGACTCGTTCCCCGAGAAGTACGACACCATGGTGGGGGAGCGCGGCTACCGACTGTCCGGCGGTGAGAAACAGCGCATCGCTATTGCCCGGGTGCTGCTGAAGGACCCGCCCGTGCTCATCCTCGACGAGGCCACGAGCGCGCTCGACTCCATCTCCGAGAGCGTGGTGCAGGCTGCCCTCGACACGGCCAGCCACGGCCGCACGACCATCGCGATCGCCCACCGCCTGTCGACCATCGTCGATGCCGACGTGATCTTCGTCGTCGATGCCGGCCGCATCGTGGAGCGCGGCACCCACGCCGAACTGCTCGCCCAAGGCGCGGTCTACGCCTCCCTCTACGCCCGCCAAATCACGTCGAGCCCCGTCCTCTAACCGGACGGGGCCCAGGCCCCGTCCACGGGCCCAGTTTATAAACTGGGCCCGTGGCCATAGGGTGGGCCCGGCGCGAAAATGCCCAGCGGACAGGCTACGAGCGGGCGGCGAGCATGCTGGTCATGAGGTCGATCTCGAACTTCTGGCTCAGCACGACGGCGGTCGCGAAGGCCCGCACGGTCGCGTTGGTGCTTCGGTCGAGCACCGCGTCGGCCATCTCGATGGCACCACGGTGGTGAGCGATCATGATGACCAGAAACTGTCGTTCCGCTTCCACACCGGATGCCGCGGTGAGCGCCGCAATCTGCGCCGGCGTCGCCAGCCCCGGCATCGGTTCTCCCGCCACGTGCGCGGCGTCGGATCCAGCAGTATGGGATCCGTCGTGCGACTCCCCAGCCAGGGTCGGCCGTGTCATCCAGGTCATCGAGGGTTCGGGGGAGAACTGCGGCAGGCCCCAGACAGCGAGCCACCCGGCCATCTGCCCGCTCTGCTTGGCCTGCGTCGTGGCGATGTCGTAGGCGAGCAGCCGCACCGGTGCATCCTCGGTGCGATCGCGAATGATCAGGGCGAGTTCGACGCCCTGGTCGTGATGCACCTGCATGTCCCGGGCGAAGCCCGCCTCGGCGCTCGTCGTGTCCGGCGTGGCGTCCGCGATTGTGCTGAGCCGCCCCGCCGAGAAGGCTGCGGCGCCCACGACGAGCGCTGTGACGACCACCGTGACGACCATGAAAAGTGTGCGACGCCGGCGTGAGGGATGAACATCCGCTGTGCTGGCGGACGGCGGATTGTCAGCGGTCACGGGGTCGTGCGTTCTAGGAGACCTTGCCGGGGGCGTCGATCGCGCCCGAGCACGGAGCGCCGTCTTCGGGCACGTTGACGCTCTTCCAGAATTCGCTGAAGAAGTCGGCAATACGGGCATCGCCGGCGCTGTCCACCTGAAGCTGCGCGTTCCAGCCGCTGAGCACGATCGGTGCCGGAATTCCTTCGAAGGGAGAGAGCACGACGTAGGTCGAGGGCAGTTCGGCCTTCAGCGTGGCGAGCTCGGCATCGGAGATCGACGGGTCGTAGGTGACCCAAATGGCGCCGTGCTCGAGCGAGTGCACGGCGTTCTCGTTGGGAACGACCTGATCGTAGACTCCGCAGTTGAGCCAGGCCGAGGCGTGCTCGCCGCCGGCGGGGGGTGTCTGCTCGTAGGTGACGGCAGTTTCCACGTGACCGGCCGTGTTGGTGAAGGTTTCAACGCCCTCGATCGTCGACGCATCGCCGGCGCCGCCGCCCGCATAGTTGGCCGCTTTCGGGGTGAGCACGAAGGCCGTGACGATGAGTGCGATGATCGCGACCACGGCCACCGCGCCGCCGACGATGCCAATCAGACGGTTACGCTTGCCGCGCTTTTGCTGGCGGTGATACTCCTCCAGCTTTTTCGTGCGCTTTGCGGCGCGTTCCTGCTTGAGCGACGCTTGGTTTACGGGGGAACCGGGCTGGGGGGTCACGAGGGCCTCTCTGTTGGAGCTACTTCCATTCGAACGTAACAGTCGCCCCTGTGGCTTCCCCCGATGCCGCTCTCACAGTTCTTTGTCAGGCTGGTCGGCGGCTCTCGGCGCCCGATAGACTGGGAGGGTGCCCGTTCATTCGCCGTGTTGCTGCTGTCGCTAGCCGACCCTCCACGAACCCGTTCGGCCGCCGTTCGGTGTGCATCCCCGAGGCCGCGCCTGTTTGAACGCGCGCGGCTCGACCCTGCTGCTTGACCAAAGGAATTCCCCATGAAAATCGCAGACACCGTCCTTGACCTCATCGGTGACACCCCGTTGGTTAAACTCCACAAGGTCACCGCCGGACTGACCGCGACGGTGCTCGTGAAACTCGAATACCTGAACCCGGGCGGCTCGGCCAAAGACCGCATCGCCGTGCGCATCATCGACGCCGCCGAGCGCGAGGGCCTTCTGAAACCCGGCGGCACGATCGTCGAACCCACGTCGGGCAACACCGGAGTGGGCCTGGCCCTGGTGGCTCAGCAGCGCGGCTACAAGTGCGTGTTCGTGCTGCCCGACAAGGTCGGCGAGGACAAACGCAACGTGCTCACGGCGTACGGCGCCGAGATCGTGGTGACGCCGACATCCGTTGCCCCCGAAGACCCCGAGTCGTACTACAGCGTCTCCGACCGGCTGGCCCGGGATATTCCGGGCGCGTTCAAGCCCAATCAGTACTTCAACCCGAACGGCCCGCTCAGTCACTACGAGAAGACCGGCCCTGAGATCTGGCGTGACACCGACGGCACGGTCACCCACTTCGTTGCCGGCGTCGGCACCGGCGGCACCATCACCGGAACCGGTCGCTACCTGCGCGAGGTGTCGAATGACGCCGTACGCATCATCGGCGCCGACCCTGAGGGCTCGGTTTACTCCGGCGGCACCGGCCGCCCCTACCTGGTCGAGGGTGTCGGTGAAGACTTCTGGCCGGGCGCCTACGACCCCACGGTCGTGCATGAGGTGATCGCCGTCTCCGACGCCGACTCCTTCGCCATGACCCGCAGGCTCGCCCTCGAAGAGGGAATCCTCGTCGGCGGTTCAAGCGGCATGGCCGTCGTGGCCGCCCTACGCGCCGCCGAGAAGCTCGGCCAAGGCGACACGATCGTGGTGCTGCTGCCCGACGGCGGTCGCGGCTACCTCGGCAAAATCTTCAACGATGGGTGGATGCGCAGCTACGGTTTCAGCAACGCCCCCGCCGGTCACACCGTCGCCAATTTGCTCGAATCGAAGACCGGGAGCCTGCCGGACCTGGTCTATGTGCACCCGAGCGACACCGTGCACGATGCGATCGAAACCATGACCAGTCAGGGTGTGTCGCAGCTGCTCGTGCTGAGCGCCAAGCCGCCCGTCGTGATGGGCGAGGTACTCGGAGCGGTCGACGAACGCGCCCTGATGGGCCTGGTCTTCTCCGGCGACGCGAAACTCACCGATCGGGTTGGCTCCATCGTCGGCGACGCGCTGCCGCTGATCGGCGTCAACGAGCCGGTCGCCGCCGCGCGCGCCGCCTTCGCCGAGCACGATGCGCTGCTCGTCACCGACGGCGGCAAGCCGCTCGGCGTCATCACCCGGCACGACCTGCTCAGCTACCTGAGCGTCTAATTTCTACAGAGGGAGTAATCATGAACTTCGACACGATCGCCATCCACGCCGGTCAGGAATTCGACCCGACCACCGGCGCCGTCATTCCGCCGATCTACCAGACCTCCACCTACGTGCAGGACGGCATCGGCAACCTGCGCGGCGGCTACGAGTACAGCCGCGGCGGCAACCCCACGCGCACCGTGCTCGAATCGCTCCTCGCAGCGCTGGAAGGCGGCAAGCACGGACTGTCCTTTGCCAGCGGACTCGCCGCCGAAGACACCATCCTGCGCGCCATCCTGGCACCTGGCGACCACGTCGTGCTCGGCAATGATGTCTACGGCGGAACCCACCGCCTCATCAGCAAGGTGCACGGTGCCTGGGGGGTGCTCAACACCACCGTCGAGATGAGCGACCTCGCGGCGGTCGAGGCGGCCATCCGCCCCGAAACAAAGATCCTCTGGGTGGAGACGCCGAGCAACCCGCTCATGAAGATCAGCGACATTGCGGCGCTCGCCGAGATCGCGCACCGACACGGCGTGGTCGCGATCGTCGACAACACCTTTGCGTCACCGGCGCTGCAGCATCCGCTTGAATTCGGCGCTGACGTGGTGGTGCACTCGACCACGAAATATCTCGGCGGTCACTCCGACGTGCTCGGCGGCGCCCTCATCATCAACGACGACGAGCTCTACGCGAAAGCCCAGTTTCTGCAGTTCGCGGCCGGTCCCGTCTCAGCACCGCTCGACTCCTGGCTCACCGTGCGCGGCATCAAGACGCTCTCGGTGCGCATGGAACGGCACTGCAAGAACGCCCAGACCATCGCCGAATACCTCGACGGCCACCCCGCGATCGCTGCCGTCTATTACCCGGGACTGCCCGGCCACCCCGGCCACGACCTGGCCAAGAAGCAGATGTCCGGCTTCGGCGGCATGATCTCCGTCGCATTCGTTGGTGGCGCGGCCGCCGCGCGCCTGTTCGCCGAGTCGATGCAGCTGTTCCAGCTGGCCGAGTCGCTCGGCGGCGTCGAGTCCCTCGTGAACTATCCCTCGGAAATGACGCACGCCTCGGTGCGCGGCACCGAGCTGGAGGTGCCCGACAACATCGTGCGCCTCTCGGTCGGCATCGAGGACGTCGCCGACCTCATCGCCGACCTCGAGGCCGCCCTGCCGCGCGCCTGACCCCGCCTGCTTTTGGGACGGGGCCCGGGCCCGTCCCGAAAACGGGGGTCAGGGTTGGCGGGAGAAGGCGGAGGCTTGACGCACCTGGTCGGGGGTGGGGCGGATGCCGGTGTATAGGTAAAACTGCTCCTCGGCCTGCAACGCCACCACCTCGGCGCCGGTGATGACCGGTTTGCCGAGCTTTCGCGCCCCCACGATGAGTGGCGTTTCAGCGGGGGAGGCCACCACGTCGAAGACCACGCTCGCCGCGTCGATCGCCGCGGCTGGGAAGGACGTGTGATCGGCGTCGGCGCCGCCGGCCATACCGACCGGCGTCACATTGACGATCAGGTCGGCGGTGAGCGCGCCCACCTCGGATGCCCACTCATAGCTGTACAGCGCGGCTAGGGCGCGGCCGGTGACCTCGTTGCGCGCCACGATGGTTCCCCGGTCGAAGCCGGCATCGTGCAATGCCGCTGCGACGGCCTTCGCCATGCCGCCGCTTCCGCGCAGAATGACGGAGTATTCGCGCGGCACCTCGTGCTCGGCCAGCAGCCGCTGCACGGCGGAATAGTCGGTGTTGTATGCGGTCAGGTGGCCGCCATCGTTCACGATGGTGTTGACCGAGTTGATGGCTGACGCCGAGGCATCCATGTCGTCGACGAGGGCGATGACGTCTTCCTTGTAGGGCATCGACACCGCACAGCCCCGAATGCCGAGCCCCCGCACACCAGCGATAGCATCGGCCAGGTTGGTTGGAGCGAAGGCCTTGTAGATGAAGTTCAGGCCCAGCTCCTCATAGAGGTAGTTGTGAAACCGGGTGCCCAGGTTGCTCGGCCGGGCCGACAGCGAGATGCACAGGGTCGTGTCCTTGTTCAGAATTGGCATGACTCCAGTGTGACCTGTTTGCGGACCGCGCCGGATCGGTGTCCTTGCCCGGTCGCAACAATCCAACGGCCTGGCAGCCAGGCTTCAGGGGCTACTTAAAGGGCGGGCGTCAGCAGAAGCCGGCCCCGTGAGAAAACTCCCCGCTGGGCGCAACCACGTCAGGAAAGTGTGTGTTGCGGTTGCAACACGGCGAGGCCGGCCTCACGAAAAGGCGCGAGCGCAGCGCTGTCCGCCGCGGTATCCGTGATCAGGGTGTCAAAGGAACGAAGTGGCCCGACCTGGCCGAGGTGTACCTGGCCGAGCTTGGACGCGTCGGCCACGATGATGGAGCGGGTCGTCGCCGCGAGCATGAGCTTCTTGGTGCCCGCCTCGGGCAGGTTGATGTTCGTGACGCCGTGCTCGGCATCTACACCGTTGCAGCCGATGAAGGCTAGGTCGGCGTGTACCTGGCTGAGCACGGAGGAGGCGAGTGGTTCCACGAGCGAGTGCTGACGCGGGCGCAAGGAACCGCCGGTCACGATCACGGTGAAGCGGGGGATGGCTGGCTCCAGCTCGAGTGCGATGCTCAGCCCGTTCGTGATAATCACTACGTCGGTCAATTCTTGGCGGGCCACGAGGGCACGGGCGATCGCGAGGGTGGTCGAGCCAACGTCGAGGATGACGCTCTGCCCGGTTGAGACGAGGCCGGCCGCGAGCGAGCCAATTTGTTGTTTGGGTATGACGGACGAAGCGAGCGCCTGTTCGAAGGAGGACTCGATCATTGGCTGCCCGGAAGAGCCTCGGGCGAGCACTGCCCCGCCGTGTACGCGTTGGACCGCTCCTGCAGTTTCGAGCGCATCGAGATCCGCTCTGGCCGTGACACCGGACACGCCAAAGGTCTCCCGCAATTCGCGAACCTGCACGAAACCGCGTTCGTCGATGAGCCTGTGGATCTGCTCGCGCCTGACGGGCCCCGGTAGCCCGTCGCGGTCGGGTGACGTCGACGGTGCGGTCGTCGGGCTCTGCAAGGGGTCGAGGGAAGCCATGCCTCCATCTTTACTTACTTCGTCATTTCTTTCAATTCGAAAGTCTCTGGTTTCGGAAAGTAAAATCAGATACTGTGGAAACTGCTATGAGACACGCAGACTTCATCGCCGACGCCGGCATCGCTCGACAGCAGCACACCCTGGCCGACGGTCGAGACCTCTTCTACTTCGACGATCCTGACACCACGCTGTCGCCGGATCGGGCCGCCGATGTGCGCGAACTTGATCAGCGCCCCGCCACTGCCAACATGCGGCAGGACCCACTGAGCGCGGAATGGGTGTCGATCGCTGCCGCCCGGCAAAACCGGGTGTTCCTGCCGCCGGCGCACCTTGATCCGCTGGCACCGTCAACCCCGGACAATCCGTCCGAGGTGCCGAGCAACTATGACGTGGCAGTCTTCGAGAACAAGACCCCGTCTTTCGGCCCGCTACTAACGGATGCCGACGCCCCGGCCGGTCTCGCGGATCTCGCCACGATCGGTCTGGGGCGCACCCGCACGTCCGTTGGACGCTGTGAGGTCGTCTGCTTCAGCCCGGAAAACGAGGGATCGTTCGCGAGCCTCTCGGCCACTCGTGCTCGCACGGTGATTGAGGCGTGGGCTGAGCGCACGTATGCACTGTCGAGCCTGCCCGGCATCGAGCAGGTCTTTCCGTTCGAGAATCGCGGCGAGGCGATCGGCGTGACGCTACGGCATCCGCACGGCCAGATCTATGCATATCCCTACGTGACCCCGCGCACGCGGCAGCTGATCGAGTCGCTCGACGTCTATGGGCCGACGTTGTTCGCGGATATCCTGACTCTTGAGCAGGCCGGTGACCGTGTCGTTCTGCAGGGGGCGTATTGGACTGCTTTTGTTCCCTTCGCGGCTCGTTGGCCGATCGAAGTGCATATGCTCCCGAACCGGCACGTGCCTGACTTCGCCGCCACCACCCTCGCAGAGCGCGACGAACTGGCGGTGCTCTACCGGCGCCTCCTGCGTGGAATCGACGCCATCTACTCGACGCCGACCCCGTACATCGGGGCCTGGCACCAGGCACCCGTGCACGTCCGACGCTCGGAGATTCGACTGATGCTGCAGGTGACGAGCCCGCGTCGAGCCGAGGACAAGCTCAAGTACCTCGCCGGGTCGGAAGCCGCGATGGGGGCCTGGATCGGCGACGTCACCCCCGAACAGGCCGCGACCACGATTCGCGAGGCGATCGAGCGGGCCGACGCAGCGGATGCCGCGGCATCCGCTGCCGCTACTCCGCCCGCCCGCACAGCGACCCCGGAGAAGCCCCACCATGACTAACCTGTGCAGCAGTGCGAGAGCAGGATTTGCAGCCCGGTTCGGGCGTGCGCCTGATGGACTCTGGTCGGCCCCCGGTCGGGTCAACCTGATCGGCGAGCACACCGACTACAACGAGGGATTCGTGCTGCCTCTTGCGATCGACCGGCGCACGATTGTTGCTCTCGCTCCGCGCGACGACCGGCTGATGCGAGTCGCAAGTTCCTTCGCTGAACGGACCGTCGAGCTTGGACTGGACGACCTCATCCCGGAGAATCTGGCCGACTGGTCGGCGTACCCGCTCGGCATCGCCTGGGCGCTCGGGCAATTCGGCGCCGATCTCGGCGCGGTGACCGGCTTCGACGCGTACATCGTCTCCGACGTACCGGTCGGTGCCGGCCTGTCATCGTCCGCCGCGATCGAGTGTGCCGTGGCGGTTGCCCTGAATGACCTCTGGCAGCTCGGTCTCGAGCTGCGCACCCTCGCACTGGCCGGGCAGCTTGCCGAAAACCAGGTAGTTGGCGCACCCACGGGCATCATGGACCAGTCTGCGTCGCTGCTCGGCCGCGTCGACGCCGTCGTGTTTTTGGACTGTCGGAGTCTGCACGCCGAGGTCATTCCGTTGGGTTGTGACCCGGCCGGTCTCGACCTGCTGATCATCGACAGCCAGGTGAGCCACGCCCACTCAACCGGCGGCTATGCCTCACGCCGAGCATCCTGCGAGCTGGGCGCGCGACTGATGGGCGTGCCGGCCCTTCGTGATTTGGGGGTCAGTGACCTCGCCAGGGCGGCCGAGTTGCTCGATGACGAGACCTTTCGCCGGGTGCGTCACATCGTGACCGAGAATCAGCGCGTTCTGGAAACAGTGCAGACGCTCCGTGAGCAGGGGCCGACCGCGATCGGTGCGTTGCTGGATGCCTCGCACTTGTCGATGCGGGACGACTTTGAAATCTCGGTTCCCGAACTCGACCTCGCAGTGGAGACCGCGCGCGCGGCCGGTGCGATCGGCGCCCGAATGACCGGCGGCGGGTTTGGCGGGGCCGCGATCGCGCTCATTCCCAGCGGACTGCGCCCCGTCATCGAAGCCGCGGTCGGCGCCGCGTTCACCGCGCGGGGCTACGTCGCCCCGGTCATGTTCGTGGTTCGGGCAGCGGATGGAGCGCACAAAGTGGAGTAGCTGGCGGATCGAGCCACCTTCCGGATAGAGACGTCGGCCGCCAGCTGGCCAGCATGTGACTGTCACATCTGTCGTGCGCCGGGGCATAATAGGGTGGGTCGCAATTGTGACCGTGCACATTCCAACGGGGGTGATGGTGTCCGAGAACCCGCCCACGGGACGCGCCCCGAGCATTCGCGACGTGGCACGCCTAGCCGGGGTCTCGCACCAGACTGTGTCACGCGTACTCAACGCCCACCCCAGCATCCGGGAATCGACCAAACTGCGCGTTCAGCAGGTCATCGACGACCTGCAATACCGACCGAACAGCGCCGCACGGGCTCTGGTCAAGGGGCAGTCCCGCACGATCGGCGTGCTGTCGGCAATGAGCGCGGAATACGGTCCGGCGAGCAGTATTGCGGCGATCCAGGATGCTGCCAGGGAAGCTGGATATTTCGTGAACACAGCCAATATCTCTCGAGGGGAACCCTCGTCGATCCAGGCTGCCGTTGACCACCTGATGGACCAGTCGGTGGAGGGCATCGTCGTCATCGCACCCCAGGTACGGGTCATTGAAGCCATCGAAAAGCTGTCCATCGCCGTGCCGTATGTGACGCTGCAGTCCACCGGTGTTGCAGACAAGCACGCCCTCTCTGTTGACCAGATAGCTGGCGCCCGCCTCGCCACTCGACATCTCATCGACCTCGGACACCGCAACATCTATCACCTCGCTGGACCGCAGGACTGGATCGAGGCGGAGGCGCGCATGCGCGGATTCCTCGAGGAAATGGGGGCGAATGACGTCCCAACCACCGCGCCAATCCTGGGCGACTGGACCGCCGGCTTCGGATACCATGCCGGGCGCGAGCTGCTCCGGGTGCGCGATTTCACTGCCATTTTCTCGTCCAACGACCAGATGGCGCTCGGGCTCATGCACGCTATCCGCGACGCCGGGCTCGATATTCCGCGCGACGTCAGCATCGTCGGATTCGACGACATTCCTGAGGCCGCACACTTCTGGCCGCCACTGACCACCGTGCGCCAGGACTTCGCCGAGCTCGGACGTCGCTGCATCGCCCTGCTCCTGGCCAACATCACCGGTGGCGCGAACGAAGCTTCGTCGAGCCCGCTCATCCCCGAGCTCGTGGTGCGGTCGTCTACGGCCCCGCCCGCGTGGTAGCGGCCAGTCGGACTTCCCTGCGCTAACCAGCCTCGTTTCGGCGTCGTTATCCAAACGAGATAAAAGGGCATTGACAGGCGAATCGAGTCTGGGCCAAAGTGAACTCATCAATGTGACCGTTCACATTTTGATGATGACCTGTGGCAATCCATCGCGACGGGACGTCGCCTTGCGTTCGCACCAGAATCGACAAAGGAGTCAATTTCGTGACCACCGCGCCCCGCCCATCTGCCGGAGAATCGGTCAACCCTGCAGCAAGCGCTGCGGCGGTGGCTGACGCCGAGTCTTACGTCATCGGCGTCGACTTCGGAACTCTCTCCGGCCGGGCCGTGGTCGTACGCGTCTCCGATGGCGTCGAGATTGGCTCCGCCGTCCTGGATTATCCCCACGCGGTCATGGACACGACCCTCGCCGCGACTGGTGAGGCGCTTCCGCCCGAGTGGGCACTTCAAGTACCCGCGGACTACGTGGCCGTGTTGCAGAGTGCGGTTCCGGCCGCCGTCGCAAGCGCTGGCATTGACCCATCTCGCGTCATCGGAATCGGGACCGACTTCACTGCATGCACGATGGTTCCCGTACTCGCCGACGGTACGCCGCTCAACGAGCTCGCCGAATACGCGGGCCGCCCGCACGCGTATGTGAAGCTCTGGCGCCACCACGCGGCACAGGGCCAGGCCGACCGCATCAATGACCTCGCGACCTCGCGCGGTGAGAGCTGGCTGCCGCGTTACGGCGGGCTGATCTCGAGCGAATGGGAATTCGCCAAGGGACTCCAGCTTCTCGAGGAAGACCCCGAGCTCTACAACCGTATGGACCACTGGGTCGAGGCCGCCGACTGGATCGTCTGGCAGCTGACCGGGCGTTACCTGCGCAATGCCTGCACTGCTGGCTACAAAGGCATCCTGCAGGACGGCGAGTACCCGAGCGAGGCCTTCCTCGGCACGCTCAATCCGGCCTTTTCCCGCTTTGCCCTCGACAAAGTGGCGCACGAGATCGGTCAGCTCGGCGCATCCGCTGGCTCGCTGTCGGCCGAGGCCGCAGCCTGGACGGGGCTCCCCGAAGGCATTCACGTGGCAGTCGGCAACGTGGACGCCCACGTGACAGCCCCGGCCGCGCAGGCTGTGAATCCCGGCCAAATGGTGGCCATCATGGGTACCAGCACCTGTCAAGTGATGAACTCCGACCGTCTCGCCGAGGTGCCGGGGATGTGCGGCGTCGTCGACGGCGGCATCATCTCCGGGCTTTACGGCTACGAGGCCGGCCAATCCGGCGTTGGCGACATTTTCGCATGGTACGTCAATAACCAGGTACCGGCGGCATACGTGGAAGAGGCCCGCGCGCTCGGCCGCAGCGTGCATGAGTACCTCACCGAGCTCATCAAAGACCAACCCGTTGGCGGGCACGGGCTCGTGGCGCTCGACTGGCACAGCGGCAACCGCTCAGTACTCGTCGACCACGAACTCTCCGGGCTAGTCATCGGCATGACCCTCACTACCCGGCCCGAAGAGATCTATCGTGCACTGCTGGAAGCAACGGCCTTTGGCACCCGCGCCATCGTGGAAACATTCAACGACAGCCACGTGCCGGTGACCGAGTTCATCGTGGCCGGCGGCCTGTTGAAAAACGCGTTCCTAATGCAGATTTACAGCGATATCCTTCGCATGCCCATCAGCACTATCGCGAGCGATCAGGGCCCCGCGCTTGGCGCGGCTATTCACGCCGCCGTTGCTGCCGGCGCTTACCCCGACGTGCGCGCGGCCGGCGAGAAGATGGGCAAGCTCAACAAAAACGTCTATGTGCCCAACGAGGCGTCTTCGGCGGCGTATGACGAGCTATTCGCGGAATACACGCGGCTGCACGATTATTTTGGTCGCGGCGAAAACGACGTTATGCACCGCCTCAAGGCCCTCAAACGTCGGGCTGCGGTCACCGCACGGGAAGCGTTGGTGTCGGTATGAGTACCTACGGACCCCAGATCGAAGTAGCGATCGCCCGCGTTCGCGCCGAGATCACCCGCCTGCACGCCGAGCTGTTCCGCAATGGACTCGTGGTCTGGACCGGTGGCAACGTTTCCGGCCGTGTGCCGGGCGCGGAGCTCTTCGTGATCAAGCCCAGCGGAGTCGACTATGCCGACCTGGCTCCCGAGAACATGATTCTCTGCGACCTCCAGGGAAATGTCATACCGGGCACGCCCGGCGCCGACCGTTCGCCGTCGAGTGACACCGCGGCGCACGCGTACGTCTATCGGAACATGCCTGACGTTGGGGGCGTCGTGCACACGCATTCCACTTACGCCACGGCCTGGGCCGCCCGTAACGAAGCCATCCCGTGTGTGATCACGGCCATGGCCGATGAATTCGGTGGCCCGATTCCGGTGGGACCGTTCGCGATTATCGGTGATGATTCGATCGGCCGCGGCATCGTGGAGACCCTCGCCGGCCACCGTTCGCGGGCCGTGTTGATGGCTAACCACGGGCCGTTCACGATTGGTAAGGACGCCCGGGACGCAGTGAAGGCCGCCGTGATGGTGGAAGACGTGGCCCGCACGGTGCAGCTCGCCCGAGCGGGCGGCGACCTCGTTCCCATTTCGCAGGATTCCATCGATTCCCTATTTGCCCGATACCAGAACGTCTACGGACAAGCACCGCAGGGAGCACTGAAGTAATGGCATCTCTCACCACGACCCTCGACCAATACGAGGTTTGGTTCCTCACCGGAAGCCAGAACCTGTACGGCGAAGAGACCCTACGCCAGGTGGCCGAGCAATCCCAGCAAATCGCTCGGGCGCTCCACTCATCGACCGCCGTCCCGGTCAATGTGGTCTGGAAGCCGGTGCTAAAAGACTCCGAGTCCATCCGCCGTGCCGCCCTTGATGCCAATGCCGACGACCGCGTTATCGGCCTGATCGCCTGGATGCATACGTTTTCCCCGGCCAAGATGTGGATCGCCGGCCTCGACGCGCTCACCAAGCCCCTGCTGCACCTGCACACGCAGGCGAATGTCGAGTTGCCCTGGGCCGAGATCGATTTTGATTTCATGAACCTCAACCAGGCCGCGCACGGCGACCGTGAGTTCGGCTACATCCAGACTCGTCTCGGCGTGACCCGCAAGACCGTGGTCGGCCACGTGTCCAACCCGGCCGTGTCCGGCAGCATCGGCTCTTGGACCCGCGCCGCGGCTGGCTGGGCAGCCAGCCGCAGCATGAAGCTCGCCCGCTTCGGAGACAACATGCGCTACGTGGCCGTGACCGAGGGCGACAAAACCGAGGCCGAACTGCGCTTCGGCGTGCAGGTCAACACCTGGCCTGTGAACGAGTTGGCCGAGGCCGTGCACTCCGCAACGGATGCCGCCATCGACGTCTTGGTCGCCGAATATGACGACCTGTACGACGTGGTTCCCGAACTGCGCAAGGGCGGCGAACGGCACGAGTCGCTGCGCTACGGCGCCGCGATCGAGCTGGGGCTGAAGAGCTTCCTCGAGGCTGGCGACTTCGCCGCGTTCACCACGAGTTTCGAAGACTTAGGCGCCCTGCGCCAACTGCCCGGCCTTGCCGTTCAGCGCCTGATGGCCCAGGGCTACGGCTTCGGCGCAGAGGGCGACTGGAAGACATCCGTTTTGGTGCGTGTTGCCAATGTGATGGGTTCCGGCCTTCCGGGCGGCGCGAGCCTGATGGAGGACTACACCTACGACCTCACCCCCGGCGCCGAGTTGATTCTCGGTGCTCACATGCTCGAGGTGAGCCCCTCGCTCACCAGCGAACGGCCGACGCTCGAGATCCATCCGCTCGGTATCGGCGGCCGCGAAGACCCCGTGCGCCTGGTCTTCAACACCGACCCCGGCCCCGCCGTGGTTGTGGCGATGAGCGACATGCGCGATCGGTTCCGCCTGGTGGCGAATGTGGTCGAGGTTGTCGAGCCGACAGCCGCGCTGCCGAACCTGCCGGTGGGACGCGCCGTCTGGCGCCCCGAACCCGACTTCGCAACCTCGGCCGCTGCCTGGCTCACCGCCGGCGCCGCCCACCACACCGTGATGTCGACCGCCGTCGGCATCGAGGTTTTCCACGATTTCGCCGAGATAGCTCGAACCGAGCTTCTTGTGATCGATAAGACCACCACCCAGCGGGATTTCACGCGTGAGGTGCGTTGGAACCAAGCCTACTACCGACTGGCGCAAGGCCTGTAGCGGGACCAGCACTACCAGCAATATCTCAATCACCGCCTTGACATCATCGTCGAAAATATAGAAATTCGAAGGGAAACACAGTGAAGACACGAAAGGTCCTTATCGGCATTGCTGCCATTGGACTCGCACTCACGCTCGCGGCCTGCTCGGGAACCCGTGGTGGTTCGACCACCACGACTGACGCTGCGGGAGCCAACAAGGGTGCGCTCATCGGGGTGGCCATGCCAACCAAGACCTCCGAGCGGTGGATCAAAGACGGCGACGCCGTCAAAGCCGACCTGGAGGCGCTCGGTTACAAGGTCGACCTTGAGTACGCGGATGACAAGATCCCCACGCAGGTGCAGCAGATCAGCAACATGCTCACTAAGGGCGCGAAGATCCTCATTATCGCCTCAATCGATGGAACAGCGCTGAGCGACCAGCTTGACCAGGCCGGCAAGTCGGGCGTCAAGGTCATCGCATACGACCGCCTGATTAACGGCAACAAAAACGTCGACTACTACACCACGTTCGACAACTTCAAGGTTGGTGTCGACCAGGCATCCAGCCTGCTCACCGGCCTGGGCATCCTCGATGCTTCCGGTAAGGACACCAGCGAGGCCGGCCCGTTCAATGTTGAGCTGTTCGCCGGAAGCCCCGACGACAACAACGCGACGTTCTTCTTCAACGGCGCGATGGAGACCCTGCAGCCTTACATCGACAAGGGCGTTCTCAACGTCAAGAGTGGCCAGACTGGTTTCACGCAGGTCGCCACGTTGCGTTGGGACCCCTCGACAGCACAGAAACGGATGCAGAACCTCATCGCCAGCACATACTCGGACGGCAGCAAGGTTGACGGTGTGCTGTCCCCGTATGACGGCCTCTCCATCGGCATCATCTCGGCGCTGACAAGCTCGGGTTACTCCGCGGACGCCCTGCCGGTCATCACCGGCCAGGACGCTGAAGCTGCGTCGGTCAAGTCGATCATCTCGGGCCAGCAGTATTCAACGATCTACAAGGACACTCGCCAACTGGGCAAGGAAGCCGTGAAGATGGCCGATGACATCCTGAACGGCAAGATCCCGGAGGTCAACGACACGAAGAGTTATAACAACAAGGTCAAGGACGTCCCGACCTTCCTGTTCCAGCCCACCGTGGTCACCATCGACAACTACAAGGAGGTTCTCGTCGATAGCGGGTACTACACCGAAGCCGACCTGAAGTAAGTCCCCCTCCCCAACAGGTCGTGGCGGTGGGGAACCGCCGCCACGACTACCCCTCAGGCATGAAAGAAGGAGCAACGGTGACAACCAACATTCTCGAGATGCGCGGCATCACGAAGACCTTCCCAGGTGTCAAGGCACTCCAGGATGTCTCCCTCGCGGTCGAACGCGGCCAGATTCATGCTATTTGTGGTGAGAACGGTGCGGGAAAGTCCACCTTGATGAAGGTGCTGAGTGGCGTTTACGCGCACGGCAGTTACGACGGCGAGATCGTTTTCGAGAACGAGACCGTCGAGTTCAAGACCATCAACGAGTCCGAGGCCACGGGCATCGTTATCATCCACCAGGAGCTCGCGCTGAGTCCCTACCTGTCGATCGCCGAGAACATCTACCTCGGCAACGAGCAGCAGACGAATGGCTGGATCGACTGGAATAAGACCAACCGCGAGGCGGCCAAACTCCTCGCCAGAGTGGGGCTGAAAGACAACCCCATCACGAAAGTAACCGACATCGGCGTCGGCAAGCAGCAACTCGTGGAGATCGCGAAGGCGCTCTCCAAGGAGGTGAAGCTGCTCATCCTGGATGAGCCGACCGCCGCTCTCAATGACGAGGACTCAGCGCACCTGCTTGATCTGATCAAGCACCTGAAAGGCCAAGGGATCACCTCGATCATGATCAGCCACAAGCTGAATGAGATTAAGGCAATCGCCGACAAGGTCACGATCATCCGAGATGGCAAGACCATTGAGACCCTCGACATGCACAAGGATGAGATTTCGGAGGAGCGCATCATCAAGGGGATGGTTGGCCGAGACCTGGGGAGTCGGTATCCGGACCACACGCCGCACATCGGCGAAGAGATCCTGCGCGTAGAGGACTGGACTGTCTACCATCCACTGCACCATGATCGTATGGTCGTCAAGGACGCCAATATCCACGTGAAAGCGGGCGAGATTGTAGGCATCGCTGGCCTCATGGGGGCCGGGCGCACCGAGCTGGCGATGAGCGTCTTCGGCCACAGTTACGGGGCCAAAATCTCGGGGAGAGTGTTCAAGAATGGGGTGCTGATCAAGACCAACACGGTCTCGGCGGCCATCGGCCACGGCCTTGCCTATGCCACTGAGGACCGCAAACACTTCGGTCTCAACCTGATCGAAAACATCCAGCGCAATATCTCGCTGGCCGCGCTGCAGAAGCTGGCACGGAGCGGCTGGGTCGATGCGAACCGCGAGTCCACCGTCGCGGAAGGCTTTCTCAAAAGTATGAACATCAAGGCACCGAGCGTGGAAGCAATTACCGGCAAGCTCTCTGGCGGGAATCAGCAAAAGGTCGTGCTCTCGAAGTGGATGTTCTCAGACCCCGACGTGCTCATCCTGGACGAGCCCACCCGTGGTATCGACGTGGGTGCTAAGTACGAAATCTATGGAATCATCAATCGGCTCGCCGATGAGGGGAAGGGGGTCATCGTCATTTCTTCCGAGCTGCCGGAGCTACTCGGTATCTGCGATCGTATTTACACTCTGGCGGAGGGGCGTATCACCGCGGATGTGCCACGCAGCCAGGCCACAGCCGAATATCTCATGCAACGAATGACCCAGGAAAGGGACAAGGAAAGCTGATGACTGTCTTCAGATCCTCACTCGACTATCTCGCCGGACAGCTCCGCCAGATCGGCCTGTTCATCGCTCTGATTGCCATCATCATTTTCTTCCAAGTGGCGACTTCAGGAATTACGCTGAAGCCGATCAACGTGTCGAACCTGATCGTGCAGAACAGCTACATCCTTATCCTCGCGGTCGGTATGGTCATGGTGATCATCGCGGGCCATATCGATTTGTCGGTGGGCTCGGTTGTGGCCTTCGTTGGCGCGATGTCGGGGGTCATGATCACCCAATGGCATATTCCGTGGTGGGGGGCCATCATTCTCTGCCTGATCCTGGGTGCGCTCGTGGGAATGTGGCAGGGGTTCTGGATCGCCTACTTTGGCATACCGGCCTTCATCGTCACCTTGGCCGGCATGCTCACATTCCGTGGTCTCACTCAGATCGCTCTGCAAAACCAGCAAATCTCGCCGTTCCCTGACGAGTTCCGTGCGCTTGGCAGTGGGTTCCTGCCGGACCTCGGGGGCGGAACGAGTCTGCTGGAACCGCTGACAGTGGGGCTGGGATTACTCGCAACCGTCCTGCTGGTGGCTCAGGGCGTGAGATCTCGCATGGCGCGCAGGAAGTACGACGTGGAAGATGAACCGCTAGCGTGGTTCCTGGTCAAGCTCGTGTTCACCGCTGGACTGATCCTATTGATAACGTTCCTGCTCGCCAGCTACCGTGGCACTCCGATCGTGCTCGTCGTGCTCGGCATTCTCACCGTGGGATATTCCGCAGTGATGTCTCGAAGCGTCTTCGGGCGACATGTGTACGCGCTTGGCGGGAACAGGCTCGCGGCGGCCCTCTCGGGTGTAAAGACCAAGCGGGTCACGTTCTTGCTCTTCGTTAACATGGGCGTTATCGCGGCCCTCGCCGGCCTGGTCTTCACCGCACAGCTGAACCTCGCCAATCCCAAGGCCGGTGATGGCTTCGAACTTGATGCAATTGCGGCCGTATTCATCGGTGGCGCGGCGGTTACGGGCGGTATCGGCACGGTGACCGGTGCCATCATCGGTGGCCTGATCATTGGGATCCTGAACAACGGTATGTCGATTCTCGGTGTGGGAACAGAGTTCCAACAGCTCATCAAGGGGCTCGTGCTGTTGGGCGCCGTGGCTTTCGACGTCTACAACAAGCGTCGTTCCGGCAGTCACTGACCGAATTCGACTCACGATAGAGCCCCGACTGTCTTCGGACGTCGGGGCTCTCGTGTGCCTGGGGCCAGCCGATACGACACGCCGCCCGAGATTCCACAGGCAAAATAATGTTCCGGGCGGTGCCTGTGGATAACCCGGTGCAGTTCCGCGGAATGTCGGCGGTTTTGCGCCGGGGGACTGTGGGCAACGTGTGGAATGTCGGTGGATAACTACACAAATGTAATTACTGCATGTAGTGGCTATTGAGCGTAGCGATCACTAGATGTAGTATTGAAACTCTAGTCAGGCACTACAGCCCGACAGTACGCTTGCTCACTTTGAACGACGATTTCTGACGAATACTCGCCGGAAATCGAAGAGTTTCATCGAACATACTTGCGAAGTATATCGAACAGTTTTAGACTTGACCTGCCAAGAAGAAAGGCCATAATCATGGCAATCACCGTTTACACGAAGCCCTCCTGCGTGCAGTGCACGGCCACCTACCGTGCCCTCGACAACAAGGGCATCGAGTATGAGGTGCTCGACCTCTCGGTCGACGAAAACGCCCTCGAAGCTGTCAAGGCATTGGGCTACCTGCAGGCGCCCGTCGTGATCACCGACGAAGAGCACTGGTCGGGCTTTCGTCCAGACAAGATCAACGCACTCGCTGCTCGCCTCGCGTAGCCACCACCAGCACACCCCCGCCTCAACGCGCCGCCCGATCAGAATCGCCAGACTAGATGACTGACATCGTGTACTTCTCGAGCACCTCAGGCAACACTGCCCGGTTTGTCGAGAAACTTGGTCGAACGGCAGCGCGAATCCCGCTTCATGCGCGTGAGGAGCCGCTCGTCGCCCAGGAGCCGTTCGTGCTCTGCGTGCCCACCTATGGTGGTGGCAGTGTGGGCGGGGCGGTGCCCAAGCAGGTCATCAAGTTTTTGAACAACGAGACCAATCGGTCGTTGATTCGCGGCGTCATCGGCGCCGGCAACATGAATTTCGGTACGGCATACTGCCTGGCTGGCGACATCATCGCCGCCAAGTGCAAGGTGCCCCACCTCTATCGCTTCGAAGTATTTGGAACACCGGATGATGTGCGCATCGTTCACGACGGATTGGAAGAATTTTGGAAACAACAGCCGTGAAGATCACGCCCATCGATGCACCGTCGGGCATGGACTACCACTCGCTCAACGCGATGCTCAACCTGTACGGCCCGAACGGGGAGATCCAGTTCGACAAGGACCGCGAGGCTGCCCGCGAGTTCTTCCTGCAGCACGTCAACCAGAACACCGTGTTCTTTCACTCGCTGCGCGAGCGCCTCGACTACCTGGTCGAGAAGGAATACTACGAACAGGCCGTACTCGACCAGTACTCGTTCGAGTTCATCACGAGCCTGAACGACCTCGCGTACTCGAAGAAGTTCCGTTTTCAGAGCTTCCTCGGTGCCTTCAAGTACTACACCTCGTACACGCTGAAGACCTTCGACGGCAAGCGTTACCTCGAGCGTTTCGAAGACCGCGTCGTCATGACCGCGCTGGGTCTCGCCTCCGGTGATGAGAAGCTCGCCGTCGCCCTGGTCGAAGAGATCATCGCCGGACGCTTCCAGCCCGCGACCCCCACGTTTTTGAACTCTGGCAAGGCTCAGCGCGGCGAGCTCGTCTCGTGCTTCCTGCTGCGCATCGAAGACAACATGGAGTCGATCTCCCGCGGCATCAACTCCTCGTTGCAGCTCTCCAAGCGTGGCGGCGGCGTGGCGCTGCTGCTGAGCAACATTCGTGAGGCCGGCGCGCCGATCAAGCAGATCGAGAACCAGTCCAGCGGCATCATTCCCGTGATGAAGCTGCTCGAAGACTCCTTCAGCTACGCCAACCAGCTCGGTGCCCGCCAGGGCGCGGGAGCGGTCTACCTGCAGGCGCACCACCCAGACATCATGCGTTTTCTCGACACCAAGCGTGAGAACGCCGACGAGAAGATTCGCATCAAGACCCTCTCGCTCGGCGTCGTCATTCCCGACATCACCTTCGAGCTCGCCAAGAACGACGAGTGGATGTACCTCTTCTCGCCGTACGACGTGGAAAAGGTCTACGGCGTGCCCTTCGCCGACATCTCCGTGACCGAGAAATATCACGAGATGGTCGACAACCCCCGCATCAAGAAGTCCAAGATGAAGGCGCGCGAGTTCTTCCAGACCCTCGCGGAGATCCAGTTCGAGTCCGGCTACCCGTACATCATGTTCGAGGACACCGTCAACAAGGCGAACCCGATCGAGGGTCGTATCAACATGTCGAACCTCTGCTCCGAGATTCTGCAGGTGAACACCCCGACCACGTACAACGAGGACCTCTCGTACAACGAGATCGGCAAGGACATCTCCTGCAACCTCGGCTCGATGAACATCGCCCTGGCGATGGACTCCGGCAACCTCGGTCGCACCGTGAACGCGGCCATCCGTGGCCTGAACGCGGTGTCCGAGCAGAGCCACATCAGCTCGGTTCGCTCCATCGAAGACGGTAACGACCGTTCGCACGCCATCGGCCTTGGCCAGATGAACCTGCACGGCTACCTGGCCCGCGAGCGCATCTACTATGGCAGCGAAGAAAGCATCGACTTCACCAACATCTACTTCTACACGGTGTTGTTCCACGCGTTGACGGCCTCCAACGCCATCGCCATCGAGCGCGGTGGCACCTTCGAGGGCTTCGAGAACTCCTCCTACGCCTCCGGTGCGTTCTTCGACAAGTACACCGACCAGGTCTGGGAGCCGACCACCGCCCGCGGCGCCGAGCTGTTCAGCCAGGCCGGGGTGTCGATTCCCACGCAGGCGGATTGGGCCGAGCTCAAGGCATCCGTTGTGAAGCACGGTATCTACAACCAGAACCTGCAGGCCGTGCCGCCCACCGGGTCGATCTCGTACATCAACAACTCCACCGCGTCGATCCACCCGATCGCAGCGAAGATCGAGATCCGCAAGGAAGGCAAGCTGGGCCGCGTGTACTACCCGGCGCCGTTCATGACGAACGACAACCTGGACTACTACCAGGACGCCTACGAGATCGGCTACGAGAAGGTCATCGACGTGTACGCGGCGGCGACGCAGCACGTGGACCAGGGCCTCTCGCTGACGCTGTTCTTCAAGGACACCGCCACCACCCGCGACATCAACCGCGCCCAGATCTACGCGTGGAAAAAGGGCATCAAGACCATCTACTACATCCGTCTGCGTCAAATGGCCCTTGAGGGCACTGAGGTTGAGGGTTGCGTCTCGTGCGCGCTGTAACTTTTCTGAACACCGGAATGTCTATGAAGGACGAATCATGAGTAGCCCCAAGGTCAAGTTGGTGTCGCATGTTGATGCGATCAACTGGAACAAGATCGAAGATGAGAAAGATGTCGAGGTGTGGAACCGCCTCACCAACAACTTCTGGCTGCCCGAGAAGATCCCGCTGAGCAACGACATCCAGTCGTGGAACCAGCTCACCCCGGTGGAGCAGCAGCTCACCCTGCGCGTGTTCACCGGGCTGACCCTGCTCGACACGATCCAGGGCACCGTCGGCGCCGTCTCGCTCATCCCTGATGCGATCACGCCGCACGAGGAAGCCGTGTACACGAACATCGCGTTCATGGAATCCGTGCATGCCAAAAGCTACTCGTCGATCTTCTCGACCCTGAGCAACACCAAGGACATCGACGAGGCGTTCCGCTGGTCGACCGAGAACGAGAACCTGCAGCGCAAGGCCTCGATCGTGATGGACTACTACCAGGGCGACGACCCGCTGAAGCGCAAGGTGGCCTCGGTTCTGCTCGAGTCCTTCCTGTTCTACTCGGGCTTTTACCTGCCCATGTATTTCTCCAGCCGGGCCCGCCTCACCAACACGGCCGACCTCATCCGCTTGATCATTCGTGACGAAGCGGTGCACGGCTACTACATCGGCTACAAGTTCCAGAAGGGCCTTGAGAAGGCCACTCAGGAACGTCGCGACGAGATCAAGGACTACGCCTTCAACCTCGTGTTCGAGCTGTACGAGAACGAGGTGCAGTACACGCAGGACCTGTACGACGAGGTCGGCTTGACCGAAGACGTGAAGATGTTTCTGCACTACAACGCCAACAAGGCGCTGATGAACCTCGGCTACGAGGCGATCTTCCCGAAGGACGTCTGCGACGTGAACCCGGCGATTCTCTCGGCGCTCTCACCCAACGGCGACGAGAACCACGACTTCTTCTCGGGTTCGGGTTCGTCGTATGTCATCGGCAAGGCTGTTGTGACCGAGGACGACGACTGGGACTTCTAGAGGAGCGTCTGGTGCGGGAAGGGCGGAGGCTTGGGCCACCGCTCTTATTGCTCGCCATGTGAATTACCGGTCGCGGCGGATGCCGCATGGGACTAACGTGATGGTGTGCCCGCTGCTGTGGTCAACGCCCAGAGCGCTCACGCCGCAGGCGTGCAGCGCCTTCTGCAGCGATATCGGGCCGTCCCGGCAACGGCCCCGATTCGACTGGCCAAGCGCACCTCGAATCTGTTCCGAACCCGATCGAAGACCGGGGCGACAGGCCTCGACACGTCCGGCCTGACCGGCGTCATCTCAGTGGATGCTGCGGCGCAAACGGCGGACGTGGCCGGCATGTGCACCTACGACGACCTCGTCGCCGAGACGCTGCGCTACGGGCTGGTGCCGTTGGTCGTGCCACAGCTCAAGACCATCACCCTTGGCGGCGCGGTCACCGGCCTCGGAATCGAGTCGACGTCGTTCCGCAACGGCCTGCCCCACGAGTCGGTGCTCGAACTGGACGTCCTGACCGGCGCCGGAGAAGTGCTGACCGTATCATCGAGCGAGAACACCGCGCTGTACCGCGCCTTCCCCAACTCCTACGGAACTCTGGGCTACGCGGTGCGCCTGCGCATCGAACTCGAACCCGTCAAACCCTTCGTCGCTCTCGCGCACGTGCGGTTCCACTCGCCCGTCGATTTGGTCGCCGCTATAGACGGCATCATGGCCACCGGCAGCCTCGACGGCGTCGCGGTTGACTATCTCGACGGCGTGGTGTTCAGCGCCGACGAAAGCTACCTCTGCGTGGGTAGACAGACTGGCGCGCCCGGCCCGGTCAGCGACTACACCGGCCAACAGATCTACTATCGCTCCATGCGGCACGAGCGCGGCGTGACAACCGACCGCCTCACGATCTACGACTACCTGTGGCGCTAAGACACGGACTGGTTCTGGTGCTCTGAGGCGTTTGGCGCGCAGCATCCGCTTATTCGTCGGTTCTGGCCCGCGCGCTACCGCCGCAGCAGCTTCTACGCCACGCTGATGCGGATCGAACAGCGGTTCCACCTTGGCGATCGCCTTGAGAAACTGCACGGCAAGCCGCCCCGTGAGCGGGTGGTGCAAGACGTCGAGCTGCCCCTGGAGCGGTGCACGGAATTTCTGGATTGGTTCCTCGAGACCGTACCGATCGCTCCGATTTGGCTGTGCCCGCTGCGCTTGAGAGCCGACGATCGCTGGCCGCTCTACCCGATTCGACCGCGACAGAGTTACGTGAACGTCGGGTTCTGGTCGACGGTGCCGGTTGGGCAGGTCGAGGGCGAGACGAACCGGCTGATCGAACGCAAGATCGGCGACCTTCACGGGCACAAATCGCTCTACTCCGACTCCTACTACTCACGGGAGGAGTTCGACGAACTCTACGGCGGGGACGTCTATCGGGCCGCGAAGAAGCGGTACGACCCCGATTCCCGCCTCCTCGACCTCTATGCGAAGGCGGTGCAACGACAGTGACCACGTTCAAGGATCAGGCGATACAGACGACGGATGCCCCGGCGGGCAAGTTCACCCTCGCGCAGGTTCTGGAGATTCTGGCCGGCGGTCGCCTCCCGGTGAGCTTCACCGCTTACGACGGGAGCACGGCGGGACCACCGGATGCGCCGTTCGGGCTGGACCTTCTGGCCCCGCGCGGCACGACCTACCTCGCTACCGGCCGCGGTGACCTCGGACTGGCCCGCGCCTATATCGCCGGCGACCTCGACATCCACGGTGTGCACCCCGGTGACCCCTATGAGCTGCTCAAGGCGCTCGCCAACAGCCTCGAGTTCACCCGGCCACGCGCGCGGATGATGGTGGACATCATCCGCTCTATCGGTGTGAGGCAGTTGCGCCCGATCAGTCCGCCGCCGGAAGAAGCGCAGGCTCGATGGCGCCGCGTCGCCAGCGGGCTGCGGCACAGCAAGACACGTGACGCCGAAGCGATCCACCACCACTACGACGTGTCGAACCGGTTTTACGAGTGGGTGCTCGGGCCATCGATGACGTACACCTGCGCCTGCTACCCAGACAGCGACGCCCCCCTCGACCAGGCGCAGGAGAACAAGTACCGGCTCGTGTTCGAGAAGTTGCGGTTGAACCCCGGCGACCGGTTGCTCGATGTCGGCTGCGGCTGGGGCAGTATGGTGCGCTACGCCGCCCGCCGCGGCATCCGCTCCACCGGTGTGACGTTGTCGAGAGAGCAGGCTGAGTGGGCGCAGCGGGCCATCGCCGACGAGGGCCTGAGCGATCTGGCGGAGGTTCGATTCGGTGACTACCGCGACATCACCGAAACCGGCTTTGACGCCGTGTCATCCATTGGGCTGCTCGAGCACATCGGCGTGCGCAACTATTCGTCGTACTTTCGTTTTCTGCAGGACAGACTGCGCCCCGGAGGCTTGTTGCTCAACCACTGCATCACCCGGCCAGAGAACCGCACCGAGCCGGCGACCCGAGGCTTCATCGATCGCTATGTCTTTCCCGACGGAGAGCTCACCGGCTCGGGCCGGATCATCAGCGAGGCGCAGGATGTGGGTCTGGAGGTGCTGCACGAGGAGAACCTGCGCCAGCACTACGCGCTGACGCTGCGCGATTGGTGCGCCAACCTGGTCGAGCATTGGGACGAGGCGGTCGAGGAGGTCGGGCTGCCCACGGCAAAGGTGTGGGGGCTGTACATGGCGGGCTCGAGGCTCGGGTTCGAGAGCAATGGGATCCAACTGCACCAGGTGCTGATGACCAGGCCCGACGAACGTGGCGGTGTCGGCGAACTGCCGTTGCGGTCGTGGTGGACGCCGTAACCGTAGCCCGGCTCGGTGAGAAAACGGTTCAACGCGCGGCGGCCGGAACCCCTCAGGTTCCGCCGCGCAGGGCCGTGATCGGCTCGATGTTGGAGGCGCGCACCGCCGGGTAAGCGCCGGCGGCGAGGCCGACGACGGTTCCGAGCAGGGCCGCGCCGATGGCGACTACGGGATCGAGGATGGGCGTCCAACCCTGCAGCAGCGACACGACGACCACCGCGAACACCCCGAGAGCCGAGCCGATCAGGCCGCCGAGCAGCCCGATCACCGCCGACTCCACGATGAACTGCCGGGCGATGTCGCGTTTGGTAGCACCGAGGGCCCGGCGCAGACCGATCTCACCGACCCGTTCCATCACCGAGAGCAGGGTGACGTTGGCGATGCCGAGACCGCCAGCGAGCAGGGCGAGAATGCCGAGCGTGAGAAAGACAACGTTGATGTCGGCCTGAATGTTGTCTTGCAGTGACGAGGCGGTGGCTGGTGCCTGCACCGTGAAGTTCTCGGGAGCATTCGGGTCGAGCGCGATCGGTGCCTGCCGCGCTACGAGTGTGCCGGCGCCGACAGCGATCTGCACGTGCAGTTCGGCCGGAGCGGTCAGGGCGAAGTCGGCGCGGGCGGTGCCCATCGGCAGAATCACAGCGTCGAGCAGGTTGGCGCGGCGTTCGACGCCGTCGATGATGCCGATGACGGTGTAGGGAACGTCGCCGATGAAGATCGACGGCTGCGAGTCGACCCGGTTTATGCCGAGCGTCTCGGCCGCCCGCGCGCCGAGCACGACCACCCGATCGGCACGCTCGTCATGGCCGGCATCGAAGTAGCGCCCGGTGACGATGTTGCCGCGCACTGCCGCGAGCAGGCCCGGCGAGGTGGCGATGACGGCGGGACTCAGAGTCTGCGCGGCCGAAGGATCGTTCACCGGAACAGACGTGATGAGCTGGCCGGCCACGTCGATATCGGCCACGAGACCCGCGCGTTCCACCCCCGCCAGGCGATCGAGCCGCTCCGGGGCATCCCACGGCAGCCGACTGGTGGCCTGCTCGGCGCCGCTCGAGTTGCGGGTCGTGGCCGGTTCGATCATGACCTGGGTCGCCGAAACGGCGTCGAACTGGCTGGAAATCTGCCCGGCGGCGGTCTGCGCGAACCCGATCGTGACGACGAGCGAGGCGATGCCGAGCACGGTTCCGAGGGTTGTCATGATGAGTCGGCTGGGACGTGCCCCGACGCCGTAGCTCGCCTCCACCAGCAGGTCCTGAACCGAGAACCGGTCGGCACGGCGAATGACCGGAACGATGCTGGCGGCGCCAGGTGCCAGTTCAGTGGATGCCGTCAGATCGTCCCCCGAGACAGTCTCGGGGACGGCGGCGGCGCGGGAACGGCGGCGCAGCATCCGCTTGAAGGAAAACGTCACGACAACTCGCTCAGGCGACCGTCGGTGATGCGCACGCGCCGCTCGGCCCGATCGCTCACCGCCTGGTCGTGGGTGATGACGATGAGGGTGAGGCCGTCGGCGTGCAGTTCCTCGAAGAGATCCATGACCTCGCCGCCGGTGGTCTCGTCGAGGTTTCCG
This sequence comes from Cryobacterium flavum, assembly GCF_900103805.1. Classification (GTDB taxonomy): domain Bacteria; phylum Actinomycetota; class Actinomycetes; order Actinomycetales; family Microbacteriaceae; genus Cryobacterium; species Cryobacterium flavum. Next base: position 197,547 of record NZ_FNIB01000005.1, on the reverse strand, counting down.
GTGGGTTCGTCGGCGAGCAATAGCTCGGGCGAGGCGACGACGGCGCGGGCCACCGCCACGCGCTGGCGTTCACCGCCGGAGAGGGGGCCGGGCAGAAAGTCGAGGCGGTGGTTGAGCTTCACCCGGTCAAGGGCGGCGCGGGCGCGGTCCTCGCGTTCGGCGCGCGGCACGCCGCTGTACAGGGTGGCGAGCAGCACGTTGTCGAGCACGGTGCGGTGCGGCAGCAGGTGAAAGGCCTGAAAGACGAAGCCGATGGTGCCGCCGCGCACGATGGCGCGCTGCTTCTCGTCGAGCAGGCTCGTGTCCCGGCCGTCGAGGTGGTATTCGCCCACGCTCGGCCGGTCGAGCAGGCCGAGCAGGTTGAGCATGGTCGACTTACCCGAGCCGCTGGGGCCGACGATCGACAGGTAGTCGCCGCGCTCCACCCGCAGGTTGACCGATTTGAGCGCCTGCACCTCGGGCGGACCGGGGAACGACCGCGTGACGTTGACCAGTTCGACGACCGGGGCTGTCAGCACCGGCCCATCACCGGCCCACCACGACGAGGTCGCCGGCCTTGAGTGAGCCATCGACGGCGGTGATCTCGACGAACCCTTCGGCGGCGAGCCCGGTCGTCACCTCGACCAGCACGGTCTCGGCGTTGTCGCCGGGGTCGAACTCGACCCGGGATTCGCCGCCAGGCCCGGCGGTCAGCGCGGCGAGCGGAACGGCGAGCACTTCGCCCTCGGTCGAGCTGACCGGGATGCGCACGCGCACGTTGCTGCCCTGCACGGCCTGGATCTGTTCGTCGGTGAGCGCGTCGGGCGCGAACAGCACGGTGAACCGGCCGCTAGCCGTCTCGCCGCTGGCCGGTTCGGCCGGCAGGATCGAGCTGATCGTGGCGGTCTGGTCGCCGTCGGGCATGGCGAGCATGGCCGGGGCGCCGACTTCGAGCAGTGCGGCGTCGCTCGCCGTGGCCGAGCCGGAGATGACCAGGGTCGCGCCGGAGACGCGCATGACCGGTCCGGTGATGCTCGATCCGCGTTTCACGCTGATCTCGTCGACGCGGCGGGGCAGGCCGGGCAGGTAGAGCACTTCGCCGGCCGGCAGGTAGGCGAGCGCGCCGTCACGGGCGTCGCTCAGGGTTTCGCCGGCGCGGGTCAACTCGGCCTTGGCCGCGGTGACGGCGGCCTTCTCGGCGCTCGCGTCGCGGGGAGCGAGGGCCTGGGCCTGCCGTGCGAGGGCCAGAGTGACGGCGTCCTCGGCATCCGCTATCTGGGTCGGAGTGCCCGCGGCCTGCAGGTCGGCGAGGGCGCGCTGAGCGCTGCGCACCAGGTTGCCCTGTTCGACCACGTCAACGTTCGCGCTCGTGCCCTGCACGATGGTCAGCGCGCCGTTGGCACTGTCAACGGATGCCTGCGCGCTCGTCACCCCGGCTTCGGCACTGCTCACCGCGCTCGCGACGTCGGCGCCGCCGGTAGGTGCCGGATAGCCGACCTTGGCGTAGAGGGCAGTGACCGCGCTCGCCGTCTTCGCGTCGAACACGTCGGAGTCGAGCGCGCCGGCATCGATTCCGGCCGCGTTCAAACCCTGCTTGAACTGCAGAACGTCGGGGCCGGAAACGCCGACCCGCAGGGTGCGATAGACCGGCAGGTCGCCCGGCAAGACGATCACTGGGCGCCCGGTGACCTCGAGCGCGATCGACGCGGTATCGAATATGGCGGCGACCTCCGGAACCTGCCCGGTGACGATCGGCGCGCCGGCGAGTTCGCCGGTTTCAATGCTGACCTCCACCGAATCGGCATAGGTCGCGTCGCCGCGCATGGTGACGTCGTTGGCCAGTGTGCGGTTTTCGATGGGCACGGTGATGAGACCGCCGGCGGGAGCATCGGCATCCGCTGCCGCCTGCCCGGGTGAGACGATCAGCTGGCCGAGCCCGAGGCCGGCCACAAGCGCGATGATGGCCACCGTGGCCATGACCCAGATCACCCGGTTACCGGCGAACAGGCGTCGCCAGCCCTGGCTGCGCGACCGGGCCGGCGAGGTGCCGGGGTCGATCGCGTCGATCACCTCGGTCGCGTCTTGCTCTGTAGCTGCTCGTCGCCCGAACAGGCGCGACACCTACTTGCCTTGCTCGTAGTCCGCGATGAGCGCGTCGAGCTCGGACTTGTGATCGGTGATGAACTGCTCTTCCAACTCGAACTGTACCTTGGTCGTTGCTTCGGTGTAGCCAAGGTCTTCCGCGCAGGTGAAGTCGGCCATGGCCAGTGCGAGTTCCTTCTCTCGCAGATCAGCGAGGATCGTCTCGTCGGGGGCAGCGCCCGTCTGGTCTTCGTAGAGCGCGTTTTGCTCATTCATGATCGACTCCTGGGCGTCCGCCTTCTTCGCGAAGGTCGCATACCCGGCATCGGCCATGCAGGCCGCCCATTCGGCGTCGAGCTTCACGATCGCGGGGGACGCCTGCAGGTCTTCATACATGAGGCTCATCGCGTCGTAGACCGCCGCGTGTTCTTCCTGCGATGGCTGGTCGCCGTTGACTTCCTGACTGGCGGAGCCGTAGCAGCCCGCCATCTCGTAGCTGTCGACGTAGGAGCCGTCGGCGAGCTCCTCTTCGGTGGGCTGCGGACCGTAGAGTGCTTCGCTGTACGCGGTTTGCTCGCTCTCGGACAGCGACGCCAGGTAGTCTTGGTTCGGGTCGACGAATTCCGCGCTCTGCGCCTCCTGCTCAGCGATCTGCTCCGGGGACTGGCTCATGCCGTAGCCGTTTTCGGCCACCCATTTCTCGGTTCCGTATTCGTCGGTGTCGGTCATCATGCTGCTGTACTGCGAGGCGTCGACGGGAGAGTAGTCGAAGCCCTCGTCGGACATGCAGGCAGCTACGAGTTCTTCCTGCTCGTTCTGCCCCGCGATCGCCGAGTCTTCGTCGAAGCCTTCGTAGATTCCCGACATGTACTTCTGCAGAGGGCCTTCGGCCGGGTCGAGCTTCTCGGCGGACTTCTCGGCGCTGCAGCCCGCGAGCGTCAACGACAGCAGAGCGGCGGCGGCGATGGTCGTGAGTAGTGAGCGATGGCGCATGAAGTTCCCCTTTGAGCATGGTCTGGGCTGCGCCGGGTATCGATCGCCGCCCCCGATCTCCCCATAAGCTAGCGCATCGCGACGGCGAATAGGGGTGAACGCCAAGTTGCAGCGCTACAGTAACCATACCGTTCGGTCTGTTTCGGATGCAAGGCGGCCCTGGGTAACGCCTCGAAGCGGCAGATTGCGGGGGACGTCTGAGGCTTCCCGCATAACTCCTGCAATTTCTGGACCTTGACGATTAGACCCGCGTAATGACGGGAGAACTGAAAACCGACGAGACAGATTGCAGGAGTTATGACGTGGAGGGATGAGCGAGGCGCCGACGAACGTCACATAGGCGCCGTCGACGTCGGGCGGATAGGGTTCAACCAGGAGTCATCTCCCGTTTTCACGTGATTGGAGAATGCACCATGGCCCAAAACCCCAAACAGAGCAACAAGGTTGCCCGCGCAGCCAGCTCAGGGGGCAGAAATGCCCGATTTAGCGCTGCAGCGGACACTGCCGCTGCGCGGGCGCGCGCCCTGACGGCCCGGACCCTCGAGGCCCGGGCACGTGCGGCTCGGACTACTGACGACAAAAAGCCCGACCAGTAGGCTCGCGAGCTCAGTCAGCGCTCGGCGCGCAGGTAGGCCAGCTGCGCTGTGACGGAGGCCTCGGCTGCGAACCGCACCGCGGCATCCGTTTGGACGTAAACGAGATCGGTGACCTGTGCCACCGTCGCTGTGGAACCGAGTTCGCCAAGCGCGGCCCGCACCTGATCGAGACGCTCGTGGCGGTGCGCCAGGTAGACCGTGCAGATGGCCGCGAGGTCGGGCAATACGGGGCCGTGCGCGGGCAGAACGGTGGCAGACCCGAGCGCGCGCAGGGTCTCGAGCGAGGCCAGGTAGTCGGCGAGGCTGTCGTCGATGATGGACGTACCGCGGCCGAGAATGGTGTCGCCGGTGAGTATAGAGCCGGCTTCGCCGTCGCCCGGCAGGTATAGGCAGACCGAGTCGTCGGTGTGGCCGGGGGTGGCGAGAACGCGGATGCTGGTGCTGGCGACCGCGAGCAGCTCCCCGTCGCTGAGTGGGTCACCATTCACGCAGAAGGCCGCATCGAACGCCCGCACCGGGGCTCCGGTGAGCTCGGCGAAACGAACGCTCGCCGCGGTGTGGTCGGCGTGCCGGTGCGTGATCAGCACGAGTTCCACCCGGCCGGCCGCGGCGAGGACCGCGAGGTGGCCCTCGTCGAGCGGCCCCGGGTCGACTACGACGATGCCGCTCGAGTCGGGTGCTCCGATGAGATAACTGTTGGTGCCGTCGAGCGTCATCGGCCCGGCGTTCGGCGCGAGCAGACTGCGGGTGAGCGGGCTCGTGCGCAGGATGGCGGGCATAGAAGGCAGCCTACTGCCGCGATCGGCGGCGTCCCCGACTGGAGGCGCCGCCGGTTAACCCGGATTACGGGTGCACGATGATCTTGACCGCGGTCTCGTTGTGGTTGATCAGCGTGTCGAAGCCCTGTGTGATCAGGTCATCGAGGGCGATGCGCCCGGTGATGAAGGGAGCCAGCTTGACCCGGCCGTCCTGCACGAGCTTGATCGTGGCCGGGTGATCGCGCACGTACGCGATCGTTCCGCGCAGGTCGATCTCCTTGAGCACGAGCTTCTGCATGTCGATGCTGGCCGGCTTGCCCCAGATCGACACGTTCACGATGACGCCGGCGGGCCGAACCGCGTCGAACAACTGGCCCAGCACAACGTTCACGCTGGTGCACTCGAAGCAGACGTCAGCTCCGTTGCCGCCGGTGAGTTCGCGCACCCGGGCGACGACGTCTTCCTTGCTGGGATCGAGCACGTGGTCGGCCACCCCGGTGACCCGCGCCTTCTCCTTGCGAGCCTCGCTGAGCTCGGACATGATCACGGTCAGGCCCTCGGCCTTGAGCACTGCGGCGACGAGCAGGCCGATCGGGCCGGCCCCGCCGATGAGGGCGACATCGCCGGCCTTGGCTCCACTGCGCACGAAAGCGTGGTGGGCAACGGACAGCGGTTCGATGAGCGCGGCTTCGTCGAGCGGGATATCGCCGATCGCGTGCACCCAGCGGCGGTCGACGACGACCTTCTCGCTGAGTCCGCCGCCTCCGCCGGCCAGGCCGATGAAGCCCATCTTCGTGCAGAGGTGGTAGTTGCCAGCCAGGCAGGGAGCACACTCGTTGCAGACGAAATAGGGTTCGACCACGACGTTGTCGCCGACGGCGAGGTCGGTCACACCCTCGCCGAGCGCGGTGACGGTGCCGGAGAACTCGTGCCCGAGCGTGACCGGTTCTTCTTCGTGCGAGAGCGGGTGGGGGTGTCCCTCGGCCGGAATGAAGATCGGCCCTTCGAGGTACTCGTGCAGGTCGGTTCCGCAGATTCCGCACCAGGCGACGTCGATGGCGACGGCTCCCGGTCGAAGTTCGGGTGCGGGAATGTCCTCGATGCGAATGTCTGCCGGGCCGTGAAAACGAGCTGCCTTCATGATGCTTCACTACTCCTTGCACCGAAACAGCGACGGTACCCTCGTGGCACCGGCGATACGCTTCGGCTCACTTTCAGCCTACTGGCCGGGTCGTTCCGATACCGGGCGTTAGGGTGGATCACACTGCACGACCTGACACCAAAGGACCGGCGATGACGCACGATACCGAACCAGTGCCCCTGGGGGTCGCGGCGACCGTCGTTCTGTTGCGTGACAGCTCCGCCGGGCCGGAAGTGCTGCTGCTCGAACGCCCCCGTCACCGCGGGTCTTTCGCTGGGGCGTGGGTGTTTCCGGGCGGCGGCGTCGACCCGGGCGATCGACGGCAAGCGGATGCCGCAGCGCCGGCCGGCAGCGCCAGCCGCGCCGTGCAGGCTCCCGACCGCCGCTCGGCGGCTTGGGCCGAGACCGTCGAGCAACTCGCCGCCCGTCGGGCGGCCGTGCGCGAGGTGCGAGAGGAGACCGGGCTCGAGGTCGAGCCAGACTCTCTCGTGGCGACGGCGCTGTGGGTTCCGCCGTCGAGCGCCCCGAAGCGGCTGCGCACCTGGTTCTACGTCACGACGGCACCGCCCGGTTCCATCGCGCTCGCCGAAGACGAAGTCATCGACTACGCCTGGCTGCGGCCGGAAGCGGCGCTTCAGCGGCACGCATCCGCTGTGATGACCCTGGTCGCGCCGACCTGGGTGACCCTGCACGGGCTGCAGGGGTACGGGACGGTGGCCGAAATCGTGGCCAGTGCCGGGCGGCGCGGACTGGCGCACTACGAAACCCGGCTTGGTGCGAGCGAGCGCGGGCCGGCGCTGTTCTGGGCGGGGGACGTCGCCTACGCCGATGACGCGCTCGCTGAGCGGGATGGCGGGCGGCACCGTCTCGAAATCGGCCAGGTACCGTGGGTGTACAGCGTTCGGGAGTGACCTTCTCAGTACCAGTTGTTGGTCTCGGAGTGCTCCCAGGCGCCGCAGGGCGTGCCGTAGCGTGAGGCGATGTAGCCGAGGCCCCAGCTGATCTGAGTGGCCGGGTTGGTCTGCCAGTCATCGCCGGCCGAAGCCATCTTGCTTCCGGGCAGGGACTGCGGAATTCCGTACGCGCCGCTGCTGGCGTTGTAGGCGTTCACTCGCCAGCCGGACTCGCGCTGCCACAGGGAGACCAGGCAGGTCAGCTCGGCGTCGCCCCAGCCCCTGGCTGCCACCTGGGCCGCAGCAATGCGCTGGGCGCCGGGGCGGTCGACGGTACCGCCGGTCGGGGGAACGACCGGAACGACCGGGCTGGTCGGGACACTGGGAACGGTCGGTTGCTCGCCCGCATCCCCGGCTCCGGCGTTTTCTGCGGCCTGCCGCTGTTGCTCTTCGTAGTCGTGCTGCGCGGTCACGCCGGTGCGGTACTGCCGTTCCACCTCCGCGGACGTGTTCTTGAGGGAGGCCAGCTGGGCATAGAGAACATCGCTGGACGCCTGCTTGCGGGCAACTTCGGCATCCGCTGACTGCTGCGCCGTCTCGGTAGCCGCCAGAGCTGACAGGGTCTCGTCGTGCAGGCGATCGCGCTCCCGTGTCTTCATGTCGGCCTGAGCGGTGAGGGCTGCCGCCGCGTTGCGCTCGGTATCGGCCTGCTCGGTGATCAGGCCCGCCTGCTCCGTGAGCCGGGACATGGCGCCGAGCTGAAAGAGCAGGTCGTTGGCCTTCCCGCCATCGAAGAGGGCGCCCACGGCGAGGCTGCTGCCGCCGGAACGGTAGAGCTGGGCGCCGAGCACGCCGAGGCGCTCACCGCTCGCATCAGCCCGAGCGGATGCCGCATCCGCTCGGGCCGTCAGCACCGTTTGCTGGGTGGTCGCCTTCTCGAGCTCAGCCTGAGCCACCGCAGCGAGCGCGGTCTCGGTCACGGCCGTATCGCCGAGAGCGGCCGCGCGCGCCTGCAGGCCATCGAGCGCGGACTCGATCCGTTTCACCTCGGCGGCCGTGGCGGTCTCGCTCGACCGGGCGGCGTCAACCTCGGCCCAGGTGGGGTAATCGTCGGCTGCCGACGCCGAGGGCGCTGCTGCAACGATCGACGCGAGGACAACGGCGAGGCAGGTCACTTGCGCCAATCGCCGCAGGCTTGGACCGCGCGCGAACTGACTCACGGTGTGGGGATCAGCGTCGGAACACGGCAGCCCTGGCCGCCGACATAGTTGAGGCAGTCGTCGAACAGCACTGAGAACGGTTCGAGGGTGGAGACTCCGAACCAGGCGTTGTAGAACAGCCAGAAATTGAGGTTGCCGTAGGTCGAGCATCCGTCGCCCTCGTCGCCGGCCTTCGCGAGGGCGACCGGGTTGGGCTGGTACGGCGTGTAGTTGTAGAGATTGGCGGTGGCCTGATTTTTGATGGCGACGGTGGAGGCGCCGCACTCGGCGTTGGGGTTGAAGCCCACGTCGACGCTGCCGATCTGGAACGCCCGGTCGGGCTCCTGGGTGTACTGCCGAAACTGCCAGGCCGCGTTGTAGACCTGGTTGAAGAAGCCGAAGTACTGGGCGTCGCAGTCCGCGGTGTCCGGGCAGCCGTAGCCGGTGGCGCGCAGATAACCGGATGCGCTGGGCCGGGTCAGCAGCGACTGCTCCTTCTGCAGCAGCACCAGCAAGACCTCTGGGCTGATCGTGCAGGCCGCCGCGATCTTCGCGATGATGCGGGCGGCCGATTCGTTCTCAGCGCCGGTGTACGGCAGGCAGTGCCCGTCGCCCTTGGCTGGCTGGCTGGTCGTCGTCTCGCGGTACTCCCAGAGGCACGGCACGCCGTCGCTCGGCCGGCAGGAGCGAGCCTCGAGAAAATCCTGGATGCCGCTCTCGGGGAGGGCGTCCGGGTTGAAGAAGTTGTAGTCGCTGATGATGAGGCCGGGGTCGAAGGTGGCGGGGTCGATCGGTGTGGGGTCGGAGGCGTCCGGGGCGGTGGCCGCGGCGGCTGGGGCGACTGTGGAAGCGGGAGCGGCGGCTGTGGCTGGCGGGGCCGGGCTGGCGATGAGCGTCGCCGCGAGCCCGACGAGGGCCACTCCGGTCGCCAGAATGCGCAGGGAACGGCGGGGCAGCGCAAAGGAGCTCATATCAAAACCCTAACCGGGCTCGGCAAGCTTGTGGCACTTGCGGGAGCCGGGCATCCGCTCGTCGTGGCACTCCTCAGAGGACCGGGCACTCACTCCTACGGGTGCCGCCATCTCCAACGAGTGCCGCGAGCTCGCCCGGCGGCTCCGACCGACGCGACCCGGGCCATGCGCGGCCGGTCGGGGTGCGGTGGCGACACCAAGCGTGAACCGAGGAGGCCCCATGACCATCAATCATCTTCTCGCCGTCGTTCCGGTGGCCGATTTTGAGGCCGCACACCGCTGGTACGAACGACTCCTCGGCCGCCGGGCCGACAATGCTCCCATGGCCGGTCTGCTCGTGGAATGGCGGATGACCGACAACGGATGGCTGCAGCTCACTCACGATGAGACCCGCGCCGGCACCGGTCTGCTCAATTTCGCCGTCGATGACCTGCCAGCGCACCCCGCCGAACTGCACGGTCACGGGCTGGAACCGGGCGAGATCGTGCAGGCGAACAAGGGCGTGCAGCTCTCCACCATCGTCGACCCGGAGGGCAACACGATCACCTTCATCGGGCACTTTCGCGAGGTCTATTAGCCCTGTTTCTGCCTACGCGGGAGCTGCGCCGCTGCGCGCGAGGCGCAACTGGGGCGCACTGGCGCAAGTCCAGCGCGGCGCGACGCGCGGGAGTACCGGCCAGGCCACAACTCCCGCGCACCGGCGCAAGTCCAGCGCAGCGAGCCGGAGAACCCGGCGACCGCTCACGCGGACGGCGCGGGGATGACCACCATGGGCGACTGGATGTTGAGCACGATCGAGTGGCTCACCGACCCGAGCAGCAGTTTCGAGATGCCCTTCTGCCCGTGATCACCGACGACGAGCAGCGCAGCCCCACGGGCCGCATCGAGCAGCGCCGATTGCGGGGCTCCCCGCACCAGTGAGGCCCGAATAACGAGCGACGGAAAGCGGCGAGCCACGGCCAGCAGCGATTCGTCGAGGATGCGCCGATGGGAGGTCTCGAGCGTCTGGAGGAACCAGGCGTCGGGTTCGGTCGTGTCGCGCCAGACCAGCGGTTCCTGCCAGGCGTGGATCGCGTACAGTTCTTGACCGGTGCGGTCGGCCTCCTCGGCGGCGAAGTCCACGGCGGCATTCGACGCGGCCGAACCGTCGACGCCGACAACGATGCCCGAGTGAGGTTTGTTGTCACCCTCCGGGATGATCGCGATCGGTCCGTTGGCCGAACCGGCCAGCCTGGCCCCCATCGACCATTCGTAGCGCAGGGTCGACCCGCGGCGGCGGTGCGTTCCGACCACGACGAGGGTATCGGCTCCGCTCAGGGCACGCAGTTCGGTGATCGGGTCGCCGGAGCGCAGATCGGCATGCACGGTGAGATCCGGGAATTTTGCGCTCACCCGGTCGGCGTCGTCCTTGAGCACCTCCCGGGCGCGCACCGTGGCGGATTCCTCGGTGAAGTAATCAGCCGATGACACGGTGCGATCGAGGATGCGCACCAGGTTGAGTTCGCCGTCGTTGTTGCGGGCGAGCGACCAATCGAGGGCTGCCCTGGCGGGTTCCGACCCGTCCCAGGCGACGACCGTCTGGCTCCGTGTGAGCGTGTGTGTCATGAGAAAATCCCTTCTTCGGGGGCGGGCCACGAGCGGGAATGTCGTGTGAGCGTCACCAACGAGTGTTCTTCACGTTAGCCATCGGCGGCACCCCCGAGTAGGGCCTTAAGTCACATCCCGAGTGATTCAGGCGGTGGTGATTGCGCCCGTAAACGGATGCTGGGGGCCCGGCGCCGACCGCTCCCGCAACATGGTGCCCCACGCCTCGGCGCGCCGCACCTCGCCCGGCACCAGCGCAATGCTCTTGTTCACCAGAAAACTCGTCGCGTCGGCGATGACGTCGGCGCCGGCGGCGAGCAGGTTCTTGCTGATGCTCTTGGCGGCGTGCCCGGTCAGCAGGATCGGGCCCTCCTGCCGGGTGTCGAACGCCGCAGCGCGGCAGGCCAGCCCGTTCAGGGACGCGAGCCATTCGCGCACGCCGGAGCCGGCGGCATCCGCTTCGAGGTGCAGGGTGTGCTGGGGCGTGATGGCGGCGTCGATCGCGCCCTGACGGGTGCTCGGTCGGCTCATGCCGTGCACGTGGGTGGGGCCGCCGACCACGAGCAGGTCGACCTGCGACAGGTCAACGCCCGCGGCCTGATTCGTGGGCACGAGGATCACCTCGGCCGGGGCCAGGCCGCGCCCGATCGCCTCGGCGACGAGACGAGTGTTGCCGTACATCGATTCGTAGACGATCAGGGCGCGCATGAAACCTCCAGGCAGTGGGCGCGGAACTAGCGGGAAAGGACGACCTTGAGGGCCTTGGTTTCGGCCGCGCGGCCGAAGGTGTCGTAGGCCTCGAGGAACTGATCGAAACTGAAGTGGTGCGTGACGAGTTTCTCGGCCGCCAGCTTCTTGCTCGCAACGAGCTTCAGCAGCATCTTCGTGGTGTTGGCGTTGACCAGGCCCATGCTGATGTTGATGTTCTGGATCCACAGGTTCTCCAGGTGCAGGTCGACGGGCTTGCCGTGCACGCCCACGTTGGCGACGTTGCCGCCGGGGCGCACGATCTCGGTGGCCATGGTGAAGGTCTGCGGTATGCCGACGGCCTCGATGGCGACGTCGACGCCGGCGCCGTCGGTGAGCGCGAGGACTTGTTCCTTCCAATCCGCCGCACCGGAGACGACCGTGTCGGTGGCGCCGAAGTCTCGGGCCCGTTCGAGGCGGTTTTCGTCGAGGTCGATGGCGATGATGCTCGCGGCCCCGTAGAGTCCGGCGGTGGCGATGGCGGCCAGCCCCACCGGGCCGGCGCCGATCACGGCGACGACATCGCCGGGCTTGACCCGGCCGTACTGCACGCCGATTTCAAAACCGGTCGGCAGAATGTCGCTGAGCATGACGCCCTGGTCGTCACTGACGCCCTCGGGCAGCTTGTGCAGGGAGTTGTCGGCGTAGGGCACGCGCACGAACTCGGCTTGGGTGCCGTCGATGAGGTGGCCGAAGACCCAGCCGATGCCGGAGGCGCCCTCATCACCGAGGCAGTGCGAGTACAGCCCATTGCTGCAGTTGCTGCAGTGGCCGCAGCTCTTGATGCAGGAGATGATGACGCGGTCGCCGACCTTGAGGTTGCTCACCGCTGAGCCGATTTCGGTGATCGTGCCGACGCCCTCGTGGCCGAGGATGCGCCCGACCGTGACGGCGGGCACATCGCCCTTGAGAATGTGCAGGTCGGTGCCGCAGATCGTGGTGGTGTCCACGCGCACGATGGCATCCGTCGAACTGTGCAGCTTCGGGTCGGGAACGTCGGTCCAGCTCTTTCGACCGGGACCGCCATAAACCAATGCCTTCATGGGTATCTCCTTGATTCTTAGAATGTGGGCGGGCAGAAGGCCCGTCAGAACTACGTTAAGACCGGCGGGCCGAGGGCGGCTAGGGCCGAAAGTCCCGCCCTGTGCGGCCACAGATTGGGCACCTAATCGGGACTTCCGGCCCTACTTGTTGGAACCCGCTGCTGACAGGATGGGTGTGAGGCGATGGGGCATCAGCTCCGCGCTCGTGGCGGGGGACTCCACTGCTGCGACCTGTGATCAAGAACGAGGTAGAGCAATGAACCGGATGATTGTGGTTGGCATCGACGATTCGGACGCCGGCGAGACCGCCCTCGCGTGGGCCATGGCCCGCGCTGAGAACGTCAAGAGCCCGGTGACGCTCATGCACACCGTGTACGAAACCTGGCTGGCCGATGGCTACGGCTACTACGACTCCATCCTCGACGCCGAGAAGAAGCTGCTCACCGAAGCCGGCGCCCGCGCCGTGGCCCTCGCCCCCGGCGTCACCACCCACACCGAACTGCGCACCGGCAGCGCACCGCGCGTGCTGAGCGAACTTTCCAAGGACGCCGACCTGGTCGTCGTCGGAACCGACCAGAAGGGCCGGGTCGAGGGCGAACTGTTCGGCAGCGTGAGCCTGCAGATCGCCGCGCTGGCAACCTGCCCGGTCGCCGTGATTCCCTCGCTGCCCGAGACCGAGAGAACCGGCGTCTACGTCGGCGTCGACGGCTCGGCCGACTCGCTGACCGCCGTGGCGTTCGCCGCCGCCGAGGCCGACCGCACCGGCCAGGAACTGTACGCCCTCTATGCGGTGCACCTGCCGAATCGTCGCGTTCTGCGCAGCATTCCGGCCGACGCCGTGACCGAGCGCATGGAAGAGGAGCGCGTTGTGCTCGCCGAGTCCGTCGCCGGCCTCACCACGCAGTACCCCGACCTCGTGGTGCACCAGGTTCTGGAGACCGACGAATCGCCGGCCCGCGCACTCGTTGCGGCCGCGCAGCACGCCCAGTTGCTCGTCGTCGGCAGTCGCGGCCGGGGCTCACTGCAGCGCCTGCTCATGGGTTCGGTCAGCCACGAAGTGCTGCTGCACATCTCCTGCCCGACAATTGTCACCAGAACCACCCATAAGTAGCCTCATGCACCCGAAATCATGCCAAGGTTAGACCACCGGATGGCATGAGGGTGGGGGACGACGATGACGGATCAGACCGCCGCCGAACTTGCCCTCACCCAGGATCGCATGCGCGGTTTGCTCGACGCCGTCGTCTCGGTGGCTGAAGACCTCAGCCTCGAAGCGGTGCTTGAACGCGTCGTTACAGCGGCCTGCCAGCTCGTGCAGGCCCGCTACGGCGCGCTCGGCGTGATCGGCGAGGGCCAGGCGCTCAGTCACTTCGTCACCGTGGGCTTCGACGAAGAGACCGTGCGCCAGATTGGCGCGCTACCCACCGGGCACGGCGTGCTCGGCCTGCTCATTCGAGAACCGAACCCTATTCGCCTGCACGACCTGCACGATCACCCCGACTCCTTCGGCTTTCCCGCCCACCATCCGCCAATGAAGTCGTTCCTCGGGGTTCCGGTGCGGGTGCGCGACACGGTCTTCGGCAACCTCTACCTCACCGAGAAAGAGGGCGGAGGGGACTTCACCGACGAAGATCAGACCCTGGCCGTGGCACTCGCCGCGGCCGCCGGCGTCACGATCGAGAACGCCCGCCTCTACGACGAGGCCCGTGCTCGCTCTCGCTGGCTCGAAGCGGTCGCCGCGATGGGCCGCGACCTGCTGCGACCGGTCGACGGTGAAGACAACGGCCTCGACCTCGTCGTTCAGCGCGTACTCGTGGCTTCCGGTGCCGAACTGGCCGTGATCGGTTTTCCCACCGACGACAGCCTGTACTGTGCGGCTGCGGCCGGCACGGATGGCACGACTGCGGCGGGACTGCTCGGCACGACCGTGCTGTTGCAACCCGGTGTGCTGGCAGAGATGCAGGCCACCGGCCGCTCCGCCACGCTCGCCACTCCGCCCCTCCAGATAGCGGATGCCACGCCCGGCTCGGCCGCAAAGTGGTCGCACCTGGGGTCCACCCTCATTGCCGCCCTGGGGCCGGCCGGCGACGGGCAGGGCGTGATTCTGCTGTCGCGCGCACCGGCATCCGCTCGATACAGCGTCACCGATGTGGAGATGAGCGCGGTCTTCGGCACGCAGGTGTCACTCGCGCTCGAACTGGCCTCCGTGCACCGTATGCGCGAAGAGCAGGCCGTGCTCGGCGACCGCGACCGCATCGCCCGCGACCTGCACGACCTGGTCATTCAGCGGCTGTTCGCCGCCGGGCTGAGCATGCAGAGCCTGCGGCGGTTTACCAACGATTCCGTAGCGCTCGACCGCATCAACGCCGTCACGAACGAGCTCGATGACACCATTCGGGAACTGCGCGACACGATCTATTCGCTGCGCGGCATGGCGCAAGACACCGGCACGCTCAGCAGTCGCATTCTGGCCGTGATCAAGGAGGGGGCGGCGAGCCTGCCGTATGCGCCGCGCATCCGTTTGTCCGGGCCGATCGATGCGCCGCTCGCCGATGACCTCGCCAGCAGCCTGCTCGCCGTGATCTCGGAAGGCCTCAGTAATGCTGCGCGGCATTCGCAGGCGAGCATGATCGACATTTCGGTCGATGCCCAAGACGACCGCATCAAGCTCGTCATCGCCGACAACGGTTGTGGTTTCAGTAAACCCACCCGGCGCAGCGGCCTGGACAACCTCAAACAAAGAGCGGCGCTGCTCGGCGGCAAATTCTCGGTGCGCAGCGCCCCCGGCGAGGGCACCCGGCTGCGCTGGTCTGCGCCGGTGCCGGAGATTACCGTTGGTGTTCGTCTCCACGTTTCGCAACGTACACGGCAGCCTGGGTTCGGCGCTGAAAATCCAGCTTCGCCAGCATCGACGACACGTAATTCTTGACCGTTTTCTCGGCCAGGAACATGGTCTGACCGATTTCACGGTTGGTCAGTCCCTCGCCGATCAGGTCGAGCACCTTGCGCTCCTGCGCGGTGAGCGACGCGAGACGGGCGTCTAGCGGGTCGGCCAGGCCGGTGATGATGCCCGCCTTGACCGCTGGGTCGAACAGCGACTCACCGGCGGCCGCGCGACGGATCTTGTCGAGCAGGTCGGTGCTGCGAATTTCCTTCAGTACGTAGCCTGCCGCACCGGCCAGCACGGCGCCACGTAACGCCTGCTCGTCGTCGTAACTCGTGAGAATGAGGCACTGCAGGGCCGGATTGACCGAGCGTACGTCGCGACACACCTCGATGCCGGTGCCGTCGGGCAGGCGGGCGTCGAGAATGGCCACGTCGGGGCGCAGCTTCGGGATCAGCACGGTGGCTTCCACCGCCAAACCGGTGTCGGCGACGACGTCGAAGCCCTCGCCCTCAAGCAGCTCACGCAGGCCCCGGCGCACCAGTTCGTGGTCGTCGAGAATGAAAACGCGGATCGGAACGGCGAATGATGCCTCGACCGTCGTCTGGGGCGCGCTGTGCGGCAGGTTCATTGTGGTCCTTCCCGAATGGGCACGCTAGCTCTATATGTATTAACAGTGTCGCGCGCGGCGCAGCCCGGCGACTAGGGCCAAAGGTCCGGTCCTTTAGGAGCGAACCAGCCGAGCGATGGCCGCGGATGCCTCCTGCAGCTTGGCCTCGGCTTCGGTGCCGCCGGCCATGGCCGCGTGCAATACGCAGTGGTTGAGGTGGTCATCGAGCAGGCCCAGAGCGACCGATTCGAGGGCGCTCGTCATGGCCGAAATTTGCGTGAGAATGTCGATGCAGTACTTGTCGTCGGTGACCATGCTCTGCAGGCCGCGGGCCTGACCCTCGATGCGACGCAGGCGCTTGAGGTAGGCGTCCTTGTTGGAGATGTAGCCGTGCGGGCCGTCGAGGCTCTCTGACTCGGTCATGACATTGTCCTTTGCGTCGTTCGTGAACCCCATGCTTAACTGTACCCCCTCGGGGTATAGTAGGGGCAAAGGTACCCCCAAGGGGTATGCTCGAATGAATACCCATTCGGGGGTAGAAAACAGTTAGGAATTTTCGATGAGCACCACGACCGCCTACAGCGTTGATGGAATGACCTGCGGCCACTGCGTCGCCAGCGTGACCGAAGAGATTACAGCTCTCGCGGGCGCCGAGAACGTTACGGTCGACCTCGTCAAGGGCGGTACCTCGCAGGTCACCGTCACGAGCGCCGCCACGCTGGACCGCGCCCTGGTTGCCGCGGCCGTCGAGGAGGCGGGCTACCAGCTGGTAGCCGCCTGATGTCTGCCGATGTGGGCCAGCAAGTTGATCTGCTCGTTGGGGGCATGACCTGCACCTCGTGTGCGGCCCGCATCGAGAAGAAACTCAACCGAATGCCCGGGGTCGAAGCCAGCGTCAACTACGCCACCGAAAAGGCGAGCGTTTTCGTGCCGGCCGGCACGAGCGTCGATGACGCCATCAAGACCATCGAGGCCACCGGCTACACGGCCGTGCTGCCAGCTCCGGTCACCGTGGACCCCGCCGCGGCCGCCGTCGACCCTGAGCTTGCGTCGCTGCGGCAGCGGCTGTTGATCTCCGCCGCGCTGACCCTGCCGGTCGCCGCCCTGTCGATGATTCCCGTGGTGCAGTTCACGAACTGGCAGTGGCTGGCCCTGACTCTCGCGGCCCCGGTCGCCATCTGGGGTGCCTGGCCGTTCCATCGCGCCGCCTGGGTGAACGCCCGGCACGGCGCCGCCACCATGGACACCCTGGTCAGCGTCGGCGTGCTCGCCGCCTTGGGCTGGTCGCTCTACGCCCTGTTCTTCGGCATGGCCGGCATGCCGGGCATGACCATGAGTTTCACCTTCTCGGCTACCCCGGGGGCCGGCACCCACGAGATCTACCTGGAGGTGGCATCCGCTGTCACCGTGTTTATTCTGGCCGGTCGGTACGCGGAAGCGCGGGCCAAGCGCAACTCCGGCGCGGCACTCACGGCGCTGCTCGAGCTCGGTGCGAAGGAGACTACGCTGCTGCGCGATGGTGTGGAGAGTCGCATCAGCACCGCGTTGCTCGCGGTCGGCGACCAGTTCGTGGTGCGGCCGGGTGAGAAGGTCGCGACCGACGGGGTGATCGTTGATGGCGCGAGCGCTATCGATGCGAGCCTGCTCACCGGCGAATCCGTACCGATCGAGGTCGGTCCGGGCGACAGTGTTGTGGGCGCCACGCTGAACTCCGGCGGGCGACTCGTCGTGCAAGCCACGAAGGTTGGTGCCGACACTGAGCTGGCCCACATCGGCCGGCTGGTGGAGCAGGCGCAGACCGGCAAGGCCGAGGTACAGCGCCTGGCCGACCGGGTTTCCGGCGTGTTCGTGCCGATCGTGATCCTCCTCGCGCTGGCGACCCTGGCTGGCTGGCTGCTGGTCGGTGCCGGCGCCGCGATGGCGTTCACTGCGGCCGTCGCGACCCTGATCATTGCCTGCCCGTGTGCGCTCGGGCTGGCCACGCCGACCGCACTGCTGGTGGGAACCGGGCGCGGCGCGCAGCTCGGTATTCTGATCAAGGGGCCGCAGGTTCTCGAATCCACGCGCCGGGTCGACACGATCGTTCTCGACAAGACCGGCACGGTCACCACCGGGCGAATGACGCTGTCGACCGCAGATATGCACGAGTGCGGCTCTGAAGATGAGCTGCTGGGGCTGGCCGGGGCCGCGGAAAGCGGGTCGGAGCATCCGATCGCGCGGGCGATCACGGCCGGCGCTGTATCGCGCCTGGGCGCGGTGCCGGCTGCGTCGGAGTTTCTGTCGGAGCAGGGCCTGGGCGTGCAGGCGCTGGTTGACGGACGCCTGGTGCTGGTTGGACGGCCCGTCTGGCTGGTCGAACGATGGGGGCTGGTGGTGCCGATCGAGATGCAGGCCGTGATGGGAACGGCCGAGGCGCTCGGCAAGACGGCCGTCATGGTGGCGTGGGAGGGCAAGGTGCGCGGCGTGCTCACCGTCGCCGATACCCTCAAGCCCACGAGCGCTGCGGCGATCGCACGTTTTCGTGCCCTCGGGCTGACGCCGATGCTCGTGACCGGTGACAATGTCGCCGCGGCGCAGAGCGTGGCCGCTCTCGTCGGCATTACCGACGTGACCGCCGGGGTGCTGCCGGCCGACAAGGCGCGGGTGATCGCTTCTTTGCAGGCGCAGGGGCACGTGGTCGCGATGGTCGGGGACGGCGTGAACGATGCGGTCGCGCTCGCCACCGCCGACCTCGGCATTGCCATGGGGTCGGGCACCGACGTGGCCATCGAGGCGAGCGACTTGACGCTCATGCGCAGCGACCTGCTCGCCGCAGCGGATGCGATACGGCTGGCCCGCCGCACCCTCACGACGATCAAGGCCAACCTGTTCTGGGCCTTCGCCTACAACGTCGCGGCGATTCCGCTCGCAATGGCCGGGCTGCTGAACCCCCTGATCGCCGGGGCCGCGATGGCCCTGTCGTCGATCTTCGTGGTGACGAACAGCCTGCGCCTGCGCGGTTTCCGAGCCCAACCCGCTTGAGCATTTTGTGGACAGGGCCCAGGCCCCGTCCACGGGCCCAGTTTATAGACTGGGCCCGTGTTCATAACGTGGGCCCGGGGAGCGGATGCGGCCGCGCGGCCCTCACCGGCGCCTGCTCCGCCCGCAGGTTTGTGCGCGCATACCCCTGGGGTATCCTTGACCCGGAGGCACACGTGAAAATCATCATTGTAGGCGGAGTTGCGGGCGGAATGTCGGCGGCGACCAGGTTGCGCCGACTCGACGAGAGCGCCGAGATCATCGTGTTCGAGCGCGGCCATTACGTGTCGTTCGCGAACTGCGGGCTGCCGTATTTCGTGGGGGGAATCATTCGGGATCGCGGTGACCTGCTGCTGCAGACCCCCGAATCCCTCGGGGCACGCTTCGCACTCGACGTGCGTGTCGGCACCGAGGTCGTGCAGATCGACCGCAAAGCCCAGACCGTCACGGTGCGCGACCTGCTGACCGATGAAACGAGCGTCGAACACTACGACCGGCTCGTGCTCGCGGCCGGCGCTTCGGCCAGGTCCAACGCATCTAAAGACAGCACCGTCCCCACGCACACCCTGCGCACGGTCGATGACGTCGATCACATCACCGCGGTGCTGGCGAGCGTCGCAGCGGCATCCGCTGTGGTGATCGGCGGCGGATTCATCGGCCTCGAAGCCGTCGAAAACCTCGTGCACCGTGGCGTGCACGTGACCCTCGTGCAGCGCGGGCCGCAGATCTTCACCCCGCTCGATCCCGAGATGGCCGCTCCCGTACTCGATCGCCTGCGTGAGCGCGGTGTCGACGTGCGCCTGAACGCCACGGTCACCGGAACGTCGGCCCTCGGCATCATGCTCAGCGACGGCAGCACCGTGCCCGCCGACCTCGTGATCGACGCGAGCGGCGTGCGCCCCGACGTTACCCTGGCCGCGCAGGCCGGCCTCCGCATCGGCGAGAGCGGCGGCATCTGGGTCGACGGCACCCAGGCCACGAGCGACCCGCACATCTTCGCGGTCGGCGACGGCGTCGAGAAAACGGATGCCGTCAGCGGCTCCGGCACGCTCGTCACCATGGCGGGCCTCGCGAACCGACACGGCCGCTCCGTGGCCGACAGCATCGCAGGCACTCCCGGGCAGGCTGCCCCGGCGCTCGGTACGTCGATCGTGGCCATCTTCGGTCTCACCGTAGCCCTGGTCGGCTGGAGCGAGAAACGCCTGGTCGAAGCGGGCCTCGCCCACCGCATCGCACACACGCACCCCGCCAACCACGCCGGCTATTTTCCCGGCGCGGAGGGGATGTCCATCAAGCTGCTCATCGACGCCGAATCCGACGCCATCCTCGGCGCCCAGATCGTGGGCGGCTCCGGGGTGGACAAGCGCATCGACGTGCTCGCGGTCGCGATGGCGGCGGGGCTGAGCGCATCCGCTTTGACGCGCCTCGAACTGGCCTATGCGCCGCAATATGCCTCCGCAAAAGACCCGATTAACCAACTCGGCTATGTCGCGTCGAACCTCGCCGAGGGCACGAGCGTGAACCTGCAGTGGCACGAGTTGGCGGCCGCGCGCGCGCACGGCGCCGTGCTCGTCGACGTGCGGTCGGCCGGCGAATTCGCGGCCGGCAGCATTCCGGACGCACTCAACGTGTCGCTCGACGACCTGCGCGCCAGGCTCGACGAGCTGCCGCGCGTGCCTCTGATCGTGCACTGCCAAGTGGGCCAGCGCGGGCATACCGCCGCGCGCATTCTCACCCAGAACGGATTCGACGTGCGCAATCTTGACGGCGGCTATCGCACCTGGCTGGCCGGAACGTCTAGCCTTGTTGTTTCCCCCATTGCTGAAAGGGTCCTCGTATGAAAGAGATCACCGTCACCGAGCTGAACGCGCTCACCGAACCCGTCGTCATCGACGTGCGCGAACCGTGGGAGTACGAAGCCGCCCACGTGCCCGGCGTCGTGCACGTTCCGATGGGCGAGGTTGTCGAGCGGATCGGTGAGATCCCAGCGGATGTCCCGGTGCACGTCATCTGCGCCCTCGGCGGTCGCAGCGCCCAGGTCGCCGAGTATCTGGCGGCCCACGGCCATGACGCCGTGAACATCGCCGGCGGCACGACGGCCTGGCAGCAGGCCGGGCTTCCCACCGAGCAGGGGGCCTGAGGTGGCGATCTCGTCGGTGACCGATGACACGGCGGCCAGGGCTGCCGAGCAGAAGAAGATCCTCAACCGGTTGCGCCGGGCGCAGGGGCAGCTGACGGCGGTGATCGCCGCCGTCGAGGGTGGCGGCAACTGCCGCGACGTCGTCACTCAGCTCGCCGCCGTGTCGAGCGCGCTCGACAAGGCCGGCTTCGTCATCGTGTCGACCGCGATGCGCGACTGCATCGCGAATCCCGACAACGAGAACTCAATGACGGTGCCCGAACTCGAGAAGCTGTTCCTGACGCTCGCGTAGCGGGGCGGGCCTCCGTTTCGCCACGTTTGCGCATGTGTCGCGCCTGAAACGGGTGGCCGCTACGCCGGTTACCGTGGCGCGCACCCGTATCGGGCGCGAGCATCCGTAGTGCCGGCCAATCGCTGCCGTGAGTCAACGGATGCCGCGACCACCGGGCCCACGTTATAGCCCCGGGCCCAGTTTATAAACTGGGCCCGGGGACGGGGCCTGGGCCCCGTCCGGGTGGGGCGGCATCCATTCGCCGGGCCCACCTGGCCCCGACCGCAGGGTGGGTCAGGCGACGGGCGTCACACCGAGGCCGGCGAGCATTTCGATGACATGTGCCTTGATCTGGTCGCGGATGCGCCGCACCTCCTCGATCGGCTGGCCGGCCGGGTCGACGAGTTCCCAGTCGACGTAGCGTTTGCCCGGGTAGATCGGGCAGGCGTCGCCGCAGCCCATGGTGATGACGACGTCTGCTGCCTGCACGACGTCGTCGGTGAGCGGCTTGGGGAACGCCTCGTCCAGCGACAGATTAAGTTCGGCCATAACCGCCACCATGGTGGGGTTCAGCGCGGAGGAGGGCATCGATCCGGCCGAACGCACGTGCACCGAGCCGCCCGACAAAGCGTTGGTGAACACCGCGGCCATCTGTGACCGGCCAGCATTCTGCTCGCAGACGAACAATACCTCGGGAACCGAACGGCCGATCGCACCCTTGGCCTGGGCCAGCGCGGTGAGGCGCTCCCGGGCAAAGTGCGCGGTGCGGGTCGTCAGGTGTGCCTTCACGCTCGACGTGCGCAGCAGCCCGGTATAGCTCTCGAGCACGTAGCGCTCAACGGTCTCGGCGGCGAAGACTCCGTGAAACTGCTCAGCGAGATCGGCGGCGAGGCGTCGCAGCGACTCCTCGGGATAGGTCAGGCCGGGCAGCATCGTCAGGCGACCGGCAGAATCTCGGCCAGCAGCGCCTCGATGCGCGCCTTGATCTCATCGCGAATGGGGCGCACGCTCTCGATGCCCTGGCCGGCCGGGTCGGCCAGCTCCCAGTCTTCATACCGCTTGCCCGGAAAGATCGGACAGGCGTCGCCGCAGCCCATGGTGATGACGACGTCGGCCTGCTTGACCGCCTCGGTCGTGAGAATCTTCGGCACGTTGTGCGCGATATCGATGCCCTCTTCGGCCATCGCGGCGATCGCGACCGGGTTGATCTGGTCCTTCGGCTCGGAGCCGGCCGAGAACACGTCGACGCGTCCCTGCGCGAGCGCGGTCAGATAGCCGGCGGCCATCTGCGAGCGGCCGGCGTTGTGCACGCAGACGAACAGTACGGAGGGTTTCATTGGGGTCTTCCTTCTTTAGACGAGAGTGGATGCCGCGGCGGGCGTCGGCGGCGGGGCCGCCGGCATCCGCTCGGGAAAAAGTCGGGGCTTGAGCCAGAGCGCCACGTAGACGAGGGCGACCAATGCAGGAACCTCGATCAGTGGACCGACGATGCCGGCCAGGGCCTGGCCGCTGAGCGCGCCGAAGGTGCCGATCGCGACGGCGATGGCGAGCTCGAAGTTGTTGCCGGCGGCGGTGAAGGCGAGCGTCGTGGTGCGCTCGTAGCTCAGGCGCAGCAGGCGTCCGGTGACGAAGCCGACCAGGAACATGACCGCGAAGTAGACCAGCATCGGCAGTGCGATGCGGGCGACGTCGCCGGGGTGGTCGATGACCTGCTGCCCCTGCAGGGCGAACAGCATCACGATCGTGAACAGCAGCCCCCAGAGCGCGAACGGGCCGACCCGGGGTAGAAAACGCGCCTCGTACCAGTCGCGGCCGCGGCGGGCCTCGCCGATGCGGCGCGACAAATACCCGGCCAGCAGCGGAATTCCCAGGAATATCAGCACGCTCGCGGTGATCGCCCAGATCGAGAACTCGGCGCTCGTCGTGGGCAGGCCGAGCCAGGCCGGAAGCACTTGCAGGTAGAACCAGCCGAGCGCGCCGAACGCGACGACCTGGAACACCGAGTTCACGGCCACGAGAAAGGCGGCGGCTTCGCGGTCGCCGCAGGCCAGGTCGTTCCAGATCAGCACCATGGCGATGCAGCGGGCGAGCCCGACGATGATCAGGCCGGTGCGGTATTCCGGCAGGTCGGGCAGAAAGATCCAGGCCAGGGCGAACATGAGCGCCGGCCCGACCAGCCAGTTCAGCAGCAGGGAGGAGACCAGCAGGCGCTTGTCGGAGGCGACGGCACGGGCATCCGTGTAGCGAACCTTGGCCAGCACCGGGTACATCATGATGAGCAGCCCGATGGCGATCGGCACGCTGATCGACCCGATCGTGAAGGCGTGCAGCAGCTCGCCGACGGCGGGAACGTACAGGGCCAGCAGCAGGCCGAGGGCCATGGCGGCGAGGATCCAGACCGGCAGCAGCCGGTCGATCGCGCCGAGTCGGGTGGGGGCTGGGGCGGTGCTGCTCACGAATCTCCAATTCTTGGACAGCGATTCGCGGTAACATTGATCGTTGTCGATGTCTACGCTAGAACACTTCATCGACCGATGTCAATCTAAGGAGAGTGTGTTCACGTGTCGTTTACCCAGACCCTGCCACTGACCGACATTTCTCGCCGTTCAACCGACGAAGCGGATGCCTGCTCCTCACCCCAGGCGCGCGCGACCCTCGCCCCCGACCATGCCGACGCCCTGGCCCGCTCGCTCAAAGCCCTCGCCGACCCGGCCCGGCTGCGCATTATCTCGATCGTCTCGGCCCACACCGACCAGGAAGCCTGCGTCTGCGACCTGACCGACCAGCTGACCCTGAGCCAGCCCACCATCTCACACCACCTCAAGGTACTCGTTGAGGCTGGCTTCCTGGCCCGCGCCAAACGCGGCACCTGGTCGTACTACAGCCTGGTACCCGGCTCGCTGAACTCCGTCGCCGGAGTGCTCGCGGCCGTCTGACGCCCGGCGCCACTATCCCTATGGCGGCAAAGCCGCCAAGCTGGTACCGGAAGCCTTTGAAAGGAGCCGGTCGTGAGCACCTACGTGATTGTTGGAGTCACACCCGGCCAGCCCGACGCGGTCGTGCTCGAGGCCGCCGCCTTCGCGGACCGGTTTCACGCCGAGCTGGTCTGCGCCACGGTCGAGCCCGGCCGCTATGTGGTCGATGAGTTCGCCGACGGCAGCATCCTGTCGCTGCCGATCGACCCCGACCTGCTCGATCTGGACGACGAGGGCTTTCCGGTTGCCCTGCGAGCCCACCTGACGACGCTGCTCGACGGCCGTAGCCTGACCTGGTCGACCAGGGCTGTCGCGGGCGACCCGGCCCGCGCCCTGGCCCACCTCGCTGACACGCTGGACGCCGCAATGATCGTGGTCGGCACCCGCGAGCGGGGCGTGCGAGCCAGCGTGCAGGAATTCTTCGGCGGCTCCGTGGCCGTGCACCTCGCGCACCGGCAGCACCGACCCGTCGTGGTCATTCCCCTGGCACCGGTGGCCTTTCGCGACGAACTGCCGTGGGAGTCCACCGATTAGGGCGTGTATTCTGGCCACGGCGATGGATCCCGCCCGAGCATCCGCTCAAACTGCCTGCGCTGATGGTTCCTACTGAGTGCAACAGGTAGGTGAACCATCGCCACGATCACGCCACGAGCCGTGCACCTGAACTGGCGCTACCTCGGCCTCGTCTTTCTCGGCGGAACCGTGGGCACCGCCCTGCGCGAGGTGCTCGGTCTGGTGCTGCCGCCCATCGATCTGGCCGGCGTCCACCTGCCGCTGACCACCCTCGGCATCAACCTGTTCGGAGCCCTGCTGCTCGGGCTGCTGCTCGAAGCGCTCGTGCGCCTCGGCCACGATGCCGGCGGCCGCCGCACCGCGCGCCTGCTGCTCGGTACCGGCTTGCTCGGCGGATTCACGACCTACAGCGCCCTCGCCACCGACAGCGCTCTGCTCCTTCACGGCGGCGCCATCGGACTGGCGATCGCCTATGCGCTCGGCACGGTTCTGCTCGGCGGCCTCGCGACCTGGCTCGGAATCGTGCTGGGCGCGGCACTGCACCGGCGCGGCGAATCCTCTCGGGGGGAAAACGGATGACCCCGCTCCTGTTCTTAGGCATCGCTGCGGCCGGCGGCGTGGGCGCGTCCGCACGCCTGTTTCTGGACGGCTTCGTGCGCACCCGTCTGGGCGGCGCGTTTCCGTATGGAACCACGATCATCAACGTGAGCGGCTCGCTGCTGCTCGGCCTCGTCACCGGCCTCGCCATGAACCTCCTGCTCATGCCGGAGTGGAGCCTGGTGCTCGGCGTCGGCCTGCTCGGCGGCTACACGACATTCAGCACGGCCAGTTTCGAGACCGTGCGGCTGGCCCAGGCGCACCGGTATCTGGCCGCACTGGTGAATGGAGTCGGTATGCTCGCGGCATCTGTTCTGGCGGCCGCGCTCGGGCTCTGGGCCGGGCTCGCTCTCGGCTAAGGGCTAAAGCCCAGCCGCGGCATCGGGCCCATGTTCCGTCCACGGGCCAAGTTTATAAACTGGGCCCGTGGACGGGGCCCGGGCCCCGTGCAGAGTGGAAGCGGGCGGGCTACTCGCCTGCCGCGGCGGTCGTCTGCGCGGTCACGAAGGCCTCGAAGGCGGCGGCATCGGTGAAGGAACCGGTGTAGCTGACACCGTTCACGAGCACGGTGGGCGTTCCCTTGACCTTCTCGATGTCCGAGTTGGGGATGGGGCCGTTGAGCGCGCGCTGGGTTGAGGCGTCGACCCAGTCGGCGTAGGTCTGATCCTTGATGCAGCTGGCGACGTCGGTGGAGGTCACCCCGGCGCCTTCAACGAGGGTGGTCAGTTCGGCATCCGTGAGGCCGGTGGAGTTCTCGGCGGGCTGGTCGGCGAACATGGCCGAGTTGAAGGCCAGAAAGTTGTTGGGGTCGTAGTCGGCCACACAGGCGGCGGCATTGGCGGCACGCGTGGCGTACTTGGTGCCCGACGACAGACGGTCAAGAATCGAGATCGGGTGGATCTCGACCGTGGCGTTGCCCGCGGTGACCCAACTGGTGATCTGCTCACTGTTGGTGGTCTCGAAGTTGCCGCAGATGGGGCAGAGGTAGTCGACGTACATCACGATGTTCGCCGTGTCGGTCAGGGCGCTCTGGTCGGTCGCAACCGGTTCGGCGTCGGCGGCGAGGGGGGTCGAGGTGGCCGCGGAGACCGTGGTTCCGTCGCTGCCGAGCAGAATTCCGTCGCTGGCCATGTTGGCCGGGCCCTGCGCCGCCGGCGCGGTGACGTTGTTCACGATGACAAGGGTCACGATGGCGACCACGGCGAGCAAGCCGATGCCGATGCCGCCGCGCAGAAAGAGGCGACGGCGCTTGTCCCGCTTGACCTGCTCGGCGCGCATCAGCCTGGCGTGTTCGCGGGCCTCCTCGCGGCGGTCTTTCTTGGGCGGACGGGCCTGGCCGGAAGTGCTCATGCGGGTGTTCACCATTCGTTCGTCGCTGTGCTGCCGAAGCAGCCGTGCCTACGACGTTAGCGCTCCCGTCTAACGGCCAGGTTCATGCTGGCTGAAAGGCGGCTGGGAGCCGGCCCTGACGGCCCGAATGGGGGGCAGCAACAAACGGATGCCCGGCGCACGCGAGCGGTCATCGGCGCGTACTGAACGCCGCATCGAAGGCATCGGTCGGTGCGTCAAAGGCGAGCGATCGCACGAAGGCGAGCGCTTCGGGAGCGCCGACCAGGCGGTCCATTCCGGCATCCTCCCATTCCACCGAGAGTGGGCCGTCGTAGCCGATCGTGTTGAGCATGCGAAAGCTGTCTTCCCAAGGCAGTTATGCCCCGGTACACGGTGGCTAGTTCAGAAAAGACCCGGGCCCCGATTTTGCGATGGTGAGCGGGGCGGTCGCATTCGGTTCTTTGGAATTTGCCACGTAGGTGCGGAATGGTGGAGCTAGCGAGCGCCGAGCAGGTGCTCGAGGGCCAGCTGCTGCAGGTGCACGAAGCCGAAGCCCTTGCCGCCGAAGTAGGCGTCGGCGTCGAAGTCCTCGTAGGAGGCGCGGTCCGCCAGCAGATCGTCGTAGCTTTCGCCCGGGGCGAGGGTGTTGTTCGACAGGTCAGGTACCTTCGACGCGGCGAGGGCCGTTTGCACCTCGGGGTCGGCGCGGAATGCCGCAGCCCGCTGCTTGAGCAGCAGGTAGGTGCGCATGTTGGCCGCAGCGCTGGTCCACACTCCGGCGACGTCTTCGGTGCGGCTCGGCTTGTAGTCGAAATGGCGCGGCCCGGTGTAGGTCTGGCCTCCGTTCGGGCCGCCGTTTTCGAGGAGGTCTACCAGAGCGAAGGCGTTCTGCAGGTCGCCGTGGCCGAAGACCAGGTCCTGGTCATACTTGATGCCGCGCTGACCGTTGAGGTCGATGTGGAACAGCTTGCCCTGGTACAGCGCCTGCGCGATGCCGGCGGCGAAGTTGAGCCCGGCCATCTGCTCGTGCCCGACCTCGGGGTTCACGCCGACCATGTCGGGCCGCTCGAGCGTTTCGATGAACGCCATTGCGTGGCCGACGGTCGGCAGCAGAATATCGCCACGGGGTTCGTTGGGCTTGGGCTCAATGGCAAAGCGGATGTCGTAGCCCTTGTCGGTGACATAGTCCCCGAGTAGGTTCACGGCCTCGCGGTAACGCTCGAGCGCCGAACGGATGTCCTTGGCCGCGTCATACTCGGCGCCCTCGCGGCCGCCCCACATGACGAACGTCTTCGCGCCCAGCTCGGCAGCGAGGTCGATGTTGCGCAGCACCTTGCGGAGCGCGAACCGGCGTACGGCTCGGTCGTTCGAGGTGAATCCGCCGTCCTTGAAAACCGGGGCGCTGAATAGGTTTGTGGTGACCATCGGCACGATGAGCCCGGTGTCGGAGAGCGCCTGCTTGAGGCGGTCGATCTGCTGCTGGCGGGCGGCATCCGTTGAACCGAAGTCGAACAGATCGTCGTCGTGAAAGGTGAGGCCGTAGGCGCCGAGCTCGGCCAGATTGGTCACGGCATCGACGACGTCGAGCTTGGGGCGAGTAGGACCACCAAACGGGTCACTGCCGTTGTAGCCGACGGTCCAGAGCCCGAAGGAGAACTTGTCGTCACGGGTGGGGGTCAGGTCGCTCGGTGTCATGTCAGGACGTCCAATTCAGCTGCATCGATGATTTGTTGATTACTCAAACATATACCGAGAGTGGGTGCAGTCGTCAATAGCCGGACTAGCGAATCCGCCGCATCCGGGTAGCTCCAGAATTCGAGTGCCACCAAGCCCAGGTGAACCTACTGGTCCGGTAAGTTGTCCCGAACATCAAATCTCGTGAAGCGGCCGGCATGAAGCAGGAGAATGAACGCAATTGGGCTCGGAACTACCGCTACGGGGCTCCGATCGTGCATCCGACATCGATCGATGAAGTACAAGAGCTCGTGGCTGGGGCCTCGCACCGAGCAACTCGGCGTGGCCGGACCCTGGTCCGAGCGACTGGCGCACTTTCGGATGGCCTTCACTCCGAGCAACGGCGAAAAGTTGCAAAGCGAACACCACGTGCCGCGCGAGCATGCCGTCGCAGCGATCGAAACGATGCGCCCGGATCGCGCTGCTGCTGCCGGCCCTCGAAGCGGCGCTGGCCCCCTTCGCGGTGCGGCCGCATTGGGGCAAACTCTTTCAGACGGATGCCAAGACGCTTGCGACCAGCTTCCCCCGGCTCGGCGATTTTCGAGCCCTTGTTGATCGGCTTGATCCGGCGGACAAGTTTCGGAACGCGTTTGTCGAGCGCCCACGTTGACTACCGATAGTGGCGCATTACACGTGATCGCGCCAGCTGTGCTCGGGGGCGAAGCCGAGCATCCGCTTCGCCTTGTCGATCGATAACAGGGTCTCGTGTTCTCCGACCGCCTTGACGACTCTGACGCTCGGAAAGACCTCGGCGGCCAGGCTCGCGCTCGACCGGCTCATCACCGTGTCGGCGGCCGCGATGATGAACGTCTCGAAACCCGGCTGGGCTCGTTCGAGCGCCCGCAGCACGGCTTGGGCGCCGTCGCGACCGTCGATGTAGCCCCACAGATTCCACTTGCGCAGGGTGGCGTCGTCGTTGAATGTGGGGAAGGCCGCGTAGTCGTCCTCGTCCATCACGTTGGAGAAGCGCAGCGCCGTGATACTCAACAGCGGATCCCAGCGCACGAGCTGGATAGCCATCTGCTCCTCGAGGTGTTTCACGAGTGAATACGTGCTCTCCGGCCGGGCCGGGTACTCCTCGTCGACGGGAATGTAGGGCGGGTCGATATCGAATGGCAGACCGAGGGTCGTCTCACTCGAGGCATAGACGATCGTCTTGATTCCGGCCCGGCGGGCGGCCTGGAAGACGTTAAAGGTCGCGAGCATGTTGTTGTGGAAGGTGGCCACATCGGGCAGAAGGCCAGGAGCCGGGATTGCCCCCAGATGCACGACGGCGTCGAATCCGTCCGTGCGGTCGTCGATGCCGAACATCACGTCGATGACCTGGCCATAATCAGTAAGGTCGATCGTAGTAAATCCCGAACCGCGAGAACCCGTGCGGTCGAGGTTGGTGACGACGTGGCCCTCGTTCGTCAGGCGCGCAACAACGCTGCGCCCGAGCTTGCCACTGCCACCGGTGACGGCGATTCTCATGAATACTCCTTGATTCTAAAAGCGGATGCCGCTGGCTTACGCCTCGCGCTGCTCCGGCGAGGTGGTCTTGCGCGGGTCGAACTCGGCCAGGTCGCGCACGGCGGTGTCGATTCTCGTGAGCACGTCCGCGTCGAGGTGCACACCGGCGGCCTTCGCGTTGTCGGCGACCTGCTCGGGCCGGGACGCCCCCATGATTGCGGATGCGACGTTCTTATGGGCCAGCACCCAGGCGAGCGCGAGCTGCGCCATGGTGAGGCCGAGCTCGTCAGCGATCGGGCGCAATTTCTGCACACCGGTGAGCACCGGCTCGCTCATCCAACGCTTGATCATGTTGGCGCCGCCCTGAGCATCCGTTGCTCGGCTGCCGTTCAGTGGTGCCTGACCAGGCAGGTACTTGCCGGTGAGCACGCCCTGAGCCACGGGGGACCAGACGATCTGAGAGACGCCGAGCTCCTCGGCGGCCGGAACCACTTCGGATTCAATCACGCGCCACAGCATCGAGTACTGCGGCTGGTTGGAGATGAGCTGAATGCCGAGGTCGGTGGCGAGGGCGTGGCCGGCGCGTAGCTGCGTCGCGTTCCACTCGCTTACCCCGATATAGAGGGCCTTGCCCTGGCGCACGACGTCGGCGAAGGCCTGCATCGTCTCCTCGAGCGGGGTCTCCACGTCGTACCGGTGGGCCTGATAGAGGTCGACGTAATCCGTTTGCAGTCGGCTGAGCGAGCCGTCGATCGACTCGAGGATGTGCTTGCGGGAGAGGCCGGTGTCGTTGTGTCCCTTGGGGCCGGTCGGGCCGAAGACCTTGGTGAAGATTTCGAGGGACTGTCGGCGTTCGCCGCGTAGGGCGTCGCCCAATACCTGTTCGGCGACGGTGTTGGCGTAGACGTCTGCGGTGTCGAACGAGCTGATTCCGGCGTCGAGGGCCGCGCGCACGCAGGCCGTCGCGGTGTCGTTCTCAATCTGAGACCCGTGGGTGAGCCAGTTGCCGTAGGTTATTTCTGAAACTTTCAATCCGCTGTTGCCGAGGTATCGAAACTCCATGACGTCCCTGTCTGGCGCCGCAAGTCTGTCAGCACCCTTGATGATTTGTTGACATTGGCAACGTATCACCCGTCGAGCTCATCCGGCGCAGTAACCTGACTTCTGACCGAAAAAAGCGAGCCGGAAGCCGAGAGCAGTGGACGCCATGCAGGGCAATAACCATGACGATGTGCGCAGGCACAACCTGTCGATCATCCTGCGCCTCGTGCATCGCGGCGGCGCAGCGTCGCGCGCCCAGCTCACCCGACTGACCGGCTTGAACCGGTCGACGATCGGCGCGCTGGTCGCGGAGCTGGTCGAGCGCGGCCTGGTCGAGGAACGCACTCCCGACCCCACGAAGCTCGCCGGGCGACCGAGCCCGATCGTGGCGGCAAGCGACCGAATCGTGGCCATTGCGGTGAATCCTGAAATCGACGCGATCACCGTGGGAGCCGTCGCCCTCAGCGGCGTCGTCCACCGGCTCATCCGCTATGCCACGCCGTCGTCGCCGTCAATCGCTGAGGCCGTCACGATCACCGCGGGCATTGTGGCGAAGCTGAAGCGCGACCTCGGCGAATATTCCATAATCGGAATAGGAGTGGCGGTGCCCGGTCTCGTGCGTGCGAGTGACGGTCTGGTGCGTCACGCTCCGCATCTCGGTTGGGTCGACGAGCCGTTGTGCGACCTGCTTGCCGCTGCGACGGGCATTCCGGTCGTCGCGGCCAACGACGCGAGCCTTGGTGTCACGGCCGAACGCTATTTCGGTTCCGGTCAAGGCCTGACCGACCTCGTCTATCTCAACGGCGGGTCGAGCGGCATCGGAGGCGGCCTCGTGATCGGGGGCGTCGCCGCTGGTGGCCAGGCCGGGTATGCGGGGGAGTTCGGCCACACTCGGGTGAGCGACGGCATCGACACCGATTCGGCTGGCATCGCGGGCACCCTCGAAGCCGAGGTCACCCGTCACGCGTTGCTCGCCGCGCTCGGCCTGCAGGCCGGCGAAACGGATGCCGACACCCTCGAACGCGCGCTGCTCGCCTCCGACTCGCTCATCGTGCGCAACCTGGTGAATCGACAGCTCGATTTCCTGGCCATCGCCCTGGCCAGCGCCGTCAACATGCTCAACCCGCAGCTCATCGTGCTCGGCGGTTTTCTCGCCGCGCTCCACGCGGTTGACCCGGAGCGTTTGAACGTTGCCGTCGCCGCCTTGACTCTTCCCGCCGCATTCGCGGAGGTCAGCATCGCGCCAGCTGTGCTTGGCTCCAACCTGCTCATGATCGGGGCGGCCGAACTCGCTTTCGAGGCACTGCTGGTGGACCCGCAGCAGGATCGAGGGAATACTACGGGTCTACCCCTGCTTGGCTTTAGAGCGGCCGACACTGCCGCACCAACTTTCTCAACCAGCCAAGGACATCCGCTTTCGTGATTACTGCCAGCATTCCCGTGGTTAGCGCCGCGCAACTCGCTTCCAAAGCCGCGCACCCCGGGGACAAACTGACCAGGCGTCAGCGAATCGTCTACATTCTCATTCTCGGCGCCCTCACGGCCCTCGGCCCGTTCACGATCGACCTCTACCTGCCGGCCTTTCCGACTTTGGAGAGCGAATTCGGGGTGCTGCCGTCGGTCATTCAGCTGACGCTGACCGGCACCATGATCGGTTTCGGATTCGGGCAGCTGGTGGTGGGGCCGTGGAGCGACAAGGTCGGGCGCCGGCTGCCGCTGATGCTCGCGACCGGTGTGCATATTCTGGCCTGTGTCGGCGCTGCGCTGTCGAACGAGATCGTCATGCTCGCTGTATTTAGGGTGCTGCAGGGCTTCGGCGCCGCGGCCGGCGCGGTCGTCGCGATGGCCATGGTGCGCGACCTGTTCGGCGGCAAGCCGCTCGTGCGTATGCTCTCCCGCCTCGCCCTGGTCAGCGGGCTCGCGCCCGTGCTGGCGCCGGTGATCGGGTCGCAGCTGCTGCTCGTGATGAACTGGCGCGGCATCTTCTGGGTGCTCGCCGCCTACGGTGTCATCGTGATTCTGGCCGTCGCCTTCTGGATCGTGGAGACCCTGCCCGAAAACGAGCGCCACGCCAAGGGCCACAACACCCTGGCCCAGCGCTACAAGGCCGTGCTGAGCGACCGCACCTTCGTGGGTGTCGCCATCATCGGGGCGATGACGTTCACCGGGCTGTTCTCCTACCTGTCGGCGTCGCCGTTTCTGTTTCAGGATGTCTACCAGTTCAGCCCGCAGGAATACGGTCTACTGTTCGCCGTCAACTCCCTCGGTGTGGTCACCGGCGTGCAGCTGAGCTCGCGCCTGATGCACCGGTTCAATATTGGACCCCAGTGGATTCTCTCGGTCTCCACGGTCGTGCTGCTGCTCACCGCCGCTGCCATTGTGCTGCTCGACCTGGCCGGCATGGGACTGTGGGGAACCCTGGTTCCGCTCTGGTTCTTCATTGCGGCCTGCGGCTTCACGCTGCCGAGCGTGCAGGTCATCGCTTTGAACGCGCACGGACATGAGGCCGGCACCGCGGCATCACTGCTCGGTGCGGCCAACTTCGGGGTGGCTGGTCTGATCTCGCCGATTGTGGGAGTGCTCGGAGTGGGAACGGCGATACCGATGGCATCCGTTATGGGCGTCACCGCGGTGGTTTCGCTCCTCTCGCTCTGGCTGATCGTGCGCCCGCGCACCGTGCCAGCGCTCGGCCGCTAGGCCGCGGCCGCTCGGCGCCCGGGCCCACCTTGTAGCCCCGGGCCCAGTCTATAAACTGGGCCCAGGGACGGGGCCTGGGCCCCGTCCGCAATGTGCGCGGCCCGAGCACACGCAGAATACTGAGCGGATGGCCGCGGGCTCGGCCCGGTGCGTGGCCGAATACAGCGGGCAGCCCTACGATGGCGGGATGACTAACCCGGAGCGCGCCGCAGACCGAGCGGCCCGCCGCATCTCCCGCCGTTGGCCCGTCATTAGCGGGCTCTCCGCCGTGGCCCTGGCGGCCCTGCTCGGCCTCGTCGTGGTCGTGCGCGCGAACGGCGTCGCCCTCGAGGTCGACACCGAGTGGATGGACGAGATCATCGAGCACCGCTCGGCGATCTGGGAAATTCCGTCGCTGTTTATGAACGCGCTCGGCGGCGGACTGTTCGGCGTGCTCATCGTTCCGCTGGCCATCACCCTCGCGATTGTGCTCATCAATCGGCCCTGGGCCGCCGGGTACTACCTCGTGGCGACCGTGCTGAGTGCGGGCGGGGTGCAACTCCTGAAGCAATTGTTCGGACGAGCTCGACCCGAAAATATGCTGGTCACCTCGGATTTCGGCTCGTTTCCGTCCGGACACGTCTCGAATGCGGCGACCATGGCCGTCTGCCTCGCCATCATTTTTCCCCGCCTGTGGGTGGCGCTCGCCGGAGCCGCGTACACGATCGTGATGCTGCTCAGCCGCACCTACCTCGGCGCGCACTGGCTCACCGACACCATCGGTGGCCTGCTGCTCGGCGCCGGGGTCGCTGTCGTACTGTGGGCTCCGGTTGCGGCCAAGCTCGACGGTGAACGAGAACTTGCCGCCCGGCGAAGACTTGAGCGCGCACGCCAGAAGGGGACCCCAGCATGACGGATGTGCCGCTCCCCGCTCGGCGCCAGCGTCGGGCGGGATCATGACCGACGTGCGGCACGCCGCGCGCAACGGCGATGTCTCATTCTGGTGGAACCAGCTCGGTCGGCCAGTGCCGCGCGCGCCCCTGGCCGGGTCGACCCGGGCCGATGTCGTCATAGTCGGTGCCGGCTACACCGGGCTGTGGACGGCGTACTACCTCAAGAAAGCGGCACCGCAGCTGCGCATCGTCGTGCGTGCCACCGAGGGGTTCACCGCCGGCCTCAGAGGACTGCACCGAACCTCGCTCCCCATGAATTCGTCGCTGATCGCGACCGAGCCGCTCGCGGCATCCGTGTGGGCGAGTATTGGCTGGTCGGGCAGGGAAACCCTGGGCGACATGGTCCACGCCTACATGTACGCACAGCGCACCAGCGACGACCGCATCGCCATCGGCGGGCGCGGCGTGCCGTACCGCTTCGGTTCGAAAACGGATGCCGACGGCCAGACCCCGCAGGCCACCGTCGACGCCCTCCGCGACATTCTGGTGAGCTTCTTTCCGGCGACGAAAAGCGCTCGCATCGACCACGCCTGGTCCGGCGTGCTTGGCGTACCACGAGACTGGGCGGCCACCGTCGGTCTCGACCCGCAGACCGGACTGGCCTGGGCCGGCGGCTATGTGGGTACCGGAGTCGCCACCACGAACCTGGCCGGGCGCACACTGACGGGGATCTGATTCTCGGCCGCGACAGCAACCTCGTGCACCTGCCATGGGTGAACCACCGGGTGCGCGCGTGGGAGCCGGAACCGTTGCGCTGGCTCGCCGTCACCGCACTCTACCGGGCCTATTCGCTGGCGGATCGAGCCGAGCTCGCCGGGCGACGCACGACGTCGCCGCTCGCGCGGGTAGCCGACGTCGTGTCTGGCCGGGGGCACTAAAACCGGGGGCCAGCCGCACTTACCGGCGGAGGCTCTAGAGGCCCAGGCGAGCAGCGTGCCGCGTACAGCGATGCACCAGCTGCGGGCGGAGTCGCCCAAGCTCGGCCGCGGTGAGCGGGTCGGGCGGGCGCACGACGGTCACCCCGAGCGTATCGATCATGTTCTCGAAGCCCGATCGGGGCCAGAACTGACCCCGGAGGCGGAGCAGCACGTCGCCGGCGGCGTCCAGCAGGTACAGGTGCGGGAGCGTGTCGACCGTCCCGTTCTGGTACAGATCGACGAGCACGACGGTGGCAATATCAGCCGTTCCAATCGTGGTCAGTCGGCCCAACAGGTCTCGGCTCTCCAAGCGCGCACCCGTCACGGTGACGCACATGTTGCGGGCTCCGAACACGGCGACCGCTCCGAGAACGGTCAGGCCGAGCTGAACGGCGGCGACAAACATCCAAGTGTCGCGGGGAATGGCGAGCCAATACAGCACGATCAGCAGGGGCACGATGAATGACAGCGCAGCGATGATCGACCGCGCCACCAGCTTTCGCCGGGGTCGCAAAATCTGCATTCCATCCGGCTCGTTCCCCTCGCGCACCATGTGTTTCGTCTCACCCTTCAGGTTCAGTATCCCGCACTTCGAGCGGTATTCCTCTCCTACCCCGAGGGGGTAGACGAAGCGGTCTGAAACGAGTAAATTCTATGACGACGAATCGACAACGACCCGATGTGGCACGCTCGGCGTAGAGTTGGCTGCGTGCACTCACGGGCCGTCCGCGAACGCGGCAATACAACGAAGCGGCACCGGCTGCATCCGGCGCAAGTCGTCGTTTCGGGCTTCGCCCTGACCATTCTCGGTGGTACGGCGCTGCTGATGCTGCCCAACGCCAAGGTCGGACCGGGCGGGGCCTCGTTTCTCGAGGCGCTGTTCACCGCGACGAGCGCGGTCTGCGTCACCGGGCTGACCGTCGTTGATACCGCGGTGTACTGGACGCCGTTCGGTCAGATCGTCATTCTGCTGCTGATTCAGATCGGCGGGTTCGGGATCATGTCGTTCGCCTCGGTGGTGGGTCTGGCGATCGCCCGCAAGCTCTCCCTCCGATCGCGCATCACGGCGGCTGCCGAAACCAAAAGCGTCGGGCTCGAAGACGTGAAGGGGCTCGTCTTCGGCGTCGTACGCATCTCACTCGCGATTGAACTCACCGTGGCCGTAGTGCTCGCGCTGCGGTTCATGCTTGGCTATGACGAGCCCGTGGGTCGGGCCATCTGGCTGGGCGTGTTCCACTCGGTGTCGAGCTTCAATAACGCCGGCTTCGCCCTGTTCAGCGACAATCTTATGGGCTACGCAACGGATGCCTGGATCTGCCTGCCGATCTGCGCCGCCGTCATTCTCGGTGGCCTTGGCTTTCCGGTGATCGTGCAGTTGACGCGGCAGTTGCGCACGCGTCCGTTCAGCTGGTCCATTCGCACCTGGACCATGAACACCCGCATCGTCCTCGCCGGCACGATCGCACTGCTCGTTCTCGGAACGGTATATATAACCGCGGTTGAATGGTCGAATCCGAATACGCTCGGTCCGCTGGACTGGTCGGGCAAGTTGCTGGCCGGCTTCTTTCAGGCGGTGCAGACGCGTACTGCGGGATTCAACAGCGTCGACATTGGTCAGCTGGACTCCGCGAGCCTGCTCGGCATGGACATTCTGATGTTGGTCGGTGGGGGCCCGGCCGGAACCGCTGGCGGGATCAAGATCACGACCTTCGCCGTGCTGTTCTTCATTCTGTGGACCGAGGTGCGCGGCCAGGTGGCCGTGAACGTGTTCGGCAAGCGGCTCTCGCGGGCGGTGCACCGGGAGGCCATCACGATCGTCCTGCTCGCCGTCGGCGTCATCATCGCGGCCACCGCGGCACTCATGCTCATGACGGATATTTCCATGGATGCGCTGCT
Organism: Cryobacterium flavum; assembly: GCF_900103805.1. Lineage (GTDB taxonomy): Bacteria > Actinomycetota > Actinomycetes > Actinomycetales > Microbacteriaceae > Cryobacterium > Cryobacterium flavum. The sequence continues at coordinate 160,555 of NZ_FNIB01000005.1, read as the reverse complement.
GTTCGAGACCATCAGCGCCTTCGCAACCGTGGGACTGTCCACCGGCATTACTGCGGGGTTGCCGTGGGAGGGGCAGATCATTTTGATTCTGCTCATGTTCATCGGTCGGCTCGGACCCATCACCTTCGCCTCGGCCATTGCTCTGCGCGAGCGGCGTTCTACCTATGAGTACCCCAAAGAAAGGCCGATCATTGGCTAAATATTCGATGTTCGGGCATCGCGACCCTTCCCGCCTGGCCGAGGCTGAGTCGGTCGTCGTCATCGGGCTGGGCCGGTTCGGCAGCGCCCTGGCCCTCGAGCTCATGAAGAGCGGCACCGAGGTGCTCGGCATCGACGGCGACGAAGAGGTCGTGCAGCTGCACAACCGCCTGCTCACCCACGTGGTGCGCGCCGATTCGACCAAGGAGGCGACCCTGCGGGAGCTCTCGGTGCCGGACTTCTCCAGCGTGGTCGTGGCGATCGGCGGCGACATCCAGGCGAATATTCTCACCGCCTCGTTGCTGCTCAAGCTGGGCATTCCCAACATCTGGGCCAAGGCGGTCAGCGACCCGCACGGGGAGATCCTCACCCAGCTCGGCGTCAACCACGTCATCTACCCGGAGAAGGACATGGGGCAGCGGGTCGCCCACCTGGTGCGCGGCGCTATGCAGGACTACATCGAGATCGGCGAGAACTTCGCGCTGGTCAAGACAGCGCCGCCGCGCGCGCTGATCGGCGTGCCCCTCGGCCAGGCCAAGGTGCGTGCGCGCTACGGCATCACCGTCACGGCGTTTCACCGGCCCGGCGCGGGCTGGAGCTACACCTCGCTCGACACCGTGATCGAAGACGGCGACATCATTCTCATCGCCGGCGAATCGGCGAGGGTCGAAGAGTACAGCCTCATGCGATGACCTCCCCCGTCGCCTTTCTAGCGGATGCCCCGCTCGGCACCAGGGTCGTCGTGCGCACCCGCATCCCTGGTGGTTACACCGACGCGCTGGGCTTTCTGCGCGGCCGCGGCGCGGCATCCGTTTCGGTGGAGACCAAGCGCGGGCTGGTCACGCTCGCCATGGCCGACGTCGTGGCGGCCAAAGAGGTGCTGCCGGCGCCCGAGCCGCGCGGGAGCCGGGGCGGCCCGCGTTAGAGAACGATGCGCAGCGGTTCCTCGAGCAGCTGGGTCAGGTCGCGCAGGAACGCGGCGGCGACGGCTCCGTCGAGTACCCGGTGGTCTACGGTCAGGGTGATCTTCACCGTGGGCACCGACACGAGCACGCCATCACGAACGGCGGGAACGTCGCTGGCAGCACCGATGGCCAGAATTCCCGCCTCCGGCGGGTTGAGCACGGCGGTGAACGAATCGATCCCGAACATGCCGAGGTTGCTGATCGTGAAGGTGCCGCCCGACATTTGAGCCAGCGACAGACCGCCGGTGCGGGCGAGGCCGGCCAGGGCGCGCGTCTCGGTGGCGATGGCGGCGAGGGACTTCTGGTCGGCGTCGGCGACGACCGGCACCAGCAGGCCGTCATCGGTCGCGACCGCCACGCCGACGTTGACGTGGTTGTGGCGCAGGATGACGCCGTCGCCCCAGGATGCGTTCACCTCGGGGTGTGCGCGGAGCGCGACCGCGCTGGCCCGCACGAACAGGTCGTTCAGGCTGACCTTGGTGCCGAGCGCGGCGAGTGATTCGTTCACCTCGGCGCGGAACGCGACCAGGCGTGCCACATCGACGACGCTGGTGAGGAAGAAGTGCGGCACGGCCTGGCTCTCGGTGAGCCGGCGGGCCGTGACGGCGCGAATGCGGCTGACCGGTACGGAGACCGAGTCGGCCGACACGGCTGCTAGGGCTGGGGCTGGTGCTGCGACGGGACCGACCGGTGCCGTCGAAGCGGATGCTGCGGCCTCCTGCGCGACGATGGCCGTGTCGACGTCGGTGCGGGTGATGCGGCCCTGCGGCCCGGTGCCCGCGATAGTGTGCAGGTCGATGCCGTGCTCGCGGCCGATCTTGCGGGCCAGCGGCGACGTGCGCAGCTCGCCGGTTGACACCGGGGCAGCGGGCGCTGCCGGGGCGGGCGTTGCCGACGCGGGTGCCACGACGGCGGGCGTTGCCGCAGCGGTAACGGCGGCGGCGGGCGCGGCCGGAGCCGCGGCATCCGCTACCGGCGCGGCGGGCGTCGTTGCGCCCTCGACGATGTTGCTGCCGTCACCGATACGGGCGACGGGTGCCCCGATGGGCACGAGGGCGCCGGCGACGACGAGCAGCTGCTCGAGAATGCCGTTATCGAAGGCTTCGAGGTCCATGGTGGCCTTGTCGGTTTCGATCTCGGCGAGTACGTCGCCCTTGTGGATCTCGTCGCCGACCTGCTTCATCCAGCGGCTGAGTTCGCCCTCCTCCATGGTGTCGGAGAGGCGGGGCATGATGACGTCGGGCATGGCCGGCTCCTACTTGTCGTTCGGGGTAGATGAAATGTTGAGAACCTCGCGCACGACCTTGGCAAGGTCGGCTGCGCTGGGCAGCGCGGCCTTCTCGAGGGCTTTGGCGTAGGGCAACGGCACCTCGGCGGCGGCGACGCGACGCACGGGGGCGTCGAGAAAATCGAACACGCCCTCGCCGATGGTCGCCGAGATCTCGGCGCCGATGCCGTAGCTGAGCCAGTCGTCTTCGAAGACCACGGCGTGGCCGGTTTTGCGAACGGAGGCGCAGATGGTGTCGCGGTCGAGCGGGCGCAGACTGCGCAGGTCGACGACCTCGATCGAGAGGCCCTCGGCTTCGAGTTGACGCGCCACTTCGAGGGCGGTCGTGGTGCCACGCGAGTAGCTCACGATGGTGAGGTCGGTGCCGGTCGCAACGACGGCGGCCTTGCCGATCTCGGCGACCTGTTCGCCGTCAGGCACTTCGCCCTTCGCACTGTACAGCGACAGGTTTTCCAGAAAGATCACCGGGTCGTCGTCGCGAATGGCCGCGGTGAGCAGCGCCTTCGCGTCGGCCGGGGTCGATGGGGCGACCACCTTGAGGCCGGGAATGTGCGCGTACCAGACCTCGAGGTTTTGCGAGTGGGTCGCGGCCAGTTGCTGGCCACCGCCGCCGGGCATGCGAATCACCAGCGGAATGGAGACCTGACCGGCGAACATCGACCGCATCTTGGCGGCATGGTTCACGATCTGATCGATCGCGATGAGGCTGAAGTTGATGGTCATAATCTCGACCACCGGCCGCATGCCGAGCATCGCGGCGCCGAGGGCTGCTCCCACGAATCCCTCTTCGGCGATCGGGGCGTCGAGCACCCGCTCGGGTCCGAAGTCTTCGAGCAGCCCGGCGGTGATCTTGTAGGACCCCTCGAACACCCCGATCTCTTCGCCGACCAGAAAGACCTTCTCATCGCGTTCGAGCTCGGCTCGCAGCGTCTCGTTGAGGGCCTGGCGGTAGGTGATCGTGCGGGTTGTTGACTCTACGTTGGTATTCACAGTGCGTCCATAACGGGTTCTCCGGGCAAAGCGGATGGCGCATTCGCCACCGGGGTTGCGTAAACATATTTGAACAGGTCGGCCACGTCGGGTTCAGGGCTCTCGTCGGCGAAAACGACCGCCTCGGAGACGCGCAGGTCGGCGGCCTCGTCGATAGCGGCGGCATCCGCTTCAGTGAGCACGCCGGAAGCGATCAGCTCGGCGCGAAAGCTCGGCACCGGGTCGGACTGCTGGGCGATCGTCGTGTCTTCGGGCGAGCGGTAGCGGGCCGGATCGACCACGGAATGGCCGCGCAGCCGGTAGCACATGACCTCGAGCAGCACCGGCTGACGCTGCTCGCGGGCCTGCTTGAGGGCGTCTCGGGCGGCGTCGCGCACCGCGAGCACGTCGTCGCCGTCGACCCGAATGCCGGGCATACGGTACGACGCGCCGCGCTTGTACAGCTCGGGTTCAGCGGATGCCTTCTCCACCGTCGTTCCCATGCCGAGGCCGTTGTTGACGATCACGTAGACGATCGGCAGCTTCCACAGGCCGGCCAGGTTGAGCGATTCGTGGAACGCGCCGATGTTGGTGGTGCCATCGCCGAGCAGGCACATCACTGCCGCAGCGTCGGGCCCTGCCGTTTCCTGGGTTTTCAAGGCGAGAGCCGCGCCGGTGGCCGGAGGAAGCTGCCCGCCGACGATGCCGTAGCCGCCGAACAGGCGCGTTTCTTCGTCGAACAGGTGCATCGAGCCGCCGCGTCCGCCGGAGACGCCGGTGACTTTGCCGAACAGCTCGGCCATGACGCGTTCGGGGGCAAGGCCGCGGAGCAGCGCGTAGCCGTGGTCGCGGTAGCCGGTGAACAGGTAGTCACGGGCCTCGATGGCAGCCATCAGGCCGACCACGGTGGCTTCTTCGCCGAGGTTCAGGTGGCAGTAACCGCCGATCTTTGCCCGGGCGTACATCTCGCTGGAGCGCAGCTCGAAGGCCCGCACCAGCGACATCCGTTCGTAATAGTCACGCAGGGTGTCAGCGGGTTCACCACCCGTTGACTCGACTACTGCCTTCGGTCGCGTGCGGGCTTTTGCCGCCATGTGGTCCCACTTCCTGCGTGTTTCGTTTGTTAAGACTATTACTTTGTGCTGAATAGTTTCCTTTCTAAGCGGTCAGCGGAAGGATCTACGGGAGAGTTGGGGTGAATTCGAGAATTCTGCGGCCGCCCAAAATGGGGGCACATAATGGAGTCATGGCCGCCCAACCCCCGAGTTACAAAACGCTCGCCAGTCTGAGCCGCATGAACCTGCTCTACCAGCTGCAAAGCCGCGGAACGATGACGGTGAATGACCTCGCCGAAGCCGCCGGCCTGCACCCCAACACCGCCCGCGAACACCTCGACCGGCTGATCAACGACGGGTTCGTCACCTGTGCGCCCGAAGCCCGTGACAGCAAGGGTCGCCCGAAGATGCTCTACAACGCTGCCGGCGGGGTAAGTACCGAGCTCGGGTCTATTCGCGCTCGCAAGATCGAGGCCGCGCAGGAGCGCGCCGACCAGCTGCGACGGATGCTGCCCGTTCTGCCCGTAGGCCAGAGCGCGTTGGCCGGTTGCTCCGGTCCGGCCGCCCAGCGGCAGCTCGATGCCCTCGACGACCATCTCGACCAGGCCGGCTTCGACGCGAGCGTCGCCGCAAGCGGCGAACAGCTCAACTTGCGCGACTGCCCGTACTCCGAGATGGTCAAGGACCACCCGGAGGTCTGCGGAGTGCACTATCGCCTGATCCAGGGCGTGCTCGAACAGGCCGACGGCCCGCTGCGCGCGATCGGCCTGAACCTCATCGACGCCCCACGCCTCTGCGTGATCGACGTTGCTCCCCTTCCCGCTGAACGCGAGAGCGCAAAAAGTGCCCGATTGGACACCTCGAACGGGCACTTTTTGCGCTCTCGCGAACCGGGGTAAAACATTATTACCGGTGGTTTGCGGTTGTCGGCCTCGAAGGCAGCGGCTTAGCTCGTTCTGAGGGTGAGTGCCACTGCGGTATTCCCCGGCAGGCAAGGGGCAGCCGTGAAAACGCGCACAGGAACAACCAGCACCACCAGTAAGCCCGGCACCGACGGCCCGGTCGCCGACTCGCTGATCAAGCTCGGTCGCTTTCTGCGCAGCTCAGAAACCAGCGAAGACCTGCGCAGTGTGTTCAAGACCGGCGGTCGCGGCGCCGATACGTTCTACCGTGACCGCTGGACCCACGACAAAGAGGTGCGCTCGACCCACGGCGTGAACTGCACCGGCAGCTGTTCCTGGAAGGTGTACGTCAAGGACGGCATCATCACCTGGGAAACCCAGCAGACTGACTACCCGAGCGTCGGCCCGGATTCACCCGAATATGAGCCTCGCGGCTGCCCCCGCGGCGCCGCCTTCAGCTGGTACACCTACTCGCCCACCCGGGTGCGCTACCCCTACGTGCGCGGTGTGCTGCTGAACCTGTTCCGCGAGGCCAAGGCCCGTCTCGGCGACCCGGTGCTGGCTTGGGCCGAGATCACCGGCAATCCAGACACCGCCCGCCAGTACAAGAGCGCCCGCGGCCAGGGCGGTCTGGTGCGCGCCAGTTGGGACGAAGCGGCCGAGATCGTCGCCGCCGCCCACGTGCACACCATCAAGCAGTACGGGCCAGACCGGGTCGTCGGCTTCAGCCCGATTCCGGCCATGTCGATCGTGTCGCAGGGCGTTGGCAACCGATTCATCTCGCTGCTCGGCGGCACCATGCTCTCGTTCTACGACTGGTACGCCGACCTGCCGGTGGCGAGCCCGCAGGTGTTCGGCGACCAGACCGACGTGCCGGAATCGGCCGACTGGTGGAACTCCAGCTACCTCATCATGTGGGGCTCCAACGTTCCCGTCACCCGCACCCCCGACGCACACTTCATGGTCGAGGCCCGCTACCGCGGCCAGAAGGTCATCACGGTCTCGCCCGACTACGCCGACAACTCCAAGTTCGCCGACGAGTGGCTGGCCGTGCACCCCGGCACCGACGGCGCCCTCGCCCTGGCCATGGGCCACGTCATTCTGAAAGAGTTCCTGGTCGATCGCCGCACCCCGCGTTTCGCCCGGTACATGAAAAAGTTCAGCGACTCGTCGTACCTGATCGCCCTCACCCCGCGCCAGGATGCCTGGGTTCCCGGCAAATTTCTGACGGCTGACGCGCTGCCCGGAACCGACGCATCCGTTTCGAGTGCAGCCTTCAAGACAGTGATGCTCGACGAGAACGGCGAGGCGTTCGTGCCGAACGGTTCGATCGGCCACCGGTTCAGCGAGGCCGACAAAGGCAAGTGGAACCTCGACCTCGAGGGCCGCGATCCGCTGCTCTCCATAGCGGATGCCCCGGACTACGACGGTGCATCCGTCGCGATCGACCTGCCCCGCTTTGACATCACGCCGGGTGCTGACAGCGTCGGTGAGCGCCACGCCGGTGCCGCCGGCATCGTGCGCCGCGGCGTGCCGGTGCGCGTCGTCGCCGGTGTGTTAGTGACGACGGTGTTCGACCTGCTGCTCGCGCAGTACGGCGTCGGCCGCCCGGGCCTGCCGGGCGAGTGGCCCACCGGCTACGACGACGCCTCCACCCCCGGCACCCCCGCCTGGCAGGAGGAGATCACCTCCGTGCCGTGGCAGGCCGCCGCCCGCATCGGCCGCGAATTCGCGCAGAACGCTGAGGACTCCGAGGGGCGTTCGATGATTCTGATGGGCGCCGGTACCAATCACTGGTTCCACTCCGACACCATCTACCGCGCCTTTCTCGCGCTCACCACCATGACCGGCTGCCAGGGCGTGAACGGCGGCGGCTGGGCCCACTACGTCGGCCAGGAAAAGGTGCGCCCGCTCACCGGCTACGGCCAGTACGCCTTCGGCCTGGACTGGGTGCGCCCGCCGCGCCAGATGATCGGCACCGGCTTCTTCTACCTCGCCACCGACCAGTGGCGCTACGACGGGTTGAGCGCCGACACCCTCGCGAGCCCGCTCGGCACCGGGATATTCAAGGGACGCACCACCGCGGACACCATGGTCGATTCGGCCAAACGCGGCTGGATGCCGAGCTACCCCACCTTCAACCGCAACTCGCTCGACCTCGTCGACGACGCCGCGGCCGCGGGCGTAGAGCCCGCCGAATACGTCGTCGACTCGCTGAAGGACGGCTCGCTCGAGTTCTCCTGTGAAGACCCCGACGCCCCCGAGAACTTTCCCCGCGTGCTCGTCGTGTGGCGGGCCAACGTGCTCGGCTCCTCGGGCAAGGGCAACGAGTACTTTCTCAAGCACCTGCTCGGGGCGCCGTCCGCTGTGCGCGCCGTGGAATCGATGCCGGCTCGCCGCCCGAAGACCATGAAATGGCACGAAAGCGCGCCGGAAGGAAAGCTCGACCTGCTCGTCACAAGCGACTTCCGCATGACGTCGACGACGATCTACAGCGATGTCGTGTTGCCGCCGGCCACCTGGTACGAGAAGAATGACCTGTCGACGACGGACATGCATCCGTTCATTCACTCGTTCAACCCCGCGATCGCTCCGCCGTGGCAGGCCAAGACCGACTTCGACATCTTTCACGTGCTCGCCGCGAAGATTTCGGAGATGTCGGTCAAGCACCTCGGCGTGCGCAAAGACCTGGTCGCGGCTCCCCTGCAGCACGACACCCCCGACGGCATGGCTACCCCGCACGGCACCGTGCGCAGCGACCAGCCGCTCATTCCCGGGGTCACCATGCCGAAGCTCGTCGTGGTCGAACGCGACTACCCGGCGTTCGCCGCACAGCTCGGCGCGCTCGGGCCGCTCACCAAAAAGCTCGGAATGGTCACCAAGGGCGTCAAGTTCAACCCCGACGTCGAGGTCGCCTACCTCGGCAAGAAGAACGGTCTCGTGCCGAGCGGACCCGCCGCCGGCCGCCCGCGCCTGTCGACCGCGATCCACGCTTGCGAAATGGTGCTCGCCCTCTCTGGGACCACCAACGGCCGCCTTGGCACGCAGGGTTTTCGGCAGCTCGAGGAACGCACCGGCGTGAAGCTCGCCCAGCTGGCCAGCGACAACGAGGGTCGACGCTTCAGCTACCCGGATGTGCAGGGTGCGCCGGTTCCGGTGCTCACCTCCCCGGAATGGTCGGGTTCAGAGCACGGTGGTCGCCGTTACAGCGCCTTCACCATCAACGTCGAACATTTGAAGCCCTGGCATACCCTCACCGGTCGCCAGCACTTCTACCTCGACCACGACTGGATGATCGAGCTTGGCGAGCAGCTGCCCATCTTTCGGCCGCCGCTCGACATGCACCGCCTGTTCGACGACTCGATCGTCGGCGCCACCAGCGTCTCCAGCGCCGGGGCGACAGGCTCTGCCGGTCATGCCGAGGTTGCCGTGCGCTACCTGACGCCGCACTCGAAGTGGTCGATCCACTCCGAATACCAGGACAACCTGCTCATGCTCTCGCTCTCCCGCGGCGGCCCGACCATCTGGATGAGCCCGCAGGACGCCGACAAGATCGGCGTGCGCGACAACGAATGGATCGAGTCGTACAACCGCAACGGTGTCGTCGTGGCGCGGGCTATCGTGTCGCACCGCATGCCGGAGGGGACGGTGTACATGTACCACGCGAAGGATCGCACCATCAACGTGCCGGTCGCCGAAACCAGCGGTATGCGCGGCGGAACCAACAACTCGCTCACGCGCATCCTCTTGAAACCGTCTCATCTGATCGGCGGCTACGCCCAGCTGTCGTTCGCCTTCAACTACCTCGGACCCACCGGGAACCAACGCGACGAGGTCACCGTGATTCGTCGTCGCAGCCAGAAAGTGGACTACTAATGCGTGTCATGGCCCAGATGTCGATGATCATGAACCTCGACAAGTGCATCGGGTGTCACACCTGTTCGGTCACCTGCAAGCAGGTCTGGACCAACCGCACCGGCGTCGAATACGCCTGGTTCAACAACGTAGAGACGCGGCCCGGCATCGGCTACCCGCGCGAATACGAAAACCAGGAGAAGTGGAAGGGCGGCTGGGTGCTGGGTAAGCGCGGCCGCCTGCAGCTCAAGGCCGGCGGGCGGCTGAAGAAGCTCTCGCAGATCTTCAACAACCCCAACCTGCCGCAGATCGACGATTACTACGAGCCGTGGACCTACGACTACGACATGCTCACCACAGCGCCGGCCGGTACGCAGAGCCCGGTCGCGCGCCCGAAGTCGCTGCTTACCGGCCAGAACATGGACATCAAGTGGTCGGGCAACTGGGACGACAACCTCGGCGGCTCGCAGGAAACGGCCGCCCAAGACCCCATTCTCGCCACGATGAGCGAGCACGTGAAGATGGAGTTCGAAGAGACCTTCATGTTCTACCTGCCGCGCATCTGCGAGCACTGCCTCAACCCCGCGTGCGTCGCCGCCTGCCCCTCCGGTGCCATGTACAAGCGTGAAGAAGACGGCATCGTGCTCGTGGACGAAGACGGATGCCGCGGCTGGCGCATGTGCGTCAGCGCCTGCCCCTATAAGAAGGTGTACTTCAATCACAAAACGGGCAAGGCCGAGAAGTGCACGCTCTGCTACCCGTTGATCGAGCAGGGCAAGCCCACCATCTGCTCCGAAACCTGTGTCGGACGTCTGCGTTATCTGGGCCTCATGCTCTACGACGCCGATGCCGTACTCGCAGCAGCCTCGATCGAAAACGATCAGGACCTGCTCGATGCGCAGCGTGCCTGCTTTCTCGACCCGTTCGACCCCGAGGTCATCGCCGCAGCCAAGGCGGAGGGCATGGCCGACGACTGGATCGAAGCGGCTCAGAACAGCCCCATCTACAAGCTCATCTCCGAGTACGAGATCGCCCTGCCGCTGCACCCGGAATACCGCACCATGCCGATGGTCTGGTACATCCCGCCGCTCTCGCCGGTCGTCGACGTAGTCAGCAACTCCGGCAGCGACGGCGAAGACGCCCGCACCCTGTTCGCCGCGATCGACAAGCTGCGCATTCCGGTGGAATACCTCGCCGGACTGTTCTCGGCCGGCGACGTCGTTCCGGTCGAACTGTCACTGCGCAAGCTCGCCGCGATGCGGGCGTATATGCGCGACCTCAACCTCGGTAACGAGCCCGACGAGCGCATCCCGAACGCGGTCGGAATGACCGGGGAGAGCATCCAGGCCATGTATCGCCTGCTCGCGATCGCCAAGTACGAAGACCGCTACGTCATTCCGAAGGCGCACGTGGAGACCGCGCGGGAGCTCGAAGAACTCGGCTGCTCGCTCGACACCGACGGCGGCCCCGGTATGGGCGGGCCGGGCGCTGCCGGGCACAGCGGCCCCTACGGCAACACCGTCGGCATGCCGCTTGGCGCCACGGTCGACAACTACAACGAGATGACCGGGCGCGCCAGCCCGACCGCGCCGACCACTCCGGGCCGGGTCAACCTGCTCAACTGGAACGGTGGTGGGGTGCCCAAGGGCATGTTCCCGCCGGTAGCGGATGCCGGGAGTGCGGCATGAGCACCGCCACCCGTCTCCCCGCGGCACTCGCTGCGCGGGTGAACTTCGGCTTTCGGGCGCCGAAGGTGGCCCCGCGGTTCATCGCCGCCGTGCCGTTGACGGCGGATCAGGGGGTCATCGCGCATATGGCGGCCTCGATTCTGCTGGACTATCCCACTCCGGAGCGGCAGCGGCAGTTTTCACTGGTGCGTTCAGGCGTTGTTGGCCTGCCCGACCCACTGCGGGCCGCGTTCGATGCGTTCTTCACGGGGATCGCCGGCTGGAATGAGCAGCAGCTCGAAACGCACTTCACCGCGACCTTCGACCTGAAACGCAAGTGCTGCCCGTACCTCACCTACTACGCGGCGGGCGATACGCGCCGCCGCGGAATGGCACTCGTGCGATTCGTCGAGGCCTATCGGGCGGCCGGCTGGCAGGTTGACGCCGACGAACTGCCCGACTACCTGCCGATGGTGCTTGAGTTCTCGGCGCTGTCCGACTCGCCAATCGCGCAGGAGCTGCTCGCGGCGCATCGTGACGGCATCGAGGTGCTGCGCTCCGCCCTGGAGAAGGTCGACAGCCCCTACGCCCAGCTGGTGGAGGCGGTGTGCCTGTCGCTGCCGCTGATCGACGACGAGACCCGGGAACGCTACCTCAACCTCGTCAACGAGGGGCCGCCGACCGAGACGGTCGGCATGACCTACCTCGGCAATCTGAAACCGTTTTCCGCGCACGCCAACGAGGATGTCAGCCGATGACCGCCTGGGATTACTTGCTCTGGGTGGCCTTTCCCTACGCCGCCTCTGGCGTGTTCGTGGTGGGGCACCTGCTGCGCTACCGTTACGACCAGTTCGGCTGGACCTCGCGGTCGAGCCAGACCTACGAGAACCGCCTGCTGCGCTGGGGATCGCCCATGTTCCACTACGGCATTCTCATGGTGATCGGCGGGCACGTCGTTGGCCTGTTCATTCCCAAGCCGTGGCTGGAATTCTTCGGCGTGACCGAGCATCTGTACCACCTCGGCGCCACCTGGCTCGGCACTTTCGCGGCCGTGCTCACCGTGGCCGGGCTGACCATCTTGATCTATCGGCGCCGCCTCACCAAACGGGTGCTGCTCGTCACCACCGTGATGGACAAGGTCATGTACGTGTTCCTGGCCAGCACCATCTTGTTCGGCACGACCGCCACCGTGCTCTATCAAATCTTTGGCGGCGGCTACGACTATCGCGGGTCGATCTCCCCGTGGATCCGCTCGCTGTACAGCTTTCAGCCCGACCCCGCGCTCATGAGCGACGTGCCGTTCTTCTTTCAGCTGCACGTACTCACCGCCACGACGCTGTTTCTGCTCTGGCCGTTCACCCGGCTGGTGCACGTGTTCTCGGCGCCGCTCGGCTACCTCGTGCGCCCCTACGTGGTCTACCGCTCGCGCGATGACCCCCGCGGCGCCGGGTCGCGGGCCCCGCGTCGCGGCTGGGAGAAGAGCGAGAGTCCGCTGGAGCGGTTACGAAAGTAACCTGTTCTGATGGTGCGTATAAAGAGAGCTTACGAAGAGGCATCCACTGACGACGGATGCCGGGTGTTGGTTGATCGACTCTGGCCGCGCGGTGTCTCCAAGGAGAGCGCCGACCTTGATGAGTGGTTGAAAGAGGTCGCACCGTCACCGGCGCTCCGCACCTGGTGGAAGCACGACCCGAAGCGCATGGACGAGTTCGCCGTGCGCTACCGCGCTGAACTAGACGGCAATACCGAGACCCAGGCGGCCGTCGTGCAGCTTCGTGCGCTCGCCGCGGCCGGCGTGACGACCTTGATCTACGGAGCCAAGGACCCGCGGGTGAACCATGCGCGGGTGCTCGCCGAATACCTGCAGGAGAAGTAGACACACGAGGTCACATTCCGCTGGAAGGAATACTGGGCCCCGTTCCAGCCTTGGGGATAAAGGCGTCTGCACGCGGCGGTGGAATCTCAAGGGGCTCCCGTCTCGCGGGACCGGGGGCGTCAGCGTGACTCACGAATGACAATAGAAAGTGTCGAACCAGTGACTTCAGTAGTTCCCGTCAGTACCCGCGGCAGCAGATTTCCCAAATGGGTGCGCTCGTTCGGCGTTCAGATCATCGCTGCTCTCATCATCGGTCTGGGCCTCGGACTCGTGGCAAAATACACCGGCAGTACCGAAGCGAATCCCAACGGTCTCGGTGCGACCCTGAAAATTATCGGGTCGAGCTACGTCTCGCTGCTGCAGGCTGCCGTCGTACCGCTCATCTTCACGGCCGTGGTCAGTTCCATTGCGAACCTGCGCGAAGTGTCGAACGCGGCGAAGCTGGCCTGGAACACGCTTCTCTGGTTTGCTATCACCGCGCTGATTGCGGTTCTGATCGGCATCGGGCTGGGCGTTCTGGTGCGACCGGGAGCAGGAACGGGCATCACCGAGAATGCCGAATACTCCGGCAAGACCGGGGACTGGTGGGCATTTTTGACCGGGCTCTTCCCGAAGAACTTCCTCGGACTCGGCGCCAATACCTCCGTCGTTGATGGCGTCGCGAGCACCACCGTCAACTTCAACGTGTTGCAGATTCTCGTCATCGCCATCGTGGTGGGCATTGCCGCGTTGAAGGTGGGTAAAGCTGCCGAACCATTCCTGAATCTCAATGCGTCAGCCCTCGCGGTCATTCAAAAGGTGCTGTGGTGGATTATTCGCATCGCGCCGCTCGGCACGATCGGCCTGATTGGTAATGCCGTCGCGGTCTACGGCTGGGACACCATGGGATCGCTCGGCAAGTTCGCAGTCACCATCTACATTGGCCTGATCCTGGTGCTGTTCGTGGTCTACCCGGTGCTGATCAAGTCTCACGGTCTGTCCGTCAAGCAGTACTACTCCGGTGTCTGGCCGGCCGTTCAGCTGGGCTTCGTGTCGCGCTCATCCATCGGTACCCTTCCGCTGACGCAGCGCGTCACGGAGCGCAGCATGGGCGTACCGCGCGGATATGCATCCTTTGCTGTTCCGCTGGGAGCGACGACCAAGATGGATGGTTGCGCGGCTATCTACCCCGCCGTCGCCGCCATCTTTGTGGCACAGTTCTTCGGAATTCAGCTGGACTTCACCCAGTACCTTCTTATCGTTTTGGTCTCCGTATTGGGTTCTGCCGCCACGGCCGGCACCACTGGCGCCGTCGTCATGCTGACGCTGACCCTGTCAACGCTGGGTCTGCCGTTGGCCGGGGTTGGCCTTCTGCTGGCCATCGATCCGCTCATCGACATGGGTCGCACCGCCGTGAACGTGGCGGGACAGGCCCTCGTGCCCACGATCGTGGCCAAGCGCCAGGGCATCCTCGACGAGACGCTGTACAACGCCCCGCGAACCTCTCAGCCCTTTAAGGACGATTCGGACGTCTCCATCGAATCTACGCCGACTGAGCGGGCCGAAGCTCGGGTCTAGCTCACCCGCGCTGGGTGGGGACCGAGGGGGCGCAAATCGATCTAAAACCGGCCGTAAAAGGTCGATTTGCGCCCCCTCACGGCTGGTGCGTGGGCATCCGCTTGCCGCCGTCGTGAGCCAGGGCCGCTAGACCTGGTCGAGGGGGATCGACTCGTCGGCGAGGCGAGCAGGATCGACCGGCTCGTCCCGACGAATCAGAGCCTGAACGGTGTCATTGACGTCCCAGACGTTGACGTTCATGCCCGCGACGACGCGGCCGGCCTGCTGCCAGAACACGATGAACTCGCGGGAATCCCGGTTGCCGCGGTAGACCAGCTCGGCGCCGTCGGCCAATATGCCGAATCCGGAATATTCCATGCCGAGGTCGAACTGGTCGGTGTAGAAGTAGGGAATGGCATCGAACGAAACGCTCTGGCCGAGCATGGCTCGGGCCGCAGCCGGACCGCCGTTCAGGGCGTTCGCCCAGTGCTCACTGCGCAGTCGCGCTTTGATGAGCGGATGCTCCGCGTTGGCCACATCGCCCGCCGCGAACACGTGGGGATCGCTGGTTTTCAGGCTCGCGCTGACCAGGATTCCATTGTCGACCGCGAGCCCGGCCTTCTGGGCGAGTTCGACGTTTGGAACCGCACCGATGCCCACCAGAACGAGGTCGGCCGGCACGGTTTCGCCGCCGGCCAGGAGCACTCCGGTCACCCGGCCATCCATTCCGACCAGGCCGTCGACGGTCACGGAGCGGCGGATGACCACTCCGTTGCGCTCGTGCAGGCTCGCGAACATATCGCCGAGCTCGTCGCCGAGAGCCGCAGCAAGCGGTACCGGGCCGCGTTCCAGGATGGTGACCTCGTTGCCGAGTGTGCGGGCGGTCGCGGCGACCTCCATGCCGATCCAGCCGGATCCCACGACGACGAGCCGCTTGCCGCCGTCAGCCAGAACGGAGTGCAGCAGGTCGGAGTGGTCGAGGGTGCGCAGGTAGTGCACCCCGCCGAGGTTTGCACCCGGCACCGTCAGGCGTCGCGGCCGGGAGCCGGTGGTCAGGAGCAGTCGGTCGTAGCTCAGTTGCGCGCCGTCGTCGGTGTCGAGCAGGTGCGCGCCGAGGTCGAGGCTCACCGCGCGGGTGCCGGAGTGCAGCTGCACCTCATGGTCGGGATACCAACTCGCACTCTGCACGAAGACTGAGTCGCGTTCGGCCGTGCCGGCCAGATAATCCTTCGACAGCGGCGGACGAATATATGGCGGGTGCTCTTCGGCTCCGATCAAGTGAATCTCCCCGTCGAAGCCTTCCTCGCGCAAGGCTCGGGCAGCGCTGGCCCCCGCAAGCGCTGCTCCCACGATGACAAAAATCTGCTGGCCCGCCATGACTGGTCCTTCCTCGGAGGTGTGCTCTTGACTGTACGAGAGTTTGCCCGCTGGGGGGCGGTGCAATCGTACCCGGGGAACTCAGTCGTGACGCGAGTTGCCGGGTGGAGGACGGTTTGCGCAGGCGGCGGGGAAGCATCCGTCTAAAAGTGGATGCCCCCGGTCACGACGGCGAGACCACGGTGTCGCAGCGCCAGCAGGCCGCGGGGAGCTCGCCGGAAACGTAGGCGCCGCACTCGGGGCAGACTTGCTCAAGCCAGCAGACCGGGTCGCCGCCGATCGGTTCGTCAGATCTGCTCATCGTTGACCTCCTCCTTTCAGTATGAACCCCGGCGGGCATGAAAAGACCCGAGGCCCCCCGCTGGAGGAGGAGGGGGCCTCGGGTGGGCGTCGAGCGTCAGCTCGGGTTGGGCGCGCCGGGGCGCGCGTAGTAGAACCAGGCCAGGCCGGTGCAGAGCACGCAGAACGCCGAGCAGCCGATAAAGAAGGCGGTCGGGCTCATGGCGGTGAGGGCCATGCCCACGATGAACGGTCCGAAGGCGGCGATCGCAGCGGTCCAGCCGATCGCGCCGCCGGCCTGGCGCTTGGGGAAGATCATCGGCATCTGCTTGAACGTTCCGGCGTTGGCCAGTCCGGAGAAGAAGAAGATGATGATCATGCCGGTGAGAAAACCGTAGAACTCGTCAACACTCGTCGGAGTGAGAAAGAACACCGTGACGATCGTGCCGACCGTCATGCCCGCGCCGCCGATGAACGTGAAGATGGCGCCGCCGAACCGGTCACAGAGCGGGCCGCAGGCCGCGCGCACGAGGGCGCCGACCACCGGGCCGATGAAGGCGAAGGCGAGCGGGTTGGGTGCATCCGGAAAGTCGCCGTAGACGTTGAGAATGATCAGGCCCATCTGCGCGGCCAGGCCGCTGAAGGCGCCGAAACTCATGAGGTAGATGGCGGTCATGATCCAGTTGTGCTTGACCTTGAAGATGTCGAGCTGCTGACGAAAGTTGGCCTTGATCGGCACGCGCTTCAGAAAGAGCAGGGCGAGAATGACCGCGAGGATCACCCAGGGAATGAGCACGAGTCCGCCGTTGTGCAGCCAGACCAGTTCGCCGTTCGAGTCGCTCTCCGGGGTGAGGGCGGCGGTGCCGAGCAGACCGAAACCGACCACCCACGGGGTGAGCAGCTGAATCAGGCCGATGCCGAAGTTGCCGAGGCCCGCCTGCAGACCGAGGGCGGTTCCGGCCAGGCGCTTCGGGAAGAAATAGCTGGTCGAAGCCATAAAACCGGAGAAGCTGCCTCCTCCGATACCGGCCGCGAACGACAGCGCGAGCAACACCCAGTAGGGGGTGGAGACGTCGCGGGCGACGAGGGTCCAGCCGATCATCGGCAGCAACAGCAGTGCGCTGGACAGGGCGACGAGCACCCGGGTGCCGAGAATCGGCGGCAAGAACATGAAGACGAGCCGCAGCAGGCCGGCAGCGAGGCCGGGCAACGCGACGAGCCAGTACAGCTGGCTGGTGCTCAGGTCGAAGCCGATGTCATTTAGCCGCGGGGCGATCGCGCTGACCAGGTACCAGGCCGCGAAGCCGAGGGTCATGCTGAAGGTAGTGATCCACAGGGTGCGCCAGGCGAGATGGGAATCCCACGTTTCCTCCTTCTCCGGATCCCAGTTGGAGAGGTCCGGCTTCAGCGTGGACGTGACGCGTGGGGGTGAGACGGTTGACATGTTTTCCTCGGCTGGTTGTCGGGCAGGCCGCCCGGTTCGCAACCAGCTTGTTCGTTCGGGCTTCGGGGTGCATTGGGCAAACACCGTGACAAATGATTCCAACGGATGCCGATGGCTGGCGTGGGCCCCGCTGCGACCGCTCGTGGCACTCGTTCGCTCCGTTGGCACGTGTTCAAACCAGTGCCACGTTCCCCAATACGTGCCGTGACCCATCTGCTGGTGCCGCCACCCGTTGATCGAGCGTGTCGAGATCGCCGTCGTCCAATGCGACCCTGTCTGCGGTCGCCGGGGGGCGGCATCCGCTCGCCGCGGTACTGTGGAACGGTGAAAACTCAGCTCAAGCTCGGGGCCGAACTCGGGGCCGTCGTGATCACCGTGTCTGATCGCTGTTCGCGCGGCGAACGCGAAGATAAATCAGGCCCGGCCGCCGTCGATGCGCTGGGGGAGGTTGGCATTCCCTGCGGGCCACCACGCGTAGTGCCCGACGGCATTGAGAGCGTGGCCGGGGCGATCTCGGGCGCGCTCGGCCACGGCGCTCGCCTCGTCGTGACAACCGGCGGCACCGGGGTCTCGTCGCGCGACCTCACCCCCGAGGGCACTGCCACGCTGCTGCACACGATTCTGCCGGGCATCTCCGAGCGGATGCGCGCCGTCAGCGTCGCGACGATCCCTACCGCCGTGCTCTCCCGCGGCATCGCCGGCATCGCCGATTCGGTCGGCAACAACGGCGCGCTGGTCGTGAACCTGCCCGGTTCGGTGGGCGCGGTGCGCGACGGTGTGGCCATTCTCGCGCCGCTGGTGCGGCACGTCATCGATCAGCTCGACGGAGGAGACCACTGATGGGCGCTGGCACCTCGGACCTCTCGGGTAACTCAGATGCGGCAGGGCTCGGCTTCGCCCGGGTGACCGAATCACGCCTAGACGTCAGCGAGCACATTTCGGCCGTATCGGGCCGGTCGCACGGCGCAGTCGTGACCTTCATCGGCCAGGTGCGCGACCACGACCCGGATGCCACCGGCCGCGTTACGGGCCTCGATTACAGCGCGCACCCCGACGCTGAGCGCATTATCGGCGAAATCGCGGAAAGGATGCGGGCGCAGCATCCGCTCGTGGTTTTGGCGGTCAGCCACCGTATCGGACACCTCGACGTCGGCGACCTGGCCCTGGTGGCGGCGGTCGCGAGTGCGCACCGCGGCGTCGCTTTCGCGGCCTGCGAGAGCCTGGTCGAGGCCGTGAAGGCTGAGGTTCCGATCTGGAAGAAGCAGTATGAGGTCGACGGAACGCATTCCTGGGTCGGTTTGTAGCGTTTGTAGCCGGGTGGGTGTGCAGAACTGCGGAGACCTGCGCGAAATCGGCCGATTCAGCGCGCGATCAGGGGCATTCAGCGGAAATCTCCGCGGTTGTGAACGGTGCTCAGCCGCCGGCGAAGGGCGGCAGCACGTCGACCGCGTCGGTGGGCGCGAGCGGGACCGCGTCATCCGTGGCGCGCGTACCGTTCACGAGCAGGGAACACAGCCGGAGCACGCGCACGAACTCGTTGCCGTAGCGCTCGCCGAGCTCGGCGCGGAGTTCGCCGATCGTGCCAGCCTCGAGCGTGGCCGTCTCCGTCTGGGCGGCTTCGGCAGCTCCGGCGAAGAAGCGCAGGGTCGCCATCACAGTTTCTCGGGTGCCCAGTCGCGGGCGAGTTCGCTCGCGGCGGCGC
Organism: Cryobacterium flavum; assembly: GCF_900103805.1. GTDB lineage: Bacteria > Actinomycetota > Actinomycetes > Actinomycetales > Microbacteriaceae > Cryobacterium > Cryobacterium flavum. Next base: position 141,442 of record NZ_FNIB01000005.1, on the reverse strand, counting down.
AGGCGGCTTCAATGTCGGCTCCGGTTCCACCGTTCTTCGCGGCGGCGAGCCCGATCAGAAAAGTGCTGAGCGGTGCGGCCGGCCGCGCCACATTGTGGGCGACGTCGCGGGCGACGTCGAGCAGATCGCCGACGGGAACGTCGGCCGGGTCAAGCTGGAGCCGATCGGCGAGTGCCGTGAGCCAGCCGTCGAGCGCTTCGGGAGGCAGCGGTGTTGAGCTCATTGGGGGTCACTCCTCGGGTTGGGCTGAATCTCGGTGAGACGTGCGGAACTTCTCTCAACATCCTGCCACGTGTCCACGTCGATTCCGGCTCCGGATTCGTCGAGCAGTCCCTTGAGGTTGAGTCCGGCGAGCAGCTGCCGCATGCTGGCGCCGTCGACGCGGTCGCCCAGGCTTGCCACAGCAGCGCGCAGGGCGGTGCCGCGATAGATCCCGGCGAGCCACTGGGCGTGGCCGCTGCTGTCGATGAGATGCACACCGTCGCACTGCTCCCCGATGCTCTCGAAAGCGGATGCTGCCGCAACCAGCAGGCGCGCGGCATCCGCTCCCCGGGGCAGGTCGCAGGCGAGCACGAGCAGCCAATCGGCCGGTTCGTCGAAATGTTGCTCGCCCTGTGCCCCCTGTGCGGCGAGTCCGGCCGCGATGCCAGCGACCGGTCCGCCATATGGCGGGTCTTCCAGCGCCCAGATGATTGCGGAGTCCGGTGTCGGCGCGGTGGGGGCTTGCGTCGCGGCGGCCCGAGCACTGGGCGGGCCGACCACGACCGTGTGGCGGGCGAGGGGACGGGCGTCGAGCACGCGGGAGAGGAGCGTGCGTCCGGCCACCTCGACCGCCGGCTTGAATGCGCCGCCGAGGCGGGTGCCGCGGCCGCCCGCGAGTACGATCAGGTCGGGTTGTACAGTCATGAGGCTTGGCGAGCGGATGGCCGCGCCCGATACTGGTGCGCGCTACGGTAACCGGCGTCGCGGCCAACCGTTTCGGGCGCGCTCACGGTGGTGGCGGGTGCGGGGCATCCGTTTTGGGCGAAGAAATGCGTCATCAACGCAGGAGCAGACGCCGGCAGGGTCACGCGCGCAGCCAGTCGCCGCTCTTGCCGCCGCTCTTGGCGAGCAGGCGCACGTTCTCGATCGTGACCGATTTGTCGAGGCCCTTGACCATGTCAACCACGGCGAGGGCGGCGACCGAGACGGCGGTGAATGCCTCCATCTCGACACCGGTGCGGTCAGCGGTGCGCACTGTGGCTGTGATGCTCACCCGGTCATCCTCGACGACGAGGTCGACGACGGCGCCGTGCACGCCGATCACGTGGGCGAGGGGGAGCAGGTCGGCGGTCTTCTTGGCGCCCTGGATTCCGGCGATGCGGGCCACGGCGAGCACGTCGCCCTTGGGCGCGGTGCCGTCACGGAGGGCCGCGATCACGGTCGGGCCGCAGCGCACGAAGCCGGCGGCGGTGGCGCTGCGCACGGTGGGAACTTTGTTGGTCACGTCGACCATGCGGGCCTGTCCGGCCGAGTCGAGGTGGGTGAACAGCTGAGCGGGAACGGTCGCGCCGGCCGTGTCGGTGGTGTGCGTCATGATGTCAGCATGACAGTGATGCGGTCGCCGCCGCGAATGTGAGTCGTGTCTTCGGGCACGATGGCGAGTCCGTTGGCCTGCGCCAGGCCGGCGACGAGGTGCGAACCCGACCCTCCGCGGGAGGCCGGGCGTACTTCGGAGCGGATGCTGCCGGTGCTGGCACTCGTGCTCCCCTCGGCGGTGATGACGGCGGGTGCATGCTCGATCACGGTTCGGTGCGTCACGATCACGGGCATGTACTGGGCGCGTCCGGGCGGCGAGTTCCAGCCGTCGGCGACGGTGGCCGTGATCGTGCGGCGATGCAGGGCCGGGTGGTCTGGTGACGGTTGGTCCAGCGACGTGGCAGTGGTCCCGACGGTATGAGCCTCGGTGTCGGTGCGCATGGCCCCGTCGTTCGGTGCGGTCGCCGTTTCGTCTGCTGGGTCGATCGGGTCAGCCAGGCCGTGGCCGAGCAGACGCCGCAGCGCCGGCCGCACGAACACCTCGAAGGACACGTACGCGCTCACCGGGTTGCCGGGCAGGGCGAAGATGAGCGGTCCGGGCACGTCGCCCGTGGCGGGCCAGCGTCCGAAGCCCTGTGGCTTGCCGGGTTGCATCTTGACCGGGCCGAAATCCACAGTGCCGAGCGGTTTCAGTACGGCTTTGACCACGTCGTACGCTCCGACGCTCACACCGCCGGAGAGCACGATCACGTCGACCGTGCCGGCCAGCTCGGTCAGCAGGGCGCGCAGCACGTCGTCGTCGTCGGGCACGGCGCCGATCCGCACGGGAATACCGCCGGCCTCAGCGACGGCCGCCGAGAGCAGAAAGGAGTTGGAATCGGGAATCTGGCCGCGACGGGTCGGGCTGCCGGGGGTGACGAGTTCGCTCCCGGTCGAGATGACGGCTACGCGCGGCGCTGGATGCACGAGCACAGAGCGGGTTCCGGCGCTCGCCGCTGCGGCGACCCGGGTGGGCCAGAGCACGCTGCCCGCGCGCAGCACCCGATCGCCCGCGTGGGCGTCTTCGCCGGCACGACGCACGTGAGCTGCGACATCGGGCGCCCGCACGATCGTGACCAGTTCGGTGCCCTGGTCGGTGTCTTCGATCGGTACGACGGCATCCGCTCCATCGGGAATTGGCGCGCCCGTCATGATGCGCGCCACCTGCCCGGGAACGAGGCGTGGGTTCTCTGCGGTGCCGGCAGCGAGATCGGCGACGACCGGCAGGGTGATCGGATTCTGAGCGGATGCCCTGAGCAGGTCAGCGCGGATGACGGCGTAGCCGTCCATCGCGGAGTTGTCGAACGGAGGCGTGTCGGTCACCGTGAGCACGTCTTCGGCCAGCACCAGCCCGCGGGCGGCGTCGAGCTCGACCCGCACGGGCAGCAGCGGAGCCACGCTGCCGAGCACGACCGCGAGTTGCTCGGAAACGGTGCGCGCGGTCGCGGCGGGGGCACAGGCATCCGCTCGGTCGGGGTGTGCGTGATCGTTCTCTCGATGGCCGGACGTGACCTCGCGTGAATCGGATGCCTCGTCGGGTCCAGCGTGACGGTGTGCGGCCCCCGCGTGATCGCCAGACCTGACCTCGTGTGAATCGGAGGAGCCAGTCGCGTCGGTCGAAGCTGGAGCTTCCGAGGAGGCGGCGTGTCGTTCGTTGTCGGTCACCGCTCAGACCAGGCTGTCGGACTGGCTGGCACTGCCAGCGTCGTCGCGCGCCGAGGCGTGCCGCCCGGCCGGGGCGGGCTCTGGCGCGGCCCAGCGACTACCGAATCCGGGAGCTCGCCCGGCGGTGACGAGGTCATCCCAGGCGAGGATCCCTCCGGTGAACACCGACACATCGGCGAATCCGGCCTCACGCAGGGCGTTCGCGGCCCGCGCTGCCCGACCGCCAGCGTGGCAGTGCACAATCAGCGGCATGTCCGTCGGCAGCGCGGCGCGGCCGCTGGCCGACAGTACGCCGTCCGTCAACAGTTCGCCGAGCGGCAACAGTCGGGCCGTGGGAATCGAGCTTTCAGCGAATTCGCTCGGCTCGCGCACGTCCACGACGAGAAAGTTGTCGGTACCGGCGCCCTGGGCGACGAGGCGGTCGACGAGCTCGACGCTGGTGACCTCGGGGGTGCTGGTCATCGCCACTCGAGCGGCTTCCTCGGCTTGTTCGGCGGCTCGTTCGGCAGCGGTCGGCTCGGCGGCAATGCCGGTCCCGAGCAACGGAATCTCGCTGAACCGGCCCGACAACGCGTCGATCACGAGTACGCGGCCAATCAGCGGCGAGCCGATCCCGGTGATGAGCTTGATGGTTTCGGTCGCCATGAGCGACCCGACCTGGCCACACAGCGCGCCGAGCACACCCGCGTCGGCGCAGTTCGGCACTTCGCCCGCGGCTGGCGGCGTGGGAAACAGATCGCGCAGGTGCACACCGGTCACGCCGGAACCCTCCGGCGGAGTGGCCCAGAACACCGAGAGCTGGGCGTCGAATCGCAAAACGGATGCCCACACCAGCGGCAGCCTGAGCCGCGCGCAGGTGTCGTTCACGAGGAACCGGGTCGGAAAGTTGTCGGTGCCATCGATGACCACGTCGTAGCCGCCGATGATCTCGGCTGCGTTGGCCGCGACGAGGCGTTCGGCGTGCCGAACGACCCTGGTCTCGGGGGCGATCTCAATGATGCGCTCGGCGGCGCTGTCTACCTTCGGGCGGCCGACATCCGCTTGCCCGTGGGCAATTTGACGCTGCAGGTTGCTGGGTTCCACGTCGTCGCCGTCGACGATGCCGATGGTGCCGACGCCGGCCGCGGCCAGGTAGAGCAGGGCGGGCGAGCCGAGCCCGCCGGCGCCGAGCACGAGCACCCGGGCGTTGGCGAGGCGGCGCTGGCCGAGTTCATTGAGCTGGGGGAGGCGACGCTGCCGGGCAGTACGCGCGGATTCGGACGCGCTGAGCTGATCAACGGGCTCAACAAGGGGAGGAATAGCCATGGCTTAACGCTAGGCGCTGCGGGGCCTCGCGGCCACCCGCATCCGTTCATCGGTGTTCCACCGGCATAACTCCTGCAATTTCTCGAGGCCCGAGCCGACATGCCCCTGTTTCAGCGGTAGTCGAGAGCCCCGGCGAGCAATTTGCAGGAGTTATGACGGATGCCTCGGTGGCTAAATCAGGAAATCGTCGGCCGGATGAGCCCATGCAGCGTCAACGTGGCAGGTTCGACCGGGATTTCCTGAAGTAGCCACGGGCGCCGGGGGACACCGTTCAACAGACAGGCTGCCCAAACCGCAGATGCGGTGCTATTGTGCCATTTATGACGCAATATCGGATCAGTGAGGCCGCCGAGTTGCTCGGTGTCAGCGATGACACCGTGCGACGCTGGGTAGACGGTGGCCGTCTCGCCGCGGATGCCGACGCATCCGGTCGTCTCGCCGTCGATGGAGCCGCGCTCGCCGCCTTCGCCGTCGACCAGGCAAGCACCCCGACCGACCCGTCCACAGTGGGCCGCAGCGCCCGCAACCGGTTTGTCGGCATCGTCACCGCCATCACCACGGACACGGTCATGGCCCAGGTCGAGTTGCAGTGTGGCCCGCATCGCGTCGTCTCGCTCATGTCGAGCGAGGCCGTGCGCGAACTCGGCCTCGAGATCGGCTCGCTCAGCGTGGCCGTGATCAAGGCCACCAACGTGATCGTCGAAACTCCGGGACGGATGCTGTGACCCGCCTGTCCCTCGCCGCCCTGGCCGTGCTCGCCCTGGCCCTCACCGGCTGCGCGCCGTCAACCGCCCCGAATATCGCCGCTGCCAGCGCGACCGCAGACCAAACCCTCAGTGTCTACGCGGCCGCCTCCCTCAACCCGGCCTTCGACGAGCTCGCCACCCTGCTGGAGAAGCAGAACCCGGGCGTCGACGTGCAGGTCACCTACGACGGATCCTCCACCCTCGCTACCCAGATCGAGGCCGGCGCGCCCGCCGACGTGTTCGCGAGCGCCGACCAGAAGAACATGCAGCCGCTGGCCGACGGCGGGCTCACCGGCCCGGCCACCCTATTCGCCGGCAACACGCTTCGCATCGCGGTTGCCCCCGGCAACCCGCTGGGCATCGAGAACCTCGAAGATCTCGCCCGCTCCGGTGTGATCACCGTGCTGTGCGCGGCGCAGGTGCCGTGTGGGGCGGCATCCGCTACCCTGCTCGCCAATGCTGGGGTCATTCTCACGCCCGCGAGTGAGGAGCAGAATGTGACGGCTGTCGTCACTAAGGTCGCCAGCGGCGAAGCGGATGCCGGCCTCGTCTACGCGACGGACGTCGCCGCGAACCCCGGCCGCATCGAGGGCGTGACCCCGGCCGGAGCGGACGCGGTCGTCGGGCACTATCCGATCGCCGTCGTCAAGGAGAGTGCGCACGCTGAGACCGCCCAGGCCTTCGTCGACCTCGTGCTCTCGCCCGCCGGGCAGGCCGTGCTGGCCGCCCACGGTTTTCTCGCTCCGTGAGGGTTCTTCTGCCCTGCCGCCCAAGCATCCGCGGGACACCGGGCCCACCTTGTGGCCACGGGCCCAGTTTAGAAACTGGGCCCGTGGACGGGGCCCGGGCCCCGTCCGTTACGTACCGGACCCGGAGCGCGCACTCGCGCAGGCCGCACCGGAGGGCGAGCGCATGATCCCGCGCCTGCTCTATGTGCCCGCGAGCATCGGCCTCGCTCTGCTCGTGCTTCCGCTCGCCGGACTCCTGCTCAAGGTCGACTGGCCCAGCCTGCCCGCCCTGCTCCTCTCGCCGGAAGCCCTGCAGCCGCTGGGACTCTCGCTCGCGACGGCATCCGTTTCGACCGTGCTCTGCCTGCTGCTCGGAGTGCCGCTCGCCGTCGTCATCGCCCGTTCCAGACCGCGCCTGGCCGGCGTGCTGCGGGCACTCGTCACCGTGCCGCTCGTGCTGCCGCCCCTCGTCGGCGGCATCGCACTGCTCTCCCTTCTCGGTCGCAATGGTGTGCTCGGCAACACCCTTGAGCTCGCCGGGCTGCGCATTCCGTTCACGACGACCGCGGTCGTGATCGCGCAAACTTTTGTGGCGCTCCCTTTTCTCGTGATCGCGGTCGAGGGTGCGCTGCGCACCGCCGGCGTGCGTTACGAACGCGTCGCCGCCACCCTCGGCGCCCATCGCGGCACCGTCTTCGCACGCATCACGCTGCCGCTCGTCGGTCCCGGCCTGCTCGCCGGCACGGTATTGAGCTTTGCCCGCGCCCTCGGCGAATTCGGCGCGACCGCTCTGTTCGCTGGCAACCAGGCCGGAGTCACGCGCACCATGCCCCTTGCCATTTACACCGCGTTCAACGGTTCTGGCGTCACGACCGACCAGGCCGTGGCACTGTCGTTGCTGCTCATCGCGGTCGCCGTGATCATCCTCGTGCTGGTCGGAACCCGCCGGGCGAGCGTGCTCTCATGACCCCCGCCCTCTGGAAATCCGCCGCCAACGCCCTGCTCGAGGCGAACCTGCAGCTCACTCGCGGCTCGTTCACCCTCGACGTGCAGCTCTCCCTTGCGCCCGGCGAAGTGCTGGCGCTGCTCGGACCGAACGGCTCGGGCAAATCGACCGTGCTCGATCTGCTCGCCGGCCTCGCCGCGCCCGACCACGGCACGGTCACCATCGACGGCGCCGTGCTCACCGCCCCCGGCCGCTTCGTAGCCCCAGAGCGCCGGGCCATCGGGCTGCTCGGGCAAGACCCGCTGCTGTTTCCGCACCTCAGCGCCCGATCCAACGTGGCGTTCGCGCTGTGCGTCGGCGAGGCCCAATTGAGCGCCGCCCAGGCCCGAAAAGAGGCCGACCGCTGGCTCGACCGCGTCGGCCTGAACGGCTTCGGCGGCAGCAAACCGGCGGCACTCTCTGGCGGACAGCAGCAGCGCGTCGCCCTCGCGCGGGCCCTCGCGGCCGGGCCGCGCGTGCTCCTGCTCGACGAACCCATGGCCGCCCTCGACGCGGAGACCGCGCCGTTCATGCGCCAGCTCATTCGCGAGCAGCTGGCCGAAACCGGCACGAGCGCAATCATCGTCACCCATGACATCGTCGACGCGGTCGTGCTCGCCGATCGCGTCGCTGTGCTGCACGACGGGGCCCTCATCGACGAGGGCACGACCGCAGCAGTGCTCGCTGCCCCGCGCAACCCGTTCGTCGCGGCCCTCGCCGGCGTCAACCTCGTAGTCGGCAGCGTGCAGAACGGCGCGGTCGCCGCCCCCGACGGCCGTATCTTCCACGTTCGCCCAGCGGATGCCGCCGCCCTCACGCCCGCGTCTTCCGGCACTCCGGCGTCGGCGAGCGCCATCACCCTCGGCGGGGCCGACCAGAACGTTCCAGCCGCGGCCGTCTTTCGCCCGGCATCCGTCGTCGTGCAAACCGAACAGCCGCGTCACGCGAGCCCGCGCAACGTCTGGTCGGCCCGGGTGACCGGCATCGAGCCCGGCAGCGGCGGCGTGCGCCTGCGCACGAGCGGCGACCCCGAGGTCATCGCCGAACTCACCCCCGCCGCCGTTGCCGACCTCGGCCTGCAACTCGGCTCCACCGTCTGGCTCTCGGTCAAAGCCACCGAGGTCAGCGCTTTCCGCCGCTAAGCTCGAGCAGGGGGCACGTCGATTTGTAGCCGGGGGATGCTGATGCCGACTTTGCGGGTGACTGATTCGGTGCTGGACGGCCTGTCGACGACCCTGTCCGGGGCCGCGGCACAGCTGAGCTTTTCCGACTGGATATTTCGCTGGCCAGAGGGTGCCCTGCAGAGCGACTCGGTCGCGGCTGCCTTGCGCGACGCGACGTCCCAGCAGAGCGCACGAGCCGACCTGGCCGCGCTGGCGCTGACCGCGCTCGGCGACTTCCCGAGCACCGTGGCTGAAAATTTTCACGCGACCGACTCCGCTCTCGGCCGGCAGGCGAACTGACCATTTGGACCGTCGCCAATCCGGGGTTGGGTGAGCCAGACAGCATCCTGTCCGAGGCCCGTACGCGTTCCGCAAAGCGGGTGCCCTCCGCACCCTGCAAACAGCGCTCGCCGCCGCGCAAGCCCAGGCTGCAACGACCGACTGGACCGCGGTCTCCCGCGACGCCTTCGTGGAACGCCTCGTGGGGCCTGGTTCCCGAGATAGACCTGCTGATTCGCGGGCTGGACGCGCAGGCCGCCGCCCTCGAAACATATTCCGTCACGGTCGACGAACTTCAGGGCGAGCAGCGCCTGCTCGCAGCGCGGCGCACCACCGCCGACAGCGACCTCTCCGACCTGCAATTCGGTAAAACCGACTTCACCACCCCGGGCGACACCTTCATCTTCATGCCCACTGATGTTCGCCAGACTCGGCAGGAGGAGGCCTTCGAGACCACCTACGCGCAGATCGCCGCCATCGATGTGCTCTGGGACGAACTCGCGACGCGGCGCCGCACCGCCGATGCCACCTGTGTGCGCGACCTCGGGTCGGACCAAGTGCTCGGTGCGACCGCGTGGTTCGGCACGAACGCAGCAGTGCGCGGCTCGGTCGACGACCTGATCGCCCGCATGAATACGCTGTCGGAAGCCGATCTGGCCGTGCTGATCGCTACCAATTCCGACCTGGTGAAGCGGATGCTGACGGCCACCCCCGAGACCGTCCCCGAGCGGTGGCAGCAACTGGGCGAACCCGCTCAGCTCGCCCTCATCGCCGGGGCCCCGGTCCTGCTCGGATCGTTGAACGGACTACCAGCCCTCGCCCGCGTCGCCGCCAACCGCCTCAACGCCAGCACCAGAATCACCGAAATCGACGCCGAATCCGCCAAGCTCGACGCTGAAAACGCCGGTATGGACCGCACGCGGGGCCGGTGGGAGCAGAGTTACGGCAGAAGTGACCAGATCGCCAAGGAACTCGAACAGCTGGAGGACGAGCGCAGCTACCTGCAGCGAACGGTCGACGGCAAGAATCAGCTCTACCTCTACGATCATGAGGGCGCGCGCATCATCGAAATGCGCGGAACGCCGTCAAGTGAAACGCGTCAGCGCATCTCCTACGTGCCCGGCACGATGAGCAATATGGACATGTTCTACGACGGCTCGGTCCAAACGGTGTCCCAGTGGTTCGTCGACAATCATCCGGACACTGTTGCGTTCATCTACAAGGATGATCTCTTTCCCGGAGACTCAGACGGCACTCGTGGTGGCCTGGCCAAAGGAATCCCCGATGCGAATAGCGCAGACTTCGCCGAACAAACCGGCCCGTTCCTGGCCGCCTTCGAAACGGGCCTGGCCACGGACCCCCTGTTCGCCGCCGCCACCTCGACCGCCATCGGCCACAGCTGGGGGCTCGCCAACATCACCTCGGCGGAAGTATCCGGAGCCCACTACGACTCGGTGGTCTCCCTGTCGGGAGCGTGGATGCCAAAAGACTGGACAGCCGATTCAACCACTACCTACGCCGACTTCTCCTACGAAGACATTCTGCAGGTCGCACAGGGCACTGGTGGCGTCGGCGACGGCAACAATCCGCGGTCCAGCGACGCATTTGACTCCGGGCCGTATTATGAGGGGCCAAAATGGTATCCGACCGTGATGGTGGACAATCACAGCCTCGTGGCTACTGACGACCCGCGCAACAATAAGGTCCTCAGAGACCTCGAGAAGTGGATGTACAAGTGAAATCGACGATCATTGCTGGCATAGGAGCTGGCGTACTCGTCCTGGGGCTGGGACTCACCGCTTGCGCACCACCTTCCGGTGCAGAGAAGGAGACCGCCATGGACTTGCAGACAGCCAAGGGCATCGCGATGGCGATGGAGGACGAGGCAGCACTCTTGGTGCCGCCGGAAAATGTAGCGGACCAGACTCAACGGAAGACTGCGCACCTGCTTGGTTGTGGGGATGGAGGCCATCAGTGGTCCGGGAGGACTGTTGTGACCTTTGCGGGTGGCGTTGACCCCCAGAGCGTTGTTGACAGCATTTCAGCGGCGTGGCAGCTCAAAAATGGTGTCACAGTGGATCAGGATGCCTTCAACACTGGTAACGATGCCGAAGTCGACATGACGGTCGCGACAGGCGGGTTCTATACAGCAGCCATTTGGAATTCGGGCACGCAGCTCTACATCACGTCGTTCTCGCCCTGTTTCGAGCTTGAGGAAGGGCAGCATCCGTCGGATGAGTATTAGGCGCGTCGGATGGTGAACGCAAACAGCCGGCCGGCACGGCGGATTTCTCGAGTGAGTCGTCGACGCATCGGGGCCGCAATGCTTGCCGTGGCGTGCTCCGTCGCGCTGTCGTCGTGCGCGTCAACGAACGAGTCAGCCACCATGGATCTCCAGACGGCGAAGGGCATCGCGATGGCGATGGAGGACGAGACCGCACTCTTGGTGCCGCCGGAGGATGTAGCGGACCAGACTCAAATGAAATCTTCATTCCTGCTCGGCTGTACTGATGAAACCTATCAGTGGTCGGGTAGAACGATTCTGACATTTTCTGGCGAGGTGGACACTCAAGGTATTGTCGACCGCATCGCGGCGGCTTGGAAAGTCAAGGAAGGCGTCACCGTCGAGGAGGATGACACCACGGGCGATGATGCCCAGGTTGATATGCGTGTTGCCACGGGTGGCTTCTACAATGCGGCCATCTGGAATTCGGGCACGTAAGTGTACATTACTTCGTTCTCGCCGTGTTTCGAGCTGGAGGGCGGCACGAAGCCGGGCATGAAGTACTGAGGAGTCCATGTGCCCAGCGAGACAGGTCTCTCCGATGGATGCCACAACCTCGTCGCCACTGACGATGTGAATAATCGAGAAGTTGTCAGAGACCTTCAGGAGCTGATTTACGGATGAATCCCAAGCGAAAATACGTGGCTGTCCTCGGGATGCTTACCCTTACGGCGTTGTTGGCGTCGTGCACAATGATGAATGAGGGAAGTGATTCCTTCATGGATCTGCAGACAGCTAAGGGCATCGCAATGGCGATGGAGGATGAGACTGCGGCTCTCGTTCCCGTTGAAAATGTCGGCGATCAGACCCAGACGCAGAAGGCGCATCTCTTGGGGTGCGCGAATGATCAGTTGGCTTGGCCCGGTCGAACGACCGTCACTTTGATCGGTGATGTCGATTCTGAGGCCATGATCGAAATTATTGCCGCGGCATGGGAGAAGAAGGACGGCGTGGTGGTCGAGAGGCGCAAAACCAGGCAGGGGGCACCGCGGGTGGATATGACGGGCGCTCAAGGCGACTTCTACAGCGCGTCGATCGGGGCTCCCGGCACCGAACTGAAAATTACGTCGTTCTCACCGTGTTTCGATCTGGAGGAGGGCCAGCATCCGTCGGATGAGTACTAGGACGGCAGAATGACCAGCCGGGGTACGTTAAAAGAACGACCAAGGAGACCCATGACCCCCACCGAACTTCTCATCGAAGAGTTCTCCCGCATCCAGGGCACGGTGCATCGCACCCTGAAAAATGCCACCGTCGCCACGCTCACCTTTCGAGCGGATGCCGACGCCAACACCATTGCGTGGCTCACCTGGCACCTGTCCCGCGTGCAGGACGACCACCTCGCCGACCTCGCCGGTATCGAGCAGGTGTACATCGGCCAGGGCTGGGCTGAACGATTCGACCTGCCGTTCGGGCCGACGGCGACCGGCTACGGGCATACCTCCGCCGATGTCGCCGCCGTGCGCGCCGACGCCGACCTGCTCGGCGGCTACTACGACGCCGTGCACAGCGCGAGCATCGCCTACCTGGCCACCCTGAGCGCGGCAGACCTCGACCGGGTCATCGACGAGTCCTGGACCCCCGTCGTCACGCTCGGTGTGCGCCTGGCCAGTGTGCTCTCCGACGACCTGCAGCACGCCGGACAGGCCGCCTTCGTGCGCGGCCTCGCCGACCGCGCCGGCGTCTAGCGTCCCCGCTCCGCCGAGGGGGAGCGGGCTGCGGGCATCCGTTTGGCGGAGAATGGGGGATTCGGACCCTGCGAATTGGCGTTGTGCGTCACCCAACACGCTGCGGTAACACTGTGGCGGAGAATGGGGGATTCGGACCCTGCGAATGGGGTTTGTGCTTTCACCCAACACGCTGCGGTAACACTGTGGCGGAGAATGGGGGATTCGGACCCTGCGAATGGGGTTTGTGCTTTCACCCAACACGCTGCGGTAACACTGTGGCGGAGAATGGGGGATTCGGACCCTGCGAATGGGGTTTGCGCTTTCACCCAACACGCTGCGGTAACATTGTGGCGGAGAATGGGGGATTCGAACCCCCGAGGGCTTTCACCCAACACGCTTTCCAAGCGTGCGCCATAGGCCACTAGGCGAATTCTCCTGGCCGCCGTTGCAATAAAGCAACGGCACCAGAGAATCTTACCTGTTTCCAGCGGATGCCGCCGCCACCTCCGCAGACCGCCCCCCCGGTTGGTGCCGCCCAGCGTCGTACCCTAAACTGAACTTCGGCTCCTCGTGTGGCGCCACCTTGGCCAATTCCCCCAGGACGGAAACGTAGCAAGGGTAACCGGGCTCTGGCGGGTGCGCGAGGGGTCTTTTTCGTATCCATGACCCGCAAGGGTAACCGGGGCTGCGCCACTGTGCCGAGGTGCGCGAGGAGTCTTTTCTATGCCCATTCTGCCCGCGAGAGCGCAAAAAGTGCCCGATTGAGGGTCTCAAACGGGCACTTTTTGCGCTTTCGCGCGACGATCGCGTGGAGATCGTGGCCCCCATTTAGCCGAGTACGCGGTTGTTGGGACCTTTGGCACTTGGCCGGTCGGCGAGGCTCAATAGGATGGAAGGAGCGCGGCTGTGTCGCCGCGCGACAACGCGGAGGACCGATGATCGACGATTCCGGCACCATGACCTGGCCCTCGCGCGCGCCAAAACCCCTCAGTGCAGCGGCCTTGGCGAGCATCGACGCCTGGTGGCGGGCCGCTAATTACCTCGCTGTTGGCCAGATCTACTTGCTCGGCAACGCCCTGCTGAAAGAGGCGCTGACCCGCGACCACGTCAAACCGCGCCTGCTCGGCCACTGGGGAACCACGCCCGGCCTCAACTTTCTCTACGCGCACCTGAACCGTGCGATCGCCGAACGCAGCCAGAGCACCATCTACATCACCGGCCCCGGCCACGGCGGCCCCGGCATGGTCGCCAACGCCTACCTCGACGGCACTTACACCGAGGTCTACGCCGACATCGAGCAGAACGAGCACGGCGTGCAGAAGCTGTTTCGCCAGTTCTCCTTTCCCGGCGGCATCCCCAGCCACGCCTCGCCCGAGCTGCCCGGATCCATCCACGAGGGCGGCGAACTCGGCTACGCCCTCAGCCACGCCTACGGCGCCGCGTTTGACAACCCGAACCTGCTCGTGGCCGCGGTGGTCGGCGACGGTGAGGCCGAAACTGGCCCGCTTGCCACCAGCTGGCACTCCAACAAGTTCATCAACCCGCTGCTGGACGGCGTCGTGCTGCCCATTTTGCACCTCAACGGGTACAAGATCGCCAACCCCACGGTGCTGGCGCGCATCCCCGAAGACGAGCTGCTCGATCTGATGCGCGGCTACGGTCACACTCCGTATATAGTGAGCGGCGGTTTTGACGGCGAAGACCCGATGCTCGTGCACGCCCGCATGGCCGAGACCCTCGACCTGGTGCTCAACCAGATCGCCGAGATCAAGGCCGCCGCCGCCCAGGCTGCCGCAAACAACGAGGACTTCGCCCGCCCGCGCTGGCCCATGATCATCCTCCGCACCCCCAAGGGCTGGACCTGCCCCGCCCGTATCGACGATGTGCAGGTCGAGAACACGTGGCGCGCGCACCAGGTTCCGCTGGCAAATGCCCGCGACACCCCGGCGCACACCGCTCTGCTCGAACAGTGGATGCTGTCCTACCGTCCCGCAGACCTGTTCGACCAAGACGGTGCTCCCGTGAAACAGATCACCGACCTCGCCCCTCACGGCGACCTGCGCATGAGCGCCAACCCGATCGCCAACGGCGGACTCCTGCGCCGCGACCTGCACCTGCCCGACTTTCGCGATTTCGCCGTCGACGTGCCCGAGCCGGGTGCAACGCTGAACGAGGCTACGCGCGTGCTGGGCGGCTACCTGGCCGAGGTCATCCGTTTGAATCCGCAGAATTTTCGCATATTCGGGCCTGATGAGACCGCGTCGAACCGGCTGGCCCCGCCGGTCTACGAGGTAACCGACAAGCAGTGGAACGCGGAGCTGAAACCCGGCGACACCAACCTGGCCCGCGCTGGCCGCGTCATGGAGATGCTGAGCGAGCACCAGTGTCAGGGCTGGCTCGAGGGCTACCTGCTCACCGGGCGGCACGGGCTGTTCAACTGCTACGAAGCGTTCATCCACATCGTGGATTCCATGTTCAACCAGCACGCCAAGTGGCTCAAGGTGACCGCCGAGATCCCGTGGCGGGCGCCGATCGCGAGCCTCAACTACCTGCTGAGCTCGCACGTCTGGCGGCAGGACCACAACGGGTTCAGCCACCAGGATCCGGGTTTCATCGACCACGTCGTCAACAAGAGCGCCGACGTCGTGCGGGTCTACCTGCCCTTCGATGCGAACACGCTGCTCTCCACCTACGACCACTGCCTGCGCAGCGTCAACTATGTCAACATCGTCGTGGCGGGCAAGCAGCCGGCGCCGAACCTGCTCACGATGGAGCAGGCCGTCGCGCACTGCACCCGTGGCCTCGGCATCTTCGACTGGGCTGGCACCGAGGTTGCCGGTCTCGCCCCCGATGTCGTGCTTGCCGCCGCCGGCGATGTGCCCACGCTCGAGGTGCTCGCCGCCGCCGAGATTCTGCGCGAGAACCTGCCCGGGCTCATGGTGCGGGTCGTGAACGTCGTCGACCTGATGCGCCTGCAGTCCGAGGATGACCACCCGCACGGCCTGAGCGACAGCGCCTTCGACGCCGTCTTCACGCCGGACAAGCCCATCATCTTCGCCTATCACGGCTATCCGTGGCTCATTCATCGGCTCACCTACAAGCGCCACGGCCACGAGAACCTGCACGCCCGCGGCTACAAGGAGATCGGCACCACGACGACCCCGTTCGACATGGTCATGCTCAACGACCTCGACCGGTACCACCTCGTTATGGACGTCATCGACCGCACCCCCGGGCTCGCCGCCCGCGCTGGCCTGCTGCGGCAGCAGATGCAGGATGCCCGCCTCGCCGCCCGCCAATACACCCGCGACCACGGCGAAGACGTTCCGTCCATCACGAACTGGTCCTGGTCTTCCCAAGCGGATGCCGCCGCCGCCGAGACCGGCGCCGACAATGTCTAGCCGCGGCACCGCGTCGCGTGGCTGGTTTGACGCGTTCGCTCGCGAACCGCGAAGGCCGGATGTCTCGCCCAGCGTCTGACCCACGCCCCACACTCTCCCAACCCGAATACGCTTGAATGGACATCGTGGCTCGAAGCATCTATATCACCAGCGCCGAAGGTAATACCGGCAAATCCTCGATTGCGCTCGGCGTGGTCGACACGCTCACCCACCTGGTGGAACGGGTCGGCGTGTTCCGCCCGGTCGCTCGCACCGCAACCGAACCCGACTACGTCGTCGAGCTCCTGCTGCGTCACCTGCAGGCCAATGCTGGCCCCGGTTCCGCGGCCGGGCAGACCTACGAGCAGAGCATCGGTGTCAGCTACGACGACGTCAACACCGACCCCGACGCGGCCCTGGCCGTGATCGTCGCCCGATACAAGGCGATCGAAGCCAACTGCGACACGGTCGTCGTCATCGGCAGCGACTACACCGACGTCGGCAGTCCTACCGAGCTGGCTTTCAATGCCCGCATCGCCGCGAACCTCGGAGCCCCCGTGCTACTCGTGCTCGGCGGTCGCGTCGGCCCCGGCGAGGGCGAACGCCTCGGCCAGAGCGACGCCCGTTCGGCCGTGGACATCGGCCAGCAGACCGACGTGGCGCTGGCGGAACTGCGCGACGAACACGCATCCATTCTGGCGATCATCGTCAACCGGGCCGACGAAACCGCCTTGGCCGAGATTATCGACTCGGTGCGGGCTACGACCAACGCCCAGCCGGCGCGCTCGGGCGGAGCCTTCGGCGTGCCGATCTGGGCCATTCCCGAAGATCCCTACCTTGTCGCCCCGAGCATGCAGAGCATCATGGAGGCCACCGAGGGCCACCTGATCAAGGGTGACCCCGCCCTGCTCGCCCGCGAGGCGCTCGGCGTCGTTGTCGCGGCCATGTCCATGGTCAACGTACTGCCGCGCCTCATCGAGGGCGCCGTCGTCGTCGTTCCGGGCGACCGCGAAGACGTGCTGCTGGCCGTGCTGCTGGCCAACGCCTCCGCCACCTTCCCCTCGATTGCCGGAATCGTGCTGAACGGCGGTTTCGACCTCCCCGACGCTATCCAGCAGCTGATGGAGGGCCTCGCGCCCTCGCTGCCGATCATTCGCACCTCGCTCGGTTCCTACGACACGACCATGCGCATCACCCGCACCCGCGGACGCCTCGCCGCCGACTCGCAGCGCAAGCACGACACTGCGCTGGCGTTGTTCGAGACGCACGTCGACGCGGCGGCCCTGCTCGACCGGCTCGATGTGAGCCGGGCCGAAGTCGTCACGCCGCTCATGTTCGAGTACGCGCTGCTCGAGCGGGCGCGCCAGAACCGCCAGCACATCGTGCTGCCGGAGGGGGAGGACGACCGCGTGTTGCGCGCTGCCGCCACCTTGCTGGCCCGCGATGTGGTCGAGCTGACCATTCTCGGCGAAGAGTTCGAGGTGCGCTCGCGCGCCATCGGCCTTGGTCTCGATATCTCCAAGGCCCACGTGGTGAGCCCCTATGACGACCTGCTGCGCCTCAAATTCGCGCAGGAATATATGCAGTTGCGGGCACATAAGGGAATCACGCTGGATCAAGCCAACGAAACCGTCACCGACGTGAGCTACTTCGGCACGATGATGGTGCAGCTCGGGCTCGCCGATGGCATGGTCTCCGGCGCCACCCACACCACCGCGCACACCATTCGGCCAAGCTTCGAGATCATCAAGACGCAGATCGGCGTCGGCGTGGTGTCGAGTGTGTTCCTCATGGCGCTCGCCGACCGCGTGCTGGTCTACGGTGACTGCGCCGTCATTCCGGTACCTACCGCCGAGCAGCTCGCCGACATCGCCATCTCCGCTGCCGCCACGGCGGTGCAGTTCGGCATCGAGCCGCGCATCGCCATGCTGTCGTACTCCACCGGGTCTTCCGGAGAGGGCGCCGACGTCGAGAAGGTGCGCACCGCCACCGCCCTCGTGCGGGAGCGCCGCCCCGATCTGCTGGTCGAGGGCCCGATTCAGTACGATGCCGCAGCGGATGCCGCTGTCGCCGCCACAAAGATGCCCGGTTCCAGCGTGGCCGGGCGCGCCACCGTGTTCATCTTCCCCGACCTCAACACCGGCAATAACACGTACAAGGCCGTGCAGCGGAGCGCCGGCGCGGTCGCGATCGGCCCCGTGTTGCAGGGTTTGCGCAAGGCGATCAACGACCTCTCTCGCGGCGCCCTGGTACAGGACATCGTGAATACCGTCGCGATCACCGCCATCCAGGCTGCCGGCCTGACGGATGCCGCGGTGCCGGCCCTTGACGCCACCCCGGCCGGAGCCACCCGATGACCGCCGTTCTGGTCGTCAACTCCGGTTCGAGCTCCTTCAAATACCAGCTCATTGAGATGGACACCGAGACCACCCTGGCGAGCGGAATGGTGGAGCGCATCGGCGAGGTCGTCGGCGATTCCGTGCACTCCATCGCCGGGGTGAAGGCCGAGGTATCGGCGGCGGAGGCTTCTGCGGAGACGCACGTTCCGGCATCCGCTGATCGAAAGTGGAAGCGCGAGCTGCCCATTCCCGACCACACGGCCGGATTCGCCGTGATGCTCGAAGCGTTCCGGGCCCACGGGCCGTCGCTTGCGCGGCACGTTCCGGTGGCCGTCGGGCACCGCGTCGTGCACGGCGGAGCCCGCTTTCACCAGCCGACCCTCGTCACGCCGCAGGTTGAGAAGGACATCGACGAGCTGTCGGGGCTGGCGCCGCTGCACAATCCGGGCGCGCTGCAGGGCATCGTCGCGGCCGTCGAGGCATTCGCTGACGTGCCGCACGTGGCCATTTTCGACACGGCATTTCACCAGACGCTGCCGCCCGAAGCCTTCACCTACGCGATCAATGCCGATCTGGCCGAGCGGTATCGCATCCGTCGCTATGGTTTTCACGGCACCAGCCATGGCTTTGTGGCGCGCGAGGCGGCGAACTTTCTGCAGCGACCGGTCGAAGACCTCAACCAGATCGTGCTGCACCTCGGCAATGGCGGGTCGGCCTGCGCGGTCGAGGGCGGCCGCTCGGTCGAGACCAGTATGGGCATGACACCGCTCGAGGGACTCGTCATGGGCACCCGCTCCGGCGACATCGACCCGGGCGTGCTGTTCCACCTGCATCGCCGGGCCGGACTCGACTTTCCCGAGATCGACAAACTACTCAACCGGGGCAGCGGACTACTCGGTCTGACCGGGCGGGGCGATATGCGCGACGTGATCGTGGCCGCGACCGCTGGCGACGGGCCGTCGCAGCTCGCGATCGACGTTTACGTGCACCGGGTTAAGGGCTACGTCGGGGCGTATTATGCCCAGCTCGGACGGGTCGACGTGATCTCCTTCACCGCCGGTGTCGGCGAGAACGCGCCGCTCGTGCGCGAGCGCGCCCTTGCCGGGCTGGAGGCCCTGGGCATTCGCATCGACCCCGAGCGCAATGCCGCCGCCGCGCGCGGCGCCCGCGTGATCAGCGCCGACGACTCCGCGGTCACGGTGCTCGTGATTCCGACCAACGAGGAGCTCGAGATCGCCCGCCAGACCCTGGCGACGGTGCGCTGACCCCGCCCCAGGCTTGGCCTCCCGCGCTCGCCGTGCAGAACTGCGGAGATTTTCGCGTTCAGCCCAGAATCTGGCGTGATTGGGGCGATTTCTGCCATATCTCCGCCGTTACGAACGACGCTTCCAGGCTGCTGCGTCCTCGGCGTCGTTTACCATGCGACGCACCGTCTCGAGGGTAGTGTGCCACGTGTCGAAGATGTGTGGCCTGGCCAAGCGGAGGACCCGAATCCCCTGCCGTTCAACTTCGCGATCTTTGCTGCGGTCGGGCAGAAATCGTTCCGGACCGTGCCATTCTTCACCGTCGGTCTCTATTCCGACGCACCCATTCACGAGCATGTCGACGCGGCCAGCACCCGGCACATAAAATTGTGTCGCGACCCGAAAGCCCGCGCGGATGAACCCCACCCGGCTGAACGTTTCAAATCCGGACTGCGCCCCGCGATCGAGGAGGCGCAGCAACGCGCGCAGGTGGTCAGGGGCCAGACGGAGGAGCTCTTCGAGGTCGTCCTCCGTGATGAACCTCATGAAAAGCGCGGACTCCAGGCATGCCAGCGCGTCGACATCGTCGAGGCACGACAACGCTTGCAGCACGGCGTCAAACGGTGATACTTCGAACACCGGTGCCCAGCAGTGGAAGGCGCGACTCCAATGGATCGATGCGCCGGGGGCCAATCGTCGCTGGTGGTGGTGCGGGCGCAAGCGGAGATGCAGTCCTGGCCGCGCGATTCCGCTCCAGATGCCGAGCTGCGACAGGCGAGTCAGACAATCGACCCGCCCGCCAACTTGCAGTGCGGTGAGAGTCGGCGCGTCGAGGTGCCCGCAGGAAAATACGCCGTGGGCAACGTGCCTGATCAGCCCGGAGTCCACTGCAGATTTCACTGATCGTCGGCTGGCCCCGATACCCGCCAGTTGCTGTGACGTGGCGACGTGCCCCAAGTTGCGCCAACAGTGACAAGGTCGTGGCTCATGACTGCATAGTGCGACGAATGACGCTGTGCTCGGCGAGGTGCGCGCAAGTTGTGGATTGCCACCAGAATTCGGAGACTGGGGAGGAGAGGCCGGCCCCGTATGCTTCAGCAGCGGTTCAGAAGTGCGGAGAAGACGCCCTCCTTGGGTCGCTTGTGGCCTAACTGGGCTGGGATCGCCGAGAATCTCCGCAGACCTGCACTGGGGCCGGTCGGCACGCGATAGATGCGGGAGATGGCGGCGACCGGCAGGCTCCAATGTGTTCTACTCTCGGGCCCGTTCAGTACTGCGGAGATTTTCCATGGCGGCGGCCAGTTTCGTTACGTTTTGGGCCAGCGCGGCCGAATCTCCGCAGTTGTAAGCGGGAACCTCAGCGGTAATGGGTCAGGCGTTCACGATCGTGCAGGTTCCGGCGCCGACCAGCAGCGGGAACGTGGCGTGCGCGCTCGAGATGAGCGAGCCCGCTCGAGTGGGCCGCAGCGACCCCGACGTCGCCCGCCCCGCCGAGCAGTCCGCCGAGCAGCGCACCCTCGAAGGTCGACGTGAACGTTCCCGATACCGGCTCAGACGTGCTCACCCCGCTGCCGAGCGAGACCTCTATGAGCCCGCCGAACCCGGTGTTCGATTTGTAATA
Organism: Cryobacterium flavum; assembly: GCF_900103805.1. Classification (GTDB taxonomy): domain Bacteria; phylum Actinomycetota; class Actinomycetes; order Actinomycetales; family Microbacteriaceae; genus Cryobacterium; species Cryobacterium flavum. The sequence continues at coordinate 120,476 of NZ_FNIB01000005.1, read as the reverse complement.
GCGGGCATTGGCCGCCGCGTATCCGGTGGTCGGATAGTGCCAGGTCAGCACGATCCGCGGCACGAGGCTGAGCTACACGAGCACGCTCGCCGCCGTGCAGGTGTCGATCACCGGTGCTGGCACCACGATTGCTGTCACAGCGGATGCGACGAATTCAGAATCCGTAAACGTCGCGTCGGTCCACCTCGAGTCGGCGGGAACGAGCGCGGCGGCGAGAAGCGCCGCAACCGCGAGGACGAGCTGCCGGGCGATCATTGCACTGGCCGGCCGCTCGGATGGTTTGACGAGCCCCCGGGAGCGGACGCGGCCGAGGTCTCCGTCGCGGCAGCGGAGGGATCCGGAGCTGACCCCGGGGAGTGGGGGAGGCTCCAGCGGCGTCGGAGTCGGCGGCCCGGACGCCAACCGGAACGGCATCGGCCGATCGATCACGATCGTCATCCCGGTCGGTGTCTTCCCGTTCTCTGCGGGGCCAGAAGGTCCAGGTCACGAGCACCGCAGCCCCGATCGCGAGCACGGCGAGCACCCAGGGTTGCGCCACCATCAGCGCGGTCAGCCCGGCCGGTGTCAGCGTCGTTGATGTCGCCGTCGTCGGTTCAACGCGCCGCGGCATCCGCTTCACGATTGTCGCAGCGGATGCCGCGGCGGGGGCGAGTGTCGGTTGCGGCAAGTACCATTGAGATCGTGGTTACCGCCCTGTATCGCCGCTACCGGCCAGAGACCTTTGCCGAGATGATCGGCCAGTCCCAAGTGACTGATCCGCTGATGACGGCGCTTCGCACCAACCGGGTGAACCACGCCTATCTGTTCAGCGGCCCCCGCGGCTGTGGCAAGACCACATCGGCGCGCATCCTGGCCCGCTGTCTCAACTGTGCTGAGGGCCCGACGGACACCCCGTGCGGTGTCTGTCCGAGCTGTGTCGAGCTCGCCCGAGACGGCGGCGGTTCGCTCGACGTCGTCGAAATCGACGCGGCGAGTCACAACGGTGTCGACGATGCCCGCGACATTCGCGAGCGCGCCATCTTCGCGCCCGCCCGCGACCGCTACAAGATCTTCATCCTCGACGAGGCCCACATGGTCACCCCGCAGGGTTTCAACGCGCTGCTCAAGATTGTCGAAGAGCCGCCGGAACACGTGAAGTTCATCTTCGCGACCACCGAACCCGAAAAGGTGATCGGAACCATCCGCTCGCGTACCCATCACTATCCGTTCCGGCTGGTGCCTCCGGGGCCGATGCTCGAGTACGTGCAGCAGATGTGCGACACCGAGAAGATGGTCGTCGCGCCCGGCGTGCTGCCGCTCGTGGTGCGCGCCGGCGGCGGCTCGCCGCGCGACACCCTGTCGCTGCTCGACCAACTCATGGCCGGGTCTGATGGCCAGTCCATTGAATACGATCGCGCCGTGGCGCTGCTCGGCTACACGAGTGCATCGCTGCTCGACGAGGCCGTCGAGGCCATCGGTGCCCGTGATTCCGCTGCAGCCTTCGACGCGGTCGACCGGGTCATCCAGACCGGGCAAGATCCGCGCCGCTTCGTCGAAGATCTGCTCGAGCGCATGCGCGACCTCATCATCGTCGCGGCCACAAGCGTCGCGGGGGCCGCGGCCGTGCTGCGCGGCGTGCCGCAAGACGAGCTGGAACGCATGACCGTGCAGGCCGCGGCCTTCGGGCCGGCCGAACTCTCGCGCACCGCCGACATTCTCAACGCGGCGCTCACCGAGATGAGCGGGGCCACCTCGCCGCGCCTGCATCTTGAGCTCATGATCGCGCGGTCCCTGATTCCCGCGACCGACGACTCAACTCGCGGCGCCCTCGCGAGGGTCGAGCGCCTGGAGCGTCGTATCGGCGTCGACGGCGTGGCGGCTGTGCCCGCTGTGGCTGCCGTTGCTGGTGCTCCTGCTGCCCGCGAGTCCGCCCCCCATCCGGTGGTCGAGCCTGTCGAGACCGCCATCCCGGGAACGCAGGCTGCCAGCTCCGCCGCTGCCGGTGTCGCTGCTGTTGCCGGTGGCTCCGCCGCTGCCGGTGGCGCCGCTGCTACCCGCGAGCCCGCCGCCAATGCGTCGGTCGAGCCGGTCGAGACCGCCATTCCGGGAACGCAGGCTGCGGCGGGAACGCGAGCACCGTTGGCTGCGGACGCGCCCTCCGCGCCCAAACCGCCCATCGTCCCCAGTGCCCCGGTCTCCCTGCAACAGCTCAAGGACGCCTGGCCCGAGATTCTCGAAGCGGTCAAGAACGAGAAGACCACCGCGTGGCTTGTCGTCTACACCGCCCACGTACTCAGCCTGAACGGCGACGTACTCGCCCTGTCGTTCCCGAGTCACGCCGATGTCGAGAGCTTCAAGCAGCAAAAGGTCCCCGGAATGGGAACGAGCGACTTCTTGCGCACCGCGATCGTCGCTGTGCTCGGCCTGCGGGTCAAGTTCATCGCGCGCGTCGACGCTGGGCGCGAGACTTCCTCGCCGAGCGCGGCGTCCGGTGCCGCACCCGCCGCCGCCGCGGAGCCTGCGCCAGCAGGCCCGGCACCCGAATCGCCCTCGGCAGCAGCGGATGCTGTCGGCTCGGCCGTCCCGAATCTCGAGGCAGCGGATTCGCCGGCGTCCCCGACAAGCGCGCCGTCTGCGGCTGCTGCGGCTGCTGCGACTGAGAACACTGCGACCGCGCCGTCTGCCCAGAAACCCGACGTAACTCCCCGCACTATGCCGGCCGCTGAAGGCGCGTCGCCCGTCGCTGCATCCACCAGCGGATGGGCGACCGTAGCCATCCCCGGCTCACCGAACGGCCCGGCACTGCCCGCTCTCGACGACGACGCAACGGATACCCCGGCTCCCGAAACCGCTGCACCGCCAGCAGCTCTGGCCCCCGAATCGTCATCGCCCGTGTCGGCACAGTCGGTTGGGACTGCGGGTTCATCCGGGGGCGTGGCGTCAGACGAACCTTGGGCCGCGACTGCTTTCGTATCGACGTCCCACGACGAGCCGCCGTACGATGACGTACCGCCGCCGTTCGACGACGACGTTCCGCCCGAGATGGACGCCCCCGCCGACGAACGCGTGCCGAATTACGAGGCGCACGCTGAGGCATCCGCTGTGCCCGTAAGTGCTGTTCCCACGAACGCCCAGCAGAGTCGGCAGCCCCAGGGCGCGCCCCAGCAGAAGTCAGGCCCGCAGTACTCAGGCCCGCAGAACTCAGGCCCGCAGACCGCCGGTCACGAGACCGCTGTCCAGCAGAATGCCGGTCGCTCCAGCCTCGGTCAACCCAACCTCGGTGAGAGCGCACAAGCCCCCCGCCAGCACCCGAACGCGTCCGGCCAGCGCGGCTCCACGAAGGACCCGTCGCGGGCGCCGTCCTTCGCTGAGAAGCAGCGCTACGGCGAGGCCGTCGTGCGCGAGATTCTCGGTGCCACCTTCATCGAAGAACAGCCGCACTCCGCGGCGCCCCGAACCAGAAACGACCACTAAACCATGTATGAAGGCATCGTCCAAGAACTGATCGACGAGCTCGGCCAGCTTCCTGGTATCGGCCCGAAGTCGGCGCAGCGCATCGCGTTTCACATCCTGCAGACCGAGAAATTCGACGTAACCCGGCTCGCCAACGTGCTGCTCGAGGTGCGCGACAAAGTGCGGTTCTGCGACATCTGCGGCAACGTCTCCGAGCAGCCTACCTGCCTGATCTGCCGGGATCCTCGCCGGGATCCCACGTCGATCTGCGTCGTCGAAGAGGCCAAGGACGTCGTTGCGATCGAGCGCACCCGCGAGTTCAAGGGCCTCTATCACGTGCTGGGCGGGGCCATCAGCCCGATCGACGGCGTCGGACCCGACGACCTGCGCATCCGCCAGCTGATGCAGCGCCTCGCCGACAACACCGTTCAGGAGGTCATCATCGCGACCGACCCGAACCTCGAGGGAGAGGCCACCGCCACCTATCTCTCCCGCCTGCTCACCACCCTGGAGATCAAGGTCACCCGTCTGGCCTCCGGCCTGCCCGTGGGCGGCGACCTCGAGTACGCCGACGAGGTCACGCTCGGCCGCGCCTTTGAGGGCCGCCGCGAGGTCACTCACTAGCCCGGTCGCCTCCGCTGCGCCTAGCGCACCCCTCGTTCTTGCGGACGGGGCCCGGGCCCCGTCCCTGGGCCCAGTTTATAGACTGGGCCCCGGGCCATAAGGTGGGCCCAGCGAGCGGATGCCGCCTCCGCACACCGACCCCCGCACACCGACCCCCGCACACCGACCCTCGCACACCGACCCCCGCACACCTACCCCCGCACACCCCCACCCGGCCCCGCATACCCCACCCACCGCCGCACCCCCTCTGCCGCGCAACGTCACATGGCACCGGCCCGCCAGCACCAGCATTTAGGATGGGAACTTGGACGCGGCCCGCACAACAGGCCGCACACCCCCATCTCAGGAGTCCCATGGCCTTGATCGTGCAGAAGTTCGGCGGATCATCCGTCGCCGACGCCGAAAGCATCAAGCGGGTCGCCAAGCGCATCGTCGACACCCGCAAGGCCGGCAACGAGGTCGTCGTCGCCGTCTCGGCGATGGGCGACAGCACCGACGAACTGCTTGACCTCGCCCACCAGGTCACGCCGCTTCCCGCCCCGCGCGAGCTCGACATGCTGCTCACCGCTGGCGAACGCATCTCGATGGCGCTGCTCGCGATGGCCATCAAGAGCCTCGGCTACGACGCCCGCTCCTTCACCGGCAGCCAGGCCGGCATGATCACGGATGCCCGCCACGGCTCCGCGCGCATCGTCGACGTCACGCCCGGCCGCATCCGCTCGGCCCTCGACGAGGGCGCCGTCGCCATCGTCGCCGGCTTCCAGGGCTTCAATCGCGATACCAAGGACATCACGACTCTCGGCCGCGGCGGTTCGGACACCACCGCCGTCGCCCTCGCCGCGGCCCTCGGCGCCGACATCTGCGAAATCTACACGGATGTCGATGGCGTCTTCACCGCGGATCCGCGGGTCGTTCCCCATGCCCGCAAACTCGAGCGCGTCACCAGCGAGGAGATGCTCGAACTCGCCGCTGCCGGAGCCAAAGTCCTATACATTCGCGCTGTGGAATATGCCCGCCGGCACGGCGTCACCCTGCACGTGCGCTCCTCGTTCAACAACAACACCGGCACCATCGTGTACAACGCTGCGACCGCGCGAGAAAATGGAGTAATTGTGGAAGAGCCAATCATCGCCGGAATCGCCGCTGACCTGAGCGAAGCCAAAGTCACCGTGGTCGGTGTGCCCGACATTCCCGGTAAGGCCGCGCTCATCTTCAAGATCGTCGCGCGCACCAACGCCAACGTCGACATGATCGTGCAGAACGTGTCGGCCGCCGCCACCGGGCTCACCGACATCTCGTTCACCCTGCCCAAGTCGGAGGGCCAGCAGGTGCTCACCGCGCTGACCAATGAGAAAGAGCTCATCGGCTTCAAGAGCCTGCAGTACGACGACCAGATCGCCAAGCTCGCCCTGGTTGGCGGAGGTATGCGCACCAATACCGGCGTCTCGGCGAAGCTGTTCGAGGCGCTCTACGAGGCCGGGATCAACATCGAGATGATTTCGACCAGTGAGATTCGCATCTCGGTCGTCACCCGCGCCGACACCATCAACGAGGCCCTCCGCGTGGTACACACCGCGTTCGGGCTCGACGGTGAGATCGAAGCCGTCGTGCACGGTGGCTCCGGCCGCTAGTCCCGCCGAGGTGCGAGTTTTGACCCGGTCGAGGCCCCAAATGGCCTAAAAACTCACACGTCGCCAAACGGATGCCCCGCCTCACCGTCATAACTCCTGCAAATTGTCCCGTTGGTTTTCAACTTCCGCGTAATTACGCGGGTCCACTTTCTCGGGTTTAGACATTGCGAGAGTTAGGCCGGGTGGCAGGGGGAGGAACTCCCGTTTTGACAGAATGAAGCCCATCACCCCGACTCTCGGGGGCTAAATCAGAAAATCGACCACCGGCATCCGCTCCGGGGGCCGAAATGCCAGCAAGCAGTCCGAATTTCCTGAATTAGCCACGGGAGACAGCCCCACAGACGTTAGGAACCACACGTGACCAGCTCAGCCAACACCCCCGGCATTAACATCGGCGTCGTCGGCGCCACCGGACAGGTCGGCGCCGTGGTGCGTCGTCTGCTGGAGGAGCGCGACTTTCCGGTGAAGAGCATCCGCTTTTTCGCGTCAGCACGCTCGGCCGGCACCACGCTGACCTTCAAGGGTGAGCAGATCACGGTCGAAGACGCCTCGGTTGCCGACCCGACCGGGCTCGACGTGGCTATCTTCTCGGCCGGCGCCACGCTCTCCAAAGCGCAGGCGCCCCGGTTTGCCGCGGCCGGTGTGCTCGTCGTCGACAACTCGAGCGGCTGGCGCATGGACCCTGACGTTCCCCTCGTCGTCAGCGAGGTCAACCCCGAAGCCATCAAGCAGGCCGTCAAGGGCATCATCGCCAACCCGAACTGCACCACCATGGCCGCCATGCCCGTGCTCAAGGTTTTGCACGACGAAGCCGGCCTCAAGCGCCTCATTGTGAGCACCTACCAGGCCGTGTCCGGCAGTGGCCTGGCCGGCGCGTTCGAACTGGCCAGCCAGGTGCGGGTTGCCGCGCAGGATGAGAACCTGTTCCAGCTCGTGCACGACGGAAGCGCCGTCACCCTGCCCGAGCCCACCATCTACGCGCGGCCGATCGCGTTCGACGTGATTCCGCTGGCCGGCAGCATCGTCGACGACGGTCAGTTCGAAACCGACGAAGAGAAGAAGCTGCGGAACGAGAGCCGCAAGATCCTCGGACTGCCCGAACTGCTGGTTTCCGGAACCTGCGTGCGAGTGCCCGTCTTCACCGGGCACTCGCTCTCGATCAACGTGGAGTTCGCCAAGCCGATCAGCGTCGCCCGCGCCGAGGAACTGTTGAAGGTGGCCCCCGGCGTCGAACTCACCGACATCCCGACCCCGTTGCAGGCCGCCGGGCAGGACGCCAGCTTCGTCGGTCGCATCCGTCAAGATGAAGGCGTACCGGATGGCCGTGGCCTCGCCCTCTTCATCAGCAACGACAACCTGCGGAAGGGTGCGGCCTTGAACGCCGTGCAGATCGCCGAGCTCATCGCCGCCGATCTCGTCGTAGAGTAACCGCCCCCTCTAGCGGACGGGGCCCAGGCCCCGTCCCGATTTGGGCAAGCCCGAGCCCCGGACCTCGCACGAGCGCGACCCCGAGCACGTCCACGAGCGCGGGCACGTCGGAGCACGACCCCGAGCACGTCGGGGCACGGCCACCGGCGCACCCCTGCCCCAACCCGACCAATTTCCGCCTATACGCCCCGGTCGGGGGGCAACTCGCGTAGGATTTGATTGCGTGAGCCGAAGTGGGGTGTGGGGCGTGCTGCAGCGCATCTCTTTCGGCGTGTTTACGGCCGTAGGTCTGGTGTTCATTCCCGGTGCGATCGCCATTGTTCTCGAGGATCCGGGCGCCAGAATCGCCGTCGCGCTGATCGGCGTGGTGTGCGTCGGAGCCCTCGAAATAGCTTGGATTCGCGTCGGCAGCGTGCCCCATCGAACGCCAGCCATCAGCGTGCCCGTGCTGGCCGTGCCGGCGCTGGTTCCGGTGCTGCCCAACCAGGCCATCATCGGCGTCGTCATGCTGGGAATCCTTCTCGCACTGATCATCGAATCCCGCCGCATCGGGGTGGCGGTCTACAGCGCAGGCCTGGCGGGTGTCGGCTGCATGGTCTATTTCTTCATCGACTGGGTGCTGGCGACGTCCACCGTGGCGGCGTTGCCGGCGGTCGCCGCGGCATCCGTTGGGTATGTGCTCTTCGTGTTGGCGATCGAACTCATCAGGATTCGCCTGATCGGTGCACCGGCCGACCGGGGCGGCCGACCGCTCGTATCCCCCCTGCGCGTGGGGGCGCTGTTGCTCGTGGTCGCGGCATTGACCGCGTTCTCGGCATCCTGGGCCGAGAACGGCCTGCCCACCCCCGGCCAGGGCCGCACCAGCCTCGAAACCGCGGTCGGCACCCTCCTGGGCAGTTTCGTGGTGGCGTTGATCGCGATCGTTGTGCGCATTTTGTCGGACATGCGGCGTCGTCTGAACGGCATCGTCGTCGGCAGCAGCCTGCTGACCACCACCCGAAGAGCAGACAACGTGGCCGATATGCTCTGCGACGCTGCGGCCAATGCGATCGGGGTGCAGTCGATCACCGTAGAGGTCGGCCCCGCTGAGGGCGCGGCGATCGGCGCGCCGTTCATGTTCACGCCCGGTGAACCACGTTTTCTCGTCGCCCGCCGTGACCCGATGGATGGCTCGTTCTCCGGCGTGGACCGGCGCGCACTGCAGGCTCTCGCCGCCACCGCCGAACTCTCCGTGCAGGCCCGGCAGAACGTGGCCGGGCTCACAATCAAGGCCAACACCGACCCCCTCACCGGCCTGCCCAACTACGGTGCCTTCCAGGAGGCGCTCGACACCATCAACAGCACCCGCAGCGACGCCGAGGCCATTGCCGTGCTCTTCATGGACCTCGACGGTTTCAAACGCCTCAACGACACCTACGGGCATCAGACCGGTGACGAGGTGCTGCGGGTTCTCGGCCAGCGCCTGCGCCAGTCCGTGCGGCCGCACGACGTCGTTGCGCGAGTCGGCGGCGACGAATTCGTCATCATCCTCACCCGGCTGGCGACCCTCGACGAAGCTAAGGCCATCGCCGAAACGGTGCTCACGGCATCCGCTCTGCCGCTCGCAGTCGGCGCCGACACCCTCAATCCCAGCCTCAGCATCGGCCTCGCCTATTCCGTGTCAGTCGAAACGGATGTCGCCTCCCTCGTTCACGACGCCGACCACAGCATGCTCATGGTCAAGAAAAGCCGCCGTCGCGGCAGCATCGGCGGAGAGTCGAGCATCAACGTCTCCGGCCATCGCTCCTCGCAGTTCAACGACACGGTCGCCCGCGCCATCGACGACAACCAGCTGCCCCTGGCCTACCAGCCCATAGTCAGCCTCATCACGGGCAGCATTTGGGCGTTCGAGGCGCTGCTGCGCTATACCGATCCGGTACTCGGCGCGATCTCACCGCCGTCCATCATTGAGAAGGCTAAGAGCCTGGGCCGATTCGACAAGCTGACGAGGCAGATCGCCGAAACGGCAATGGCCGCGGCCGCCGAGTTTCGCCTGGTCGAACCGGGCATCGTCTGCATGACCATCAACGTGGAAGCCGGACAGCTGGCGCCGGAACGCCTCGGTCAGTTCGTCGAGCAGCTGAATGACCGGTACCCCGCAATCTCACTCTGCCTCGAACTGAACGAGCGCTCGGCTGTGCGGGTGACGGCCGAGATTCGTGAACAGGCCAACCGACTGCGTGACCTTGGGATTCTGATCGCGCTCGATGATTACGGCTCCGAAGACTCGTCGGTCGATTCGCTGGTGCGGGTGCCGATGGACATTCTCAAGATCGACCGCAGCCTGGTCGATGACCTTGCCGACGTTCGCCAACGAGAGGTGCTCACAGCGTTGCAGAGTTTCGGCGACAAGCTCGAATACTCCATGATCGTTGAGGGGGTCGAGAACGAGCATATGGCTCAGCAACTGGCAAGGCTTGGCATTCGCAGCGCCCAGGGTTTTCACTTCGGGGTGCCACAAGGGTTCGCCGAGACCGTCGCCCGGCTCGACGAATTCGGCGCCAAGGCCGTACTGACCACCCAGACAGCGCACGCCACGGTGACGCCGTCATGAATCAGAGCGGCCCGGGACCCGACCGGGCTCACCGCCACCGGGTCGAACGATCCGTCTTTCTCTCACAACTGCTGGTCGGGTCAGCGACCCTGCTGCTGGTGGCCGTGTCGGGGCTGCTTGACCTTCAGCTCTTTACCAACCAGCTCTTCCTGGCCGGAATCCTCATCATCTTAGTTGCCACCGCGGTCGCCGCGGGGGTTCCCTGGCGGCAGATCGACAAGAAGTGGATCATCGCCCTGCCCATCGTCGACCTGGTCGGCTTGGTGATCGCCCGCGAGGGCGAGCCCCTGCTCGGCACGACGTTTCTGCTGGTCTTTCCCATCATCTGGCTGTCGACGCACTTCGGCGGCCGGGGCGCGATCGGCGGTGTCGTCCTCACGACGGCGTTGCTCTGGACTGCCGGCCTGTTGCGCGCCGAGCCGGTCTCGGGCAACGAGATTCCGCGGTTGGCCATCGTGCCCATCGTGCTGGCCTTCGTCGCCGCCACCACCTATACGACGACGAAGCGTGCCGCGGCCCAGCGGGTGCTGCTCACCCAGCAGTCCGTGCTGTTCGAGGGGGCCCTGCGTCGGTCCCGGCGCGAGGAACGCACCCTCGACGCAATCTTCAACACCGTCGACTTCGGCGTGGTCGGTTTCAGCCGCGAGGCCAAGCCCAATTTCATCAACCGGGCCCAGCGCGAGATGTTCTCCCGCTTCGGGGTGAAAGACGGCCAACTCTCTTCCATCGTGGTCTACCACGAAGACCAGGTGACTCCCTTCGCCGAGCAGGACCGGCCGTTCCAGCGGGCGATGCGTGGTGAGACGGTCGACCGCATGACCCTCTGGGTGGGGCAGCAGGGCCAGCAGCAGGCCGCCGTGCTTATCTCGGCTCGGCCCATTCTCGACGAGAACGACAATTACGACGGCGGCGTCATGGTGTCGCGGGACGTGACCGCCGAACTGCGCGCGATCAAAGCGCGCGACGACCTGGTGGCATCCGTTTCGCATGAATTGCGCACCCCGCTGACCTCCATCCTGGGCTATCTCGAACTGGCCCTCGATGATGAGACACTCGACCCGTCGACCCGGCGCATGCTCGAGGTGGCGTCGAAGAACTCCGACCGACTGCTGGCCCTGGTCGCCGACCTGCTCACCACGGCCGCCGCGACGAAGCACGAGCTCGCGATCACGCTGGCTCCCTGTGATCTGTCGGTGATCGTCACCGATGCCATCGAATCGCTGCGGCCGGTCGCGGCCGAGCGCGACATCAGCTTCGTGCTCTCAGTGCTGCCGACCGTGCGACTGCAAGCGGATGCCCTGCGCCTGCGCCAGGTGATCGACAACCTGTTATCCAACGCGGTCAAGTACAACATCACCGGCGGCCGCATCGAGGTGAGCCTGCTCGATTCCACCAGCCAGGTCGAACTGCGCATTGCCGATACCGGCCGCGGCATGACCCTCGGCGAGCAGGTCAACCTGTTCGATCGGTTCTACCGCGCCGACTCCGTGCGCGGATCGAGCATCCACGGCACCGGACTCGGACTCAGTATCAGCCGGGACATCTGCCGCCAGCACGGCGGCGACCTGAGGCTCGAATCGGCTCCGGGCAAGGGCACCACCGCGATCGCGACGCTGCCGCGCACATCATGAACGGCTTTCAAGGAATGGGCGCATGCAACTGGACACCATGACACTGCTCCAACTGAACGGCGTCGTCATCGCGCTGTGCGGGGTGGTATTTATTCTGAACACCGCGTTCAATCGGAACGATTCGGTCGGCCGCATCTGGAGCCTGGCCTTCATCGCCGGCATGATGGTCACCATCGCGCACGGAGCCTCCGACACCGGGCAGATGATCTGGTGGGCCATCGTCGTGGCTAACGTGACGCTGACCGTCGCCGTCGGGTCGGTCTGGGCTGGCCTGCGTCGGTACAACGGCCGCAGCCGCAGCCGCAGCTTCTGGGTGATCGCCGCTTTCAGTGTGCTTGTGCTCGCCGCGACGTTGCTGCACGGCGAAGCGGCCGGTCGCTGGGCCGGCGCCGCCGAACTGTGGATCGGCCTCGCGGTGCTCGCTGCGCTGGGCGCGCTCGAAGCGGCGCGCGGACTGCTGCGCCGCAACCTGAGCGGTCGCATTCTGTCCGTCGCCCTCTGGACCGCCGCGGTGGCGGCCACGGCCCGCGCCGTCGTCTTCACCGTTGACGGTGTGGGCGGAGCGGTGTTCGCGACCTACTTCAGCACCGCACAATTTGCGGCGCTCAGCCTGTGCCTCGTGGTGCTGATGACCGTTGCCGCTGCCGCCCTGCGCGCCCAGCAGGGGTCGGGCAGCGCTGTCGGCGACGTGACCGACGGCATCCACTCGGCAGCGGGCGTGCTGTCGGCCGCTGCATTCGTGCAGGCCGCGACCGACCACCTCGATCGGGCCGAGAATGCCGGAGTCGGCCTGGCCCTGATTGGCGCCGATATCGACAACCTGCCCGAGATCAACATCGCCTTCGGCCGGGTCGCGGGCGACGAGGCCATTACCCGATTCGCCACAAAATTGCGCGCGAGCGCGCCGGTGCTCTCGATCGTCGGACACCGGGCCAGCGGACGGTTTCTCGTGCTGGCCGGGGCGGCATCGGCGGCGGAAGCACGCGCGCTCGCCGAACGCATCCAGACCACCCTCGTTGACGAAACGTTGACGGAGGCTTCACTGATTCGCCTGACCGCGAGTTTCGGCATCGCGGACACCTTCGACCACGGCTTTACCCTGACCGCGCTCAGCGCGGCGGTCAACACCGCCATCGACACCGTCAAGACGGCCGGAGGCAACAACATCGCGGTCGAGCTCGCGGCGACAGACAGTGCCCGATCTTGATCCGATCTTGAGCCGAAGTGCACCCAGATCGGGGTGCGATCTGTCAGAGTTGGAGGAGTGACCTTGTCGACGACTGATGCAACCGCGACCAGCGGATGCCTAACGTGAGTCCGCTGGTCGACCCAGCCTCGTTGCAGCGGCTGCGGCGTGACCTCGGCGGGGACGAAGCCGTACAGAACCGGTTTGTAAACGATTTTCTGGCTCTCTGGCACAGCCGCGAGTCGCGCTTGCGCACTGCCCTTGCCTCAGCCGACCTCGAGGAAGCCGACGTCGTGCTGCTGAGCATTCGTTCGAGCAGTCGAATGCTGGGAGCTGTGCGCCTCGAGAACACCGCAGGCCGGCTGCAGAGCACCCTGAAGAACCGGGATCTGTCTGGCTGCCGGCAGCAATTGCCCGTGCTCGCCGAGGTGGGCGCCGACACCTGCCTGGCGTTGTCCCGGCACCTCGCCGCGTAGCCCCGTGCGTAGTCTGGCCCCACTTTTTTCGGACGGGGCCTGGGCCCCGTCCCCGGGCCCAGTTTGTAGACGGGGCCCATGGTTGCAAGGTGGGCCTGGAGTCCTTCAGCGCGCGGCAGGGCGCAGAGTGCCCGGCTGCTATCCGGGGCCGCTACTCCTGGGCTGCTAGGCGGTAGCCAACGCCGCGCACGGTTTCCAACCAGCGTGGGGTCGCGCTGCTGTCACCGAGTTTGCGGCGAAGGTTGCCCATGTGCACTTCGACGGCGCGCCGATCGGCCTCGTTCACCGGGTAGGCGCTCGCGTAGGCCTCGCCGCGCAGCAGCAGGGCGAGATCGTTCTTGCTGCGCACCCGCCGCTGGGATTCGAGCAGCGCGGCGAGCAGGTCGAACTCGGTGCGGGTCAGTTCGAGCTGGGCGCCGGCCAGTTGCACGAGGCGTTCCGCCGGGTTCAGCCGCAGGTCGTTGTGTTCAAACCAGCCGTTGCGCAGCGTGGCACCCGGAAGCAGGCTCGCGGCGTCGACGGCCGGCACGAAGGTCGGCGCGGACGCGACCGTAGTCGTCCGAAATGTCGGAGTCGGGGCGGTGCGAATCAGCGCGGCCGGGGTCGGCTCGGCGGCCTCGGGCGCATCGGAACGAGCGGGTGCGGCAACTGGCTGCTCGATCGCAACGGCATCGGGAGGTGACGCGACCGGCCGGGCGGCGGCATCCGCTGTGACGGTGTGGCGGGGGCGTCGCAACATAGCTTCGATGCGGGCGCGCAGTTCCCGAGGGCGAAACGGTTTGGTCAGATAGTCATCGGCGCCCGCTTCGAGGCCCTGCAGCGTGTCGATTTCGTCGTCGCGGGCGGTAAGCATAACGAGATAGGTGGGGCTGAACGCACGCAAGCGCTTGGCCGTTTCGAAGCCGTCCATTCCGGGCATGCTCACGTCGAGGGTGGTGACGATCGGGTCGTAAGCTCGCACCGCGGCGATGCCGTCGAGGCCGTTGCTCGTGGCGATGGTCTCGAACCCGGCCTGGGTGAGCACGGCTTCCAGAAGGTTGCGAATGTCGGCGTCATCTTCAATGATGACGGCCACCCGCCGCTCGTCGTTGTCAGAAACCATACCTTTAATATCCCCCATGTGGCATCGCTGACCTTAGCACCATCCGTTAGGCCGGCACAATGCCCATTTCGGGAATGCCCACGGCGCTCGGTGCGGGTTTATTCTGGTGTCAGAATCCGCCTGTCTTAGCGGCCTGGGATCAGGGAGCAATGTGGGGAAACCGGTTCGCCCCGCCCGATCCGCGGCGCATCTACTGCTCGTGCGCGTGGCCGTGCTGGTCACCGTCGCCCTCGGCGCGAACTATATTCTGTGGCGCTGGTTCTTCTCACTCAACTGGGACGCCTGGTGGATCGCCGTGGCCCTCGTGCTCGCCGAAACCTACAGCCTGATCGACGTCGCCCTGTTCGGCCTCACCATGTGGCGGGCGCGCGAGCGCGAGCTTCCCACCGCGCCGGCCGCCGACCTCACCGTCGACGTGTTCATCACGACCTACAACGAGCCCGTCGAGATGGTGCGGCGTACCGCGCTGGCGGCGCGCGGCATCCGCTACCCGCATTCCACGTTCATCCTCGACGACGGCAACCGCCCCGAGATGCGCGAGGCGGCCGACCAGCTCGGCGTGGGCTACATCACCCGCGGAGCCGACTGGCAGAATCGCCCGCTGCACGCCAAAGCCGGCAACCTCAATAACGCGCTCATGAGCACCGCGGGCGAGTTCCTACTCATTCTCGATGCCGACCAGGTTCCGCTGCCGCAGATACTCGACCACACTCTCGGCTACTTCGCCGACCCGAAGATCGCTCTGGTACAGACGCCGCAGGTGTTCGAGAACGTCGGCGCCGCCGATCCGCTCGGCAGCCAGGCTCCGTTGTTCTACGGACCGATCCAGCAGGGCAAAGACGGCTGGAACGCCGCGTTCTTCTGCGGCTCCAATGCCCTCCTGCGCCGCGAAGCGCTCATGCAGCTCGGCATCACCCGCTACGTGCTCGAAATGGAGCGCGCCGTCACCCGCGCCCTCACCGGCGCCGCCCGGGTGCTCGCCCGGGCCGGCCGGGCCGACGATGCGCAGGACCCGTTCGTCCAGGCCGCCCTGCACGAGGTGGGCGCGGCCATCAGCGACACGCGCGCCGCGATCGCCGCCGGCGAGACCATCGGGCCTGCCACCTACACGCTGCAGAATCGCATCACGGCGGTGTCGCGCGACCTGGTGGCCGTTGACCTGCACCTACTCACCCTCGACCTGGCCGTCATCGCCGAACTGCAGCTCGAAACGGATGCCGCCAGCGCCATTCCCGCACACAGCCTCGAGCTACTCGCCGCCCGCGACCTGTCCCCGCTCGGAGCCCTCGAATCGGTGCAGGTGCTGCTGCGGTCGATCGACGTGGACCGCGCCGACGAGGCCCAGCCGCTCATGCCGCTCGCCACGATCAGCGTCACCGAGGACATGGCTACGAGCATGCGCCTGCACGGCCTCGGCTTCAGCACCGTCTATCATCACGAAACCCTCGCCATTGGACTCGCTCCCGAAGACCTCGGCACCATGCTCACCCAGCGGTTGCGCTGGGCCCAGGGCACGATGCAGGTCATGATGCGCGAGAACCCGCTGGTGCAGCGCGGCCTCACCCTGCCGCAGCGACTGATGTACTTCTCGACCATGTGGAGCTATCTCAGCGGCTACGCCGCGCTGGTTTACTTCGCCGCCCCCGCCGTCTTTCTCTGCTTCGGCATTCTGCCGGTCAATACGACGGCCCTCGAATTCTTTCTGCGCTTTCTGCCGTTCATGATCGCCAACCAGCTGTTGTTCATCCTGTCCAGCCACGGAATCTCGACCTGGCGGGGCCAGCAGTACAGCCTCGCCCTGTTCCCGGTCTGGATCAAAGCCACCACGACCGCCGTCGCCAACGTGGTCTTCCACCGGCCGCTCGGCTTCGCGGTCACCCCGAAAACCCGGCAGGAGGGCGCTGCGCCCTGGCACCTGATCCGGCCGCAGATCATCGTCGCCATCGTGCTCGTCGTCGCCACCATCATCGGCGTGACCCGGCTGGCGCTCGGCGTCGGCGAACCCATCGGCACGTTCGTGAACCTCGCCTGGGTCGTGTTCGACCTCGTCATTCTCAGCGTGCTGGTACCCGCCGCCCGCTATCAAGGCTTTACCCCGAAGGAGACAAGCCGCTAATGCAATTCACGGTCACCGACCAGGGCGACGGCATCGCCGTCGTGCACATCATGGGACGTTTGAATATGGTCACCGCACCGCGCCTGCGGGAGGTGGTGGCAGCATCCGTCGCCGCCGGCCAGAATCGGGTGGCTGTCGACCTGAGCGACGTCGATTTCATCGACTCCTCGGGCCTCGGCGCTCTCATCGGCGGCCTCAAGGTCACCCGGCAGGCCGGCGGCGACCTGCGCATCGCCGCGCCGAACGAGCAGGTGCGCCTGGTGTTGCAGCTGACCAACATGGAACGCGTCCTCACCGCGTATCCCGCCGCGAGCAGCGCGTTCCATGGTTAGCGTGAGCGCGCACACCCTCACGCTGGTCTCACCGCCCGACGACGTGGACACCGTGCACGCCCTGCTCGAAACGGTCTGGGCGGATGCCGCGCACGTCTCCCCGAGAGACCGTTTCAGTTTCGAGACGGCCCTGATCGAACTCGCCTCGAACGTGCTGTGCCACGGCAACACCGGCAGCGGTGTGACCTGCGCACTGCGGCTCGAGGTGAGCGCTGTCTCGATCGACGCGCGGCTGAGCGATACCGGGGGGACGGTAGTGGAGCTGCTCGCGGCGTCCGCCGACCCCGCATCAGACGGTGCGGTGGACAGCCGTGAGATGCCCGATGCGCTGAGCGAATCGGGCCGGGGAATCGCGCTCATCCAGGCCCTCGTCGACGAGCTCGAATACACCCGCGACGGCGACGTGAACCGCTGGCACATCGTGCGAACGCTGCGGTCATGACTGCGTCGGCTATTTTCCAGCACACCGAACTCACCCGCCAGCGCGCGCTCGACGACCTGCATATCCTCGACACCGCGCCGGAGGAACGCTTCGACCGCATCACCCGGCTGGTCAAAGAGCTCTTCCATGTGCAGATCGCCATCATCTCGCTCATCGACCACGACCGGCAGTGGAACAAGTCCAGCGCTGGCATCGAGCCCGATCAGCCCCTCGAGTATCCGCGGTCCAGTGCCTTCTGCGATTCCACCATCGACGCCTGCGGCACGTTGATCGTGCCCGATGCCCGGCTGGACCCGCGGTTTCGCGACAATATCTATGTGACCGGGGAACCGGGCATCCGCTTTTATGCCGGTCATGTTCTCGAAGCGCAAGGCGGCGAACGCATCGGCGCCCTATGCGTGTTCGATACCGTGCCGCGCGAGTTCTCGGCGCTCGAGCAGAATCTGCTCCGCGACCTGGCGTTCTGGGTGCAGAACGAGCTGAACGCCTCGCAGGAACTCGACCAGGCAGCCGCGGTACAGCACGGCCTGCTGCCCAAGAAACTCGTGAGCCTGCCGGGGTTCGAGGTGGCCGGGGCCTGTTCGCCGTCGCGCGCCGTCGGCGGCGACTTCTACGACTGGTATCCGGTGGGGGAGGGCGCGGCCTTCACCCTCGCTGACGTCATGGGCAAGGGGGTGGGTGCGGCGATCATCGCGGCGACCGTGCGGGCAGTGCTGCGAGCCGGATCTCGTCTCGATGGTGTGGCCGAGGTCGCGCGTATCGCGGCGGCGACGCTCGACCCAGACCTCGACGAGGCGGGCAGTTTCGTGACGCTGTTCCACGCCCGACTCGACATGGACACCGGTGTCGTGAGCTACGTCGATGCCGGCCACGGCCTCACCCTGGTCGTGCACGCCGACGGCACGACCGAGCGGCTCACGTCGCTGCGGCTGCCGCTCGGCGCCGGCGACGACTCGCCCTGGCAGGAGCAGACTGTCGTGCTCGCGCCGGGCAGCACGCTGGTGTCGGTGAGCGACGGTGTGCTCGACCTGTTTGACGGCACGCTCGCCTCCCTCGACGCGGTCGACCGGCTGGTGCGTGGGGCGCCGACTGCCCAGAACGCTGTGGATTCGCTGATGCTGCGGGCCGGGCTCAGCGCCCCCGACGATGTCACGGTCATCGTCATTCGGCGCGCGGGCGAGCGGTGAGTGCGCGGTCAGGCGGATCCGCTCGCAGCGATACACTCGACAGTGTGAATTCTCAGGGAACCGTTGACGTAGTCCTCATTGGTGGCGGCATCATGAGTGCCACCCTCGGCACGCTCCTGAAGGAGCTGCAGCCCGACTGGCGCATCGAGGTGTACGAGCGCCTCGGCGAGCTGGCCCAAGAGAGCTCGAACCCGTGGAACAACGCCGGCACCGGCCACGCCGGGCTATGCGAACTCAACTACATGCCGCAGGCTGCGGACGGTTCGGTCACCGCCGACAAGGCCGTCGTTATCAACGAGCAGTTCCAGATCAGCCGCCAGCTGTGGGCGCACCTGGTTTCGATCGGCGCCCTGCCCGAGCCAGAGAAGTTCATCAACTCCACCCCGCACATGACCTTCGTGCACGGCAAAGCCAACGTGGAATACCTGCGCAAGCGCCACGCCGTGCTCGCTCCCGAGCCGTTGTTCGCCGGCATGGAATTCAGCGATGACACCGCCACCATCGGCACCTGGACTCCGCTGCTCACCCGCAAGCGCCCCGCCGGCCAGAAGATCGCCGCCACCCGCATCACGAGCGGCACCGACGTCGACTTCGGCGCCCTCACCCGGCTCATGTTCGAGAACCTCGAACAGCAGGGCGTCACGATGCACATGAACGAGCAGGTCGTGGGCCTGGGGCACAAAGCGGATGGCACGTGGAACCTTAAATTGCTGCGCCAGGTCGGGCAGACCCGCAGTACCATCAACGCCCGCTTCGTGTTCGTCGGAGCCGGTGGCGGCGCACTCGCTCTGCTGCAGCAGAGCGGGATTCCCGAGATCAAGGGCTTCGGTGGTTTTCCGATCAGTGGCCAGTTCCTGCGCACCACCAACCCGAAGCTCGTCGCTCAGCACCAGGCCAAGGTCTACGGCAAGGCGGCCAAGGGCGCCCCGCCCATGTCGGTTCCGCACCTCGACACCCGCGTCGTCGACGGCGAAATGTCGCTTTTGTTCGGCCCGTACGCCGGGTTCAGCCCCAAGTTCTTGAAGACGAGCACCTGGTTCGACCTGCCGTTCTCCATTCGCACGCACAACCTCGGCCCGATGCTAGCCGTCGCGAAGAACAACTTCGACCTGATGAAATACCTGATCGGCGAGGTTTTCGCGTCGCGGAACGCCAAGATCAAGGCCCTGCGCCAGTTCATTCCCGCCGCGGATTCGAAGGACTGGGAGCTCATCACGGCCGGCCAGCGCGTTCAGGTCATGAAGAAGGACCCCAAGCTCGGGGGAGTGCTGCAGTTCGGCACCGAGGTCATCACCTCGAGCGACGGCTCGATCGCCGGCCTGCTCGGCGCCTCGCCGGGAGCCTCGACGGCCGCGCCGATCATGGTGGACCTGCTGGCGCGCTGCTTCCCCGACCGCATCGAGGGCTGGAAGCCGCGGATCCGCCAGATGATCCCCAGCTACGGCACCCGCCTCTCCGACGACCCCGCCGCTGCTGCCGCGTCCCTCGCCGCGACCGCCGAGGTCTTGAACCTCACGAACTAGTCCCAGCTCGCCTCGGGAGAGCGCAAAAAGTGCCGGATTGGAGTGTCCAATCGGGCACTTTTTGCGCTCTCGCGGAAGGAAGATTGGAGCCGGGTGGGGATCGCGTAGGAGGGCGCTGTCAACCCCTTGAATGCGGGAGTTAGCGGATGTCTACTTAATGCCCAATGGCGGCCAAGAGGCGGCACGTGAACCCGAACAATGGCGTTTCGGATGCCCAGAATCTGCGCGTATCGTAACTCGGCATTCTCCAGCTCACCCCGGCCGAATGGTTGGTGCGAGATTCGCACATGCTCGATGGCGACCCGGCCGCCCTGCTCGGAGTGATCCAGCAGAGCGGGGACGCCTATGAGGTGACCAAGCTCGGCGTGCTCACCACGAGGTGGTTCTACTCATCCTTCGACCGGGCCCAAGCCAGTTTTTTGGTGCGCGCTGCACCCGGCCCGGGCGCACCAATGCGGCCCGGCAGCCGCCAGGTCTCACGCGTCACGGACTAGCCGAGACGGTCGGCCCGCGGTCTACATTTCGTGGCCGTCGGCACCCGTGGTGGGATTGGTGTGGTGCTGCTCCTTCTTGACGGATGCTTCGGTGCGGTCGAGCAGGTCACTCACCTTGTTCTGTGCCACGGAGGCGGCGTCGCGGGCAATCGTCTCGGCCTGCGAGATGACTTTCTGCGTGGCGGGGTCGCCCCACATTTCGTGGGCTTTCGCGCTGAGCCGGTCATAGGCCTGGCGGCCGGCCTTGGATCCGAGAACGAAGCCGGTCGCGGTACCGGCGAGGAACAAGAACTTGCCTTTCATGGGGACTCCTTAGGGGTTGCGGGGTGCGGGGACGTCACGCGGTGGGCTCGGCGAGGCGGGGGTCTTCTGCGTCGACGTCGTGCCCGACGAGATCGGGGTTTGACGGGTTGTCTGCGGGGTCGATGTCGTCGAGGTTGGGCTCGTTGTCGACGTTGTCCTGATCGTCTTCGGCATCGCTGTCGGGCGCGGCGGCCTCCCCGGCTGTCGAGCCGTCGTCGCTCGGGGCCGGCCCATCGGGACCGGTGCCCGCGCTTGCGACCGGAACGGCTGAGCCCGCGTATTCGTCGTCCGGCCCGTCGGGCCCATCCGGCCCGACCAGCTGATCGGGGTTGGTCGGCGAAGCCGGGGCCTCGGGCGCCGATTCGGTTTCTGGGGTGTCGGGGGCATCGAGCGGCGGCTGGTTGTCGGGGTCGGAGTCGTAAGTCACAGGTCTACCTTTCTCATGGGGACGGCCGGTCGCAGCGGCGACCGGCGGGCGGCACTCAAGTTATACCCCGAACGGGTGAGATTCATCAGGTCGCTTCGCCGAGTAAAAGTGTGCGCAGCGCCGTCTCGACCGAGACTCGGCCCGCGGGGTCGATGGTCTCACCGGCGAGATAGAGGTCAACCACGCGCGGATCCACGTAGCTCGTGCGCGCGATCGCCGGCGTGTTGCCCAGCGCATCCGCCGCCTGACGCATGGCTGCGGCGATGACACGGTTGTCCTGGCGCCGGCTGCGTGTCGCAGCACGTGGCGGCCGGGCAGCGGATGCCGCGGGCGCGGCCGATCCCGCCGGCCCAGCAGCTGAGGCTTGCGCACCCGGCGCACCCGGCGCACCTGCAGCACCCGCGCCATCCGTGCCGCCAGACGATCGTGGCCGCCCGGCAGAGCCCGCCACACCGGATACCGCCGGCCGGCCGCCCGCCTCCGAGGTCACCTTCAAACTCTCGGCGAGACTGGCCGCCAGGCTCTGCGCGGCGGCGGCCGTGCCCCGCAGGGTGCGAAAGTCCTTCGCCGTGAACTCCCCGCCGGTTCGTTCCTTGATGAAATCGTTGATGTCGGCGGCCGACACGATGTCCTCGATGTCATCCAGTACCCAGGACAGCAGCGGTGCGGCCGGCCGCTCGCGCAGGCGGGCGCGCAGATACAACGCGAGGTCGGCATCCGTTATGACGCCCTGAAACTGTTGCCCACTCTTGGCCGGAAAATTCAGCCGCACCACGTCGCCGCGCACCGTTACGTGGGAGCAGAGCAGGGTCGAAAGGCCGTGGCTGCCGTACGTATCGGCGTAGCGCTCGCTGCCGATGCGCAGCGAGGCGAGGTCGAGCATGCGAAACGCCGCGGCGAGCGCCCGGGTGCGCGGCGGGCCGTCGCCGCGAAGCTCACGGGTGACTTGGCCGCGCACCCGCGGCAGCGATTCGGCCAGCTGCAGCGCGCGCTCGAACTTGAGGCGGTCCTTCTGTTCGCGCCACACCGGGTGGTAGATGTACTGGCGGCGCCCGGCGGCGTCGATGCCGATCGCTTGGATATGCCCGTTCGCGTGCGGCGAGATCCACACGTCGCTCCACGCCGGCGGAATCGCGAGCGCCGCGAACCGCTCGCGCAGCACCGTCTCGGTCACCTTCTGCCCGGCGGGGTCGCGGTAGCTGAAGCCCGTGCCGGCGCGCTTTCGCGTGTACCCCGGCCGGGTCGGGTCACTGCGTCGCAGCCGGGTCATGCCGGTGTGGCTTCTGATCGCATGTCGGCACAATAGTGCGATTCGCCTCCGAGCGGATGCTGCGGCGCGGCCTGTCCCACGCCCGTCCGCCACGTGGCCACCCCCGGCGCGGCCTCGTGGCACGTGTTGAGGAAGCCTGCACGTGTTCAAACCAGTGCCAACTTCCCTAACGCGTGCTGCGAGCGGATGCCACTGCTCGCGCCCGGCGTGCGCCGCTGCGTCCGTTTGAGACGCACGACGCGAAACCGAGCGGACACCCCTTTTGGGTGCCCTCCAGAGTGGGGCTGATGCGCGCGCCGCCCGCTGCACCAAAGTTAATCCTTGGAAACACCTGTGACTTGTAGGTGCTTATCGGGGGAATTTCGTGGCTAAACATCTGTCAATTCGCGGCGCACGCTCACGGGCAGTCGCCGTCAGCACATCGATTGCCCTGTTGTTCGGACTCGGCTTCGCCGCGGTAGGGTCCGCCTCCGCCACCGAGGCACCCGCCGACACGATCGTCGTGGCCGAGCCGACGCCCGAGCCGTCCGCAACGGATGCTCCAGCTCCCGCTCCCGCGACGACGGACACTCCCGCTCCCGAGGCGCCCGAGAGTGTCGAGCCAAGAAGCGAGCCGTCTACCGCGCCCAGCGCTGAGCCGATCGCCGAGCCGAGCACCCAACCGTCGACCGAACCCAGCGCCGAGACGACCGAAGAGGCCACCGAAGCTCCGAACCCCGCCGCTCGCGCCGCGGACGAGCATGCCGCGCCGGCCGACGGTACTGCCGCGATCTACGGTCGCCTGATCGACTCCGTTACCAAAGAGCCGCTCGTGGGTTTCTCCGTGGAACTCGCACGCTACAACGGTGAAACCGATGCGCTGTCGCGACAGAAGGGCACGACCGATGACGCGGGTGCGTTCGCATTCATCGTTACCGAGGCCACCTGGTACGGCGTCGAGGCGTCCAATGATGCTCGCGGTTACGTTCGTGCCTACTCGGACGACATCGACGCCGTCCTCGGCGAAAACTTTGATGTTGCAGACATCGAAATCGTGCGCGGCGCGATCATCTCGGGAACATTGACCCCGCCAGCTGGACTCGCCTCGGGTTTCACGACGTCTATCTCGGCCGTGCCCGTTTCCGGAAACACGGGCTACGGCTATGCCTCAGTTGAGCTCACGCCGGGAACGCCCACGCAGTGGCACCTGGCTGTGCTCCCCGGAACCTACAACGTGCAATTCTCCGGCGCGTACAACGCCACCAACGCACTGTGGTGGAACAGCGCGGGCAACGTGGCTACCCAGGGTGCGTCTCAATCCATCACCGTCGCAGTCGGCGACACAGTTCCGGGAGTCGACGCAACCCTCAGCTACAGCGATCGTTTGATTCGTGGCACGGTTGTCGACGACCAGGGCCTCCCACTCGTCAACGTGAGCGTACAAGCGCGACCGGCATCAGGCTCCGGCAATTACACGTACGGTTACACCGATGACCAGGGCGAGTATGTCATCGGCAACCTCGCGGGTGGCAACTACATTCTGCAGTTCATCCCGCGGCCGGGCGATGGTATGAGCGAGTTCTACGACGACGCCGCGACCAGCGATCTGGCAACTCCGCTGGCATTCGTCGCTGGCACAGCTCGCACCTACGATAACATCGATGCCACGATCGCACCCGGGTACAGCATCAGTGGCACGGTCCAGATGCCGTCAATCCCTAACACTTACGTCAGCGTTGTCGCCGAATCGGCTGATGGAACGGTGTCCGATAGCAGCTCGTGGAACAGTGCCGACAGCAGCTACATCATCCAAAACCTTGCCCCGGGCGAGTACACCCTGAAGTTCACCGTGGGCAGCGTTGTTCAGTATTACGGCGGCGACACCAAGGCAGAGGCTACCGTGCTGACCGTTCCCAACGTCGAAACAGCAGACCTCGTCGGCATCGACGTGACGATCGCTGTCGCGGTGATCAGCGGAACAATAGCGACCGCAGCGGGCTCCTACCCGCAGGTCGAGATTCTCTCCCTCGATGGCGCTGAGGTCGTCGCGACCGGTTATACCGGTTCCGGAACGTACTCCGTCGCAGTCAACCCCGGCAGCTATATGGCTCGCGTAGTCGAGAACAACACGATCGGCCAGTACTACAACGGCGTCTTCACGCTTGAGGAGGCAACTCCCATCGTCGTCGCTGACGGCGACATATTTGCGGCCGACTTCGGTCTCGTCGGCGGAACAATCTCGGGAACAGTCACGGCCGACGCCTCAGTCTCTGGCGCCGTGGCCACTCTATATCGGGCGAACAACACCCTCAACTCGATCAGAACGGTCACCCTCGACGATTCGGGCGCGTACACCTTTGACGGGCTCACCCCAGACAACTATGTAATCAAGGTCGCCTCGGGCAGTACCCTTCTCACGGAACGCTGGTTCGGCCCCTCCGGCAAGAAAGCCGACGCCACCGCCATCGACCTCAAGGCAAACGCCGACCACAGCAGTGCAGACATCGTTCTCACGGAGGGTGGTGGTCTACGTGGAACCATAACCGGACTCACGACCTCCAGCTCTGCCAATATTTACCTCTACAGCCCTGACAACAGCTGGGTGACCAGTGCCTACGCCTATTCATCCGACGGTTCGGATGCGCGCGCCTGGAGTCTGGCTGGAGTGCCCGCCGGCGAATATAAGGTTCAGCTGAGCAGCTCAGGCACCACGGAGTGGTGGAAGAACGCCACCTCATTGGAGACCGCCACGCTGATCACGGTGACCGCGGGCGAATGGGTCGAGAACGTCGATTTCGCGCAGAGTGTCTCGATCAGCGGCACCGTGACATCCGCTGTCGATGGCAGTGCCGTCGCCAACGGCAGCGTCTATGCCTACCGTGCGAAGGAGAGTTACAGCAGCTACCACGCATATTCTGGGTCAGACGGAAGCTATGTATTCACCGACCTGCCCGACGGTGACTACAAGCTGAAATTCGACGGCTATTCGAATGCTAAGCCGCTCAGTACCCAGTGGTACACCAACGCCGCCGACCTCGACTCGGCCACTGCGATCACTGTCGTTGACGGTGTCCCGGCCACGAACGTCGATGCTGCCCTGCAGCCCGGCATCGCCATCTCCGGAACCGTGACGGATGCCGCTACAGGCGCTCCCATCGCCAACGCGTCGATTTCAGGGTGGTCGAATTATTCCATCGTCACCGATGCGAACGGCCACTATTCGTCGACGGTCGCCGCCGCGGGCCGTTACCAATTCCGCGTGCAGAGCAGCACCCATGTGAACCCCGCCGATGTCGCCTTTGACGTGCCCGCCGAAGGCCTGCCTAACGCTGATGCGCAGCTCGTCGCGGGGACCGTCATCTCGGGAACGGTGACGGCCGCCAACAATGGTGTGCCGCTGTCCAATGTCACCGTCTTCATATCCTCAACGAGCGACAACTGGTGGTCGTATAACTCCGCGTATACCGACTACAGCGGCAACTTCACCTCGCAGCCACTGCTCCCCGGCTCGTACTACCTGCGCTACGAAAACAGCCAGGGCCAGTACGTCACCCAGTGGTTCGACAACGCGGCCTCCGGTGCCCAATCCACCGCGGTCAATGTGGGCATCGACCCCGTGACTAGCGTTGACGCCCAGCTCACCCTCGGCGGCGCGATCGTCGGCACGATCACCGGTTCCGACGGCCAGCCGATCGCCAATGCTCGGGTCGGCCTCGCCACCGCACCATCCCAGCCTGCAGCGCGCACGGCGGGAGCCCGGGTCGCCGGCGGCGAGCTGCTCGGCATCGAAACCTACACGGGGTCCGACGGGTCCTACCGGTTGCCGACCGTCGAACCTGGTCGCTACGTGCTCTTCGTCTACGAAAACGACCACAAGACCAGTTGGTACAACGGTCAGAGCACCCTCGATAAGGCCACAGTCATCGTCGTCGAAGCCGGCGAGAATATCGAAGTAGATGCTGCGGTCGAGCCACTCGCCGAGAACGAAACCGCGCTGCAACCCGAGCAGACACTGAGCACCGTGTTCGCTGTCACTCAGCAGCCGACCGACCAGTCGATCGAAAGTGGAAACACCGCCAATTTCACCGCCTTCGCCTCCGGTGACCCGCTGCCGACAGTTCAGTGGCAGACTGACGCATCCGGCGAGTGGGCCGACCTGTTCTGGCAAACCTCGACGACCCTCAATGTCACAGCTCCCGCCGCCAGTGACGCCCCGGTGAATTACCGCGCGGTCTTCACCCAGGATGGCGACACCCGCACGACAGAGTCGGCCTCACTCACGGCTCTGGCCCCGATCACCGCCCCTGATGCCCCGGCCCTGCCGACGCTCACCAATGAGACCTACGCTGGTGGAACCGTCTCGTGGGCTGCTCCCGCGAGCAACGGAGCCGACATCACCGGCTACACCGTGAAGGTCTATGAGAACTTAACCCTGGTGCGCTCGATTCCCACCGGGGTGGTGCTCACCTCCCCGATCGGTGGCCTCGCCAACGGCACCGATTACGAGGTCACCGTCACCGCGAATAACAGCCAGGGAGCAGGGGCGGAATCCGAACGGGCCACCCTCAGCACTGTCGCCTTCACGGTGCCGAACGCCCCGGTTGCGCCCACACTCGTGGCTGTCGACAGCACGCAGGTCACGGCAACGTGGGTTGCGCCGACCGAGGACGGCGGCACCCCGGTGACCAACTACCTGGTCAGCCTCTACCAGGGTGACGCTTTGGTTTCCACAAAGACAACGGATGCCCGCACCCTCACCTTCACCGGCCTCACCCGCGCCACGGCTTACACGGCGGGCGTAGTGGCCACCAATGCCATCGGCAGCAGTGCCGTGTCGGATCGTTCGGCGGCGGTCTCGACTCCGGCGACGAGCCCCGGCGCTCCCACGGCGCTGAACATCGGAGCGACGTCGCGCAGCCAGATCGCCGTGACCTGGTCGGCGCCGGAAGACGACGGCGGGAAGTCGATCACCGGCTACACGCTCAAGCTGTACCAGGGCACCGAACTTGTCAACACCGAAGAGACGGACGGCCAGGGCTTCACCTTCACCGGCCTCACCCGGGCCACCGCCTACACGTTCGACGTCTCGGCCACGAACTCGGTCGGTACAGGGCCCGGCTCCGAACGCTCCACGGTGGCGACGACGCTGGCAACAGTGCCCGACGCGGCGGCCGCGCCGACGCTGGTGCAGGCATCCGTTTCGGCACTCGACGTCACCTGGACCGCGCCGAATAACGGTGGATCAGCCCTCACCGGCTACACCGTGCGACTCTTCGACGGCAGCACCCCGGTGGCGACGAAGACCACCGAAGCGACCACGGTCAGCTTCACCGGCCTCACTCGCGGCATCGCGTACACGGCCGACGTGACGGCTGCCAACACGATCGGTTCGGGGGATGCCTCCGCAAAATCCAAGGCGCGCACCATCCCATTGGCGGTGCCGGGCGTTCCCGACGCGCCGACGCTCACCGCGTTGTCGGCCACCGAGATTGCCATGGCGTGGACGACGCCCGTCGACGACGGCGGATCCGCTATCACCGGCTACCGGGTGAACCTCTACCAGGGCTCTGCGCTGGTGTCCTTCCAGAAAACGGATGCCGACACCCTCACCTTCGCCTTCACGGGCCTCACCCGGGCAACGGCGTACACGGCCGAGGTCGTCGCGCTGAACGCGATTGGCGGGCAGGAGGCCTCGGAGCGTTCGGCTGCGGCGTCAACCGCGGCGACCGTTCCCGGTCTGCCGACTGCGCTGAAGCTCGCTGCGAACTCGGCCACCGAGATGACGGCCACCTGGTCGGCCCCCGCCGACAACGGCGGCTTAGCGCTCACCGCGTATTCGGTTTCGGTGTACCAAGGCAGTGAACTGATCGCCGAGCAGACAACGGATGCCGCCACCACGACCGCGACGTTCGCCGACCTCGACGCAGCGACCGACTACACGGCCACCGTGCGCGCGACGAATGCCGTGGGCACCAGCGCGCACTCGGCCGATTCCGGCATCGTGCGCACGCTGCCCACGGATCCGATCGAGGCCGACCTGACCGAGGACAGCAAGGATGAGATCGTTCCTTCATCGATCGACCTCATCCAGGGTGAATCGGTGACGGTCAGCGGGCTGACACCGGGCGAGCAGTACTTCGCCTTCTTCATGTCGACTCCGGTCCCGACCTCGTGGCAGACCGCTTCGTCAACCGGAACCATCACGGTTCGGGTTCCGACGACGCTCCTGAAGGCACACCGCATCGTGGTCACGAATGCTGCCGGCGTTGTCGTCGGCTGGGCGAACGTGACGATCAGCCCGGTACCCCAGCCCGCAGGCACTCCGGGTGCGCCTGCCGGCACCGGTGCGTCCACTGCTTCTGAGAAGAAGGCCCTGGCCGGCACGGGAACCGACCCGCTGCCGTTCACCCTGCTCGCGGGCCTGGTCTTCGCCCTCGGCGCCGCCTTGCTCGTTGCCGGGCGTCGACGCGGTCGCGCCGGTCTGGTTCGCTAAGGCACGGCCTCCAAGTCGCGGCATCTGTCGGTCCGCGCCCCCGTAGACCGACGGATGCCGTCCCGCACCTCCTGCAGGCCGCGGGCACGTTCCGTGAGACGAGGGAGGGAGCGGGGCCGCGGCATCCGCTGGCAAACTAGGCCGGCTCGGCCCCCACGTCGACGACCTCGACACTCCTAGGTAGGAGTGCCCGCTTCGATAGCGGGTGCCGCGAACCCCGCGCGCCCCGTGGCATGTCCTTAGGAAGACGGCTCCTGTTCAAACTAGTGCCAACTTCTCCAACACGTGCCGCGAAGCGCACGGGCGACGGGGCGCGGGAGGCGCGGGCTGCGGGCATCCGCTCACTCCGGGTTTTTCGGCAGACACTTGCAATTTAGTCGTACCTATGTTCGACTTGGGGCATGCGGTGGAGCTCACAAGAACTACAGACCGAGCGGCCCGGCGCCCTGCCGGGGCTGGCCCGCCTGAACAACCTCGTGCGCAGCGTGCAGACGCCCGACTTCGCCGGGATCACGTTCCACGAGATCCTCGCCAAGTCGGCGCTCAACCACGTGCCCGGGCAGAGCGCGCTGCCGTTCGGCTACACGATCAACCCCTACCGCGGATGCTCCCACGCCTGCACCTACTGCTTCGCCCGCCCAACGCATCAGTACCTCGACCTCGACGCCGGCAAGGATTTCGACAGCGAGATCATTGTGAAGGTCAACGTGGCCGAGGTCTTGCGAAAAGAGCTGGCGAAACCAACGTGGGGGAGGCATCCGGTGGCCCTCGGCACCAACACCGACCCCTATCAGCGCGCCGAGGGACGCTACCGGCTGATGCCGGGCATCATCGCGGCCCTCGCCGACAGCAAGACGCCCTTCTCCATTCTCACCAAGGGCACCCTGCTGCGCCGCGATCTCGACCTGCTGGTCGAGGCGAGCGAGCATGTTCCGGTCGATCTGGCCATGTCCATCGCGATCTACGACGACGAGCTGCAGCAGTCCGTCGAGCCGGGCACCCCCACCACCACGGCACGCCTCGCGACGGTCACCGCGGTGCGCGAACGCGGCCTGGACTGCGGCATCTTTCTCATGCCCATTTTGCCGTTTCTCACCGACACCCGAGCCCACCTCGACGAGGCGCTGCGCCAGGCCAAGGCTGCCGGGGCGACGAGCGTGCTCTACTCGGGGCTCAACCTGAAGCCCGCAGTCAAGGACTGGTACCTGCAGTGGCTCGGCCGCGAGCATCCCGAACTGGTCGGCCGCTACCAGGAGCTCTACGCCCGCGGTCAGTACGCCCCCAAGGAATACCGCACCTGGCTCGCCGCCCGCATCAAACCACTCATTCGAGCGCACGGCCTCGAGCGCGGGATCGTCGACCCCTCCACCGGCGGGCTGCGCTCCAGCGCCCTTCCGTCCTCCCCGGAACGGATGCCCGCGCCCGACTCCCGCGCGCCCGCCCTTCTCCCTGCGCCGGGCTCGGGTTCTGCGCTGGCCTCTGCACCGGGCGCTTCCCGGGGCCCGGGCCCGGGCCCCGTCCCCGGGCCCAGTTTAGAAACTGGGCCTGGGGCCACAAGGTGGGCCCCGGGCTCCGAGTCCCCGCGGTCGCTGATCGCCGCCGAGCTCCCGCCCGAACTCTCACCCACCCTGTTCTGACCGGTCAGACTTTCCGGGCCGGGGCCGGGAAACTGGGCACATGTTCGACCCACGGCCACGCCACCCGCCCCCATTCAACCCGGTGGCATACTTGACCAGGGGGAAAATATGTCTCTGGGTCTACCCGGCCACTTAGTGCAGCTGACGCTCGCGCGCGCCCTCGCACGGGCCGCACACTGGTTCGCGCTGACCTGCCTGATGGCCGCGGTCGTGTCCGTCGGCATTCTCAGCCTCACCCGCAGCCCCGAACTCTGGATCACCATCGTGGTCGTGGCCGCCATGGGGGCCCTGCTCATTCTTTTCACCCGGCACCGCCGCATCACTTTGGCGGTCGCCTATCTCATCGTCGGAACCCTCGGCGTCTACGTCTTCACCACGACCGTGCTCGGCGTTCCCGACGTATTCCCCGCGTCGAATATGTTCCTCGTTGCCCTGCCGAAGATGGCACTCGTCATGGTCGGCGGCGCCGGAACCACCGCCCTCGCCGGCGTGCTCTGGAGCACCGCGGCGTTCATCCTCGCCGAGACCGCCGCGTTCCTCGCCATCCTGGGTACCGCAGTGCCGTACCGGCCCGACCTGTTCACCCTCTCCACCTACCTCGTGCTCGTCGGCGTCATGGTGCTCGCCGGAATCGACCGCCGCGCGAGCAACGCCGCCCAGCCCGCAATCCACCGTGCCGTGCAAGACGGATCCAACCGCCAGCTCCGCGACGCCCTCGACACCCGCGCTATCGCCCTACTCAATGACACGACCGTGGCCCAGCTCGTCGCCCTGTCCCTGGCCGAACCCGGCGCCCTCTCGCCGGGCCTCCGGGCGAGCCTCAACTACACGCTGGCCACCCTGCACGACACCAACTGGCTCACCGACATCGACGCCCGCACCAACACCGCCCCGCGACCAACCGTCACCGGCACAGCCACTGAGAACACGCCGAAATCACCCGTCAGCGACGCCTGGCTGTCGAGCGCCGTCTACACCGCCATCGAACGCACACGCGACCGCGGACTCGTTGTCGAAGTCACCGGCGACCGCGATGCCCTCGCGTGCCTCGACGCCGGCAGCGACCGCGACGTGGGCCTCGCCGTTGAGCAGTGCCTCGTCAACGTCATCCTGCACGCTGGAGTCGCCTCCGCCGAGGTCGCCATCGAATCCGACCTGAGCACAATCTCACTGCTCATAACGGATGCCGGCCGCGGCTTCACCGAATCGGAATCCGCCTCCGACCGCCTCGGTCTGCGGCAGTCGGTGCGGCGCCGCATCGAACAGCTCGGCGGATCCGTGCTGATCTGGAGCCGCCCCGGCGCCGGCACGAGCGTGCGCCTGACGGTTCCGGCCGCCACACACACGCCCACGAACCCTGCCACCAGCCAGACCGCGCGAAACCGCCCGACCCCGCGAAACCCCCCGATGACCCGCGCGACCCCGCCCAGCCACAACCCGGCGACCCCACGGAACCCCCGATGACCCGCGCGACCCCCACCCCGCGCCGGCCGCGCGCGCCGGCATCCGCTTCGCAGCAGCGCCTCGACCCCATCGGCGGCCTCGCCGCGTGGCCCCTCGCCCCGGTCGTCGCCCTCATCGTCGTGACCTACGCCATCGTCGCGACGATATCGCGCATGCACGAGATCCAGATCACTGAGCTCGCCGCGGCCTCCGTTGCCGTGCTCATGATCGCGGCCGCCGTGCTGGTGTGGGCCGCCCGCCCCGATCTGGCGCCGTTCACCCGCACCCGCGCCGTCGTGATCGTGGCCCTCGGCCTCGCGGCGCACCTGCTCGCCGCGGCGAGCACCTGGCAGTTCAACGGCATGATCCAGGACGACTTCGCCCCGATCGGACTCGGCCTGCTGCTCCTCGCCCTTGCCCCATTCCGTCCGTGGAAAGAAATCCTCACGCTCGGCGTCTCCTCCGCCGTCGTCGTCGGCGTCACGGCCCTGGCCCAGTCTCCGTTTCTCGGCATCCAGACCCCGCCTTTCCTTTTCGCCATCATCGCCATGACCCAGGTGCTCGCCCCCGCGCTCGCCTCGGCGGCGTATTCGCGCCAGGTCGTCAACTCCATTCACCGCTGGCAAACGGATGCCCGCCGCGCCATCCGCGCGCGCACCGAAGAGAGCCGGGGTCTCCTCGCCACCGAGGTCGTCGATCAGCGTCTGAAAAACCTCGGCGCCGATGTGCTCCCCTTTCTGGCCGACGTACTCGAGCGAGAAACCCTGACAGCAGCCGACATCAAACGGGCGCGCTCCCTCGCCTTCCAGGTGCGGCGGGTGCTCGTGGCCGAGGTCGACCACACCTGGCTCGACGACCTCATCGACCGCGAACGCCTCAAACTCACCGAGCGCGGCCTCAACCCGCTGTGCGTGATCGCCGACCCCGAGCGCCGCGCGACCGGCTTCGACTCCGATCAGCGCGCCGCCGTCGGTGCCCTGATCGTGGCCCTCTGCCGACTCAAGGGCTTCGACCCCACCAGCCTGGTCGTACAGATCGACGGATCCGGCGAAGCCCCCGCCGACACCGACCAGATCACCCAGGCCTTCGGCCACCGCGGAGCCCGGCCGACACCGGCCGCCGACACCACGACCATTGCCATCGTCACCGCCGCCGAAGAGCAGGCCGCGACCCAGGCCAAGGCCCAGGCCCGCGCGCAGGCCCAGGTGCACGCCGCCACCGCCCCCAGGCCGCGCACAACGGGGTTGAGCGCCATCGACACCATCACGATCCAGGCCGGCATCTCCCTGCCGCCGTTTCACCGCCGCCGAGCCCTGCGCCCGTACCTCAGTGTGCTGCGCGCCGTGTTCACCCGGGTGCGGGTGACCAGCCGGCATCCGCTGCTCACGCTAGAATTTGACGCTGAGCGCACCACGACCAAAGGCATCAAATAATGGCGAAACTGTACTTTCGATACGGCGCCATGAACAGCGGTAAAAGCACGTCCATGCTGCAGGCGGCCTATAACTATGAGGAGCGCGGCCACCACGTGCTGCTCGCCAAGCCGAGCGTCGATACCAAGGGTGACCGCGGCATCCTCTCCCGGCTGGGCGTCACCCGCGCCGTCGACTTTCTGCTCACTCCCGAAACGGATGCCTACGCCGCGTTCCAGCAGCACCGCGGCGAGGTCTTAAAACAGTCCGGCCGTGACGTAAGCGCCCTACTGCTCGACGAGGCCCAGTTTCTCACCGAAACCCAGGTCGACGACCTGCTGCGCATCGCGATTCTCGAGAACGTGCCCGTGTTGGCCTACGGTATTCGCACGGACTTTCAAACCGTCGCTTTTCCCGGAAGCCGCCGCCTGCTCGAGGTTGCCCACAGCCTCGAAGAGCTCAAAACCATCTGCCGCTGCGGGCGCAAAGCGGTGTTCAACGGGCGCAAGATCGACGGCGCGTTTGTGTTCGACGGCGACCAGGTGGCCATCGACGGCGAAGAGGTCACCTACGAGTCGCTCTGCGGCAGCTGCTATCTCGACGAGAGCCACGGAGTGCTCAACAATCGCAGCCGGCCAGCGCCCGAATAATCCGCCCGAATAAAGCGCCGAGCGCACAGCCCGCCTGACGCGGTCGGGACGCTCGTCGTCGTCGCGAGCACCCCCTGTCCCCCCAGTTCCCCGCTTCCAGCTTAGAAATTCGAAGCAGACCGGTCCAGCCGCCAGTTCTGTGGGCCCCCAAACAGGGCACAGCGCCCAAAGCCCACAATGGGGTGCGGTCGGATGTGAAAGGAGACATTAGGGTAAAATCCATGTACCGCTATCGAGTGGCCCTCATCGACGATCACGAGATCGTCGCGCGCGGATTCGCCGAGTTGTTTTCCACTATCCCCGAGATCCACGTTGCTGGCACCGTCGCCACGGTGACCGAACTGCTTGAAACCACGCCGCACGGCACCCGCATCGACCTGGTCATCCTCGACCTGCGTCTCTCCGACGGCTCAACGGTCATGAGCAATGTCGACCGGCTTCGCGCCCGGGGTGCGGCCGTACTCGCCTTCACCGGGGGAGACGACGCACAGCTCATGCGGGCCGCAGCCCGCGCCGGGGTGCTCGGCGTCGTGCGCAAATCCGAGCCGGCCGCCGTGCTGCTCGACGCCATCACCCGGGCCGCGCGCGGTGAAACCATCGCCTCCACCGACTGGGCCGCCGCCCTCGACGGCGACCCCGACCTCGCTGACGCGGGCCTCAGCCCGCGCGAGCGCGAGGTACTCGCGCTCTACGCGGCCGGCGCGAAAGCGCCCCTCGTCGCGTCCCGCACCGCACTCTCCGAGGCCACCGTCATCGACTACATCCGCCGCGTTCGCTCCAAGTACGAGCGCGTCGGACGCCCGGCCAACACCAAGATCGACCTATACAAGCGCGCTCTGGAAGACGGCATCCTGCCCGTTCCCGGCCGCTCCTAATGCCCCAGCGAAATTCGCACGAAGCGGATGCTCCGCCTCGCCCGCCGAGAGCGCGTCCCGACGCCGACACGGCCGCCAGCGCCTGCGCCACCGAGCTCGACGACGTATCCGCCACCGAACGTCTCACCCGCATGCTCTACCTCGGCGTCGGCGCCACCGCGCTGATCTTCGGCGTGCTGTCCCTCGACGTGTTCCTGCGCCAGGTCTACAACCCGTTCCCGGTCGCGTCGACCGTCGGCTGGTTGTTCATCGTGGGGTTGCCGGCCGCCCTCGGTTTTCTCTCCCATCTGGTGCCGCTGCGGGTATTACGGCGCATCGCTCTCACTGAAGGCTTCACCTTTTCGTTCATCCTCTGCTGGTGGCTGGTCATGCGGCTCGAACCCCTCCCGGCCGGCACCGATGTGCCGTGGGTGCTCATGCTGTCGGGCATTCCCACGGTTACCATCGCCATCAGCGTGCGGCCCTGGACAGCGCGAATCTATGCCGTGCTGGCGTCTATCGCGAGCGGACTTATTCGCGGCGCGACCTCGCCGGAAGCCGACCCACTGCTCGTGGGGTTGCAGGACGCTCTCTATATGCTCCTTCTGTCGAGCGTTCTGGTGGGGCTGACGCTGACCATCCGACGCAGCGCCGCTCGAGTCGACGGGGAGGAATACGTGCGACGGGCCGCCGAATCCGAGCAGGCCGCCCGGCTTGCCCGGCGCGCGGAGCGGCAGACCATCAATGCCCTCGTGCACGACAGCGTGCTCTCCACCCTGCTGATGGCGGGCCTGAACCGGGCCTCGCCCACCGTGGTCGCCCGCCAAGCGCGTTTCACGCTGGACCAGCTCGACGCTCTCGGCACGGATGCCCGGACGGCCCCCGTCAGCGGGGCTGACTTCGCCAATCAATTGCGGCACCAGTGCCAGCAGCTCGCGGCCGCGGTGCACGTCACGATTCTGCAGAACGATCTCAAGCCGATCCCCGCTCCGGTCGTACTCGCGCTGCTCGGTGCCGCCGGCGAGGCACTGCGCAACTCGGTCGCCGCCGCCGGAGTTGGGCATCCGCATCAGGTGCGCCGTCGGGTGACGCTGAGCGCCGACCGGAATGCGATTCACCTGGCGGTCACCGACGACGGGGTAGGTTTCGACAGCGCCCGCGTGCCCGACAACCGGCTGGGAATCGTGGAGAGCATCGTCGGTCGCATGGAACGCGTGCCGGGCGGAAGCGCCGTCATCACGAGCCGGCCGGGTCACGGAGTCACTGTCGATCTGTTCTGGGTTCGAACGATAACGCCGATCGGGGCCTCGCCAGCGGCCACTCCGGCGGCCGTGACCGCGGCGACGGCTCTTTTCGCCCGCATACCAGGGGCGGCACCGCGTCCCCTGTCGTTCTCGGCGTCGCTCGGTCTTTCCGTGCGCCTGTCCCGGCTCGACGTCGTGCTCTTCATCGTCGTGCACTCGGTGCTCGCCGCCGCCAACTCCGATCGCATCACCATCATGCCGCTGGGCATCTTTGCTTTTCTCGCGCTCTCCAGCGCGGCGATTCTGGTCACCGGTGACGCCGCTGATCCGATGCCGATGATCCGCACGGTAGGTGTTCTCCTGCTCTGCACGGTCGCTGCCGTCCTGATGTTCTTCCACATTCCGAGCGGGCCGGTTGGACCGTTCGCCCACTGGCACCTGGGCGCCATCACGCTGCTGCTCGTCGTGTTGGTCGCCCGCGGACGCACCGGTTGGGCCTGGGCGGGATACGCCATGATGGCTTTCAGCTCCATCGCTGTGGCGGTGCACACGGGGCTCACCGTCGGCGACGGCCTCCTGCAGGCAAGCCGCCACGCGGGTACCCTCCTGGTGGGCACCTTGTTCGCCGTGGCCCTGCGGCACTACTCACGCAATCTCGACGAGTTGTACCGCGATCGGTTGCAGAGGGAAACCTTTGTGGCCCGCACCGGCGCGACCACCTCCGAACGTCAGGTGCAGGTCGCCCGACTGAACGCGTTGGCGCGACCCTCGCTCGAACGTCTCACCCGCATCGACCCGGTGACGGATTTTCAGCGCGACGAGTTCCTGCTGGTGGAGGCCAGCCTGCGCGACGCCATTCGCGCGCGCTGTCTGTTCGTCGAACCCATCATCGGGGCAGCCTGGGCGGCACGCGCCCGCGGGGTCGAGGTCGTGCTGCTCGACGACAGCGGCGATCGGCCACCGGCATCCGTTGCGCTGACGGCCGCGATCGTGGGCGGCGAGCTCGACCGACTGATGCAGGGGCGACTGACGGTGCGGGTACTGCCGCCCGGCCGGCCGGAATTCGCGACGATCATCGTGGAGACCACCGTGAACGCCATCACGATGAGCCGGCTGCTGGTCATCTCCCGGAACGGCCTGGTGCGGGAGGTATGAACGCGCGTTCTGCATTAATCACCCCCACTTCGGGTGCGATGACGGCGTTTTGCTGAGATTGATCCCCAATCTACCTATGTATTGCACCAGATGGCCGCTAGCGTAGAAGCAGCCTAGGTATTTCATGACGATGTGCCGGGAAGCGTTGAAACCGACGTCGCAACCATCTAGCACCCAGGGGGAACCTCACTATGTTCAAGAAAAGCCTAGCCACGGCCGCACTCGCCGTCATTGCCGTCTTCGCGTTCGCGCCAGCCGCTGTCGCCGCCGACTACGTGTCGGACCCTGCGGTTGTGACCATTACGGCTCCGCCCATCGCCGGCGAAACTGCCGTCATCGCCTTTGCCGCAAACGCGTTCGAGCAAAGCGAAAGCGTCAAGTACACAGTCACCGGGTCGCACGCCGCCACGCTGAGCGTCGTGAAGGCTGCCGTCACCCAGTCGCTCACCAAGCGTGCTGAGCTAGACGGCTCTTCCTCGGTCAAAGTTCTGATTCCCGATGAGGCCGTCGGCAACTACACGGTCACCGCCTCCGCGGCCTCCGCTACTTACACCGCAACCCTCGACATCGTTGCAGCCGACGCCGGATCCGGAACGGGCCTCCCGTCGACCGGCTACAATGCTCCGGTTCTCGTCATCTGGGGTGCCGCTGGCATCCTCGTGCTCGGTGTCGCCCTCGTCGTCGTGCGCATCTCGGTTCGCCGTCAGCAGGCCACCGCGTAACCAGCTTTTCCGGGCAGCCCTGGCTGCTCGCACGGAACGCCTCGACTGCCGTCTGGTGTCGGGGCGTTTTGTGCGCCCACGAGGGTACGTGGGCGGGCCGCTGCCGGCGCGCGCGACGTACCCGGGCGCGCCCAGGGCCACGGCAGCAGGGCCGTGGTTACCGGCTACGCAGTGCTCGACGGCGGTTCGGCAACGACCTGCAGCCCGGTGGCTGAGTTCGCCGAGAGCGACAGTGCTTCGACCCACTCCCGGTTAAGTGTGGGAATCTTGCTGCCGAAATACTTGTAGGCCAGGGCAATTCCCGGGTGGATCCACACTGTGCTGCGACCGCCGCCGGTGAGGGGGTCGTCGCGCCACGAGAAGTAGAACGATTCACCGCGGCGCAGTTTGGCTCCGATGACGAGCTGGATGTGCGCCAGAACGCGGTCATCGAAGTCGGCCGTCAGGTACGAATCGTAGGTTAGCTTGCCCATGTTCTGGCCTTATCGTTCGCAGGTCACTCCGACCGGCGGGCAGGCCGTATCGCAGAAAAACCTCGGGTGTTGATCACTCTTTCAGAGCGCGGGTAAGTGCTGTTCGTGCTGATACTAGTAAAGGCATTTGCAAAGTCCCTCGCCAAGTTAGCTTAAACCTATCCCCAAAGCAGGGGGCAGCGCATCCGAACCCCACGAACTACAGCAGAGCCGGCACAATTACGAGAGCATTGAACGTCACGTGCGCGATCATCGCGCCGCCGATTCGCCCGGTGGCCAGCGACAGCGAGGCTGCAGCCAGGCCAAAGATCAGCGTCGAGCTCCCCACCACCGCGACGGTGGCCAGGTCGCTGAGGTCGAGGGCAACGAGGTGCATAAGGGCGAACGTGAGGCCGCTCACGGCAATCGCGATCGGCGCCGCCCATCGTGCCGCCACGCGGCCGTAGACGGCCCGCAGCACGAGACCACGAAAGAAGAGCTCTTCGATGACGGGGGCGAGCAGTACGGGCGCGAGTAGTGCACCGAACAGCCACCAGGCGTCGTAGACAGTGTCGCCCAGGCGAACTCCGGCCGAGCCGATGCTGCCATAGCCCAGAATTTCGATGAGGCTCGCGACGGTGCGCGCCAGCAGTCCAACGCCGAGCCCCCAGATCAGGTCGATCCCCCGAACCGAGAATCGCAGCCACCGCCAGAAGCTCGCACCGTGGGCCCAGCCGGCCACCACGATGGCTCCGAGCAGGGGTATCCACACGCACAGGTAGCTAAGCGGCAGTGCCCACCGGGCATCGGCGAATTGCGTGCTGTCGACAACCACGATGAGCACCATCGCCAGCACGATGCCGATGGCGGCCGGCGTGAGTGCTGACCCGACGTGGCGCGGTCGAACCCTCGACGGCCCAGCTGTTTCTGTTGTTATACCCATACGGTAAAGCTACCCAAATACCCGTTAGGGGTGCACGGTCAGAGTTGGCGACTAAAGTTCGATATCCTAAGGTGAGGGGAGCCGTGCGATCGTGCGGTGCACAAAGCGCTGGTGCCAGCTGAAATTCCCACAGAACACCTGAGGGGAACGCCGTCGAATGGAACTTCGCGACTACATTCGCATGCTGCGCAAGAGTTGGGTGCTCATTGTGTTGTGCACTCTCGTGGCCGTCGGCGCGGCATCCGCTTTGTCGATTTTGCAGACGCCCCAGTACAGCGCCACGTCCAAAGTGTTCGTCTCGATTCAGTCGAGTGGTTCG
Organism: Cryobacterium flavum; assembly: GCF_900103805.1. Classification (GTDB taxonomy): domain Bacteria; phylum Actinomycetota; class Actinomycetes; order Actinomycetales; family Microbacteriaceae; genus Cryobacterium; species Cryobacterium flavum. The sequence goes on along the minus strand of NZ_FNIB01000005.1, from coordinate 80,976 downwards.
ACCGCCGACCTGGCCCAGGGCAATAACTTTTCGGTGGCGCGCGTGAAGACCTATTCGGCCCTCGTGACCACACCCATCGTGCTGCTGCCCGTTGTGGCCGCGCTCGACCTCGGTGTCACGGCCGAGGAACTCGCCACGAAGGTCACCGCGTCGTCGCAGTTGGAGACCTCGATCATCGAAGTGACCGTTACCGACACCGATCCGGTGCGGGCCGCCGACACGGCCAACGCTGTTCTGGCCAGCCTCACCCTCGTGGTCGAAGAAATCGAAACACCAGACACGACCGACGCGACCTCGCCGGTCAAGCTGGCGCGCGCACAGGAAGCGACCGTCGCGACCGCCCCGGTCAGCCCGAACGTGCCGCTCAACATCGCCCTCGGCGCCCTCGTGGGCCTCGCCCTCGGCGTGGGCTTCGCGGTACTGAGAGAAACCCTCGAAACCCGCATTCGCAACACCCGCGATGTCGAACAGCTTACCGACCTGCCCATTCTCGGCGGTATCGTGTTCGACCCGAAGGCCAAGGATCGGCCGCTGATCGTGCACGTCGACCCGCGCAGCCCCCGCGCCGAGTCGTTCCGCACGCTGCGCACCAACCTGCAGTATCTCGATGTGGGCCGCACCGACCGCTCCTTCGTCATCACCTCCTCGATCGAGAGCGAGGGCAAGAGCACGACCGGCGCCAACCTCGCAATCGCCCTAGCAGATGCCGGCTCGCGCGTTCTGCTCGTCGACGCCGACCTGCGTCGCCCCAAGGTTGCCGATTATATGGACGTGGAAGGCGCGGTCGGGCTCACCGACGTGCTGATCGGACGGGCCGACCTGGCCGACGTCATCCAGCCCTGGGGAAAAGCGCAGCTCTTCGTACTGCCGGCCGGCCACGTGCCGCCGAACCCGAGCGAGCTGCTCGGCTCCACCCGCATGACCCAACTCATCACCGAGTTCAACCGGGCCTTCGACGTGGTCATCTTCGACTCACCCCCGCTGCTTCCGGTGACGGATGCCGCGATTCTCGCCAAGAACGTGGGCGGGGCGCTGATCGTCGTGGCGGCCGGTCGCACCCACAAGAACCAGCTCAAGGGGGCTATCGCCGCGCTCGACAACGTGGGCGCTCCCGTCTCGGGACTCGTGCTCACGATGCTGCCGACCAAGGGCCCCGATGCCTACGGGTACGGCCACTACGGGTATGGCTATGGTTACGGCGACACCACGGTACCGGCCGTCGTGCCGACACCCACCGCGGAGCGAACCCGCGGCTCGCGCGTCAAGCCGTGACCGGCCCGCGTTCTGCTTGAATAGGGCAATGTCTTCTCCCCGATCGGCACACGCAGCGCGGCCGAAGCGCTCCCGAACGCGCACCACCGTGGGCCCGGTTGTGCTCGGGCTGCTCGTTGTCTTTATCGCCGCCACCGCCTGGGTGGGTATTCGCGGCTTGCAGGCGAAGGACGCCCTCGAGGCGGCCGTGCCGCTCGCCATGAGCCTCAAAGACCAGGTCGTCGCCGGTAACGGTGCTGCCGCTGCCCTGAGCGCGGCCGAGTTGGCCGAATTCGCCGACACCGCCCGGTCCCGCACGAGCGACCCCGTCTGGCGCGCCTATGAGCTGCTCCCGTTTCTCGGACCCAACCTGGTGGCCGTGCGCGAGGTCGCCGCGGTGGTCGACGACGTCGCCCGGAATGCCGTGATGCCCCTCGCCGCACTCGCCGGCACCCTCGACCTGAACGCCTTCAAACCGGTTGACGGAAAAATCGCCCTGCAGCCCCTGATCGATTCGCAACCGCAGGTCGCCGCGGCCAACACTGCTCTCACCCGCGCGGCCGCCAACGTCGACCGCATCGACACCGGCAACGTGCTCGAGGTCGTGCGCAGCTCGGTCACCCAGCTGCAAACCGTCACGGTCGACACCGCGGTCACCCTCGACGGCATGCAACGTGCCGTCACCCTGGTGCCGGCCATGCTCGGCGCCGACGCACCCCGCGACTACATTCTGCTGTTTCAGAATCCCGCCGAGCTGCGCTCCACCGGCGGCATCCCCGGCGCCCTCGCCCTGCTGCACACCGACCAGGGCAGCATCGAGCTCACGCAGCAGGCGAGTTCCGGATCGTTCGCGCAGCCGGACGAGCCGGTACTCCCTCTCGGCGACGAGATTCGCAGCATTTACGGGGACATCACCGGTCAGTTCATCCAGAACGTCACCATGACGCCCGATTTCGCCCAGAGCGGCGCCCTGACGCGTGAAATGTGGCGCCTCGCATTCGGCGTCGAGACCAACGGCGTACTCTCGGTCGATCCGGTCGCGCTCAGCTACCTGCTCGATGCCACCGGGCCGATCACGCTGGCCACTGGCGATGAGCTCACCGCCGACAACGCCGTGCAGTTGCTGCTCAGCGACGTCTACGCACGCTACGAGGTGCCGGCCCAGCAGGATGCCTTCTTCGCCGCCGCCGCCGGCGCGGTCTTCGACGCTGTCAAGAGTGGCCGCGCCGATCCGACCAAACTGCTCACCGCGCTCGTCCGCGCCGGCGCAGAAAACCGGGTACTGGTCTGGAACGCCGACGAGGGCGAGCAGGCCGTTCTCGCCGGCACTACCCTCGCCGGAGCGCGCCCGGTCAGCGACAGCACCACGAACCGTTTCGGCCTCTACCTGAACGACGCCACCGGTGCCAAAATGGACCTCTACCTCGACGTGCACACCGCCATCGGCCAGCAGACCTGCCGCGCAGACCAGCGCCCGCAGTACGCGGTCGAGGTCACCCTCACCAACACTGCCCCAGCGGATGCCGCCACCAGCCTTCCCGCTTATGTCACCGGCGGCGGTTCCTTCGGCGTGCCGCTCGGCAATATCAAGACCATGGTGAGCGGGTACGGCACTCCCGAGGTGCAAAATCTCGGCGTCACCCGCGACGGGGCCACCGTTCCCTACCATCCGGCCACCGATGCGACCTTTCCGGTCAGCACGGTGGGCGTCGAACTGGCCCCGGGGGAGAGTACCGTGCTGCGCTTCAACTGGCTCGGCGCTCGGCCATTCAGCGGTGCCCTCGAGCTGCGCAGCACCCCCCTCATCGCGCTGCACGAGGCGACACAACTAGACTTCAGTTGTCAGGGTTCGTCACAATGATCTAATTCAGCACCACCCCGGGGGGTAAGCACGTGCTCAAGAAACTTCTCGCCACACTCGCGATCGCTGCCGTCGCCCTGCTCGCTGTGCCGGTCGCCGCGCAGGCGGCGGGCTACGTCGCTGCCGACCTCGTCTCGGTCAGTGGCGACCAGCAGCCCGGTGGCGAGGTCAGCGTCGGGTTCCAAAGCGGTGCATTCGAGAAGGCGGAGCGGGTGGCCGTGGCCGTCACCGGCGACGGCGCCGTGACGATCGGCATCGTGCGTGCCGTGACCACCGACACGGAGCGCACGGCGACCAACCTCGGCGCACTCGAACTCACCATCGTGCTGCCGGCTGATGCCGTCGGTTCCTACACTCTCACCGCCACCGGCCTAAAATCGCAAAGTGTGGGCACGGCGACGATCACGGTTGTCGCCGCCGATGGCTCGGCGACCCTGCCGTCAGCCGGCTTCGGGGTGCCAGCGCTGGTGCTCTATTCCGTCGCCGGTGTACTCGCGCTGGGCCTGGCGTTCGTGCTGATCGGCCGCCGTTGGGTGCGCGGCCAGCACGCCTGAATTAGGGTTTTGCACCCCTGATTACGGGGCAGGCGTGGGAGTAAAGGGGCGTTCTTTCTGTGGGAGACTACGGAGAGCAGTTATGTATCGCAACGAAAGGTCGCCACGTGGAACTCCGCGACTACATTCGCATCCTGCGCAAGAGCTGGCTTCTCATTGTCGCGCTGACGCTCGTTGCCGTCGCCGCGGCATCCGTTTTCTCGATCACGACGACGCCCAAGTTCAGCGCCATCTCGAAGGTTTTCGTGTCGACGCAATCGAGCGGCACCACCTCTGACCTGGTGCAGGGCAACAGCTTCACCGTGGCGAGGGTCAAGACGTACTCCGGCCTCGCCACCACGCCGCTCGTGTTGCTGCCGGTCATTGAGGGCCTGAACCTCGACCTCATACCGGCCGCTCTCGCTGATGCGATTTCCGTTTCTGCACCGCTCGACACGTCCATTATCGACATCACGGTCACCGACGCCGACCCCGTGCGGGCTGCGGATATCGCCAACGCGGTGTCGCAGAGCCTCACCGAGAACGTGCAGCAGATCGAGAAGCCCGACGACCCGGGTGCGGCCGCGCCGGTCAAACTCACCCGGGTGCAGGTGGCCAGTGTGCCGAACGCGCCGGTGAGCCCGAACGTGCCGCTCAACCTCGCGCTCGGCGCGCTCGTGGGCCTCGCCCTCGGCGTGGGGCTGGCCGTGCTGCGCGAAACTCTCGACATCCGCATCCGCAGCCAGCGCGACGTGGAACAGGTCACCGACATGCCCGTCATCGGCGGCATCGTGTTCGACCCGAAAGCCACCGAGCGCCCGCTCATCGTGCACGCGGACCCGCGCAGCCCCCGAGCCGAATCGTTTCGCACCCTGCGCACCAACCTGCAATACCTCGATCTGGGCCGCGCTGACCGTTCGTTCGTCATCACGTCGTCGATCGGCAGCGAGGGCAAGAGCACCTCGAGTGCCAACCTGGCCATTGCCCTGGCCGATGCCGGCGCCCGGGTGCTGCTCGTCGACGCCGACCTGCGTCGCCCGAAAATCGCCGAATACATGGATATCGAGGGCGGGGTCGGCCTCACCGACGTGCTGATCGGGCGGGCTGAGCTCAGCGATGTCATCCAGCCGTGGGGCCTCGGGCAGTTGTTCGTGCTTCCCGCCGGTCGCATTCCGCCGAACCCGAGCGAGTTGCTCGGCTCAGCCGGCATGGCCACGCTGATCGATGAATTCAACAGCACCTTCGACGTCGTCATCTTCGACTCCCCGCCCCTGCTGCCCGTGACGGATGCCGCTATCCTCGCCAAGAGCGTCGGCGCTGCCATTCTCATCGTTGCCGCTGGCCGTACCCAGAAGAACCAGCTCAAGGGGGCGATCGCCGCCCTGCACAGCGTCGGAGCGCCGATCAGCGGGCTCGTCCTCACCATGCTGCAAATCACCGGGCCGGATGCCTATGGTTACGGACACTATGGTCCGTACGGCTACGGTCACAGCTATGGTGAAGTCGGGGCCGAACCTGACATGGTCCCGCCGTCCTACGCCCGCCGATCGAGAGCCAAAGCATGAGCGCCCCCCGCATTCTTCTGGTCTGCACGGGCAACATTTGCCGCTCTCCGCTCGCTGAGCAGTTGTTGCGAGCTCGTTGTGACGCGCTCGGCCTTCTGGTCGAGGTGCACAGCGCCGGCACCCGGGCCATGGTGGCGAGCCCCATGACGGCCGAGGCGGCCGCGCTCTCGCTCAAGCACGGCGCCCATGACACCGAGCATGCGGCCCGGCAGGTCACCGAGCAGCTCGTTGGCGAGGCCGACCTCATTCTCACGGCTACCCGGGACCACCGCCGTGAGGTCGTCACGCTGCTCCCCAAGGCCACCCGGTACACCTTCACTCTGAACCAGTTCGCCCGTCTGGTTTCCGCCGTGGAATCCCCCTCCGACCCTCCTTCTTCTTCCATTCCGGGCCCGGGCCCGGAAACCGGGCCGAGTTTAGAACCTGGGCCCGGTTCCCCAACCTGGGCCCGGCGAGCGGATGTACCGACCTCGGCCGCCACCGCCGAGTCCCCTCTTCCGGTCGTGTCTCAACAGGATCGGCAACCGGTTGAGGCTGCGCCGCAACCCGCTTCGGCGACCCAGCCGGCGGCATCCGCTTTCTCGGCATTCGTGGCCTCGATCGCCGCGACGCGCGGCCTGCACCCGTCGCCGACTCCCGCCACCCTCGACGATATCGATGACCCATTCCGGCAGTCGGTGGTGGTGTACACCCGAGTCGCCGCCATCATCGACGACTCGGTCACGACGATCGCGGCGGCTCTGGCCCCCGCCCTGCGGCAGAGCTGATATGCGCCGTTTTCACCGCACGAGCCCGCGCGATTCCTCGCGTCGTCGCCTCTGGGTTTATCTCGCCGTCGGGTTGTTCCTCCTGGCTGACATCTATCTTGTCGCCACCGCTCTCACCTCGACCCGGGCCGAGACCAGCCTCCCCGACTCCCCGCCGCCCGCTGCGCTTGTTCCCACCGCCACTCCCGTTCCCAGCCCGACCGGCTCGGTGGCCGCCAGCGTCAGCCCCGTGCCGCTCACGCGCATTCTCTCTGCTGTGTCGTCGACCATCGCCTGGCGGGCCGTCACTGGCACCTGCCCTGACCCGCTCGCCGAGCCCGCCGTCAGCACCGACGGTGGTGCCTCCTGGACCGCGACCGACGCGAACGGTCCCACCGAGGTGACCGCATTGCAGAGCATCGACGCAACCAACGAGTCGGTCGCCCAGTTCGTTGGATTCGCCGAAGAAGACTGCTCGCCCCAGGTCGTGCGCACCTTCGTTGCGGGCGATAACTACTCATCTTCCGAAGACGAGCTCGACACCATGTGGTTTGTCGACCCGGCCGACCGCTCCGAACTGCACGGGCCAGCGGGATTCCAGCCAGCCCCGTGCGATGCGGTTGTGTCCCTCGCGCCCAGCAGCGACGCGGACTCGGCAGCCGTGCTCTGCGCCGACGGCCGCTTGTTCGCCACAACGGATGCCGCCACCACCTGGTCGCCGCCGGTAACCGTCGCCGGAATAGTCACCGTCACTGCCACGTCCACCGGCTACCTGGCCGTCGCGACCACCACCGGCACAACCACAGCCACCGACTGCATCGGTGTGAACCTCGTCGCCCTCACCGCCGATCTCACGCCCACGGTCACCGGCTGTTACCCGACCGAGCAAACTCCCGCCGCCCTGGCCGGCAACGTCGCCGTCGCCGCCGCCGATGACACGCTCTGGCTCTGGATCGGCGACGCCACCCTCCGTTCCACCGACGCCGGCCGCACCTGGCTCTAGCCCGGCCGTTGGGCGTCCCGTTCGTAACTGCCGAGATAGCGGCCCCGACCCCGGAAAACCGGGTCACCTCCAATGGTCTTCGGCGCCGGATGGTAAATTCTCCGCAGTTATACACGAGGCTCCGAGTACGAGTCGCCCGATTTTCCACAAATCGTCAAATGCCCACCACACCCCGGCCGGCGGGACTATTCTCAGCGCATGGACGATAACGTCGCATGGGTCTTCGAAAAGAAAGACGTCGATCAGCCGCGCCTCTGCCCGCAATGCGGCGATCCCCTGGAAGTCACTTGGCACGGCACGGGTTACGACTACGGCTGCGCCAACTTCGCGTGCCCGCAGCTGTACTTTGGTCCGCCGTACTCCGAGGCCGAGCTGGCCAGCGCTGTACCGGCCGAGGTGCGTGCCCCCAACTGCCCGCGCTGCCTCATGCCCATGCAAATCGTGCCCGACGGCGAGACCTGGCAATTCGCCTGTGCGCAAAGCGGATGCGACGGCATCTGGCCTCCCACCGGCTCCTGACCCCCCACCGCCACAGTCAGCGCTCGCAGCGCCCCGTCCCGCCCGCAGCCGCCGCAGCCCCCCCCCCCCGTCAGCGCCCCCGCCCAGCAGCTAACGCGTGTTGAACAGCTCGCGCTCCCGCCGCCCCCTATAGTCAACTCATGTCGAACCGCGGCCTCGAGCCCACAGCATCCGCTCAACTGACCGACCTCGCCCGCCGGGTCATCGATCTTCTGCCCGAGCACGGGCGCATTCTGGTCGGGATTGCCGGCAGCCCCGGCGCCGGCAAGACTACCCTCGCGATGCAGGTCGCCGCGACGGTGAACGATCTGCTCGGCAGCACGGATGTCGCCGTGCACCTCCCCATGGACGGTTTCCACCTCGCCAACTCCACCCTCGACCGCCTCGGCCGGCACGATCGCAAGGGCGCGATCGACACCTTCGACGGCTGGGGATTCGTCGCCTTGCTCCGTCGCCTCCTCACCGAGTACGACCACACGGTCTATGCGCCAAGCTTTAATCGCAACGTCGACGAGGGAATCGCTGCCGAGATCGCCGTGCTGCCGAGCGCTCGTGTGGTCATGGTGGAGGGCAACTACCTGCTCGCCGACACCGAGCCGTGGGTGCAGATCGACTCGCTCCTCGCCGAATCCTGGTTCTGTGAGACCAGCGACAACGAGCGTCTCCGCCGCCTGGTCGACCGGCACGAGCGCCACGGACGCAGCCCCGAGGCCGCGCTGGCCTGGGCCGAGTCCGTCGACGGAAAGAACGCCGAGCTCATCGAGGCCACGCGCCCGCGCGCGACCCTCACGATCTCGGGTCAGTAGCCCCACGCCACCCGCGCGCGGCCTGTTCGGAGCCGTCGATTCGGCGACCCCGGCAGGGTGTTGCTCGCGTTCCCGACGCCGCAACAGTTCAGCGAGCCAAACGTATACTCGCCTGAGTAATACCGAAACCTGTCAACGCAAGCCGTTCGCTCAACGTGAAAGCACCCCGCTCATGCCCTCAACCCACCTGCCATCCGTTGAACTACACCTACACATTGAGGGAACCCTCGAGCCGGAACTCATCTTCGAGTTGGCTGCCCGCAACAAGGTGACGCTGCCTTACAGGGACATCGCCGATCTGAAGAGTCGATACGAGTTCACTGACCTGCAGTCCTTTCTCACGCTCTACTACGCCAATATGGCCGTGCTGCAAACCGCGCAGGACTTTGCCGACCTCACCCGCGCCTACCTGCGTCGTGCGAGCGCAGCCGGCGTGCGCCATGCGGAAATCTTTCTGGACCCGCAGGCGCACACCGTGCGCGGTGTTTCCCTCGCTGCCTGCGTAAACGGCGTGGCGGGGGCCCTGCGTGACAGCCAGGCGCAGTTCGGCCTGTCGTCGGCGCTCATCATCACATTTCTGCGCGATCAGCCTGCCGCCGAGGCGCTCGACACTCTTACCCAGCTGATCGCCATGAACGCACCCATCATCGGAATCGGGCTCGACTCGGCGGAGGTCGGGCACCCGCCGATCGATTTCGTCGAGGTCTTCGACCTGGCCCGCGCGCACGGGCTCAAGTGTGTTGCCCACGCCGGTGAGGAGGGCCCGCCCGAGTACGTGTGGCAGGCCCTGCAACTGCTGCAGGTATCGCGCGTTGACCATGGAATTCGCAGCCTGGAGGATCCGCTGCTCGTGGACTACCTGGTGCAGAATGCCATTCCGCTCACGGTCTGCCCGCTCTCCAACGTGCGTCTGCGTGTCGTGGACACGCTGGCCGATCACCCGTTGCAGGCCATGCTGGAGCGTGGTTTGCTCGTCACGATCAATTCGGACGACCCGGCCTACTTCGGCGGCTACCTCGACGACACGTTTGCGGCGATCACGCGCACCTTCAACCTCACCGTCGACCAGCTCGCCGTGCTCGCGCGCAACGGCGTGCGTGCTGCCTTCATCGACGACGATCGCCGGGCCGAGCTGCTGGCCGAAATCACGCACTGGCGCGCAGCCCGGCCCGCCTAACCCCGCCGAGCCCGCAATAAGGCGGCCGCCACCCGTTGATACAACGTGGTGACGGCCGCTTTGTCAGTTGCTACAAGCGGATGCCCCACGCAACGTTCCGGCGACGGCTCACGACCACCGCGGCCCCGGCCAGAATCAGCAGTAGTACGGCAAACCCGAGCGGTGCCCCCACAAAGCTGGTCTCAGCCAGAGGGCTGATCTCGGAGCGGCCCCTCCCGCCGCCGTTCGTCACTTCCAAGCCCGAAAGTTAGAGCGACTCGCCCGAGGCCCCGACCAGCGGATCCACCGGCGGACGCACGATGCCGGTGGCGGTTTCGACGGCGAGGCCTGAACGGTACCAGTACTCGAAGCCACCGATCATTTCCCGCACCGAATGGCCCTGCGCGATGAGCGCAACGGCCGCTCTGGTGGCGCCGTTACAGCCCGGACCCCAGCCGTAGACGACCACGGTGCGCCCCGCCGGAATGTCATCCCGCAGGCGAATCGCGCCCAGGGCATGCCCGTGGTCCCACGATGCCCGCATGCGCGTGTCCACGAGAATGAATTCCCCCGAGTCCAGCCCCGCGGCGGCATCGAGCACGTCCACCTCGTAGGCGAGCTTGGCCTGCAGGTAGTCAAGCATGGGCGATGGCGGCGAGCAGCTCCAGCTGGGCTGGGTCGCCGAGGGCCGAGCCCACGGCCACGGTGCGCACGCCGTTGGCGAGAAAGAATGACGCGTTTGCGGCGTCCATGCCGCCGGTCGCTACGAATTTGGCTTGCGGAAACGGACCGGCCATGGCGGTGAACCAGGTCGGCCCGAGCAGGCTGGCCGGAAAAGCCTTGAGCCAGGTCAGGCCAGAGGCGAGGGCGGCCTGCACCTCCGAAGCGGTGGCCACGCCCGGCAGGGGCGGCATGCCGGCATCGAACGAGGCACGCACGATAACCGGGTCGTAGCCGGGGCTCACCGTGAAGGCAGCCCCAGCTTCGTGGGCCTGGCGCACATGTTCGAGCGTCACGACGGTTCCGGCCCCGACCGATTTGCCGCGGTCTGCCCCGGCCGCCACCACGGCGCGAAGCGCGTCGATGTCGCGGCTGGACTGAATCGGCAGCTCGACGCAGTCGATGCCGAGATCCCAGGCCTGGCGTGCCAACTCCAGGCTGCGCGCAACGCCGAAGCCGCGCAGGATGGCCATCAACGGCTGGCCGTCGAGCAGGGGGCTGAGCGATTCATTCGATAGTGCGGTCATGTGTGCCTCTCAAAAGCGGTCAGTGGATGTGCAGAAAGTCACTCGTCGATTGCAAAACCAGCACGGCACGGTCATGCCCGGCCTGCAGGCGCTCGGCGCTGCCCTGGCCCTGTAAGAAGGCGTGCAGGTACCCGGCGGCGAAGGCGTCACCGGCCCCGACCGCCTCGACGACGGCCGTCGGAGTAGCCGGAACGAACACGGTTCCCGCGGGGGAGTACTCGGTCGCGCCGACGTCACCGTCTTTCACGATCAGGTACGGCACGTGGGCCAACTTTGTCCGAACGTCGTCGGGAGTGCGCGTGTCCCAGAGGGTGTGAGCTTCGTCGAGGCCCACGAAAACAATGTCGGCGCCGCCGGCTGAGTGTGCGAGCGCGGGAGCAGCATCAGTCACGCTCCACAGGGCGCCGCGATAGTTCACGTCGAAGCTCAGCAGCGTTGGCGCGGCGGCAACCCGAGCGATGACGGTGGCAACCAGCTCGGCACAGCTCGCCGACAGTGCCTCGGTAATGCCGGACAGGTGCACGAGCCGAGCGCTTTCGAGCGGAACCTCAGCGACAGTCACAGCATTCATGAGTGACGCCGCAGAGCCGGCGCGAAAGTATTGCACGCCGTTACCGGGGTCCTTGAAATACGCGCCCGTGGGCGCTGACGCGACCCGGCGCACCCAGCCGGTGTCGACCTGGCGTTCACGCAGCAGCCGTTCGACCCGCCGCCCGAGGGCGTCGTCGCCGAGCTGGCTCACCCACGCGGTGGGGGTGCCCAGATTGCACAGGTGTGACGCCACGTTCGACTCGGCACCGCCGACATCGAGGCGAAACGCGCTCGCGGTCTCCAACGGCTCGGCCTCAACGGGCGTGACGAGCACCATGGTCTCGCCAATGGTGATCACAGTCTGGCTCATGGCTCCATAGTTGACTATCTGAGCATATATTGCAACACTGTTGCAAATACTGCAACATGCTCGCAAGTCGGCGACGCTTCTGATTAGATAATCGATAACAGAAATTGCAACTGCATGTGCACGACATGCAACAATTCGATCGGTACGGTGCAGAAATCAGAGTAGACAACAACCAGCTGTCGCCCCGCGATAAGGGCCTCCCGGCTCGCGCGGCCGGCCTCACCGTAGAACAGTTCCTGGCCACACGCCCGACGCTGTCCGAGTTCTGGACCCCGCTCCTCGTGCTCAGCGACGACGCCCTTGCCCACAACCTCGGCGTCATGGCCGACTGGACTGCGCGCCACGGCTTCTCGCTCATGCCCCACGGCAAGACCACCATGGCACCCGACCTCTGGCGGCGCCAGATCGACACCGGCTCCTTCGGCATCACCCTCGCCACGGCCGGCCAGGTGCGAGTGGCCCGCGACTTCGGCTTCGAATCGATCATGCTCGCCAACGCGCTGACGGATGCCCGCGCCTTGCGTTTCGTGGCCGCCCAGCTCGCCGACCCGAGCTTCTCGTTCAGCTGCTGGGCAGACTCCGTCGACACCGTCGAGGTCATGGAGCGCGCGCTCGACGGCGTCGAAATCGCACGACCGATCAATGTCTGCGTTGAGCTTGGCGCCGACGGCGGACGCACGGGGGCGCGCACGCTGGCCGACGCGCGGGGCGTAGCTGAACGCATCCGTCGGTCGTCGGTGCTGCGTCTGGCCGGCGTTGCGGGTTACGAGGGCTGTCTTGCCCATGACCGCAACGAGCAGGGACTCGCCGCGGTGCGCGACTATCTCGAAGCAATGCTCGAACTGCACACGAGCCTGGCCGATGACTATGACGACCAGGAGGTCATTCTCACGGCCGGCGGTAGCGCCTACTTTGACCTCGTCGATGAAGTCTTCGGCCCCATCGACAACCCCGTGCCGAACACTCGCTATGTGCTGCGCTCCGGTGCCTATCTCACCCACGATGACGGCTTCTATCGGGGAATCTCCCCGCTCGACGCGTCGCGGCTGGGCGACGCCGACCCGGCGCACGTGCTGCGACCGGCCATGCGCGGCCTCGCCCGGGTGCTGTCGCGCCCGGAACCGCAGCTCGCCCTGCTCGACGCTGGCAAGCGCGACTTTCCCTACGACGAGGGGCTTCCCATTCCCCAGACCAGCGCGATCGACCTCGGCGCGGCCGCAACGCCGCTGACCGGGGCCTCGGTCAGCGCGATGAATGACCAGCACAGTTTTCTGCGGCTGGCCCCGGCGCAGGAGCTCGCGATCGGCTCGGTCGTGACGCTCGGGTTGTCGCACCCGTGCACCGCGTTCGACAAGTGGCGCTGTATCCCCGTCGTGCAGAACTGGGAGTCCGACCTCGTGGTGGGTCTGGTTCGCACCTACTTCTAAATAGTGTGCAATATACGCACAATGGCGTGCAAATGTTACAAACCCGCAACATGCCGCTCTTCCGCCCGACTTCGGGCTGCACAATACTGAATTCACATCATCTGCAACATGCGTTGCAACATATGCACAAGCGTCATTTGCACTAGGAGGAAACGTGAAAGTTCAAAAGACAGTCCCGGTCGCCGTCATAGCGGTCGCCGCACTCGCACTCTCGGGCTGTGCAGGCGGTGGCGATGAAGCCGCCAACACTGCCGCGGCCGCTGGCACGTTATCCGTGGCCACCTGGCAGTTTCTGGAGCCCACCCGCGGTGACGCACTGTTCGACACGATCAACGGCTACACGGCCGACAACCCCGATGTGACGCTCGAAAAGGTCGAGATCGCTCGCGCCGACTACGAGAAGACTCTGAGCACGCAGTTCGGCGCCGGCGCTGGCCCCGACGTGTTCGTCATCCCCGACGCCTACTTTCCCCAGCTGGCCGATGCCGGCCTGCTCGAACCGCTCGACGATGTCGTCAGCGAAGCAACCGAGTTGCGCAACATCAACGACAACTACGTCGTCGATGGCAGCCAGCTCGGCCTGGTCTGGGAGGTCGTTCCCTACTCCCTGTTCTGGAACACCGACATCCTCGCCGCTGCCGGTGTCGAAGCGCCCACCACCGTCGACGAACTGATCACCGCTGCCGCCACAATCACCGAAACCACCGGCAAGACCGGCTTCTCGGTTCGCCACCAGATGAACGAGGAAACCCCGTGGTGGACCGACCAGTCCAACTGGGAATTCGGCTACGGCGGCGAGTGGTCAGACGGTGAGAAGCTCACCATCGACTCCGACGAGAACATCGAAGCGGTCGAGGCCTTCAAGTCGGTCTACGACTCCCCGGGCTTCGGCAAGGGCCAGGACGCCTCCACCTACCGCTCGGCTTTCGCAGCCGGCGAACTGGGAATGGCCATCGACAACTCCTCGGCCGTCATGACCCTGGTCGGCGACGCGGTTCCGGCCGACAAGATCGGTTCCGCCGTGCTGCCCTTCCCCGAGGGCGGCTCGGCCTACGCCGGCTTCTCCATCGGTGTCAACGCCAACTCCAAGAACAAGGAAGCGGCCAAAGACTTTATCAAGTGGATGCTCACCGACGACGCCCAGCAGGGCCTCGCCGATACGCTCTTCCCGTCGGCCATCGCCACCGAGGTTGCCGCCTCCGACGAACTGCTGGGCGCCAACCCCTGGGTTGCCGCGTTCCACGAGCAGGTCAACGACGCCAGCAGCGTCATCATCGCCGGATTCGAGGCCGACACCGCGGCCATTCGCACGATCGTGCTCACGCAGATCGAACGCGTGCTCACCGAGGGCATCTCCGCTGAAGAAGCGCTCGCCGAAGCCCAGAAACAGGCTGAAGCACTTACCCAGTAAAACAGCCTGCTCGGGTGTGGTGGCTTTTAGCCGCCGCACCCGAGCAGGGTCGCTCTCCACCCGACTTTTCGAGGAGTCGCATGGTCTCCGTAATGCCCCAGGCGCGGCCCGCTCGTACCAAGAAACGCGTGCGCTCGGCGCCCTACATCTTCATCGGCCTCGCCGTGCTCTACCTGCTCTTCTTCACGGCGTTCCCGCTGCTGACCGGGGTGAACCTCAGCTTCACGAACAGCAAACTGCTCAACCCCTCGGCCGGTTCTTACGTGGGCTTCGACAACTACACCGCTCTCATCACGAGCGGTGCCTTCATGAAGAGCGTCTACACGACGCTCATCTACACGGTGGCGACCGTGATCGGCTGCCTCGTTCTCGGCACGGCCTCTGCGCTCGTCATCAACGGGTTTCTGCCCGGCCGCGCGATCGCCCGCACCATCATGGTGCTGCCCTGGGCTGTGCCGACCGTTGCCCTCGCACTGGTCTTTCGCTGGATTTACAACGACACCAACGGCATCGCCGGCGACGTCACCCAGGGGCTCGGCCTCGGTCAGGTCGGCTGGCTCATCGACCCCAATTACGGCATGCTGGCCGTGGTCATTGCCACGGTCTGGAAGCTCGCACCCTTCGTCATGCTCATCGTGCTCGCTGCCCTGCAGTCCGTTCCCGAGGAACTCTACGAAGCCACCCGGGTCGACGGGGCGGATGCCTTCACCACCTTCAAACAGATCGTCCTGCCGCAGATTGCGCCCACCATGCGCGTCGTCGCCCTGCTCATGACGATCTGGTCGTTCCGTCGCTTTGAGATCATCTGGCTGCTCACCGGAGGAGGCCCGGTCGACGCGACGACGACGATCGTCATTAACGTGTACCGCCAGGCCTTCAATAACGGAAACCTGGGACTGGCCGCGGCGGCCGGCGTGCTGGGGCTGCTGCTCTCGCTCATCGTCACCGTCGTCTACTTCTTCGTCGAACAACGCGCGACCAAAGCGAACGGGATCGAATCATGATCGGCAGGCGCAATCTCAGCATCGGGGTGCGCAGCCTGCTCGCCCTCGTGCTCGTCATCCTCGCGGGCTTCCCCGTGTTCTGGATGATCAACACGGCCATGACGCCGGTCGGCGATCTCTACTCCAACAACCAGCGCATAATCCCCGACTTCAGCCGCACGCTGAACATCTTCCAGGTGCTCGTGAGCGACTCGCCCTTTTTGCGCTGGCTCGGCAACTCCGCCCTGGTGGCCGGGGGAACCACACTGCTGAGTCTGCTGCTGGCCTGCCTGGCCGCCTACGCGCTCTCCCGCTACAAGTTCGTCGGCAAGGGCCTGATGACCTTCGGCTTCTTCGCCACCCAGATGCTGCCCGAAGCCCTGCTCATCGTTCCCCTCTATTCCATGTTCATGACCCTCGGGCTGCTCAACGAGCTCTACGGGCTCGTGCTCGTGAACACGGCCTTCGCCATGCCGGTCGCGGTGTTCCTGCTGAAATCGGCGATGGACACGGTGCCCTACGAGATCGAAGAATCTGCGCGGGTCGACGGCTGCAACGCCCTCACGATTCTGCAGGTCATGTTCATCCCGCTGATCGCGCCCTCCCTCGCGGCGGCAGCCGTCATCACCTTCTTCGACGGCTGGAATGAATACCTGTTCGCGACCACCTTCATTCACGACACCGCGAATTGGGTCGCCTCCACCGGGCTCGCCTCCTTCATCGGCGAATTCACCACGCCGCTCGACATGGTCTTCAGCGGGGCGATCGTCTTCACGATTCCCGCAGCCATCTTTTTCCTTCTAATGCAACGCAAGATCGTCGCCGGTCTCACCGCCGGCTCTGTGAAAGGCTGACCCCGATGGCATCGCTCACATTTGACGCCCTGTCCAAGAGCTATGGCGCCAACACCGTCATCAGCGACTTCAGCGCCACGGTCGACGACAAGGAATTCCTGGTTCTGCTCGGCCCGTCGGGCTGCGGCAAATCCACCATGCTGCGCATGGTCGCCGGGCTCACCGACATCAGCTCCGGCACCCTGAAATTCGGCGACGACGTTGTGAACGCCCTCACCCCGAAGCAGCGCAATATCGCGTTCGTGTTCCAGTCTTACGCGCTGTACCCGCACATGACCGTGCGGGCAAACATCGCATTTCCGCTCATCATGGACAACTTTCGCTGGTGGCACCACCTGCCGTTCTGGGGTGCGTTGATGCGGTCACGGCTACTGAAGCGCCCCGACATCAAGGCCAAGATCGAGCGCACCGCCGAGATGCTCGAACTCACCGACTACCTCGAACGCCGCCCGAAAGCACTCTCCGGCGGCCAGCGTCAGCGGGTGGCCGTTGCCCGCTCGATCATTCGCGAACCCGCGATCTACCTGTTCGACGAACCACTGTCGAACCTCGACGCCAAACTGCGCATGCAGATGCGCGCCGAAATTTCGGCCCTGCACGCGCGCGTGCAGAAAACCTTCGTCTACGTCACCCACGACCAGGTCGAGGCGATGACCATGGGCACCCGTATCATCGTCATGAACGAGGGCGTCGTGCAGCAATACGGCACCCCCGCCGAGATCTACAGCGCTCCCGCCAACGAATTCGTCGCCCGGTTCATCGGCTCCCCGCCGATGAACATCTTCGCGGCGACGGTGCGCGACGGACTGCTCTATGTCGGCGATGTGCCGGTGCTAAATTCCGCCGGCTGGGCGGCATCCGTTGTGGCGCTGGGGTTGCAGACGGTGTCGCTGGGGGTGCGGGCCGAGAAGATCGGGCTCGATTCGCCAAGCGGCGACCTGCTCTCGATCGAGGCGCACACCCTTGTGGTGGAACACCTCGGTGCCGAAACCATCGTGGGCGTCAAGACCGGGCCGGTCGGTAGCACCGTCGACGTGGGGGTCGGTGCCAGCCGCGGCCTGCACTACGCCCGCATCGCCGGTGAAGAGCAGTTCACGACCAATAGCGGATGCCGCATCACCTTCGCCAGCGACGCCGTTCACCTGTTTGACCCCGAGACCGGCAAACGACTGGAGCCCTGACATGACCCGACTGGTGCTGCGTAACGGCACGATCGTCGACGGCAGCGCGACGGAGCCGTACCGCGGCGACCTCGCGATGCGCGGCGACCGCATCGAAGCCGTCGGCGAGGTCCCGGCCGAGCCCGGAGACATAGATGTGGACTGCACCGGCCGGCTCCTGCTGCCCGGTTTCGTCGACGCTCACTCGCACGGCGACGGCAAGGTCTTCGATCCAGCGGTGCAGCTCGCGCTGCTGCGCCAGGGCGTGACGACCATCATCGGCGGCCAGGACGGCATCTCCTACGCGCCCGGAGACGGCGCCTACGCGTCGGAGTACTTCGCCGCGATTAACGGCGAGCACCCGACCTATCGGGGCCCGCGCGTTGCCCACCTGCTCGCCACCTACGATCACACCACCCGGCTGAACGTGGCCTACCTCGTGCCGGCAGGAACCGTGCGGCACGAGGTGATGGCGCGCAGTACCGAGCCCGCCACCCCGGAGCAGCTGGGCCGCATGCGCGACCTCGTCACCGAGGGGCTGCGTGACGGCGCTATCGGCCTGTCGAGCGGGCTCGACTACGTGCCGGGGATCTACTCGGACACCGCCGAACTGGCTGCCCTGTGCGAGCCGGTCGCGGCCGTCGGCGCGGTGTATGTCACCCATATGCGCGGCGGCTATGAGGCCAATTCGGCCGCCGGAGTCGACGAGATCGCCGCGATTAGCCGGCACTCGGGGGTGCGCACCCACATCTCGCACTTTCACGCCGAAGCCGACACGCTCCTTCCCCTGCTGGATCGGTTGCGGGGCGCCGGCATCGACACCACTTTTGACGCGTACCCCTATACCCGCGGATGCACGCTGCTGGCCATGCCGCTGTTGCCGCCGGAATTGGCGATTCGCCCGGTGCACGAGATTCTGCTCGAGCTGGCCCGGCCCGAAGCGCGCGAGGCGCTCCGCCGGGAGTGGTTCCCGCAGATCGACCAGAAGCCAAGTCTCGGGCCGGACTGGCCCACCATGATTACCCTCGGCCACATCCGGGCGCCCGAATACGCCTGGGCGCACGGCCTCACGATCGCTGAGGGAGCCGCGCGGGCAGGCGTCGACACGATCGACTTCGCGCTCGACCTGCTCCTGGCCTCGCGGCTTGAAGTGAACGCCATCATGGCTGTGCGCTACGCCCGTCCGGTCGAGGAGCTGGGTCGCATCCTCTCGCACGAGCGGCACGTCGGCGGGTCGGACGGCATCTTTGTGGGTGCGCACCCGCATCCGCGAGCCCACGGAACCTTCGCCCGCTACCTGCGCGAATTCGTGCGTGAACACGGCTTCTACACCTGGACCGCGGCCGTGGCGCACCTCGCCACCCGGCCGGTCGACACCTTCGAACTCGGTGAGCGCGGGCGGTTGGCACCCGGGCAGATCGCCGACATCATTGTCGTCGACGGGGCCGCGGTGGCCGATCATGCCACCTACGAAGCGCCGCTCGCGCTGGCCACCGGCATCGACGATGTCTTCGTCGCGGGCCGGCCGGTGCTGCGCGACGGCCAGCTCACCTCCGAATTGGCCGGTCGGGGATTACGACGGGTCCCGATAGGGCGATAACGTCGCAGTGTTGCAGTATTTGCATCAACCGGTTCGGTCCTCAGACGAGAAAGTAGTCACATGTCGAAAAGCGTTCGTCGCGCCGCGCTCATCATCGACTCCATCGCGGAGGGGCCGAAGACGGTCGTGGAACTGTCGCAAATGTTCGAGCTGCACCGCTCCACCATGTTCCGCGAGCTGCAATCACTCGAAGAGGTGGGCTACGTGCACCGACGCAAGTCGGGCCAGTACACCCTGGGCCTGCACCTCATCTCGCTCTCCAAACTGGCCTTCGACAACCTCGACCTGAGAGAGGCAGCGCACGACCATATCCGCCGCTTGCACAAGGTGGTCGGCAATACCGTGCACCTGGCCGCGCTCATGGAGAGCAGCATCGTCTACGTCGACAAGGTCGAAGATCCCAACGGTGTGCGCATGTACTCGCGCATCGGCAAAGCCGTGCTGCCCTACTGCAGCGGCGTCGGCAAGGCCATCCTGGCCGATCTCGACGAGGGCGGCCGCAACGCGGTACTGGCCGGGTCGACCTGGGAGAAATTCACCGAGCACACCATCACCTCTCGAGACGCGCTCGACCGCGAGCTCGAGATCGTCAAGAAGCAGCGGTGGGCGGCCGACGACCGGGAGTTCGAGGACTTCGTCAACTGCGTTGCCGTCCCCATCCACTCGTCGATGGGTGTCGTCGGTGCCTTGTCGGTGACCGCTATCCGCATGGTGCAAAACCTGCCCCAACTCAAAACTCACCTGCCCTTGATGCAACAGACTGCCGAGCTCATTTCTCGCGAGCTCGGATGATCACGGGTGTCGCGCCGCTGTCGTGGCGCGCGCCCACCACGAAAGGAACACCATGACGAAAATCACCATCAGAACCGCCAACGCTCCCCAGCCGGCTGGCCCCTACAGCCAGGGCATCGTAGCCAACGGGTTCTTCTACAGTGCCGGTTTTGGCCCGCAGAACCCCGAGACCGGCGAGAAGGCAGCCACGGTCGGTGAGCAGACCCGCCAGGTGCTGCGCAACATCTCCGCTGTGCTCGCCGAGCGCGGACTCACCCTCGACGACTCCGTCAAGGTCACCGTGCACCTGCAGCACCTCAACGAGGACTTCGCCGAGTTCAATGAGGCCTACAAGGAGTTCTTCACCGCGCCGTTCCCGGTGCGCACCACGGTCGGCTCCCAGTTGGCCAACATTCTGGTCGAGATCGACGTGGTGGCGGTCCTCCCCGCATCCGAGTAGGCGCGACGCACGAGTTCGTCGATATCTAGCCCCAGCCCGCCAGCACAGCCGACTGGGAGACGACAAAGACGAGCGCAGCGAGCCCGATCAGCAGGGCGGTGAGCGTCACCGCGGCCACGGCCTTGCCCCCGCTGATGGCCGCGGTCGGGTTGTCCACCAGGGCCCGTGTGGCCCGGTGGTAGCGAATCGACGTGAGCGCATAGGCAGCGCCGACGAGCGCGAGAGCGGGCAGGCCGATCAGCAGTGCCAGCAGCGGGTCGGCGATGGCACCGAATCGAATCGAGACGGCGACTCCCAGCGCGAGTACGAGGCAGGTGCGTCGCCACGCTAGAAGCGTGCGCTCCGGCTGCAGCCCCGACTCGAAAATTCGCATCCCGCTCACACCAGCAGGCTCCCGACGATGATGCCGACGATGGCGATGGCCGCGCCACTGGTGATGATGGCTCCGACGGCAAGGCCGGGCAGCGGCTGCATCAGCCGCATGGACCGCTCGGTTGCGGCCCACGACCACCAGGCGTGCACGATCGACACCAGACCTAGGGCGATGAAGATGAGCGCGGAGGCGAGGCGAATCTCGGCCTGAATCGGGGCATCCAGCGCTTCCAACGCAACGCCAGCGAGCAGCAGCGCGAGCGACGTTCGAATCCAGGCCAGAAAGGTGCGCTCGTTGGCGAGGCTGAAGCGCGGATCGGGCTCGTCGCCCACCTCAAAGACCTTGCGCGGAAACCGTGATCTCATATCTTCCGAGCATACCGGTGGGCAATAGCGGCCGTGCGGCGACCTGGGCGCGGCAAGCGGGTGCCGCTACGCGACCCTCCGACGTCGGCCCGCGACCAGCGCGCCCCCGGCCACTCGCGAGCTCGAAATTGCTGCAGACACCATTGAACCCCCAGGTAAAGCCGATCGTTGCCCTCACGAGGCGTCGCTGCCAGCCGAACTCAGTTTACCGATCAGAACGACCAGTCCCAGCGGATGCCGACCAGCCGCCAGCACCGGTGCAGCGCCCAGGAATGCGAGCGGCCGTCCCTACGTCGCAGTCCGCTCAAAATCGCTGCTGGCGCGCACACACAGGGTGGGGGCAAGTCGAACCGACTCTACCCGGTCGGCATTGAGTACGCCGAGGAGCAGTTTCACTGCCTCCCGGCCAATGTCGAGCATCGGTGACCGCACCGACGACAGCGCGATGGGCAGTTGCGCTGCCAGCGACGTGTCATTGAATCCCACAATCGCCAGATCCCGGCCCACGAGCAGCCCGAGAGAGTTCGCCGCGCCCATGGCACCGATGGCGGCGAAGTCATTGACCGCAAAGATCGCACTTGGTCGACGATTTGTGTTGCGCAGAATGGTGTCGGCCGCGGCCCGACCGCCCATCGTGTCAAAGGGAGCCCAGACAATCGCGCTCTCGGGAATCGCCCCGCCCAGAGCGCGAAAACGTGAGATGAAACCGCTGGTTCGATCGACCGCGGTACTGGCATATTTCTCACCGGCGATGACGGAGACAACTCGGTGACCTCGGTCCCACAGGTGCTGGGCCACCAGTGCGCCGCCGAGGGTGTCGTCGCAGGTCGCCGAGGTGAATCCGGCAATCGCACGGTTCATGAGCACGAAGGGCACCTGGCGTACGCTGAGCTCGTCGAGAATGTTTCCATCGAGGTGCGCGTCGCCGATGATCAGGCCGTCCACCCGCCGCGACAGCATCACCTCCACCTTGCGCCGCTGCATCGCCGTATCGTCGCGGGAGTTCATGACGAAGGTGGAGTAGTTGGCGTCGTCTGCCGCTTCCTCGATTCCCTCATACATAACGGCCAGAACGAGGTCGGAGAGCCGCGGAACGATCACGCCCAGAAGGTGCGTGCGCCGGGTGCGAAGGCTGGCGGCCTGAGGGTCGGGGGAGTATCCCACCTTCTTAGCCAAATCCCGCACGCGCTGGGCCGTAGCTGGAGCGGCAGCCCCCCGCGCTGTGTCGGATTCCCCGTGCAGAATTCGAGACACCGTCGACGGATGCAGACCGAGTTCAGCGGCCAGGTCTTTGAGGGTGACCGACCCCGGTCTGATGTCTGTCATGTCGCTGTCTCCAGTTTCCATTCCCGAGCTGAAGCTTGACGCGCCTGCTGATCCCATTCTATAGTTTGAGCACCTCGCTACCCAAACGATTGGGTAGCAGACGTTACTTACCCGCAACGAAGCGTGCAGTCGGCTGAAACATTGGGTAAATATTCTTTTCACCAATAACCCAATCGATTGGGTAACGACTTTCGGAGAAAACATGACAGATCGTGCCGGCACCCACGTGGTGCTGCTGGCGACCGGGGGAACGATCTCGTCGCGAGCCTTCCCGGCCGAAGGTGGTGCGGCCGTCGCCGCCGACGCTGGATCGCAGATTCTCGACGCCCTCGACGCCCCGCTTGCCTACCCGGTTCGGGTCATTGATGTCGCCTGTGAGGGGTCGTACCTGCTGACCCTCCACGACATGATCGCGATCTGCGCGCAGATCAAGATCGCCCTCGCCGATCCAACCGTGCGCGGCGTCGTCGTCACGCACGGCACCGACACCATGGAAGAGACTGCCTATCTGGCCGACCTCACCCATGACGATCTGAGCCCGGTGGTATTCACCGGGGCCCAGAAATCCGCCGACGCAGCCGATCCCGACGGTCCCGCCAATCTGGCCGCTGCAATAGCGGTGGCCGGGTCGCCCGACGCGGCTGGCCTCGGAGCGCTCATCGTCTTTGCCGGCGAAATCTTTGCGGCGCGTGGCGTGCGTAAGGCGCACACCTTCGCCCTGGATGCCTTCACCAACCCCGATTTCGGCTCGGCGGGTGTCGTGACCGCCGTCGGTGACGTCGTCATTACTGGCTCGAACGAGCGGATGCCGCCACTTCCGCTCCCAGCCGTCCCGCGTGACCAGGCCCTGCGAGTCGACGTGATCTCTGCCTACCCGGGGGCTGACGGCGTCTTGCTGCGGGCATCCGTTGCTGCGGGGGCTGGCGGAATTGTGCTGCAGGCGACGGGCAGCGGCAATGCCAACCCCGCCCTGTGCTCCGCCGTCGCCGAAGCCGCAGGTCACGGAACCGTGGTTGTGACGAGCACACGGGTGAGCGCCGGCCCTGTTATCCCGGTTTATGGTGCCGGCGGGGGGCGCGACCTGGTCGCGGCTGGGGCTATCCCGTCTGGCCTCCTGCGGCCGTCGCAGTCGATGATTCTGCTCAGCCTGCTCCTGCTGCTCGGCCGCGACCACGACGACATTGCCCAAGCTTTCGCCGTGCACGGCGCCGCTCCAGCGCCAGACAAAACCTCCGATTCTCTGTACGTTCACTCCACACGAAAGGCACATTCATGAAGAAAGATATTCAAATCGCATTTGGAGTGGACGTCGACGCCGTCGCCGGAATGCTCGGCTCCTATGGCGGTGAAGACTCCCCGTGCGATATTTCCCGCGGCATGTTCAGCGGCGAGGTCGGGGGGCCGAGGCTTATTCGCCTGTTCGACAAGTACGACCTGCCCGCCACCTGGTTTGTTCCGGGGCATTCAATCGAGACGTTTCCCGAGCTGACCCGAATGATCGTCTCTGCGGGCCACGAGATTGGTGTGCACGGGTACTCCCACGAGAACCCGATTGCCATGACCCGTGAGCAGGAAACCGCCATCCTTGACCGCTCCATCGAACTGATCGAGAACGTTTCGGGCCGTCGGCCCACGGGGTATGTCGCCCCGTGGTGGGAGTTCTCCTCGGTGACCAATGAAATTCTGCTCGAACGCGGAATTAAATATGACCACTCGCTCATGCACAAGGACTTCGAGCCGTACTACGTGCGTGTTGGTGACAGCTGGAAGAAGATCGACTACGCCAAGGACGCCCAGACCTGGATGGAGCCGCTCGTGCGCGGCATCGAGACCGACCTCGTGGAGATTCCCGCCAACTGGTACCTCGATGACCTGCCGCCGATGATGTTCATCAAGGCCGCCCCGAACTCGCACGGTTTCGTGAACCCACGCGATATCGAGCAGATGTGGAAAGACCAGTTCGACTGGGTCTACCGGGAAATGGATCAGGCCGTCTTCACGATGACGATCCACCCCGACGTCTCCGGACGACCGCAAGTGCTCCTCATGCTCGAGCGCCTGATCGAGCATTTCAACTCCTACGAAGGCGTCAGCTGGAACACCTTCGACCAGATTGCAGATTCGTTCCTCGCCCGTTCCCCCCGAAAGGTCCCCTCCGCATGAAACTGAAATCCTCCACCCTCGATCTCACGGCGCCAAGCGTCAATGAGAAACGTCGTTTTCCCGCCTTCACCGTGAAGCAGACCCGCACCGCCACGATTCTGGCGCTGTTGGCCTGGACCGTTGCCGTCTTCGACTACGGACTGTTCGGCACTCTCCTTCCCGCCATGCAGGAATCCTTCGGGTGGACGGCGCCGGAAGCCTACGCGATCAACACCTGGATCGCCGTGGGCACCGCGATCGTGTGCTTCGGCGTCGGCCCGGTCATCGACCGCCTCGGACGCCGCAAGGGCATGATGGTCACCGTCGGTGGTACGGCCATCGTCTCCGGTCTCACCGCCATCATCCCCACCGGAATGGCCTTCCTCAGCAGTGGCTTGCTCGTGATCGTGCGATCCTTTGGCGGTCTCGGGTTCTCCGAGCAGGCCGTCAACGCGACCTACATGAACGAGGTTTACCAGGTCACCGAAGACGAGAAGAAGCGCAAGCGCCCTGGCCTGAGCTACTCCTTCATTCAGGGCGGCTGGCCGCTCGGCTTTCTGCTCGCCAGTGCGCTCGCCCTGGCCTTTCTTCCGACCTTCGGCTGGCGCGCCCTATATCTGATGGCCACCATCCCCGCCGCGCTCATCGTGTGGGCCATCGCGCGCAAGCTCAAAGAAACTCCCCAGTTCGAACTGCATAGTGAACTCACCCGCCTCGAGAAGGCCGGGCGCACCGAAGAGGCCCACCTGCTCGCCGGGTCGTATGGCGTCGAGCACTCCTCGACCACGCCGCTCAAACTCATCTGGCAGCCGCACCTGCGACGCAACACGATCGTGTTCTCGCTCGCCTGGATCTTCAACTTCATGGGCATCATGATCTTCAGCATTTTGGGAAGCTCCGTGCTCAAGAATGCCAAGGGTGTCGAACTCTCCGACGCCTTCTGGATGCTCATCGTCATCAACGCCCTGGCCTACTTCGGCTACGTGTTTCACGGGTGGCTCGGCGACAAGATCGGCCGCAAGCGCACCATCATCAGCGGCTGGATTCTCGCATCGGTCGCCTTCACCATCATGTTGAGCCCCCTCGCTAACAGCCCCGTGACCATCGTCGCCAGCTTCGGCGCCGGCCTCTTCTTTCTCGTTGGCCCGTACGCGGCTATTCAGTACTTCATGGCGGAGTG
The DNA here is from genome assembly GCF_900103805.1 of Cryobacterium flavum. GTDB lineage: Bacteria > Actinomycetota > Actinomycetes > Actinomycetales > Microbacteriaceae > Cryobacterium > Cryobacterium flavum. Next base: position 55,336 of record NZ_FNIB01000005.1, on the reverse strand, counting down.
CTATCCGGTGAGCTGCCGCGCCACCGGCACGGCGTTCATCGGCGCGATGAGCCAGCCCGGAATCGTCCTCGGCGGCGCGCTCTTCACCGCCGTCGCTGCCGGAGCCAACACGGGAACCGCCGCGCTCTGGGTTGGCGCCCTCGGTACCCTCATCTCGGGCGTGCTCATGATCGCCGCCAAGCCCATGGCAGAAGCTCCGCTCGCCATCGAGTCGGAAAACGAGCGGGAAGCCCAGCGTGCCTGAGCCCCGCGTTGCCATCATCACCGGAGCTGCGAGCGGTATAGGTCGGGCGCTAGCGGTGCACTACGCCGGTCTGGGGGTGCGCAGCATCATTGGCTCATTTTCGGGAGACCCGCACGATCCGCAAGAAACGCTGCGGCTGGTGCAAGCCGCCGGCGGTGAAGCAGTCGTGCACGAGGTCGACGTGCGCAGTACGGCATCCGTTGATGCCTTCGCGCAGCGGGCCGTCGACGAGTATGGGCGGCTCGATTATGCGGTTGCGAATGCGGGCATCCTGCGCAATTCGTCGCTCACGGAGATGACGGATGCCCGCTGGACCGACATGCTCGACGTCGACCTCACCGGCGTGCTGCGCACCCTGCGAGCTGCGGCCGATCGCATGACCGAGGGCGGTGCGATGGTGGCGACCTCGTCCATCGCCGGTGGCGTCTACGGGTGGCAAGGCCACGCGCACTATGCAGCGGCGAAAGCCGGCGTACTCGGCCTGATCCGTAGTGTCGCCGTAGAACTGGGACCACAGGGAATTCGCGTCAATGCGGTGATTCCCGGGCTCATTGAGACCCCGCAGTCACTCGACCCGGTGAATTCGCTCGGCCCCGACGGTCTCGCCCAGGCCGGCAAGGACATTCCGTGGGGCCGTGTCGGCACGCCGGCCGAGGTGGCGAGCGTCATCGCGTTTCTCACCTCGGCAGATGCCGGTTATGTCACCGGACAGTCCCTGATCGTCGACGGTGGGCTCACCGTGAAAATGAGGGCCTGAAAATGAATCACACCGGGCGCGGAGTCGTCGTGACCGGCGGCAGCAGCGGAATCGGACGGGCCATCGCCCAGGCATTCATCGCCAACGGCGATCGTGTGGTCGTACTCGATCGCGCGGGCACCGACGAATTAGCAATCGGCGTCGACGTCTCGCAGGAAGACAGCGTGCGGGCGGCCTTCGCGCTGGCACGGGAACGCCTGGGCACCATCGACATCCTGGTCAACAGCGCCGGCCTGCTCACCGAGTCACCGATACAAGACATGACCCTCGCGATGTGGAACGAGACCCTCGCGGTCGACCTCACCGGGGTGTTCCTGTGCTGCCGAGAGGTAGTGGGGGAGATGCGCCAACAGAAATGGGGCCGCATCATCAACATCGCCTCCCAGCTCGCCATTAAGGGTGGTACCGGCCTGAGCCACTACGCGGCTGCCAAGGCCGGGGTCGTTGCCTTCACGAAATCGCTGGCACTCGAGGTCGCGGGCGACAACGTGCTCGTCAACAGCATTGCTCCCGGCCCCATCGAAACCCCGCTCGTGCAGGGCATCTCCGAAGAATGGAAGATCGCCAAGCGCGCCGAGCTGCCCCTCGGGCGGTTCGGCATCGCGGCCGAAGTCGCCCCAACAGCCCTGCTGCTGGCCAGCGAACCGGGAGGAAACCTGTACGTGGGGCAGAACCTGGGGCCAAACTCCGGCGATGTGATGCAATAACGCGGGCCACCCGGCCAGTTAGGAACCCCAGAGTGTGCGGAGCATGCGGTACGACGGTCCATCCCGACGCGGTGATGGGCGACGAACACACCCAGAGAAAGCGCATGTTGGTGGCACAGACGGTGACCGCCGTCTGTGCCGGGCTGCCCGGCACACCCCGCATTGCGGCGCTCGCCGCCGGGTGGTCGGTGACGAGTGCCACCGGTTCGATGGCATTGTGCCCCACGGTGGCAGACGTCTGGCTTGCGCTGCTCTCCCGAAGCGGGCCGAACTTTCACCAGGCAATCGACGCTCGGGCGCTGGTCGAGGACCCTGACGGTCTCGCAGCCCAAGTCCTTGCCCTTGGCCAGCACCTAGCGCGGCAGCGACCGCTCGCCGGCGCGCAATACGGAACGGCTTCGTTGGTACGAGTGATTCGAGATTACGCGGCGCCCAGTTGACTTTCAATAAAGATTGCATATGCTTTCTTTTATGAAACCGTCTGTCCCTCTGCTGAGCCCAATCCTGCGGTCTGACACCCAAGGACGTCTATTGGCTCAGCTCTTCGCGCACCCCCAGCGCGAGGTCACCGTGAGTGAGCTTGCGCGGTTGGCTGAGGCCACGTTGCCCACTGCCCTCAGAGATGTCGATCGTCTCGTACGGGGTGGCTATCTGACCGAACGCCGCGTGGGACGCAACCGCATGATCCGTGCCAACGAGGAGCATCCGCTCTACGCAGCCCTGAAGCAGATAGTCACCTACGGCTATGGGCCGACTGTCGTCATTCCCGATCTGCTGCGCGGTCGGCCCGGTATCGATGCTGCCTACATTTACGGTTCGTGGGCCGCTCGCCTGAACGGCGAGCCGGGGACCGATCCGAACGACATTGACGTGCTGGTGGTCGGCGATGTAGAACCCAGCCAGTTCTACCCCATCGCACTCGAGGCGACGAAAATGCTGGGTCGTGAGGTGAGCATCAACGTGATCTCACCGAACCGATGGCAGCGTGCTGACGACGGATTTATCAGAACGGTGCAGGCTCGGCCACTTGTACAACTCGATCTGCGGGCATCGTGATTACGCGCTGGCACCAGGGCCGAGCCGGAGTCGACGATCTCATCGCTCGAGGTCACATCGAGAGAGTGCGAGCCGACCGCGCCTTGGCCGACCTCATGCTGCAGGAAGCCGTTCGGCATCTCGCGTCGTCCCGGCTGACCGCGGATACCGACCCAACCGGTAGTTTCGCGATGGCTTATGACTCCTGCCGCAAGGCTCTGGCATCGACACGAACTATGTGCCGCGGTGTCTCACGCGGCCACTGGGCAGTATCGCATCCTCTGCCGCCAGGGCATCCGATTCCGTTTGGGCAACTTCAGCGATCGCGTGTCGCGCGCGACGAATAAAACGGGCCAGGCGCACAGTGCCGTAACAGCCAGCGGCGATCAGGAGAACGGCTACACCAATCATCGCCCACGGGGCATAGCCGATCTGGGTCCGAACGTGATCCGTGCCGGCTTCTGAGACGATAGTTGCGACTGCGCTCCCGACCTGGATGGGAGGTATTCCTTCGAGTGTGGCGTTCAGCTCCACCCTCGACCCCGGCAGTACACTTTCGGGTTGGTCAAAGTTGACTTCACGGTCCGCTCCAAGCCATCCGCTGGCGTCAAGGGTGGCGGTGGGGTGCAGGATGGTATTTCCCGTGTTGTGCAGGGGAAGCGTGAACGTGATTGCCCCGCCGGTTTGTTCCCAGCTCAGGTCGCCAGGCTCCAGGGACTTGACAGCGGTGCCCGCAACAGTGAGGTAAATGCGCACCCCTTGGCGATGAACGACGTCCACCCGGAAGGCGGTTTCGCCGTCCACGACCGAGGTGTCGCCCTGCACGGTGGCACTTTGGATGATCAATCCTCGGCGTAGTCTACTGAGTCCGCGGCGCCAGCCGCGCTGGTGAAGGCGGTGGCGGCGGTAGTGCGGCTCAATGCCGCCCCGGTTCCACGGGGGTCGCTGATGCTCCAGTCTGTAGCAGTGCTCCCCGTTGAGGTCGTGGTGGTTCCGTCCAGCAACACACTGCTCATGGTGGGGCTCGGAGTGCTCGCGACCAGGGCGCCGCCGGCAATAGTCGCGTTCACGGGTTCGGTTGCTGCCATCGCAGGCGAAAGACCTACCGCAAGGAGGAGAGCCGCGGTGGCAACGATGCCGCTGACCTTGGTAATTTTGCGCATTTTGGAACTTCATATTGGTTGATGATGAGGTGAAGCGGAAAAAATGATCCTGTGCCCCCGGCGCATAGCACAGCGCATGATTGAGGCCGGCGCTTTACTGCGCATCTCAATGACGGACACACCGGGGCAGGCGAACGGGACGAAAATCGTCGTCGAAGCTAAGGGAGGTGAGGGCGATAAAGCGCAGCACCATATGCAGTCAAAGAATTCCGACGGGGACTCGTCATCTGCTCTCGGTGTACCGCTCGCATTGTCGTCAGACGTCGCGAATGGTGTATATCGCGCAGAGATAGTACCTAATTAGATCGTTTATTTTCCATTACAGGGATAGCAATATTAAGCAGGTTGAATCTCTTCGATTCTCCCCCCGTTCGGGATAAAGAAACGTGTTAATGAGTGTTGCTCGATGTCAGGGCAGGTTGGGGTGAATGAGACGCACTGAAAGGTCTCGTAATTGCTAGGCGGACGTGTCTTCGGCGAGGGTGTTGCGCGGCTGTACACCTAAATCATGCGCCATCGTGGTACCTGTCAACGACCGCCCGGTTCGCCAGTGATTTCCCATCCTTTTACGAAGGAGCTGTGTGTAATGTGGCGTGCAGTTTTTCTGGCGTCTATGAGCTTCCCGAGGTATTGACGCAGCAACCCCACACTGACCGGTGAGCTGTGAACACCGTTACACACCCACGCCATGTGTGTGAACACGGCGCCACCCAGCGTGTCATCGTCCACGTCTGATAATGCTTCGTTGTAGGTGGACGCGATGACCAGCACGTTTTCTGCGCGTTCAATGTCGTTAATGCTGAACATCAAGTTGCCAGCATCACGAAAGTACGCTACACCAGACGCGTCAGTGAAAATATGCGCAGACCGTAATTCTTCACCGCCAGTGAGTGTCGACAACATGCCCGCTTGGCATTCATCGGCAGGGAAAAACTGGCGGATATCTTTCCATATACCAGCGTTAATATCTCGGAAGAAAGCGTCAGGGTCGGGAATATACGTCGTCATGAGAGTTTCGCACACGGTAGCCCGTTAGCAATAGCGAGGGTGGTGGTCCAGACTGTGCTCGTGTGAAATCCCGGTTCGATCTGAGCGGGGTGGATAGTCGTTGAGGTGATGTTGGCTTCCGTGGCTGTGTGCCGTAGCGCCGATCTGCGCTTGGCGAACATTTTCACCTCAGCTATGTCATTTTGAGGTTGTGTACGCACGAGACGTTCTCCTTGTGAAGTCGAAGATGTTGCCGAGCGGCGTCTACACGAGTCCCTACGCAACTCCCCAACGAGATCACTCCCGGGTACCGCCGCGGGTCCCTCGCCACGTCACTGACAGGTCAACAGGTAAAACCGAGCCGGTGCATCTCGTTGCACAGGCATGTCGAAGAAGGGCTCGACAACACCCGGTATCTACAAGAGGAACGCGTGAGTCAGAAGATCAGACGAGATGTGGCACACGCAGGACCGACCAGAGCCGCAGACTTGTGCCCTCTCCCCACCATGTAAAACGAGACAAATAAGCGTCATGCACCTGCCAAAAAGTTTCCACCAAAAACTTAATCTGTATCCGATGCGCCGCACATATATTCATCACAAGACACGCTTGGTATAAAACAGAGTGACAAACTTTGCTAAGTAAGCTAATTAACTTTCTAAAAAAAAATTTAGCAGAATAAGACGGGTCAAATTTCCGTATGAACAACCCAGTTCGGGGAGTACGGCGCAGAAGAAAAAGTGAGTAATATTTGTCCACGCAGTTATCGCATGCTGGGTTAGTGGGAACTGCCGCGGATATCTTGGACAGTGGGCCCTCTTAGAATGAGGGTTCACTGAAAGTGGAGATCATCATGACCGCAGGACATAGGCGTTTCACTTAGGAGTTCACAGATGAGCTGTGCCGCGAGGTGATCGACACGTCCAAACCGATCAAGGCCGTCGCTACCGCGTACGGCGTCGGCCCCGAGACTCTCCGGAACTGGCTCAACAAGTACCGCGAGGCCAAGGGCGTTACAGAGACTGATTTGACAATGTCGGAGCGAGCTCGTTTGAAGGAACTCGAGCGGGAAGTTCACAAGTTGCGGGCGGAGACCGCATTCTTGAATTGTTCTGGTGTTCGGATTATGCCGATGTTTGCCTGAAAGCCCAGATCAGCGGCGAGTGATGGCCACGAACCTGGGCAATCCAGCCGGCCATTTGATACTTGTCCTCATCTATGAGGAAGGACAAGGATCATGAGCGATCCAGAACATGTGCTCGTCGAGGGAACTGCTTCGGCTGCGCAAAGAGAACGCGGACCTGAAGCTCGACCGGATGTTCCTTAACCTCTGTAATGGTTATCGGCTGGCAGGTTGGTCTTGATGCTTGCAGGAGTGTGACTCACTAAGCCTCTGACCGTTCTCCGGGAGGAATCCCAGACCGGCACGTAATAGCACCCGCATTTTCAATGATGAAGAAGTTATGGTGACCATCGTCTCACAGGTGTTCGACCATGTCATCGGCGTCGATACGCACGCCAAAACCCACGCATTAGTGGTGCTCGATTCCGACGGCGCCAAGCAGGCTGGGGACACGTTCCCGACGAGCCCGGCCGGGCTCAAACGCGCCCACGCCTGGATGCTGCGCCATGCGCCTGGGCGCATGCTGGTGGCGATGGAAGGCACCGGGTCCTATGGCGCCCAGTTTAATGATCTGTTGACATGGGAAGGCATCGCCGTCGCCGAAACACGACCTCCCAAGCGCGGTGTTCGCCGTGTCGGCAAGACCGACCAGATCGACGCTGAACTCGCCGCCCGCCAAGCGCTCGCCTTGCCCGTCGAACGGGTGATCGCGTCCCGCGCACACACCGGCGACCACGCCGCGTTGGGCGTGCTGCTGACTGCCCGAAACGCCATCAGCACCGCCCGAACAGCGACCATGAACCAGCCACGCACCAAAGATCCTGTCCATTCCCGCGACGGCATGGATCAACAAACCAGCCCATAAACCCACCGAGAATGCCGGGCTCGAACCAGCTGCCTAAACTCCCACTGGCCTCATTCGCCTTGACGGTTTCCGAGGGGATGCTTCAGCTCAAGCGCGTGAGAGTGCTCTCGTCGAGCCGGATGCTCTTATTGCTGCGCCAGTTTTTCCGTCACCTCGGCCGCTGTCAGCAGGCGCCACGGACCGGTCTCGCCGTTGAGTGCTGTGGCGCTCGGGCTGGCGGCTTGGTTCCACCATTTCGACTGGTAGGGCACGCCTGCGAGTAGCACGCGCTCGGTAGCCTCGTAGATTTTGGTCGGCGACCAGTTAGCGTAGCTTCCCTCTGGTAGAAGAATCTGCACCTGCGGCGTGTCGGTGGCCATCACGGGGCCAACGAGCTCCCACGGAGTTTCGAATGCTTGCAGTGCGGCGTTGTCGGGGATATCGCCCAGGCTCCACCACTTGGTCTCGTACACGTTGCTGTTGCGCACAACCTTGGTGTTTTTGGCATATGTCGTGTCGGCTGACCAGATCGGATACGGGCTGGTCAGAGGGTTGTCTTTGATGATGGCCACTGGCGCCGTCGTTGCCTGAGGCTTGAGCGCCGCGTCTGCTGCTCCAGTGAGGGGCGGGGCGCTTCCGGGAATGGCCGTGAACTTCGCGCCGAGAACGTCGGAGAAACTCTGGTCGTTCTGGTCGACGCCGCTGCAGGCGTCAGACACCTGCTTAATGTCTACATAGTTCGGGCTGCAGGCGCGATCCCGGTTGAGCGACCACATCGACATACGGCCGAGTTGCTTGTCTTGTGCGAAAGCATTCAGCGTGCGCGCATCGGCTAGTCCGAAGACCTCGTCAACCGTTCCATTCTGTCCGATCATCGGTGTCGCACCGATACGTGACCAGAGATCGGCATCGGTCATGGCGATGCCAGCGGCCGAGTTCAGTGCGGCGAGCTGGGCGTGAGTGGCGTTAAGAGCGTCGATCGACGCATCCGCCATCGACGCAGTTAGTTTCTTGCTTTCGCCATATTCCATGGTCATGACGTTGACACCCGCGAGGTCGACCCCGGCGGCCAGAAGTTGCTCGACGGCCCGCTTGCCATCGCCAGTGAGTCCGTGTGGAGCCACGGGAAGGGTCAGCCAGACCACCAGGGGTTTGCCGGCAGCTGCCTGCTCATCCTGCACTGTCTTGATTGCGGCGGCGCGTCGTTCACCGGCGGCCGAATCCGATAAGGCTGTGTTCTCAATGTCGAGGTCAATGTTCGACGTCTGGTACCGGTCAATAACTGTGGTGTATGCCTGGGCAAGTTTGGCGGTATTGGAGCAGCCGGTGGCTAGCTCGTCGTTGATGGCGCCACCGAACGAGATCGTGGCATGGCCCCCTAGTTGGCTGAGGCGTGCAAGTCGACGATCGAGATCGAGGGATGCGGATGCCTCGTCCAGTGAATACGCCGTTCCCCAGGTCGGCTCGCAGGGGTCATCCGTGGCGGCGACGATGAATGAGAGTACAACGTTTTTTCGTGCGGTTGTGGTTGGCGATTCGAAGGCGTAGCTCGGGGTCGCGGTCACGTCGACATAGCTGGCGAACCACGGATCGTAGGAGGCGACGGCGCGGGTGGCCGTCCACCACTGCCAGCCAGCGAAGCTGCCGGCGGTGAGGCCGAGCACGATGAAGGTGGCCAATGTCATTCGCCAGAATCCTAGCCGGCGGGTCGGTCGAACGTAGGTGGGCGCGGCGACACTCTGCTCGGTCATGAAAGTTCTTCGACGCGCGAGTGCAGTTCGCGACTGGTTGATGGCATGAGAAAGTCCTTTTCGTTGGACCAGCGAACTACTTCGCTACTTTTTGGCACGGGTGTGGTGAGTTGTGGGTGGTCAGTTATTTCACCGTGATAGAGCACGGAACGCCAATTGAGCGAAGGGCTTAGCGGCGCCGTCTGCGCTGGAACGAAATCGCGATTGCGTTTCTTCTCGATCCACAGCCAGTTGGTAAGACCGAGCCAGACGTCAACGATTGAGTTCCAGATTCCGATGGTGGTAAGAATGGTGGCGAGAGCAAGCACCGTGTTGACGGCGGCGAAGAGAGCGTTGCCCCAGTTCTCAGACGAGGTATTGCGCCACGCGGTGAATGCGGAGAACGCGACAATCGCGTAGGGTGCGACAACGAACAGGAGGGGTGCTGACGTGCGGCTCTTGACCTTCGGAGTGCGGGCGAAAGGAATCTTCTTTCCGGTGATCGCTTGGTGCAGAGATTTGAGTACTCCGGCGAGGTTCACCGGTAAGAGAATGAGGTTGAGGCCGTATATGCGCAGAACGTCTGAGAATTTGTAGCCGTTGTAGCGCAGGTCGCTGCCCATGAGCAGAAAATATGGTAGCGATGCCAGCAGCACGGTTGGGCTGAGCAGGCGGCTGTCATAGGGGTAAACGAGCAGGAACAGCAGCCCGACGTTGGCCCAGGCGATCGAGCTGATGTAGTTCAGCCGAAGGCACAGCTCCAGAAGTGTCACCGGGTTGTCGGTTCCATGCCGGGCACGCACCTGCTTGAGAAATTTTGGAAGGATGAGCAGACCGCCGTTGGCCCATCGCCGGCGTTGCACGATGAGTGATCCGAAGTCCGGGGGGGTGGCACTGTAGCTGAGGCGTTCCGGGTAGTTGACCAGACTCCAGCCGTGCACGCCGAGGTCGATGCTCGATTCGGTGTCTTCAATGACGGTGCGGTCCTGCACGTAGCGTCGTACCTCAAAGCCGCCGACTGTTTCGACTTCAACGATGTCTTCCAGGGCGCGTTTGCGAATGACGGCATTGGCCCCGACCCAGAAGGCCGCGCCGTAGTGCGACATTCCCTGGTGCAAAATGTGCTGTATGTCGGTAGTGGCGCCGGCCAACCGTTCGAGTCGGGTCGGTGCGCCCCTAAATGATGAGTAGGGCGTTTGGGTGACGGCCACGCGTGAGTTTTCTGATTGTTCCAGAAAGTAGACAAGCCGCAGGCAGTAATCGCGTAGTAGCACTGAGTCGGCATCGAGCGTGAGCAGGTAGACAGCATCGGGCACAATGAAGTTGGAATTGGTCGCGTCGAGTACCGGCCAGAGAATACTGCCGTTTGGGCCTTCTTCGCGCTGATAACAGCCGCCCATGAGGCCGATATAGGCGTTGAGGTTCATAGCTTTGTTGGCCTCGTGCGAGAGCGATGAAAACTGCTTGCGCTCAAAGGTATCGACGGTAGCCGTGAACGTCCAGACGAGACGACGATGAAGCTCCATCATGCGTTTCGGTGTCGGCGCTAGGTCTTCCCAAGCGGCAGCGTCGAGCGCCGAACTGATGAGACCAAAATCGCTAGCGAGTCCGCCCAGTACCTCGTCGACGAAGAACTTCTCAACGTGATCCCGCGTATCGTTTGCGTTGGTGTGGGTTTTGAGCCAGCGTGCAGCCCATCGATAGTGGGCGGACAGTCGTCTGACGGCGTCGCCGGTCACCTCGGGCAAGTCGTTGAGTTCGAGTGTGTACAGATGCAGAGCGTCGGCAAAACGACGACTTGGTTCCACCAATGCGTCATTGATCTCGCTGGCAATTCCGCGTGTCTCGTTCAGCCGACGCTGCACTGCAGGGTCGGCCGGATTGGGCTCATCGTCAATCAGTAGTACGAGTCGAATCGTGGGGTACTCCTGAAGTGCCGCCGACCAGAGAGTTGCACGAATGACCGACGGTTCCTCGGCATACGACGGTACGAGAACGGTCAGTGCACTGTGGTTTTCGGTGAAATGGTTGTCGAGAACGCTGCGTGGCACTCGTTGGTGATGTCGAAACCGTTGCAGAGCACCCTGGCGTGAGATGAGATACATGAGCGCCGAGAACATGAGAACGGTCACGATCACTACGTAAGCGAGGGCCTCGGTGGTGAAACGAAAACCGGCCGTGCCCGAGTTGAGAAACTCGCGCACCACTGTGTAGATGACGTAAACCGCCCAGAAAATGATCGTGGCGACAATGCCCAGGCGTCCTCGGAGTAGCTTTCCGTCGCTGGGGCGCGGATGTACGCTGGGCAGTGGGGTCGTTGATTTTTCTGACCCAAGTTGGTGTTTTCGGTTATCAAAATTGTTGAGTTTACGCAAGGACACTCCAGATATGCGATCGGGCAGCGGCGTGAGGTCCACTCAGAAAGGTGGATCCGTGAAATGTACCCAGACGGCGAAATTTACCAATCGTGGCCAGAAAAGAAGTTATTTCAACTACGACCGCGTAGGTAGTGCCCGTCGTGGGGTAGCGCTCATGAAACGTGCCGACTCGCCCCGCTGACGAAGAAGGCGTCGTCGGGAAGGCGTCAGCTGTGCTGCTGCTCGTCGAGCAGAAGCTGCTTGGAATGTCACAACATGACGCAAATGAACAACGTCTTGTGCTTCGCGTGTGGATACCCAACCTGCAAGGGGAGAAGAAGGTCATGATGGCTGCGAAGCGACGGCGGGTGGGAAGAATCGTCATCGCAAGAATTCCTGACTGTCTGCGGCACCAAGTTGACGTCGCCGTCTGAGCGTGTCAGATCAGACTCAGGATTTGCGGCAGATTTAAGCCTGCGGATCGCAGGATTAACATAATTTAATTACCCCCTCATCTGGGGTAAAATTGTCGTATCAGTTGCTGTAACCGTGGGCTGAGCCCCTGGGAACAGGTCAGCCAAGGAACCACACGGGCCGTTCTCTTTTGGAATGTCAGAGTGTTGTGTTCGGGGCTCTGGTGTTTGTGGGAACTGGAGTGGTGCTCAGCCGGCCGCTTTCTGGCGTCATCGCCCGGCGTTACAACGGGAGGCGTTTATTTCGCCCAACTCACGGCGTTTCCTCTGACGCTGGTCATTCTGGCCACCGCACCGGTAAGACCGGGCGCTTCTATGCGTCGCGAGGGGCCTTGTTCGCCGAGCAGACCGAGCAGACCGAGCAGGCGGTCCTGCGACGTGCGCCGACCAAACACGTCGAAGTGCCCGAGCCCACACAGAACGGGTGGTTACAGCGCGATGGCCTGTGCTTGCACGTCGACCGTCGGATCGTGGAGGTAGCGAACACGGTCGTTTCGCTAATGCGCAGCGAGCTCGACCTGCTGGCGAGCCTGTTTCAACCCGGCAATTGGGTGCACACCAAGGCGAAGACCATTCTCGAGCTGCGCGGCGATAGCTTTGCCACGGGCGGTCTCGTGACGGATTCCGACCCGCGCTTCCTCGAGATGCACGTGGCGAATGTGCGTAAAAAGATCAGCCGGTCTGATGAAATGACCAGTTCCACGGCCTCGGCCCGGAACTCGGCAGTGAACTTACGACGATTAGTCATGAATCATGATTCTCCTTACCTCTGTCTCGACTCACTACACGGGTGCAGTTGTTCCGGCCAGGCCCGAACTCCCATGTACTAGCGCGCCTCCTGCGCAGCGTGTACGTGGTCAGAAGGGACCATCGGCGAGCCGATATCCGACCCCGCGCACCGTTTCAATGCGGTCGGCGGGCCCGATCTTCTTGCGCAGGTTGGCCACGTGCACCTCAAGCGCGCGCTTGTCGGAGTGGGTCAGGAATCCGCTCGCGTAACTGTCGCTGCGCACCTCGAGAATCAGGTTGGCTTTGCTGTGCACCTGGTCGGCGGGCTGCAACAGCTGCGCGAGCAGGTCGAATTCACTGCGGGTCAGCACAACGGATGCCCCATCTACCTCCACTATGCGCCGTGCTTTATCGAGGCGCAGACCGTCGTGGTGTAGCCATCCGCTTGATTCGAGCCCCGGCGAGTTTTCGAACGGCGTCGGATCGGCCGGGCCGAGCCCGGCCACGGTTGCCGCTCGCCGCAGCACTGCGTCGATGCGGGCGCGCAGTTCGCCGATGCGAAACGGTTTAGCGACGAAGTCGTCGGCGCCGGCGCTGAGGCCGCGCACGACGTCGATCTCGTCGAAGCAGGCCGAAATCATGATGATGCTGCTCGCGGTGATTTGGCGAATGCGTTTGAGGGTTTCGAAGCCGTCCATGCCGGGCATGTTCACGTCGAGGGTTGTGAGCGTCGGCGCATGAACTCGAACGAACTCGATGCCTTCAGCGCCTGTGCTGGCGAGCTTCACGTCGAAGCCGGCCTGGATGAGGATCGCCTCGATCACTTCGCCGACATCAGCGTCGTCTTCGATGACGACTGCGATGCGGTCAGTACTCACGCGAACCCCCGGTTTGCTCTGTCAGCTAACTCTACCCAAGGTCTCCCAGTACGTGAGAATAAGAAAAATGTTGCTTCACGGGTGCTCACGCAACAATTTGCTCATTCTCGCGTCCAGACGGTGTCCTCGTGACCAGCAGGTGCGAGCGATAGGGTCAGCTCGAACCTGCTGCCGCGCGCGGATGACTCGACTAGGCGCAGGTCGCCGCCGTGCTGCCGCGCAATGTCACGGCTGATGCCAAGGCCTAGCCCTGAGCCGTCCTGCGACGAGCGCCGCGCCGATTCGGTGCGATAGTACGGCTCGAATACCCGTGCATGGTCGGTGGGGGCTATGCCGCATCCGGTGTCGGTGACGGCGAAGGTTGCCATGGTGACCGTGCGGGTTTCGCTCACGACCACCGTGCCGCCGACCCGGTTGTATTTGATGGCATTGGTCAGCAGGTTGTCGAACACCTGCCGAATGCGATTGGGGTCGACGTCGGCCCAGAGCGTGTCGGACGCGATCACGTCGATCGACACCCCGCGCGCGTCGGCTGCTGTGCGACTTGCCGCGACACAGTTCTCGATGAGCCCGCGCACGTCGGTGGCCGTGATGTGCAGCCCCAGCAGTGCCGTGCCGGTGCTGCGCGCGAGGAGCAGGTCCGCGAGAATTGTGTCCATCTGCTCGGCGTTGCGCACGATTACCCCGACGCGCCGCTCAACCGCCGGCGCATCATTCGTGTGCAGCACCAACTCGGCATTGCCCAGAATCGATGTGAGTGGAGTGCGCAGCTCGTGCGTGACCGCTTCGATCAGGTCGTCGCGGGCCTGCACCGCTTGCTCGGTGAGAGCGGTCTGCGCCGCGAGTTGCACCTTTTTTCGACGGATGCGTGCTCCCGACACTCCTGCAGCCCCCGCCAAAATCAGTAGCGTCAGCGGGTAGGCCACGATGCGGGTGAAATTGCCCGGTTCCATGTCTCCGCCGTAGGCCTGCAAGAGTCCCACCGGGCTTGTGACCACGAGAAGGGCAACGCCAGCTAGCACACCCCGCACGCCGAACGAGTACGCGATCCAAATCATGGGCAGAATCAGCAGCAGGGCGCCGCCCGAGAGCGTTGCGTCTTCCGCGTGCGCGGTTAACCGAATACCGAGCAGGTCGAGAAGCGGGAGCAGCACCGCAAAGCGTTGCAGACCCGGCCGATTGTGCCAGATCAGGGTGATCACGGTGATCACGGTGATGATGCCAGCGCCGGCGGCGTAGAGAAACGGGTTGAGGGCAGCCGGTTGGCTGAGCAGTACCGCCGTGCCGACGATTACCAGAGCCCCGAACACGGCGCCTTGAAACTCCAGCAGGGCTCGACCTGTGTCGCGGCGTGCCTGATCTCTCTCCATGGACTCAGACTAGAGTTTCACGCGTCCATTACGGGAGTAAAGCCCACTATGGGGGCCAAAGAAACTGGGTCAATCCTGTGGTTAGCGGGCCGAAATCTGCCGTGAATCCTGAGCCTGCTTTGGCATCATGCTACGTACATGCATCTGCGTAGCGTTGCAAACAGTGAGAAACCCAGGGGTCTGGACATGGGCGGTAGCGCTGGATTCCCATTTCGCGGATTCATGCGGTTTTTGGTTGATCTGGGCTTTTAATTTTGCCCGTTTTGCGATAGAATCGAGATGTACAATCACGTGGTTCAATTAGGGTTGGAAGATGGAGTCGATGACGACGCAACTTCCCCTCCCGTTCGCTCCGGTATCTAACGCCAAGCACATTGGTGCTGCTGTGGACCTCGTCGTGGACGACGACGGCGGGCAGGTGTTCCTGCACGGCATGTTGGTCTATGTGTGGGATGCCGGTGACGACGCGATGCGTCGCTTTGTGGCGGTGAAGTTGTGGGACATGAAAACCGCCAAGATCGCTGAGATCGCTTCGGCGTTCGGGGTCCATGAAGACACCGTGTGGAAGTGGCACCGCACCCTCAATAGCGAGGGTTTCGCGGCGTTGTCCAGCGACAAACCCGGCCCGAGAGGCGGCTCCAAACTCACCGCGCTGGTCATCACCCACATCCAGGAATTGAAGAAGAAGACTGGTCTGTCGAACAGGCGTATCGGCACGCAGGTCGGCGTCTCGGAATTCAGTGTCCGCCGCGCCCTCACTCTGACACCCGCCGCCGAAGGCGCCTGGAACCCGGTGGTCGCGCCCGCCCCCCTCGAACCGGCAGAACCCGCCGTTTCAGCCGCGGCCGTGCAGGAGGAACTGCCCGTGCTGCCGGCCCCGACGGATCGCACCTCGAAGCGCATGTCAGCATCGTTCGGGGCGCTGACGGAGGTGCCGCCGGCATTCGCACCGGCGGCACGCGTCCCACTCGCCGGCATGTTCTTCGCGCTGCCAGCGTTGGAAACGACCCTGCTGCTGCGCTGCGCGCCGAAGGTCTTTACCGGCTTGTCGAATCGGGTTTATGGGTTGAATACCCTGCTGCTGGAGGGTGTGCTGCGCACCCTGGTCGGGGAACCACGGGCGGAAGGCGCCACCCGGCTGAACCCGACAGCGTTCGGCCGGATCCTGGGGATGGACCGTTCTCCGGAGGTGAAAACCATCCGCCGGCAATATCAGGGGCTGGTGGACACCGGCAAAGTCCCGGAGCTGATGAGCATGATCGCCTTCGAACGGTTCGCCGCCGACAACAACCCGGACACCGGACTGCTCGGAATCGTTTATGTTGACGGGCATACCCGTGCCTATGAGGGCGGGAAGAAGATCGGCCGGCTGCATTCGACCCGGTTGAAGATGCCCGTCCCCGCCACCGAGGAAACCTGGGTATCAGCGGCAAATGGGGACCCGTTGTTCATGGTCATGGCGCAGCCCCGCGCCTCCCTCGTCTCCGAACTCAAAGCCCTCATGCCCAAGCTTCGCGCGATGATCGGCGACGACCGACGCATGCTGGTCGGTTTTGACCGCGGCGGCTGGTCCCCAGCCCTCTTCGCCCACCTGCACAAGGCTGGATTCGACGTGTTGACCTGGCGCAAGGGCGCCACCGCCGATGTCGATGAAGCCCTCTTCAACCCGGAAACCTATGTTGACGAGGCAGGAACCACCCACACCTGGGACCGGGTCTCCGACACCGAGGTCGACGTGCTCCTCAGCGCTAAGACCTGCGAAACCTTCACCATGCGGCAAGTGTCCCAAATCGTCCCGCTCACCACGAGAACAGGCACGCGCCAGATCCACATCCTCACCACCCTCGACACCCAGAAGACCATAAGCACCGCTGAGGTCGTGTTCCGGATGGCTGCCCGGTGGCGGCAGGAAAACTACTTCCGGTTCGGCCGGGAACGCTTCGCGCTCGACGCCCACGATTCCTACGCCAGCGGTGACGACGACAAGGCACGTCTCGTGCCCAATCCCGCCAAGGCGAAAGTCAAACTGGTGCAAGACAACGCTCACAACTACCGCGACGGGGTCGCCGGCGCTGTGACGGCCGCCATGCTCGCGATCAACACCCCGGCACCCGGTGCCGCCGGCATCAGGATCACGAATCAGATGCACAACGACATCCACGCACCCCTACTGGCCGCCGAAACCACTGCTGCCGCGGCCGAAGATGCCTACCGGCAACTGCCGGCCAAGGTTCCGCTGGGTGAGAGCCGGCCCGGGCAGCAGGTCCTGGACCAGGAGATGAAACGCTTCACGCACATCATCCGGATGGCCGCCTTCAACACCACAGTCACCCTCGCACGGGAGATCCGCACCAACACCCGTTTCCGCCGCGCTGACCGCGAAGCCCACAACCTCGTGCGGCAAATCCTCAAGCAGCCCGGCGACATCGACCCCACCCAGCCCGGCATCCTGACCATCACCCTGGACCCGATGCCCACCCAACGCGAAACCATCGCCGTCAGCGAGCTCTGCACGAGCCTCACCGAAACCCAAACCCGCTATCCGCGCACCGACCTAATCCTGCGATACGCCATCAAAGAACGGCTCTGAGTTTTACCGAAATATATCGAATCAAGCTGCCCATGTCAGGACCCCTGGTACCGGGACTCCGACCGGTAGTGCAGCTTGAACGCACCGAACAGTTTCGTCTCGATGACCTTCCTGCCGACCCGGCGCCCGATGCCGGTGGCGTTGTCAAAAACCAGGGTCCGGGGTACGGCGCCGATGTGATCGAACACGGTGCGCAGCCCATGACAGACGCACTCGGCTGTTTCGCCGCGGTAGGCCTGCACGAAGCGCATATTCGAGAACGGGAACGTGACGACGAAGATGTGCAGAACCTGCCGGACCCGGCGATGATGGCCTCGGCCTGCCCAAAGTCGACCTGCGCGGTGCCGGCCGGCCAGACCAGCTCCGTGAACCCCTCCCCGGCGTGCCGGTGCTGCGCCTTCCACTTCTTGACGAAGCGTTGCACCGGGGAATAGCTGCCGAGGTAAGCTCGCTCGGCGACCAACCGGTCAAAGACCCGCTGGGCGGTGTGGCGTTGCTTACGCGGCCGCCGCCGGTCCTCGCCCAGCCACCGCTCCATGGTCTCTTCAAACCCGGTTAACACCGACCCGGCCGGCCTCGGCACGGGAGTCGGCGGCTTTGGCGAGTAGTCCTGCTGAACGGTGTATTTCGTCACCGAATCACGGCTCACCCCCAACCGGCGGGCGATTTCACGGCCCGCGATTCCGTGGGAGTCGAGAGTTCTGATATTTTCTTGCACGGACATGGGTACCGTCATCTGCTTCCTGGTTCCTTCCGGCGCGACCGCTTGGCAGTAGCTACGCCTTAAGGAACCTATCGAGGGGTGGCGGGCCCATGTCTCCAACACTCTGGAGAGGGCCCCGGCCACCGGGTGATCTCAAACCCTGCGCACCCCCGAAACCACCGTCGTGGCGGGGAATTGCCTGGCCTGATAATTAGCGCTCTTTCGGCAGGAAACCAGCCACTAACTTGGCAGGAATCCAGCGCCGAAACGGCCTACAAAGAGTTGATCACACACAGGAATCAGAGCGGATGCCGCAGCTCCGACGATGCCGCCACCCGCTGGTCGAGGCGCGAGGTACGAGGTACGAGCGAACGAAACCCCGCCAGCTCCCTTCGCCCGGACACATGCACAGTTCGAAGTCAAAGCTCTACCGAAAATGGTATTGGTTTGACACTCCTCGAGAGGATGTGAGATGAGCGTCCAGGACCGCCTGTGGGACATTGCCATCGAGCAGTATGGCTACGTGACGACGCGCGATGCCAAAACCATCGGGGCTGGCGCGATCGACTTGACCAAGTTGGCCCATCGCGGGCAACTCGCTCGTGTCGCGCACGGCGTCTACCGATTTGATCAACTCCCGGTAACCGCTCGTGATGAGTTCATGCTCGCGGTGCTCTGGACCGGGTCCCTTCAGGCCGCGTTGAGTCATGACACGGCTCTCGCCGCGTACGACCTGTGTGACATTAATCCCAACAAGATCCACCTGGTCGTCCCCAAAGAATGCCGGATACGGCGCCACGGTGGAGACGACTACGTTCTGCATCGTGCCGACCTCGCTCCGGACCAGATCGGCTGGTGGGAGGGCATCCGCACGGTCACCGTTCCTACGGCTATCGACCAAGGGATTCAGAGCGGCGTTCCCAGTCGACTTCTGGACCAAGCCATCAGCAACGCCCGGGCTCTGGGCCGCGTCACCGACCAAGAGCACTCCCGGCTGGTCCGGGCATTAGAAGAGCGAGCATGACCGTGAATCCATTGAATGATCTCCCGGACAAGGACAGGCGACCCTCAAGCGCGGCGGTGCTCAATCGGTGGGTTCAGGATGCCCAGAAACTTGCCGGTGGAACCGGCGACAGAGCCGGATGGATTCTCGCGTCCCCGAAACAGCTTGGTCAGGGTCCAAGCAGCGCCAGTGGCACGACGGCAACGCCGTCCTGCCGGCGGTACGCGTGTGAACCGGTGTAAGTGAGCACCATGTCGGTGAGGTCTTCTCCGAGTTGCTCTTTGAGCCACAGAAGGCGGCGCACGTCGCTGCTGAATGGATTGGTGCATTTTTTGGTGCTGCGCTCCCGGTCAGGAGGAAGCGGCTGGTTCTCTGTGTGTCATCAACGGCACGCCGAACGAGGTCCCAGACCGGCGGGTGCCGCTGCCATTCGTCGATGAGAACCGGCTGCTGGGATGTCTTGATGATGTCGGGGGGACGCGCGGATGCGCTCGAGGTCGTTGAGTGCATCCATCCGAAATATGGTCGCGACGCGACGTTCGGCGGTAGCAGTCTTGTCGACGCCTTTGGGACCCTCGAGTGCGATTGCCGACAGCGCCGGAAACAGATCGTCCAGCTCTGTGTCGATGACTCGGCGTGAATAGCCCGTCTGGTTATTCTCGCTAACACCCCCATTGATCACGGCTTTCAATCTGACGTCCTTCCTGCGCTCGTAGTCCACGATAGATTTTGCTCACATTCCACGCTGCATTTCTTTCATGTCTCGCGCTGCACTTGGTGGCGAGAAGGCCCTGCCCGGTGCGATGGAATTGCGACCCATCGAGCTTCTCCCCGCCCGTGAGAGAACGTCGGGTACTTGTCCCCACGATCAAGCGAACACGCCAGTAATCCCGCCATGGGCTTCAAGTCAAACGCGACCCAGATGCCGATGCCGCGGTCAGCTGCTGCGACTGCGCCTGCGAACGTGCCCTTCCCGAGCAGGTCGCCCCATGTCGTGCCCGTCAATCGTGGAAGTCTGACGCATTCCCGCTGTCAACGCGACCCTGCCTGCGAAACGCCCCCTACGCTGGTCGAGCGAAGCCGAGACCGCCATCGACCAACGCGACCTGCCCACGGAACCCGCCAGCCCTGCCGACACCGTCGGCAACAAACTGGGTCATTGCATGCAGTGCCATAACGGCCTTGGCGTCCGAGATATTCACAACGGCACGGTGTCGCGAAGAATGTTTTGATAGCTCAAGTCCGTTTTTTCCGATATAGTGAAAGCTATAGCTATCAGAAGGAGGCGAGCTAGTTGGTCCAACGCAGTTCCGTTCGGCAAGAAAGGCTCATGCGAAACTTCGGGTCGAACATCCGACGCTGGCGGAGAGTAAACGGCATGTCCGCGACCACCCTCGCGGCAAGGGCCTTCATTACCCGTGAGACACTCCGAAACATTGAAACCGGAATCGGAACTCCTCGAATCGACTCTCTTTTCGCGGTTCTGACCGCACTTGGTATCGCCGATACAGTCGTCGCGGCGGTTGACCCCTATAACAACGACGCCGCCCGCGCCAGAATCGACGACCTTCTTGGAACCGGAGGGTGATTGTGCCTGCCATCAATGAGGCACACGTTTTCCTTGCACTTGGCGATGACACTCCGACCTTCGTGGGTGTGCTCAAGCCGTCGTTCGGCGGAGGCAGGAACGTGGCATCCGCGTCATTCCAGTATGACTCCGCCTACCTGTCGCACCCGCGCGCCTATGCGATCTCGCCAGAGCTTCCCCTCGGCTCCAAGCGCACGTTCACGCCAGAGAACATGGCAATCTTCGGTGCTTTCGCTGACGCGTCTCCGGACATGTGGGGAAAGAAGATCATCCAGGCCAATCATTCATTGAGGTTGGAAGAGGAGCCCGGTCTTGAGCGCGGACTGGGGGACTTCGACTTCCTCGTGAAGGTCTCCGACTTCACCCGCATGGGAGCGTTGCGCCTCAGAGCGCCAGCCGGAGGTAAATGGCTGGCGAGTGATTCCGAGGCTGCGAACATTCACGAGCTCGAGAAAGTCATAGCGGCCGCACGGCGCTATGAGGACCAGATCGCCAGCGACGAAGACCTGGCGTATCTCGCGGACATTGCTACTAGCCCTGGCGGAGCGCGTCCCAAAGCGAACGTCATCATGGAGTCCGGCAACTTAGCAATTGCCAAGTTGCCGCATTCGAAAGACGGCAACATCGACGTCGAAAGTTGGGAGGCTCTCGCGCTGACACTGGCCGCCAAAATCGGAATCCGCACACCGGGGTTCATCCATAGGCGGGCTGGAACCGAAAAGTCGGTTCTTGTTGTTCACCGGTTCGACCGTATCGGTGACCGTCGCCTCGGATACATGTCCGCGTCGACGGCGATGGAGGTCGGCTCCTTTAGCGAGGGCAGCGCCAGCTATCAAGACTTCGCAGACACCGTCAGTGAACTCAGCTCCCAACCCACAACCGACTTGCATGAGTTGTTCACACGGGTTGCACTCACCGTGCTCATCAACAACGTGGACGACCATTGGCGCAACCACGGGTTCTTGCATGACGGGTCGGGCTGGCGGCTTTCACCTGTTTTCGACGTGAACCCGAGCACCTCCCATTCGGTGAGCTCTCGGGCGATCAATGAGACGGACGACCCGAGAAACCGTGACATTCGAAACCTCGCCTCCGTGGCCGAGAGCTTCAACCTCACCAAGCGCCATGCCCGCGAAATCATCCACAACGTGGCTGTTCACGTCGAAGAATGGCCAACTATCGCGGCCTCGATGGGAATTCCCGCGCAGCAGCAGAAAACGATGTCTCGAGCCTTCGACACTCACCAGATTTCTATGGCGCGCGACTTCTCACCAGGAGCAACGCCAGCAGTCGTCGACCTGGTGCGGCCCGCGGAAACGGCTCCTGCTGGCGCCGTGTGGGTCTCGCCGCACCTGAGGGACGGCGCCGAGGTGGCCGGCCATTGGCGCTCCCCGAGAGGCTCGCATTAATTCACAGGGCTCTCGTCGTTAGAGCCGGGGCGACACTGGCCCCAGTTTCGTTCAGCGTTAACACGTGTTCAGCTCTATCTGTTCGAAGCAGTGAAAGTTCTCTATGGTCAGCGCGTCGATATGCCAATCGCGTGTTCAGTTATGCGATCAGTTTATGGCACGCCTTTGACGACGGGCCCTATGACGGATGCAACGTGCCTCAGCTGCGTCGTCGTCCCGCGTCCCTCACGCATGCAACAAACTGGGTCAGTTAGTTGCCTTCGCCACGACAATCAAAGCGGATGCTGCAACTCCCGCCGGTCCTAGCGGGACTTCCCGTCTGGGGATGCGCTCGTCCATGGGCCGCACGGGCGTATGTTGGGACTGTGAGACGATCAACGCATCAGGCCGGGTCGCGGCTTGACCCGTGTTGGGATTGACAGCTGGCGTCATCGCCGGCGTGTCCTTGCGTTGATCTGTCGGCCGCGACCGGGTCTGGTGCCTGAAGTTTCACCTGGCCAAGCCATGTCCCAATAGGGGCCTTTCCGTGGGCGTTCGCTGCCGGCGTGTATCGTCACAGTCCTGACTGACTTCCTCTCGTGGAATTGCTCGTCAACACCCCATGAAAGGCAGCCATGAGATCACCCGTTCTGAAGCACCCGCGAAAGTCGCGACCAGCGCTCCACGGTGAAGGGGTGATCCTTGGCGTAGACACACACAAGGATGTCCACGTCGCGGCGATCCTGACGATCGCGGGAGTTCTTCTAGCGACCCACAGCTTCCCAACGACACGCGATGGCTACGCGGCGACATTGGAGTGGGCCCACCGGTTCGGGGACGTGAACGCGGCCGGTATCGAATGCACCGGCTCAAGCGGTTCCGCACTGATGAAATACCTCCAAACCCAGAACGTGACAGTGTTCGAGGTGAATCAACCAGACCGAGCACTGCGGCGCAAAGCCGGGAAAACAGATGCCGTTGACGCTGAAGCCGCGGCCCGGGCAGTCATCGCCGGCCGGTCCTTGGCCACGCCGAAAACCGGTATCGGTGCCGCCGAAGACCTACGCCAAATGCGGTTGGTGAAATCGTCAGCAGTGAAGGCACGAACGACCGCGATCAACCAGCTCAAAGGCCTCGTTGTCGGCGCAGAGCCAGCACTGCGCGATCAGCTCCGTGGACTCAGCACGAAAGCCCTCAGCCTCAATACCGTTCAGTTAAGCATTCTCGTGTTACGTTGTGGTTATGGCGCGTACAGGGTGGGTGAAGCCGGTCTCTGACCGTCGGTTGTCGGATTTGGTGTCTGTGGGTTTGTTGACCCGTGTGTTCCCGGCTGATGTCATCGACGAGGTGGTTCAGGCCGCGGGGCGGACTGAGCAGCGTAACCGGGCGTTGCCAGCGCGGGTGATGGCGTATTTCTCCATCGGGATGGGTCTGTATGCCGAAGCGTCCTACGAGGATGTTTTTGCTCAGCTGACGGATGGGTTGTCGTGGTCAACGGGCTGGTCGGAGACGTTTGCGCCGCCGTCAAAGTCGGCCATCTTTCAGGCGCGTCGACGGCTGGGGTTTGAACCGGTGCGGGACTTGTTTGCCCGCGTAGCCCGGCCGCTGGCTGGGCCTGACACGCCGGGGTCGTGGTTGGCTGGGCGGCGTCTGATGTCCATTGACGGAACGATCCTGGATCTGGCCGACAGCGTGGTGAATACGGAGTTCTTTGGCCGGCCACCGGTGAGTCGTGGGGAGCAGTCTGCTTTTCCGCAGGCACGCCTGGTGGCGCTGGCCGAGTGCGGAACGCATGCCGTTCTGGACGCGGTGATGGGCCCGTGCACGACATCGGAAATTGAACTCTCCCGGGAGCTGGCCGGCCGCTTCACGCCGGGCATGCTGGTCCTCGCCGACCGCGGTTTCTACGGTTTCCGGTTGTGGGCTCAGGCGGCAGCGACGGGCGCTGATCTGCTCTGGCGGGTCAAGACGAACCTCCGTCCCCGGTTCCAGGAGACCCTCGATGACGGGTCCTGGCTGGCAACGATCATTCCGACCTCTGGCACGGGGCGGCAGTCGACGACACCGTTGACGGTTCGCGTCGTGGACTACACGATCGACGACGGACGCGACAATCCCGACTCCTACCGGCTGCTGACCACGATCCTGGATCCGGCCGAGGCCTCGGCCGAAGAACTCGCGACCGCGTACTCCGAACGGTGGGAGATCGAGACGGTGTTCGACGAGTTGAAAACCCATCAACGCGGCCCGCGCACGGTGCTGCGCTCCAAATCCCCCGACCTGGTCAAGCAGGAAATCTGGGGCCATCTGTGCTGCCACTACGCGATCCGCACCCTCATGGTCGAGGCCGCCCAGCACGCTCACCGCGACCCTGACCGGGTCTCTTTCGTTGCCGCACTCCACATCGCCCGCCGCTCCGTGGCACAGGGCGATTTTTCCCCCTCCGCACCCTGACCACGCCCAAGCAGTCTGGCGTCATGCCATCCGCGCCCTCGTTCGAAGGCTGAATCCCGCGCGCCGACGACGATCAAGCCCTCGCGTCATCAAACGCAAGGTCTCGAAATGGCCCGCCAAACGCTTCCACCACGCCCACTGGCCACAACCCGCTCACGAGCCAGAAATCACCATTCAAGTGCTTAACTGAACGGTATTGGCCTTAGCCTCGATCCACCGATCGGGATCGGGATCTAGCGGCGCGTTAAACCGAGAATGCCTCTCGGATCAGGGAAAATTTAGCTTGTCTAGAACAAATTTTCAACGATTCGGAAGGCATCTCGTAGATGCAAGTTTCTCACACCACTGGCGCTGTTTCCGCTTCATTTGACGACCTGAATTTGGTGTCGGCGGCCGGGCTGGTCCCGATCATGAAATTGGCCGCGACGGCAGGCCTGCAGCGCTTGGCCGATCAGTGGCTCACGGTCCCGACCGATAAAGGAGCCAACGCCGGCCTGAAAGTAGCCTCGCTGGTTGGTGGCATGGTCGCCGGCTCGGACTCGATCGATGACATGGCGATCCTCCGACATGGCGGTATGCGCAAAATCTTCACCGCCTGCTACGCCCCGTCCACGCTCGGATCATTCCTGCGATCGTTCACCTTCGGGCATATCCGCCAGCTCGATGCCGTCGCCTCACGATTCGTCCGCAACCTCGCCACCGAAACACCCCTACTGACCCGCAACAGCAGCACCGACGGCTACGTTTTTCTCGACGTTGACGACACCATCATCGAAGTGCATGGTTACCAAAAGCAAGGATCCGGCTACGGCTACTCCGGCGTGCGCGGCCTCAACGCCCTCCTCGCCACCGTCCGAACCGAGGAGTCCGCACCGATCATCATCGGCCAACGACTACGCCGCGGCGCCTGCGGGTCACCGCGCGGTGCTCGTCGCATGGTCAGCGATAGCCTCGCTACCATCAAACGCCTCCGCGGACTCGAAGAAGCCCTCGTACTTTTTCGCGCTGATTCCGCCTTCTACGGACACGCCGCCATCAGCGCGGCCATCACCGCTGGCGCGGACGTGTCAGTGACGGCCCGGATGGATCCCGCCGTGAAGAAAGCCATCGAGACGATTCCCGACACGAGCTGGACCGCCATTGAATACACCAACGCGATCTACGACGAGGCGACGAAAACGTGGATCAGCACCGCGGAAGTCGCCGAAATTCCCTTCACCGCGTTCACATCCCGCAAGAAGAGCGAACACATCACCGGTCGTTTGGTCGTGCGGCGAATCCCCGAATTGAACAAGAAAGACGTTGACCAGCCCACCCTGTTCGACACGCACCGGTTCCATGCATTCTTCACCACCAGCACTCTCGACACCGTCACCGCCGATAAAACCCACCGCGCTCATGCCGGCATCGAGCTCGTCAACGCCGACGTCAAAAACAGTGCGTTGGCTCACCTGCCGTCGGGGGTCTTCACGGCCAATGCCGCCTGGCTGGTCCTGGCCGTGATCGCTTTCAACCTCACTCGCGCCGCCGCGACGATCGCCGGCAACGGTCTCGCCCGTGCCACCACCGCGACGATCCGCCGGAAATTGGTCAGCGTCCCTGCACGTCTCTCAACCTCAGCGCGGCGCCTCACTCTGCACCTGCCCCAGGACTGGCCGTGGAAGAAACCGTGGGCCACCCTTTTCAACCGTAACTTCCGGCACGAGCAACCCGCCTCCACCTGACCAACCAGCCGACATCGGCATCAACAGGACTGAAAGTGGAACACCCGGCATCGAGGCCGACGTTCAAACGCGCCCGAAAACGCGAATCACACTCAAATCAAACTCGACAGCACGTCACAGGTCGGCCGGTGGATCGAGGTTTAGAGGCTCCTGATATTCACGCCTGAGCGCGCGCGACTCGTTTCCCTTATCTCGGTGGAGGCTGCTCGGGCACGATGAACAGACCGCCGAGGTTCGCTGCAATAGACTGGGCCAATCGCTGAAGATTTTGGGGGGAGCGTCTGCTGCCCTACGTGCGCGCAGAAATAAAGGAAACAAATGTCAATGCTTACTGGGGCAACTGTCCTCATTACTGGTGGTACTGGGTCGTTGGGGAAGGCTCTCACCCGAGAGCTTTTGGACAATCACGATGTTCGACGGCTTATCATCTTGAGCAGAGATGAGCTCAAGCAGTTAGAGTGCCGAACGCTGTTCAACGATGACCCCAGGCTCCGGTGGTTCATCGGTGACGTTCGTGACCGCCACAGACTGATGAGAGCCTTTCACGGAGTCGATTTTGTCATTCACGCAGCAGCGCTGAAGCAGGTCGATACGGCCGAGTACAACCCGTTCGAATTCGTTGAAACCAATGTTCGCGGTTCACAGAATGTCATTGACGCGGCAATTGATAGCGGCGTGAAGAAGGTCGTGGCGTTGTCCACGGACAAAGCGTCTAGCCCGGTAAATATGTACGGGGCAACGAAGTTGTGTGCAGACCGTCTCTTCATTACCGCTAATCATTATGCGGCAGCTTACGAAACGCGTTTCAGCGTAGTTCGTTACGGTAACGTGAGCGGCTCGCGGGGAAGTATTCTCCCCATTTGGCGCCAGCTCGCTTCCGAGGGAAAGTCCCTTCCCATCACAGACGATCGAATGACTCGATTCTGGATCACTCTTCCACAAGCCGTGAAGTTTGTTCTCGATTCGTTCGAGATCATGTCCGGTGGCGAACTGTATGTCCCGCGTATCCCCTCGATTCGCATTCCTGATTTGGCAGAAGCTGTGGCTCCAGGAGCCAAGACTCACGAGATCGGTATTCGCCCGGGAGAAAAGCTCCACGAAGAGATGATCGCCATGGATGACTCGCGTCGCACCGTGGCGGTTGGTGACCGTTATGTGGTGATGCCGCACATCGCCGGCTGGGGCTATACGGTGCCGGAAGGCGCAATTCCCGTTGCGGACGGATTCAGCTTCCAATCGGACTCGAACGAAATGTGGCTGTCCGTCGAGCAACTTCGCGAGTTGATGGAGAACGTGGATTGAGGCCGACCTGATGATTCCCTATGGGCGGCAGTCGATCAACGCCAGCGATCTGAAGGCAGTGGCCGACGTGCTTCAGAGCGACTGGCTAACAACTGGTCCGGCCGTGATCCAGTTCGAAGAGGCCATCGCGGAGTATGTGGGAGCGAGGGCGTCCATTGCAGTGAACTCAGGGACGTCAGCGTTGCATGTTGCGTACGCGGCGGCAGGTATTCGTGGCGGCGATGAGGTCATCACGACGCCCCTCACCTTTGTGGCCACCGCCGCCACCGCTGCGCTCCAAGGCGCGCGGATAGTTTTCGCTGATATCGACGAGTCGACGGGGAACCTGTCTCTGGAGGCAGCGCGTGATGCTGTCACGCCGAGAACTCGAGCCATCACTGCAGTCGACTACGCCGGCGTTCCCGTGGACGGTCGAGCGTTCTCGGACCTCGCCCACGAGTCAAATGCACTGTTTATTGAGGATGCCGCGCACGCGATTGGATCGACGCGGGCGGGTCGACGAGTCGGTGAGCAGGCAGACATCACTACGTTCTCGTTCTTTCCAACGAAGAACATGACCACCGCAGAGGGTGGCGCGGTCGTCGCTCTCGATAGTGAGGTCGAGCTGGCTGGCCGCCGATTCAGAAACCATGGGTTAGTTCGTGAGAGCGACTTATTGCGGTGGCCGAACGAGGGCGCGTGGCATCAGGAAGTTCACTCATTTGGACTGAACTATCGACTGCCCGATGTGCTCGCGGCGCTGGGACTTAGCCAGCTCAAAAGGCTGGAGACATTCAAACAACGTCGGGCCGAGGTTCACCGCCAATATAATGAGGCGTTTGCCACAGTGGACGGTTTGCGAATCCCCGGATGTCCCACCGACGCTAGTCCGACGTGGCATCTCTATCCACTGCGAGTCCCTGCCGACCGGCGGCGGGAGATATTCGATCGACTTCGAGCTGCCGGCGTCGGTGTTCAGGTGAATTATATTCCTGTCTACTGGCATCCCGTTTTCGCGGACTTGGGATACCGGCGGGGCCTGTGTCCCGTCGCCGAGGAGTATTACCGCCAAGAGATTTCGTTACCGATGTACGCGGGCCTTGCCAACGATCAAGTTGAACGCGTGATTGAGACAGTTCTTCAGATCGTTGAAGGATGAGCACTACCGCGAAAGTATCGGATTCGATGAATGTCATCGCCGTAATTCAGGCTCGGATGGGGTCGGCAAGACTTCCCGGCAAAGTCCTCAGTGACCTCGGTGGTCGGCCGGTCCTCGAGTGGGTGATTCGCGCAGCGAGAGCATCCAACGTGGACGATGTAATCGTCGCGACGTCGGTTCATGGTGACGACCAGGCCATTGTCGACTTATGCCGGAAACTGGGCGTTCGAGTCGTGTGCGGCGACGAGCAGGACGTTTTGTCGCGTTACATCGTCGCTCTCGAGGCGGGTGGAGCGGACGCTGTGGTCCGGCTCACGTCGGATTGCCCCCTGCTGGATCCTGAGCTGATAAACCAAGTGGTTGCAGTTTGGAGATGTAATCCAACCTTGGACTACGTATCAACGACACTGAACCGTACCCTTCCACGTGGACTTGATGTTGAGCTCGCCGCGGCGGGGGCCTTACGGCAGGCTGATGCGCGAGCTGTTGGTTATCACCGGGTTCACGTGACGAGTTCGCTCTACGAGTTGGACGCCCCGTACGCGTGCGCGGGACTAATGTTCCGACCGGCGTACAACCAGTTCCGCGTTACTCTTGACGAAGAAGCTGACGCTATAGCATTGGCGCAGCTAGTGGAAATACTCGGCGATCAGCCTCCAGCATGGCGCGACGTCGTCAACGCACTCGTCAGGCATCCCGAAATCGTCGCTATCAACGCGGGAGTCGAACAGAAGACCTTGATAGAGGGATAATGCATGTTTTAGTTCGCTGCGACGCAAGCAAAGAGGGCGGCGTCGGGCACTTGATTCGGTCGATGTCCCTAATTGACGAAGCGATATCCCGCGGCTGGGACGTCTCTTTCAGCGGAGACGTGACGGTCCCGTTCGGCCGGGACATGTTGAAGAGCATTCGGCGCGTCCCGGCGGAAGTAACACCCGATGGTCTCGCCGAAGCCGCGACAAAGATCGGTGCGGACGTTGTCCACGTGGATCACTACGGATTGATCGGGGACTACCGTGCCAGCCTCA
Organism: Cryobacterium flavum; assembly: GCF_900103805.1. Classification (GTDB taxonomy): domain Bacteria; phylum Actinomycetota; class Actinomycetes; order Actinomycetales; family Microbacteriaceae; genus Cryobacterium; species Cryobacterium flavum. Next base: position 26,021 of record NZ_FNIB01000005.1, on the reverse strand, counting down.
ATGACGCCGGAATCCTGCTTAGCTCTATGGAGGATACCGAGTATGGTCGGCGGGCGGCAGATCTTGTAGTCGACCCAAGCCCCTCGGCAGCGGCGAGCTATCGGCCTGATGATGGCTCGGACCGCATTCTGCGCGGAGCATCTTTTGTTCCCCTGCGCCAGTCGGTGAGGCGGGTCGCGGCCAGCAGACACGTAGGCGGTGACCAGCCGGACCACTCAGCGTCCGTGCGCATCGTCGTAATGCTCGGCGGCACCGACGCGTTGAACGCGACCGCCGAGATCATGCGCGTCGTCATCGAGAGCGGGCTGTCCGCAGTGTGCTCGGTGATCGTCGATCGGGCCCGTTGGAGTTCCCTCCCGTCCTCTACACACGACGTCAAATTCGTACTCCATGAACCAAGCGCGGCAGCGATTGAACTTTTTCACTCTGCTGATTTTGCCGTTTCAGCCGCCGGGACGTCCCTCTGGGAACTTCTCTGCATGGGAGTGCCGACTGCTCTCATCCAGCTCGTCGACAACCAGCGCGACAACTACCAATTCGTGGCCTCGCGCGGCTTGGTCGTTGGGCTTGGCCCGATCACCGATGTATCCGTAACTGAAGAAGCTCGGGGGCGTCTGGTGAGGACCCTCGGGACCGACCTCCGGCCGCGGGTAGAAGCCGCTCAACGGGGGCAACTCCTCGTGGACGGACTCGGATCAGAACGCATCGTATCGGCCTGGGAGAGCATGCTCCAGCCGAAAGCATGCTACGACGTAAGGGACGTGTCTGAGGGAGACGCCAGCCTTCTATTTGACTGGCGAAACGATGCAATGGTCCGGGCCGCATCACGCGAGACACGTCCCTTGGAATGGACCAGCCACCATTCGTGGGTCCTCAGGGCGATGGAAGACCCTGACCGCCACCTTCTCCTCGTAACGAAGAACGACAGCCCCGTCGCCACAGTCAGATTTGATCTCGCAGGACCCCCCATCGACGCATGGGAGGTATCAATCGTTGTCGCCCCCAGTCTGAGGGGACAAGGACTTGGCTCCGATGTGCTTGCTGCCGCGGAAGAATATCTCCGTCATCTGCCCCACAGAACCACTGCAATCTATGCCGCCATGCGACGTGAAAATCACGCTTCAGCAAGCCTGTTCCGCGCGGCCGGATACGAGGCACAAGAGAACGATGGTACGTCGCCACTGCTGTCAATGCGCAAACTGATCTAGTGTCCTGCGTCGCAAATTCATTGGTTAAATGCTATAACGAGTCATGTCACGAATTGGGCGACCGAAGACTGAGCTGATTTTGACCGATGAGGAGCGGGAGCAGCTTCTACGTTGGTCGCGGTGGCCGACGTCGGCGCAGGCGTTGGCGTTGCGGTCCCGGATCATTCTTGGCTGCGCTGAGGGGCTCGATAACTCGTCGGTTGCCGCGCAGGTGGGCTGTTCAACGAACACCGTCAGTAAATGGCGTGCCCGTTTTCTCGCGTCTCAGTTGGACGGGCTGGTGTTAACGCCGACCGAAAATAGGGCCAGTATCGCCGATTGAAAACAGGGCCACCAGCCACTATGGAGGGTGATCAATATGGATGATTGGGCGAAGATACGCCAGCTGTTTTCGACGGGCCAGCACTCGAAGCGGGAGATTGGCCGACTCGTCGGCGTCTCGCGGGGAACGGTCGATCGGGCGTTGGAGGCGGACCGACTGCCGACGTATCAGCGGGCGTCGACCGGCTCGAGTTTTGACGCGTATGCGGCGCAGGTTCGGGTGTTGTTGGCCGTGACGCCGCGGATGCCGGCGTCGACGTTGGCGGAGCGAGTGGGCTGGTTGGGGTCGGCGTCGGTGTTCCGCGACAAGGTCGCCGCGATCCGGCCGGAGTATGTGCCGCCGGACCCGGCCGATCGGCTGGTGCACGAGCCCGGCCGGCAGGTGCAGTGCGACCTCTGGTTCCCGCACGATCCGCTTCCGCTGGGCCATGGCCAGGAGGGCATGCCGCCGGTGCTGGTGATGACGTCAACGTTCTCCGGCTTCTTCCAAGCACTCATGTTGCCGTCACGGACCACACCGGACTTGCTCGGTGGGATGTGGTCGCTGCTGCAAGCAGCTCCCGCCGTGCCGCCCCGGCTGACCTGGGACAACGAGACCGGCATTGGCAAGGGCAAGCTCACCGAACGCACCGCTGCGTTCGCCGGGACGTTGGGCACGGAGATCAAGCTGCTCAAGGCCCGCGATCCGGAGTCCAAAGGCATGGTCGAGCGTCGCAACCGGTTCTTCCGGTCGTCGTTCATGCCGGGGCGGCATTTCGCGTCGCCGCAGGACTTCAACGAGCAGATCACGGACTGGCTGCCGCTGGCGAACGCGCGTCATTCCCGGTCGCGGCGGGCGCGCCCGATCGATCTGATCGAGCAGGACCGCGCCGCGATGCGCCCGCTGTCGCCGGTGCCGCCGGACGTGCTCTTTCGCAACACCGTGCGCCTGCCGCGGGACTACTACGTCCGGGTGCTCTCCAACGACTACTCCGTCGCGCCGGCGATGATCGGCCGGCTCGTCGATGTGACCGCGAGTCTCGACACGGTCAACGTCACCCACAACGGGGTGAACGTCACGTCTCATGAACGAGAGTGGGCCCGCGCGCTGACGGTGACCGACCCGGAGCATGTCGCGCAGGCCGACGTGCTGCGGCGCCAGTTCCAGTCGCTGCGGCATCGCCGCCCTCAGCCGGTGGTCGCGTTCGTCGAGACGGCCAGCCTGGCGTCCTACGACGCCCTGTTCGGCGTGGATACCGGCCCCGAGCTGCGCGACTTGGACGTGGTCGCATGAGCGGCACCGCGGCTTCACAGATCGAGTACTACGCCCGGGCGCTGCGCGCCCCACGGATCGGCGACGCGTTCCGCCGTCTCGGCGACCAGGCCCGTGACGCGGGCTGGTCGCACGAGGAATACCTCGCCGCGGTCCTCTCTCGGGAGGTCTCCGAACGGGAAGCGTCGGGCGCGGCGCTGCGGATCAAAGCGGCACGGTTCCCCGGCTACAAGACCCTTGAGGACTTCAACTTCGACCACCAGCCCACAGCCGACCGGAACCTGCTCGCGCACCTGGGCACGAGCACGTTCGTCACCGAAGCCAAGAACGTAGTGCTTCTTGGCCCGCCCGGCACCGGCAAGACCCACCTCGCCGTCGCACTCGGCGTTCAGGCGGCCAAGCACGGCCACCGCGTGCTCTTCGATACCGCCACCGGTTGGGTTGCCCGATTGCAGGAAGCACACTCGCGTGGCAAGCTCGCCGCAGAACTAACGAAGTTGCGTCGTTATAGCGTTTTAGTCTGCGATGAAGTTGGCTATATTCCGTTTGATCAGGACGCTGCGAACCTGTTCTTCCATCTCGTCGCGAGCCGATATGAACACGCATCGCTGATCCTCACGAGCAATCTGGCCTTCGGGAAGCCGCATACGTTCCACCCGACGTATGCGAGTTGGTACCTAATCTTCATGGGTTGAAGCGAAGACTTCTTCCTCGCGGTCGACAGCATCGAAGACGTAGTGCAATGCACCGCCGGCTGTCATGCCGAATGCGGCGGCGACGAGTCTCGGGTCGTGGGAGTGGGCGAGGTCGGCGAGACGGGTTTGGCGCAGGACGGCTAGCGTGACGCCGGCCGGATCGAGAATATGAGTCATGAAGTAGGGCGAGGCTGCGGTTTCGTGAGCGCGTGAGTCTTTGGTGAGGATGAGGTGCGGGTTGTTCGTTCGCAGCGTCAGCCGCGTCGTCAGCACCGCGTCGATAGCAGCGAGCGTGATCGGGTCCAGCGGCACGTGATAGGGCCGTCCCGCGATGACTATCGTCCCTGCCTTGGTGTTGATGTCCGAGATCAGAACAGTGCGGATCTGGCTGCTGGTCATTCCATGGAGAAGGGCGAACAGTCCGACCACGCGCTCTCTTGGGTCGATGGTGGTGAGTCTCCACCGGTGGATGAGTCGGCGTTGTTCAGTGCTGTTGAGCGTTCGTCCGGCGAAGCCTGTTGGTCGTGGTCGAGTCAGTCCGAGGGCCGGGTTGATCAGGATGAGTTTTTTCTTGCGGGCGAAGGTGGAGAACATGCGGAAGCTGGCTAGCCGGTGTCGGGAGCGGCTGCCGAGGAACTCCTCGATGTCGCCGGCGGTGACGGCGGCCCAATCGTTGATGCCGCGTCTCTCGAGGAAATTGGCCAGGGCCGCGACATCAGCGAGTCGGGCTTCGATCGTGGCGTCTTTGAGTCCGCGGCCGCCGACCAAGTTTGCTCGAGCGCGCGAACGCAGGAGATAGTCGGAGAAGGCCGCCACGGCCGGGCGGAAGGGGAGGGGGGCGCGGGCCACGCGGCGTTCTCGGCGCCCGGCGCTCCGGCGGTCTTCCTCGTCTTGGAGGAAAGATCCGAGCCCATTCGTGTCGAAATACTCATTGACGATTCGGGTGGTGTCGCCCGGCGATCGTCCGGGTGAACGCAGCGCGCGGACTAAAGCTTCGGGAGTGCAGGCTCCTTGGATTAGGTGGTGTTCGATCTGCCGCAGGTGTCGCACCGCTACGGCGCTGACGAATCGGTCGCCGATGTCCTCGACCAGGGGTTCGAACCAGTCGGGAATGCTCGCGCCGAGCCGGATAAGGGCGGCGGCTGTTCGGTCGATCAGGGAGTTGTGGGTTCTTTGATAGCAGGCCGTGCATAGTCTGTGAGCTGCGTGTTTGGCCAGACGGCCACACTGGTCGCAGTTTCGCGGTGTCGGTTCTTTCCGGGGACGAGCGCGGCGCACGCACATCCCGCACAGGTTCTGTTCGGGCCGGAGCACCCGCCGTTGGCCACACCGTGGGCACGGTTCCATCGTGGCCTCGCGTTTGGCTTTCCAGTAGCACGGGGTGCAGCGACCCCGAGCATGGAGATGGGGGCTTCCACAGTCGATGCAGTTGCCGACGAGCGTCATCAGAAGGGTGGCGGGGTATTGCGGGAGGCCCGAGGCTGCTTCTGACCGGACGCCGCTCGAAGGGGCTCCTGCAGGGCCGGAGTTGACGGAGCCGAGTTGGTACTGCTGGTGGTGGTGTCAAGTTCGAGGAGGTCGTTCGCGGTGCAGTCCAGCGCTTGGCACAATGCGGCCAGTGTCGCGAGCTTAATTTGCGAAGGTTGTTGGGTCATCAAGGCGGAGATCGACGCGGATGAGAGTTCCAGACCGGCCTTGTCGGCGAGCAGGCGCCGCAGCTGGGCACCGGTCCATACTTCTCGTTGAGCGGCGGCCATCCGGAGCCGCCAACGAAACTCTGCCATGTCCTATTCCTCCTTGGTCGCTTCGGCGAGAGTGGTGGTTATGCCACGACGATAGGCGTCCTCGACGAACGTGGATGAGGGCGTCACATATCGCATCGTCGCGCCGACGTTCCAATGGCCCAGCATCTGCTGAATGGCGACGAGATCAACACCGCGCTCGTAATTCCGGGTCGCACAGGCGTGCCGCAGACTGTGAGGGCTGAACTGCTCGTGGACCGGCCGGCCCTCCGCCCTGCACAGGGTCGCCAACCGGTTACGGATCGATCCTGAATTCATGAATCGGCCGCCCTCGTCGCAGAACAGGGCCGGGCTGTTTCCGCGAAATTTGGGGCGGACCTCGTCAAGATACCAATGCAGGATCAGGCCCAGATCGTCGAGCATAGGCACCCAGCGTGGCCTGGGACCGGAGCCCTTCGCCGCCTTACCCAATCGCACGTGAATCTTCCCGAACGGACCGCGGTCAAAATGAAGATCTCGGATTTCCAACGTCGAGGACTCTGCAGACCGAAGACCTGCGTGATAAAGCGTCCGGAAGAGTGCGTAGTCCCGAGCGATCGGAGCCCATTTTCGTGACTGATCCATTCGAGCCTTCAGGAACGCAAAGAAGTCTTCCATGCGCTCGGGCGTCGGGCGTTGGGGGTGGGCGGGTCGCGGGCGACTCGCTGGTCACGTGATGCCCGGCATGGAACACGTCGATCGGGTCGGCCAGACGGATACCGAATCGGGCCTCAACGTCGGCGAAGTGCCGGGCTTGCAGAAATTGGAAGTAGTGCCTAAACGTGCTGACGTAGTCCCTGCGCGTGACGGGTCCCACGCCGCGTTCGATAAGCGCGGCGACGACTGCGTCGACGTCGAAGGCGGTTAGCTCCCATGCTGGCTTCTCCGCCAGAGTGAGGAATCGCTCGAGCACGCCCGTGCCGTTATCGATGGTGAGGGCGCTGAATCCGCGGGCCACTTGGCTAGCGATGAATCCATCGACGCACTGTCGCTGGAATTCCAGCGGCTCCATGTCCTCGGCCAGTTGCGCGCCTGGGAAATTGTCGCTCACCACGCGCAGCCGGGGTCGCGGCGTCATTGCATACCTCCCGCCCGCCTCGATTCGTGAGGCGCTGCCTCATATTTCACTCCTCGATCGAGCAAATCGCACCTCGCCACGCCGACCATGCTCGATCTACTCCCCACAGGGAATGCGGCACTCAGAGTCGGAACGAACGTATGGGAACTTCAGTTCGGTGGGGCGACGTATTCGGCGACCAGACCGTCGCCTCCGCGATGATCGACCGGATCGTGCATCACGCCGACGTTCTCAGCCTCAAAGGCGTCAGCTATCGGCTCAAAAGCCACCAGCCCGCCGCTGATCCGGCATAGTAGAAACCACAGATAGTGGTCCTGTTTTCAAACGGCACTATTGGCCCTGTTTTGGGTCGGCGTTAACAGCTGGTGGACGAGGCACGGCCCGGGCGACCGGCTTTGACCAGCGCGGACCAGATCGAGGAGGTGGTTGTGGCGACGTTGGAGTCGACGCCGAAGAACGCGACGCACTGGTCCCGAGCGAAGATGGCCGAGCGAAGTGGCCTGTCCAAGTCCACGATCGGACAAGTCTGGAAGGCATTCGAGCTCAAACCGCACCGGCAGAACGGGTTCACGCTGTCCAATGATCCGCTGTTCGTGGAGGAGGTGTATGACGTTGTTGGCCTGTATTTGAACCCGCCAGAAATGGCCGTTGTCTAGTGTGTGGACGAGAAGACGCAGGTCCAAGCGTTAGCGAGATCGCAGCCAGCGTTTCCTATGATGCGGGCATGCCGGAAAACGCACCCATGACTACATGCGTCACGGCACGACCAGCCTCTTCGCCGCCTTCAACATTCACGTCCGGCACCGCTCGGTCAAGTTCCAGAAGTTCCTGAACACGATCAACGCCGACGTCCCTGTCGAGTTGGCCGTGCATCTGGTCTGTGACAAGTACAGCACCCACAACGCTCCACGATCAAGAGGTGGCCCGAAGCGCGCCCCCGTTTCACGATGCACTTCACCCCGACGTACTCGTCCTGGATCAACCAGGTAGAACGCTTCTTCGCTTACGTCACCGCCGATCTGCCCCAACGATCAGACCACCGCAGCGTCCAAGCGCTCGAAGCCGACGTCCGCAACTGGGTGAAAGCATGAAACGAAAACCCGAAGCCATTCATCTGGACCAAATCCGCAGAACAAATCCTGGAATCCCTCAAACGACTTCTACGACGAACTTCCGACGCAAGACACTAGAACTGGCTCCACGAGAGGGGCGTTCCGCGGCTGCAGTCTTTGGAGAAGGTCCGCCCCATGACTACCGGAAGGAACAGGGGTTCCAAGCCACCGGCAGGTCGAATGGAGCGAACATTGCGCGGCGAAATAACATCGCCAGCCCTAACATCTTCGACGATATACAGTGATCGTCGAAGACGCAGACTTTCCGATTCGCTTGCGGTGGGACGCAGCGTTGGCTCGCCCAAAGCAAGCCACGCGGTCTCCGATTCGCGGGCAAGGGCGCCCAACTCGGCTGGTTCCAGCGAGAAATCGGAGTCGACACCCCCATCCGCTCGCGAAAGTGTGACGTGCTTCTCAATCACTGCAGCGCCAAACGCGACAGCAGCGATGGCAGCTCCAATGCCGAGCGTATGGTCCGAGAGACCGACATGCACATCGAGTGCGTCGCGAATGATTGGGATCGACCGCAGATTCGACTCGGCCGGCGATGCCGGATACGAAGAGGTGCATGCGAGCACAACGATTTTGTCGTTACCCTCGGCACGAATGGTCTGAACCGCGAGATCCAAATCGGCCAGTGTTGCCGCTCCATTTGAAAGAATTATGGGTTTGTTTGTTCTGGCCACGCGTCGAAGAAGCGCCAGGTCGCCGATTTCCAGCGACGCGATTTTGTAGAGCGGGGCATCCAAATCTTCCAGCAGATCAACGGCGGTGTCGTCGAACGGGCTCGAGAAGGGAATCAATCCATGCTCACGCGCTCGGGCGAAGATTTTCTCATGCCATTCCCACGGCGTGAACGCAACGGAATACAGGTCGTGGAGAGTCGACCCACCCCACAATGGGTGCTCGCTAGAAATCTTAAAGTGAGGCTGCGTGGCGTTGATCGTGAGTGTGTCCGCGGTGTATGTCTGGAGCTTGACGGCGCCGGCGCCGGATTCAGCAACCATGTCAACGATGCTCAGGGCTCGCTGCAAATCACCGTTGTGATTTCCGGATATCTCGGCCACCACAAGAGGTTTATGCCCGGAACCAATTTTGAGACCATCGATTGGGATTTCATTCCGACTCATGTGCCGCTCCATTTCTGCCACGGCACTTTGAACCGCGAAAACTAGATGAATTAACTCTACGGCATTCCCCTCTCTGTCAACCTTGTGTAAGGCACCGGGATCATCGGGACTGTCTCTTAAACGGTGTTTCCGGCCTGACGCGCTGGACGTGGGTCTGGCGGGAAAGGTGCCGTGATGACGACACTTGATGCTGTGACGAAAAAGACGAGAATTGAGCCCAGCCGTGAGGCGGTGGCGGCGAGGGAATGGGTGCGCCTGGCTCAGGAGCAGGGCCTGGCCCTGGACGGTCCGAATGGGCTGCTGGGCCAGTTCACGAAAACATTTCTCGAGACCGCGCTGAACGAGGAAATGACCGATCACCTCGGCCATGAAAAAAACCGTGCCCCGGACGAGCGCGACGACAGCAACGTGCGCAACGGGACTCGCACCAAAACGGTGATCAGTCCGACGACCGGGCCGGTCACTATTCAGGTGCCCCGTGACCGAGACGGCACCTTCACTCCGGTGATCGTGCCGAAACGACAACGCCGCCTGACCGGGGTCGATGAAATCGTGCTGTCGTTGTATGCCCACGGCCTCACAACCGGCGAGATCAGCGCCCATTTCAACCAGATCTATGGTGCGCAGGTATCGAAAGAGACCATTTCCCGCATCACAGACAAGGTGATAGAGGAGATGCAGACGTGGCAGTCACGCCCGTTGGACGCCGTCTACGCGGCGATCTTCATCGATGCGATCGTGGTGAAGATCCGCGACGGGCACGTCGCCAACCGGCCCATCTATGCGGCCATCGGCGTGACCTTGGACGGTGAGAAGGACATTCTCGGGTTGTGGGCCGGCACCGGCGGTGAGGGCGCCAAGTTCTGGATGTCTGTCCTGACGGACATCAAAAACCGTGGTGTCACCGACACGTTCTTCCTGGTCTGTGACGGGTTGAAAGGACTGCCAGACGTCGTCGGCAATGTGTGGCCGTTGACGACGGTGCAGACGTGCATCATTCATCTGATTCGGAACACGTTCAAGCTCGCGTCGAAGAAGGATTGGGATGCGATGAAACGAGCGGTGAAACCGATCTACACCGCTCCGACCGTTGATGCGGCGCGGGCGGCGTTGGATGATCTGACCGAGGTCTGGGGGAAGAAATACGGTGCGATCATCCGGTTGTGGGAGTCGGCGTGGGAAGAGTTCACCCCGTTCCTGTCCTACGATCCCGAGATTCGCCAAGTGATTTGCTCCACCAATGCCATCGAGTCGCTTAATGCACGGTATCGGCGGGCAGTGCGGGCTCGAGGACATTTCCCCACCGAGCAAGCCGCTCTAAAATACTTGTATCTGGTCACGCGGAGTCTCGACCCCACTGGAGTGGGCCGAGCCCGGTGGACGATGCGTTGGAAGCCAGCTCTCAACGCGTTCGCCATCACCCTTCGAGACCGCTGGCCGAACGCAGAATCCTACTAATGAAAAACGCCGGAAACACCGTTACTGAGACACTCCCGCTGTGAGTGTTGGGGATGCGACCCGCTCAAAGGCTGGGCTCGCAAGGACACAGCGCTGCCCGACACGTTCAGTATCAAGCAGTCGGGCGTTGATGTCACGGGCTTTATTTTGCAATCCCTCCAGATGTTCCAAGCGCCGGAGGCACTGCAGATCTCGGGGGGAGTTGATAACGGTTTCGATTCGTAAGGCTCGACCGTCCTTGAGGTATTGCTTGATGCGGGAATGCTTGAAGAAGGCGTTCGCGGTGACTTGGGTGCCTTGAGTCACGATTTTTGTCTTGCACGGGGTGTGGTTCACGATCGGATGCGCGCGGCGGGAATGCGGTGCATAACCGGTGAAGAGCAGCTCGACAGTTTCGGGACGTCCGATATCGAGGTTGTCGGCGATGAGAGATTCAAAGAACCCGCGGGCGTGCCGCGGAGCGTCGAAGACGAAGGTGCGAGACGTTTCAATCTGACGCATCGATAGCTCCCACCAGTAGCCGAACGTGCGGTCGTACTCGTTCAACGGCAGCGGCAGGAGGTCCATCCACCGGTCGAAGAACTGTTGAATAGTGGTGGATGTGAGCCGATCACAGATCGCTTGCAAGCGGGCCGGATCCTCGCAGCTGGCGAATCCATTCGAGAAACGTGGAAAACGCGGTCGGGTTCCTCCGCCGCAACCGAATGGTCCCCGAACTGGAAGCAGCCACCGTGCGCGGGGTCAACGACGTGCTGATGGCGCGGTGCATGGCGTTGGCTGCAGCCACACATTACCGCAAGGGCCTGCCTGTGGGCGAGCTCTTCGCCCAGGACGTCGCCGCGTCTCTGGCGTTGCCCGGAGTGAGGTTCGACCCCGTGCGTTACAAGTCCCGCACCGCTGACAAGACCGGGAACCTGCTCATTGACGGGAACACCTATGCGGCCGAGTCTTCCTTTCACAGCCGCACCCTCACCGTCGGATTGCGCCAGGATGTCGTCGAGATTCTCGATGAGCAGGCCGCCCCCGTCCGCTCGTTCCCGCGGGCGTTCGGCCACCAGAGTGAGACGATCTTCGAACCGGCGGCGCTGCTGCCGTTGCTGGCGACCAAGCCCGGCGCCTGGGGTCACTCCCAGCTTCGGCCGTTGGTCCCCGAGCCGGTGCGGGACGGGCTGGACACCGCCACCAATCGGCGTCGAGTCCTCAGCGCCGTGGATGCCGCGTCAGGGTAGGCCGGGTTCGACGCCGCAATCGGTGCCGCTGACCTGCTGATCCAGCGCGGGGATGCCCCGGACATCGCCGCGTTGGGCATGCTCGCCCGAAGGCTCGCCGACGGCACCACCCCGGCGGCGGCGGACGTGGACTTGAGTGTTTATGACATCTTCACCACCGACATCTTCACTACCAACAACACCGTGACCGGAGAGATCGCATGAGCCTCATCACCGTCCACGACTGGATTGCAAAACTCGGTACAAACGCCCGACTTCTGGACCCCAAGTAATCTAGCCTAGCCCCAGTTTTTCTGACTGTCGTAGCCACAAGACAACCCGTGATACTACAGCGGGATCATCCCTTGGGAGGAAGAGGCGGAGGAGAAACCTGGCGGGTGGGTGAATGACTCGACGAATCGACTGGACTTGGCGGCCGATGCTCAAGCTGAGACACTGATGACCGAAGGTTGCTGACCTTGCCGGCCGTGGAGTATCGAAACTGCCGAGCCACAGCAGCCCGCACGAAGGCCATGATAGTGATCAGGATCATGATTGTAATCAGCCGATTCACCGACCGGGTGTTGTACTGCGTGCTGTAAAGCGCGCTCAGCGCACACAAGCCAACCACGGCAATCATGCTTGCACGCCCCAGTGCAGAACGATCGAGCGCAGTCAACGTAATACACGCTCGTGACACGAGTCCCCAGCCCAGCATCGCGATAAAAAGCGCAGGAAGTCCGAGGTTCGCCCATTCACCCATCATAGAATACGGGATATACGTGTGTACTCGTAGGATCGGAGCCCACTCGTCCCAGCTGGTTCCGTCCGACAGTCGAGGATCCAGTGATGCAAAAAATGCTTCGATAGGGATCGGCGCACTCTTCGAGACGTGTGCGGCGAGCGGTGCTGTGAACCCGATGTTCCCCAGCGATGCAGGCAAGGTCACAAGATAAATGGTGCTCAGATTGCTCCAGAGACCTTCCCAGTATGCGATTAGCCCGTGGACCGGGAGAGTCCTGCTGAATAGCGGTATAGGCAAGAGTATAATTGAAGCTGCAAGTGCGCTGATCCAGACCCTAACCCTTACATGAGCACCAGCAAGGTGCGTTCCGAGTAGGTGCAATAATGGTGCCACGGCCAGCATCCGACTGCCATAACCGAAAATGATCACCATCAGGCTCGCAGTAATAGCGATGCCAAGTATGCGTTTTCGCGCTGCCACCAGCCCGGCTGCCACCAGACTCACCGGAGTGAGTATGTTGGCTACGCTCGCGATGGTGCCGCCGCGGTCAAATTGCAGATAGGAATCGGCCTCGAACAGATATTCCCCTTTGGCGAACACGAGCATCGCGGCTATCGCGACCGACACTAGAAACCATGTCCTCCATTGGGCAACAAACTGACCCGAGAAAGCAGATGTCAGATCCGCCACGGTCGGGCCTCGTGAGGGAAATACTGAGGCACAAAGTAAACCTGAAACCGCCGCAAATAGGATCGGTAGACTCTGCATAAAGTCATACGGTTCCCAAATTACTGAAAACGGATTGGCCACCGAAAAATCTGCCACCCCTCGATAAATGAGGGCTGCCAGCCATGACAACATGACGAAGCCAGCTAGCGCGAAGGATGGAATGACTGCTAATGACGCCATTCTCTGCGCTTCGATCTTGTGCCTCGTGGAGCCATGTGATCCGCGTGAGATTGTCACCGGGCGAACTCGTCCGCTGATGCGCCGAATGAATGAACGTACGCCTCATCGAGCACTGAAGCCACAGCGGCAATGGAAAAGTTCTGATCCACGGTTGAAAAGCCGTTTGTAGCCATCCGGTGCGCTTCGCCAGGTGACCGCAACAACGTTTCTACTCCTGCTGCGAGACTATCCAAAGTGGTCTGTACGACAATTCCTGAGCCTGTGCTCCTGATCATGTCCGCCAGTCCGTTCGATTCCGTGATCACCACCGGGCGACCAATCGACATTGCCTCGAGAACTGACATTGGAATGATTTCACCAACCGACGGAAGTACATAGACCGAGCACTTAGCCATCCTTTCGAGTGTCTGCCCGAATGCCAGCGGTCCTTCCCAAACGATCGATTCGGGATGACCGGATGCTGCTATTGCTTCGCGTACCGCTTGACCCTCACCCTCGTCCGGCCCTACTAATGCAAAGCGCGCATCTGCTCCTCGATCGAGGAGCCTGGCGGCCATCGCAACAAACTCCACCGGCCGCTTTCGCTTATGCAAGCGCGCCAGGAAGAGCACTTCTTGGCGTTCTGGCACCGGCGCGAAATCAGCTGGAGGCACGCCGTTAGTTATTAGTTGCATGTTCTCGGCGCTCCCGGCAATTTGCTCGAGAGCGCTAATCTCAGCAGGGGTGAGACAAAGCACTCGGGAGGAGGCGCGCAAGACGCGACGGACGTAGTAATCTACCGGCTTCGCCAGCATACGGTCCGATACATCAATCATTCCGTGGGTCTGTACCACCAAAGGAACATTGGAACGCAACGCAAGGAGTGCAGCAGGCAGAGTCACCAGATCTCGAGCTAGGTGGACATGTACGACGTCATAGTTGCTAATTGTCTTACGGAGCCAAGGGATCATGCGCGGCGCCGTCGTTGACGCGAACCCTGTCCCCGGCACGCTGACCGCCGGAAACAACCGGATGTCATATTGCTCTGATTGCGGGCGTCGTTGAGGCTCGAAGCCCCTCGTGCCTGCCGCGATTGTCACCGTGTGCCCTCGCATCGAGAGACCGTCAGCCTGGTTAAACGCAACACGAATAGGACCACCATAGGCGCCATCTGGAGTAACTAACGTGGCGACGTGCAATATTCTCATAAGGTTTGATCGCCCACATCGGCTCCGTCTGTTTCCCGAAACCGCCGACCAACGGGCTCCATCGGACCTGCACGAAAAACCATGTTGGCGGCCACTGTCCCGGTTACCACGCTGTTCGGGCCGATAAGCGCCGACGTTCCAAGCTGCGCTCCTCCCAACACTATGCAGCGGGACGCAATCCATACCCCTGGCTGAATTCGGATTGGGCGGGTGAGGAGGGCCATATCCCTGCGGTGAGCATGGCTGCCCGTAGTGAGGAACGATTCTTGAGAGATGACTACGTCGTTGCCAACGTAGATGTGATCTTGATTGTGAAACCACACCCCTTCGCCGATCCATGACCGTGCACCGATATGAAGCTTCCACGGAAATTTAACCCTTGTCCTCGGGCGAAAAACGACACCCTCTGCAATTTCAGCCCCGAATGCTCGCAACACTCTCACTCGTATCGTGGAGCTGACTTGCCAGGCGTTGGTTACGAAAAGCAATTCGCATACTGCCCACAAATACACGATTGCCCGAGATCGGTCCCAAGCCTCTCCTCGACCCGGGGCCTTGGAAAGGTCGATTACAGGGACCTCCGTCGCAGCCGAGTCATCATGGTTCATCGCTTCAGCACCGTCCTGCCTTTCATCTTCCCGACCTCGGATATGGTTGCACTAATGTTAACGCATCTACAGGTAGCGATCCTCGGACTCAATTATCCGCCAGAGCAGAGCGGCATTTCGCCATACACTGGGTCCTTGGCGAAGGGGCTGAACTCGTCGGGGTTTGATGTCACGGTAATCACTGCTCACCCCCACTACCCTACTTGGGCAGTTCAAGAAGGGTACGGCCAGTGGACACGGCGTGAAACGATCGCAGGTGTACAAGTCGTGCGCCTGCGTCATTTCGTCCCGCGTTCGCCCACTGGTGCCTCGCGGTTGGTGTCAGAGATTTCCTTCGGTCTACGAACATTATTCGCAAGGTGGCATCGTCCATCTTTGGTAATTTTGGTCTCGCCAGCACTGTTCGCTATGGCCATTGGAATAATACGAGCGAAGTTGAGCCCGCGCCGACCTGCAATCATCGTTTGGGTCCAGGACCTTTATAGTCTCGGAATCGCGGAGACGGGCACAGGGGGACGGTTCATAACACGAGTCGCGAGAATGATCGAGAGCATTGTGCTCAGGACAGCAGACCGTGTCGTCGTGATTCATCCGCGCTTCGCATCGTACGTGAGCGAGTCGCTGTCGGTCGATCCTTCGCGCATTGCCGTCATTCGCAATTGGTCACATGTTCCTTATGCAAGGAACACGAGCTCGGAAGCGGCCCGCAATTTGCACGGCTGGCGCAAACACGAGACTGTTGCTCTACATGCGGGAAATATGGGAGTAAAGCAAGGTCTTGAGAACGTCATCGAAGCTGCGCGTTTGGCCGACGCCGAAGAGCATTCCGTGCGTTTTGTCTTGTTGGGCGACGGTAGCCGCCGCGCTCAGCTCGAGGCACAAGCTTCGGGTCTCACGCGTTTGCAGTTTTTAGATCCATTGGAGGGTGCGGACTTTCCGAGCGTCCTGGCTGCCGCGGACATCCTGCTCGTGAATGAGATGCCGGGCGTCTCCGAGATGGCGGTGCCAAGCAAACTCACCTCTTACTTCAGCGCAGGTAGAGCCGTGGTAGCTGCGACCGATCCGTCCGGCACAACTGCCGGTGAGGTCCATACACCGCAAGGCGGACTCATAGTGCCTTCTGGCAATCCGCGAGAACTTCTGGAGGCGATACTTCATTTGAGGAGCGACACAGTCTTCGCGTCAACGCTAGGAAAGAATGGGCTTCAGTATCGATTGGAGGTTCTGGGAGAAGAAGGCGCGATCAATAGCTTCACGGGATTGATTGAAGGGCTGATCCAAGAGAGGCAAGCTTTGTGATGGTGCGCGCATTTCTGGCGTGCACACTCAAGCGTCTAGCTTTCAAGGTCAAGCAACGAGGCGCAATCTGTGGCGTTGCCACGACGCTCTTCCCTTGGGATCCACAGTGCCAGCAAGTCAGGAGACGCAACTATTAGGAAGCACCTTCGCGGCGCGCCGGTCTACCTCCTGTCTACCGTGGCTCAGGCTGCTGGTCCGATCCTCCTCCTGCCCGCTCAGCGGATCGTACTGGGCGTTGACGATTTAGGGTTTGCAATTTTGTCAGCCACTATCGCCAGTTTCACCGGTCTATTCGCGACCATGGGAGTTGCCGACGCCGTCGTACGGCGGCGTCTTTCAGGTGATATTTCGGTGCACGACGCCATGCGACTTGTGAAATTCGCTCCGTTGGCAGGTGCACCGGTCGTGCTCGCCGCTGCAATAGGCATGATGTTCCTCGCCCCGCTGGTCGCTCCCAACCATGTTCTAGCTCTAGTGGCCGGCGCAGCGGGCGGTCTTGCGACTTGCACGCTGCTTATCTGCCAGCAGTCATTACGCGCTGATGAGAGAGCGTGGTCCTTCCTGGGCAATGTTGCACTCTGGCACCTCGTCAGTCCTATCATTGGCCTCTTGCTTGCGCTTTCCGGTCTCGGATTTAACGGATACATTGTGGGGTGGTCAAGCGCCCTCCTGGGTGCCGCGCTCTTTGCCTTCCTATCGGCAACTCATCGAAAGACGAGAGGAACGCATACTGAGAGGGTGGGCGAGAGCTACAAAAGTGCTGTTCAGCTTGGTCTGCCTGTTCTACTGCATGCATTGGCAGGCAGCGCAATTTCACTTTCCGATCGCACCCTATTGGCTGGCTTCTCAGAGGGAGAAGATGTCGCGTACTTCCAAGCGATCTACCTCTTCGGCCTTGCTCCAGGTATAGTTCTGGTGGCGATAAATAATGCCTGGGCCATCCGACTCTTCAAGGCGTCCGACGTGGGCCCGTGGGCGCCTCAGCACCGTGATTTGGCGATTCTTGCGTTCATTGCCACCGGGCTTTCTGGTGTCGCTATAGTCCTTGGGAAGCCAGCATACGAGTTGACTATTGGCACAGGAATGGATACGCAACTGCCGATCGTCGCCATCAGCTTGCTTGCTTCCCTTGCTCTAACCCAAGTTCTCTATTTGGCGGGGCTTAACGCGCTCTATCGCGAAGGACTTACCAGAATGCTCGTGGCCCGCACGCTCCCCTGTGCGCTTGTCCAGGGTTCGCTGAGCGCGTTCCTGATTCCCCACTTGGGGTATCTTGGACCCTGCATTGCGCTCTTCACGCTTCAATTGATACAAGCGTTAGTTGTCTGGAACCTTGCCCGCCGGCATACCGGCATGCTTCGTATTCCCGTGGAATGGTACATTGCAAGCCTCCCCGTGTGGTTGGCTGTAGGCCTCATTGCGCTGCTGGGCGTCGACTATCACGCTATCGTGGGCATTCTGCTCGTCATTGTTTCTCTCTCAGGGATTGCTCTGACGATTCGATTCCGTCATAAGAATGAGGTGGTTTGATTGGAACGGCCGACAGGAGCGCTTCCTACGCAACACTCGTATCGTGGTCTGAGCATAACGAAGCTGATTGGACTGAAACTTCGAGTCCTTGCCAAGTTTTGCGTCATGCTCCTAAAAAACCCTCGCCAACGGCGAGAACGGCTCCTCGCCCTCCGGCGACTGCGGGGTACTCAGGGCGGCGAATCCATACTCGTTCTCGGTCTTGGCCCGTCTGCCGGGAACTTGTCCATCGAGGCCATATGCGAGCGGCAAGCCGCCGGGAATTTGAAGGTAATATCCGTCAATCACTTCTTTGAAAGCTCATTCGCCAGAAAGATGGTACCCGATTACTATGTCCTTGCTGATCCGTATTTTTTTGGAAAGCATAGTGCTCGCGGCACAAACTGGCATGACGTCTGGGAGTATCTGAGCGCACACCCTGAAATAACGGTGTTTGTGCCCGAGCGATACGACGCGCCGGCCGACGCGATGCCTCAGCGCCTGTTCTACTTCAACAGCCTTGGGCTCGAAGGCTTCAGCAAATCGATCGATCCCACAAGGCCGCGCGGATACCTCAGCATGACTGTCTACAGTGCCCTTTCGCTTGCCGGATTCCTCGGATTCTCCCGAATCCTGATTTCTGGAATTGACAACACTCAATTCCGGGCGTTGCGCCTTATGAGTGACATGACGGTGGGACTCGCCTCCAACCATTTTTACGATGGCACCGTGAAGATTGTCCGACCTCTTACACATTTCCCGGATGGCGTACCCGCTTTCTTCGAGGACGTAGGCCGACTTTTCAAGGACTTGCACCTCTTCCGTTCACTGCCAATTGAAAACCTAGACCCTGAGACGCTAGTCGATGCATTTCCGATTGCTGAAGATTGGGTTGATTACAGCCGGAAGATTGCCGCTTCCGATGAGTAGCCGATGCATTTGAAAGGGCTAGCAAGCTAACGAGCTTTCCGCTCTTTGGGCATCCTCGGATGCCCGGCTAAGCCCGGCGCGGAGCTGGCAGAAGAAGAGATCCGCTGTTGTTGGACTAATCGCGGCTCCTTAGTTACAGCAGTTCGTTCCAAAGTCCTACTGCATGCTACGGATCTTTTACCTGGACGAAGGGTTGCGTCCCTCTGAGTGGATGCTCCTAGCCTCGCCGGCGCGGTCCTCGTCGAGCAGCACGATGAGTGGGAGGCCGGGTCCCGCCGCTACCTGTCCGAGGCCTCCATGCGCCAGCTGGACGCCTTCTGAGTATTTGAGGGTTTGGGGGCCGTCCAATATTGCCTTCGGGGGCCGCTGGTACTGCCTGGGGATGCCGGGCAGCCGCGCTGGTCGGGGGCCAGTGCCCCTCGACCAGCGCGGCAGGTTTAGACCGTGACCAAGTCGGCGGTGTGTTCTCGCATGTTGTGGCCGCCGGTCTCGACCCAGATGGTGTTGTGCACGATGCGGTCCATGATCGCGTCGGCGTGAACCCCGGAACCGAGGCGCTGGTGCCAATCTCGTTGGGCGTATTGGGTGCAGAACACCGTTGATGCTTGGTCGTAGCGTCGCTCGAGGAGTTCCAAGAGCATGCTTCGGGTGCTCTCGTCGGGTTCGTCGAGGAGCCATTCATCGATCACTAGGAGCGTGAACGCGGTGTACTTGTTCAGAAACTTCGTCGTCCCGGCGGGTTTATCGCGGGCCATCTGCCAGGCCTCTTCGAGCTCCGGCATCCGTATGTAGTGCGCCCGCACCCGGTGCAGGCAGGCGGCCTTCGCTAACGCGCACCCCAGATACGATTTTTCCGACCCTGTGAATCCTTGGAACACGACGTTCTGCTGCCGGTCGATGAATGAGCACGTGCCCAGTCCAGCGATCACAGACCGGTTGAATATTGGCTTCCAGGGGAGCCAGGGGCGGTGCGCCTGAAGGCCAGCCCTCGGAATCATGAATCGTGTCGTTCAGAGCCATAGTTGGCGTGGTTGAGAACCACCTGCAAAGCTCCTTCCACCACGTGAGGGCCACGTGGTGGAAGGAGTACCGATAATGGTACGGAAGATCAAGGCGAAGCTTGTCTTGCAGTTACGAAACCAAGGCTTGTCTGGCAGGGCGATCGCGTCGGGGCAGGGCATCGCTCGCAATAGCGTCCAGGTGGTGCTCGAGGCGGCGGACCGACTCGGCGTCGGCTGGGCTGACGTCGAGGAGATGCCGGAGGCCGAGGTGTATGCGGCGTTGTTTCCGGGTCGCGGAGTGCACGAGTCCGTGTTCGCGCAGCCGAACTGGAGTCGGGTTCACACCGAACTGGCCCGGGTCGGAGTGACGTTGAAGTTGGTGCACCAGGAATACGTCGACGCATCCGGTCCGACGCAGGCTGTGATGAGTTATGACCGGTTCTGCCGGCTTTATGGCGACTACTCCGCCGTCTCGGGTGCGACGTCCCGCGTTGGCCACAAGGCTGGCCGCAGCATCGAGGTCGACTGGTCCGGTCCGACGATGCAGCTGTTGGATCCGACGACGGGCGAGATTTCCAAGGTGTATTTGTTCGTCGCGTGCCTGCCGTTCAGCCGGTATGCGTTCGTGGAAGCCACGTTGGATATGCGGCAGGAATCGTGGCTGCGCGCCCACACGGCGATGTTCGCTTTCTTCGGTGGCAGCGTGCCACGCCTGGTGCCGGACAACGTGAAGGCTGGGGTGATCTCCCACCCGCGCGAGGGCGAGGTTGTTCTCAACGACGCCTACCGGGAGATGGCGGCGCACTATTCGGCCGCGGTGCTGCCGGGCCGGGTCCGGGCGCCGAAGGACTGTCCCGAGGATTCTGTTATCCCGAGTATCGGCCGCGATGCCTTTGCGGTCGCCGCCTGAAGGCTGATTTCCTCGGGATAATCGCGGCCCGCCTACGCTGGCTCATCTCTTTCGATTTCACTGGAGGTGAGCCGGAGATGAGTGTTTCTATACAGGAGTTGATTGCGCAGGCGGATGGTGCGGTGAGTGGGCTGCAGCATGCGCCGCCGACGACGATGCAGTACCGGTGGGCGTGGTCCCAATTCAGGCGATTCTGTTCCCGCGACGGTATCGAGGAGTTCTCCGAGGAGGCAGTCGCCGCGTTTATCGAATTCGTTGCGGCGGAGCATCGGGCCGGCCGATACAAGGATTGGAAACGCAGGCTCCTGCGCAAGGCCGCCCTGGTGCTGTCGGAGGTTGCGCGGACTGGGTCCTACGAATGGCGGCTGTCTCGTCAGACGCATCCCAATGACACGCTAAACGGTGTTTTCCGTCCGGTCCAGGAACAGTTCGAGCAATGGTTGCAGGGCCAGTCATTGGCCGTCATGACCCAGAACTTGTATGCCACAATGTCCCGCACCGCGTTGGCGTGGTTGTCCGAACGCGGCGTGGCTGATGCGCGGGCGCTGTCCAGGATAGACGTGTCGGCAAGGGTGGTGTTTCTCGGTAGTCGGTATCAGCCGGGAAGTATGAGGACGGTGGTCTCGGCGCTGCGCGTGTTGTGTCGTTTCTGGGAAGAATCCGGCTACGGCGCCGGACTCTCGCAGGCGGTCCCGGCTCAGATGGTGCGGCGTGTCCGCTCGGTGGGAGTTGTCTCTGCCGACGGTATCGACGCGTTAGTGAACTCCGTGGTTGTCTCCACACCGATGGGTTTAAGGGACAGGGCGCTATTGATACTGGGCGCAAGGACGGGTCTGCGGCCGGTCGACATCGCAGGGTTACGGTTGCGCGATATCGATTGGCCGCACGCTCAGATCACTCTGACCCAGCACAAAACAGGGGCGTTGGTGACGTTGCCGTTGCTAGCCGAGGTCGGTGAGGCGATCGCGGATTACCTGCTGCACGGCAGACCCGCTGGTGGAGAGGATGACCACGTGTTCCTGCGCTCCCAGGCCCCTTATGTTGGCTTGACCCCGGCCGACAGCTTGTATTGGGTGGCCTCGCGGGCCTTCGCCCGCTCCGGCATCATCACCCAGAACGGCACGGGCCGCGGCTTCCGGGTATTGCGGGCCACGTTCGCTACCCGGCTGCTGGCAGACGGCACACCACTGCCGGTAATCTCCGGCGCGCTCGGTCACCGGAGTATCACGTCAGCGAAACACTATCTGTCCGCCGATGAAATCCACATGCGGGCGTGTTGTCTCGACTTCGTCGGCATCGAGCCGAAAGGAACACGGTCGTGAGCGGCTTTGTCAGCGGCCTCGCCGCGCCGCTGCAGTCGCTGCTCGAGGTCAAGCACGCGATCGGGTTGCCCTACGTGAACTCCGAGTCGCACCTGCGCCGCTTCGACAAGATGTGTGCTGAAACTTACCCGCGCGAGGTGACGCTGACGAAGGAGATGGCCATGGCCTGGGCTGTCGCCCGGCCTGCTGAGCACGTCAACGGGCAGATGCGGCGGATCACCCCGATCCGGCAACTGGCCAAACACATGGGCGCCCTCGGTCTGGCCGCCTTCGTCATTCCGTCGGGGATCCCTGCCAAACAAATCCGCTACCGCCCGCACATCTACTCCCACGCGCAGTTGCGGTCCCTCTTCAACGCCGCCGATAACCTCCAAACCACCGGTTATGGCGGCAGGCGGGAAGCGATTATCCCGGTGATTTTCCGCATGATCTACTGCCTGGGACTTCGGCCGAGCGAAGCTCGGACGTTGCGCTGCAACGACGTTGACCTGGTTCGCGGCACCGTCAGTATTCGGCAGTCCAAAGGGCACAAGGACCGCATCGTCTATATGTCGTCGGGCCTGCACGAATATTGCCGAACCTATGACGCGACGATCAGTGCCCACTATCCGGATCGGATGCCGTTCTTCCCGAACCGTTACGGAAACTGCTACAGCCAGTGCACGATCGACTATTGGTTCCAGCAGCTGTTGGCCGCCGCCGCCCCGCACATCGTGTCCAGCGCCGGTTCTCCGCCGCGCGTTTACGACCTCCGCCACGCCCACGTCATCGAAAACATCAACCGGTGGGTGCTCGCCGGAAAAGATCCGGAAGCGTTGGTCGCTTACCTGAGCCTGCACCTCGGGCACGCTAACACGGAGGACACCTGGTACTACTTTCACCTCGCCGCGGACTTCCACGTCGACCTGCGCCGGATCGCCAACACCAGTATCGAATCTGATCTTTTGGAGGCATCCGATGGCCTCCGATGAGTTCTTCGGCCTAGTGCGTTCTTGGCTGACCATCCACCTGCCCCGGTCCCGCCAGCTCAGCCCCCACACGATCCGCTCCTACAAAACCGCCTTGAACGCACTGCTCGACTACCTTCGCCAGTCGCAGCACCTCTCCCTGGCCGAGGTCAGCTTCGAGGTAATCAACCGCTCTACCATCACCGCCTTTCTCACCTGGCTGCTCGACAGCCAGCATCTTGGTGCCTCATCCGCGAATCAGCGCCTGGCGGCAATAAAGTCGTTCCTGTCGTATTGCGCCGGCGAGGATCCCGCTCTGGTATCGATCTGGCTCGACGTCACTCAGGTCAGACCCGCCAGAACATCAACGCGAGCACCGGACGGGCTGAGCATGCCCGCCGTCGACGCGCTCATCCGCGACCCCGGTCAGGACACCAGCCGCGGCCGCCGGGACACGACCCTCATCCTGCTCACCTTCGACGTAGCCGCACGGATCCAGGAAATATTGGACCTGACCCCTGCGGATATCGACACCACGATCGGCGCCGCCCGGGTGACGCTTACGGGCAAAGGACGCAAAAGCAGAACCGTTCCCCTAATGGACAAAACCGCACGGCATCTCGATCAATACCTAAGCGAGTTCCACCCCAGCACCACAGACATCGCAGGCAAGCTGTTCTTCACTGCCCGGGCAGGCCGCCGCCACCAGATGAGCCAGGACAACATCACCTACCTACTCAACAAACACGCCACCGCAGCACGACAACAGTGTTCGGAACTCCCAGAGAAGATCCATGCCCACCAGCTTCGGCACGCCCGCGCCATACAGATGCTGCGCGCCGGAGTTCCGCTTCCCCACATCAAGGAGTTCCTCGGTCACGCGAATATCGCGACCACGAGCGTCTACGCGTCGGCCGATAACCGGATGGTCCGCGAAGCAATCCAGAAAGCAGGCAGCGCAACACCCGACCTCGCACCGCTCTGGACGGGAGGCGACGACCTCATGCTACAGCTCGCTGGGCTGAAGTGATTATCCCGAGCAAGTGGGCGCTCAGGCCGCGACCGCAAAGGCATCGCGGCCGATACTCGGGATAACAGAATCCTCGGGATAGTCTTTCTTATCCCGAATTCGGGATAAGAAGGACAAGGCGAGCGTCGAGAACACGGTCTCTCATGTCGCGACCTGGGTCATCGCTGGGCTCCGGCAGGAGCAGTTCACGTCGCTGCCGCAGTTGCGGGTCCGGATCGGTGAGCAGATCGATGCTTACAACCGGCAGCCGTTCCAGAAACGGGACGGGTCCAGGCTGAGCGTCTTCACTACCGAGGAGAAGCCGCTGATGCAACCGCTGCCAGCGGCCCCGTTCGAGATCAGCACGTGGTCCTACAAACGCAAGGTGAATAAGAACGCACATGTGGTCTGGGCGAGGAACTTCTACTCCGTTCCCTTCAGCCATATCGGCGGCTACGTTAACCTTCGCATCACGGACACGATGCTGGAGGTCTATCGGAACGACGAGCGCCTGACCAGTCACCTGCTGCTGCCGGCCAGCGCCACGAACCAGTATCAGACCAACGACGCGGACCTGCCCGCAGGGCGCAGCTTCCAAGCCTGGGACCGGGCCCGGATCGAGGAATGGGCGGCGCGGATGGGACCATCGGCCGTGACGGTGATCGGGAAGATCTTCGAAGCCGCCTCCATCGAGGAAGCCGGCTACGACCCCGCCCTGGCGGTGCTTCGACTGTCACGCCGGTTCTCTCCGACCCGGGTCGAGGCCGCCTGCGCGCTGGCGTTGCAGGGACCGATCCGCTCTCCGCGGTATGCGCACCTGCGGCCGATCCTGGACACCGGGCAAGACAAAACCGGCCACGTCCCCGACAAACCGGAAGCTAATGATGGCGGATACGTGAGAGGCAGCGCCTACTACGCCGGAGGAATTCGGTGAGTCGGCTCGATACCGAGACCAAACGCAAGTTGCGGGAGATGAACGCCGGCGAGCTGCTGGAGGCGATCGACACCCAAGACGAAACCCTCAGCATCAGCTTGTCGTTTGAAGAGCGCGTCCGGCTGGTCGTCGATGACGCCTACTCCACCTTCACGCACGCCAAGGTCTCCGGGCTGATCCGGCGGGCAGGGCTGCGCTATCCCAACGCGGATCTGCGCAGCATCGACCTGCTCGACGAGCGGGGCCTGAATCGGCAACTGCTGACCCAGCTCGGGACGTGCTCGTTCGTGAATCGGCAGCAGAACGTCGTCTTCCAGGGGTTCACCGGGTCGGGGAAGTCGTATCTGGGCTGCGCGATCGCCAAACGCGCCTGCGAGCATCGCATCCGCGCACACTACGTCCGGATGCCCGATCTCGAGGAAGCTTGGGTCGCTGCCCAAGACACCCCTGGCGGCGCCGGGAAGTTCCTGCGCAAATACGCCTCATTCACTCTGCTCGTCATTGATGAGTGGCTGCTCGATCGCCCGACCGAATCGATGCGGACAATGCTGCTGGAGCTGATGGAGCGCCGCTATGGGGAGAGCTCAACGGTGTTCTGCACCCAGTATCAGCAGAAGGACTGGCACCAGCGCCTCGGCTCCGGTGTTCACGCCGACGCCATCATGGACCGCATCATCCACAACACCATCTGGGTTGAGACCGGCACCTACAACATGAGGGAGCAAACAGCCCTCACCAGCGCCTAACAATCCGGCGAAGGGGACTGCCCCGAGTTCAGTTGACTCTGGGGGTTAGTGGTTTCAGGTGGCCTTGAGGGCCATGTTTATTGTCTCAAACTCGATCGGGGTGAGTTTTCCGAGGCGGCGTTGCCGACGCTTTCGGTGGTAGGTCCGCTCGATCCACACGACCATCGCCAGGCGGAGTTCGTCCCGGGTAGCCCAGCGCTGCCGGTCGAGGACGTTCTTCTGCAGCAACGCGAAGAACGATTCCATCGCGGCGTTGTCGCCACATGCGCCGACCCGGCCCATCGATCCAGTGATGCCGTTGTTCTTTAGCACCCGGACGAAGGCGTTAGACCGGAATTGCGATCCGCGG
Organism: Cryobacterium flavum; assembly: GCF_900103805.1. GTDB lineage: Bacteria > Actinomycetota > Actinomycetes > Actinomycetales > Microbacteriaceae > Cryobacterium > Cryobacterium flavum. Next base: position 373 of record NZ_FNIB01000005.1, on the reverse strand, counting down.
TCGGAGTTAAGCCGAATTCGGCTTAACAGCGATTATGCCGAGGATGACGTTAAGCCGAGGAACCGTGTTGATGCTGGTTGTTTGCAGGGAACGGCGTTTGTTTTATCGGATTAGCGTCTCCGTCGATCAGCGGAGTGTGTAGAGCATTTGCAGTTTCTCCTCGCTGAGCCAGGTGTTGTCGGCGATGTTGATTTCAGGAGTGGCGGCGTTCATTGCCGCGGTCATCATGTCAAGAGTGGCGAAGGCGTAGAACGCGGAGGTGGTGCTCATGCTTTCGTGGCCGAGGAGTTGCATGATGATCGGCAACGGGATGCCCTGTTTGTAAAGGTCCATCGCTTTCGTTTTGCGCAGCATGTGGCAGTGCAGCCGAATC
>NZ_FNIB01000007.1 GCF_900103805.1 Cryobacterium flavum | reverse complement strand
AAGCTCCTCTTCACCGTTCGACTTGCATGTGTTAAGCACGCCGCCAGCGTTCGTCCTGAGCCAGGATCAAACTCTCCGTAAATGTTTGAATAGCTCCCAAACCCGAAAGTTCAGTGCCCATCTAGTGCACCCCACAGCCGGAATAGGCCGAAAAGATGCAAGTTTGAAACTGACAAGAACAAATCATTACTGACTTGCTTTGTTTAGTTGCCCAACCGAAGTTAGGACTTGTTCAATATTATTTCCAAAGGAATCTCCCGGCTGCAACCCGCTAGAAACGGGCCGACAACCACGAGGTTTTTGGCATTTGACATTGTGCACGCTGTTGAGTTCTCAAGGATCGGACACACCCAGCCGCCGGCCACGAAGACCATTGCACTGGAGTACTACTCTTATTTCTTGTCGCCCAGCACGAGTCAAATTGAATCGACTTCGTGTGAACTTCATCAAGTCACTGTCACGCGAAAAATTTCGGGCTATTTTGACTTGGGATTGGTCCCGCTTGAGGCCGGAAGCGCTTGGCTTTTTCCGAACCTGTGGGGTGACTTAGATGACATTACGGTGAATCCTGATACCCCGCAACTCACTGCTACATCCCGGGCGTGTCGGGGGCGGTCATCCGCTCGAAACACGTCCGAAATGCCCCTGGCGGGCCTCCCGGCGCGTCCGGGCCCACCTTCTAGCCGTGGGCCCAGTTTATAAACTGGGCCCACGGACGGGGCCTGGGCCCCGTCCGAAAGCAGGGAAGCGCGGAGGCTAGGGCTCGGGGGCGAACGCCAGGAAGAGTTCGCTCACCGAGTTGTAGTACTGGTCGGTCCTGCCCTTATGCGTCATGCCGATACGAAGGCACACCCGCTGCGACGGCCGGTTGCTGGGCGTGGTCACCGCCACCACCCGGTCGAGTCCCGTCTTCCAGCCTTCGGCCAACACAGCGGATGCCGCTTCAGTCGCGTAGCCGTGGTGCCACGCGTTCGGGTGAAAGTGCCAGCCGATCTCGGTATCCCCCGACGGCACGAGCGGCGTCACCGGACTCGACGCCGGAATGGACTTGAGCAATAGGTTGCCGAAGATCTCGCCGGTGTCGGCATCCGTCACCGCTCGAATGGCATGAATGGGATGTTCCATTCCCTGCCAGCGGTTGATCACCGCGATCGCCTCGGCGCGGTCGGTCATCACCCGTGGATTCAGCCCGATGTGTTGTTGCACGGACCACAGCGAATACAGACCGAAGACGAAGTCGGTGTCATCGAGGGTCCAGGGGCGCAGCAGCAGGCGTTCGGTTCGAAGAGTTTCCACGTCGACATCTTGCCATCCGCATCTGTCGCCCCCCTGCAACGGAGCCGTCGAGGTGGCTACTCGACGAAAATACCCGCGAGCGTCTTCTTGCCGCGGCGCAGCACCGCTACTCCCCCGGGAAGCACCGATCCCTCAATGGTCAGGTCGACACTGGTGACCTTCGCATTGTTCAGGTACACCCCACCCTGCTGAACCGCACGCCGGGCGTCACCGATGCTCTTCGACAGCTCGGTGTCGACGAGCAATTGCAGCACGGTCGCGTGCGGCGCCGTCGTGGTGTGCGGAAGTTCGCGCAGGGCGGCCTCCAGAGTGTCCGGGTCGAGCTCGGCCAGGTCACCCTGGCCGAACAGGGCCTCGGCGGCGTGGATGGCAGCATCCGTCGCCGCCTGGCCGTGCACGAGGCTGGTCACCTCGAGCGCGAGCCGGCGCTGCGCTTCTCGGCGGAACGGTTCGGTTTCGACGAGTTCGGCGAATCGCTCGATCTCACTACGTGAGAGAAACGTGAACACCTTGAGCCGAAAGACCACGTCGGCATCATCGGTGTTGAGCCAAAACTGGTAGAAGGCGTAGGGGCTCGTGAGGTTCGGGTCGAGCCAGACCGCGTTGCCCTCGCTCTTACCGAACTTGGTGCCGTCGCTGTTGGTGATGAGCGGGGTGCCGATGGCGTGCACGGTGCCGCTTTCGGCGCGACGGATGAGATCGGTTCCGCTGGTGAGGTTGCCCCACTGGTCGCTGCCACCGGTCTGCAGCACGCAGCCGTAGCTGCGGAACAGTTCGAGGTAGTCCAGGCCCTGCAGAATTTGGTAGCTGAACTCGGTGTAGCTGATGCCGGCGTCGGAATTGAGACGCGCGCTGACGGCATCCTTTTTGAGCATGGTGCCCACGCGGTAGTACTTGCCGATTTCGCGCAGAAAGTCGATCGCGCTCAAGGGCGCGGTCCAGTCCAGGTTGTTCACGAGCGTGACGGCATTCTCGCCCTCGGAACTCAGGAACCGGGAGACCTGCGCCTGCAGGTAGCCCACCCACTCTGCCACGGTGTCGGTGGGAGTCAGCGTGCGCTCGGCGGTGGGGCGCGGGTCGCCGATGAGTCCGGTGGAACCGCCGACCAGGCCGAGCGGATGATGCCCCGCCAGTTGCAGACGCCGCATCAGCAGCAGCTGCACCAGGTTGCCGAGGTGCAGGCTCGCCGCGGTCGGGTCGAATCCGCAGTAGTAGGTGATCGGGTCACCATCGAGCAGCGCTTTGAGCTCGGTTTCGTCGGTGGAGACGTGCACGAGGCCGCGCCAGTTGATCTCCTCCCACACGGAATCGAAGGAGAGATCATTGGTCTGCTGGGCAAGGATGGTGGGGTCTGACACGCGTTCAGATTACCAGCCGGGGCCGCCTCACCGAATCGGCGGCAGCATCCACTCTCCTCGCGTGACAATTCAGCCTAAAGCCTATACTGGACTTGATTTAGCCTGTGGGCTTAATTAGACTGAATGCAGGACGGAGCCTGAGCCATGTTTGTCATCACCGCTGACCAGATCGACAGCCGCAACGATCACGATCGTGCGCGGGAGATGATCGCCCGACTCCTGGCGCAGAATCCGGATGCCTTCAGCCTGCCGCCCGACCAGACCGCCGGCGATGAGATTCAGCTGCTTGTGTCGGCGGCGCGGCCGACTCTCTCCACGATTCTCGCGCTCCATCGGTCCGGCCACTGGAGCGTCGGGCTCGGTGTGGGAAGCGTGCGCACTCCCCTGCCGGCGTCTACCCGGCAGGCCACCGGCGGTGCGTTCATCGCGGCCCGCGATGCCGTGGTGCGCGCGAAGCGAACCGAGGCGCACTTTGCGCTCGAGGTCAGTCCAGCTGATGCAGCCGCCCCGGGCATCGAGGCACTCGTCACCATGCTGTTGCTGCTGCGTCAACGCCGTACCCCCCAGGGCTGGGAAGCCGGCGACCTCTTCGAAAGCGGGCTGGCCCAGACCGATATTGCTGCCGAGCTTGGAATCACGACTGGGGCCGTGAGCCAGCGACTCAAGGCAGCGCAGTACCGGGTCGAGCAGGCAGCCCGACCGGCGTTGGTTAGGCTGCTAGAGCAACTCGACCACGACGCGAACGAATCGGAAACCCTATGACTTTCAACGTTCTCACGTTCCTGTACTGGGTCGCCCTGATCCTGGTCACCCTGGCCTCGCTCACCTGCGCCGCGATCGCCTTCAAACTGCACCGCCAGCTCTACGCGATCGCTGCCATGGCCACACTCGCCCTGGCCCTCGTGCTCGCCGCGGTCCCGATGGGCCCCGGCCCCAGCGCGTTCGGTATCGTGCTCGGAATGCTCGCGCTGGCCCTCGCCGTGATCGGTGGCGGCCCGGTCGCCGTGCTCGCCCTCGATCTGGCCACCAACAACTCGGTACCGCCCGGCCAGCACGGCGGAATCATGGTGCTGAACGCCGGCAAACCGGCCCCGACCTTGGCCGGGGTCAGCGACCCGGAGACTCACGAGGTGCTGCGGGGCGGCGTGACCATCGGCATCCTGGAACGTCTGGCCGTGGCCGGCGCGATCCTGGCCGGCTTTCCCGAGGCCATCGCCATCGTCGTCGCCATCAAGGGTGTCGGCCGGTTCACCGAGCTGGCCGCAGCCGAATCGCGTGAGCGGTTCATCATCGGCACCCTGTCGAGCCTCATCTGGGCCTGCGGCTGCGCTGCCCTGGTGCCGATGGCGCTGGTCTAGCGACGCGCCTGCCGGGTCGATCGCCGATACGGCGAAACGGATGCCTCCCCCGGCACCCAGAAGCGCCACGGTACTCGACTCCCCACCGAGACCGCTCACCCCGGTACGCGGCCCGGTGGCGAAATCGGCGCGGCGGGCCGGCACCTCAAGGTCGAACGGTGCCACAGCCAGATCGGCGCCGTCATCGCCGAGCACAATGCCGAGGGCCTTGGTCAGCCGGGCCGGGCCGCGCGCGAGGTCAGCATCCGTTTTCGACGTCAGGCGTCGACTGCGGGCCTCGTCGATTCCCGCGACGACCTCGCCGCCGCGCAGGAGTACGGCCGATGCCTCACCGTCCGGCGAGCAGACAACGTTGGCGCAGACGTGCATGCCGTAGCTGAAATAGGCGTAGAGATGCCCGGGCGGGCCGAACATGGTTTGCGTGCGGGGTGTGCGACCGCGAAAGGCGTGCGAACCGGGGTCGCTCTCGCCGAGGTAGGCCTCAACCTCGGTGATGCGTACGGAGACCGCCCCACGGGTCGCTACCGCGCCGAGCAACAGCGGGGCGACCTCGAGTGCGGGTCGCTCCAGCAGGCCCGGCGCGAACGTCACTACTACCGGCTGAGCGCGGCCGTCAGGTCGCGTACGCGGGCCACGAGGTGGGCGCGCTGCTCGGCGACTCGCACCGGGGCGGTGCCGCCGGCGCCGTCGCGGCTGTCGACGGATCCACGGATGGTGAGAACGTCGCGCACCTCGGGAATGAGGTGCGGTGAGATCGCCAGTAGTGCGGCGTCATCGACCTCGTGCAGGTCGAGTCCGTTGGTCTCGGCGAACTTCACCAGGGAACCGGTGATTTCGTGCGCGTCACGGAACGAAACGTGGCGTTTGACCAGCCATTCGGCGACATCGGTGGCGAGGGAGAAGCCCTGCGGTGCGAGCTCGGCCATCCGCTCGGTGTGAAAGGTCAGAGTCGCAACCATGCCGGTGAAGGCGGGCAGCAGCACCTCGAGAGTGGTGATCGAGTCGAAGACCGGCTCTTTGTCTTCCTGCAGGTCGCGGTTGTAGGCGAGCGGCAGTCCTTTGAGCGTGGTGAGCAGCCCGGTGAGGTTGCCGATCATGCGGCCCGACTTGCCGCGAGCGAGCTCGGCGATGTCGGGGTTCTTCTTCTGCGGCATGATCGAGGACCCGGTGGAATAGGCGTCGTCGAGGGTGACGAACCCGAATTCGCGGGTGTTCCAGAGAATGATCTCCTCGGCCAGCCGCGACATGTCAATGCCGATTTGCGCGGTGATGTAAGCGAATTCGGCGACCAGGTCGCGGCTTGCGGTGCCGTCGATGGAGTTCTCGACCACGGCGGCGAAGCCCAGGTCGGTGGCAACGAGGTGCGCGTCGAGACCGAGGGTGTTGCCGGCGAGGGCGCCGGACCCGTAGGGCGAGGCATCCGCTCGCCGGCCCCAGTCGGCGAAGCGGTCGAGGTCGCGCACCAGCGGCCAGCAGTGCGCGAGCAGGTGGTGGGCGAGCAGCACAGGTTGGGCGTGCTGCAGGTGGGTGCGGCCGGGCATGATGGCGTCCTCGTGCGCTTCGGCCTGTGCGGCGAGGGCGTCGATGAGCTCGATCACGAGCGAGGCGAGAATGGCGGCGTGGTCGCGCAGCCACATGCGCACGAGCGTGGCGACCTGGTCGTTCCGGCTGCGGCCGGCGCGCAGCTTGCCGCCCACCTCGACACCGATGATGTCGATCAGGCCACGTTCAAGAGCGGAGTGTACGTCTTCATCGGCTTCGGCTGGCAGAAATTCGCGGGCGACGACGGCGCGCTCGAGTTCTTCGAGCGCGCCGACCGTCTGGGTCAATTCGGTGTCGGTGAGATATCCGGCGGCGGCGAGGGCCCGCGCATGCGCGCGGCTGCCCTGCAGGTCGTATTCCGCCAGCATCCAGTCGAACTGGGTCGACTTGCTCAGCCGCGCCAGTTCCGGCGACGGTCCCCCGGCGAAACGGCCACCCCAGAGGGCGCCAGCTCGGCCGGCGCGGTTTTTCTCACTCGACACGCGGGCCCTACTTCGCGGCGGCGTCGCGGCGTGCGGCGACCTTGCTCGGCAGCGACCACAGTTCGATGAATCCCTTGGCCATGGTCTGGTCGAAGGAGTCGCCGGTGTCGTAGGTGGCGAGGTTGAAGTCGTACAGGCTGGTCGTGCTCGAGCGTCCCGTGACGACGGCGGTGCCTGCGTGCATTTTCAAGCGGATGTCGCCGGTCACGTATTTCTGCGTGTCCTCGATGAACACGTCGAGGCTCTTCTTCAAGCCGGAGAACCAGAGTCCGTCGTAAACGAGTTCTGCCCATTTGCTCTCGACGCCGCGCTTGTAACGGGCTACGTCACGCTCGAGGGTCATGTTCTCGAGTTCTTCGTGCGCGGCGATGAGCGCTATTCCGGCGGGGGCTTCGTAGATTTCACGGCTCTTGATGCCGACCAGACGGTCTTCGACGATGTCGATGCGGCCGACACCCTGGTCACCGGCGAGACGGTTCATGAGCTGGATCATCTGCAGCGGACTGACCTTCTTGCCGTCAATAGCGACGGGCACGCCCTGCTCGAAGGAGATGACAACCTCGGTCGGGGCGCGGGTGACCGAGGGGTCCTGGGTGTAGGTGTAGAGGTCTTCGATCGGCGCGTTCCACGGGTCTTCGAGGAATCCGGTTTCGACGGCGCGACCCCAGACGTTCTGGTCGATGGAGTACGGGCTCTTCTTGGACTGCGCGATGGGCAGGTCGTGCTTGGCGGCATACTCGATGGCCTTGTCGCGGGTCAGTTCGAAGTCGCGCACCGGGGCGAGCGAGGTCAGCTCGGGGGCGAGGGCGGCGACGGCCGCTTCGAACCGAACCTGGTCGTTGCCCTTGCCGGTGCAGCCGTGGGCGACGCTGTCGGCGCCGAGTTCGATGGCGGTGGAGGCGAGGTACTTGGCGATCAGCGGACGGCTGATGGCGGAGACCAGCGGGTATCGCTTCTGGTACAGAGCGTTCGCCTTGAGCGTCGGCACGATGTAGTCGTTCGCGAACTCGTCCTTGGCGTCGATGACGATGGATTCGACGGCTCCGCAGTCCAGGGCGCGCTGACGGATCACGTCCATGTCTTCGCCCTCCTGTCCGACGTCGACGGCGAGGGCTACGACCTCTTTGCCGGTGGCATCCTTGAGCCAGCCGATGCCGACCGAGGTATCCAGCCCGCCCGAGTATGCGAGTACAACGCGTTCCGCCATGGTTCTCCCTAAATCTTGATCTGTCTAAAGTTTACGTGTTGCGCCGCGGCCCCCGGTCGCCCGCCTGCACTGCGGACGGGGCCCAGGCCCCGTCCACGGGCCCAGTTTATAAACTGGGCCCCGGGACGGGGCCTGGGCCCCGTCCCAAAGGCGAGGGGTCGGTCAGGCGGCGTTTTGCGCGAGCAGCCAGACCAGCAGCGCCTTCTGGGCGTGCAGGCGGTTCTCCGCCTCGTCCCAGATAATGCTCTGCGGGCCGTCGATGACCTCGGCGGTGACCTCGTAGCCGCGGTCGGCCGGCAGGCAGTGCATGAAGTGCGCGCCCGGCTTGGCCAGGCCCATGAGCTCGGCATCGACCCGGTACTGACCGAGGTCGCCGAGCCGCGCGGCCTTCTCCTCTTCTTTGCCCATCGACACCCAGGTGTCGGTGATGACCACATCGACGCCCGCGACAGCCTCACGCGGGTCGGTGAAGAGGGCGACCGAGCCGCCGGTGCGGGCGGCGATGGCCGTCGCATCCGCTACCACCTGGTCGGTCGGCGTGTAACCGACCGGTGAGGCGATGCGCACGTGCATGCCGGCAGTGGCACCGGCGAGCAGGTAGGACTGGCCCATGTTGCAGGCGCCGTCGCCGAGAAAGGCGAGGGTCTGGCCCGCCAGGTCGCCACGGTGTTCGCGAATCGTGAGCAGGTCGGCGAGCAGCTGGCAGGGGTGGAAGTCGTCGCTGAGCGCGTTGACGACGGGCACCGTGGTGCCGAGCGCCATTTCTTCGAGCCCGGCCTGGCCGTAGGTGCGCCAGACGATCGCGGCGACCTGGCGTTCGAGCACGCGGGCGGTGTCGGAGGCGGTTTCCTTGCCGCCGAGCTGGCTGTTCGCGGTGCTGATGATGAGCGGGCTGCCTCCGAGGTCGGCGATGCCGACGGCGAAGGAGACCCGGGTGCGGGTGGAGGACTTGTCGAAAATGACCGCGACGGTCTGCGGGCCAGCGAGCGGGCGCACCGCGAATCGGTCTCGCTTCAGCTCCAGGGCCAGATCGAGAATCTCGGCCTGTTCGGCCGGGGAGATATCGTCGTCGCGCAGGAAATGGCGGGTCACGGTGTCACTTTCGGTTGTCGTTGTTCAGTTGCAGAGCGGATGCCGCTCCACCGTCTTAAAATCACACGCGCCGGCGTAAAACCGGCGCAAAGTGGGATTCGTCCAGCCTAGAGGCTGGCGAGGGCGCGCCCGAACCGCACTTGGAAGTCGGCGATTTCGGCGTCGCCCACGATCAGCGGCGGGGCGATGCGAATGCTGGTCTCGTTGGCGGCGTTCACGATGAGTCCGTTGGCCAGGGCGGCCGCACCGAGCTTCAACGCGACCGGTTCGGTCAGGCCGACGCCGAGCAGCAGGCCGCGTCCGCGAACCTCCTCGATCAGCGGCGAGTGGAAGCCGAGGATGATCTCGCGCAACTGCTGGCCTCGCCGGAAGGCGTTCGCGGCGAGGTCGTCGCGTTCGATCACGCCGAGCACGGCGTTTGCTGTCGCGGTGACGAGCGGGTTGCCGGCGAAGGTCGAGCCGTGCTGGCCTCGCCGAAACAGGTCGGAGGCCCAGCCGAAGGTGACCAGCGCACCAATCGGAACACCGCCACCCATCCCCTTGGCGATGGTGACGGCATCCGGAAGAATCTCAGCGTGGTTGTAGGCGAACCAAGCGCCGGTGCGGGCGATGCCGGTCTGGATCTCATCGATGATCAACAGAACGCCGTGTTCGGTGCAGAGTTCGCGGGCGCGTTTGAGAAAGCCGTCGGGCAAGTCGATGACGCCGGCCTCGCCCTTGACCGGTTCCAAGAACAGGGCGGCGACGGTGTTGTCGATCGTCGCTTCGAGGGCCTTGATCGTGCTGTCGATGTGTTCGACCCCGCCGGGAACCGGTTCGAACGCCTCCCGCATGTGTGGCTTGCCCGAGAGCGCGAGTGCGCCCATGGTGCGACCGTGAAAGGAGTCGTGCAGCGAGATGATGCGGTTGCGATGGCCCGTGTTATTCAGCCGGGCCAGTTTAAACGCGGCCTCGTTGGCTTCGGCGCCGGAGTTGCAAAAGTAGACGCGACCTTCGTCGCCAGCGCCGGTGATGCGCTTGAGGCGTTCGGCCAGTTCAATCTGCGGCGGCGTGGCGAAATAGTTGGAGACGTGGCTGATGGTGCTGATCTGCTTCGTGACCGCCGCGACGACCTCGGGGTGGGCGTGACCGAGCGAGTTCACGGCGATTCCGGCCAGAAAGTCGAGGTACTGGGTGCCCAACTCGTCCCAGACGTAGCAGCCTTCACCGCGCACGAGCATCGCCAGTGGCGGGCTGAACGTGCGCATCATCGAATCGGCGAACCGATTCTGCCAGGGTTGGTCGGTCATGCGGGTATTACCTCCGTGCCAATGCCGCTTCCAGTGAAAATTTCGAGCAGGATCGAGTGCGGCACTCGCCCGTCGATGATCGCGGCCTTGGCGACTCCGCCGTCGACAGCGTCGAGGCAGGCCGTCATCTTGGGAATCATGCCCGATTCCAGCTCGGGCAGCAGGCCACGCAGCTCGAGAACGTCGATGATCGATACGAGCGAATCCCGGTTCGGCCAGTCGCGGTAGAGCCCCGCAACGTCGGTGAGAATCACGAGTTTGGCCGCGCCGAGGGCGATCGCGAGTGCGGCAGCAGCAGCGTCGGCGTTGACGTTCAGGGATTGACCCGGGACATCCGCGTCTGGGGCGATCGATGACACCACCGGAATGCGGCCGGCCGCGAGCTGCGCGAGCACGGCTTCGGGGTCGACGCCGACGACGTCACCGACGAGTCCGAGGTCGACCTCGACGCCGTCGATGACGACGCCACGACGCCGTCCGCGAAACAGACCAGCGTCCTCACCGCTGAGCCCGGCGGCGAGCGGACCGTGCTGGTTGATGTGGCTGACCAGGTCGCGGTTGATCTGGCCGGTGAGCACCATGCGCACGACGTCCATCGCCTCTGGGGTGGTCACCCGGTAGCCGCCGCGAAACTCGCTCTCGATGCCGAGGCGTTTCAACATGGCCGAAATCTGCGGGCCGCCGCCGTGCACGACGACCGGACGGATGCCCGCGTAGCGCAGGTAGACCATGTCTTCGGCGAAGGCACGCTGCAGGTCTTCGCTCACCATGGCATTACCGCCGAACTTCACGACGATGATCTGGTCGTGAAAGCGTTTGAGCCACGGCAAGGCTTCGATCAGCGTTGCCGCTTTAACGGATGCTTCGGCCTGGCTGGTCTCGTCGGGCTTGGTTATGGGTGTCTCGGTCATGGTCAGCTCGAGTACGCGCTGTTCTCTTCGACGTAGTCGTGGGTGAGATCGTTGGTCCACAGGGTGGCCGTTTCGTCCCCCGCGTGGAGGTCGATCAGCACGGTGACCGAGCGCTTCGTGAGGTCGACGAGGTCGCGCGGCTGGTCGGGCTCCCCCGCGGTACACACCTGCACACCGTTGATGGCGACGTCGATGCCGTACGGGTCGAAGGCGGCGTCCTTGACCGGGACGGTTCCGGCTGCGGCGAGCACGCGGCCCCAGTTCGGGTCGTTGCCGAAGATGGCCGACTTGAACAGGTTGCTGCGGGAGACGGCGCGGGCCACTATGACGGCTTCGTCTTCGGAGACCGCGTTGGTGACAGTGATCGCCACGTCGTGCGCGGCGCCCTCAGCGTCGCCCTGCAGCTGAAGGGTGAGGTCGCGGCAGATCTCGACGAGCGCTGCGGTGAATTCGGCCAGGTCGGCGCTAACGCCGCTGGCCCCGGAGCAGAGCAGGCTCACGGTGTCATTGGTCGACATGCAGCCGTCCGAGTCGAGGCGGTTGAAGGTCACTCGCGTGGCCGCGTGCAGCGCAGTGTCGAGCTCGGCCGAGTCGAGCACGGCGTCGGTCGTGATGACGACGAGCATGGTGGCCAGACCGGGCGCGAGCATACCGGCCCCCTTGGCCATGGCGCCGATGCTCCAGCCGGCCGGGGAAATGTGCGCGGCCTGCTTCGGCCGGGTGTCGGTGGTCATGATGGCCTGCGCGGCCAGGAGGCCGGCGGCAGGGGTGGTGGCGGCATCCGTTTTGATGGCGAGGGTCGCGTCCCAGACGCCCGCGGTGACGAGGTCGAGGTTGAGCTGCTCGCCGATCAGGCCGGTGGAGCAGACCAGAACGTCGCCGGAGGAGAGGTCGAGCCGCTTCGCGACCGCTTCGGCGGTGGCGTGCGTGGTCTGAAAGCCGATGCTGCCGGTGTAGCAGTTGGCCCCGCCGGAGTTGAGCACGATCGCGCTGACCTGGCCATCGCTCATGACTTGGGTGCTCCAGATGACGGGGTTGGCCTGGCAGCGGTTGCTCGTGAACACGGTCGCGGCGTTCTGCAGCGGGCCGAGGTTCTGCACGAGGGCGAGGTCGAGCCCACCGGACTTCTTCAGGCCGGCAGTGACGCCGGCGGCAGCAAAACCGGCGGGAAGGGTAACACTCACGGAGCAACTCCATTCATGGTCAAACCGAGTGTTTCGGTCAGACCGAGGGCAATATTGGCGGATTGGATGGCAGCGCCGGCGGTGCCCTTGACGAGATTGTCGATCGCGGTGATGGTGACGACCCGGCCGGCTGCTTCGTCGACGGCCAGTCCGATCAGTGCGGTGTTGGCGCCGAGTACGTCGGCCGTGCGCGGAAAATGTCCGTCGGGCAACAGGTGCACGAACGGTTCGTCGGCGTAGGCGTCCTCCCAGGCGGCGCGCACGGCGGCGGCGCTCGTTCCCGGCACGAGTCGAGCGGTCGCCGTGGCGAGGATTCCGCGGGACATCGGCACGATCACCGGGGTGAAAGAGATGGTGGCGTCGGGGGACGAAGCGCATGCTGCGCTGGTCGGGTCGGCGGGGCCCGCCGCCGCGGCCCAGCGCAGCGACTGCACGATCTCCGGAATGTGCCGGTGCGTGCCGCCGACCGCGTACGGGTTAGCTGAACCCAGGATCTCGGCCGCGAGGTTCGGCAGCTTAAGGCTCTTGCCGGCGCCGCTCGGGCCGACGGCGAGCACGGCCACGAGGTCCTGCGCTTCGATCACGCCCGCGTGGATTCCGGGGGCCAGGGCGAGGGCGACGGTGCTGGCGTTGCAGCCGGGAGCGGCGATGCGGCGAGCGCCGACGAGCCGGTCGCGCTGTTTGCCGGCGCCGATGGGCAACTCCGGGACACCATAGGTCCAGGCGCCAAAGTAGTCGCCGCCATAGAAGGCCGCCCAGTCGTCGGAATTCACCAGGCGGTGGTCGGCGCCGCAGTCCACCACGAGGGTTTCGGCGGGGAGGTGCGCGGTGATCTCGCCGGACTTGCCATGAGGCAGGGCGACGAAGACGACGTCGTGGCCGCTGAGATTCTGCGGCGTCGTGTCGACCAGGGTGAGGTGGGCCAGGGAACGCAGCGAGGGTTGAACGTCGATCAAGCGCTGCCCGGCGTTGCTGTGCGCGGTGACCGTGCGCACCTCGAATTCGGGGTGTCCGGCGAGCAGCCGCAGCAGTTCGCCGCCCGCATACCCGCTCGCGCCCGCCACTGCCACCGAAAAAACCATGTGTTAAACCTAGCGCGGCCCTGGCGGCCCCGTTTCCGCGCCGGGCGCGGCGTCATGCGCGGGTCGGGGCGCATCCGCTTGCTGCGCCGCACCCCACCGCGCACGGCTCGTGGCACCCGGTCGGCTCGTGGCACCCGCCCGGCTCGTGGCCCGTGTTGAGGAAGCTCGCACGTGTTCAAACCAGTGCCACGTTCCCCAACACGTGCCACGAGGAACGGATGCACCTCCTGCACATCACCCCTTGGCACGAATACTCCACAGGTCGTCTCCAGGTCACGGCTCACCCTCGTGCCCGCGGCACACTGGCCACATGCGCGAGATCTTTGAGACCTGTGAGGCCCTGCACGATGGTCTGATCCCGGCGGAGGCACTGCGCGCCTCGGGCATGAACTCCCATGCCGTGGATTCACTTCTCAAACGCGGCGAGCTCGTGCGGGTGCGACGGGGGGTGCGACGGGGGTGGTATGTCCTCGGCCCGCGCTGGGAGGAGATCGGTGCAGATGGTCGATACCGCCTCCTCGTTCGGGCGACAGCGGCCCAGGCCAAACGTGACTTGATGTATTCGCACCATTCCGCCGCCGCACTGCACGGACTGCCGCTGATTGGCCAGTGGCCCCAGGGCGTGCATGCCATCGATCCCGACACCGCCGGTGGCAGCAGCTCGAGGCTCCTCACGACTCACCGAGGGCCGGTCGACCCATCCCCGTGATCATCGACGGCATCCGAGTAACGAGCCTGTCGCGCACTCTGATCGATGTGGCCGCGACGTCGAGCTTTCTAGTCGGAGTCACGATGATCGACCACGTTCTACATTGTGAAGCAGCCCGGATGGCCGCCGCCCAACGGTCCGGGAGTGTTGGGGCACCACCGATCACTCATGCAACGCTACTGACCGAGCTGGATGGGGTGCAGCCGAGAAATGGGCACCGGGCGGCCGAGAGGGCCATCGCATTTGCCGATGGGCTCTCAGCTAACCCCGGCGAGTCGCTCGGGCGCGTGCGGTTCGAGGAATTGGGCTTCGAGATTCCCGAATTGCAAGTGCGTTTCGACGTGGGCGGGCGCACCTGCTACGTGGACTACTTCTGGCGAGGGGTGCGCAAGATCGGCGAGTTCGATGGCCACATCAAGTACACCCGTGCGGCAGTTATGGCCGGTCGCGACACCGTACAGGTTGTCGTCGACGAAAAGGACCGGGAGAGCGTTCTACGGCCGGAGGTCAACAGCTTCGACCGGTGGGGATGGAAGCTCGCGCTCTCGCCGCAGGCGTTTTATCGCTTCCTGATGGACAAGGGTGTGCCGCGAGCGCCCACAAGACGCGACAGGTGACGACGGCACGCGCCTGACTCACGAGAGGGCTCGTGGCACTCGTTGGGGAAGCCCGCACGTGTTCAAACCAGTGCCAACTTCTCAAACACGTGCCACGAGAGGCGGATGCCGCGCAGCCGGCCCCGTTAGGGCGACTCGCGGCATCCGCTGCCCGCGGGCGGCACAGGCACACGCGCAGGCACCAGCGCTATTCGCGCAGGGTGGCCCCGAACCGGTCGGCGGCCAGGGCCACGCCGGCCAGACGGGCGGCGCTCGCCTCGGCGGCGGTCAGCGTGCGCTCCTCGCCGCGAAAACGAAGCGCGAAGGTGAGCGACTTGTGGCCGGGTTCAACACCGGCACCCCGGTAGTCGTCGACCAACACGATGCTCTCGAGCAGCCCACCGGCCCCCTCGGCGACGGCCGAGCGCAGGGCCGCAGCCGGTACGGAGGCCGCGACGACGAGCGAGAGGTCCTGCGTGGCGGCGGGCATCGTGCCAATGGGCGTGACCGTGAGATCCCCGTCGGACTGCCCGAAGACGAGTCCCAAGTTGATCTCGGCGACAGCGACGACTGCGGGCAGGTCGTAATCGTCGGCGACTGTGGGAAGCAGCTCGCCGGCGAATCCGACCGACACCGTCGAAGCCGCGGCAGTCGCAGCGCCGGGCACGGTCACGAACAGCTCGGCCGTGCGGCCGGGGTGCATCGCCGGGTGCAGGCCCTGGCGCACCTCGATGCGAACCCCGGTAGCCAGAGCCACCTGCTGCACGGCGGCCAGCGCCGACTGCCAGCCGGCAGCAACGGCGGGCTGGTTCGGCTGGTGCCGCACGTCGTTGCCGACGAGAACGAAGCCGACCAGTAGCGGCTGCGGAACGATTCCCGCGAAGAGGACCGCCTCCACCTCAGCGCTCGGGCGCTCTCCCCCAGCCGGAAGCACGGGCGTGCCATAGGTCACTCCGGGTTCGGGCCGAAAAACCAGTCCCTGCTCGTAGATGGCGAGATCCACGAGGCCGCGCGAGCGGTTGCGGTGTGCGATCTGCAGCAGGCCCGGCAGCATCGTGGTGCGCAGGAACGGCGCCTCCCCGTCAAGCGGGTTGGCGACCTTCATCTGCGGCACCGAAACGGGCACCGAAACCGAACCCGCCAGAGCGGATGCCGCACCCGCGTCGGTAACGCCGGCGTCAGCATCCGCTTCGCCAGCTGGCACAGTAACAACCGAAGCAGCGGCGGGCGCAACGGCCACGCCAAACAGGTTGTTCGCCGCTTCCGACACGAACGGATAGGTCAAAACCTCGGTGTGACCGGTGGCCGCGAGGGTCTGCGCGACCGTGCGGCGCAGTGTCTGCGTGCGAGTCAGGCCGCGGCCGGGCGGCGCGACGGGCAGCACGGAGGGAATGCGGTCGTAGCCGACGATGCGGGCGACTTCCTCGGCGAGCGTCCACTTGTCGGTGAGGTCGGGGCGCCAGCTCGGCGGGGTGACCTGCAGGTCACCATCGGCCTCGACCAGCGAGGTGCCGATCTGAACGAGGGCATCGCGTACTTCGTCACCGGTGTAGGCAAGGCCGATGAGGCCGGACACGAACCCGGTCGGCAGCAGAATCGGCTCGGGGGCCGGTGCCACGTCGTAGACCGAGCCGAGGTCGTCGGCGACTCCCCCGGCGAGGTCCACGAGCAGCTGTACGACGCGGGCGGCGGCAACGGCGGCCACGCGGGGGTCGACGCCGCGTTCGAACCGTTTGCTCGCCTCGCTCGGCAGCTTGTGACGGCGGGCCGAGCGCGCGATCGACACCGGGTCGAAGTTGGCGGCCTCGACGAGTACGTTGACGGTCGTCGAGGTGATCTCGGTGCTCGCCCCGCCCATCACGCCGGCCAAGCCAATCGGCCCGGATTCGTCGGTGATCAGCAGATCTTCGACGTTGAGCGTGCGGCTGACTGCGTCGAGCGTTGTAAATTTCTCACCGGCGGTCGCGCGACGCACGATGATGCCGCCGGCCAACTTGTCGAGGTCGTAGCCGTGCAGCGGCTGGCCGAGCTCGAACATCACGTAGTTGGTCACGTCGACCACGAGGGAAATGGAACGGATGCCGACCAGCCCCAGCCGGGCGATCATCCAGGCCGGAGTCGGCCGGGTCGGGTCGACGCCGCGCACAACGCGGGTCACGAAGACGGTAGAGCCGATCCGGTCCCGAATCGGAGCCTGATCGTCGATGGTGACCGGGAAGCGGGTGACCGGGGCCACGACGGTGAGAGCGAGGGCAGGGTCGCGAAACGCCACGCCGGTGGCGTGCGAGTATTCGCGGGCGACGCCGCGAATGGAGAAAGCGTAGCCGCGGTCGGGGGTGACGTTGATTTCGACGGCGCTGTCATCCAGGCCGAGCAGGGGAATAGCATCCGTTCCCACCGGGGCGTCGATGCCGAGGTTCTTCAGCAGCAGAATGCCGTCGTGCTCGTCGCCGAGGCCGAGTTCACGGGCCGACGCGATCATGCCGTCGGAGACGTGGCCGTAGGTCTTGCGGGCCGCGATCGGAAATGGGCCGGGCAGCGAGGCGCCGGGCAGGGTCACGACGACCTTGTCGCCGACGGCGAAGTTGTGGGCGCCACAGATGATGCCGTGCACGGCTGGGCCGCCGTCAGCGGCGAGTTCACCGTCGGGGGCAACCCGCACCTGGCACCAGTTGATGGTCTTGCCGTTGGTCTGCTCTTCGCCGACGAATTCGAGTACTTCGCCGACCACGATCGGGCCGGAGACCGCGATTCGGTGAATATCTTCCTCTTCGAGGCCGACGCTCACGAGGGCAGCATGGACGTCTTCCGGCGTGGTGCCGGGCGCGAGGTCGACGTATTCGCCGAGCCAGCTCAGTGGTACGCGCATTAGAGGTTCATTCCGAACTGCTGGCTGAACCGGATATCGCCCTCGACCATGTCGTGCATGTCCTTTACGTCATTTCTAAACATCACAGCTCGTTCTACACCCACGCCGAACGCAAACCCGGAGTACACCTCGGGGTCGATCCCAGCCGAGCGCAGCACGTTGGCGTGCACCATGCCGCAGCCGCCCCACTCGATCCAGCGTGCGCCGTCCTTGAAGGTGGGGTGCCAGACGTCGAGCTCCGCGCTCGGTTCGGTGAAGGGGAAATAGTTGGGGCGCAGCCGCACCTTGGCCTCCGGGCCGAACAAGGCCTGCACGAAGTGGTCGAGCGTGCCGCGCAGGTTGGCCATGGTGAGGCCCTTGTCGATGGCGATGCCCTCGATCTGGTGGAACACCGGCGTGTGGGTGGCGTCGAGCTCGTCGGTGCGAAACACGCGTCCGGGCGCGACCACGTAGACGGGCAGTTCGCGGCTGAGCAACGCGCGCAGCTGCACCGGCGAGGTCTGCGTGCGCAAAACGAGGTGGGCATCCGTCGGTTCGACGAAGAAAGTGTCCTGCATGGCGCGGGCCGGGTGGTCCTCATCGAAGTTGAGGCCGTCGAAGTTGAACCATTCGCTCTCGAGCTCCGGCCCTTCGGCGACTTCCCAGCCCATGGCCACGAACACGTCGGCGGCCCGTTCCATGAGGAGCGACGTGGGATGCCGCGCCCCGGCTTTCCAAGCGGATGCTGCTGCGGTCACGTCCACCGTTTCAGCCAGGAGCCGGGCGGCTGCTTCCGCCGTGCCGATCTCGTCTTCGCGAGCGGTCAGCGCTTTGGTGACGGCGCCGCGGGCCTGGCCGACGAGCTTGCCGGCAGCGGCTTTCTGGTTGCCGGGCACGCTGCGCATGAGGGCATTGAGCTTCGACAGCGGAGAGGACTCCCCTGCGTGCTCGCTGCGTACGAGCTTGAGCGCGGCGGTCGTAACGGCTTCGGCGATGGCGGCCAGTGCGGCGTCAACCGCGGCGTTGACGGCGGCGTTGGAGATCAACGGCGCAGCTGGTTCAGATGCTGGTGGATCTACTGGTGTGGTGGGCTCTGGGGGAACGCTGGGAACAGACACAAGGCCCAAGTTTAGTGCGTACTGCGCGCGGGCCCGCCCGAGGCGGCGCCGGGGCGGGCATCCGCGCGCCGCGCGACCGGAGAGCTAAGCGGCCTCGTTGACCAGTTCCTGTGCCTTGATGTTCTTTGCGGGACCACGCTTGGTACGCACCTCGATGAACTTGGCGAGGCCGGCAAGGAGCAGACAGAGCGAGATGTAAATGGCCGCGACCACGATGGTCGATGGAATGATGGGCGACCCGATCTGCGACTGGGTGCCGTACATCTTGGCCAGGTACAACAGCTCCTGGTAGGTGACAATGAAGCCGAGGGCGGTGTCCTTGAGCACGACAACGAGCTGCGACACGATAACCGGCGCCATGGCACGCAGGGCCTGCGGCAGCAGAATCATGCGCATGACCTGGGTCTTGGTCATGCCGATCGCGTAGGCAGCCTCGGCCTGACCCTTGGGCAGCGATTCGATGCCGGCCCGAAAGACCTCAGACAGCACGGAGCCGTTGTAGAGCGTGAGCCCAGTGACGACAGCGATAAACGGTGTGACGAACGTGTAGCCGAGCGGCGGAAGGCCGTAGTACATGATCATGATGAGGATCAGCAGCGGAACAGCTCGGAACAATTCAACGAAAACGTACGTGGGCGCGCTGATCCATTTATGCTTCGATACCCGGCCGACCAAAAGGAGCAGGCCGAGCGTCAGGCTGAGCACGGCAGCGAGACCGAAGGCCTTCAGCGTGGCCACCGTGGCTTCTACAATTTTGCCCTGCGCGTACGGAAGGGTAAAGATGTTCCACTTTTGCGCGGTGAACTGGTCGGTCTCAATGAAGCGGTAAACGATGAAACCGAAGATGCCGAGCACAACGATCAGGGTCAAGACCCCGATGTAGCGGTGGCGCACGCGTGCGCGGGGGCCGGGAGCGTCAAACAGCACGTTACTCATCGGAGCACCTTCAAACGGTTTTCCAGCACCCGCTGAACGAACGACAAAACGGCCACGAGCAGAATGAAGATCAACGCGACCCAGAGCAGCACCACGATGGCGGGTTCACCGCGCTCCGAGAGGTTCGCGCGAATGTAGCCGGCCTCGGCGACGGAGAATCCAGCCGCGACCGTGGTGTTCTTGAGCAGGGCGATGAAGACGCTCATCATGGGCGGAATCACGGCGCGAAATGCCTGCGGCAGCAGAATATGCGACATGCTCTGGCCGAAGGTGAGTCCGATGGCCCGTGCGGCTTCCGCTTGGCCGAGCGGAACGGTGTTGATGCCGGCGCGCAGCGTCTCGGCAACATAGGTGGCGGTGTACAGGCCCAGGGCGAAGATGGCCAGGGTGGTGTAACTGACGGTAGGAAGATCAAGTTTGGGGTACCCGAAGGCGAAGAAAAACATGATCAGGGTCAGCGGGGTGTTGCGCACGAGGTTGACGTAGCCGGTGCCGACCCACCGCATGGGGGCGACGGGGGAAACGCGCATGGCGCCGACGATGGTTCCGAGAATCAGGGCGAAGAGGGCGGCCCAGAGGAACACCTGCAGCGTCAAAGCGAACCCGTCGACGAAGACGTCGAGGTTATTGAGCAGTGTGTCCATGGGCCGAACCTCTCCTTTCGTTCTAGATGGTGACAAGCATTAGTGCTGGTTGGTGGCGACGGTCTCGACGCCACCAACCGTGAGCGGATTTCTTAGTACGCGTCAACCTTGGGCTGCTCGACGACCGTGCCCGACTGACCCAGGGTCTCGTCGTAGATGGCCTGCCAACTGTCATTGCCATTGGTGAACATGTCGTTGATGAAGCCGCGCAGGGCGTCGTCACCCTTCGGCAGGCCAACGCCGTAGTTCTCTACCGAGAAGGGCTCACCGACGACCTTGAGGTTGTCGGGGTCTTGCGAGGCATAGCCGAGCAGAATCGCCTGGTCGGTCGTGACCGCGTCGGTCTGGCCGTCCTTGAGCGCTTCAACACACTGCGAGTAGGTGTCGAAGGAGTTGGTTTTCGTGTCGGGGAAGTTCGCGACGATGTTCTGCAGCGGCGTCGAGCCCGTCGCGGAACAGACCGTCTTGCCGGCCAGGTCATTCTCGCTCTTGATCGAGTCGTCGTCGGCGGCCACCAGAAGGCCCTGGCCGGTGATGAAATACGGTCCGGCGAAGTCGATCTGTTCCTTGCGCTTGTCGGTGATCGAGTAGGTTCCGACGTAGTAATCGATGTCACCGTTCACGATGGCGGACTCGCGGTTCGCGCTCGGGATGGCCTTGTACTCGATCTTGTCCTTGGCGAAACCGAGCGATGCGGCAACCCACTCGGCGATCTCAATGTCGAAGCCGCTGCGTTCTCCGGTCGTCGCGTCGAGGAAGCCGAGGCCGGGCTGGTCTTCCTTGACACCGATGACGACCTTGTCGGCGGACTTCATCGCGTCGTAGGTGGGGCTGCCGGTCAAGGACACGTCGCTGGCAACCGCGAAAGGGCCTGTCGCAGCGGGAGCGTCCGATGTTCCGGTGCCCGCGGTGTCTCCGCCGGAGCATCCGGCGAGAAGCAGTGCCGCCGTGGCTGCTGTGGCCAGGAGACTGAGTTTCTTACGCATTGTGATTTCCTTTTCTCGTTGGGAAGGGAGCTGTCAGGGTGGATTGCGGCGACCCTGTGGCCGGTGCAACAGCTCAGATCGTGAGCTGGCACCGGGCTAGTGGTCGAGAATCTTGGAGAGGAAGTCCTGGGCGCGGGTGCTCTGCGGGTTCGTGAAGAATTCCTCCGGCGAGGTCTCCTCCACGATTTCGCCGTCAGCCATGAAAATGACGCGGTCCGCGGCCTTTCGGGCGAATCCCATCTCATGGGTGACCACGATCATGGTCATGCCCTCGTTGGCGAGGTCGACCATGACCTCGAGCACCTCGTTGATCATTTCGGGGTCGAGGGCGCTGGTCGGCTCATCGAGCAGAATCAGTTTCGGCTCCATGGCGAGCGCTCGGGCAATGGCCACGCGCTGCTGCTGGCCGCCGGACAGCTGGGAGGGCATTTTGTGCGCCTGGTTGGCCACGCCGACGCGTTCCAGCAGGGCGAGACCCTTCTTCTCGGCGTCCGCCTTCGACAGGCCGCGCACCTTGATCGGTCCGAGGGTGACGTTGTCGAGCACGGTTTTGTGCGCGAACAGGTTGAACGCCTGAAAAACCATGCCGACATCCGCACGCAGGTGGGCCAGCTCTTTGCCCTCTTCGGGCAACTTGACGCCATCGATCGTGATGACGCCGTCATCGATGGTCTCGAGGCGGTTGATGGCCCGGCAGAGGGTCGACTTACCCGACCCACTCGGTCCGATGACCACTACCACCTCGCCGCGGTTGACCACGGCGTTGATGTTCTTGAGAACGTGCAGTTCCCCGTAGTGCTTGTTGATGTCTTTGACGACGACTAGCGGTTCCCCCCGGCGAACGGTGATGTTCGACGTAGCCGGGGACGAATCTGATGGCTCCATACCCCCTAACCTAGGTCAGAACGCGGGTCTAGGCATGCCAAATGCCCGGACAGTAACGCATTTGTAACAGTCCGGGCATCCGTCGTTTGTGCTATGCAGCAGGCGAGCCTGCGGTCATCGGCCGTGCCCGTCTCAGCCCTTCGGTCGGTTCGGCAGTCGCAGAAAGAGCGCGACCGCGAGAGCCGTGACGAGGCACAACGCCGTGTTGACGACAATGGCATCGGACACCCCGCTGAGCACGGTTTCGGACGTCTCGACACCGAGTTGGTTCACCCGGGCTGCAACGATCGCACTCATGATCGGAATACCCAGGGTGATGCCCACTTGCTGGCTCATGGTGGCCAGGCCGGTGGCCAGGCCCTGCTCTCGATCGGGCAGTCCCGAGGTCGCGGTGACCATGAACCCGACGATGACGACCAGGTTGGCCACGCCACCCACAAAGGTAGCGATGAGCAGCAGCACAATGGAACTTCCGTTCGTACTGAGCAACAGCAGGGATCCAGTCGCTGCTGCCTGCACGACAAAGCCCCAGACGATCGACGTCTTCGTGCCCCAGCGACCGATGATGCGGGGGCCAACGATTCCGCCGAGCACGGTCCCGATCCCGAGCACAGCGAACGAGAGTCCAGCCATCAGGGGCGAGTAGCCGAGCGTCTTCTGCAGGTACAACGTGAGTAGAAACACCAGTGACGTCTCGGTGACGAAGGCGAGCATGCCGGCAATGTTGCCCCAGGCGATGGTGCTGCGGCGAAGAACGGCAAACGGTACGAGCGGATGCTCCGCCTTGCGTTCCACCGCCCAGAAGAGCACCAGAAGTAGCACGCCCGCTCCGAGCGACCCCACGGTGACCGGGTCCGTCCACGATGTCTGCGCCGCTGAGGACAGTCCGTAGACAATGGCCAGGAGCCCCGCCGTCACGGTGATCGCCCCGGGCAGGTCCATTTTCGATCGGTTAGCCGGTCGCGATTCGGCCACAACCATCGGCGCCAGCACAACGACGGCGAACGCGATGGGAACGTTGATGAAGAACGCCCACCGCCAGGAGAGCAGGTCGGTCAGCACACCGCCAAGAATCGCGCCGGTGGTGAAGCCTGCGGCCATCAGGGCTCCGTTGAGCCCGAGGGCCTTCTCCCGCAACTTTCCCTCGGGAAAAGTTGTCGTCAACAGTGACAGTGCCGCCGGAACCACGGCGGCCGTTGCCAACCCCTGCAGAGCGCGCGCGATGAGCAGCAGGGCAGGAGACGTTGCCAATCCCCCGATGAGCGACCCGACGCCGAGCACCGCCATGCCCAGAACGAAGAGACGCCGGCGACCGACGAGGTCCCCGACGCGGCCGAAGAGCAGCGTGAACCCGGCCGCGCAGAGGGCGAATGATGTAGCCACCCACTGCAGGGTGTCCAGGCCGAAGCCGATCTCATCGCCGATCGCCGGCAATGCCACGTTGAGAATAGAGAAGTCGACAGCGAGGGTGAAACTCGCCGTCAGGAGCAGCACGAGGATCAGCCTTTGCTTGCCGGTCATGCTCGTGGATGACGTCGCCGCGCCCGCCACAGTGGGTGGCGGTGTTGCGTTCGTCGTCTCGCGGACGCCGTTCGTTTGTGTCATGGGGTGCACCTTCCGGTTGCCAGTGGCGGTTGTCTTTTTCCTGCCTCCAGCCTGTGCACTCCGGCCGGAAACAACCACACCGCGTCGTGCGTATCCCTGGCAAGGGTAGGTAGTCCTCGCTCGGGTAGGACAGACTGAAAATATGACTGGCCCCACAGAACTTGGTGAATTTCTCCGGATCCGACGTTCCGGGTTACAGCCGGAGGACGTCGGGCTTCGGAATTACGGCGTCCGGCGCGTTCCCGGACTGCGCCGGGAGGAACTGGCGATGCTCGCCGGAGTGAGCATTACCTACTACACGCGTCTCGAGCAGGGCCTGAGCAGCAATGCCTCGGAATCGGTGCTTGAAGCCATCACCAGGGCGCTCCGGCTGAATGAGGCCGAGCGCTCGCATCTGATGGATCTCGCCAAGCCGACGAGAACAAAACGTCGCAGTGGCGCGAAACCAGACAAGGCCAGGCCCGGAACCCTTCGCCTGATCGAATCGATGTCGAGCATGCCGGCCGTTGTGTTGGGCCGCCGCAGTGAGGTTCTGGCGTGGAATTCGCTCGGCCATAAACTCGTCGGGTCGCACCTGGACTTCGAGAGTCCGCACTGCCCCGCCGACCGGCCCAATATGACGCGGATGCTGTTTCTCGATGCCCACACGCGCGAGTTATATGCAAGCTGGTGCGAGGAAGCGACACGAGCGGTCTCGTCACTGCGCCTGTTGGCTGGACGTTTCGACGACGACCTGGACTTGATTTCGCTCGTCGGCGAGCTGACCGTAAAAAGTCCGGAATTTGCGAAACTGTGGGCGAAGCATCCGGTTGAAAATTGCATGTCGGGTCTGAAGTACTTCCAGCATCCTTCCGTCGGTTCGATGGAATTGGACTTCGAGGTGCTCACCTCACCGGATGAATCGGGCCACCGAATATTGATGTACACCGCCGAGCCGGATTCTCCAAGCGCGGCGGCGTTGCAGCTTTTGCAGGCCACGGCGGCCTGACTCTCGGCCGCAGAGGGGGTTTCCGTCCAGGTCGGAAACCACCCTGAGGCCGGTGCAGACCTACTCGGTCAGAACCGGTACCGGCGCCGCGACCGGCACCCGACGAGGTCTGGCCCAGCGGTCCATCGCCGGCTTTTCGACCAGGGCATACAGCCCCCATCCTCCGAGCAGGGTCGCGCCGAAGAAACCAACCACCACGAGCAGGGCAATCGGGGTGGAATAGGTCTCGTTCCCGAGCAGAATTCGCCCGAAGAAGATCACGACGCCCTGGCACAGATAGAAGCCGAACGAGGTATTGCCCAGCCACTGCATGACTCGGCTGGCCAGGAAGGCGTTCCCGCCTCTCAAGTCGGCGGCAGCACTGGTGCAGATCAGGGCTCCGATAGGAATAATCATGGCCAGCGTGAACGAGTACACAAACGGCACAACTTGGGCGACGCCGTAGCCCACGAGGCAGAGCAGGAGAGCCTGGTACATCTTGAGGGGAATCCACCGCCCCGACAGCACGATCAGGGCCAGGATCGAGCCGAAAATGAACTCGAACAGACGCGGGGGCGGAAAGATATAGCCGAACCAGAACTGGGTGACCGAAATGGGTGTCAGGGCCGAGACCGGCGTCGCGGGAATGAGGTAGAGCGTGACGAGCTGCACCCCGGCCATGCACAGCACCATGACTCCCGCCCACGCCCAGAGGTGCCTGGGCGGAATTCGCCGCAGAAGGTTGATGATGAGCGGGAACAGCAGATAAAAGAGCAGCTCACTGCACAGGGTCCAGGACGGCGGGTTGACTGCCACATAGACCGATCCATCGGGCGAGTACGAGTTCAGCAGGAAGAGATTCGATATCGCCCCTAGCGGTGTCGTCAAGGCCGCGGCGAACAACACCATCGCCAGTACCCACATCACGATGTGGTTGGGAAAGATCTTGAGGAGTCGACGACGCCAGAAGCGCACGAACGGTTCCCCCGGTCTCGACGCCCACGCGAGCAGGAAGCCGCTAAGCACGAAGAAGAACGAAACTCCCGCGTAGCCCGCCTTGCTGAAGATGGACTCGAGGGTGTCCCCGAGCTCCTGGTCCTCGAACGGGTTGATGGCGTTGTTCGGTGGGATGGGCGAGTTCGACAGGGTGATGTGGAAGCAGA
The DNA here is from genome assembly GCF_900103805.1 of Cryobacterium flavum. GTDB lineage: Bacteria > Actinomycetota > Actinomycetes > Actinomycetales > Microbacteriaceae > Cryobacterium > Cryobacterium flavum. The sequence continues at coordinate 272,536 of NZ_FNIB01000007.1, read as the reverse complement.
ACACCAGGAGCGCTGCAAAAAAGCGCAGCCCGGTGAGCGACGAGAGCTTGCTCCGGACTGCATGGGGCACCGGCTGGAGGTTCGCGCTCATCGCCGAGCCGCCGCTCGGTCTTCAGCGGATGCTGCTGGCAGTTCGATTCCGAGCCGGTGGCCGAAGAAGCCGGTCGGATCCCACTCCAGTTTGGCTTGCTGGAGGCGGGGATAGTTGTCCTTGAAGTACAGCTGTTGCCAACCAACGCCGGAACGATTGTGCTCCGCCATGGCAACGTCCGTGTCGGGATAGTTGATGTAGCAGCCGTCCGTGTCATCACCGGGAACAGGGACTCCACCGGTGGCTGCGAACATGCCCTCGTAGGTGTCTCGCTCCCACCCGAGATAGTAAGCGTCTTCGGCCTGGTCGGACCAAAACGTCTGCAGGCAGAGCTTGAACGATGAGTTGCGCTGCGCGTTTGCCGTGGCGTGTTGTTCGACGGCATTCACCTGCCCACCGAAGGAGAACAGCACCATCATGGTGTTGGGGTTGGTGAAGCCGGGCTTCGTCATCTGCTGGTAGAGCACGCGGAGCTGCTCATTCGAAAACCGCTTATTCATGTAGGCCGACTTGTGCGCCCCCCGGCTGGTGGGATTCGTGATGGTGGGGTTGTCTGTTCCCACGAGTCGGGTGGCCTGCAACCAGGGGATCTCCTGGGGAGTGAAAAAGTCCGGAACAGCCGGAATCTCCCCGTTCGCCGTCGTGACCGGTTGTGGGGTGATTGCGACGCCAGCGAGGATGGCCGCCAGGTATTCCTCGAGTACAGCGCGCGCCTGGGGCGCGCCCGAGTCGATCTGGGTGAACATTCCCAGACTCCCGTGTGCCTTGTGGCTGACGTTGAACAGGCTGCTCAAATTCGCCTCTGGTGTTCCCGGCGCGCGATGCCTCTCGTGCCAGTCACCGAAATTCGTGAGCAAACGGCTGAATTTCTGCTCGTCCAGCTGGTCCCAGGGCAGGCTGATGGCGCTGACGAGAACCTTCGACGGTGCCGGGATGAGCTGCTTCTGGGGAGAAGCACCCCTGGCTCCCGGTGAACGAAACCAATATTTCGTGATGAGTCCGAAATTGCCGCCACCCCCGCCGGTATGGGCCCACCATAGGTCGCGTTTGTCCCCGACATCGTCTCGGGTCGCAACAACGGTTTTTACCGTGCGATCGGCGGCGACGGTCACCACCTCCACGGCATACAGGTGATCGACGGTGAGTCCGTGGGCGCGGGACAACAGTCCATACCCACCGCCGGAGATGTGCCCACCAATTCCGACGCTGTAACAGATGCCCCCGGGGATGGTGACTCCCCAGTTCTTGTACAAGGTCTCGTAGACGTTCATGATGCGGGCGCCCGGCTCAACGGCGAAAGCCCGCATGCCTTTGTCGTAGTACACGGCGGTCATCGGCGAGAGGTCCAGGATGACCTGAATCTCCGGGTTGCAGACGAAGTCGGCAAAGCAATGCCCGCCGCTGCGGATCGACACCTTCTTCGTCTGGGCGACGGCATCTCGGAGTGCTGATTCCGCATCCGTCGTTGTGGTGATGAGTCTGACGTAGTCAGGGTTCGCCACAAATCGCTGGTTGTTTCCGGTCATCAGATCGGCGTACCGCCCGTCCCCCTTAGGCACAGTGGACCCGTCGGGGGTGTTGGGGCCGGACGATGACGGAATCGAGCCGGTCAGCGTATCGGGCGTGGCCGCGGACAGCGAGCCAGGTGACAGCGCCAGGGCTGCTCCGGCAAGGGTGCCGGTTGAACCGGTGAGGAACAACCGACGGTTGAGCGGGGAAGCTATTGAGCGCTTCACAGGAATTCTCCTGCCGCGGGTGCTCGAACGGTCAAATTTTGGTGCAGGGTGATCTGCGCCTTCGGTGCGACAAAATAGTGCGCGACCGAGTATGAGATGGTGGCGAAGTCGTCCACGCCACTTCCGCTAAAATCGCCCGCCACGATTCGAGCGACCGATTCGCGCGATACCCGCCACTTCAGGAACAAGCCCCGCGCTGCGTCGACCGCCTTGTAATACATCGCGCCCTGCCACGGATCAGGTCCGCGCAGCCCGACCAGAAATTCATCGTCACCGTCCCCATCGAAGTCGCGACACATGACCGTGTGGCCCGTTCCCTCCCCGTTCTCATTCGGGTCACCGTAGATATCGAGCACGTGCCGCCTCCACTCGCCCGGGACCTTGTTTTCGGGCGCCGTGCGGGCATACACCGCCACGGTATTTCCGTGGAATGGCTCGACAGCGGCGACGTACGCCAGAGCATTCGTTCCGAGACGTCCCCCGTCGACATCCCCGCTGCCCTTGAAGGTGGTCTGCTCGAACTGTGATTCCTCGCCGCCACCGACGTGCTCCCAGGTCCACTCCCCCGCAACCGCGTCGTAGTAGAGCCAGGTCACACCCTCATCCGATGCCATCAGGATGGAATCAAGGTCGGACCCGGGAATCAGGCCTTCCTTTCGGGCAACGCCATGGATCATTCGAAAGTCCCGGTTGGAGACGACCTCCATCGGCCACTCCGCAGCAGACCTGACATCCGCTGGTTGGGTGAAGAGCACGATGGGGAGCACGGCATGCACGCCCTCCACGGCCACGATCGGAAAGCCGATTATCTGCATCACATCGTTGCGTGTGAAGTGACCCAGGCGCAGGCGGTGCATCCCCGTGGCGCGACCAACATAGTGGCGCATCCATTGCTCACTCGTTTCGGCTGCGTTTCCCGGGTTTTCCAACCAATCGATCTTGCCGCCCTCCGGGTCGGCGTGGTGGATCGTTCCGCCGGGGCCGTAGAGCTGGTAGCACACGGCAAGATCGGCCAGACCGTTACCGGTAATGTCGCCGTGGTCCATCCCCACGGGTTCTTTTACCTTGTCCACAACAAGGCGCTTCTGCCACCCAGGGTTCTGGTACCAATAGATCTCACCGAGCGAGAGGCCGTAGCCGACCAGGTCCGGTCGACCGGTTCCCGTGATATCAGCGGCCTCAAGCCAGTACCCGTCGCGAAGGAAGTCGGTGACCGTCTCGGAACCGAAACGCGGTTCGAGGATACGAGACCCGTACGCGGACATCGTCATGCTGCGACTCTCACCGGCTCGGCCCCGGGAACAAAGGGCATTACAGCCGGTCCCCGGCCGAAGAAGTGCGCCACCGCGGCGACGGTGCGTTGGGTGGCGCATCCGTCCCCGTACGGGTTGATGGCCTCGGCCATCTCACGATACGCATCTTCGTCGTCGAGAAGGTGCCGCACCTGTGCCACGATGTGCGGGCGGGACCGGCTGACGAGTCGGGAACTGCCCGTCAGGATCGATTCCTGTCGCTCGGTGATGTCGCGCAGCACGAGCGTCGGCTTGCCGAGGGCCGGGCCTTCTTCTTCAGCCCCCGAACTGTCCGACAAGATGATGTCGCTGCGAACGAGCAATCGGCAGAAGCTCAGATACGGGAGCGGATCCACGATCGTGACGTTGTCGAGGCCGGAGAGGATGGGAAGCATGATCGAACGCACGAGGGGGTTCAAGTGCAGGGGCACGACAATCCGCACCCCAGGATCCTGGGCGATATCGAACAGTGCGCCCGCGATTTCCCGCATCGGCTGACCCAATGATTCCCGTCGGTGTGAGGTGGCGACGATCACGCGACGCGGATCGTCGTCCAGGTCCTCGAGCGCGGCGTCTCCATAGGAACCGAGGTTCTGCAGCCCCCATTCAAGGGCATCCACGATGGTGTTTCCGGTCACGACGATCCGATTCTCTGGGATTCCCTCGCGAATGAGGTTGGCGCTGTTCCCCATCGTCGGTGCGAGGTGCAGGGCGGCGATTTGACCCACGAGCTTTCGGTTCACCTCTTCCGGATACGGAGATAGGTTGTTACCGCTCCTGAGACCGGCTTCGACGTGGATGATCGGAATCTGTTGGTGCAATGCGGCCAGCGCCCCAGCCAGAGTGGATGCCGTATCGCCGTGAACCATGACCGCGTCCATGCCGGCCAGGTGATCGCCGTCGCTGATGCCTTCGAGGATGCGGTGGGTGACCTGGCTGAGGGTCTGCTTGTCGCGCATAACCCGGAGGTCGAGATCGGGGGTGATACCAAATTCGGCCAGCGTCGAATCCAACATCTCCCGATGCTGCCCGGTTGAAATAAGTATCGGCGTGAATCGGGCGTCTTCCTGCAACGCTTTAATGATGGGTGCGAATTTCACGGCTTCGGGCCGGGTTCCAAAAATTAATCCGATGGTCTTCATGGTGCTCCTCAAGAGGTCGAGCCAGGTTTCGCAAGGGTGCCCCGCACTATGACGAGGACTCCGAATTCAGATCCGGTGGTATTCGACGGCAAGCCACACGCAGTCGGTGTCGGCGTGGTATTGGTGCCAGGGGTAGTGGAAGGTTCCGCCGACTCCGATGCAGAACGGAGTCGGGTTGGTATTCCCCGGGCTGAGCAACTGATCTTCGTAGAGTGTGTCTTCGTTTTCGGACATGAATTTCTGCATTCGGCCGCGCCCGAGCACCTGGGTGTGCACCTCGATGAAGTCGTGTCGATTGTGAATGCCGCAGTCAGTGCCGGCCGGGCTGAACCAGAGGTTGGCTCGCACCTCGAAGCGGGACGTCCCGATGGCGTTGTCAGTGATGCCGAGTATGTCGGCGCAATTCAGCTCCACCGTCCCCAACCGGTCCTGCGGCGATTTCAGAAGGACCGGAGAACCAAACTGGGAATCATAGAAGTTCGTCCACCCACGGTGTACGAGTTGAGCTTCCTGCACGGCTGGTGATTCTATGGTCAGGACGATGAGTTTCTCGCCGGCGACCGTGCCCTGCCGAAGAATCGTAGATGAGAGGGCGGGGAGGATGCTCCGTTGGGAACCGGAGGTGAACGCGCGGGTGGGTGCCACGTTCACGACGATGCCTGCTCCGACGATCGGCACTTCTGCCGGATCGTCGAGCACGCGGGCTGAAATAAGATCGCTGGTGAAGTTAAGGAGTCTCGCTCTTTCCATTTCTTAGGTCCCTCAGTTTGGCCTCTGCGAGGCTTTTAGGACACAAGATGCCGCTTCAGCGGCCCGGGAAGAGAACTGAAACAACGCGGTCACCTGCGCCGATCAACAGCTCTGTTACAACGCCCCCAGTATGGGTGGTGGTATTCCCCAGTATCCACACCCTGTCAGTGATAGGCAGCGCAGGGAGAGGCGGTGACCCGCCGTTCTTGTCAGGATCGACCTATGAGATTCGGCGCGATGACAGCAGCATCCGTGCGGTGGTCCGAGTCGGAAGTGCAGGCCGAAGACGGGTATCGCATCCCGCTCAGAATCTATGACGGTCCCCGAGCCGGCCTGGCCACACTGGTATGGGCGCACGGCGGAAGCTGGACGCGCGGTTCCCTTGAGGACTGGCACGCGGCATGCCTGGCCCTGACCTCCCTGTGCGGCCTTCGTATCGTCAATGTCGGCTATCGGCTGGCTCCGCGGTGGACGCACCCCACCGCCCTGAATGACCTACTCAGGGTGGTGCGGTGGGCGTCCGCGCATCTGACAGACCCCGCGAGCCAGCTGGTGATTGGCGGGGACAGCGCCGGAGGCACGATTGCCGCTGGCGCTGCATTGTGGTGCCGTGATCACGGAATTCCCCTCGCGGGACAAATACTGGCCTACCCACCCTTGGACCCAGAGTGCACAGCGCCTTCCTACCTCGCCATGCCGGCACGATTCCCGGAGCGTCGCCAGCTTCAACAAGCGTGGGCTCGCTACCGGGGGCCACTCGCCGACCGAATGGATGAGTCCTACCTGACACCGCTGAACGGGTCAGACCTGTCCGGACTCTGTCGCACCGCCCTCATCACGGGGACCTTCGATCCTGTCTCAGACGACGTGCGATCCTACGCCGCAAACCTGCAGCGCGACGGAGTTCCTGCCCTTTTGCACACCGATCCGGCGCTGGAGCACGGCGACTTTCTGTTTCAGCGAGGACCGCGGCCCAATCCTGTGCACGTCTGGATCAACACAGTGCTGGACACCTGGTTCGACACCACACACGACCACAACAGAATGAGGACCCCACGATGACCAGCCCATACCCGATTGACCTCTCGGTGACAGACAATGCTTCAGCCCTTCTCCGGCACTTCGCCGATCTCCGCGACGGCACGCACGGTCAGGCGCACAGTCGTGCCGACAAGGAGGCTCTGTTCGCGACCACAGCGACGCTCATGGATTCGCCCTGCCGCTCAGCGCTGACAGAACTGAATGCGGCGCTCTTGCTGAACACTGGAACGATCCACAGCACCGGTGTGGCCCGAACGCAGGACGGCGGGCTCGGCTGCTCGTGGACGCTGTCGTGGCCCCGTCAGGTAGCCGCAGAGATCCCTCCGATCACTCTGACGGCCTACTTCGGCCGCAACTTTCACCATCCACATCTCCGCGGAGGGACGGTGCGCGACTGGCCTCTCAACGTCTTCACCCCCCTGCAGGCTGCGGGCGAGCTGCCGACGTTACGCGCGATAGCGGCCGCCGAACTGCACAACCTGGTCTTCCTCGCGGATTTCCGCATCGTGCCGGCAACCGGACCTGCTGAAGCAGTTTCGCCGTGGTGAGGCTGTCGATTCTTGACCAGTCGCCGATCGCCGAAGGCACGACCGCTGCTGCGGCAATCCGCGACACGGTGCGGCTGGGGACGGTGGCGGCCGAGCTCGGTTATGAGCGTTTCTGGGTGGCCGAGCATCACGACTCCCCCAGTTTCGCCGGCACTGCACCGGAGATTTTAGCGCTCGCGCTCCTCGAAAACACGAGCGGGATCCGGATCGGTACCGGCGGGGTGCTGCTCGCTCGGTACACTCCGGCGAAGGTGGCCGAGACGTTCAATATTCTGGCTGCCTTGCACCCAGGGCGAGTCGATCTGGGGATCGGGCGGGCCGGCGACCGCGACGGTTCATACCCCGCGAAGGTTGTTGAGTTGCACGAGAGGCTGGGTCTCCTGCCCGATGATCCGGAACGCACGGATCTTCGACTCTGGATGCTGGGTGCCGGCCGCAGCACTGCCCCGGTCGCCGGAGCGATCGGAAGCGGCTACGCGCACGCCCACTTCTTGAATCAGGAATCCGCACAGGCTGCCCTGCACGCCTATCGAGACAGTTTTCTTCCCACCGTCCATCGCCTTGAGCCCGAGCCTCTTCTTGCCGTACGAGTCATCACAGCGGAGCACTCCAGCGTCGTGTCCGGGTTGCGGGAGATCGCCCTGCTGTGGCGGTCACGCAAAGACCTGGGTGATGACAGCCCGTTCCCCGCCATGAACGTGTCCTTGGCGCACCGCTGGAGCGGGCACGAAACGACCCGCCGCGCTGCCAACCAGTCATCGATTATTTCGGGAACACCACAGGACGTGAGACGTCAGCTTGAAGATCTGGCCCGCCTCCACGGTATCGACGAGATCATGGTCAACAGCCCGATTGCCGGGTATGCCGATCGAGAAGCTTCGTACGCCTTGCTCGCTGAGGCTTTTGCCCTGGTGCGGAAGTGATGCTCAGGCGCGCTGGGCGAATGCACTTTCATACAGGCAAACGGATGCCGCGGTCGCCAGGTTCATCGACTCGGCTTCGCCGTAGATCGGCACGCTGACACTGCGGTCGACCCGAGCGAGGTCTTCGTCGGTCAGGCCGCGAGCTTCGTTGCCGAACAGCCACACGGTCGGAGCTGCGAGCAGCCCCTCGTTGCGGGCGGTGAGCAAGTCGGAGCCTTTAATGTCGGCGGCGAACAGCTGCAGGCCGGCGGCGCGGGCACGGTCGAGCACGTCGGAAAGGTCGGCCGCGATGGCGACGGGCAGGTGAAAGATGGAGCCGGTCGAGGAACGGATGACCTTGGGGTTGTACAGGTCGACGCTGCGACCGGTGAGGATGACGGCGTCGGCGCCGGCGGCATCCGCTGCGCGAATGATGGTTCCTGCGTTTCCCGGGTCGCGTACCTCTTCAAGGATGGCGACGAGTTTGGGTTCGGCGTTGAAGATCTTCTTCACCGAGGTGGGGAACTGGTGGCAGACGGCCACGAAGCCCTGCGGGGTGACCGTGTCGGCCATGGCCTCGAGCACCTCTTCAGAGACGAACTCCACCTCAACCTGGGCGTCGACCGCTTTCTGGGCGAGGTCGGAGTAACGATCGAGCGCGGTCGGTGTGGCAAACAACTCCACGACCAGCTCTGGACGAAAGGTGAGGGCTTCGGAAACGGCCTGTGGGCCTTCGAGCAGAAACAGACCGGACTCGAGGCGCGCGTCGCGCTTAGCAAGTTTTGCGACGGCACGGACGCGCGGTGAACGTGAATTATCAAGCATGTACCCCAGTTTAGGTGCACAGCGAATGCGTACAAAAAAGGAGCGGGTGACCAGGTCACCCGCTCCTTGTTTTGAGCCGTTCACGACATTCACGCCCAGGAGGCAGCCAGTGATGAACGGTTCGGTTGACGCATTACGCCGTGACGGAGACCTTCGGTGCCGAGGTGTCGGCAGGAAGAGCAGCCTTGGCGCTCTCAACGAGGGCGGCGAACGTCGCTGCCTCGTTGACGGCCAGGTCGGCGAGGATACGACGGTCAACCTCGATGCCAGCCAGGCCGAGGCCCTGGATCAGACGGTTGTAGGTGAGGCCATTCGCGCGCGACGCAGCGTTGATCCGCTGAATCCACAGGCGACGGAAATCGCCCTTGCGTGCGCGACGGTCACGGTAGCTATAGGTGAAGGAGTGAGTGAGCTGCTCCTTCGCCTTGGTGACCAGGCGTGAACGCTGACCGCGGTAGCCCTTGGCGCGTTCGAGAATAACGCGGCGACTCTTGTGGGCGTTTACGGCCCTCTTTACTCTTGCCATTTTCTACAAATCCTTATTCGTATTTACGAGGCCTGGTTTCCGGTGTTGGAATTTACAGACCGAGAAGCTTCTTGATGACCTTCTGGTCTGACTTGGCCAGCACCTGGTCCTGGTTCAAACGGGACTTGCGCTGCGTGCTCTTGACCTCGAGGTTGTGTCGAAGTCCGGCCTGCTGCTTCATGATCTTTCCGCTGCCGGTGACCTTGAAACGCTTCTTGGTTCCGGAGTGGGTCTTCATCTTAGGCATCTGGTTCCTCCTGTTTCGCTGCCTTGTCGGCAACCTTGTCTGCCTTATCGGCTACCTTGTCTGCCTTCTCGGCAGACTTGTGGGCGTTGATCTCAGCCTTGGCTTCTGACTTGTTCTTCAACGGGCCAATCACCATGACCATGTTTCGACCGTCGATCATCGGAGTAGATTCCACGGAACCGTACTCGGCGACATCCTCGGCAAATTTTTGGAGCAGTCGTACGCCCTGATCGGGACGGGACTGTTCGCGGCCACGAAAAAGAATCATGGCCTTGACCTTGTCACCGCTCTTCAGGAAGCCCTCGGCGCGTTTGCGCTTGGTCTCGTAGTCGTGCGTATCAATCTTGAGACGGAAACGAACCTCCTTGAGGATCGTGTTCGCCTGGTTGCGCCTGGCCTCCTTGGCCTTCTGCGCAGCCTCGTACTTGAACTTGCCGTAGTCCATGATCTTGGCCACGGGCGGCTTGGCTTCGGGTGCAACTTCGACGAGGTCGAGGTCGGCATCCTGTGCCAGGCGCAGGGCAACATCAATCGCCACGACCCCGACCTGCTCGCCGTTGGGACCAACGAGACGAACTTCGGGGACGCGTATACGGTCATTTGTACGGGGATCGCTGATGCGTCTCTCCTCTTGGTTAACTTCGTGATCACAACCAGCCAGCGGATGCTGACCGGGGACGAAGAGAGGAAAATCACGCGTTTTCCACACCAACTTTTTCGTTGACGTGTTCCACACGACACCCTGTCTACCCTCGCCCTGCCACCTTCCCGGAGGAGGTGATAACGCGACGGCGGAGTGCAATCTACCCGGTAACCTTGACGAAGCGGTATGCGCGGGTGGGAGATTCTCCACTTTCGTACCGAGACTATTGTCCCGGAACCAAAGATTAGCCTAGCAGAGGAATGCAGTGAGCCAAAGTTTTGAGCACGATACGAGTTTTGAGCAGGATGCAGCACAAGCCACACGCGATATCGCCGATGTGGCCGCTGTGGAGATCATCACCACGGCCGCGGTGCACCTGATGAGCGCGGCCGCCGTGAAGTGCGGACTGGCCGAAGACCCCGACGCCCAGATCGACCTCGACGAAGCCCGCAAACTCATCACGGCCCTCGCCGGGCTGGTCACGGCAGCGGCTCCCGACATCGCCGATATGCATGCCCGCAGCCTGCGTGACGGACTGCGTTCCCTGCAACTCGCGTTCCGCGAGGCATCCGCCATTCCCGACGCCATCGGCGAGGGCCCCGGCGAGAAGTACACCGGACCGGTCAACTAGCCCATTTTTTTTCGAGCGGATGCCGCGGTCGCCCCGACCGACGGCATCCGCTTTGTGTTGTGAGCACCGGAGCGGACCCGAGCTAGATCTGGCAGCGGGAGCACCAGAATGTGTTGCGCTGCTCGACATCACTCCGGCCCAGGGTGCCGCGACTGATGCGGGTACCGCAGCGCCGGCACGGCTGGCCGCCTCTCCCGTACACCCACACTTGCGCTCCGCGGCGCAGGTTGCCGGTGGTCGTGCGTTCGTCGCGGTCCTTGTTGGCCAGAAGCAGGCGGCGGGCCAGCGCGACGAGCCCGGCGATATCGCTGACCTCAGCCATGGGCCGGGTCGGCAGCAGTCCACGCAGAAAACAGAGCTCGTTGACGTAGACATTGCCGAGTCCGGCGAGATTGCGCTGGTCGGCGAGCGCGAGAATAACCGGTTGGTCGGGCCTGGCAGCGAGTCGATTGGTGGCCTCGGCACCGTCGACCGCGCTCCAATCGGGGCCCAGCAGGTCGGGCCCGAGATAGCCGACCACCTCCGACTCGGCGCGGGTCGGCACGAGTTCCAGAATGCCCAGCTCGAAACCGACGGCGACCCACTCGAGGGTCTGCAGCACGATACGCGCCTGGAACGCCGGCCGGTGCCAGCGCGTGCCCGGCCGATAGAGGTGCCAGGCACCCTCCATTTTGAGATGCGAGTGGATACTCGTCTCGCCGACCCGATGCAGCAGGTGTTTGCCGTAACTCACGACCTCGTGCACGGTCTGCCCGGTCAGGTCGACGGTGGCGAAGGCCGGCACCCGAATGTCGCAGCCGGTCAGGATGTTTCCGCGCAGGGCCTGGTCGAGGGAACGAGCCGTGCGGTAGACGGTATCGCCCTCAGGCACGCAGCCTCAGCCCCTTCGGCGTTTCGGTGAATCCGGCGGCGCGCAGGGCCGCGCCGAGTTCGGTGCCGATCACGAACACGCCGTTGGCCGTTTCCACGGCGATCTTCTGGATGCGCCCGGCAGTGACGAGGGCAGCCAGACTGGCGGTCGCTGCGGCGAGCACGGCAGCATCCGTCTCGTAGACAACCACAGTCTTGCCACCGCGCTCGACATAAAGCACGAGGCCGCCGTCGACGATCACGACCAGTGCCCCCGCCTTGCGACCCGGGCGGTGGGTGGTGTCGCCGGGCAGCGGCGGCCACGGCAGCGCGGCGCCGTAGGCGTTCGCCGGGTCCGCTGCGGCCAGGGTCACCGCGACGGCTGGCGAGGTGCGTCGGGCAGCGGACGGGTCGGATGCCCCCGCAGCGAAGGTGCGCAGCCGGTCGATGGTGCCGCCGGTGGCGAACTGGGCTGCGCCGAGCCCTTCGATGAAGTAGCCGCGACGGCAGCGGGCCATTTCTTCGAATCCGGTGAGCGTGCGGTAGACGAGCGAGAACCCCCCGGCGACACCCTCGGCCATCACCGCGCCGCGGGTCACGACGCCGTAGCGTTCCAGCAGGGTCTCCCCCAGCGCGTGCGCACGACGGGTCGGCGAGTCATCGGCCACCGGCAGGATCGACCACCGCCCCGACACCATTGGTGGTCCGCTGCGACTCGGCAGACTGGGCCGCGGCATCGACCGCCCGCGATGCAGGCGCGCCCGGGGCACGGCGCGGCTCTGCCGGTGCGCGGTATGCCCGCCGGCCAGGAGCGAGCGAACCGGGGCGAAGGTGTCGTTGTTGATCAGCCCGGCCCAGACCAGGTCCCACAGCGCCTGCACCAATTCCTTGTCGTCCTGGCTGCCCACGGCATCGGCGAGCTGGCGAAAGAAGTAGGCCCCGCCGCTGCCGAGGGTCGCGAGGATCTCCTGCTGCAGGGGCGTCATGTCCACATCGATGGGCAGTGGCAGCGTGAGCTGGGCGGTTTCGGCGAGGTGCAGGCTGACCCAGCCGTCATTGCCGGCGAGGGTTCCCGCGCCCGCCCAGAGTACTTCGCCCGCGTTGGTGAGTTCGTCGAGCATGCCCGGCTGGTAGTCGCTCACTCGGGCTGGCAGAATCAGCGTCTCCCAGGCGGACGCCGGTATGCGCGCTCCCTCGAGCTGTTCCACAACGGATGCGACGCCGTCGATTCCGCGCAGCTTACCGCCCACGTGTTGCCAGGCCGGCAAAAACCGGCCGATAGCCTTCTGATCGACGGGTTCCACCTCGTGCCGAAGCGCGGCGAGGGAACGGCGGCGGAGGCGGCGCAGCACCTCGGAGTCGCACCATTCCGGGCCGGTGCCGTTCGGTCGGAATTCGCCGGCCACGATGCGTCGGGCATCAGCGAGGCGGCCGAGGGCAATCTGCACGACGGCCTCGCCCAGCCCGAACCGCTCGGCGACAGCCCGCGTGGTGAACGGTCCATGCGAGCGAGCAAAGCGGCTCATCAGGTCGCCGAGCGGGTCCTTGACGGATTCGGTAAACGCTGCCGGTACACCGATTGGGAGCGGAACCCCGAGTGCGTCGCGCAACCGGCTGGCGTCTTCGACGGCCGCCCAGCGGTCCTGGCCGCCGATGCTCACCCGGATCGCGCGGCGGGAGTCGACGAGGGCGTGCAGGGCGTCGTCGGCGACGAGCGAGTCGGCGGCGGGCTGCGACTCGGGCGTGAGCATCCGCTCGGCCACTTCGACGGTGCTCAGCGGGCCGAGCGTGCGCAGCAGGTCGGCGACGCCTTCCACGCCATTCACTAAATAGTCGGGGGCGAGCCGTTGCAGCTCCCGGTCGGTCTGGTCGATGACGGTGGGGTCGAGAAGTTCACGCAGTTCCACCCGCCCGAGCAGTTCGGCGAGCAGGCTCGAGTCGATTGCGAGGGCCGTGGCGCGCCGCTCGGCCAGCGGAGTGTCGCCCTCATACATGAACGCGGCCACGTAGCCGAACAGCAGGGTGCTGGCGAACGGGCTGGCGGTCTCAGTTGTGGTTTCGACCAGGCGCAGTTCGCGGGAGGCGATCTGCCGGGCCAGCGCCCCGAGGGCCGGCAGGTCGTAGACGTCCTGCAGGCATTCGCGCAGGGTCTCGAGAATGATCGGAAAAGTTGGAAAGGTGCGGGCCACGTCGAGCAGCTGCGCGGCTTTTTGCCGCTGCTGCCAGAGGGGCGAGCGGACACCGGGCTTGTACCGGGGCAGGAGCAGGGCCCGAGCGGCGCACTCGCGAAACCGGGAGGCGAACAGCGCGGAGCCGCCGACCTCGTCGGTGACCAGCTGTTCGAGCTCGTCGGGATCGAACACGAACAGGTCACTGCCGGGCGGTTCGGTTTCGGTGTCGGGGATGCGCACGACGATGCCGTCGTCGCTAGCGACGCAGGAGCCATCGATTCCGTAGCGCTCGCGCACGCGGGCCCCGACGGCGAGTGCCCACGGTGCGTGCACCGGCGTGCCGTATGGCGAGTGCAGCACCACGCGCCAGTCCCCGAGTTCATCGCGGAACCGTTCGACCACGAGCGTGCGGTCAGTAGGCAGCTGGCCCGTTGCACCGCTTTGCTCGCCCAGGAAGGCAAGCAGGTTACTGATGGCGCGCTGATCGAGGCCGCCCACGGCACAGCGCTCCCGCGCCGCATCGGCCGGCAGGCTCCCGACTTCGCGCACGAAAGCACCGATGGCCTGACCGAGTTCGGCCGGGCGGCCGAGGCCGTCACCCTTCCAGAACGGCAACCGCCCCGGCTGCCCAAACGCGGGCACGACGAGTACCCGGTCGTGGGTGATCTCCTGGATGCGCCAGCTCGTGGTGCCGAGCGCGAAGACATCGCCCACCCTCGATTCGTAGACCATCTCTTCGTCGAGTTCGCCGACCCGTTTGCCGGTGATCTGCTCGCCGCCGACCATGAAGACGCCGAACAGACCGCGGTCAGGGATGGTGCCGCCGCTGGTGACGGCCAACCGCTGCGCGCCGGGACGGCCGGTCAGGGTGCCGGCGTCGCGATCCCAGACGATGCGCGGGCGCAACTCGGCGAACTGGTCAGAGGGGTAGCGGCCGGCGAGCAGGTCGAGGGTGGCCTCGTAGGCGGAGCGGGGCAGCGTCGCGAACGGTGCGCTGCGCCGAACCATGTCGAACCAGGTCTCCACGTCGATCGGTTCGAGCGCGCAGGCCGCGACGGTCTGCTGGGCCAGAATGTCGAGCGGGTTGGTGGGAACCCGCAGCGATTCGATCGCGCCGGCCACCATTCGCTCGGCCGCGACCGCCGCGTGGATCAGGTCTGCCCGGTGCTTGGGGTAGATCACCCCGCGACTGATCTCACCGACCTGGTGCCCGGCGCGGCCGAGCCTCTGCAGCCCGCTCGACACCGACGGCGGTGACTCGACCTGCACGACCAGGTCGACGGCGCCCATATCGATGCCGAGTTCCAGGCTCGACGTGGCAACGACACAGCGCAGCCGGCCCGATTTCAGGTCGTCTTCAATGAGCGCGCGTTGTTCTTTGCTGACCGAACCGTGATGTGCGCGGGCGAGCAGCGGCTCGGCGCCATCGGTTTGGCCGCTCGCGCCCATCAGTTCGGCTGGCGGGCGAACGGCCGGAGGACTCCCCACAACACCTCCGTGCACCACGGGAACCAGAGCGGAGGCCGCCAGCCTCTCGGCATAGATTTCGTTGAACCGGGCCGTCAGGCGTTCGGTGAGCCGTCGCGAATTGGCAAACACGATGCTCGAGGAGTGTGCCAGCACTTCGTCGACGATGGCCTCTTCGACGTGGGGCCAGATCGATCCGGTCTGCGGCGCCGCGGCCGACGTGACCCCCTCGCGTTGAGGCACCGGCCCGAGGTCGCTCATGTCATCGACCGGAACGACCACACGCAGATCGAACCTTTTCAGCGCGGGCGGCGACACGATCTGCACCGGGGCGGCGCCGCCCAGAAACCGTGCGACTTCGCTCTGCGGGCGTACCGTAGCCGACAGTCCGATTCGCTGGGCCGGCTGATTGAGCAGTGCGTCGAGTCGTTCGAGGGACACGGCCAGGTGGGCGCCGCGTTTGCTCGCCGCGACCGCGTGCACCTCGTCGATGATGACCGTCTGCACACCGCGCAGCGATTCGCGGGCCGCCGACGTGAGCATCAAAAACAACGACTCCGGGGTAGTGATGAGAATGTCGGGCGGCGTGGTGATCAGTTTGCGGCGGTCGGCGGCAGGTGTGTCTCCGGAGCGCACCCCGACCGAGACGTGCGGCGGCTCGAGCCCGAGCCGCTCAGCGGCGCGGCTGACGCCCACCAGGGGCGCGCTGAGGTTGCGTTCCACGTCGACGCCGAGTGCTTTGAGCGGCGAAATATAAAGCACACGAGTGGCGGGTGCATGCTTGGTTTGCTCTGTTCCTGGTGCTGACTCGGTATAGAGCCGGTCGATGGCCCACAGAAACGCGGCCAGGGTCTTCCCTGATCCGGTCGGAGCCACGACGAGGGCGTGCGAGCCCTGCGAAATAGCGTTCCACGCCCCGAGTTGAGCCGCGGTCGGCGCGTCGAACGCTTCGGTGAACCAGGCCCGGGAGGCCAAGGAGAAACGATCGAGAACGTCGGTCATAGGGTTATTGTCGCCTACCCCACCGACATTCGTGCTGCGCAAAATCTAGGCCGAGGCGATGAGCTTCACCCGCAGCGAATCGACACCGGTCGTAATGACCTCGCTCTCCGACCAGCGAGTGCCGAGCCGGCTCAGAATGGTGTCCAGGTCGGGCTGGGTGAGGCCGTCGACCAGTTCCAGTTGTACCACCAGTTCGGGCCCCTCCAGCCGCCCCAACGGGTCGCCGGCTGAGAGCTGAACGGTCAGCACCGACAGCTCCGTTGCGATGGATGCGGCGAACGCGTCGGCCACATGATGGCTGGCATAACTCGGTGTCCAGGGCAGGGATTGGGCGATCGCCCAGAGCGCCGGTCGCCGGATGACGAATTCGCCGGGCGAGGTGGGGTCGAGCACCACGAGGTCGGTGTTTTCCTGCGCGGCGGCCAGGGCGACGCGCACGGCATCCGCTGGAACGGGTCGGGCGAGGGGATTCCAGGCCGTCATGGCGGCCGTGGAGGAGAAGGCGGGTAACACGGTGCGGCCGTCGGGACCGGCCACGGTGATGATCGACAGCTCCTGGGTTTTATCGATCGTCTGCCCGCGTGCGTTCAGGGCGGCCTCGCCGAGCTTCGTCACCAGCGGAATCAGCAGGCGGGAACCGCGGATGGCGTCGATGACGCTTTCTTCGCCCGCTTCCCGGGCCTGAAAGCGGGTGAGCGCCTCGGCAAGCGCGGCGGGGGCTGACCCGTCATCGCCGGCGTCCAGATTGGCCTCGAATCCTCGGCCGGCCCAGGGCTGACCGGCCGAATCGGCCAGCTCGCTCGGCTCACCGGGCTGGCCCGGCGAGCTTTGGGAACCGGGCTGGCTCTGTGAACCCGGTCGACCGGAGGGATCGCCCGTTGAGCCGAGGTTGCGCGCCTTTGCCATTAGTCCCCCGCGACGTCCAGGGCCTCGGCCAGAGTGAACGCGCCGGCATAGAGCGCTTTGCCAACGATGGCACCTTCCAGGCCGAGCGGCACCAGCTTGCGCAGCGCTTCGATGTCATCGAGGCTGGAGATACCGCCGGAGGCGATGACCGGCTTGCGGGTGCGATCGAGTACCTGGCGGAGCAGGTCGATGTTCGGGCCTTGCAGGGTGCCGTCCTTCGTGACGTCGGTCACGACATATCGAGCACAGCCGGCCTCCTCCAGCCGTTCGAGCACCTGCCACAGGTCGCCCCCGTCCTTGGTCCAGCCGCGGGCCGCGAGGGTCGTGCCGCGCACGTCGAGTCCCACGGCCACGGCCTCGCCGTATTGCGCGATCACGCTGGCCGCCCACTCCGGGTTTTCCAGGGCCGCGGTTCCGAGGTTGATGCGTTTGACGCCCGTTGTCAGTGCTGCTTCCAGCGATGCATCATCGCGGATACCACCGGACAGCTCGATGTTGACACCCTTGACCTGGCGAATGACCTTCTTGATCACGCCGGTGTTGGTGCCGCGGCCGAATGCCGCATCGAGGTCCACGAGGTGAATCCATTCGGCGCCCTGTCTGGCCCAGTCGGCCGCAGCATCTACGGGGTCACCGTAGTTCGTTTCCGTACCCGCCTCGCCCTGCGTCAGGCGCACGGCCTTGCCTCCGGCCACATCGACGGCGGGCAGGAGGACGAGCCTCGGTGTCTTGTTGAACTCGCTCATTGGTGTCCTCGGTTGTGCGGTCGCAGGCTGCGGCCAATTTCATAGTGGTGGGGCGGATTGTGCAGTCTAGGCGCGCAGTTCTATTAGCGCAGGGTACCGATCCAGTTTTTCAACAAGCGGATGCCCGCCTCGCCCGATTTCTCCGGGTGGAACTGGGTTGCGGTGAGCGGACCGTTCTCGATCGCGGCCAGGAACGGCGCTCCGTGTTCGGCCCAGGTGAGCCGTGGTTCGGGGAACGGGGGCATGACCTCAAGCGTCCAGGACTGCGCGGCGTAGGAGTGCACGAAGTAGAATCGCTCGTCTTCGATCCCGCGAAACAGCTCGGAGCCCGGCGCGCTCGTGACGGTGTTCCAGCCCATGTGCGGCAGGATCGCGGCGGGAAGTTCGGTGACCGTTCCGGGCCATTCGCCGAGGCCCTCGGTGTCGACGTCTCGTTCGACCCCGTGCTCGAACATGACCTGCATTCCCACGCAGATTCCGAGCACCGGGCGATCGCCGGCCAGGCGACGGTCGACGATCTCGTCGCCGCGAACCGCTTTGAAGGCCTGCATGACGGCGCTGAACGCGCCAACACCGGGCACGACGAGGCCGTCGGCTTCGAGCGCGACCGTGCGGTCGCTCGTCAGGGTGACGTCAGCACCGGCCAGTTCGAGCGCCTTGACCGCGGAGTGCACGTTGCCGGTGCCGTAATCGAAGACGACGACCCGAGTCACAGGGCTCCCTTGGTGGAGGGGATGCCCTGCACGAGCGGGTCTAGGGCCTTGGCGAGACGGAACGCACGGGCGAAGGCCTTGAACTCGGCTTCGGCGATGTGGTGCGGGTCGCGGCCGCCCAGCACGGTGACGTGCACGGTCAGCCCGGCGTGAAAAGTGATCGCTTCGAAGACGTGACGCACCATGGAGCCGGTGAAGTGTCCGCCGATGAGGTGGAATTCGAAGCCGGCCGGCTCGCCGGCGTGCACGAGGTAGGGGCGACCCGAGATATCGACGACGGCCTGGGCGAGCGCCTCGTCGAGTGGCACGAGGGCATCACCGTAGCGGGAGATGCCCGACTTGTCGCCGAGCGCCTGGCGAATGGCCTGGCCGAGCACGATTCCCACGTCTTCGACGGTGTGGTGCACGTCTATTTCGATGTCACCGCTGGCGCGCACCGTGAGGTCGGTCAGGGAGTGCTTGGCGAAGGCTGTCAGCAGGTGGTCGTAAAACGGCACCGAGGTGTGGATATCGCTGACGCCGGTGCCATCGAGGTTCAGTGAGAGATCGATGCTGGATTCACTCGTCTCCCGTTGCAGGTGTGCGACGCGGGGCGCGGAAATGCCAACAGGTGAGCTCATAGCGCTAGTTTATCGGTCGTCCGAGGCGGGCCAGAGCGTCAAGGAACAGCGAAGTCTCCTTCTCGGTACCCGCCGTCACCCGCAAGTGGTTCGGGATACCGACATCACGAATGAGAATTCCCTCCGCCAGCAGCGCCTCAAACGTCTGCTGCGGGTCGGCCACTCCCCCGAATAATACGAAGTTGCTCCAGCTTCGGTGCGGGGCATAGCCCAGACCGGCCAGCTCGACCACGAGCCGATCGCGCTGTCCACGAATATCGTCGACCATGGCGAGCATCTCCGCGCTGTGCGCCAGGGCAGCGTTTGCGGCGGCCTGGGTGAAGGTGGAGAGGTGGTACGGCAGGCGAACCAGGCGCAGGGCATCCGTTACCGCCGGATCGGCAGCCAGATAGCCGACCCGCGCACCGGCAAAGGCAAAGGCCTTGCTCATTGTGCGTGAGACCAACAGTCGCTCCCGGCCTGGCAGCAAGGTGAGCGCACTCGGAGTTCCGGCGGGCGCGAACTCGGCGTAGGCCTCGTCGACGACGACGATGCCATCGGTCGCGTCGTAGGCGGCGGCGATGGTCTCGAGCGAGAGCGGGGTGCCGGTGGGGTTGTTCGGTGAGCAGAGAAAGATGATGTCCGGATTGGTGCGAGTGATCTGGCTCACTGCGGTGGCCGGCGACAGCTCGTAGTCGGCATCGCGCGTGCCGGCAATCCAGGTGGTGTCGGTTCCGGCCGCGAGGATCGAGTACATCGAATAGGTGGGGGCAAACCCGAGCAGGGTGCGCCCAGGTCCACCGAAAGCCTGCAGTACCTGCTGGAGCACTTCGTTGGAGCCGTTGGCCGCCCAGATGTTGTCGGAGGTGAGTGCCTCGCCAAGATACTGCGCGAGTGCCTCACGCAGGGCGGTGAACTCGCGGTCGGGGTAGCGATTCACCGAGCGGATGGCCTCGGCCAGGCCGGCGAGAATGTCGCGGGCCACTGCTTCGGGAATTGGGTGCGTGTTCTCGTTGACGTTCAGGGCCACCGGAACGTGCAGTTGCGGAGCACCGTACGGGGTAAGGCCTTGCAGGTTGGTGCGGAGCGGAAGATCGTCGAGAGTGGTCACACTCTCCATGCTACGACCCTGTGCTGGCGCGCATTGCTACTTACGAGTTGGCGGGCAGTTCGAGTCGCTGACCGGGCTGGAGCGTTTCGACGGTGAGCGCGTTCAGTCGTTTGATGTCGGCGACGACGTCGCGCGGGTCGGCGGACGGCGAGACCTCTTCGGCGAGGTCCCACAGGGTTTGGCCGGGTTCGACTGTGATGAACCGGGCAGACCCGACGTCGGTCGGCGAGTAGGCCAGCGTCGCCACGATTCCGGAGTCGGTCGTGTACGACGTGAGGTCGATGCCCGTGGCGGAATTGGATGCGCCGGCCGCTCCCCCGTTGAGGGCGAATGCGACGGCACCGATGACGAGGGGCACGGCTGCGAGGGTCGTGAACACCACTCGCCCACGCCGGGTGAGGTGCAGACGGGTGCCGGGGGTACGAGAAGCGCCGTATTCACGGGCTGTGGGTGCAAGTGCTGTGGTCATGTCAAACCTCCAAGGTAGGCGGGCTGCGAGTCTCGTATCCGGCCCTCGGCCGGGAAGGCCGGATACGAAACTATGTTCCGAATATAACTTCGAACAATCGAACATGCAAGCTTTTTCTGATCCTCACCCCGAATTTCGCGCAACACACTCGAATAAGTGTTTGTTTCAGGGCTCGGAACTGGATAAACTTTCGATAGGCCAATTGCTTGATTTACACTCAACCAGACACCACCGACATCCCCGTGTGACACGGTTTCAGACCACGCGGGGCCAACTCCAGGAGGGCACATCGTGACACAGGACACCAGCGGTACCCGTGACAAGGGCGGCACCCGGCGCCGCAAGAGTTTGAGCCAGCGGCAGCTCGCTATTCTCGACGTGATTCAGCGTTCGGTGAGTTCGCGCGGGTACCCGCCGAGCATGCGTGAGATCGGTGACGCGGTCGGGCTCGCCTCACTGTCGAGCGTGACCCATCAGCTCAATCAACTCGAACTCAGTGGCTACCTGCGCCGCGACCCGAATCGTCCGCGGGCACTCGAAGTTCTCATCGAGATTCAGCGCGCTCCCGAAGATGTCGGTACCGGTGACCAGGACAGCTTCCACCCCGGCGTTCAGGTCGGCGACGCCGCGATGGTGCCCCTCGTCGGTCGTATCGCCGCGGGAATCCCGATCACGGCCGACCAACAGATCGACGAGATTTTCCCGCTCCCCCGCCAACTCGTTGGGCAGGGCGAGCTGTTCATGCTCAAGGTCGTGGGTGAGTCCATGATCGACGCCGCCATCTGCGACGGCGACTGGGTCGTGGTTCGCCAGCAGAAGACCGCGGAGAATGGCGAGATCGTCGCGGCCATGCTCGACAACGAGGCCACCGTGAAGGTTCTGCGAAAGCGCGATGGCCACACCTGGCTGCTGCCGCGCAACAGCAACTTCGAACCGATTGTCGGCGACTTTGCGGACATCCTCGGCAAGGTCGTCGCGGTGCTGCGTTCGGTTTAATCTACGAAGGCCCGACCACCAACCGGTGATCGGGCCTGTTTTCGGTCTGCCCCGCTAGACGCCGACGGTGGCATCGAGGCGTTCGCGCACCACCCGCGTCGCGGCGAGCATGTTGTGCAGCGACTGCACGGTCTCGTCGTAGCCACGCGTTTTCAGTCCGCAGTCCGGGTTCACCCACACTTGGCGTTCGGGAATGGATTCCAGGGCGGTGTCGAGCAGGATGGTCAACTCGTCCACACTCGGTACGCGCGGCGAGTGGATGTCGTAGATGCCGGCGCCAATGCCGTGGTCGAAGCCGCCCGCCTCGATTTCCCGCACAACTTCCATGCGTGACCGGGCCGCTTCGATGCTCGTGACGTCGGCGTCGAGGTTGCGAATGGCTTCGATGACAACACCGAATTCTGAATAGCAGAGGTGGGTGTGGATCTGGGTCGCATCCGCGACCCCGGCCGTGGCGAGCCGGAAAGACCCGACCGACCAGTCCAGGTAGTCGGCCTGATCCTTCTTCTTCAGCGGCAGAAGTTCGCGCAGGGCCGGCTCGTCGACCTGAACGATCTTGATGCCCGCGGCCTCGAGGTCGGAGATTTCATCGCGCAGGGCCAGCGCCACTTGGCGGGCGGTCTCGCCCAGCGGCTGGTCGTCGCGCACAAAGGACCAGGCCAGAATCGTCACCGGGCCGGTGAGCATGCCCTTGACCGGCTTGGTGGTGAGGCTCTGCGTGTAGACCGACCAGTCGACGGTGATCGGTGCCGGGCGCGACACGTCACCCCACAGAATGGACGGCCGGGTGCAGCGGCTGCCGTAGGACTGTACCCAGCCGTTCTCGGTCACGGCGAATCCGTCGAGGTTCTCGGCGAAGTACTGCACCATGTCATTGCGTTCGGGTTCGCCGTGCACGAGCACGTCAAGTCCGATCTCCTCTTGCAACTGCACAACGCGGCCGATCTCGGCGCGCATCAGCTCGCGGTAGGCATCCGCTGCCAGGGTTCCCTTGAGGAACTGTGCGCGTGCTCGGCGAATGTCGGCGGTCTGTGGGAAGGATCCGATCGTGGTCGTTGGCAGTGGCGGAAGGTGCAGCGCCGCCTCCTGGGCGAGGAGTCGATCGGCGTAGTCGCCACGAGTGAAGTCGGCTTCCCTCAGCGCGGCGGCACGGCCGCGCACGGCTCCGTCACGCACGCCGGGAGCGCTGCGCCTGGCCGCCAGGGCCGCCTCGGCCTCGGCCAGCGGCGCCGCGATGGCCTCACGTCCGGCGGTGAGTCCGAGCGCGAGGGTGGCGACCTGACCGACCTTTTGGTCGGCGAAGGCCAGCCATCTGGTCAGTGAGCCCGGCAGCGATGTCTCGTCGGCAACATCGTGCGGCACGTGCAGCAGTGACGTCGAAGTGGACACGGTGACCGATGCGGAGAGGGCACGCACGCTCTCGGCGGCCTCGAAGGCACCGGCGAGATCGCCGCGCCAGATGTTGTGCCCGTCAATGACGCCGGCGACGAGGGTCTTGTCGGCCAGTCCGAGGACGGCCCGGGGCAGGGTGCCCCGCACCAGGTCCAGCCCGATCGCCTCGACGGCGGTGGCCGCAAGCACCGGCAGGGCGTCGTCGAGGCTGCCGTAGGGCGCGGCAACAAACAGGGCGGGCCGGCCGGTCAGTCGACCAAGCACTCCATAAGCGGATGCGACGGCCGCCAGCGTCTCCGCGCGCGGCACGTCGATGGATTCACTGACCAGGCCCGGCTCATCGAGCTGCACCCAGTCGGCTCCGGCATTCGCTAACCGCGCCAGGAGCGCCGCATACACGGGAAGGAGATCGTCCAGCCGCGACAGGGGCGAAAAGCCAGCCGGGGCTTCGTCACTGGCCTTGCTGAGCAGCAGGAAAGTGACCGGGCCGACGAGCACCGGACGGGTGAGGAACCCGGCCGCTTTGGCCTCGATGAATTCACGTACGATGCGGTCGCCGGCCAGCGAGAACGCGGTCTCCGGTCCGATCTCGGGCACGAGGTAGTGGTAGTTGGAGTCGAACCACTTGGTCATCTCGAGGGGCAGGTTCTCGCCCGCGCCACGGGCCAGCGTAAAGTATCCGGCCAGGTCGAGGGTGCCGTCAGCGGCGACGAGCGAGGCGAACCGGGCGGGAACCGCGCCGACGGCAACGATGGTGTCGAGCACCTGGTCGTAGTAGGAGAACGACTCGGGGATCGACGAGTCGGTGCGGCCCAGCCCGAGACTGGCGAGCCGATCGCGGGTCTGCTGCCGCAGCCCAGCGGCGACGGCCTCCAGGGCCGGCGCGTCGATCGTCCCCGACCAGAACGCTTCGACGGCTTTCTTCAGTTCGCGCCGTCGGCCGATGCGTGGGTAGCCGAGGATGGTGCCGGTGGGAAAGGTGCTGGAAACTGGCGAAATGGGCATGGTGATTCCTTCACTGGAGCGATGATGGCTGGAACGGTCGGAGGAACGAACGTGTTGGGTGGGCCTCGCGCCTGAGCGGCGTGCGGCCTAGGGCATGGCAGCGGGCACTGGCAGTGCCCCACACCCTTCGAGAACCTTCAGCACGGTGTCGTGCTGGTTGAAGGCGTAGAGGTGAAGCCCGGGGGCGCCGCCCGCGAGAACGTCCTGGCCGAGGCGTACGGCGTAGTCGATGCCGATCTGGCGCTGGCCTTCGTCGGTCGGTTCGACCTCGAGCTGGATGGACAGTTCGGCGGGCAGCTTCTCGCCGGAGAGCTGCAGAATACGGCGCAACCGGTTCGGGCTGGTCACCGGCATGATGCCGGGAAGGATCGGTAAGAGCACTCCGGCGGAGCGAGCCCGCTGGATGAAGCTCAGGTAGTCGTCGGCGTGGAAGAACAGCTGGGTGATCGCCAGGTTGGCTCCGGCGGCCTGCTTGGCCAGCAGGGTGTCGATGTCTTGGGTGACCGACCGCGAGTTCGGGTGGCCGTTGGGGAAGGCCGCAACGCCGATGCGTACCTTGCTGCGTTCCGTTTTCACCCCGCGGGCACCGGGCAGGCCCGGAATCACCGTCTCGATGTACGGCACCCGTTCGATCTGCACTCGATGGATGAGCTGGACCAGCTCCCCCGCGCTGTGCAGGTCGCCGAGAAAGGTGGTGTCGCCCTCATCCGCGCCCTGCGGCGCGTCGCCGCGAATGGCCAGAAAGCTGCGGATGCCGGCGTCGAGAAACTCGCGAATGAGGCGGCTGGCTTCTGTGTGCGAGGAGCCGACGCAGGTGAGATGAGCCATGGCATCCACTGAGGTGTGGTCTTTGATGTAGCGCAGCACGTCGAGCGAGGAATTGCGCGACGAACCGTTGGCGCCGTAGGTGACCGAGATGAACTCGGGGCCGGCGGCGGCAAGGTGATCGATGGTGCGGGTGAGAGCGGATGCTGCGGCCACCGATTTCGGCGGGTACACCTCGAACGAGAACGCCGGGCGGGCGTCACACGCGTTGGGCGTTGGGGCGGTCATGGGTCCTCATTCGGCAGAAACGGTACAGCGGGTGATGGCCGGGCGGCCGCGGACACACCAGAACACTGGTGGGTTTTCGCGGGCGGGTGCCGGGCTCGGCTGTCGCTCCATGCCGGGGAATGGATTCCGTCGGCAACGATTGATTAGACACTAACAACACCAGCGCCGGGTCGCACCAATGTGACAGTTCGTGTCATTGGTGCGCCGACGGGCGGTGGGAATCAGGCGGAGAGCGTGGGCAGAATGACGAAGGGGGCGAACTGCGGCTCGATCTCGGGAGTGACGAACGCAGTGACGTGGGTGCCGGTCTCGATGTACTCGGTCGTCTCGATGCGGCCCACGTCGTGCAGAACGGCGATGAGGTCGCCGCGATCATAGGGAATGAGCAGGTCGAGTTCGATCTGCGGTGTCGGCAGCAGCAGCGCAACGGCAGCGAGCACAGTGTCGATGCCCTCACCGGTGCGGGCCGACACGAATGTTGCCTTCGGCTCCAGGCCGCGCAGTACCAGCCGGTCGTCGTCGCTGATCAGGTCGCTCTTGTTGAAGACGACCAGTTCGGGAATATCGCGGGCGCCGACCTCGGAGATGACGTCGCGCACGGTGGCGAGCTGGGCCACGGGGTCGGGGTGGGAGCCGTCGACGACGTGCACGATGACGTCGGCGTCGGCGACTTCTTCCAGGGTCGAGCGAAAGGCTTCGACCAGCTGGTGCGGCAGGTTGCGCACGAAACCGACCGTGTCGGTGAGGGTGTACAGACGCCCGTCGGCGGTCGTCGACTTGCGCACGGTGGCGTCGAGGGTCGCGAACAGGGAGTTCTCGACCAGCACTCCGGCCTTGGTGATGCGGTTGAGCAGGCTGGACTTGCCGGCGTTGGTGTAGCCGACGATGGCGACCGAGGGAACGGCATTGCGCTTGCGGTTGGCGCGTTTGGCCTCGCGGGCCGGCTTCATCTCGACCATCTGCTTACGCAGTTTGGACATCCGGGTGTGAATGCGGCGTCGGTCGAGTTCGATCTTGGTCTCACCGGGGCCACGGGAGCCCATGCCGGCACCGGTGCCACCGACCTGGCCACCGGCCTGGCGAGACATCGAGTCACCCCAGCCACGCAGGCGCGGGAGCATGTAGGCCATCTGGGCGAGTTCGACCTGCGCCTTGCCCTCTCGGCTCTTGGCGTGCTGGCTGAAAATGTCGAGGATGACGGCTGTACGGTCGATGACCTTCACTTTGACCACGTCTTCGAGGGCACGGCGCTGGCTGGGCGCGAGTTCGGTGTCGGCGATGACGGTGTCGGCGCCGAGCGCCTTCACGATGTCGGCGACTTCCTGGGCCTTGCCCTTGCCGAGGTAGGTGCTCGGGTCGGGGGTGGCCCGGCGCTGCAGCAGACCGTCGAGTACGGTTGCCCCGGCGGTTTCGGCGAGGGCGGCCAGTTCGCGCATGGAGTTCTCGGCGTCATCGACCGTGCCGTGCGTGTAAACACCCACGAGAACGACGTTTTCGAGCCGCAGTTGGCGGTACTCAACCTCGGTGACGTCTTCCAGCTCGGTCGATAGCCCGCCGACTCGCCGCAGGGCGTTGCGGTCAGCACGTTCGGACTGGTCGCCGTCGTGCTCGCTACCGTCGTACTCGCCGGATGCGTGAGTTTGCAGGGCCTGGGCTGCCCCGCTGCGGAACAGGGAGTAGCCGGCAGCCTTGCTGTCGGCGCTGGCCAACACGCGCGCGACGACATCGTCTGCGTCTGGGGCTTCTGCACCTGTGTTTACTACCGCGGTGTTTTCTACCGCGTCGTTGCCCGAGGGCGCCGTTGGATCATTCATCCCATTAACCTTAGTTCAACGAAGTTGAAAGGTTCCTCTTATGTCGTCCGACCACTATTTTTCTCCGGCGCCCGGCACCGTACTGAAAACCCGCCAGATCACGGTGCAGTTGCACGGCCAGGATCGGCTCCTGACGACCGCCAATTCGGTCTTCAGCCCCGCCCACATCGACGGTGGCACCGAGGTTCTACTCAAGTACGCCCCCGAGCCGCCGCTGACCGGTCACTTTCTCGACCTTGGCTGCGGCTGGGGCCCGATCGCCCTGCACCTCGCCATGGCCTCCCCCAACGCCACCATCTGGGCCGTCGACGTCAACGAGCGTGCCCTCGATCTCGTGCGCACGAACGCCGCCGCGCTCGGCCTGACCAACATCAACGCCGTGCTCGCCGCCGATGTGCCCACCGACATCAGCTTTCGCACCATCTGGTCGAACCCGCCCATTCGCGTCGGCAAGGACGAACTGCATGGGCTCATGACGACCTGGTTACCCCGCCTCGAATCAGAAGCGGATGCCTGGCTCGTCGTGCAACGCAACCTCGGTTCGGATTCGCTCCAGCGTTGGCTCGCCGCCGAACTCCCCGACAACTTCGAAACCACGCGTGAGGCCATCAGCAAGGGTTTCCGAGTGCTGGCAGTGCACCGCGACTAACCCAGGTTCAGAACCCCGTCGAAGACGAGCTCTGCCGGCCCGGACAGCGACACGTGCTCGCCGTCCTCGGCGGGGAACATGCGCACTCCGAGCACGCCACCGGGAACCTCGACCCGCCACTGGTGCGGCGCCGATTTGCCGGCCCAGTGCCGAGTGGCGAGGGCGGCCGCGACCGCTCCGGTGCCGCAGGACAGCGTCTCCCCGCTGCCGCGTTCGTGTACGCGCATGCGGAAGCGCCCGACGCCGTTGACGACCAGCGGTTCGTTGGGCACGACGAATTCAACGTTCACGCCGTCGGCCGGCTCGGGATCGAGTTGCGGAATGAACGTGAGGTCGGCCGCGTCAAGTTCATCGTCGTCGGCGAGGGCGACGACCGTGTGCGGGTTGCCAACATTGATGCCGAGTCCCGGCCGCGCCACGGGCAGGTTCTTGGTGCGCACGAGCGGCTCGGTGCCGTCGAGCTTCCATCGGCCGAGGTCCACCTGAAAGCCGGAGGCGTTGCGCTGTACGTCCCGCACGCCCCCGCGAGTGCCGATGGTCAGGGTGTCGCCGGGCAGCAGCTCGGCGAGGTCGTTCTCAATCAAGAATTTGGCATACACACGGATGCCATTGCCGCACATTTCCGAGACGGTCCCGTCGGCGTTCCAGTAGTCCATGAACCACTCGGCAGCGTCGTCTTCAGCGAGAGCGGCCGCGCCGTCAGGCAGGTTCTTGCTGCGAACCGCACGGATGATGCCGTCCGCACCGACGCCGAACTTGCGGTCGCACACAGCACGAATCTGCGCCGGCGTGAGCTCCGTTGTTCCGTCGGGATCAGCGAACAGCACGAAGTCGTTGCCCGTGCCGTGGCCCTTGGTGAAGTTCAGAGTGATGCCCATGCTGCCAGTTTACGGGGCGGCCGCTGCGAGACTTTCCGGGCAGCTCAGAGCGGTCGTGCCGGGAGGGCACTGGGCGCACTGCCCAGGTCGACGTGTGCAAGGGCGTCATCGACCCGGTCTGCCGCATCGGATTCGACCCAGTGGGCGTGCGCGTAGCGTTTAAACCAGCTCACCTGCCGGCGGGCATAACGCCGGGTCAGCTGCTGGGTCGCTTCGACGGCCTCAGCTTGGCTGCGCGTGCCGTGCACCTGGCCGAGTGCCTGCGCGTAGCCGATCGCGCGGCTCGCCGTCACTCCATTTTCGATGCCGGCCGCAAGCAGCCCTCGGGCTTCGTCGACGATGCCGGCCGCCCACATCCGCTCGACCCGGGCATCAAGCCGCGGGGTGAGCTGCTCGCGCGGCGTACGCAGGCCGAGCAGCACGGTGGGCTTCCAGTAGACCGGTTCCTCGGGCAAGGCCGCCAGATGCGGGGCGCCAGTGAGCTCGACGATCTCCAGGGCCCGCACCAGTCGGCGACCGTTGCTCGGCCCGATCCGCAGGGCGGCCTGCGGGTCGACGGCCTGCAGCCGGGTGTACATCAGGCCGGGTCCGCTCGTGCTGAGTTCGGCTTCAAGCCGGGCGCGCAGTATCGGATCGGTGCCGGGAAACTGAAAGTCGAACACGACCGACGAGACATAGAGGCCCGAGCCGCCGACCAGGATGGGCACAGCCCCGCGCGCGCGGATCTCGGTGATGACGGCGCGGGCATCCGTTTGGTAATTGCTGACGGTGGCCTCGTCGGTCACGTCCAGCACGTCGAGCAGGTGGTGCGGAATGCCGCGGCGTTCGGGCACGGTGAGCTTCGCCGTGCCGATGTCCATGCCGCGGTAGAACTGCATGGCGTCGGCGTTGACGATTTCAACCGACTGTCCGCGCTGGATCAGCCTTTCGGCCAAGTCGAGGGACAGCTCCGACTTGCCGGTGCCGGTCGACCCGACGATCGCAATCAGAGCCGCTGGGTCGGCTGTGACAACTGGTACTGTCGACACGGCTCCTAGCGCTCGTCGTCGTTCACGTTATAGATGGGGATGGTGGTAGAGCCACCCTCGAGCCGCAGGCCGATCGTCGGCAAACCGAGCGAAATGGGGCCGGCGCCACCGGTTGCGCCACCATGAGCGGGTACTCCGCAGGATTCGGCTTCCATGCGGTCCCACGCCTCGCCGGCCCGAGTCGTTCGGATGCGGAGCGGCGCACCGTCGGTGGAGTCTGCGATGAGGTGGAACGGTGCGGCCTGGGTGACGACGACAGTGACCATATCGCCGGGACGGGGACGGGGTGAACCGACTGGCACGTCGAAGTGCACGAGGCGGCTGTCGGGCGCGCGGCCACTCAGCCGGTGGGTATCGCTGTCCTTGCGGCCCTCGTTGGCGACGAGCAGTTCAACCTCACGGCCGATCATCGCCTGGTTCTCTTCGAGGGAGATGCGCTCCTGTAGGGCCGCGAGTCGCTCGTAGCGGTCCTGCACGACGGCCTTGGGAACTTGGTCAGGCATTGTCGCGGCCGGAGTGCCAGGGCGAATGGAGTACTGAAAAGTGAACGCCGTCGCGAACCGGGCCTGTTCAACAACCCGCAGGGTTTCCTGAAAGTCCTCTTCGGTTTCGCCGGGGAAACCGACGATGATGTCGGTGCTGATGGCCGCGCTCGGCATCTGGGCACGCACCCGGTCGAGAATGCCGAGGAACTTCGCACCGCGGTAGGAGCGTCGCATCGACTTGAGGATACGGTCGGAGCCCGACTGCAGCGGCATGTGCAGCTGCGGCATGACGGCCGGCGTTTCCGCCATGGCGTCAATGACGTCGTCGGTGAACGCGGCGGGGTGCGGGCTGGTGAAGCGGATGCGCTCCAGCCCCTCGATCTTGCCGGCCGCGCGCAACAGCTTGCCGAAAGCGAGCTTGTCGCCGAATTCGACCCCGTAGGAGTTCACGTTCTGGCCGAGCAGGGTGACCTCGATGGCACCGTCATCGACAAGGGCCTGGATCTCGGCGAGAATCTCGCCCGGGCGGCGGTCTTTCTCCTTGCCGCGGAGGGCCGGCACGATGCAGAACGTGCAGGTGTTGTTGCAGCCGACCGAGATCGAGACCCAGCCGCTGTAGCTGGAGTCCCGTTTGGTGGGCAGGGTCGAGGGGAAGGTCTCGAGGGATTCGAGAATTTCGAGTTGAGCCTCACCGTTGTGCCGGGCCCGTTCAAGCAGGCTGGGCAGGGAGCCCATGTTGTGGGTGCCAAAGACGACGTCGACCCACGGTGCCTTTTCGAGGATGGTGGTCTTGTCTTTTTGAGCGAGGCAGCCGCCAACGGCGATCTGCATGCCCGCGTGCTTGCGCTTCACCGAGGCGAGGTAGCCGAGGTTGCCATAGAGCTTGTTGTCGGCGTTCTCACGCACGGCACAGGTGTTGATCACGACAATGTCGGCCTCGCCGCCATCGGCCGAGACGTAGCCGGCCGCCTCGAGCGAACCGCTGAGCCGTTCGGAGTCGTGCACGTTCATCTGGCAGCCGAAGGTGCGCACCTCGTAGGTGCGCGCGCGCCCCGACTCGTCGATCGCGGCTGCCGAGGGTGTGATCACGGTTCGGCGGGCTAGTTCGGGGGCGACGATACTCATAGTGGGTATAGTTTACGCGAGCAATTCGGTGTGCGGGCCGTGAGCCAGGCCCACGCCTGCATCAGCGGCCAGCATCAACGAAAACGCACGCGGGAGGCGCCGCCGCCACCACGGCTGTCCATGGCTGCTTTGACGGCGAGTCGTACCGCTGCCGAGCTGTAGCCCTTACGCATGAGAAAGCCGGTGAGGCGACGGTCGATGGTCTGGTCGTCGAAGCGTTCCATCTGCCCGATGCGCTTGGTGGCCAGGTCGATGGCGCGTTCGGCTTCGTCGTCGGGAAGTTCTTCGAGCTTGTCCATCATGACGCCCGGGTCGAGTTTGCGCCTGCGCATTTCGGCTTCAACGCCGGTGCGGCCGAGGCCCTTGCGTACGTTGTGGCTGTGGATGATCTGGTCGGCAAGCTTGGCTTCGTCGAGGTAGTTCAGCTCAATGAATTTCTCGATGATCTCGCTGGCTTCACCGGAGTCGACCCCGGTAGCGTTCAGTACCAGGAGGGCTTCGACCGTGGAGAGGGAGCGGCCGCGCAGCCGGTGCAACAGCACCTTTTCGGCCCGCTCCCGCTGATCGGCCGCATCAGCGGCAAAGTCTGCTGCGGTGGCTTCGTCGTCGACCTGGTCGCTGTCGATACTCTCGGCCTCGTTATCGGCGGCGGCCTCTGCCTCCCGAGCGGCAGCCGCCGCGGCGGCGAACCTGTCGGCCGCCGCCGGGCGGGGTTCGAGCGGCGAGCGGCGTTTCATGCCCGGTGCCGCACCGGGCAGGTAGGTCACGGGAGCCAAACCGGAGTCGGCGCGTTCTGCTGCATCGTCCGGGGGTTCGAAGTGCACCATTAGCGTGACCTACCTTTTGTTGTCGTTGCGGAACTGATGTTTGGTGTGGCGCGGCCGGTTAGGCGGTCTTGCGGGCGGGGGCCACCTTGGTGACGACAGGGCCGCCGACCAGCACGGCTGCGGCATCCGCTTCGGCCTTAGCCTTGGTTTCGGCCTCCAGCGCGATTGCGGCAGCGGCCTTTTCGGCGGCTTTGGCCGCGATGCCCTCTGGACCGACACCGAGCTTGATCAGAATCTTGCGCTCGATCTCGTTGGCCATGTCAGGGTTCTTCATCAGGAAGTTGCGCGAGTTCTCTTTACCCTGGCCGAGCTGGTCGCCGTCGTAGGTGTACCATGCGCCGGACTTCTTGACGATGCCCTGGTCGACACCGAAGTCGATCAGGCTGCCCTCACGGGAGATACCGATGCCATACATGATGTCGAACTCGGCCTGCTTGAAGGGCGGCGCCATCTTGTTCTTGACGACCTTGACCCTAGTGCGGTTACCGATGGCATCCGTGCCGTCTTTGAGAGTTTCAATGCGGCGAATGTCGAGGCGCACCGAGGCGTAGAACTTGAGGGCTTTACCGCCCGAGGTGGTCTCGGGGCTACCGAAGAACACACCGATCTTCTCGCGCAACTGGTTGATGAAGATCATGGTGGTGTTGGTCTGACTGAGGCCACCGGTGAGCTTACGCAGGGCCTGGGACATGAGCCGGGCCTGCAGGCCGACGTGCGAGTCACCCATCTCGCCCTCGATCTCGGCGCGCGGAACCAAGGCGGCAACGGAGTCGACGACGATGAGGTCGATGGACCCGCTTCGCACGAGCATGTCGGCGATTTCGAGGGCCTGCTCACCGGTATCGGGCTGGGAGACGAGGAGGGCATCGATATCGACGCCGAGCTTCTTGGCGTACTCCGGGTCGAGGGCGTGCTCGGCGTCGATGAAGGCGGCGATGCCGCCGTTCTTCTGCGCGTTCGCGATGGCGTGCAGGGTGAGTGTGGTCTTACCCGAGGATTCCGGGCCGTAGATCTCCACGATGCGACCACGCGGTAACCCGCCTATGCCGAGTGCGACGTCGAGAGCAACCGACCCGGTAGAAATGGTCTCGACGGGGGCGCGCTCGTCGCTGCCGAGGCGCATGACCGATCCCTTGCCGAACTGACGATCGATTTGCGCGAGGGCGGTTTCGAGGGCTTTCTCGCGGTCCGCTTGTGATGCCATGGTGGTGATCTCCTTGGGTTCTGCACTGTCGCCGGTTGTGAACGGCGCTGCGGGTGTGCGTGGTGGCGCCTGTAGGCTGTCGGCCCGCGCAGGGTCGGACCCTGATGCACGTTTCGACAAGGCATTTGCCGACTTTCTCTGACAAATTCGACTGTACGCCGCACCTCCGACACTGGTCGGGAGCACGATCAAACGGTGCGCAATCTGTCAGATTGTCTGCTGTGGAGGAGCCTATCAAGCCCGAACAGGTATTCGACCATTATCGGGAATGTTTTTGCGGCGTGTCGAAATATCGGCCTAACCCGAGGAGGCTGAACGACGCTACTGGCGCGGAGCAGGAATGCCGGCACCGTGCCAGCGGCTGCGCGGCACATCGACTTCGGCGCAGAGCGCCAGCCAGACCTCGCGGGCGGGAACACCAGCAGCGAGGGCCTGATCAGCGGTACGCCCATCGAGCGGGGTGAGAACGAGGTCACGGGTGAGCACGCGCCCGTAGGCGTCGCCGAACTCTTCTTTCATCGCGGTGCGAAATTCACTGAGTCGCACGACACTCCTTCAACCTGAAATGACAACCACCGCCGACACTCTGTGTCGACGGTGGTTGATGATACTGAAAATCCTAGGAACGCTACCGGTTGATGACTAACGCACCATGAGATCGGCATCGAACGTGTTGACGAACTCGTCCGGTACCGTGTCGGGGAACTGATCGATTCCCTCGATGACGGCGAGACGGTCGCCAACTTCGCGCATGATGACCGAGATCGGGGTTTCCAGTGCATCGGCGACAGAAGCGAGAATCTCCGAAGAGGCCTCTTTCTGTCCTCGTTCTACCTCACTGAGGTAGCCGAGCGCGACGCTGGCTTTGCTTGCGACCTGACGCAGGGTACGCCCCTTTTGCAGGCGGAAGTCCCTGAGCACATCGCCGATTTCCTGACGAACAAGAATCATCGGAACCTCCTTCTTATGCCTAATAACTACCGGAATGCGATGCTGGATGCTTACAATACTGCATTCATCCGACACGTTGACACTACCGAGAATCACTGGGCTTTGCTTGTGAATGTCTTCGATGTAACCAGCCCGTAACAGGAACTATTCCGCGTCACCCTGCGCTATCAGCGCACGCACAGCATCGATCGCATGGCTCACGGTTTCGGCGCGAATCTCTCCCCGGTCACCATGGAGGTGCAGTGGAACAGCCCAGGATCCAGTGCCTTTGGAGAGACCGATGAACACCGTTCCAGCCGGGTGTCCCCCGTCGGGGCCGGGCCCGGCGACACCGGTCGTCGACACACCGATGTCGGCGCGTACGCCGTTCACCGCGAGCAGGGTGCGCACCCCGCCGGCCATCTGCTTGGCGACGTCGGCGTGGACGGGGCCGTGCACGTTCAGCACACTGCTGTCGACGTGCAGCAGGCTGCGCTTCAGGGCAGTGTCGTAGGCAACGACTCCCCCACGCACCACAACGGATGCCCCGGGAATGCGCACGAGCTCAGCCACGAGCAGTCCGCCGGTCAGCGACTCGGCCACGGCGATGGTGAGGTGATGGGTGGTGAGCTCGGCGATCAGCTCGGCCGTCGCATCCGCTGGCCCAGCCGACTGGGCCGGGTGAGTTACGGGGAGTGAACCCGTGACCGTGGCCGGGTCAGGCAACGTCGTGCTTTCGCAGGCGCCAGGCCGAGATCAGATAGTCGAGGCCGGAGACTACGGTGAGCACGAGCGCGATGGTCATGGTGGCCGTGTTGAGCCAGTCCACCCAGTCGCCGAACACCTGGTTGAACGGCAGCAAGGCGAGCGAGATCGACACGGACTGGGCAACGGTCTTGAGCTTGCCGCCGCGACTGGCCGGAATGACCCGGTCGCGCAGCATGACGAAGCGGAACACCGTAATGCCGATCTCTCGCACCAGGATGACGATGGTCACCCACCAGGGCAACTCCCCCAGAATAGACAGGCAGACCAGGGCGCCACCGGTGAGGATCTTGTCGGCGATCGGGTCGAGAATCTTGCCGAGGTCCGTGACGAGGTTGTGGCGGCGGGCGATCATGCCGTCGATGCCGTCGGTGGCGATGGCGATGATGAACAGCACGGCGGCGACCCAGCGCAGGGTGTCCTGAGGGCCGTCGGCGGCCAGCAGCATCCAGATAAAAACGGGGGCGAGCAGGATGCGCACGACCGTGATCAGGTTGGGAACGTTCCAGTTACTGGGCCGGGTGACGGATGCTTGTGGTGATGCCATGGTTCAGTCCCTGCCGGTTAGTTTCCAGGCATCCTCGTCGTCCAAGGCGCCGTCCACCTCAGGATACCCCTGTGACATTTTCTCGACCGGGTCATCGGCGTAGCGTGGGTCGGGCGCGGAGGCAGCACGCGAATCGTCGGACTGCGCCTTGAGGGCGTGCTGTTCGTCGTCGGAGCCGCGCAGGCGGGCGAGCACACTCGGCAGCTGTTCCGCGTTCACGAGCACGTCGCGCGCCTTGGAGCCTTCGGAGGGGCCGACGATCTCGCGGGATTCGAGCAGGTCCATCAGGCGGCCGGCCTTGGCGAAGCCGACACGCAGTTTGCGCTGAAGCATCGACGTGGACCCGAACTGGGTGGACACGACGAGTTCCGCCGCGGCAAGCAGCACCTCAAGGTCGTCGCCGATGTCGGAGTCGATTTCCTTGCGCGGGGCGACCATGGAAACGTCGGGCCGATAGTCGGGACGGGCCTGCATGGTGACATGCTTGACGACCTTCTCGATCTCGTCTTCAGTGACCCAGGCGCCCTGCACGCGCACGGCTTTGGAGGCACCCATCGGCAGGAACAGTGCGTCGCCCTGCCCGATGAGCTTGTCGGCGCCGGGCTGGTCGAGGATGACCCGGGAGTCGGTGACGCTCGTCACAGCAAAGGCGAGGCGTGAGGGCACGTTGGCCTTGATCAGACCGGTGACGACGTCGACGCTGGGTCGCTGGGTGGCGAGCACGAGGTGAATTCCCGAGGCGCGGGCCAGCTGGGTGATGCGCACGATGGAGTCCTCGACGTCGCGCGGGGCGACCATCATGAGGTCGGCCAGCTCGTCGACGACGACCAGCAGATAGGGGTAGGGCTTGAGTTTGCGTTCGCTGCCGGCCGGCAGCACGATCTCGCCATTGACGACGGCCTTGTTGAAGTCGTCGATGTGGCGAAAGCCGAAGCTCGCAAGGTCGTCGTAACGCATGTCCATCTCTTTCACGACCCACTGCAGCGCTTCGGCGGCTTTCTTCGGGTTCGTGATGATGGGCGTGATGAGGTGCGGCACGCCGGCGTAGGCGGCGAGTTCGACCCGCTTCGGGTCGATCAGCACCATGCGCACGTCGCTCGGCTTGGCGCGCATGAGCAGGCTGGTGATCATGGAGTTCACGAAGCTGGACTTGCCGGATCCGGTGGAGCCGGCGACGAGCAGGTGGGGCATTTTTGCGAGGTTGGCGATGACGAAACCGCCGCCGACGTCCTTGCCGACACCGATAGTCATCGGGTGGGTGGCATTAGTGGCGGTGCTCGACCGCAGCACGTCGCCGAGGGTGACGATTTCGCGATCGGTGTTGGGGATCTCGATGCCGATGGCACTCTTGCCGGGGATGGGCGAGAGGATGCGCACCTCATTCGAGGCGACCGCGTAGGAGAGGTTCTTGCTGAGCGCGGTAACCCGCTCCACCTTGACGCCCGGGCCGAGTTCGATCTCGTACTGGGTGACCGTTGGGCCACGGGAGAATCCGGTGACCTTCGCGTCGACCTGGAACTGGCGCAGCACCTCGGTGATCGACTTCACGACGTCGTCGTTGGCGGCCGAGCGCGCTTTGGCCGGCGGGCCGGCGGTGAGAGTGGATGCCGCGGGCACGAGATAAGGAATGGCCGGGTGGGGGTCAGTGGAGGCGAGAGGGGGAAGGGCCGCGCCAGAGGCATCCACTGCCTGGCTGAGTTCGGGGAAGACGTCGTCGAAGCCGGGTAGTACTTCGGTGTGCCCGGCCGGGTCGTCGGAGTGCAGGCCGGTGGACGGACCGGTGCCGAGGTCGACTTCACCGGTGAATCGTTTGACGGCGAGCTCCGCCTTGCGCAGGTCTTCGAGCACCTCGGTGCCGTAGTGGTCGCGTTCGGGCGGAGCTGTGTGGTGGGTGACCTCCGATTCGATGGCGCTGTCGAAGCCGCCGCGCGATTGATTGCCGCCAAGCAGCACGCTGAGCGGGTCAGGAGCCACCTCAGCCGGGCCGGCCTTCGACTCGGTCGACAGCGCGCTGCCGAAGTCGGGGTCTTCCTCGCGCTTGCTGTTGTTGCGCCGCCACCACGGCAGCGCGCCTTCAGAATCGACGTCATCGCCTGAATCAACATTGAGCCCGTCAAGCTCGACCTGCGCGGTCTTGCCCGGCTTGCCGTTCTTGGTCGCTTTCGCGGCCGCTTGCTCTTCGTCAGCCGTCAGCTGGGCGCCGAACAGCCAGTCGTAGAGCTCCCGGGAACGCTGACCGACCCGGTTCGGCGGGGTCTTGGTGATGATGAATAGGCTCAGCAGCAACAGCAGGATGACGACGATTGTGGCACCGATCGACGTGGTGAGCATGATCAGCGGGGCGGCGATCATCCACCCGATGACCCCACCGGCCAGCGCGAGGGCCGGCATGCCGTCTTGCGGCTGCGGCTGCACGCCGAAGATATGGCAGAGCCCGGAGATGGTCACCAGCAGAAGGCTGAGTCCGATGCCGATGCGGCCGTTATCGTGCACCGAACTGGGTTTGCGAAACAGCCAGACCGAGAACAGCAGCAGAATGACCGGCAGGGCGAAGGCAACCCGGCCGAACAGGCCACCGAAGGTGTAGGCGTCGAGCCGCTGGGCGACGAGGTTGTTAATGAGGAACCACTCAACGATGGCGCCGGAGATGGCGAGCAGCACGAGAAAGAACGGCAGACCGTCGCGGCGTTCGTCTTTGGAGAGTTTTTCAGGGCCAAGGGCACGGGCTGCTGCGCCCGCGAGGTGGGCCAGGCCCATCCAGGCGCGGGCACCCAGGCTCGGCTTCACGTCGACAGCGGTGAATTTGACGGTCTTCTGCGCGGTGGTACCGCCGGCGCTCGTCGCCCTCGGTTTGCGCGCCGGAGCGCCCTTCGCTGCCGGGGTGCGGGCACGCCCGGTCGACTTAGTGCTCGTAGCCATGAAATAACGCTACCAAGCACCACCGACATTCGGCCGACCCCACGCCCACGGCCCTCGCGACAGGCGGGTATTGCGCACGCGGCAGCATCCGTTTGTCGCGCGCTAGTTTAGTAGCGGATGGCGTCGATCACCTTCACCCGCACCGCGACAAGTGCGGGGATCAGCCCGGCGAGGGCGCCGACCACGGTGGCGCAGACCAGGCCGAGCACGGCGGCTTCGACCGGGAACGGTGGAAAGTCGGTGACCTGGCCCTGGCTGATGAAGTCCTCGACGAACGGACTCTTGACAATGAGAACGGCGGCGATGACGCCGACGATGCCGGCGACGACGGTGGCGACAACACTTTCCATCATCACGGCGAAGAACACCCGACCGGCGGTCGCCCCGAAGCTGCGGCGAATGCCGATCTCTCGGATGCGCTGTTTGAGGGTGACCAGGGCGATATTGACCAGTCCGAGCGCTCCGAGCAGCAGCACCAGACCGGCGATGGCGCCGACAGTGAGTTTGAGCGAGAGGTAGGGGTCGCCGTCCTGGTAAGCCGCGAAATCTTGCCGGTTCACCTGCACGAACGCGTCAGCACCCAGGGCGCCCTGCACGTCACGTTGCAGAGCGGTCACGAGCTGTTCTGAGATGTCAACGGGTACCCACAGCTCGTAGGACGGCGGCCCGAATTGAAAATTGGGGTCGGTGACGACCGGCGTGATGGCGGTGAGTGCGTCGGCGAGCATGTACATCGCCGGCTCGGTCTCGTAGGAGAGGGCCGGATAGACGCCGGTGACGACGGCCGTCGTAGAGCCTTCACCGAGCAGGGTGGTGGTCGGGTGAGTGGCGAGGTCGGGTCGGCCGAGGCGGTCCCAGAAAATGGAGTTGATGAGCACAGCCGGAGCGAGCCGGGTCTGGTCGTCATCGGTGAACCAGCTCCCCTCTTCGAGAGTAATGCGGTGCATGGTGCCGTAGGGCGGATCCACCCCGATCGTCTGCACCGGTACGGCGCCGTCGGTGAATTGCACCGTCTGCTGCGTATTGACGACACGGCTGGCGTAGTCGATTTTGTACCGTTCGAGCGCGGTGCGCCAGATTTCAGGCATCTCGGTGGGGGTGGAGCCATCGTTCATCGACGCAGACAGGTAAAGGCTGGCCGGGCGGCCGCCCGATCGTTCGTTGGATTCCACGGTGGCCTGCTGCGCGACCCCGCCGAGGCCGACTACGGTCGTGATGGCGCAGACGGCGACGGCCACCCCGATCAGGGACAGCATGACGCGGGTCTTGTGGATGCATACTTCCTGCCAGGCCTCGATGATGGCGCCGACCACGTTGCTCGCGAGGCGCTTCATGCTGGCACGCTACTGGCGGGCACGGTGCTGGCGACCTGCAATACGCCGTGGTCGAGCCGCAGATGCCGGGTGGCCCGGGCAGCGATGGCCGGGTCATGGGTGATGGTGACCAGCGCCGCCCCGGATTCGGTGGCGACCTCGTCGATCAAGTCCATCACCGTCTCGCCGGTTTCCAGGTCGAGGGCGCCGGTAGGTTCGTCGGCGAGAATGAGCCGCGGGCCGCGCACGAGCGAGCGAGCGATGGCCACGCGCTGTTGCTCACCGCCGCTCAACTTGTCGGGCAGTGAAGCCAGCCGATCTCCGAGGCCAACCCGTTCGAGCATCTCGGTGGCGATGCGGGCGCGCTGCCAGAATTGGCGACCCTCGGCGTAGAGCAGCGGGGTCATCACGTTTTCCAGGGCGGTGCGGCCCTGGAGCAGGTTGAACTGTTGAAAGATGAAACCCACCTCACGGCCGCGGAGGCGGTCGCGGGCGCCGGAGGACAGCGACTGCACCGGGCGATCTTCAAACAGCATGGTGCCGCTGGTGGGGTTGTCGAGCAGCCCGAGCAGGTTGAGCAGGGTGGTCTTGCCCGAACCGGAGCGGCCCACGATCGAGACACGGTCGCCCACGTCGACGTCGAGGTCGACACCGGAGAGAATCGTCAGCGGCGGCGCATCAATGAGCTGAACTGTGCGGGTCACGCCCTCCAGGTGCAGAAAAGTCAATGGGAGATCCCGCTGCTGGAGATGCTCGGCATGTAGCAGACTTGGCTACCATCGGTTTGTGTATCGCAGCCGTCGGCTCCCGGAGCCACGGGGGCGCCCGGCACGAATTGATTGATCACATCGCCCTCGACGAGTCCGTCGATGACCTGCACGTTGGTGCCGTCGGTCATGCCGAGCGTGACCGGGCGTTCTTCGGTGCCACCGTCGGCCAACACGAACCAGACGACACCGGTCTCGGCCGACCCCTTGACCGCAGTTGTTGGCACGACAAGCACGTTTTCGGCGAGGCCGGCCGCGATCGTGATCTGCGCGGCCAGTCCGGAGAACACTGTCACCTCGGCCGGAATCGCACAGGTGACGGTCGTGCCGCTCGTGCCCGTCTGGCCGCCGGTCCCACTGTCACCGCCGGCCGCTTCCCCAGCCAGCGGGGTGGTGATGGTCAGGCCCGTGCAGGTGAACGGCGCCGGCCCATTGGTGATCGCGACGGATGCTTCGGTCGGCTTGGATAGCAGCCGATACTGCTGCTCGGGGCTGAGCGCTCCGCTCACCGAGAAGCTCGGTGGTGCCACCTGGCCGGTCGAATCCCCCACGGCCACGCTTTGGCCGTGGATCACCGTGAGCGAGCTCAGGATGCCGGTGATCGGGGCCAGTACCTTGGCGAAGGTGATCACCGGTTTGGGCTGGGTGATGGTGACGTTACCGTCGGCATCCGTTGTTTCGACCGGGTCTTTGATCGTCTCGACCCGAATGTCGTAGATCTTGTCGTCTTTGTTCACGGCCTGGCCGGCAGCCACGAAGATCTCGTCGACCGTTCCGATGGCGGTCGCTTTGACGGCGACGGCCGGGTCGGCGCTGACCGTGCCCGGCAGGGTGACGTCGTTGCTGATGGTGCCGAGGGCAACCGGAATCTGGGGTTCGACGATGACGCCGGTCGGTTCGGCGGGATTACTGTTTACCGCGTTGTCGGGGTAGAACGCCAGCTTGACCAGCGCCACCGCGATGGCCGCGATGACAATCAATCGAAGAATAGGAAAGACCCATTTGCGTGCAACGTTCACGACACTCCCCACACGGCCGACCCGACTTGGTCGCGCTCGATGGGCTGATCCTAGCGTTTTACGAGCGGAGACGCCTCAGCCGACTCCGGCGCCGACGGCGCAAGCGCTTAGCGGGTGGTGCCGGCGACCTTGGGCAGCGATCCGCCGGCGGCCGCGTTGCGGTCGGGGCGGAAGTTGGAGAAGTCCACGCCGGGAATGTTCTGCACCAGCGACAGCTCGTCCTCGATCTGAGCGGCTTCAGAGTCCTCCGGGCCGACCAGGGGCAGGCGAACGCGTGGGCTGCCGATGCGGCCGAGGCCGTGCAGGATGTACTTCACCGCGACGGTGCCGGGAACGTGGGTCATCACGGCGCGCACGAGCGGTTCTAGCTGCTGGTGGGCTTTGGTTGCGACCTTGAGGTCACCGCGGTTGACGGCGTCGACCATGTGCCGGTACGGGGTCGCCGTGATGTTGCCGGTGACTCCGATCAGGCCGGTCGCACCGATCGAGAGGTGTGCCAGAACGTTGGGGTCGTCGCCGGAGAAGTACAGGAGGTCGGTCTGGTTAAGTACCCGGCTGACCTGCGCGAAGTCGCCCTTGGCGTCTTTGATGGCCAGGATGTTGGGGTGCTTGGCCGCGCGCAGGATGGTCTCGTAAGCGATTGCAACACCGGTACGGCCGGGGATGTCGTAGAGGATGACGGGCAGATCGGTGGCATCCGCGATCATGCGGAAGTGGGTGAGGATTCCGGCCTGGGTCGGCTTGTTGTAGTACGGGGTAACGATCATGTTGCCGTCGGCGCCGGCCTTTTCGCTCTGCCGGGCGAGCTGCATGGCGTGTGCGGTCTCGTTCGAACCACCACCGGTGATGATCTTCGCGCGGCCGTTCGCGACTGACTTGCCGACCTCGACCAGGCGGATCTTCTCCGGGTCGGTCAGGGTGCTCGTCTCACCGGTCGTGCCCGTGACGACGATGCCGTCGGCACCGGCGTTGATGACGTCGTCGATGTGCTTCTCCACCCCGGCCCAGTCCACTTCGCCATCAAAGGTAAACGGGGTGACCAGTGCGACCAGCACCTGGCCAAAGGGATTCGTAGAGGTAGACACGAAGTACAGGCTATCGCTTCGCCGCATCCGCTCTGCTACGGGGAGACTCGGCCGTTCTTATTGAATGCGGAGTAGGTGAGGGGCATCAAGGCCTCGAAGTGGGTTTCCATCTGCTCGGCGCACATTTCGATCTCGCGCTGCGGGAACGAGGGGAACGTCGTCCCCTGCCGTTTCGTGCGCAGGCTGAGAAAGTTCATCAGCGAGCGAGCGTTGAGCGTGACGTACATGGAGGAGTAGATGTTCAGCGGCAGCACGATGCGCGCGACTTCGCGTGCAACGCCAGCTTCGAGCATCCGCTGGTAGGCCTCGTAGGCGTGAATCGCGGCGGCGCGGGTCTGCTGCTGCACCAGCGCGGTCTGCTCGGCCGTGCCGGGCAGAAAGTCGTAGGCTCCCGGCTTGCCGACCTGCACGAGGTTGCGCTCTGCGGACGGCACGTAGAAAACGGGGTTCAGCTCCCGGTAGCGGCCCGATTCTTCGTTGTAGGAGGCAATGCGGTGTCGCATGAATTCGCGGAACACGAAAATGGGCGCGCGCACGTAGAACGTCATTGAGTTGTGTTCGAACGGCGAACCGTGCCGGTCGCGAATGAGGTAATTGATCAGCCCGCGGTCACGCTTCTCATCGGCCTCACTCGCTGAGCCGTCGAGCTGGCCCTGCTCGAGCGTCTGCTCTCCCAGGGTCGACACCCGGGCGGCAAACAGTACGTCGGAATCGTGAGCGCTCGCGCGCACCAGCTCCACGGTCATTTCAGATCGAAACTCAATTTCAGACACCGCCTCAGGCTAGCTGGTCTGCTCGCCGGCACGCCCGCGCGCAGCCGTAATCTCTTGTCACAGTCCCCCGAATAGACCCGCGCCCACGTAACGTCGACAACATGAACCCACTCGAAGCGATCGGACTGTTACTGGCCCTGTTAGCGGCCACGACCGTTCTTGGACTCGTCTGGCGAGCCCGCCAAGGACGCGTGGCCCGCGTTGCCGGCGACGTCATCACGCCAGCGGATGTCGCGGCCACGGCCCCGTTCGGCCCCGCCGCTACCCTGCTGCAGTTTTCGACCGAGATGTGCGCCCGTTGCCCCGGAACCCGCCGGCTGCTGGGCGACGTGGCCGCTGAGCGCCCGGGAGTCGTGCACGTCGATGTCGATCTCACCCACCGCGCCGATCTCGCCAACCGCTATTCAATTCTTCAAACCCCGACGACCCTGATTTTGGACGCGACCGGGCGAGTGCGAGCTCGCGTGGGCGGCGCGCCGAACCGGGCCGCGATCAACTCGACCCTCGATGCGATCACGCAGCACTCCCACCCCTTCATTACCAGTCAACGGAGCTGACATGTCGACGTCGTCCCGCCCCCCGCTCGATCCGCGCGGCCCCCGCTTCGGCGCAGCCATCACGGCCCTGCTGTTACTCTCGGTCGTGTTTTTGTCGCTGACCGGGGCATCCGCTGCCGCACTGGCGCTGCTGGCTGTGATTACGGCCCTGTTCGCCTGGGGCGCGTTCGCCGGCGCCGGGCGGCACCCCTACGGCCTCGTGTTCAAGCGGTGGGTTCGACCGCACCTGGCGCCACCGACCGAGCTCGAGGACGCCGCGCCGCCCACTTTTGCCCAGGGCGTCGGCCTCGTGGTGACCCTGATTGGGCTGGCACTGGGCCTGGCCGGAGTTCCCGGCGCTATCCCCATCGCCGCGGCCGCAGCATTCGTCGCGGCCTTTCTCAACGCCGCCTTTGATTACTGCCTCGGCTGCCAGATCTACCTGCTGCTCGTGCGATTCGGTGTGCTCAACCGGGCCGGCCGAACCGTCGGGAACGCCTGAGCCACCCAGCCCAATGCTGCCGGAACACGCCCGGCAGGGTACCCTGCCTGCTCCCGTGGCGTGTCGGCTGGCTCTCAGGTAATTCCCAGACGGGACTCCTTCGCGGGGCAGGTGAGACGGTTAGGGTGGAATTCAATCACCTGGAGGTAACACCATGCCCACGACGCTCACCAGTGAAGCAACCACCGTCTGGACCGGCGATCTTCCGACCGGCTCCGGCACCGTCACCCTGGATTCCTCGCACGCCGCCGAATTCTCGGTGAACTGGAAAGCCCGCGCCGAGGGAGTGTCGAACACGACCAACCCGGAGGAACTGCTCGGTGCAGCCCACGCGGCCTGCTTCTCCATGGCCCTCGCCAACGCACTCGGTTCGGCCGGCCACACTCCGGAGAGCATCCAGACCACCGCGGCCGTCACCTTTGCGGCCGGCACCGGGGTCATTGGAAGCCACCTTCTGGTCAGCGCCAAGATTCCGGGCCTTACCGAGGCCGAGTTCGAGGTGTTCGCCCAGGATGCCAAGGACAACTGCCCGATCTCGAAGGCACTCGCGGGCATTCCCATCACCATTGAAGCCGAACTGGCCTAGGTCAGGGCGTGCGCGTTCTGATCGCCGGAGCCTCCGGCCTCATCGGTCGGGAGCTT
The DNA here is from genome assembly GCF_900103805.1 of Cryobacterium flavum. GTDB lineage: Bacteria > Actinomycetota > Actinomycetes > Actinomycetales > Microbacteriaceae > Cryobacterium > Cryobacterium flavum. The sequence continues at coordinate 227,875 of NZ_FNIB01000007.1, read as the reverse complement.
AGTCGCCAGCTGGCCGCCGCCGGGCACACCCCGGTGCGGCTGGTGCGGCGGGAAGCCCTCGGCAAGAACGAGGTTCGGTGGGACCCCGCAGCCCATGCCCTCGACGTGAACGTGCTCGACACCATTGACGCGGTCGTCAACCTCTCGGGTGCATCACTGGCGCGGCTGCCGTGGACGGCGGGGTATCGCAAAGAGATCCTGAGTTCACGGCTGTCGGCCACCCGCACGATCACCGATGCCCTCGCCCAGGCCACCACTCCCCCGACGGTTCTCCTGAACGGTTCTGCCGTTGGGGTCTACGGCGATCGGCCCGGGGAGATCCTGAGCGAAACATCCGCTGTGGGAACCGATTTTCTAGCCGACGTCGTTACTCAGTGGGAGGCTGCGGCCCAGCTGGCGCCGAAGCCGACCCGCGTTGTGACGCTGCGCACCGGCCTCGTTCTGGCCAAGGGCGGCGCGCTGAAACCGGTGCTTCCCCTGGCCAAGCTCGGCCTGGCCGGACCACTCGGTGGCGGACAGCAGCACTGGGCCTGGATCAGCCTGCACGACGAGGCCGCGGCCATCGTGCATCTGCTGACCTCGACCTTGTCCGGCCCGGTAAACCTGGTCGGGCCTACCCCGGCGACCTCGAACGACATCATCAAGGCGCTGGCCACGGCGCTGCATCGACCGTTCGTCGTGCCGGTGCCCAAGCAGATCCTGACGCTGCTGCTGCAGGATGCCGCCCGCCAGCTGCTGCTCGCCGACCAGCAGGTCAGCGCCCAGAAGCTCCTGGACGACGGGTTCGAGTTCTTTCATCGCAATCCGGCGACCGCGATCGCCTGGATGCTGCGCCAGCCGTAGCCTACTCGTTACTTCGGCGTGCGCTCGAGTGCAATCGCGGTGCGGATCGCACCGCGAGCGCGCTTGCGGTCACCGGACGCGTCGTAGGCGAGGCCGAGGCGCAGCCAGGCGTGCCAGTTCTCCGGCTCAGCTTCGACCGCAGCCTGTGCCGCCGGAAACTGCTCGTCGGCGGCATCCCGGTAGGGGCGACCACTCGGACGCATCGGCAGATCGGTGCCGGGAAGCTCCCCCAGGTCGTCGAGCTGACGCACCAGGCGTTCAGAGCGGATGCCGAACGCAACTTCACGCGCCAGCGCCCAGAAGCCGATCAGCGGCAAAATGAGCAGTGCGAGCCCGATGGCGATGCCGACCGGCTCGCCGCTCTGAATGAACGCGACGGCCCGCACTCCGGCCAGCACAAGGTAGAAAACCAGCAGCACCGCCATGACGACGACGGCGATCTTGCCCTTCACTGGAAAGCCTTTTCGGTGGTGCCGGCAATGCCAAATCCCAGATCGACCACCTGATCGAGGCCGACTGTCACCCCGGTAGCCGTTCGGGTCGCATTGAGGGCCAGCAGAATGCCGCTCTCGTAGGCGTTCGGCGAGAGTGTGTTGTGGCTGATCGTGAGGGTTTCGCCGGTACCGCCGAGAAACACGTCCTGACGGGCCAACAGTCCGGACAGGCGCAGGCTGTGTACGGGCACGCTCGACACCTGCTGCCCGCGGGGACGTTGGTCGGTGTGCGGCGCGGAGACCGGACCGAGTTCGGCGCGCGCCCGGCCGATCAGTTCGGCGGTGCGCACCGCGGTCCCAGACGGTGAATCGACCTTGGATGGCTGATGGGCTTCAACGATCTCGATGGAATCGTAAAACCGGGCGGCGAGGGCCGCGAACGCCGTGGCGAGCACCGAGCCGATCGAGAAGTTCGGAATGATGATGACACCGGTATCGTCACGACCGGCGAGGCGGCGGTCGAGCGAATCGATGCCGTCCTGGCTCCAGCCGGAGGTGCCGACGAGTACGCGCAAACCGTGCTCGGTCGCAAAGTCGACGACGCTCCGGCTCACGTCCGGTCGGGTGAGGTCGATGGCAATCTCTGCCCCGAGCATCTCACTGAGCTCGCTCTTCGAGTCCAGTCGGGCGACGACCTCAAAACCCTCTGTTCGGTCGATCAGGTCGGAGACCAGGCTGCCCATCTTGCCCGTTGCGCCAATGATGGCCACCGTCGTTGTCATGAGACCAATCTACCAATTGATCGCGCCCGCACTTGCCCGCGCAATAGCCTTGGCAGATGCCTCAGTTTCACGCCGTGTCCGTCGCGGATGCCGCGGCCCTCACCCTGCTCACAGAATATTTCAGCAGCCCCGAACTGTCGTTTCGGCAACCCCAGGGCACCTACCACCCGACCTATCCGCTCGCGGAGCAGTTCGTGCCGCCGCAGGGCATCTTTCTCGCGGTGCTCGACGAACCCACGAGCGATGGCCCGGCGGGCAACGACGCGAGCGGCGCGTATGTCGGGTGCGGGGGCATCCGTCGGTTGGGTAGCGCCGAAGGAGAGAACGAACCCGTTCGCTTCGAGGTCAAACATTTGTGGATTCAACCCACAACCCGCGGGCGCGGATGGGGGCGCCTGCTGCTGGCCGAGCTCGAGCGGCGGGCGGCAGAACTCGGAGGCGCCGAAGTGGTGCTCGACACCAACGTGAGTCTCGCCACCGCCGGGGCGCTGTATCAGAGCACGGGCTACGAAAGCATTCCGTCGTACAACGACAATCCCAATGCCACGCACTGGTATTGCAAGCGACTTTAGAACATCAGGGGTTCCGGCAGCCCGGTACGCAGCTCGACCGGCAGGTGGCCAAGGTCGTTGTGGGTGACCAGGGTCCAGGGACGGCCCGGCTTTTGCTGCAGCACGGTCAAGCCGCAATTGGCCTGATTGATGCCGACCCAGCGCCAATCGGGAGCGCCGAGAACCTCACGCACAAACCAGGCGATCACGAAATTGTGGGTGATCAGCAGGTCGTGCCGCTGGCTGCGGCGCGGTTGCAGAAATTCGGCGACGGCGTCTTCCATCTGCGCTCGTCCGGCGGCGATCTCATCGTCGGTGACGGAGCCGAAGAACGGGTCGTAGGCCGACGGCGTTTCGGCTGCCCGGCCAGAGGGGATGCAGTCGAACAGCAGCGCCGACGATTCGCTGTGCAGGGCGGGCAGTCGTTCCGCCATGATCTCGGCGGTCTCAGCAGCCCGCTGCAGCGGTGAGTGCCAGGCACCGGTGAACGGAACCCCGCTCAGGCGGTCGGCGATCAGCAGCGCCTGGCGTTTGCCGCGCGGTGACAGCGGACCGTCGTGCAGGCCGTGTTCGGCATCCTGCTGCTCGCCATGGCGTACCAGGTAGATGTACTGGGGCATCATCGTCCATTTCAAAGTTCAGAAGTCCGCCGGGGCGGATGGAGCACAAGCTGTGGGGTGAAGGTCAGCCTGGAAGGATCGCGGCGAAGGCATCATCCTCGAGGGCCCCGACCGCGGCGATCGAGACCGGACCGCTCGCGAGCTCGGCGGCGAGCTCCTGCACATCGGCCGCTGTGACGAGCGCAAGGCGGCGCAGTGCTTCGTCGAGATCGGCGAACTCGCCGAGGGTGATCTCGGACCGCCCCAGCCGAGACATGCGGGTGTCCGAGTCTTCCAGGGCCAAAGCGGATGCCCCGCTCAGCTGGCCGGACGCACGTTTCATCTCGTCAGCCGTGACACCGTCAGCGGCGAGGTGGTGCAGTTCACTCAGCATGAGCTCAGCGACCTGCCCGGCCTTGGCGGGCGTGCACCCGGCATACATGCCGAACAGGCCGGCGTCGGAGTAGCCGGGCGCGAAGGAATAGACCGAATAGGCCAGGCCGCGCTTCTCACGTACTTCTTGGAACAGTCGGCTCGACATTCCCCCACCGAAGATCGAGGTGAGCACGCTCATCGTGACGCGACGGTCGTCGGTTGCCAGCAGGCCGGGCATGCCGAGCAGCAGGTTGGCCTGCTCGAGCGGACGTTTGACGATCGTCAGGGCCTGTCCTTGGTGGATTTCGGCCGGCGCACCGCCACGGCGGCTCACCGGAGTTTGCGCGATGCTGAGGTCCCAGCCGGCCCGTTCGAGCGCGCGGGTGACGGCGTCGACCAGCTGGTCGTGGTCGACGGCACCGGCCACCGTCACGACGAGGTCCTGCGGGCGATAGTTGGCCTGGTAGTGCTCCCACACGGCCGTGCGGGAGGCCGCGCGAATATCGTCGGCGCTGCCGCCGATGGGGCGGCCCAACGGATGTTTTCCCAGCACGGCTTCGAAAAATCTCTCGTTGGCGACATCGGCCGGATCATCGTCGGCCATGGCGAGTTCCTCGAGAATGACGCCACGCTCGGTTTCGAATTCACCTTCATCCAGTTTGGAGGACGTCAACATGTCGGTGAGTACATCGATGGCCATGCCGAGGTCCCGGTCCTGCACCTTGGCGTAGTAGCAGGTGTATTCCTTGGCGGTCATGGCGTTGTGTTCGCCGCCGACCGCGTCGAACGAGATGGCGATGTCCAGTGCTGACCGCGTCGGTGTGCCCTTGAACAGCAGGTGCTCAAGAAAGTGGGTGGAGCCGAAATGCCCCGGTTGTTCGTCGCGGGCACCGACGGCCACCCAGTAACCGATCGTGAGGCTGCGGGCGCCCGGCACTTGCTCGCTGAGAATGCGAACACCGCTCGGCAAAACGGTGCGCCGCACGAGGGCATCGCCGGCGGCCCGAAACGAGAGTTCGGCCTGGTCTAGGGGAAAGTCGACTGCACCGTTCATATCATCCACCACCTTACAAGACCCGATCGGGGCGGCCGCCTCTACCGTGGGAACTCGCTGGCCTACCCCCAGTTTGGCCGGAATGCTCCGTTGGGTCGATTGCGACAGACTGGTCTGTCTAGGGTGTGTTACAGTCTGGGAGCCGACCGGGGAAAACTCCCGGATTTGCGCTCATCTGGGGCTGTTTTCTGCCCCCTCATAAAGGAGTGCCGCATGACCACGCTGACAGCTGAAGCCGTTCGGCCGGCGACGCACGCCAAGGTGCGCATCCTCGCCACCGCCGACCGACTCTTCTATACCGAGGGTGTTCACACCGTGGGTGTGGACCGCATCATCAGCGAGTCGAAGGTCACCAAAGCAACTTTCTACAAGTACTACCGCTCGAAGGATGCCCTCATTGTCGTGTACCTGCAGGGCCGCGACCGCCTGGCTCGCGATTTTCTCGCCAGCCTTGACACGCGATACGACACCCCGGAACAGCGATTGCGCGGAGTCGTCAACGAGATCTCGGCGCAGGTCATCCGCGAAGGCTTCCACGGCTGCCCGTTCATCAACGCGGCCGCCCAGTTCACCGACCCGGCCCACCCGGTGCGCCAGGCCGTGTCTGCACACCGGGACTGGTACGGCCGGTCGATCGAGGACATGTTCCGCGGCATGGGCCACGCCCGGCCCGGGGACGCCGCCGACGACTTCTTTCTCGCCCGCGACGGCGCCTTCGCCGGTGCCAACCTCGGCGACCCGATCGGTGCCCACACCGCCCTGCTGCGCGCCATCCAGCGAGTACTCGACGAGTCGGGCGCCTAACGCTGCGAGGTCAGTAGGCCGATACCCGGTCGAGGTCGAGCAGGTCGTTACGGCCGAGACGGATGCCCGCCGCCGCGACCAAAGACTGCACCTGGTCGGCCCGGCCCGCGCCGGCCACCGGCGCCACCACGTCGGGCCGGGCGAGCAGCCAGGCCAGGGCGATCGACGCCGGGGCCGTGCCCTGCGCTGCGGCGATGCGGTCGACCACGGCGAGAACGCGCAGCGATCGACGGTTGAGGTAGACCTTGGCGAGCTGACCGCGGGCGGTGTCGGCGGCATCCGCTTTGTTGCGGTACGCGCCGGCCAGAAAACCGTGGGCGAGGGCGAAGCCGGGCATCAGGGCCAGGTGCTGGGCGCGGGCGACGACCGCGACGTCTTTTTCGAGTTCGGCGCGATGTACGAGGTTGTACGGGGTTTCGGCGGCGACAAACTTGGGCAGGCCGAGGGCTGAGAGCACCCGGGCTTCCATGAGCCGTTCCGCCGAGAAGTTCGAGGCACCCAGGTAGCGCACCTTGCCGGCGCGCATCAGCGCGTCCACGGCAACCAGGCTCTCTTCGAGGGCGACGGTCTTGTCGTCGAAGTGAAAATAAAGCAGGTCGACGTAGTCGGTACCGAGCCGCACCAGGCTCGCCTCGACAGCGGCGACGATGCTGCGCTGGGTCAGTCCGGGGTTGTCGAGATTGCGGCCGATCTTCGTGGCCAGCACGGTTTCGGCCCGCGCGCCCCGAGAACGCAGCCAGGACCCAATGATCACTTCGCTGCGGCCGGCCGCGAAGCTGTCGGCTGTGTCCAGAAAATTGCCGCCGAGATCGCGGTGCGCGTCGAGAATGGCCAGGGAGGCATCATTTGTCGCGGTCCAGCCGAAGGCGTTGCAGCCCAGGGCGAGTGGATGCACGCACAGATCGGTTCCCACAATCTGCCGGCGAACCGGGCGCGAACCCACGGTCGTCTCGGACGGCCCCGTCTCGGCCTGTACGCGGTCGACCGACATCGCATCCAGAGATGATGAGACCACCTGTCGGGGCATTGCGTTCTCCTCCCGGGGTGTTCGCCCGACCTGTGCGTTCTGCCGGGTTTTCTCGTCGTAAAGTGCTCTTGGGCCGACTTTAGGCGAGGCCACCGACATTTCCCGGCGGCACGCTAAACCGTTACCAAAATGTACGTCGCGGGCGGCCGAACAGGGGGCGGTGGCTGCCGACCGCCAGTCGGTGCGCCCCCGATTTGTTAGACTGAAGATTGCGCAAAAATTGGGCTGCCTGTGCAGGTGCACATCCGCCCTGGGCCGCCGCCTGTCGAATCACGTGATCGATCGGCTGGCGAGGTATCCTGCCCGAATCAGCCGCAGGAAAGCAGCCATGACCACCGACGCCTCCGTGCCCAACCCCCAGGTTCCCCGCGAGGCCCTCCGTCGCCGCACCTTCGCGGTGATCAGCCACCCCGACGCGGGCAAGTCCACTCTGACCGAGGCCCTTCTGCTGCACGCCCGCGCCATCACCTCCGCCGGTGCCACCCACGGCAAGGCCGGCCGTAGCGGCACCGTCTCGGACTGGATGGAGATGGAAAAGGCCCGCGGCATCTCGGTCACCAGCGCCGCCATTCAGTTCGAATACCACGACGCCGTGATCAACCTCGTCGATACCCCCGGGCACGCCGACTTCTCGGAGGACACCTTTCGGGTGCTCTCCGCAGTGGATGCCGCGGTGATGCTCGTCGACGCGGCCAAGGGTCTCGAGCCGCAGACCATGAAGCTGTTCGCCGTATGCAAGCAGCGCGGCCTGCCGGTCATCACCGTCATTAACAAGTGGGACCGCCCCGGCGACACTCCCCTGGCCCTGATGGACGAGATCCAGACCCGCACCGGCCTGCTGCCGACCCCGCTGAACTGGCCGGTCGGCGAAGCCGGCGACCTGCGCGGCGTGCTCGATCGCCGCTCCGGCGACTTTCTGCGCTTCACCCGCACGGCGGGCGGAGCGACAGTGGCCGAATCGGTGCGGCTGGATGCCGCCGACGCGGCGATCGAGGAAGGCCCGGCCTGGGCATCCGCTGTCGAAGAATCCGAGCTGCTCGACGCTGAGTCGCAAAATCACGACTCCGAGCTGTTTCTCGACGGCCAGACCACCCCGGTGCTGTTCTGCGCGGCCGTGGCCAACTTTGGCGTACAGCAGCTGCTCGACACCCTGGTGGAGTTCGCGCCGCCGGCCGAAGCCCGCATCGACATCGACGGCAACCCGCGAAAGGTCACCTCACCGTTCTCCGGTTTCGTGTTCAAGGTACAGTCCGGCATGAACTCCGCGCACCGCGACCACGTGGCCTTCGTGCGCGTGTGCTCGGGCGAATTTCGCCGCGGCATGATCGTCACGCACGCGGCGACCGGGCGGCCCTTCGCCACCAAGTATGCCCAGCAGCTGTTTGGCAAGGAACGCACCGTCACCGACCAGGCCTGGCCCGGCGACATCGTGGGGCTCGTCAACGCGTCGGCGCTGCGGGTGGGCGATTCGATCTTTGAAGACGAGCGGGTGGAGTTTCCGCCGCTGCCGCTGTTCTCCCCCGAACATTTTCGGGCGATCCGCCCCGTGGACTCGAGCAAGCACAAGCAGTTTCGCCGCGGCATCGACCAGCTCGACCACGAGGGTGTCATCCAGGTGATGCGTTCCGAGGTGCGCGGCGAGCAGGCTCCCGTGCTCGGCGCCGTCGGACCGATGCAGTTCGAGGTGGTCGAAGACCGCATGGTGCACGACTTCCACGCGGACATCCGCATGGAAGCGCTGCCCTACCAGGTGGCCCGCAAGACCGACAAGGAGAGCGCGCTCGTGCTCGCCGGAACCCGCCAGGTGGAGGTATTCACCCGCTCCGACGGCACCCTGCTCGCCCTGTTCAGCACTCCGTGGCGCCTGCAGGCCATTGCCAAGGAGAACCCGAAGCTTGTGCTGATCGACATCGCGAACGCGACCGCCGAAGACTTCATGTAGCTGGTTCGTTCAACCAGAAAGGGCAGCATCCTCGCGGAGGATGCGGCCCTTTCTGTTCGGTGCTGCTTACGCGTCGACCACCACGGAGGTGATGACGGGGCTGCGACGGTACTTGCGGTTCATCCAGCGGCTCACGGACTGCGTGAACAGGTCTTCGAGCTCGGCGCCGTCGACGATCTTGATGCGGTTCGCGGCCTTCATGGCCTCGTCGATGACCTTGGTGGCTCCCTTGACCCACTCGTCGTCGTGCACGAATCCGCGCGCCAGGAACTCGACCGGCTCGGAGAGCGTGCCGGTCTTGGCGTTGAGAATTCCGAGGATGGTGATGGTGCCGTCCTCGGCGAGCTTACGGCGATCTTCCATCGCAGCGGATGCTGCCCCGCCTACGGTCATCCCGTCGACGAAGACGTAGTCGGCGACAACACGGCCGGTGACCTTGGCGTGACCGTCGATGAGGTCGACGACAACGCCGTCTTCGACGACGATGACGTTCTCTTCGGCAACACCGGTCGCGATGGCGAGGTCGGCGTTGGCCGTCAAGTGACGCCATTCGCCGTGGATCGGCATGACGTTGACCGGCTTGACGATGTTGTAGCAGTAGACAAGCTCGCCGGCACTGGCGTGACCGGAGACGTGCACCTTGGCGTTGCCCTTGTGCACGACGTTCGCGCCCCAACGAATCAGACCGTTGATGACGCGGTAGATGGAGTTTTCGTTTCCGGGGATCAGCGAGCTCGCGAGCAGCACGGTGTCGCCCTCGCCGATCTTGATGACGTGTTCGCGGTTGGCCATACGCGACAGCGCAGCCATCGGCTCACCCTGCGAACCGGTGCAGATGAGAACGACCTTGTCGTCCTTCATGCGCTCGAGCGCCTTCATATCAACGAGCAGGCCCTTGGGAATGTTGAGGTAGCCGAGCTCGCTCGCGATGCCCATGTTGCGCACCATGGAGCGGCCGACGAAGGCCACCTTGCGGTTGTGCTTGACGGCAGCATCGATGACCTGCTGGATGCGGTGCACGTGGCTGGCGAAGCTCGACACGATGATGCGGCGCGGGGAGGTGCGGAACACGGTGTCGATCGCCGGTCCGATGTCCTTCTCGGCGGTGGTGAAGCCGGGAACCTCGGCGTTGGTCGAGTCCGTCATGAACAGGTCGACGCCCTCTTCGGCCAGGCGTGCGAAGGCGCCGAGGTCGGTGAGGCGCTTGTCGAGCGGGAACTGGTCCATCTTGAAGTCACCGGTCGCCAGCACAAGGCCGGCTTCGGTACGAATGGCGATGGCCAGGCCGTCGGGGATGGAGTGGTTGACGGCGATGAACTCGAGGTCGAACTGGCCGATCGTGCGGCGCTCGCCTTCTTTCACCTCGATGAAGTTCTGGCTGAGGCGGTGCTCCTGCAGCTTTGCAGCGAGGAAGGCCAGGGTGAGCTTGGAACCGACGACGGGAATGTCGCCGCGTTCCTTGAGCAGGTACGGCACTGCGCCGATGTGGTCTTCGTGGCCGTGGGTGAGCACGATGGCCTCGATGTCCTGCAGACGGTCACGGATGGCGGTGAAGTCGGGCAGGATCACGTTGATGCCGGGCTGGTTGTCTTCGGGGAAGAGAACGCCGCAGTCGATGATGAGCAGCTTGCCCTTGTGCTCGAAGACGGTCATGTTGCGGCCGATCTCGCCGAGGCCTCCGAGCGGGATGATGCGCATGCCGCGAGCCGGCAGTGCCGGCGGAGTGCTCAGGTCGAGGTAGTGGTTATTCATGAATCTCATTTCGTTGTCTGCGGTACTGCATGTCCAGGTGTGTGGGGACCGAGATCGGGCATACCGAAAGCCAGCGAGCAATACTCAGGGGGCTTCAGCGCGCATACGCGTACCTCGTGTCGTGCCTGGCGGGCAAGAAAAATACTGGCCAGGTACCTCACTAGTCTACCGATGCATCAACACGCAGCGTTTTCGGTCACAAAAAAGGGACCCCGCACGTGGCGGAATCCCTCTTTTGGTGTTGCTCACCGCTCAAGCGGCCTGGCCGGTGGCTACGCGGCGCGGCGCCCGGCAGCGCTCGGCTGCGGCGAAACGTAGTCGCCGGCTTCGAGGTGCTGCGCGGTGCCGCTGACGTAACCGGTGGCAGTGATCGCGCGACGAACGTCGTGCGTGACGTACTCGTTGGCGGTGGTGGCGCGCTTGGTGGACTTCGATACGTAGGAATTCATGGTGCTCCTGGTGAGATTAGTACTAGCGGATGCCGACGGCTAGTCAGAGCACACAGTTTCATTCGAGAGTGACAGCGGCACACATTGGCGGAGCTGATTCGACTGAAACTGGGGTGTTGGCCCGGTCGGCGGAAGAATGCGCTGCGCCGCGCGGGCTGCAGAAACCCGGATCCTCTAGTGGACCGCCATGATTTCTGAGCTGATATCAGAATACCTGAGCCTGCCACCCATTTGGGGCAAATACACGATCTACACAGGCGCCGTGCAGGTACAGGATGGCCTGCAGCTACACAGGTGCCGTGCAGCCAGCATGGAGGCTTTCGTCGATAACATCTTTCAATGACTTCTTCTGCGCTGTACGACATCCCCCTCACCCTCATCGACGGAACAGAAACAACCTTCGGCGCCTACCAGGGCAAGACCGTTCTCGTGGTCAATGTGGCCTCGAAGTGCGGCTTCACGCCGCAGTACGCCGGGCTGGAGGCGCTGTACCAGCGCTTCGCCGACGCGGGACTCGTCGTGCTCGGGCTGCCGAGCAACCAGTTCATGGGCCAGGAACCGGGCACCGAAGCGGACATCGTGGAATTCTGCGGCATGACCTACGGGGTGACCTTTCCCATGACGGCCAAGGTCGATGTGCGGGGCAAGCACCAGCATCCGCTCTATGCGGAGCTCACCAAGTTCAAGCGGGGACTGCTGCCCGGCCTGATCAAGTGGAACTTCGAGAAGTTCCTAGTGACCCCGACCGGTGAGATCGTCGACCGTTTCGCCTCCTCGGTCGAGCCGGAGTCGACCGAGATCGTCGAAGCCATCGAGAAGGTTCTGGCCGCCAAGGCCGCCTGACCCGCCCTTCTCTTGTGGACGGGGCCCAGGCCCCGTCCACGGGCCCAGTTTATAAACTGGGCCCCGGGCTACAAGGCGGGCCCGGTGAATTTAGCGCGCGGCCGTCAGCGGGCGGCGCGGCGCAACACGGCCTCGGCGTGACGCAAGACCGGGCCGTCGATCATGCGGCCCTCGTGCTGGAAGACGCCGCGCGCGCTTGCGGCGGCCTCGAGCAGCCCGAGGGCATAGTCAACCTCGGCTGCCGTCGGCTGGTAGGCGGCGCGAATGACGGCGACCTGGCTCGGGTGGATGCACGCGGTGGCGGTGAAACCGCTGGCGACGGCATCCGCTGCCTCAAGCTCGAGCCCTGCCGTGTCGGTGATGTCAAGGTGCACCGTGTCGATCGCCGCCTTGTCGTGCGCACGGGCGGCCAGCAACACCTGGGAGCGGGCCTGGCGAGCGACGTCGCGGTAGCGACCGTCCTCGAAACGGCTCGACGTGCCTCCAAGCGAGGCGACGAGGTCTTCGGCGCCCCACATGAGCCCGACAACGTTGCGCTCGGCGGCGATCTCGGTCGCCGAGATCACACCGGCGGCGGTTTCACACAGGGCAATCACCCGAAATGCTTCGAGCCGCTCGACCTGGCCGGCGCTGACCGTCTTAGCGAGCATCACGTCGCGATACTCCGTGCGGGCCAACGCGGCCAGATCGAGTGCGAAATCGTCGGTGTCGGCCGGATTGATGCGCACGATTGTCGTGGCCGGGTCAAGCGGATGCTCGATCAGCGCGCGCCGCGCCGCCGCCCGGTCAGCGGGCGTGACGGCGTCTTCCAAGTCGAGGATGACGGCGTCGGCGCGCTCGGCGGCCTTCTCGTAACGCTCCGGCCGGTCGGCGGGGCAGAACAGCAGTGCTGGACCGAGGGTGAACGGGGCCGGCGTGAACGGGCTGAGACCGGCGGGGCTGTCGTCGAAGGGGTCGAGGCCGGCCGGGTCGCTGTAGTCGTCGAAGGAGCTCGCATCGAACGGGTCGCCATCGAACGGGCCGCTCATGCTGCTCCCTCGCGGCACCAGACCAGCACGGTGCGCACGGCCGAGCCGACGACCACTCCGTGCTGGTTGCGTCCGGTGTGTTCGAGCGTAATGATTCCCTGACCGGGGCGACTCTTCGACAACCGTTTGTCGGTGACGATGGTCTCCGAATAGAGGGTGTCACCGTGGTGCAGCGGATGCGGAAACGTCACGGCCGAAAATCCCAGGTTTACCACGATCGTGCCCTGGGTCAGCTGGGCGACCGAACTGCCGACCATGGTCGACAGGGTGAACATGGAATTCACCAAGCGTTCGCCGAACGGCTGGGTGGCCGACCACGCCGCATCGAGGTGCAGCGCCTGCGTGTTCATGGTCATCGTCGTGAACAGCACGTTGTCGGCCTCGGTCACGGTGCGACCCGGACGGTGCTGGTACAGAGCATCGAGGTCAAACTCCTCGAAGTAGAGGCCGCGCTGCTGAACCAGGTGGCGTTCTGGGGTACCGGGGTCGGTCATCCGCTTCTCCAATTCAGTCAGGTCAGGCCGCGAAGCCCAGCGCCCGCGAGATGACCATGAGCTGCACCTCGGTGGTGCCCTCGCCGAGTTCGAGCACCTTCGAATCACGATAGTGCCGCGCGACCGGATTCTCATTCATGAAGCCGTATCCGCCGAAGATCTGCGTGGCGTCGCGGGCATTGTCCATGGCCGCTTCGCTGCCTACCATCTTGGCGATCGATGCCTCCATCTTGAACGGCTTGCCGTTGATCATCTTCAGCGCTGCGTCATAGTAGGCGAGGCGTGCAGTGTGCACGCGCGCCTGCATCCGGGCGATTTTGAAGGCAATGTGCTGGTTGGAACCGATTGAACGGCCGAAGACGTTGCGGCTGTTCGCGTAGCGAATCGATTCCTCCAGGCAACCCTGTGCTGCGCCCGTGCAGAGCGCGGCGAAGGCGACGCGGCCCTCGTCGAGGGTCTGCACGAAGTTGGCGAACCCGCGGCCGCGTTCGCCGAGCAGGTTGGCCTCCGGTACGCGCACGTTGTCGAACGCGAGCGGATGCGTGTCGGAAGTGTGCCAGCCGACCTTGTCATAGGGTGGCAGCGCCGTGAAACCGGGGGTCGGTGTCGGCACCAGAATCGCGGTGAGTTCCTTCTTGATCGAACCGTCGGCTCGAGTGGACTCCCCCGTGACGGCGGTCACCGTGACGAGGCGGGTGATCTCCGACCCGGAGTTGGTGATGAACTGCTTGGTGCCGTTGATCACCCATTCGCCGGCCTCCAATAAAGCAGTGGTCTTGGTGCCTGCGGCGTCTGAGCCGGCATCCGCTTCGGTGAGGCCAAACGCGGCGAGCGCCGAGCCACTCGCGAGGCGGGGAACCCATTCCTGCTTCTGCGCCTCGGTGCCGCTGCGGTAGACCGGCATGATGCCGAGGCCCACCCCGGCCTCGAGGGTGACGGCGATGCTCTGGTCGGCACGGGCTAATTGTTCAACCGCGAGGCAGAGCGAGAAATAGTCGCTGCCCTGACCGCCATATTCCTTTGGGAACGGCAAACCGAACAATCCCATCTCCCCCATCTGGGCGATGATGCCGTAGGGCAGGCGGCGCTTGGTGTCGTACTCGTAGGCGGCCGGGGCGACGACGGTGTCGGCGAAGTCGCGCACCATGTCGCTGAGGGTCTGCTGGGTAGGGGTGAGTTCGTAGCTCATTCTGTGTCTTCCTTGTCTGAAGAGGTTTCGGGGGTCGTGATCGTTTCTGGAATAACGGTGGCGACGATCTGGTCGAGTGCCACGAGATCACCGGTCTTGAGGTTCACGGTGACGCGGCCGGCCGTGGCGGCCACGAGTTTGTGTTCCATCTTCATGGCCTCGACCACAAGGAGGGTTTGGCCCGCGCTGACCACGTCGCCGGTGGCGGCGTGCACCGCGATGACGGTGCCGGGCATCGGCGAGCGTACGTCGGGGCTGAGCGCCCCTGGTACCCGGCCGCGGCTGGCGAGGTGTTCCGCGAGCTGCTCGGCCCGGGATCGGTGCCGCAGTTCGAGCGAGAAGCCGTCAGCGCCGATATACACGCGCGTTCCGAACTTCTCGATCGCGAACACCCGGGTCTGGCCGTCGTAGTCGACGCTGAACCTGCCATCTCCGACGCGAACGAGTCCGGCCGGCACGGCGGTGCCATCACCGACCGAAACGGATGCCGCCCCCGGCTCCCCCACAACCCGCACCTCCACGACGTCGGTCGCGCCCACCCCCAGCGCGTACTTCACGGGACGCGGCGAACCGGCCCGCCATCCGCTCGGCCGCGTCCAGGCCACGTTCGTGCCGGCGGCGGACACCGCGAGCCCGTGCAAAAACAGCGCCCCGGCGGCAAGCAGGTGCTCCTCGGCGCCGCGAAACTGGAGGTCGGGAAGTTTGCGTTCGATCAAGCCGGTGTCGAGGCGGCCGGCGCGCACGTCGGCATCCGCTAACAGCAGCCGCAGGTATTCGGTGTTGGTCTGCACGCCGAGCACGACGGTGTCGGCGAGCGCCCGGTCGAGCCGGTTCAGCGCTTCCAGCCGGGTGGGAGCCCAGGCGATCACCTTGGCGAGCATCGGGTCGTAGTGCGAGGCGATCGTCAGCCCCAGACTCAGCGAGCTGTCCACCCGCACGCCCTCACCAATGGCCTCGTGCAGCTGCAACACCCTGCCCGTGGTCGGCAGAAAACCGCGCTCGGGATTCTCGGAGTAAACCCGGGCCTCGATCGCATGCCCCCTGAGGCATATATCGGACTGCGTTACCGTGAGCGGCTCCCCCGCTGCGATGCGCAGCTGCCAATCCACGAGGTCGAGGCCGGTGACCAGCTCGGTGACCGGGTGCTCTACCTGCAGTCGGGTGTTCATCTCCATGAAGAAGAACTCGTCGGGCGCGGCAGCGGAGACCAGGAATTCTACGGTGCCGGCGCCGCTGTAGCCCACGCTGCGGGCGGCAGCGCAGGCCGCCTCCCCGATGCGCGCCCGGGTCGCCTCGTCGAGCAGCGGCGAGGGCGCCTCCTCGATGACCTTCTGGTGCCGGCGTTGCAGCGAGCACTCGCGCTCACCGAGGTGAATCACGGCGCCGTGGTTGTCGGCGAGCACCTGCACCTCGATGTGCCGCGGGGTCGCCACGAGGCGTTCGAGCAGCAGGGTATCGTCGCCGAAGGCACTCAGCGCCACGCGCCGGGCGGTCTCGAGGGTGGCGGGCAGGTCTTCAACGCGTTCCACCACGTGCATGCCCTTGCCGCCACCGCCGGCGGACGGCTTGATCAGCATCGGGTAGCCAACGTCGACGGCGGCCACGATCAGCTGCTCATTGCTGAGGCCCGGCTCTGCCACCCCGGAAATGACCGGCACCCCGTAACCGGCCACATGGTTCTTCGAGCGGATCTTGTCGCCCATCACGTTCAGCGCGTGCACGCTCGGCCCGATGAAGACGATCCCGGTGTCGGCACAGGCCTGCGCGAAAGCCTGGTTCTCGCTCAGAAATCCGTAGCCGGGGTGAATCGCCTGGGCTCCGGTTCGCGCCGCAGCAGCCAGCACGGCCTCGACATTGAGATAGCTGTCGGCCGGGGCGGCGGCGCCGAGGCGCACCGCGGCATCCGCTAGCGACACATGTAGGGCGTCACGGTCGGCGTCACTGTAGACGGCGATAGAGCGGATGCCGCGTTCCCGCAGGGTGCGGATGATGCGGCAAGCGATTTCGCCGCGGTTGGCGACCAGAACGATGTCAAATGTCATGGCTCACATCCGGAACAGGCCGAAGGCGGACTCGCCGAGCGGCGCGGTGGCGCAGACGGACAGGGCGAGGCCCAGTACCGTGCGAGTGTCGGCTGGGTCGATGACGCCGTCGTCCCAGAGCCGGGCGGTGGAATAGTACGGGCTGCCCTGAGTCTCGTATTTCGTCAGGATCGGATCCTTGAACGCGGCTTCCGCCTCGGCCGACCAGGTGTCGCCGACGCCCTCGATCTGCTCACGCTTGACGGTTGCGAGCACGGACGAGGCCTGCGGGCCGCCCATCACGGAGATGCGGCTGCCCGGCCACATCCAGAGAAAGCGCGGGGAGTAGGCGCGGCCGCACATGGAGTAGTTGCCGGCGCCGAAGGAGCCGCCGATCACGACGGTGAGCTTGGGCACCCGGGCGGTGGCGACGGCGGTGACCATCTTGGCGCCGTGCTTGGCGATGCCGCCGGCCTCGACCTCTCGGCCCACCATGAAACCGGAGATGTTCTGCAGGAAAACGAGCGGAATTCCCCGCTGGTCGCAGAGTTCGATGAAGTGCGCGCCCTTCTGCGCGGACTCGGCGAACAGGATGCCGTTGTTGGCAACGATGCCCACCGGGTGGCCGTGGATGTGCGCGAACCCGGTCACGAGGGTGATGGCGTATTCGCGCTTGAATTCGTGGAATTCGCTGCCGTCGACGAGGCGCGCAATGACCTCGCGCACGTCGTACTGGCCCTGCACGTCGACCGGGACGGCTCCGTAGAGTTCGCCCTCATCGGCGACCGGGTCGACGGTGGCGATCACTTCCCAGGCGGGGGCCTGGGAACGCGGCAGGGTCGAGACGATGTCACGCACGATCTGCAGGGCGTGCTCGTCGTTCTCGGCGAGGTGGTCGGTGACGCCGGAGACGCGGGCGTGCAACTCGCCGCCGCCGAGCTCCTCGGCGGTGACGATCTCGCCGATCGCGGCCTTCACCAGGGGCGGTCCGCCGAGAAAGATGGTGCCCTGGCCCCGCACGATCACGGTCTCGTCGCTCATCGCCGGAACGTAGGCGCCGCCGGCGGTGCAGGATCCCATGACCGAGGCGATCTGCGGAATCTTGGCCGCGGACATCCGTGCCTGGTTGTAGAAGATGCGGCCGAAGTGGTCGCGGTCGGGGAAAACCTCGTCTTGCAGGGGCAGGAAGGCTCCGCCGGAGTCGACGAGATAGATGCAGGGCAGTCGGTTTTCGAGGGCGATCTCCTGGGCGCGCAGGTGCTTTTTCACCGTCATCGGGTAGTAGGTTCCGCCCTTGACCGTGGCGTCGTTGGAGATCACGAGTACGTAGCGGCCGTGCACGAGGCCGATGCCGGCGATGACGCCCGCGCCGGGACTGTCGTCGTTGTAGAGGCCGGTCGCGGCGAGGGGCGCGATCTCGAGGAAGGGGCTGCCGTCGTCGAGCAGCTGGTCGATGCGCTCGCGGGGCAATAACTTGCCGCGGTCGAGGTGCCGCTGCCGGGACTTCTCCGGACCGCCAAGGGCCGCCGTGGCGAGGCGCTGTTTCAGGTCGGCCACTAGCTGCCGCTGGGCGGCGTCATTGGTCGCAAAGGCCTGAGCGGAGGAGTCGAGCTGGCTCGCGAGTGTCTCCATCGACATCTTTCCGTTTGTGGGGCCGGAGCGCCCGGCATCAACTACAGTTAGTGTTTACTAACTGAAATTCAGGTTAGTCATGATTAACTGAAATGTCTAGTTGAAAGGCTCGCATGAGCACACCGACCGAAACGACGCCGCGCAGCCAGGCCAAGGCCGACCGCAGGGACGCCCTGCTCGGCGCTGCGGCAACCCTGTTCGCCCGCTCGGGCTTCAACGGCGTCTCGATCGAGGACCTCGGTGCGGCCGTCGGGGTGAGCGGACCGGCGGTCTACCGTCATTTCAGCGGCAAGCAGGCCGTTCTCGCCGCCCTCCTCATCGATGTAAGTGAGGATCTCGTGGCCGGCGGCCACACTGTCGTGACCGAAACAACGAATGCCGCGGCCGCCCTGCCCGAACTGGTGCGCTTTCACGTGCGCTTCGCCCTCTCCAACCCCGATGTGATCCGGGTGCAGGATCGCGACCTCGACAGCCTCGCCGAGGCGGACCGGCACCGGGTGCGCCTGCTGCAGCGCGAGTACGTGGAACTGTGGGTGGAGGTGCTGGGGCGCGTGCACCCGTCGAACGACGAAGCCCTGCTCCGAATTCGAGCCCACGCAACCTTCGGACTGCTGAACTCAACACCACACAGCGCCCGCGCCTCCTCGAAGGCGGCCGTACGCGCCCTGCTCGAGGAAATGGCGCTGGCGGCTCTGGGCCTGCGGAGCTAGTGCCCGAGCGCGAGGCGCACACCGAGGGCGATCATCACCACGGCAATGACCGCATCAAGCACTCGCCAGGACGCCGGCTTGGCGAACATCGGCCGCAGCAGGCGCGCCCCGAAGCCAAGCGCGGAGAACCAGACGAAGCTGGCCGCAATGGCGCCTCCCGCCCACCACCAGCGTTCCGTTGCGCCCTGCTGGTTGGCGACAGCGCCGAGGAACAATACGGTGTCGAGGTAGACGTGCGGATTCAGCCAGGTGAGGGCCAGCACGCTCACGACCGCGACCCGCATGCCGGTCGTGGCCACGACCCCCGAGACGACGAGTGCACCAGGGCGAATTGCCCGACGAGCCGCGACGAGCCCGTAGATTATGAGGAAGGCAGAGCCGAGCACGCGGATCACGATGATCGCCACCGGCGCTGCGGCGACGACTACCCCGAGCCCGAGCACGCCGGCCAGGATGAGCACGGCGTCCGACACCGCGCAGATCGCGACGACGGGAACGATGACCCGGTTGTGCCCCTCGAGGCCGAGTCGCAACACGAATGCATTCTGCGATCCGATCGCGATGATGAGGGAGAGCCCGGTGGCGAGGCCGAGCAGGACTGGCAGAAAAGTTGAGGTCACTGGTGTAACGCTAGGCGCTCGCGATAATTCAGTACAGCTATTGTTTCTTAGGCTGGATAAGCTGGTCTAATGCAACGATTTACGCTCGAACAGCTCGCGACTCTGCTCGCGCTCGTGAGCGAGGGGTCGTTTGAGGCGGCCGCTGCCCGGCTGCACGTGACCCCCTCCGCGGTGTCGCAGCGCGTCAAGGCGATGGAGCAGACGAGCGGGCGGGTGCTCGTGCAGCGCACGACCCCGGTCCGGCTCACCGACGCCGGCGACGTGCTGCTGCGCTACGCGCGCCAGGTGGAACTGCTCGAGGCCGACACCGTGCGCCAGCTGCACGAGGGCAGGTCCGACGGTCGGGCGTTTCCTGTGTCGCTCGCGGTGAATGCGGACAGCCTCGCCACCTGGTTTCTCGATGCCCTCGCCGGACTCGGAGAGACCCTCGGTGTGGCCTTCGACCTGCACCGGGAAGACCAGGAACACACGACGAGACTACTGCGCGCCGGGACGGTCATGGCAGCAGTGACCTCCACGCGGGAGGCCGTGCAGGGGTGCATCACCGAGCCGCTCGGTCAGATGCGCTATCACGCCGTCGCGACGCCCATGTTCATCGAGCGCTGGCTGCCGACACATGGCGGCCTGATCGCCCTTCCCCGCGCACCCGTCGTCGCCTTCGAGCGCAACGATGACCTGCAGGAATCGTTTCTGTGCGACCATACCGGCAGTGGCAGCAGCGGGCCGATCCACTACATTCCGACGTCGAACGACTTCGTGCGGGCTATTCTGCTGGGCTTCGGCTGGGGCATGCTGCCCGAACAGCAGTGCGCTGTCGAGATCGCCGATGGTCGTCTGGTCGATCTGGCCCCCAAGTCGGCGGTCGATGTTCCCCTGTTCTGGCAGCGGTGGAACCTCCCTTCGCCCCTGCTGGATGCCGTCTCGACGGCCGTGCGAGCCGAAGCCCGGACGACCCTTCGGCCGTTCTAAGCGTCAGAAGGCGGCGGTGCAGACGCAGAGCTCGTTGCCCTCGACGTCGACGAGCACCCACCAGTCGGGTGCGTGCTCGTCGGTGAGCAGCACGCCGCCGACTTCAAGCACGGCCGCGACCCGTTCCTCGGCGTCGTCACTTGGCACGTAGACGTCGAGATGGATGCGGTTGCGGTCGGTGCGGGCGATCTCCATGTGCTGAAACCAGACCTTGGGGGCGAGGCCGCACGGGTCCACGAGTTCGATGCCGTCGTCGCCGGCCACCTCGGTGTAGCCGAGGCCAGCGCGCCAGAATGGGCGCACGGCATCCGCGTCGGTGCAGTCGATCGCGATGTCATAGCGCGTCGGCTGCGCGGGACGCGAGGTGGCACCGAGGGTGTCGGCGATCTGCTGCACGCGGGCGGCGAGCTCGAGGTCACGCGCGGTGACTCCCCCGGCGTCGTGCGAGGTGAGGGTGAGTGAGACGGTGCCGTAACCCAGGCGTACGTCGGGGTGGTGGTTCATCTGCTCGGCCACGTCGCCGACCCGGTTGACCAGTTCCAGGGCAGAGACGAAGTCCTTGGTGCGGAAAACGGCGTGCAGGCATCCGTCGAGGTGCACGAAAGCTGTGCCCGTCAGCTGCTTCTTCGTCGTGAAGGGGGCTAGGAGTGCACGTTGAGCGTTCATGCCTCCACTCTGCTCCGCCGCCGCACCCCGGTCAACTACCCGTCTGGTGCATAACTCCTGCAATTTGCAGAGCCAAAACTCGGATGCCCCGGAATTCCGCGGAACTCTTTGGGCGGGCTAACAAATTGCAGGAGTTATGCGCACCAGAGTGGGTAAAGACGACTAGTGCAGGGGAGGGAGCGGATCGGCCAGGGTTAGACCATGGTCAGCACGCGGGCCGGGTCGGCCAGGATCGTACCGATGTCGGCGAGAAAGCGGGAACCCTGCTCGCCGTCGACCAGTCGGTGGTCGAACGACAGGCTGAGCGTGAGCACCTTGCGCAGTGCGACCTCGCCGCGATACTCCCACGGCCGAGAACGGATGGCGCCC
The DNA here is from genome assembly GCF_900103805.1 of Cryobacterium flavum. GTDB lineage: Bacteria > Actinomycetota > Actinomycetes > Actinomycetales > Microbacteriaceae > Cryobacterium > Cryobacterium flavum. The sequence goes on along the minus strand of NZ_FNIB01000007.1, from coordinate 206,722 downwards.
ATCGCCAGAATCGCCGCCTCGCCAGGGTTCAGGATGGGCGTGCCGGCATCGATGCCGAACACTCCGATATTGGTGATGGTGATCGTGCCGCCGGACAGCGCCGCCGGGGTGGTGGTGCCGGACCTGGCCGCCGTGGTGAGTTCGGCGAGCGCGGCAGCCAGGCCACGCAGGTCGAGCCGGTCAGCATCGACGATGTTCGGCACGAGCAGCCCACGCGGGGTTGCGGCAGCGATGCCGAGGTTCACGTGGTGGAACTGCACGATCTCACCGGCCGGCTCGTCCCAGCGGGTGTTCACCGAGGGGGTGCGCCCGACGGCGAGGCAGAGCGCTTTGGCCACCACGGTGAGGATCCCGATGCCGGCGCCTTCGAACTGCCGGTCGGTGCGCAGGGAATCGAGCAGTTCGACGGTCGGTGTGACGTCGATGGTGAGGAACTCGGTCACGTGCGGCGCGGTGAACGCGCTCTGCACCATCGCTGCCGCGGTGAGCTTGCGCAGGCTCTTGATCGGCGAGCGGGTCTCGCGCACGTCGTCGCCGCGGCTCGTGGCCGGTGCCGCTGTGGGCGGTACCGCTGTGGGCGATACAGGCTCCCCGTGCACGGCGGGAGTCGGCACGGATTCGGTGATGTGGGCGCGAACGTCGTCCCGAGTGATCAGACCGTCTTTTCCGGTTCCGGTCACCGTAGTGAGGTCGATACCGAGGTCGCGGGCCAGGGCCCGCACCGGCGGCGTCGAGCGCGGGCGTTCGGCAAGTGGTACCGGGACGGGTGCCACGGCGGGCTGGTCGGTGGATACTGCGGCCGGCGTCACCGCGGGCACCGGCGCGGCGGTCGTCGAAGTTGCGGGAGCGGGCACCGATTCCGCGCCACCCGCGCGTGCCCGACGCTGGGGGTGGCCGCCGCGCTCGACGGCGGGGCCATAGCCGACCAGGTTGGCCTCGCGCTGCTCAGCCGGAGCGGCGGCGCCGGCCGTGGTATCCGTTGGTGCCGTAGAAGTCGGTTCGGCCCCGCCGCCGATGTCGAAGCTGACAATGGGTTCGCCGACGTGCACGACCACACCGGCCGGCTGGTGCAGCACGCTGACCACTCCAGCGAACGGGCTCGGCAGTTCGACCACGGCCTTGGCGGTTTCCACGTCAGCGATGTGCTGGTTGAGCGTGACCTCGTCGCCCGGAGCTACGAGCCAGGCCACAATCTCACTCTCGGTGAGACCCTCACCGAGGTCGGGCAGTTTGAATACCTTGATCATCGACGCCCCATGACCCGGTCGACACCGTCGAGAATGCGGTCGAGGTCGGGCAGGTAGTGGCTCTCCAGCTTGGCTGGCGGGTAGGGCACGTCGAAGCCGGTCACCCGCACCGGGGCGGCCTCCAGGTAGCTGAAGCAGCGTTCGGTGATGGTCGCGATGATCTCCCCGCCGAGTCCACCCGACTGGGCTGCCTCATGGGTCACCACCACACGCCCGGTCTTTCGAACGGATGCCTCCACCACCGCATAGTCCACCGGTGACAGCGACCGCAGGTCGATGACCTCGATCGAGATTCCCTCGTCGAACGCGGCCAGCGCCGCGTCCTTCGCGGTGGACACGAGCGCGCCGTAGGTGAGGAGCGTGATATCCGTTCCCGGAGTCACGATGACGGCTTGCTCCATCGGGGCGCCGAGCTCCGGCACGACCTCACCCTTCACGTGGTAGCGACGCTTGGGTTCGAAGTAGAGCACCGGGTCGTCGCTGGCGATGGCCTGGCGAATGAGGCTGTAGGCGTCTTGGGCATTGGAGACGGCGATCACGCGCAGTCCGGAGGTGTGGGTGAAGTAGGCCTCGGGTGATTCGGAGTGGTGTTCGGCCGCTCCGATTCCGCCGCCGAATGGCACCCGGATGGTGATCGGCATGCGCACGGCTCCCTGGGTGCGGTAGTGGAACTTCGCGACCTGGCTGACGATCTGGTCGAAGCCGGGAAAGATGAAGCCGTCGAACTGAATCTCGCAGACCGGGCGGTAGCCACGGTAGGCCAGGCCGACTGCGGTGCCGATGATTGCCGATTCGGCGAGCGGTGTGTCAATGACCCGGCGAGCGCCGAACTGGGCGAGCAGGTCGCTCGTGACCCGGAAGACACCGCCGAGGGCGCCGATGTCCTCGCCGAGGAGCACCACCTTGGGGTCGTCGAGCATGGCCTGGCGCAGGCCCTCGTTGATGGCCTTGCCCATGGTGAGGGTCTTGGTCTCGGTCAACGGGACCGGCTTCGGGGCATCAAGGCCGGGCAAGGTGGTGGGGGTCGTCAGGGTGGTCATGGTCATCACACCGTTCCATTTTGTTCAGCAATATCGAATTGTGTTCCAAAGCTCGTGAGATACCCGGCATACTCGGCGCGCTGGCGCTCCAGGGTGGCGTTGGGAGTGGAGTAGACATGGTCGAATACGCTGAGCGGCTCGGGGTCCGGCATGCCGATGCAGCCGGCGCGCAACTCGGCGGCCGCGGCATCGGCGATCGCCTGGGTGGCCGCTTCAACCTCGGGGGTGATTTCACCGAGCTTCGTCAGTAACCGGTGCAGGCGCAGCAACGGGTCGCGGGTCTTCCACTCGGCCAGTTCGGCCGGGTCTCGGTAGCGGGTGGGGTCATCCGCTGTGGTGTGCGGTCCCATGCGGTAGGTGACCGCTTCGATGAAGGTGGGGCCGCCGCCGGTGCGGGCCCGGTCGAGTGCGATTCGGGTCGCGGCCATGACCGCGATCACGTCGTTGCCGTCGATGCGCAGGCTCGGGATGCCGAAACCCGGCGCGCGATCGGCGATGTTGCGGTGAGCCTGTACCCCGACCGGTTCGGAGATGGCCCACTGGTTGTTCTGGCAGAAGAAGACGACCGGGGCCTGGAAACTCGCCGCGAAGACCATGGCCTCGTTAACGTCCCCCTGGCTCGTGGCGCCGTCACCGAAGTAGGTGATGGCCACGGCATCTGTTTCGTCGCGCTGGGCGCCGAGGGCCCAGCCGGTGGCGTGCAGGGTCTGCGCGCCGATGATGATGTTCGGGGTGGCCATCTGGACGGTGTACGGGTCCCAGCCGGACTGGGCGTTGCCGCGCCAGACCTTGACGATGTCGGTGAGGTTCACGCCGCGACAGTAGGCGACCGCGTTCTCGCGGTAGCTCGGAAAGATGAAGTCGTCGCTGCGCAGGGCGCGAGCGGAGCCGACCTGCGCGGCTTCCTGGCCGAGCAGCGGCGGCCACAGGCCGAGCTCGCCCTGGCGTTGCAGGGCGGTCGCCTCGGTGTCGATGCGGCGCACCACGACCATGTCGCGGTAGAGCGCCAGAAGGGCCAACCCGTCGAGATCGTCGACCCACGGGTCGAAGTCGGGCCGGGGCATCCGCTCGCCGTCAATCGAGAGAAGCTGCACCAGCTGGGGGGAGAAATCAATCATGGGTCGCTCCGAGCGTCATTGCTAAAGTTGACGTGAGCCTATGTCGACCCGACAGGGAGCACAACCACTGTGAAAAATAGTGAGCAGAGTGCCCTATTCAGGCTCGCCAGACCGTGTTAATGTTTTGCACTATGTACAGCCTTGACAAGACCGACACGAAGCTACTCCAAGCGCTCTCCGCCGACCCGCGCAGCACCTTCGTCGCGCTCGCCGACACCCTGGGCCTCTCCCGCAACACCGTGCAGGCGCGCATGAAGCGATTGGAAGACTCTGGCGCCTTTCTCGGCTTCGATCGCCGGATCAATCCGGCCGCCCTCGGCTACCCGCTGACCGCATTCATCGAGGTGCACGTGCAGCAGAAAAGGCTCGCGCAGATCGTGATCGACCTCGCGCTGATCCCCGAAATCGTGCAGGCGCACGGCATGAGCGGGCAGACCGACCTGCTGGTACGGGTCGTCTGCACGGATGCCGCCGACCTGTTTCGCATCGACGGCACGATCCTCGCCTGCGAGGGTGTCGAACGCACGGAGACCTCGCTGGCCATGGGCGAGGTCATCCCGTATCGCCTCACCCCGCTGCTCGACCGTGGCTAGTCGTCGGGATCTATTTGCTAATTTCTTCATATAGTTATATAAAGAAGTTATGAAGTTATTTGCGCTGGTAGTCTTTCACTCAACCAGACGCACCGCAGAATCCGTCGCCTGCCCAACACCTTCGACTTTCGCGCTCCCCACAGAAGGCACCAGCTTCGTGAACATGCATGCACACCGGGGACTCGTATGAGCTTCCTGCGATTGGCCACCCTTATTCGTAACGGCTCACGCATCGCCGAACCGGCCCCGCCCGCCCCGCCACTGTTGGCGGGAGCTGAAGTGTTCGGTGGCAGCGTGCAGGTGCGGTTCATCAACGCCGGCGGCTGCAACGACTGTGCGCTCGAAGTGTCCGCAGCCTTCGGCCCGGTCTACGACGTGGAACGCTACGGCGTGCGCCTCGTGCCCTCACCGCGGCACGCCGACGTCCTACTCATCGTCGGCAGTGTCACCCGCAATATGGCGGAGCCGCTACGTCGGACGATTGAGGCCACCCCGACCCCCCGGTTTGTGATCGCGGTCGGCGACTGTGCCCTGCACGGCGGTGCCTTCCGCGACGGCTACGGCATCATGGGTCCGGTGTCCGACTTCGTGCACGTCGATATCGAGGTACCAGGCAGTCCGCCGGAACCGACCGAAATCGTGCAGGCCCTCCGCCGGATGACCGGCCGATGACCGGCATCGGAGCTGGGCTCCTCCTGCAACTGGGCCTCGGCGCGCTGGCCGTCACGAGCGCCCTTCTGGCGGCACCGTCCCTGCGGTCACGGGCGGGCGGCATCCTCTGTACCCTCATCGCCGTCACCGGCTTTGTGACCGGCCTCGACGCCCTGCTCGGCGCCACCGGCGGCCTGCTCATTCCGATCGCCCTGCCAATGGACCCGCTACTGCTGGCTCCCGACCGCCTCGGCGGCCTGTTCATGCTCGTGGTTTCCGGCGTCGGCATTCTCGTGTCGCTCTACTCGATGAGTTCCACCCGCGGCCCCGACGCCAGCCGCACCGCCTGGGTGGCGATGCCGGTATTCCTCGTGGGAATGCAGCTGGTACCGGCCGCGACCGACTCGGTGTCGTTCCTGCTGGCCTGGGAGATCATGACCCTCGGCTCCACCGTGCTGCTGCTCGCCGACCATGCCAGCCGCGCCACCGTCGCCTCGGCCGGCATCTGGTACTCGGCCATGTCCCAGTTGAGCTTCTTCTTCATTCTGGCCGGATTCGCCGTGCTCGCTGCCGCGTCGGGCGGAACCAGCTTCACCAACCTGCAGGCGATCGAACCCGGCTCGTGGGCGGCGAACGTGGCCTTCGTGCTGTTCCTACTCGGTTTCGGCGGCAAGGCCGAACTGGTGCCGCTGCACGTCTGGGTCCCCCGGGTGCTGCCCGAAGCTCCCAGCCACGTCTCGGCCGCGATGAGCGGGGCCATGGTCAAGATCGGCGTGTACGGCGGCCTGCTGGTCTGCGTACGGCTACTCCCCGACGGTCCGGCCTGGTGGGGAATCGCGATCATGCTGGTCGGAGGCGCATCCGCTCTTTACGGCATTCTGCAGGCGTCCGTGTCGAGTGACCTCAAGGTGTTGCTCGCCTACTCGACCACTGAGAACATGGGCCTGGTCTTTCTCGGCCTCGGGGCGAGTATGCTGCTGCGCGGCTACGACGCCACCGCAGCAGCAGATGCCGCGCTCGTCGCCGCCCTGCTCCTCGCCGTCAGCCACGCCGCGTTCAAATCCACGCTGTTCCTCGGCGCCGGCGCCATCATCCACGCCACCGGCGAGCGCAACCTGGACCGCCTCGGCGGACTCGGCGCCCGCATGCCGGTCACCGCCGCCGCGTTCGGCATCGCGAGCCTCGGCGCCGCCGCCATTCCGATCACCAGCGGCTTCGTCGCCGAGTGGATGCTGCTGCAGTCACTCATCCACGGTGGTCGTCAGGGCGGGGCGGTCGTCTCGGTCGCGGCATCCGTCGCCATGCCCCTGGCCGTCGCCGTGATCGCCCTCACCGCGGGCCTGGCCCTGCTCACCTTCGTCAAGGCCTACGGCATTGCCTTCCTGGCCCGCCCCCGCAGCGCCCCAGCAGCGGATGCCCGCGAGGTGCCGCCGCTCATGCAGCTCTCCCTCGCGCTCGGCGCCCTCTCCGTGCTCGCTCTCGGGCTGCTCCCCGGGCCGATCGCCGCGCTCGTGGCGAACACGGTCAGCTCGAACCCCACCGCCGCAGTGCAGTCGGTCGGTCTGGGCGGGGTGTCGCTACCCGGTATCGGGGCGGTACTGGACCCGATCATGCTCGTCGTGCTCTCCGCCCTCGTCGCCATCCCGGTGGTCGTGTCGATCGTCGTGTCGGCCCGGCGGCATCCGCATCGCACCGTCGACCTGCCCTGGGGTGGCGGCGGTTCCCGGGCGCGGCCGCGCATGCAGTACACAGCGACGTCCTACGCCGAACCACTGGTGCGGGTCTTCGACGACGTGCTCAAGCCGTCCCGTGATGTGCAGGTCACCCACGTGGCTGAGTCGCGCTATCTGGTGGAAAAAGTACGGGTCGAACAACACGTCTCCGACGTGATTGAAACCCGGCTGTATCGGCCGGTACTCAACCTGTTCCAGCGTTACGGCATCGTCGTACGGCATGTGGCCAACGGCAGCATCCACCGCTATCTGTCCTATTCTTTCGTTGCTCTGCTGATCGTGCTGATTGTGGTCTCGCTATGAACGCCGTCGTCAGCGCCATCATCATCGCTTTCGTGCAGGTCCTGCTGTTCGTCTTCCTCGCCCCGCTCCTCATGGGCGTGATCCGCCAGGTGCGGGCCACCATCGAAGGTCGAGCCGGTGCCGGAATCTGGCAGCCCTGGCGCGACGTGCGCAAACTGCTCGCGAAGAATCCGGTGCGTGCCGAAGGCAGCAGCTGGATGCTCAAGGCAGGCCCGGTCGCTCTGATGGTCTCCAGCCTGCTGCTCTGCGTGCTGCTGCCGCTCGTGGGGACCATACCGTTCCCGTCCATTCCGAGCGACCTGTTCGTGATCGTCTCGGTCATGCTCATCGGCGTGGTCGCGCTCGCTCTCGTCGGACTCGACGGTGGTACGGCCTTCGGCGGCATGGGATCCAGCCGACATATGACCGTCGCGGCCCTGGTCGAACCCACCCTGTTGCTCTCGGTCTACGCTCTGTCGATTCCGGCCGGAACCAGCACAATCTCGGCGATCGTCGAGACCCGGCTGTTCTCCCCCGAGGTGATCATCTCGCCCGTCAGTGTGTTGGCGCTCGTGGCATTGTCGATTGCGATTATGGCTGAAACAGCTCGGCTGCCCGTCGATAATCCGGGCACCCACCTCGAACTGACTATGCTGCACGAGGCAATGACCCTCGAAGCGAGCGGCCGCGACCTGGCCTGGCTCGAGGTCGGTTCCTGGCTGAAACTGGCCGCCCTGCTCGGCTTGGTCAGCAACCTGGTCGTGCCGTGGGGTGTCGTCACCGATTTCAGCGCTCTGGGCCTCGCGATCGGCGTGGTCAGCATCGCCGTGAAAGTGCTCGTGCTCGGTGTTCTGCTCAGTGTCGGCGAGATCTTTTTAGCCAAGGTGCGCCTGTTCCAGGTCCCCGAGCTTCTCGCGGGTTCCTTTGCCCTCGCCTTCCTGGCCGTCACCGCCTCCTACCTGGTCGCCTGAGGAGCATCCGTCGTGTTTGAAACTTTCTATCCCCAACTGATCGGCTTCTGCACCGGCGCCCTGCTGCTCACGAGCGCGCTGATGGTCTGGCGTCATTCCCTGCTCGCCTCGATTCGCCTGCTCGCCCTGCAGGGGGTAGCCCTCGCCGCGCTCGTGGCGGTGATCGGCATCGCCGAGGGCGAGTCCGAACTGGTGCTGGTGTCGCTGCTGATCCTGTCGGTGAAGGGCGTCGGCCTGCCCTGGGTGCTCGCTCACCAGTCCAAGGCGTCGATCAAGCAGATTCAGGAATCGCCCCGACTCAACCCGACCGCCGCGCTGCTCGCCGTCACCCTGCTGACGATTCTCAGCTACGTCGTGGTCAGCCGCGTCTTCGGCCTCGGCGACAGTGAGACCGGCCACGCCGCACCGATCGGCCTGGCCATGGTGCTCATCGGCTTTCTGCTGCTGATCAGCAGGCGCCGTGCGCGCTCCCAGCTCATCGGCTTTCTGCTGCTCGACAACGGCATCGCCACCATCGCCTTTTTGACCAGCGGCGGCGTGCCTATTCTGCTCGAGTTCGCAGTCTCCCTCGACGTTCTGCTGGTCGTGCTCATTTTGCACGTGTTCGCCGGCCGCATGCGCACCAAGTTCGGCGGCACTGCCGTTGATCAGCTCAGAGAGTTGCACGACTGATGTCATTTGTTCTGTGGATTCCCCTGGTCGGCCCACTGGCCTTCGCCGGCCTCAGCCTGCTGCTGCGCGGATCGGCACTGCGCCGTTTCGTCGGAGTCGCCGCGTCGAGCGCGGTGCTCGTCTCCGGCCTGCTGCTGGTCAGCGCGGTGCTCGACGGTGCCGTGTTCGAAAGCGGCGGCGGCATGCTGCGTGCCGACGCCCTCTCGGCCTACATGCTCAGCGTCGTCGGAGCGGTCGGACTCATCTCCACCTGGGGTGGCCTCAGCAGCGCGGCGTCGAGCCGCACCAGGGATGCCGCCGGCTACGAGGCGCTCATCGCCTTGTTCCTGGCCGCGATGTCACTCGCCGTGCTGGCCGACAGCATCGGCCTGATGTGGGCCGCCGTTGAGGCAACGACCATCGCCACCGCATTCCTGGTCGGCCACCACCGCACCCGCCGGTCCCTCGAAGCAGCCTGGAAATACGTCATCCTCGGCTCGGTCGGTGTGGCCATCGCGCTGCTGGGTATCGTGCTGATCTACGCTGCCTCGGTCGGTACCGACACCCCGACCCTGTCCTGGGTGCTCCTGAGCCAGGCCGACCGCGGCCTCGACCCGGCGCTGATCACCGCCGGCGGCGCCCTGGCCGTGCTCGGTTTCGCCACCAAGTCGGGTCTCGCCCCGATGCACAGCTGGCTGCCGGATGCCCACAGCCAGGCCCCAGCTCCGGTCTCCGGCCTCATGTCGGGCGTGCTGCTCTCGGTCGCGCTCTACGCCATCCTGCGCATCCAGTCGATCACCAACCTCGTGATCGGCCCGGAGTTTCTGCGCACCATGCTCAGCATCGGCGGCCTGCTCTCCCTGCTCGTGGCCGCGTCACTGCTCATTCGCCAACGCGACTACAAGCGGATGCTCGCCTACTCCAGCATCGAACACATGGGCCTGATGGCGATCGGTGTGGCGATCGGCCCGGCCGCGCTCCCCTCGGTGCTGCTGTACATTCTCGGCCACGGCCTGATCAAGGCAACCCTGTTCGTGATCTCCGGTCGTATCCTCAAGGTCGAGGGCACCCCGGTGATCTCGGACGTGCGCGCATTGTTGGTGCGACGGCCTGGCCTCGCCGTACCCTGGCTCATCGCCATGGCCGCCATCGTCGGCTTTCCCCCGTTCAGCATCTTCTTCTCTGAGGTCGGCATCATCATGGCTGGCTGGTCGGTGGGCCTGGGCGGCGTCGTCGGAGCGGCCCTCGTGCTGCTTCTGGTGATCTTCGCCGCGTTCACCCGCCTCACCGTGCAGATGACCATCGGCGCTCCCCCGGACGGCGCCGCGTTCACACCCGACTATTCGACCCACGGCCCGCGCCTGCCGATCATCCTGGCCCTGGTCACGACAGCCACGATCGCTTTCGTGGCCGAACCGGTCGGCACTCTACTGTTGCAGGCCACAGCCGTTCTCGGAGGTACCAACTAATGGCTGACGAACTAATGCCGGGCGAACTCCGCCACCTCGACCGTGCGGAATTGCCGGCCGCCGCCGGGGCGCTGCTCGATGCCGGCAGCCGGCTGGCCCTGGTCGCCTGCCACGAAGACGACGACCACTTTCGCATCGTCTATTCCTTCGTCGGGGCCGCATCGTTGCGGGCCGACCTGGTGGTCACTGTGCCGCGGGACGATGCCTGGATTCCCAGCCTCGCCGAGATCTCCCTGCCGGCCGGCAACTTCGAGCGCGGCATCCGCGACCTGTACGGCGTCGTTCCCCGCAACCACCCGCAACCGCACCGCCTGGTTCGCCACGGCCACTGGCCGCGCGGCTGGTACCCGATGCTGCGCGCCAACGCCATCGTGCCCGAGTTCGAGCCCGACGTCGAGTCATTCCCCTTCGTGCCGGTTGAGGGCCCCGGCGTCTATGAGATCGCCGTCGGTCCGATTCACGCCGGCATCATCGAGCCCGGCCACTTTCGCTTCTCGGTCGTCGGCGAGACCATCGTGCGCATGGAAGCCCGCCAGTGGTACCTACACCGTGGTGTCGAGAAGGTGTTCGAGGGCAAGACTGCGGGCGAAGGCGTGCTTCTGGCCGAGCAGATCAGCGGCGACACCGCCGTCGGTCACTCCCTCGCCTTCGTCATGGCTGTCGAGCAGGCCGCCGGTATCGAGGTGTCGGAGCCCGACCGGCTGCTGCGTGCTCTGCTTCTGGAACTCGAGCGTCTCTACAACCACGTGACCGATCTTGGTTCCCTGGCCAACGACGTGGGGTTCAGCATCATTGACGCGCACGCCCAGGGGCTCCGTGAGCAGCTGCTGCGCATCAATAAGTCGGTCACCGGACACCGACTCCTGCGCGGTGCGCTGAGCGTCGGCGGCACCCGTGTGAACGCGCTCCCCGAAGCCGCCGATCTGGTGCGCATTGCCGCAGCCATGGCCGAACTGGCCGGCATCACGCTCGGCCATGCCATCGTGCGCGGCCGTTTCACCGGCACGGCCCGGCTCTCCAACGCGCACGCGACCCAGATCGGAACGCTTGGCTACGTCGCGCGCGCGTCGGGTATCGACACGGATGCCCGCAACGAGCATCCGTTCGTCAATCTCGGCGAAGTCTTTCACGTCGTGACCGAAGACAGCGGCGACGTGCTCGCCCGGTACACCGTGCGCGCCCGCGAGGTCGAGGTGTCGACCGCGGTCGCCGTCGACCTGCTCCGACGCCTGCAGGGCCACACCGGAACCGCGTTCAGCGTGAACCCGACGAGCGCTGGCACCGGGCTCGCCCTGGTCGAAGCGTGGCGCGGAACGGCAACCCACCGAGTTGAACTCGCCGCCAACGGCACGCTCGCCCGCGTCAAGGTCGTCGACCCGTCGTTCCTGAACTGGCCGGCCGTACCGGATGCCCTGTCGGAAACCATTGTTCCCGACTTTCCGCTGGCCAATAAGAGCTTCAACCTCTCCTACGCCGGCAACGACCTGTAGGCCGGCTCAGGCCCGTTCGGGCGGAAAGCAGCAACTACTCTTGCTCGAGGTGGCGGAGCAGGGCGTGCGAGTCGGTGAGGTTGGCCAGCACCATACGCTTGGCCGCGGCCAGCAGCTCAACCGCGCTCGGGTCGCGCAGGGCATAGAAAATGGAGTTACCTTCCCGGCGGGTGACGACGACGCCGGCACGGCGCAGTACGCCCAGCTGCTGGGACAGGTTAGACAGCTCGCAGCCGAGTGCTTCGGCGAGTGACCCCACCGAGCGTTCGCCGGCGACGAGCTGTTCCAAAACCTGCACGCGCAACGGATGCCCGAGCGACTTGAACAAGTCGGACTTCAATTGGGCAGCGGGCAAACCTGAAGACAACACAAGTTTAGTATATCGTTACCTTATGATTCTTTCAACTAGATAGGGCCGCTCTCACCTGCGGCGCAGCAGCCCGTCATTCACGAGGGCACGCGCGTAGCCGAGGCTGTTGCCGAGGGCGTTCGGGTGAAAGTTGGCCGACGCGAATGGGTTCAGCGGATCAAACGCGAAGTATGGTACTCGCGAACCTACACCGTGCGCGGCGAATTCCTGCGAGGCATCAACGAAGCGGATGCGCGGGATCGCCATCGCAGCGACGGATCCGGCAATCACCGTGTTCAGCGCGTCTGTGGCCCCATTGAGTACATCGCCCAGCTGGGAGAATCCGGGCTTGAACTGGCGCGGGTAGCTCAAGACCGCGATCTTCGCCTGCGGCAGCGTTGCCGCTACCAGGCCATACGTGCCCACGAGCTTGGGAGCGAGAACGCTCAGCTGAGCCACGCTGTTGTTGATTGCACCGAGGCAAACCGGACTGGCCGGGTCGGGCGCACAGGCCGCCAACACGACGTTGGAGCCGGCATCGATGCCGCCAACGGTGAGGGTGACGAGGGCGGTACTGGGGCTCACTCCGAGAAGTTGAGCCGGGATATCCGCTGTGCTGGCCCCGGAACAGGCATTATTCGACACAAGTCGATAGGGGCTGATTACGGCCGAGAAGATCGGGTAGCTCGCCCGCTTGGAACGCAGGCAAGCGGTGCCGTCGAACATGTACGGCGGCGCGCCCTGACCAGAGGTGAATGAGTCGCCCAGGGCGACATAGCCGGGAGCGGATGCGCCAACCGAGGCTGCGGGACCGGAATTGGTCTCAGCCAGTGCCGGGGCGCTCACCGCGCCAGCGAGCAGGGCGCCCGTGAGTACAGCGACGGCACCGAGGCGTTGCAGGAATCGTAAAACTAATCGTTGATTTGTCATGCCGCGAAAGTAGACCCGGTCATCAGACCCCGCAAGGCGTTGTCAACGACTCAGATTCGGGCCGCGCGCGAAAAGGCCCGCACTGCAAGCAGTGCGGGCCTTCCGTCTACCCGACCGACCTGGCGAGAGGTGATCGGGAGATCTATTGGGACCGGTCTTCGTAAGTACTAGACCTCGGTCGAAGCGTCTGTGCTGTCGGAGGCCGCAGCGCGACCCTCGGTGTCAGCAGCCTCTTCGAGTACCGGGGCGAGCGAGAGCTTTCCACGGTCATCAATCTTCGTGATTTCCACGAGAACCTTCTGGCCGACGCCGAGCACGTCTTCGACGTTCTCCACGCGCTTGCCACCAGCAAGTTTACGCACCTCAGAGATGTGCAGCAGACCGTCCTTGCCCGGGAGCAGAGAAACGAAGGCACCGAACGCGGCGATCTTGACGACGGTTCCGAGGAACTGCTCGCCAACCTCGGGGTTGGTCGGGTTCGCGATGGCGTTGACCTGGGCGCGTGCGGCCTCAGCCGACGGTCCATCAACGGCACCGATGTACACGGTGCCGTCTTCCTCGATCGAGATGTCGGCACCGGTGGTGTCCTGGATCGAGTTGATCGTCTTGCCCTTCGGGCCGATCAGCTCGCCGATCTTGTCAACGGGGATCTGCACGCTGATGACGCGCGGCGCGGTGGGCGCCATCTCGTCGGGAGCGTCGATCGCCGCGTTCAGCACGGAGAGGATCGTGGTGCGGGCATCCTTCGCCTGCGTCAGCGCGCCGGCCAAAACCGAGGCGGGGATGCCGTCGAGCTTGGTGTCGAGCTGGATCGCGGTGATGAATTCGCTCGTGCCGGCGACCTTGAAGTCCATGTCGCCGAGGGCGTCTTCGGCGCCGAGGATGTCGGTTAGTGCCGCATAACGGGTCTGACCGTCGACGGTGTCGCTGATCAGGCCCATGGCGATACCGGCGACCGGGGCGCGCAGCGGCACTCCGGCGTTCAGCAGGGACAGGGTGGAGGCGCAGACGGAACCCATCGAGGTGGATCCGTTGGAGCTGAGCGCCTCGGAAACCTGACGGATGGCGTAGGGGAATTCCTCACGCGTCGGCAGCACGGGAACCAGGGCACGCTCAGCGAGCGCTCCGTGGCCGATCTCGCGACGCTTCGGCGTTCCGACGCGACCGGTTTCACCGGTCGAGTAGGGCGGGAAGTTGTAGTTGTGCATGTAGCGCTTCTTGGTGACCGGGCTCAGCGAGTCGATCGACTGCTCGAGCTTGAGCATGTTCAAGGTGGTGACGCCCAGGATCTGGGTTTCGCCGCGCTGGAAGATGGCCGAGCCGTGTACGCGTGGGATGACCGCAACCTCGGCGTCGAGCGGACGGATGTCTGCCAGCCCACGACCGTCGATGCGGATGCCCTCGTTGAGCACGCGTGAGCGCACAACGAGCTTGGTGACCGACTTGTAGGCCGCGTTGACCTGGTTGTTGGCGCTCGCGTCGAGCTCGCCGGCGTCGACCTTGGCCGCGATGGCGGTCTTGACGGATGCCTTGAGCGCGTCGTCGGCGTTCTGACGTTCGACCTTGTCGGCGATCGTGTAGACCGTCCCCAGCTGGTCGTACGACAGCGCCGCGACGGCGTCGTAGGTGGCCGGCTGGTAGGGCGGGAACAGGGCGAAGTCCGCGGTGGGCTTGGCGGCGGCATCCGCTACCTGCTGCTGCGCGAAGACGAGCTGCTTGATGAAGGGCTTGGAAGCCTCGATGCCCTGGGCAACGACCGCTTCGTTCGGCGCGATGGCGCCACCCTTGATCAGGTTCCAGGCGGCGTCGGTGGCTTCGGCCTCGATCATCATGATCGCGACGTCCTGCACTCCGGCGGCGTCCGTTACAACGCGGCCGGCGACGACCATGCTGAACACGGCATCATCCAGCTGCGAGTGCTTCGGGAAGGCAACCCACTGGCCGCCACCGTTCTCGTCGGGAATGAGGGCAACGCGAACGCCACCGATCGGTCCGGAGAACGGCAGGCCGGCGAGCTGGGTCGACATGGAGGCCGCGTTGATCGCGAGCACGTCGTACAGTTCGTCGGGCTCGATGGCCAGAACGGTGATGACGACCTGGATCTCGTTGCGGAGACCGTCGACGAAAGACGGGCGCAGCGGGCGGTCGATCAGGCGGCAGGTGAGGATCGCGTCGGTCGAGGGACGACCTTCACGACGGAAGAAGCTGCCCGGGATGCGACCGGCGGCGTACATACGCTCTTCAACGTCGATAGTGAGCGGGAAGAAGTCGAAGTTGTCCTTCGGCTGCTTGCTGACGCTCGTGGCGGAGAGCAGCATCGTCTCTTCGTCAATGTAGGCGGCGGCAGAACCCTGCGCCTGCTGGGCGAGACGCCCGGTTTCAAAGCGGATGGTGCGCTTGCCGTACTTGCCGTTATCGATAACGGTTTCGGCGAACGTGATTTCTGGACCCTCCATGTGGGGGTTTTCTCCTTTAAGTTTGCTTCTCGCCATGCTGGCGACGAAGGCTCGCGTGCCCGTATGACAGGCGAGTGGGACGAGGAGCTCGACCAGGCAGGACTAAGCCGCGTTTCAACAATCTCTGTGTAAACACTGTCGTTTTGCTGGCCACCAGTAGAAATTCACCAGAAGCTGCGCGCCTGAAATACGCGAGTCTGGGAAACCACCACCGAGGACCAGCTTCCTGCCAGTTGCGCTCCGGTTGCTCGACCGCTTCCGAAGAAGGACCGACACCAAGCTTATCAGACACAGAATCGACCCCGAACTGGTGCCACCAAGTCGGCGGGCACGGTCGGAGTCTCGGGCAGAGTGATAGGGACTGAAATGAGGGTGCGACGGTGCAGGGACTCAGACGACTGCTGGTTGTCGGAATCATGCGCGCCTGGATGGAATTCATTCGCCAGGACAGCGCGAGCGTTCCGCGCCCCACCGGCACCCCCGAGGCGCACGCACCCGGGGCCAACAGCGATCGTGTGCTCATTCTCGGCAGCGGCCCGGCTTCGGGCTGGGGCGTCAGCAGCCACGACCTTGCCCTTCCCGGGTCACTGGCCCGTGCGCTATCGGCTCGAACGGGGTGCGGTGCCGACGTGACGCTGGTCGCCGACCCTTTTGGGAGTCTGGAAGGACTTCCGAATCTGCTGGCGGGACACGCCCTGGGCCGGTTCCAGGCGGTCGTCGTCTTCGTCGGTGTCAACGACGCGGTGACGCTCACCTCGGAAAAGTCGTGGGAACGAAACATGGGCCGACTGCTCCGGTCCCTGGAGCGGGACACTCTCGACAGCACGAACATCTACGTCATGGGCATTCAGCCGATTCGAACGGTCCCCGTATTTGATAGCCTGTTGGGTTCCGTCGCCAACACGCACGCACGACGGCTGAACGTGCGGACGGAACGGGTCTGCCGAACCGTGCCGCATTCGGTCTATCTTCCCCTGACCGATAACGCCTTCATAGTCTCGGGCCGGTACCTTAATTCGACGGATTACCGGTTATGGGGAGAGTTTCTCGCCGACGAAATGGCCGCTCGACTCGATCTGGTCCGCGACCGCCACGGGTCGAACATGGTCAGTCCGGTGCAGATCACAGCGCCGCCCGAAGTCGAAGCCGGTGTGGAATCACACCTGCGAGAGACCCGCTATGATCCTGTCCTCGCGTTGGCGCAACAGTCCTTCGGTACCGAGTCCGCGGCCTTCGTGCTTCGCGACCATTCCGGGTTGCGAGTGGTGGCAAGTGTTGGGCCCACGGGTGTCAATCCGGCGAGATCCGATTCAATGTCGGCGACGGTCGTTATCCAGCCGGGAGCACTCGTCGTGGGCGATACCGAGACAGACGAGCGTTTTCGCGGCAAGCCCTACGTAACGGGTCCGCCGTTCATGCGATTTTTCGCGGGTTTTCCGATCGAATCACCATCGGGTGAACGAATCGGAATTCTGTGCGTGTTCGACCCAAAACCACGCAGTCGTGCGGATACTGACATCGTGCTCCTGCGGCAACTGGCCCTCATAATTCAGCACGAACTGCAGGCGATCAGATCGTAAAGGCATCACGCCAGGCCAGGCCAGCGACGGTCTCCTTGGCTGGCCGATACTCCAGGCCGATCCATCCGTCATAACGAAGAGTGCGCAGTTCGGCAAAGAACGAATTCCAGCCGATCTCGCCGGTGCCCGGCTCAGTCCGGCTGGGCGGGTCGGCGATCTGCACGTGGGCAACGTGCTGAAAGAGATTGCGCAGGCGGCTGATCACATCGCCCTGCTGCACCTGGGCGTGGTAGACGTCATAGAGGATTCCGAGGGACTCGCTGCCGATGGCTTCAACGACCGAAGCGGCCTGCTCTACGGACTCGAGCACGAATCCGGGAGCATCTCCCTGATTCAAAGCTTCGAGCACGAGGATGACGTCGGTCGACGCCGCCTGCTCGGCCGCCCAGGCCAGGTTGGTGACATAGGTCGCGAATGCGCGATCCCACCGCACACCCTCGGGCACGAGGCCGCCCATGACGTGGATGCGCGTCGCACCGAGACCAGTGGCGTATTCCAAGGATCGGGAGATGCCATCGCGGAATTCGCCAACCGCGTCAGGCAGGCAGGCGTAGCCGAACCTCGTCAGAGAGCAGCTCGCACCCGCTGGCGTATTGATCAGCACCTGGTGCAACCCGGCGTCCGCCAAGCACCGGCGCAACTGCGCGAGTGGAAAGTCGTAGGGGTTCGCGTATTCGACGCCGGCGAAACCGGCCGCGGCCGCGGCATCGAAGCGTTCCAGAAACGGTCGTTCCGTGAAGAGCCATTTGAGGTTCGCGTCCAGGCGGAGCGGAATGAGTTCGCGCATGGTTTGTTCTCCGTCGACAGTCATCTGCGGATGCAACTTGCCACTAAACGGCGCGAAGACCGCTACGTTCGTAGGCGGCGCGGGCGACGTCACCGTTCAAGAATTCCAGCAACGCCAGCGCCTCCGGCTTCGCCGCCGCCGCGTTGCTCAGGGCTGCTGCGAATTCGGTGAGGTGTTGGACCTCGTCGGGGAATGGTCCGACAATGGCAATTCCGGGCACGAAGGCGAGCTCGCTGAGCTGCTGCACCGCGAGATCAGCACGGCCGTCACGGACGGCCACGCCGGTAAACCCCTTCGCGAGTGGCGTGGCTCTGGCATCCACTTCAGCGGCTATGCCGAGTCGCTCGATCAGGGTGCGAAAGTAGATGCCGCTCTGACCGGCCTGAGAGTAGGCGACCGAACGGGCGTTGCGCAGTGCGCTGGTGAGCGCCGGCACGGTAGAGATATCGGGTTTGTCGGCACCGTCGGCCACGCCGATTCCGATGCCGGTCGTCACCAGGGGGACGACGGTTGAGGGGTCGATGACACCGTCGGCCGCCAGACTCGCGAGGGCCGGGGTAGCGACGATGACAATGTCCGGCCGCTCGCCGGCCGCGAAGCGGCGTTGCAGTTCGGTGGTCGGGTCGAAGTGGGCATCGATCGCTATGCCTGTTTCAGTCGTGAACGCGGCGAAGATTTCGGCCTCGAGGGCCTTCTGAGTCGCCAAGCCGCTGAACAGTACGACGCTCGGTTTCGTGTCGATCGGGTTGCTCATGATAGACATCCTGCCGTCGTTGGTGGAACTTCTGGCCGAGCGAGAACATATTGCCGACGCACTCCAACTATAGGGGCAGTTTGTATCCTATAGCGGCTTGGAGGAGTCGACCGGAGTGTTACTGGCGGCCGCACGCTGCTTGATGCCGAGCACGGAGTGGCTGCGTCCGTAAGCGAAGTACACGATGAAGCCCACGACCAACCAGACCGCGAAACGCACCCAGGTGAGGGTCGTGAGATTCAGCATCAACCAGATGCACAGCACGGCAGAGAGAATCGGGAGCACCGGTGAAAACGGTACCTTGAAGGCGCGCGGCAGGTCGGGGCGCTTCTTGCGCAGCACGACCACGGCGATGCTGACCAGCACGAATGCCGACAGTGTGCCGATATTGATCATTTCTTCGAGCACACCCACGTCGGTGAGGCCGGCGATCACAGCGACGGCGGCGCCGGAGATAATCTGAATGCGCGCCGGAGTGCGGCGTTTCTCGCTCGTCACGCTCAGCCAACGCGGCAGCAGGCCGTCGCGGCTCATCGCGAACAGCACCCGGGAGAGGCCGAGCAGCAGCACCATGATCACCGTCGTGAGACCGACCAGGATTCCAATAGAGATGACCTGGGCAGCCCAGCCGGCACCGACAGCGACGAAGGCCGTGGCGAGGGATGCGTTCGGGTCGTCGGCCAGCACCGTGTACGGCACCATCCCGGTGAGCACGAGACTCACGCCGAGGTAGAGCACCGTGACGATGGCGAGCCCCGCGAAGATGCCACGCGGCAGAGTCTTCTGCGGGTTCTTGACCTCTTCGGCGCTCGTGGCCACGACGTCGAAACCGATGAACGCGAAGAACACCAGGGACGCACCGGCGAGCAGGCCGAACAGGCCGTACTGGGCGGGAGCTGCACCGGTCATGAAGGAGAACAAGGACTGCATCCAGACATCACCATCGCCGCCCGTCGTGGGCACCTCGGCTGGAATGAACGGGCTGTAGTTTGCCGTGTTGATGAAGAAGGCGCCGACGATAATGACGAAGACGACGATGGCGACCTTGATGATCGTGAACACGCTCGCGACCCGGGCCGACAGCTGGGTGCCGAGCACGAGCAGCGTGGTGAAGATCGCGACGATGACGAAGGCGCCCCAGCTGACGTCCAGGCCGAGCACCGGGATCGTGGCCGGGACGTTCCAGCCGGCCAGGTCGAACACTGTGCTCAGGTAGATACCCCAGTATTTCGCGATTACTGCGGCCGCGGTGAGCATCTCCAGGATGAGGTCCCAGCCGATAATCCAGGCCAGCAACTCTCCGAGGGTGGCGTAGGTGAAGGTATAGGCGGAGCCGGCGACGGGCACGGCCGAGGCGAATTCGGCGTAACACATGATCGCCAGCGCGCAGGTGAACGCCGCCAGCAGAAAGGCCAGGGTGACCGAGGGCCCGGCGTAGCTGCCGGCGGCCTTGGCGCCGACCGAGAAAATTCCCGCTCCGACGGCCACGGCGACACCCATGATCATGAGGTCCCAGGTACCGAGGGTGCGTTTAAGGCTGTGGCCCTTCTCCAGCGAGTCTGCTATCGAATCTTCAATACTCTTGGTGCGCCAGAGACTCATGCGTTGTGGTATCCGTTCGTTATTGCCAACCCCTTATGCTAGCAACCCCGTTCTACCCCCGTCTGGCGCTTGGCTGCGGCGGAGCAGCATGAGGGGAGAGCGCCAGGCGTGGGCAGAGTGTCACGGCCTCGTCGGCCGCCGACAGCAGGTGCGGGGGCACGGGGGCGTCGGATCCGCTGCCCGTTTGACGCAAATTGCCCAGTGCGAGCGGGTAGCCCCAGTCGTCACGCCCGAATGCACGCTCCTTGAGTGTTGCATTCGGGTATACACAACGGGCCGCCACCTACAAGGTGACGGCCCGTTGAGAAGAAGTTCGCGTTGTCAACGCTGCTTCGCTACGTGCAGTTGAGCTGCACGGTAATTAGCGACGCAGGCCGAGGCTGCCGATCAGTGTGCGGTACCGAGTGATGTCGATGTCCGACAGGTAACCGAGCAGACGGCGACGCTGACCAACCATGAGAAGCAGGCCACGACGTGAGTGGTGGTCGTGCTTGTGCTCTTTCAGGTGCTCGGTGAGGTCGAGAATGCGTTGCGTGAGCATTGCAATCTGAACTTCCGGGGACCCGGTGTCGCCTGGGTGGGTAGCGTACTTTTCGATGATCGCCTTCTTAGCATCTGGTTCGAGTGCCATAAAGTGGGATCCCCTTTCTCTCACTGCGCGGTGCCCTTGGCCAAATGCCTGAGCTCTCTTTATCCGCGGCCGTTGAACGGCAACCTTCATACTTTAGCAGAGTGGTCGGCCGACGCGGTCACGCTGCGGGAATTGTCGGCGATGAGCGGGTCTGTCCCCTCCCCCGGCTACCGCTACAGTGGTGGAATAATCGAGGAGGTGCACGTATGGGTACATTGCTTTACGGCAATCCGGGCATCGTGATCACCTTCGACGATCGCGCCCTCATGCACTTGCAGATCGTGATCAGTACCAAGCTGCGCCGGCGCGAAAGTTTTGTGTTCACCTGGACCGATTCCGCCGACGTCGGCAGCGGCCGGAGCGCGATCTGGCTCGACCCCACGAGCACGCTCTACTACCGGTATTTCGGCAGCCGAATCCCGTCGATCAATCGGGACTGGATCGAAGCGCTCATGCTCTCGGCCAACAGCGCCGGCGGACTGGTCTTCATCGCAGAGCCCGACCCGACGGCACCCCTCCCGGAGAAAACACGCCGCTAGCTCAGCCCGCGAGCTCGCCGAGCACGTCTTCGAGGGCGTGCAGAAAATGGTCGGCGCTGGCGACGGTGAGGCAGAGCGGCGGCTTGATCTTAAGCACGTTCTTGAAGTCGCCGGTGGGCTGCACGATGACGCCCCGCAACAGCAATTCGTCACAGAGCCGGGCGGCCACGGCGGTGGCTGGCGTGAAATCGACCCGGTCGAGCACCAGTTCGACGCCGAGGTAGAGCCCCATGCCGTAGACCGCGCCGACCAGGTCGAACCGTTCGCCGAGCTGTTCCAGCCCCCGCTTGAGGTGCCCGCCGACGACCTCGGCATTGCCTTGCAGGCCCTCATCGCGCATGATGTCGAGCACGGTCAGGCCGATGCGGCAACTGAGCGGGCTGCCGCCGGCCGAAGAGAAGAACGGTCCCTCCAGGGCGAAGCGATCGGCTATGTCGCGGCGGGTGATGACCGCGCCGAGCGGATGCCCGTTGCCCATCGCCTTCGCGATGGTGATGATGTCGGGAACCACGTTCTGCTGTTCAGTACCCCAGAAGTGGTGACCGAGGCGCGCGTAGCTCACCTGCACCTCGTCGGCGATGCAGAGCCCGCCGCGGGCGCGAACCTTCTCGTAGACGCCGGTCAGGTAGCCGTCGGGCAGCAGCACTCCGCCGGCGTTGCCGAACACCGGTTCGGCAATGAATGCGGCGACGCTGTGGCCCTCGTCGTCGAGGGCGGCGAGGTCGCCATCGAGGTCATTCAGGTACTGCGGCGCCGATTGCATGCCCCGATACTTGCCGCGCACGGCGTTCGGCGCCTCGACCAGATGCACCCAGTTTGGCCGGGTCTGAAGGGCCTTGGGGTTGTCGGCGACCGAGGAGGAGACGGCATCCGCTGCCATCGACCAGCCGTGGTACGCCTCCCGCACCGAGAGTACGGTGTCATGGCCGGTGTACGTGAGCGCCAGGCGCAGCGCGAGGTCCACGGCCTCGGTGCCACTGTTGACCAGAAAGACGGTGTCGAGCGGGTCCGGCGCGAGCTCGGCAAGTCGTTCGGTGAAGCGCACGAGCTCGTCGTAGTGAAAACGCGAGTTGGTGTTCAGCAGCGACCACTGGCTTCGGGCTGCTTCGGCAATGCGTGGGTGTCCGTGGCCGACGGTCGTGACATTGTTGACCATGTCGACGTAGCTCTGCCCGTGCATGTCGATCAGGTGGTGCTTCCAGCCGCGCTCGATCTGCGGCGGGGCCGCGTAGTAGTGCTCCTGCACGCGCGCGAACGACGCATCACGGCGCTCAAGCAGCGCGGCCGGGTCGGCGAGTGGTCGGGCCGTCTCCAGCCCGATCAGGGCTGAGGGGTCGGGGCAGACCCGCTGCCATTGCGCGGCACCCGAGGGTGCGACGAAAAATGGCGGGCGGATGCCGCGCAGCCGGCTGGCCTGCACGGTCACCCGGGCGCCGGTCGTTCCGAGGCCGGATCCGGCCTGAATCCGCTGGCCGTCGAGCCCTCCCCCGTGAACCCCGGTCAGCCACAGGTCGTAATCTGCGCCCTCGAGCCGCACGGTGTCGGCATCCACCACCACGATGGTCCCGTCGATCGGCGCTGTCACCGGGCTGCCGGCCGGTAGATACATCTCGACCCCGAGGGCCAGGGTGACCGACTCCTCGGCCGTGTCGATGCGGGTCTGCGACAGGCGATACTCGCCGTAGCGGGTGACTGCGTGCCCTGAGCGGGCGGCGGCATCCGCTGCCACGCGCCCGTCAATGCCGGGTTCGAGCCAGATTCCAGCGTCGAACGCTGCGCTGGTGACCGACAGATCGATGATCGCACCGGGGTCGACGGTGCCCGCCAGGGGGTGATCAGTGGCCACGATCGGCGCCGGCTCGCCGGTCACCACGAAACGGATGAGGGCCTCGAGCACTGCGCCGCCTTGCTCCGCCGCGGTGGCAAACGCGAGCCACTCGCGAGAGCGGTTGGCGTCGGCGTAGTCGTTATCGTGATCGAGGTGCACCTGCTGCTCGCCGCTCACCACGAGCACCGCGGTGCGCAGCACGATCAGCGGCCAGAGGGCGGCGAGTTCGGTGTCGGTGAGCGGCACCCTCTGGGTGAACGCCTCGATTGCGTCGAGGACGGCGAGCGGATGCCGCGGACTGCGATACAGCACGCAGGCGCAGGTCGCGGCGAGTTCGGCGACGAGCCAGCCCTGGGCCACGTCCCCGAAGTCGATCACTCCGGTGATCGTCTCGGCGTCGGTGCGGCTGACCACGTTGTCGTCGGTCAGGTCACCGTGGATGGTCTGAACGCGCAGGTCGGTCGCGACGCGGTCGACCTGCTGCCGTGCGACCTCGGTTACGGTGCGGAGCCGTTCGCGGCGCACGTCGTCGTCAACGTAGCCGAGGAGGGCATCGATGACCTCCCCGCCGCGCCGCAGATCCCACTGTGACAAGCGGTCCGTTCCCGGGTGTTCGAAGTCGGCGAGGCCCTGAACCAGGCGTCCGGCCACGTCACCGAGCCCGCGAATCTGCCCGACCGACAGACGCACGGCATCGGTCAGCGGATGCCCGTCGACGTAGGTCAACAGGCGCAGGTTAAGGTTCTGCCCGTCGATCGTGACACGCTGCACCTCGCCTCCATCGATCCCGGCTATCACGGCTGGCAGGTCGAGACCCAGGTTGCCGAGGTGCCCCAGGTTGGCGAGGTGCCCCAGGGCAGCGTTCTGGGCCTCGAGCTCCACCGTCAAGATGGCCGGGTTGGCGACTTTGAGAACGAGGGAACCGGCATCCGTTTCGATCCGAAAATTGCGGTCCTGATTACTGCCGAGCTCGGTGACAACGCCCGCCACTCCGAACCGGTCCCGGGCCAGCTCGGTCGCCTGCTCGGGCGTCAGGCGCGGGCGCGGCAGGTGATAGGGGCTCTGCTCGGTCATGGTTCTCCAGTCATGCAGGGGGCAGCGGTGGCACGAGCAGGGTTGAACGGATGCCGGTCAGCGCTTTAGCACGCGACGCTTCGGCGGCATGGCGCGCGGGGCATCCGGGGTGTTCCAGGCCTTGGCGATGGCCCAGGTGACGGCCGCGATCGGCACCGAGAGCACGGCGCCGACGATGCCGCCGAGAATGGTTCCGGCGGTCAACCCGACCAAAATCACCAGCGGATGCAGCTTGAGGGACTGCGCCATGACGACCGGCTGCAGAAAGTTTCCCTCGAGCTGGTTGACCGCGATCACGATGATGATGACGATGAGCGCGACGCCCGGACCGCTCGCGACGAGGGCCACCAGGGCGGCGAGCACGCCGGCCGCGGTCGCGCCGATCAGCGGAATGAACGCGCCGAGGAACACGATGACCGCCAGTGGCAGAGCCAGCGGAACCTGCAAAATGGCCAGGCCGATACCGATCGCCGTGGCATCGACAGCGGCGACGATGGCGGTGCCGCGCACGTAACCGCCGAGCACGCGCAGCGAGGTGTGGCCAATGCGGCGTCCGCGGGCGAGCCGCTCGCCCTTGAACGGCGTGAGGAAGAAGTTCCAGATCTGGCCGCCATCCTTGAGGAAGAAGAACAGAATGACCACGAGCAGCACCGCGCCGGTGATCAGTTCGAACACAGCGGATGCCCCGGCGAGCGCCCCGGTACCGAACTGGCTGCTGGTGAGAAAGTCCACGACGGCGGTGCGCGCCGTGTCGATCTGCTTCTCATCGACCTGGATCGGTCCGTCGATCAGGAACTGCTGAAGATGGTCGATGCCCTCCGAGGCCGAGGAGAACAGCTCGTTCCACTGGTCACGCACCGCCAAAACGATGAGGGTGATGATTCCGCCGAAGACGACGATGCCGCCGAGCAGGGTGATCCAGGTGGCGAGGATGGCGGCGACTCCGCGCTTGCGTAGCCCGTTGATCACCGGGCTGAGCGCTGAGGCGAGGATGATCGCGATCAAAACCGGGATGACGACGAGCTTCAGCTGCACCAGGCCGAAGACGACCACGGAGGCCAGCAGGATGACGAGCAGAATCTGGCCGCTGCGCAGGCCGAGCCACCCGAGCCGATCAGTCAGCGGGGTGCGGGGAACGATGGGCCTGGGGTCGTCGTGTGCGCGCATGAAACCAGCCTAGACATCCGCTGGCCGGAAACCCCGATCGACCGCCCTCTTTGGCCGATTCAGTTCAGGGTTGCCGCGACCGTATCGAGGATGGATTCGTCGCCGGCGTAGATGCCGTGCTCGCGTGGCCAATGGCTGATCACGTCGGTGAAACCGAGCTCGGCGGCCCGGCCGACGGCATCCTCAAACGCGTTCATGCTCTGCAGGGAGTATGTTCCGCCGCTGTCGAGTGAGAGGTAACGGTCAATCGTGGCGGGGTCGCGGCCGGCTCCGCTGACGACGTCGTCGAGGCGCATGGTCAGGCCGCGCACACTGGTCCACCATTCTTCTCCCTCGACACCGTCCTGTCCGGTGGTCACCCAGCCCTGCCCGAAACGGCTGACCAGCCCGAGACCCCTCGGCCCGTTGGCCGCGATCAGGAACGGTACGCGGGAGCGTGCCGGGGCGCTGGCAGCGGAGTGCACCATACGGGCGTTGTGGGCGGTATACCACTCGCCGGTGAAACTGATTCCGTCAGTGGAGCCCGGTTCTTCGCCGCGTAACAGCAGGTCGAGGTCCGTGATGAATTCGGCGAACCGTGCGTGACGTTCACGGGGGGTGTACTCCGGCTGGCCGAGCACGCTCGCGTCAAAACCGGTGCCGCCCGACCCGATGCCGAGCAGAAACCGCCCACCCGAGACGTCGTCGACCGTTGCGACATCTTTAGCGAATGGCACCGGATGCCGAGAGTTCGGCGACGAGACAAAGGTGCCCAGTGCTATCCGTTCGGTCACGGCCGCAGCGGCGGTGAGGGTGGGGATGGTCGCGTTCCACGGCTCGTCAGCGAGCGAGCGCCAGGACAGATGGTCGTAGGTGAAGGCGTGGTCGAAGCCGTACTGCTCGGCGCCGAGCCATTTTCTGCGGGCGACCGGCCACGGGTCCTGGGGAAGAATGACGATTCCAAAGCGCATGAGGCGAGTCTATTCAGCGTGACCAAAACGCGCGGTTGCAATGTCGGCGGCCGGTGCCAGACTCTGCACATGGACACTCGCGAGCTCCACACCACGTGCACGATCGTTCCGCCCTACCTGCTGGTGCGGCTGGCGAAACTTGATGATCCCCGATTTGCGCAGGCCGCGGCGGCCGCCCGGGCCTCGCTGCTGCGGGACTCGCAGATTCGCCAGTTGCGGGGCGGGGCGCATCCGTTTCCCTACTCGGGGGCGCGCACGCTGCCGGCTCGAACCCCCGGTGAGTCTGACCGCACCATTTCGGATGCCGGTGGCCAGGAACGCCTGCCGGGTCGCCGGGTGCGCGCCGAGGGCCAGCCTGCTGGCACCGACCCGGCCACGAACGAGGCGTACGACGGGCTCGGTGCCACCCAGAACCTGTTCTGGACGCAGTTCGGGCGCGACAGCATCGACGGCAACGGACTGCCCATGGATGCGACCGTGCACTACGGCAAGCAGTACGACAACGCCTTTTGGGATGGCGAACGTATGGTGTTCGGCGATGGTGATGGGCAGGTCTTCACTCGCTTCACGATTTCGCCCAGCGTGATCGGGCACGAACTCACCCACGGAGTCACCCAGTTCACCGCCAATCTCACCTACCAGGGCCAGTCGGGGGCGCTCAACGAATCCATCTCCGACGTGTTCGGTGCCCTGGTCGAGCAGCACGTCAAGAACCAATCGACGGCCGATGCCAGCTGGTTGATCGGGGAAGGGCTGTTCACCGACCAGGTGGAGGGCGTCGCCCTGCGTTCAATGAAAGCGCCAGGTACCGCATACAACGACGATGTGCTCGGCAAAGATCCGCAGCCAGACACCATGGCCGGGTACGTCGAAACCGAGGACGACAACGGTGGAGTGCACCTCAATTCAGGCATTCCCAACCGGGCGTTCTATCTGGTCGCCGATGCCCTCGGCGGCAACGCCTGGGAGACGCCGGGCCACATTTGGTACGAGACTCTCACCGGCGGTGCGCTGGCCAGCACGAGCGATTTCGTGGCGTTTGCCGCGGCCACGGCCGATACCGCGGCGCGTCTCTACGGCAATGGCGGTGCCGCCCACGACGCGGTAATGCGCGCGTGGGCGACGGTGGGCGTGGTGGCGGCGATTCCGTCGCCGCTTCCCCAGCAACCAGCCCCGCCACCACCCCCGAGCCGGCCAGGCGTACCCCGGCCACCGGAGTAGCATCGCGGTATGAAAGTCATCGTCTCCCGCAGCGGCGGGACGGCGGGTATCCGCCTGACCTGGGAAGTGCGAGTTGAAGAACAGCCCGACCCGAATACCTGGGCTGAGTTCCTGAACTCCCTGCCCTGGGACGACGTCACCGACAGCGAGGCCACCCCCGACCGGTTCGCTTACCGCATTCGGTGCGCCCCGCACGAGGTGGTGCTCGCCGAACCCCAGGTGAACGGGCCGTGGCGTGATCTGGTCAACCGGGTCAGGGCAGCCAACGGCATGTAGCGGCTGCCCGTCCCACACCCTGTCCCGGTTCAGGCCTCTGGCCTCAGGCCTTCGGGCGACGACCCCACCGCGGTCGGCGGGCCGGATCGTCGGTCAGCGCTGCCTCGATGTGGCCGTCGACCTGCTCACCGAAGTGGTCGTCGAAGTTCTCCTCGAGGTGCGCGGTGACGGTCTTGCCGATGCGGCGGGCCATTTCCTCCCGGCGTTGACGGCGTTCGGCAGCCACCAGAACCTCGTGCTCGATGCGGAACGCCTTGTAAATGGCAATACACATACCGATCATGACGATGCTCACCGGAATAGCGGTCAGAATCGCGCCGGTCTGCAGGGCGGCCAGTCCGCCAGCCAACAGCAGGGCGATAGCCACGAGCCCGCCGAGGCTGGCCCACATGATGCGGCTCCACTTGGGCGGATTGGTGTCTCCGCCAGAGGCCAGCATGTCGATGACGAGTGAACCCGAGTCGGCCGAGGTGATGAAGAAGATCGCGATGACGATGACCGCGATCACCGAGAGGATCACGCCAAACGGCAGGGTGCCCAGAAAGTTGAACAGTACGTTCTCGGGGATGATGCCGACCTTGGGGTCGAACAGACCACCGCCGTCGCCCTCCCAGGCCTGACGGATGGCGCTGCCGCCCATGACCGCGAACCAGACGAATGTGACCAAGGTCGGAACGAGCAGCACGCCGGCGATGAACTGGCGAACCGTGCGTCCACGGGAGATGCGCGCGATGAACACGCCCACGAACGGTGCCCAGGAGATCCACCAGCCCCAGTAGAAGACGGTCCAGGCGCCCTGGAAGTCGAGGCCGGCCTGGCCGGTGAATGCTCCGGTGTCGAAGGTGAGTCCGACCACGTTCTGAAAGTAGCCGCCGACCGATTGCACCAGCAGACGCAGCAGGTACATTGTGGGGCCGAGCAGCAGCACGGCCACGAGCAGCAGGCCGGCCATGCCGAGGTTGATGTTGGAGAGCCACTTGATGCCCTTGCCGACGCCGCTGACCACAGAGGCCGTTGCGATGATGGTAATCACGACGATCAAAACCACGAGCAGGGTATTGGTGACGTCGCCGACGACACCGAGGTAGCTGAGGCCTGCGGCGATCTGCTTGACCCCGAGGCCGAGGGAGGTCGCGACACCGAACAGGGTACCCACGATGGCGATCACGTCGATTACGTCACCGAGACGACCCTTGACCCGTTTGGTACCGAGAAGCGGCTCCAGTGCCCAGCGGATCGAAACCGGACGCCCCTTGCGGTGGATCGAATAGGCCAGGGCCAGGCCGACAACGGCGTAGATGGCCCAGGCGTGGAATCCCCAGTGCAGGAAGGTCTGCGACATCGCGGCGGAGGCGAGATCTGCGGAATCGCCGGTCACCCCGGGCTTGGGTGTCGTGAAGAAGGTGAGCGGTTCTGAGGCGCCCCAGAAGACCAGGCCGATACCCATCCCGGCAGCGAAGAGCATCGAGAACCAGCTCGTCAGACCGAATTCGGGTTCGTCATCGTCTTTGCCGAGCTTGATGTCGCCGAAGCGGCTGAGGCCCATCCAGATGGCGAAGACCACAAACGCCGCCACGATGACGACATAGTACGGGCCGAGGCCGGCCACCACCCAACCCTGCAGCAGGGCAAGAACGCTGCCCGTGCGCACCGGAAAAGCGATGGCCACGATGACGACGGCCAGAATGATGCCGAGTGCGGGATAAAACACTCGAGGTGCCGGAACGACGAATCGACGGGATTTGGGTGGACTGCTGTTCGGCGTTTTCGCCGGTACTTCGGGTAGTGCACTCACGGTGGAACTTTCTCAAAGAAATAGTTTGCGGCACACGGCAATTTAACTGTGGACTAAGCCGCTCTGGCACCGCCAGGTACCTGCCCCGCTGGGCAAATTTCCAGCTTACAGGTAAACCACCCTGCATTGGGGGCAATATGTTTTCGGTGCCAGGTCTGCCTGCCAGCGTGCAAAACGCGCTTCTCCGGCTCGCCCTGAGGCTCGGGGCGTGTGACGATGGACCATGACTTTCAACGACGTGAACGCGGCTGCATCGGCCGTGCAGAATCTCAGCGAAGAGGAATGCTGGAATGCCTTACTGTCGGCCAGTCTGGGCCGCCTCGCCGTGGCCGTCGGTGGCATCCCGGATATTTTTCCGGTCAATTTTGTGGCCGCCGACCGGCACCTGCTGTTTCGCACCGCGTCCGGCACCAAACTGATCGAGCTCACGGTCAACAACCGAGTCGCGTTCGAAACGGACGGCGTGGGTCGCGACGACGCGTGGAGCGTCGTCGTGCACGGAACAGCCAGAGCGCTCAACACCCAGCGGGAGATCGACGACGCCGCCGCCCTGCCGTTACGGCCGCTGATCCCCACGGTCAAGCCGGTGTTCGTCGAGATCGTGCCGGAGTCGATCACCGGACGGCGCTTTCTACTCGGCCCGGAACCAACGGCGGCTTTGCTCTAGCCTTAGCACGTTAGCGTTAACGAGCGCCCCTCACCACGAACCGGGGCAAACAGGAGTGCCGTGCCCGCCATGCTCAATCTCACGGTGCACGTGAAGCCTGGAAGCCGCAAAGGCCCGCTCGTGGTGGACGACCCGGAGAGTACGCCGGAACACGCATCCGTTACGGTCTTTCTGCAGCAGCGAGCCGTGGAGGGCGCCGCGAACGACGCCCTCGTGGCTCTGCTGGCCAAGCACTTCAAGGTGGCTAAACGCGACGTGAGCATCATCCGCGGTCACACCTCGAAGATCAAACACCTGCGCATCAACCGCTCGTAATCAGGGTCGAACGACTCAGCTCACGCCGAGCAGGTCGATCACGAAGATCAGGGTCTGGCCGGACAGTCGGTGTCCGGAACCGGCCGGTCCGTAGGCGAGGTGCGGGGGTACAACGAGCTTGCGACGGCCGCCGACCTTCATGCCGGGAATACCTTCCTGCCAGCCGGCGATGAGTGAGCGCAGCGGAAAGTTGATCGACTGGCCGCGGTTCCAGGACGAGTCGAACTCGTCGCCGGACGCAAACTCGACGCCGAGGTAGTGCACATCGACGGTAACGCCGGCGGTAGCCTCGGCACCGTCACCGACGACGACATCGGTGATCTTGAGTTGTTCGGGCGCAGCGCCCTCCGGGAAGTCAATTTCGGGCTTGGAATTCAAATCAGTCATACCCCCATCCAACCGGATCGCGCGCAGAAATGCACACCGGCGACCCACCTGGCAGGTCGAAAAAAATAATGCTTGCGCCGGACCGCTCGCGGGTGCACTCTTGGTGTACACGAACTCGTCGCATCGGGAGAGTCGTCGGCACCGCCACACCACCGAAGCGGCGAGTTTCTGTTGGTTCCGCGCCTACGGTACCGCTGGTGCCGTACCCGGCCGCACCTGCCCCAGCACATCGGCCCGATGATTCATCAACCGTCCGAGCAGGCGAGCCTCGTGGGCGTGCAGCGCCGGTGTGCTCTGGCCACGCACCAGGCGGTCACGCACCAGGCGGTCACGCACGAAGGCGAGGCGGGTCGCGTCCGCTATGAACAGGCGCATGGCAAGCTTCTTGGGTCGTTGCTGCCGTCGGCCCCAGGCGAGCGCCTGACGTCGGCCGGCGCCCGTGCCGAGCATCGAAACCTCCGCGGCGGTGAACCAGCCGGCCTGCGAATATTCGTGCAGCCGCCGCAGGGTGATGCGGGCTTCCTGCCGGCGGAGAAACACCACGACGAGAATGGCGACGATGAACAGCGGCACCTGCACGACCGCGTAGTAGATGAGCACGGAGGCATCACCGCTCAGCACAAAAGTGGAACCGTTCCACAGTGCGTGCAGCAGGATCGCGGGGATGAGGCCGAGCAGAAAATAGCCGACCGCGCCGCCCTTGCTCGCGCTGCGCCGTGCGGCCAGCCCGAGGGCGAGCCCGGTACAGATCGTGAACGTGACGTGCGCGAACGGCGAGAAGACCCCGCGCAGCAAGAACGTGATGCCGAGGCCCTGCGCGTTGCCCTCGGTCATGGCCAGGCCGAAGTATTGAATGTTCTCGGAGAACGCAAAGCCGGCCGCAATCGTCGCGGCGTAGACGACGCCGTCGACCGGGCCGTCGAAGTGCCTCCGAACCGCCCAGAACAGCACGAGAATGCCGAATCCCTTGGCGACTTCCTCCACGATCGGGGCCTGAATGACAGCAGATGCGAAATCACTCCCGGTCAGTGCCCCCGCGCTGGCCGCGATCGTGATCTGAACGCCAAGGTCGAAGAGCAGTGCGGTGACGATGGAGATGCCGGCACCCCACAGCAGGGCGAAGATGAGGGCCGGCCGCGGCTCCGGATCCCAGCGGTCGATCCAGCGCACCGCGAGCAGCACGACAGCGAGCGGCAGAAGCGCCAGGATCAGCCCGACCAGCAGGGCGCCGGCGCCGAGGAACGTAGTGAGGTACAAGAACACGGCGAGCAGGGCCAGCCCGGCGAGCACGATGCCGATCACGGCCAGTACGATCGGGCCGGCGCGAGACGGGCGTACCGGCTGGCTCCAAACCGGCTGCACCGGGGCCGGACTCTCCTGCACGGGCTGCTGCTGGGATGGCTGCTGCGGGGCTGGCTGCTGGCCCGGTGGCTGGTCGAGGCTCATTGTTCGAGAATACCGGCCCGGGCGGCCCAGCTCAGGCGGCAAACATGGTGCCGGGGTTCAGAAGACCGAGCGGGTCAAAGACCGCTTTGAGCTGGCGTTGCAGCTCGAGGCTCGTGTCGCCGATCTCATCGCGCAGCCAGCGACGTTTCAGCACGCCGACGCCATGTTCGCCGGTGAGCGTGCCGCCGAGGGCCAGTGCGGCCTGGAACATCTCGTCGGCGGCGGCCCAGATCTCGTCGGGCACCGCCGCATCCGCTTCCCCGCCACGGGGAATGACGAAGTTCGGGTGCAGGTTGCCGTCACCGGCGTGGGCGACGGTGGGGATGGGGATGCCGGTGCGGGCGCTGATCTCGGCGATCGCGGCGAACATCTCGGCCATGCGCGAGCGCGGTACGGACACGTCCTCGATCAGCACCCGGCCGAACTGCTCCAGGGCTGGGTGCATGGCGCGGCGGATGGCCAGCAGGCGGTCGCCGGAGGCAGCATCCGTTGACAGGCTGGCTTCGCCTCCTGCCGCCCGCAGCACGGCAACGGCCTGTTCGGCTTCGGCGAGCGCCGCCGGACCGTCGGTCTGCACCAGCAGGAATGCGCCGCGACCGAGCGGCAGACCGGCCGAGCCCTCAGGCCCCAGGTAGGCGGCGACTAGACCGAGCGCGACCGGGTCGATCAGTTCCATCACGGCGGGGCGGATTCGTGCGGCCGTGATCGCCGCGCTGGCTGCGGCCGCCGCCGTGACCGTGTCGAAAACCGCACCGATCGTGGCAACGGCGCCCGCCGTGAGCGCGCGCACCCGCACGGTCGCCTCAACGATGACGCCGAGGGTGCCCTCGGAGCCGGTGAGCAGCGCCGTGAGATCGTAACCGGTGACGCCCTTGACCGTGCGGTGCCCGGTGTGCAGCAGGCTGCCGTCGGCGAGTACGACGGTCAGACCGAGCACCGCCTCCCGCGTGACGCCGTACTTGGCGCAGAGCAAGCCGCCGGCGTTCGTGGCGATGTTGCCGCCGACGGTGGAGATGGCTTTGCTGGCCGGATCGGGGGCAAACCACAGGTCCTGCTTCGCGAGCTCGTCGTTGAGGTGCTGGTTGATCACTCCGGCCTCCACGACGGCGAGTTCGTCGTCGGCGTTGATTTCGAGGATGCGGGTGAGCCCGGCCACGCTCAGCACGATGGCACCGTCGGTGCCGCAGGCTCCGCCGGACAGTCCCGTTCCAGCGCCGCGGGTGACCACCGGCACCCGGCATTTGGTGGCGATGCGCAGCACGGCCTGCACGTGGGCGACCGTGGTGGCACGCACCAGGGCGAGGGGGGTACCGTCGGCGATCCAGCCGGATTTGTCGGTGCGGCTGGCCGCGAGGTCGAGTGGTGCAGTGCTGACGATGTCGCCAAGCTCGGACTGGAGGCGCAGCAGTGCGTTCATTCCCCCAGCCTATCGACGAGCACCCATGTCCGATTTCCGCTACCACCCCGCGCCCGATCGTGACAGGCTCGAGGTATGACGTCCGCCGTTTCAGCCGATCAGGTCTTCGCCGAGCGGTACCGCATAATGTGCTCGCGCGACAGTCGTTTCGACGGCCAGTTCATCACCGGCGTGCACACGACCGGCATCTACTGCCGGCCGAGCTGCCCGGCCGCAACGCCCAAACCGGGCAATGTGTCCTTCTACCTCACCGCGGCGGCCGCCCATGAGGCCGGGCTGCGAGCCTGCAAACGGTGCCTGCCCGACGCCGTGCCCGGCTCACCGGCCTGGAATCTGCGGGACGACCTCGCCGCCCGCGCGATGCGACTGATTTCTGACGGCGTGCTCGAACGCGACGGCGTGCCGGGGCTCGCCGCCAGCCTCGGCTACACTCCCCGGCATCTGACTCGGGTGTTGGTCGCCGAGCTCGGTGCCGGTCCGCTCGCCCTCGCCCGCGCGCATCGTGCGCAGACCGCACGCCTGTTGTTGCTGGGCACCGACCTGAAGATCACGGATGTGGCGTTCGCCGCCGGCTTTGGCAGTGTGCGCCAGTTCAACGACACCGTCACGGCCATCTACGAACGCACCCCCACCGAGGTGCGAGCGACCCGGCGCCCACTGCTGACGCACTCGGTCCCCGGCGTCGATCCCGCCGAAACCAGGATCACCCTGCAGCTGCCGGCCCGAACGCCGTTCGACGGCCCCGGGCTGCTGCGCTTTCTCGCAACCCGCGCCCTCCCGGGCGTCGAAACGGCCACCGCAACGAGCTACGCCCGCGCCGTGCGGCTACCGAACGGCACGGCCACCATCGACGTGACCCTGGCGGGAACGGATGCCGCCTCCGCGCTGGCCTGCAGCATCCGTCTGACCCAGCTCGCCGACCTGGCACCGCTGGTGAGCCGGGTGCGTCGACTGTTCGACCTCGATGCCGACGCACAGGCCATCGATCATCATCTGGCCGCGGACCCGGCGCTGGCCGTGTCGGTCGCCCGGGCCCCTGGCATCCGTGTACCGGGCAGTATGGACGCCGAGGAGACACTGTTCCGGGCGCTGATCGGGCAGCAGATCTCGGTCGCCGCGGCCCGCACCGCGTTGACCAGGCTGGCTGACACGCTTGGCGAACGCCTGCCCGGGGCCAAGTCTCGGCTGCTCTTTCCCACCGCGGCGCAGATCGCCGCCGGCGGCCGCGGCGTGCTGCGCGGGCCGGGCGCTCGCATCGAGACGATCCTGCGGGTCGCGGAGGCGCTGGCTTCGGGAGAATTGCAACTGTCAGCCGGGCAGACCCGCACCGAACTCGAAGCACGTCTGGTCGCGCTGCGGGGAATCGGACCGTGGACGGCCGGGTACGTGGCCATGCGCGTGCTCGGCAGTCCGGACATCCTGCTGACCAGCGACTTGGCACTGCGGCAGGGTGCCGGCCGACTCGGTCTGCCGGTTCAGGCCCGGGCTCTGGCCGCGCGCGGGGCTGACTGGGCGCCCTGGCGGAGTTACGCCGGAATGCACCTGTGGCGCGCTGCCGGTGTACCCGCTTTACCGCAGGGGGCCGTTACCTCCAAGCAGACTGACCGAGGGTTGGAGCACCTCACAGGGCAACCCGCAGGCTGAGCCGGTTAGCCTAGAAGAGTGAAATTTGCGCATTTGAGAGTTGACGGCTCCTCCGTTCCCCGATTGGCCGTGATCTTCGACGATGCGGCACTGTTTCTCGACGACGTCATGGACGACGCCCCCCGCGACCTGCAAGATCTGCTCGAACGCGGCGACGCCGGCTACGAGCGGGTGCGCGCGATCAGCCTCGACGCAGTCTCCAACGGTGCCGTGCTGACGCAGGTCGACGAACTGCGGCATTCCTCCGCGGTGCTGCGCCCGCCGCAGATCATCGCCATCGGCGCCAACTACGCCGCACACTCCTCCGAGCTGAGCCTGCGCCTCGAAACCGCCGCTACCGTGTTCTCGCTCTGGCCCAACTCGCTCACCGGGCACGGCTCAACCATCACCTGGCCGCGCGACCTCACCACACAGGTCGACTACGAGGCTGAACTCGGTGTGATCATCGGTCGCCCGGCCCGCAACGTGACGGTCGCCAACGCCCTCGACTACGTCTTCGGCTACACCGTCGTCAACGACATCACCGCGCGCGACCTGCAATTCTCCGAAGCGCAGTGGTCACGGTGCAAATCCTTCGACGGCTTCACCCCGACCGGACCGCTCGTCGTCACCGCCGATGAGATCGGCGACCCGCAGAACCTGTGGCTGACCACGCACGTCGACGGCCGCATCCTTCAGGACGCCTCGAGCGGCGACATGGTGCGCACCGTCGCGGAGATCATCTCCTACCTGTCCAAAACGTCAACCCTCATGCCGGGAACCCTGATCTCCACCGGCAGCCCGGGCGGCGCCGGATACAGCCGCAAACCCCCGATCTTTCTGCGCGACGGGTCCACGGTGACCATCTCGATCGACAAGATCGGCATGCTCACGACGCACTGCCGCGAAATCTAACAGCGCCGATATCTACCCGACGTCGCTGCCTCCGGCGGCACCGTGCTCGAGACCATCGACTCCCCCCGGGCCGCGTTTGCGTGCATCCGCGACCCTCAGGGCACCGAGTTCACCGTGAGCGAGTTTCGACCGCCGGCCTGATCGCATCCGCTCACGACGAAACGGAGGTTGCCCGCCGGGATAACCGACGAGCAACCTCCGGCTGCGGGCCTGGTATCAGCTCCTGACCGGCACCCGCGCTTCGGCCTCGGCGACCGTTTCCAGGTTGACGCCTTTGGTCTCCGGCAGGCCGAACGTCGCGAGCAGGCTCACCAGGCTCACTCCAGCCAGGAGCAGGCCGATCGAGGCACTGCCCGCCGTGGCGATGATCGACGCTGCAACCAGCGGGGTGATGCCTCCGCCGACCAGGGCACCGAGGTTGTAGGCCATCCCGGCGCCGGTGTAGCGGTAACGGGTGGCGAACAGTTCGGGCAGGAACGCGCCGACCGGGCCGTAGATCCCGGCGACGATGAGCAGCGTGCCGGAGAGTCCGAGGCCGAAGGACCAGGCCGTTCCGATATCAAGGATGGGAAACAGCACGAGCGACCACGGCACCGCCACGATGCAGGACGCGACGATGACCGCCCGGCGACCGACCCGGTCAGAGAGGATAGCGCTCGCGATGGTGCCGACGGCGAAAACGAGGGCTCCGATGATGCCGAGGGTTAGGATGGTCGGCCGGCTGTGGGCGAGGCCCTCGGGGTTGGTGCCGTAGCTGGAGAGGAATGCGGTGCCGGTGTAGAAGAAGGCGAACAGCATCATGGTCGACGCTCCCCCGAGCAGAATCTGGCGGGGCTGCTTGCGCACGACTTCTCAAACCGGAAGTTTGCGGGCAACGGGCGCGGCACGCCTGGCATCCGTTGCGGCCTTGAACACGGACGTCTCTTCGATCTTGAGCCGGATGTAGAGGCCGACGATCACGAGTACCGCGCTCAGAATGAACGGGATACGCCAGCCGTAGCTGAGGAAGGCGTCGGAGGCGTCACCGAGGGTGAGGTTGATGATCAGAAAGGTCATGCTGGCCAGGGCGAACCCGATGGACGGGCCGAGCTGCGGAAATGCGGCGTACAGCCCGCGACGCTTCGGCGGTGCGTACTCGGCGGCTAATAATGCCGCTCCGGCCCACTCGCCGCCGACTGCGAAGCCCTGCAGAAACCGCAGCAGCACGAGAATGATCGGGGCGGCGAGCCCGATCACACTGGCGCTCGGCAGCAAACCGATCGTGACGGTCGCGAAACCCATAATGAGAAGGGTACTGACCAGGGTCTTCTTGCGCCCGAGCCGGTCTCCGAAATGCCCGAACAGAATGGCGCCGAGCGGGCGCGACACGAACGCAACCGCGAACGTTCCGAACGAGGCGAGCGTGCCGGCCCCGGTGCCGAGCTCCGGGAAAAACACCTGCGGAAACACCAGTGCGGCGGCCGTGCCGTAGATGAGAAAGTCGTAGAACTCGATGATGCTGCCCATGGAACTGGCGACGGCCACCCTGGCCATCGAGGTGCGGCGCGGCGTCGGCCGAGCCTGCCGGATTGCGGTGCTTTCGAGCATGCGATATCTCCCTTGACATCGTGAGCCACAACGCTGTTGTCGTGACGAATGTCAGCGTGGCAGCGGGCGCCGGCGGCCACCACCTCCCGGGGGAGGCGGTCAGGGCAGAAGCCGGAAGGCGCGGGCGATTCGCACGGCCTCGGTTCGGCTGTGCGCGTTGAGCTTGGCCATGATCGCCTGCATATACCCCTTCACGGTTACCGCCTGCAGGGCCAGACGGTTGCCGACCTCCTCATAGGAGCAGCCCAGGGCTACCTGCGCGAGCACGTCGGTCTCGCGGGGCGTGAGGTGCGGCACATCCGCTGGGGCACTCGCCGAACCGACCAGCCGGGCGGTGACGGCGAGGATTCGCGCGGACAGGTCGGGGTCGCTCGTGATGCTCGCGACCGAGAGCAGTTCGGCGTGGGCGAGGCGAACGACCTCGATCAGGTCGCGGTCGAGCGGTTCGGCGGCGAGGCTGCCGACCACCTTGAGAATGGCCACCCGGTGATCGACCTCGTCGCGAATCTGCAGTTCACGGGCGATGCGCTCCCCGCCGGCATTGAGCTCGCCAACCGTGCGTTCGCCGAAAGAGGTGCGGTCGCGGGTGGCCGCATAAAGGATGCTGCGCCCCCGCCCGTCGACCAGTACCGGCAGCGCGACCATGGTGCGCAGACCGTCGATACGCACGGCCTGGTCATGGTGGTGGGTGATGCGGTGCGAGTCGAAGTAGTCAGCGACGCCGACCGGCCGGGACTGGTGCAGGGCCCGCCCGCCGACGCCCTCACCCGGCTGCACGTTGAGATTCTTCAGCCCCTGCGTCGTGGTGCCGACGAACTCGGTGATGACGAGTTCGCCATGGTTGACCAGCCCGGCGAAGATCACCGCAATGCCGGTTTGGGCAGCAAGCTGCCTGATCGCGCCCTTGAGCAGGTCGCGATCGCTCGGGCGGTAAACGTCGTCGTTTGCTGCGTGCATGATTCCCGGCTGACGAATCGGATCGGTGACCGGATGCTAGCAGGTGCCTCGGTTCAGCCGATCAGCGCTTCCACCGGGCCGCGCACGAAGAACAGCACGAAACCGACCGCGACGACCCAGAGCAGCGGGCTGATCTCGCGGCCCTTGCCGGAAAGGCTGCGCACGAGCACCCAGCTGATGAACCCGGCCCCGATGCCGTTGGCGATCGAGTAGGTCAGCGGCATCACGATGATGGTCAGAAAGATCGGCAGCGTGCTGGAGAACTCGGTGAAGTCCAGGTGACGAATCTGCGAGACCATGAGCGCCCCGACGATGACGAGAGCGGCAGCAGCCACTTCGAGCGGCACGATCTGGGTCAACGGCGTGAAGAACACGGCGGCCAAAAAGAGGATGCCGGTGATCACGTTGGCCGCGCCGGTGCGAGCACCCTCGCCGATTCCGGCACCGGATTCGATGAAGACGGTGTTCGAGGAGGCGCTCGTGGCGCCGCCGGCGACGGCGCCGATGCCCTCCACGATCAGGGCGGACTTCAGCCGGGGAAACTTGCCGTCCTGGTCGGCGAGGCCGGCCTCACTGGCCAGGCCGGTCATCGTGCCCATGGCGTCGAAGAAGTTCGTGAACACGAGGGTGAAGACGAGCATCACTGCGGCGAGCATGCCGATGCGTTCGAACGCGCCGAAGGACACCTGGCCGATCAGGCCGAGGTCGGGCAGCGCCACGACGCTCGTCGGCAGC
Organism: Cryobacterium flavum; assembly: GCF_900103805.1. GTDB lineage: Bacteria > Actinomycetota > Actinomycetes > Actinomycetales > Microbacteriaceae > Cryobacterium > Cryobacterium flavum. The sequence goes on along the minus strand of NZ_FNIB01000007.1, from coordinate 167,489 downwards.
ACGGGGGCGTTCAGGTTCCAGCCGGCCGGGTTCGTACCGAGCGAGGGGCCGACCTTGAAGATGGCCTCGAGGATCACGGCGATGGCGGTAGTCGCCACGATGCCGATCAACAGCGCTGCCTTGACCTTGCGGGCCAGGAGCACGCCGATGATGATGAGCCCAATCACGAAGACCGTGGTCGGCAGGGTAGCGATCGAGCCGGCGTCGCCGAGCTGAACGGGCGGTGAGTTCGCGCCGCTGGCCCGCACGAAGCCGGAGTCGACCAGTCCGATGAACGCGATGAACAGGCCGATGCCGACCGTGATGGCGATCTTCAGCGGACGAGGGATGGCATTGAAGATGAGTTCACGCAGGCCGGTCGAGGCCAGCAGCACGATGATGAGGCCGTTGATGACGACCAAGCCCATCGCTTCGGCCCAGGTGACCTGGCCAACGACGCTCACAGCGAGGAACGAGTTGATGCCGAGCCCGGCAGCGAAACCGTAGGGCAGTCGGGCGATGAGGCCGAACAGAATGGTCATGACGCCGGCGGTCAGGGCGGTGACGGCGGCAACCTGCTCGTTGGGCAACCATCCGCCTTCCACGTCGACGGCGGCCTGGTCGGCGCTGAAACCGCCGAGAATCAGCGGGTTCAAAATGACGATGTAGGCCATCGTGACGAAGGTCACGACGCCGCCGCGAAATTCCCGCGACCAGGTGGAGCCGCGGCTGGTGATCTCGAAGTAGGAGTCGACCCGGGCCCTCAGGCCACGTGCTGCCGGTTGCGGCGAGGCCGCAGTGGTGGGTGTTTCAGTGCTCGAAATGGTGTGCTCCCAGTGCCGTGGCCTTTAACGCAAGGTTCCAGTCTACGACCGGGCCAGCCGGGTCAGCTCAAACGTGCGGCACGAACCGTCCCCAGGCCAGTCGTCGTTCCTTGTGCGGATCGGATTCAACGTGGTCTGTTTGGTCGATGATGAGCGTTTCCCGGGTGCTTTCGTCGTAGCGCGGCCAGGCCGCCGATGGCACCCCGCCGGCGACGAAACCCAGCCACCAGCCCTGCATCCTCGTGGCAATGTCCAGAAAAGTGCGGCGCCCGCCGAGCGCCGTCATGCCGCGGCCGAACCAGCCGTCGAGCCGGTCGAACAATGGAAACAGTTCGAGGCCGTGGGTCGCGTCGAGGCCCATCAGACGCAGCAGCCGCGGCGCGGCGTCGAACCGGTAGAAGTACACCGGCGCGTAGCGCGAGTGTCGTTCTGCGACCTTCACGCTCGGATACCAGAACGAATAGTCGCCGCCGAAATCGAGCGCCGCCCGCAACGCGGGAATACCCGGGTACTGCGCCTTGAGGGCCTTTTTCGCCTTCTTCTTGGTTTTCTTGAATATCGCGCGGATCCGCGCCGGGGTCGTCGCCAGAATGTCGATCCGGCCGCTGAACAGTGATCCCTCCCGCGCGTTGGTGCCGATGATCAGCGGGATGCGCGCGGCCCGGCCGTCCCGAAAGGCATCGAGCGGTCGCTCGGGCAGAAAATCGCCGTCAATGACGGGGCAGAGCGGGATCGTGCCCGGGTCTTGGTCGGGAGTGCGCACGGTCAGCGCTGTCGTCGCTGCGGCCAGTTGCGCGGGGCCGGCCGCGAGGAGCAGTCGGGCGGCATCCGCGTCGCTGTACGGGCCGTCGGTCAGGCTGTCGACGAATTCGCCGGCCCAGCGCGCGGTGAGATCGCTCGGGTAGACCGCGTTCGGCGGCGCACTCTGCGCGATCGCCCGGTGGAACAGTCCGGCCGCGCTCGGCACGGTCATCAGCGTGGTGACCGCGTTGCCGCCGGCCGACTCGCCGAACAGGGTGACGGCATCCGGGTCGCCGCCGAAGGCGTGAATGTTCTCGTGCACCCATTGCAGGGCGGCGACCTGGTCTCGTAATCCCAGGTTGCTCTCAAACGGATGCTCCGTCGTGGCATACCGGGAGAAGTCCAGGTACCCGAGGGCCCCGAGCCGGTAGTTGATGCTGACGTAAACGATGCCGCCCCGTCGCACCAGGCCCTCCCCCTGCCGCGGAACCTCACGGCTGGAGCCGACGCTGTAGGCGCCGCCGTGGATGAACACCATCACCGGCCGCAGCGCGTCCTGGAGCTGCGCGCCGGGGCGCATCCGCTCGTCTGGCGCGATCACGTTGAGGTTGAGGCAGTCTTCGCCCTGCGGAATGCGCGGGTGAGCGCCGCGAAACTGGCCCTTGTGACTCTGCGGGGCGATCGGGCCCCACTCGCTCGCGTCGCGCACGCCGTGCCAGGCCGGCGCCGGCTGCGGCGCACGAAATCGTCGCTCACCCACCGGAGCCGCCGCATAGGGAATACCGCGCCAGGCCAGCACACCGCGCTCGCGCACCCCACGGAGCAGTCCGTTGGCCACTCGCACCTCCAGCCCCGTCTCGGTGGTGGGATCAGCGAGTTGACTCATGCGCCCGAGTCTATTCCGCCGTGCTGTGAGGACCGTGCCGTGAGGACCGGTTGTCGGCTGCGACTACGCTCGACTGTGATCAGGCAACAGGACTGATCACGCAGCATAAAGAAACGAGAACCGCAATGGCACTGCCCTGGACCCTGCACGGCGACGGAAAAACAGTCGGGGCACAGGAAGTCGTCGGTCCGGGCGAACGCCTGAGCTGGCCGCTGACCATCGGCATCGGCTCGCAGCACGTCGTGGCCATGTTCGGTGCGACCTTTCTGGTGCCGCTGCTCACCGACTTTCCGCCGAGCACCACACTGCTGTTCTCCGGTATAGGAACCCTCCTGTTTTTGCTGATCACCGGCAACAAACTGCCCAGCTACCTCGGCTCGTCGTTCGCGTTCATCGCACCGATCACCGCGGCAACCGCCTCGGCCGGCATGGGCAGCGCCCTGTTCGGCATCATGGCCGTCGGGGTACTCCTCGCCCTGGTCGGCGTGATCGTTCAGCTCACCGGCACCGGGTGGATCGACCGGCTCATGCCGCCGATCGTGTCGGGCGCCATCGTCGCGCTAATCGGATTCAACCTCGCCCCGGTGGCCAAGGCCAACTTCGACAAGGCACCGCTCACCGCTCTGATCACCCTTGTCGCGGTGATTCTGTGCACGGTGCTGTTTCGCGGCATCCTCGGTCGACTGTCGATCTTTCTCGGCGTGGTCGTTGGCTACGTCGCGGCCGTCTTCTTCGGCGAGGTCGACTTCAGCCGCGTCGCCGACGCCGCCTGGATCGGGCTGCCGCCGTTCACCGCCCCGGCCAACCCGTTTGAGAACCCGGCCGCAGTCTTCGGGGTGCTGCCCGCTTTTATCCCCGTCGTCCTCGTGCTGATCGCCGAGAACGTTGGCCACATCAAGGGCGTCGCCCAGATGACGGATGCGAAGGTGAACCGGCTCACCGGACGGGCCCTGCTCGCCGACGGCCTCGCCACCATGCTGGCCGGTTTCGGCGGCGGCAGCGGAACTACGACCTACGGCGAGAACATCGGCGTCATGGCGGCCACCCGCATCTACTCCACGGCGGCCTACTGGGTGGCCGGCATCGTCGCGATTCTGCTCGGCCTCTCCCCCAAGGTCGGGGCGATCATCTTCACCATCCCCGACGGGGTGCTCGGCGGTGTCACCACTGCGCTCTACGGGCTGATTGGTGTCATCGGCGTCAAGATCTGGCTTGACAACAAGGTCGACTTCTCCAAGCCGGTTAACCAGTTCACGGCCGCGACCGCGCTGATCATCGGCATCGCCGACTTCACCCTGAACGCGGGCACCCTGAGCTTCAACGGCATCGCCCTCGGCACCGTGGCGGCCATCACGATCTACCACCTGATGACCCGGCTCGGCCGCCTGCGCCAAACCGCCTGACCCACCCTCACACGGACGGGGCCCAGGCCCCGTCCGTGGGCCCAGTTTATAAACTGGGCCCGGGGCCCGGGCCCGGGCCCCGTCCGTGGAGGCAGGCTATCGGTGCAGGGCGGGCACGATCAGGTAGACGCCGTAGAGCACGGCGATGCCGCACAGCACGAAACAGGCATAGCCGGCGTAAAGCGCCAAGCGCTTCAGCCCGGGCGCGAGCGGGTTGGCCGCGGCGGCCTTGCGCGCTCGTTTGACCTGTTTCGCGGCCTTCTTCGGGCTCAGCACGGTGATCGCGCCGGTGAATTCGTGCGGCTCCACCAGCGGGATGCGACCGGCCGTGGTAAGCAAGCGCAGGCCCAGCGAGTAGAGGCTCACGAGCAGAGCGGCCGAGAACAGTGACGCGGCCGAGACGATGAGAAAGGCGCTCCAATCGATCACAGCGATACCTTCTTGCGGTCGCCACGGCCACGCCGCGTGGGCCGGCGCGGCGTCTTCTTGATGTTGACCACCCGTCCGGCATCATCGATGTCGTTGAGCAGGGTGTGGTGCGAGACCCGGTTGCGACGCGACCAGCGGAACAGGGCCATGATGACGATCGTTCCGATCACCATGTCGAGCACGATGCCGATCGGCCCGAGCAGGGCGAGTCCGGCGGCGAATGCGCCCATGATGGCCGAAGCCGGCAGGGTCATGACCCAGCCGAGAGCGATGCGGCCGGCCATCCCCCAGCGGATGGTCGACCCGCGGCGGCCCAGGCCGGAGCCGATCACCGAGCCGGAGGCAACCTGCGTGGTGGAGAGGGCGAATCCGAGATGGCTGGAGGCGAGGATCGTGGCCGCGGTGCTGGTTTCGGCGGCGAAACCCTGGGCCGGCTTGATCTCGGTCAGGCCGGTGCCCATGGTGCGGATGATGCGCCAGCCGCCGGTGTAGGTGCCGACGGCAATGGCGAGGGCGCAGGCGGCGATGACCCAGAAGGTGGGCCCGCTGCCGACTGCCTGAAACCCGCCGGCGATGAGGGTGAGGGTGATCACTCCCATGGTCTTCTGGGCATCGTTGGTGCCGTGGGCCAGCGCGACGAGCGAGGAGGAGAAGATCTGCGCGTAACGGAACCCGCCGCGGCCGTCTGGCTTGCCGACGTCGCGCCGGGTGATCGTGTAGGCCAGGCGGGTGGCGACGAGCGCCACGCCTCCCGCGATCAGCGGCGCGATCAGCGCGGGCAGGATCACCTTGGCGGCCACGACGTTGTAGTCAACGGCCTGGGTACCGATGCCGATGATCGTGGCGCCGATCAGCCCACCGAACAGGGCGTGGCTCGAGCTGGACGGCAGGCCCATCAGCCAGGTGACCAGGTTCCACACGATCGCGCCGATCAGGCCCGCGAAGATGAGTTCGGGAGTGATCAGTACCCCGCCGTCCCCCTCCTTGATAATGCCGCCAGACACTGTGCGGGCAACCTCGGTCGAGAGAAAAGCACCGACCAGGTTGAGAATGGCGGCGACGCCAACGGCAACCTTGGGCTTCATCGCGCCAGTCGCGATCGGGGTGGCCATGGCATTGGCCGTGTCGTGAAAACCGTTGGTGAAGTCGAAGATGAGTGCCAGCGCAATGACCAGCACGATGATGAGGCTGAATTCAGGCACGAGACACCACGCTTTCCAAGTCGGCCCCGAAGGTGAACGTGGCGCGCACCGGCACTCCGTCGAGCACCCCGGGCAGCCAATGCCGGGCGTCGTCCCACATCTCATCGACCGGCAGGCTCGCCACGTCGAACCAGACGGGGTTCATTTCGTTCGATTCCCGCGGCGTTCCGGACCAGTCGTCGCAGACGAACACGGTCGATTCCTGGCTCCACTCCTGGCGGTGCGGAAACAGGTAGGTGAGATACCCCAGTTCCGTCAAAGCGGATGCCGCCACCACCAGCCCGGATTCCTCTTCGATTTCGCGCACGGCAGCATCCACTGCACTTTCGCCGATTTCGAGCTTGCCGCCAAGGCCGACGATGTTGCCTACGCCGAGGCCTTTCTTCTTGCGGCCCAGCAGTACCTGCCGGTTGCCTTCGGGAGATAGTCGAGTGAGGTAGCACACGCATACCTGGGGCAAAGTCATTGCTTCATCTTAACGCGCACGCGGTGCATTCGGATGCGGCTCGGATAAGCTTGCAGCATGGACTTTGTACCCGCGACCGGAACCATCACCATGTTCACCACCGATTGGTGCGGCTACTGCAAACGATTGAAGAAACAGCTCGACACCGCCGGTATCGGCTACACCGAGGTGAATATCGAGCAGGTTGACGGCACACCCGAACTCGTGATGAGCCTGAACAACGGCAACCAGACCGTGCCGACCATTCTGTACCCCGACGGATCGGCCGCGACCAATCCCTCGCTGGCCCAAGTGCAGGCCAAACTCGCCTGATCAGCCCGCCGGGCCCAGCTCGGCACCTCGCGGCACTCGTTTGAGAAGCTGGCACTGGTTTGAACTCGTGCCACGAGCTCAAACGCGTGCCACGAGCGCACTCTTCTAGCCGAAGAGTACGGCAGCCTCGTCGTAGCGGGCCGGTGAGACCCGCTTGAGGCCGATCGTGGCCGATGCGATGCTCACGACGTCGATCTCGGTGCCGCGCAGCGACACCATGGAGCCCCACTGGGAGTTGTGGATCGCGTCGACCGCCGCCATACCCAGGCGGGTGGCGAGCACCCGGTCGTAGGCCGACGGTGCGCCGCCGCGCTGGGTGTGGCCGAGCACCGTGGCCCGGCTTTCGATGCCGGTGCGTTCTTCGATCAACGGGGCGATGATCTCGCTGATTCCGCCCAGACGAGGCCGATGAAAGGCGTCGAGGCCCTTGGTGGAGTGCGCCTTCTCCATGCCGGAGAGCAGAAAACCCTCCGAGACGACGATGACCGGGGCCCGACCGCGGTCGCGAACGTGCTCGACCCAGTCGCAGATCTGCTCGATCGACTTGGGTTGCTCAGGAATGAGGATGGCGTGGGCGCCGCCGGCCATGCCGGAGTGCAGCGCAATCCAGCCGACGTGGCGTCCCATGACCTCGACGACCATGCAGCGCCCGTGCGATTCGGCGGTCGTGCGCAGCCGGTCGATGGCTTCGGTGGCGATTTCGACGGCGGTGTTGAAGCCGAACGAGTAGTCGGTGGCCTCGAGATCATTGTCGATGGTTTTCGGCACGCCGACAATGTTGAGTCCGGCCTCGGTGAGGCGGTGCGCTGCGGTCAGCGTGCCCTCCCCGCCGATCGCGATCACGGCGTCGATGCCGTTGGCGTCGAGGGTGCGCTGGATATTCTCCGGGCCGCCGTGCTCGCCCTCGAACGGGTTTGTGCGGGAACTGCCCAAAATGGTGCCGCCCTGGCGGGACAGGCCGCGCACGCTGTGACGATCGAGTTCCATGAACTCGCTCTGCACGAGTCCGCGCCAGCCATTGCGGATTCCGACGAACTCGAAATCGTGCGTGCGCACACCCTTGAGCACGGCGCCGCGAATGACCGCGTTCAGTCCGGGGCAGTCGCCGCCGCTGGTGAGAATACCGATCTTCATGCGGGTTACAGCTTTCCGTCGAGGGCCTGGGTGAGCAGGAAGATGAGCGCACTTGCCTGCACCGATTCGGTGGCCGAAAACTCTGCCTGAGACCCATCGAGGGCGCGGGCGGCCAGACCCTCTTTGCTGCCGATCAGGTCGGCGATACGCGCATCGATGGTGTGCGCGGCGATGATGCGCCACGCGGTGACCGGCTCGTCCTGGCCGATGCGGTGCACCCGGTCGATGGCCTGGGTCTGCTCGGCAGCGGTCCAGCTGAGTTCGGCGAGCACCACGTTGGACGCGGCCTGCAGGTTCACGCCGACACCGGCCGCGGTGAGCGAACACACCGCGATCGCGACGTCGGGATCATTGTTGAACGAGTCGATCGCCGCCTGGCGGGCCAGGGCACTCTGGTCGCCGCGCAGCGAAACCGTTTTCAGGTCGCGCTTGGCGAAGATCTCCTCCGCGGTGTCCATGACGTCGATGTGCTTGGCGAAGAACACCACCTTGCCCACCGAGCGGGCGAGTTGCGCAGCGTAATCGGCTGCGAGCCCGGCCTTGGCCTGACCGATCTTGCGCACCATCGTGAAGACGTTTTCGCCAGTGGTCTGGCCCTTGGAATCTTCGAGCTCGGCGTGGGCGACGGCGCGAATGTAGGCATCCCGCTGGTCTTCGTCGGGAACAGCTGGACCGCCGGAACCGGCATGGCGGGCAGCCACGAGCGCCTGGTAGCGGGTGACCAGACGGGCACCCAGCTCACGTTCGGCTTGACGAATGGATCGGCCGAGGTCATCGTCGAGTTCCACCGGCAGGTCGGCGATGCGCTTGGCCGGCAGGTCGGCGGCGACGTCGACCTTGCGGCGACGCACGATGCCCATATCAATGACAGCGGCGCGGGCTTCCTTGTAGAACCCCATGTCGGCGGGAGTCAGCCCGGTCTCTTCGAGGCGTTTCAGAAGGGCGGGGGCCGGCTTGTCGCCGTCGATCCAGCCGAGGAACTGCCAGATGGCGCGAAAATCATCGACGTCGTTGATGAGAGGGGTGCCGGTGAGCGCCATCAGCAGCGGGTTGCCGCCCGGAGTACGGCGGCGGATCTGGTCGGCGAGCGACAGCACGTGTTTGGACCGCTGCGAGGACAAATTCTTGATGAAGTGCGCCTCATCGACGACCATGCCCTTGAACCCGAGCGTGCCGAGCCAGGCCAGGTGGCGGTCGAGCACGTCGTAATTCACCACGACCACGTCGGCGAACGCGTCGAGGGTGTCTCCGTCGCCGTGGATGACGGTGGCCCGCCGGTTCGGCGTCCACAGCTCAACTTCGCGGGCCCAGTTCATCTTGACCACGTTCGGCACGATGGCCAGCAACGGGTAGGCGTTGGCAACGGATGCCGCCAGCAGGCTTTGCGCGGTTTTGCCGAGGCCAGGCTCGTCGGCGAGCAGGTAGCTGCGGTGGCCGAGGCGGGCGCTCTCGATGAAACGTGCCTGGTGCCGCATGAGCTCCATGCCGCCCGGGGAGAGCCGGTCGAGGCGGGGGGCTTCCGGCATGTCCATGCTGGCCGCCTGGCCGCCTGAACCGTACTCGAAAGATTTGAACAGGGGGCCGAGCAGTTCCCAGTTGGCGAGTCGACGCGGGTGCACGATCGGCTGGGCCGCTGCGCTGAAGTCGGGGGCCAGGAACGGGTTAGCCAGCTGCCGGGCTTTCACCGACTGCGGGATGACCTGGTTCTGCAGCACGACCGGTGCGGCCTCGGGCTCACGGGTGATGATGAGTTCGTCGGGGCTGAGCTCGGCACCGGATTCGAGCAGCCAATCGCGCCGAAACCGCTGGGCGACGGTGGAGACGCCCGCATCGGGTTCGAGCAGGGTTATCAGGCTCGTGTCACGGGCGGCCGTCTTGGCCAGAATCTGGGCGATCCCATCGAGGCGTTTGAGCAGCTCTGCTCGGTTCGCGTCGGAGAGCTCTTTGTCGCCTTTGACCCGGGCGCGTTCCTCCCGCATCAGCAGGGCGATGACCTGGTATTTCGTGCGGTTGGTCGGCCCGAGCTTGGTACCGGACTGCGCCTTCGCTTCGACCTCGCGCACCTTGCGGGCGAGAATCGGAATGATCGGCGCATCATCGTCGCGGGAACGCGGGTGAGCCCGATTGCGGGTGGACCCACTACGACCGAGGTTGTTCCGGCTGCTCGAGGCATCGGTGCGGGTATAAGCCATTGTTCTCCACTTCGAAGCAGCACGGTACGGGTACCGGCTGTACCTATCCGAGCGTGCCGGTCACGGCATTCTGGTGTTACCGAAACGCGCAGTGCGCGCACACCGTTTCTCCGGCGTGCAGAAACAGGTGGTACACGAAACACAGCACGGGCCCTGATCATGACGCCCGACCCAAGGTCAAGCGGATGCTGTCGCAACGGTGGTGCAGATATGACAGGTACTGCCACCGAATGCGAGAGCCAGTAGAGATCTGATCGAGTTCTCTCAACGCGATAGTAGTCTACGCCCGACGTTCAATCCTTGCGAATTGGCACTTTGGTGCGCAGACCGACGACGATGAAAACGATCGCCGCGATGAACTGAGCCGAGACCCAGCCCTGACCGCTGAGGTCGATGATCACGACCGGGTTCCACAGGATAGCCATCGGAACGAGACCGAGCAGCCAGTACCAGGACCGGGCCTGAATCACGAAGACGCAGATGATGAGCGCCAGAATACTGACCGCGTAGCGAATGATGATGAAACTCTCGCCGTCCAGAAGCGCGAGTCCGGCGAGCAGAACGATGGCGCCCAGCAGGCCAGGCGCGAGAGCCGAGCGAGTGAACGTCGGTGCGGCTGGAGTGCCCATCAGACTCCTCCCCCGCCCCCGCCGCCGCCTCCGCCGCCCGAGAAACCGCCGCCGCCTCCACCGGAGCTCGATGAGCTCGTGGCGCTGCCCGACCAGGACGCCGTCGTGGCGGCCTGGAAGGAGCTGATCGCACCCGCGAAGTACGCCGCCTGGAAAATTCCGGACCCGTAATACCAGTCGGGCTGGGTGTTGCTCTCGGCGTAGTACTGGCTCAGCACGCCGGACCAGTCCTTCTCCTGCCCGAACAGTACGGCCAAGGGCAGCACGCGTTCGTAGAGTTTCACGATCTGTACGGCGGGGGCATCCGCTGTCGCGGTGGCAAGGCCGAGATTTGGCCGACCGTTTTCCGGCCGATAGACGGAACGCACGGCTCCCTCCGGACTCTGCAACACTCGCAGCCGATCGGCTTCGGCGAGACCTATATACAACTTGACGCCCTTCAGATAGTCACGCAGTTCCGCACCACTTTCAGTGAGCGTTCTAAAATTGGCGACCAACGCGATCGTGGCAACGACAGCCACGACGCCCAGCGCGATGATCAGCAGGGGCCAGAACCCGCCCACCACCGTGATGACGGCGCCCAGGCCGGCCACGACGGCGACACCACCGCTGACCACGGCAATCCCCATGAGCACACTGCGCAGGGCGACGTTTTTCTGTTCCCGCAAACCCAAACGCAGAGATTCCGCGTGGCTCGCCGTGCGTTCCTTCGCCAGCGCCTTGCTCAACGAAATGCTCTTCTTCTTCAGGTCACGTTGGTCGCCGGGCTGCAGTCCGGGAAAGAGCTTGCCGAGAATGCGGCTCTCGGTCTCGTCGACGCCGTCGGCGTGCACGAATTCGAGCAGAAAGTGACTCTTCTTGTCGCTGGTCTCGAGAATACGCACGTTGCCACGCACCGCGAAGCTGATGAACTGGGCCGCCATCGCCCTGCTCGAGGCACCGACGATGTCTCCGGAGGTGAGCAGGTTCACCCCTCGCGGCGGAAGATACTCGGCGATGATGGTGAATCGACCACGCGCGTCACGCAATCGGGTGGCGCGTAACAGTGCGGCCAACAGGGCCGTCAGCAACGCCACGATGGCGGCGGCCAGCCCAATGCTGGGGAAGGCGTTGGCGGTGAAGGAATCATCGCGCGGCACAAAGGTACCCGGCTGAAACTCGACATCGATGGTCAGGTTCTCCTGCGGCCCGAGCTCGCGGGTAACCGCGGAGACGGTCGGTTCAGTGTCGGACCCGGTGAAACGGATGCTGTCACAGGGCAACTGAGAATCATCCCGCCCCTGAAAACACCGCAGCTTGCCGCTCAACCGGTCGACGAGCTCCGGATCGAACCGCACCGTTGCGGTGACCAGGCCGAACGGCTGGTCCCATCCGGTGCCGTTTACGTCCCAGTAGAACTCTTCGGTTTCGGCGTTGTCGGGATACAGCGTGACGTTGGATTGCGCGTACGTGATCACGTAGGTCTCTGCACCGTGCACGAATTCGTCGGCGGCACTCGTCACCACGAGAAACTCTTCATCGCGGTCTTCGCTGGTGGTCTCGGTGCCAAACGGTCGGGGCGTGCCGTTCTCGTCGGTGACGCTCTCGATCACGATGTCGGTGGGACGCCCCCGGTAGTGCGTGGGGATGGCGCGCTGAATGCCGTGGTTTTGGTCGACCTCTGGGAAGCGGGCCACGATGGTCTCGACGGTTGTCAGCGTTGACCGGCCGTCAGCGTCCAGGCCAAGGTCGTATTGGGCGTCGAAGGAGTCAAAGCTGAAGTCGTTGACGCCTGCGCCCACCAGGCTGAGCGGAGCGGTGGCGGCCTGCGCTGGCGGCGTCGGGGCGAGCGCGGCTCCCCCGATGACCAGACCCCCGCTAATCAGCGCACCGAGAGTGAGGACGAGTGCGGGGCGAACCGATCTGAGCATGAGTCCACTCTACCGAGCGTGCCAAGCAGGCAGCCGCGCGCTCGTCCCTGGCGGTTCAGGCGTGCTGGATGGGAATCGATGTCGTCGACGGCGGGCGTTCGAACAGCATCTCCAGCCCCGGCTTCAGTTCGGCGAGCCAGGCCGCGTACCCGGCCGGATTCAGGTGCAGGCGGTCGATACCGAGTGCCGGGTCGAGCTCGCCGTCCGGCAGGGCGAGAGCCGGCCAGAGGTCAAGGTATTGCACGTGCTGGGTGGGTGCATACTGCCACACGTGCCGGTTTATTGAGCGGATGGTCTCGGCAAAGTCCCGGTCACGCGGTAAAACAGACTGCACCATTATGCGGGTCTCTGGCAGGGCTCGACGGAGGGTGTGCAGGATGGTCTCGACGTTGCGCACGACGTATTCGTCGGACTTGCGCCAGCCGAGATCGTTGGTACCGACCCCGATCACGATGGCGTCCGGCCGCAACTCAATCACCCGATCAATCTGCGCGATCACCTCATCGGTGGTGTTTCCACTGGCGGCCAAATTGTGCACATCGTGCTCGGGAAACCACTCGTCCCACAGACCGCGCGCGACAAGGCCGTCGCCCAGAAAGGCGAGAGAAACTGACATAGTGGCCTCCTACTCGTAACCATCATGCCCCGAACCAGGCCGAGCCGCCAGAATTCTCAGAGTATACGCACGTTCTACTGGAACCTCAGTTATCCTCAGAGCGAGATACTGCGCCGAGCGGATGCGGCACCTCGGTTTTCCGCTCCACCGCCGCCGTGGCCGTGATGCGGGTGGCCATGCCCTCGAAAATGATGCCGTGGAACGGCAGGATCGCCGCCCAGTACAGCCTCCCGCCGAGGCCGCGGGGAAAGAACACCGCGCGCTGGCGGTAGAGGGAGCCGCCGGCATCCGTTGGTGTCACGCTCATTTCGAGCCAGGCCCGGCCTGGGACGCGCATTTCGGCGCGGAGGCGCAGAAAGCTTCCGTGGTCGATCTGCTCGACCCGCCAGAAATCGAGCACCTCACCGTTATGCAGGTGGTCGGGGTTGCGGCGGCCGCGGCGAAGACCGACCCCGCCGACGGCCTTGTCCATGAGACCGCGAACGGCCCAGGCCAGCGGAAAGGAGTACCAGCCGTTTTCGCCGCCGATGCTCTCGATGACCCGCCACAGTGCTGCGGGGTCGGCCGGGGTGGTCTTCTCGCGCAGGTCGGTGTAAACGGAGTGGCCGGCCCAGTTCGGGTCGCTCGGAAGCGGGTTGCTCGACGCACCCTCGATCGAGGAGTTGCGCCAGCTGGTCTCCACGTCGCCGTCTCGCATGCGGCCGAGGGCCAGACGCACGGCGCGACGATAGCCGGTGAGGCCGCCCTCCGGCTGCGGAATGAACTCGTCGATATCACTCTCGTGCACGACGCAGTCGTATTGCAGCGAGGCGATGATGGGGATGGCGAGGTTGCGTGGAATCGGCGTGACCAGGTTCACCCACTGCGAGGCGAGCCACGGGGTGAGTACCGGCAGAGCCGCGATGGCCCGCTGCTTGAGGCCGGCTTCGAGGGCGTAACCGTTCATCATCTGGCCGTACCGCAAGACGTCCGGACCGCCGATGTCGAAGGTGCGGTTCACCTCGGGCGGCAGGTCGGCCGCGGCCTGCAGGTAGTAGAGCACGTCACGCACGGCGATCGGCTGGATCTTGTTGCGCACCCATTTGGGCGCGGGCATGTAGGGCAGCACGTCGGTCAAGTGGCGGATCATCTCGAACGAGGTGGAACCTGAGCCGATCACGACGCCGGCCTGGAACGCGATGGTGGGCACGCCACTGTCGATCAGGATGCGGCCGACTTCCATCCGGGAGCGCAGGTGGGCCGACAACGTCTGCGTGTCGGGGTGCAGCCCGCCGAGGTAAACGATACGTCCGACGTGGGCGGCGAAGGCCGCCCGGGCGACGTTCTCCGCCGCCGTGTGCTCGGTTTTTTCGAAGTCGCCGGCCGCACCCATCGAATGCACGAGATAGAACAGCACGTCGATATCGACGCACGCGCGCTCAACCGAGGCCAGGTCGCCGAGGTCTCCCTCGACTACCTCGACCTGATCGGCCCAGGGCACATCGCGCAGTTTCGACGGCGTGCGCACGAGCACCCGCACGGTGAAACCGGCGTCGAGAAGTTTGGGAACGAGACGTCCACCGATGTAGCCCGTCGCGCCGGTGACGAGTGCTCTGCGTAAGGTCATGGGCCGCAGCCTATCGCGGCCTGGGACACCCGTTGCACGGTCACAGCGGATGCCCGGGCGGCGGCCAGCGGATACCCGGGCGACAGGCTAGAGGATGGCCTTGGTGTGCCAGACCGTTTTGACTTCGGTGAAGGCGAGGATGCGGGACAGGGCGGGGGCTGCGGCATCCGCTCCCGACTCGGGTGGGAGTACCCGCTTGAGCGTGTCGGCGGCGCTGATCTGCAGCTCCACCCAGTCGAGGTCGCCGGCACCGACGAGGTCGAGCGCGTTGACGTCGGCGTGGCTGGCCAGCCACGGCGCGATTTCGGCCGGCGAACCGGTGACGATGTTGACGACTCCGCCGGGCACATCGCTCGTGGCGAGCACCTCGCCGAGACTGATCCCCGACAGCGGTGCGAGTTCGTTGGCGACGACGACGACGGTGTTACCGGCCACGAGGGCCGGTGCGATGGCGCTGACCAGTCCGAGCAGCGATTCGCCGCCCTGCGGGGCGATGATCGCGACGACGCCGGTCGGTTCGGGCACCGACAGGTTGAAGAACGGACCGGAGACCGGGTTGGCGTTGCCAGCGACCTGCACGTACTTGTCAGCCCAGCCGGCGTACCAGACCCAGCGATCGATGGCCTCGTCGATTTGGGCACTCGCTGCGGCGGCGTTGACGCCCTCGCAGCTCTCGATCTCGTCGATGAACTGCGCCCGGCGGCCCTCGAGCAGTTCGGCGATGCGATACAGCACCTGGCCACGGTTATAGGCCGTGGCACCGGCCCAACCACCGAGGGCGCTGCGGGCGGCAACGACGGCGTCGCGGGCATCCTTGCGGCTCCCCTTCGCGGCGTTTGCGAGAAAGTCGCCTTTGTGCGAGAGCACCTCGTAGACGCGGCCGGATTCGCTGCGCGGAAACTTGCCGCCGATGTAAAGCTTGTATGTCTTGGGAATGGCGAGGCGGTTCACTTGGTGGCCTTCTCTGCGGATGCGGACTTCTTGCTGGCGGATGCGGACTTCTTGCTGGCGGATGCGGACTTCTTGCTGACCGGAGCGTGCTCCGCGGCCGGGATCGACCGCGACCCGGTGCGTACGGCGGGCTTGAGGTACGCAGCGAGGCCGTGGCGGCCGCCCTCGCGGCCGTAGCCGCTCTCCTTGTAGCCACCGAACGGGCTGGACGGGTCGAATTGGTTGAAGGTGTTCGCCCAGATCACGCCGGCGCGCAGCTTGTCGGCGACGGCGAGGATGCGACTGCCCTTGTCGCTCCAGATTCCGGCGGAGAGACCGTACGGGGTATTGTTCGCTTTGGCAATTGCTTCGGCCGGGGTGCGGAAGGTCAGCACGGAGAGCACCGGGCCGAAGATCTCATCGCGCGCGATGCGGTGGCTGGTGGACACGTTGGTGAAGATGGTCGGCGCGAACCAGAAACCGTTCTCGGGAATGACGCAGTCGGTGCTCCAGCGTTCGGCGCCTTCCTGCTGGCCGAGATCGGACAGTTCGCGAATACGGGCGAGCTGTTCTGCACTGTTGATGGCACCGATGTCGGTGTTCTTATCAAGCGGGTCGCCCAGGCGCAATGTCTGCATGCGGCGCTTGAGCCGCTCGATGACGTCGTCGTGGATGCTTTCCTGCACGAGCAGGCGGCTGCCGGCGCAGCAGACGTGACCCTGGTTGAAAAAGATGCCGCGCACGATGCCCTCGACAGCCTGGTCGATCGGGGCGTCGTCGAAGACGATGTTGGCGCCCTTGCCGCCGAGCTCGAGGCTGAGCTTTTTGTCGGTTCCGGCGACGGAACGGGCGATGGCCCGACCGACCGAGGTCGAGCCGGTGAAGGCGACCTTGTTGACGCCTGGGTGGTTGACCAGGGTCTGCCCGGTGCTTCCGTCACCCGTGATGATGTTCACGACGCCGGCGGGCAGGTCGGCCTGCTGCAGAATCTCCGCGAACAGCAGCGCGGTGAGCGAGGTGGTTTCGGCGGGCTTGAGCACGACCGTGTTCCCGGCGGCAAGGGCAGGGGCGATCTTCCAGGCGAGCATCATGAGCGGAAAGTTCCACGGGATGACCTGCGCGGCGACGCCGAGCGAGGCCGGGTTCGGACCGACTCCGGCGTGGTCGAGCTTGTCGGCCCAGCCGGCGTAGTAGAAGAACCAGGCGGCGACCAGGGGAATGTCGACGTCGCGGGTTTCCTTGATCGGTTTGCCGTTGTCGAGGGTCTCAGCGACGGCGAGTTCGCGGGCGCGTTCCTGCACCAGGCGGGCGATGCGAAACAGGTACTTGCCCCGGTCGCTGCCGGAGAGGCGGGACCAGACGCCATCGTAGGCGTGACGGGCGGCCGCGACTGCGGCGTCGACATCCGCTTCGTTGGCGGTGGCGATCATGGCGATCTGCTGCTCGGTAGCCGGGTTGATGGTTTGGAACGGAGTTCCGCGACCGGCCGTGAAATCGCCGTTGATGAAGAGGCCGTAGTCGCTTTTGAGGTTCAGCAGGGCCTGCGACTCTGGGGCCGGGGCGTAGTCAAGAAATTTCATGGTTGTTCCCTAATCGATCGTCACGTAGTCGGGGCCGGAGTAGTGCCCGGTCGTCATCTTTTGGCGCTGCAGCAGCACGTCGTTGAGCAGGCTGGAAGCCCCGAAGCGAAACAGGTGCGGCGTGAGCCAGTCCTCTCCCACGGTTTCGGCGACCGTCACGAGGTATTTGATGGCGTCCTTCGACGTACGGATGCCGCCGGCCGGTTTCACGCCGATCTGCACCCCGGTGAGGCGGTACCAGTCGCGCACGACCTCGAGCATCGACAGCGTCACGGGCAGCGTCGCGGCCGGGGCCACCTTGCCGGTGGAGGTCTTGATGAAGTCACCGCCGGCCAGAATGGCCAGCCAAGAGGCGCGGCGCACGTTGTCGTAGGTGTTCAGTTCGCCGGTCTCGAGAATCACCTTGAGGTGAGCCATCGAACCGTCGACCCGACGGCAGGCGTCTTTCACGGCGACGATCTCGTCGTAGACCTGGCCGAACCGGCCGGCCAGAAAAGCACCACGGTCGATGACCATGTCGATTTCGTCGGCGCCGGCCGCGACCGAGTCGCGCACGTCGGCGAGCTTGATCGCCAGGGAGGCGCGGCCGCTCGGAAAAGCGGTGGCGACGGCGGCCACGTTGACTCCCTCCGTGCCGCCGGCGGCATGGGCGGAGCCGAGCGCGTTGACGGCGGTACCGACCATGTCGCCGTAGACGCAGACCGCGGCGACACGGGGGGTACCGGGGTCGCTCGGGTCTGGCACCAGCGCCTTGGCGACGAGCGAGCGCACCTTGCCGGGGGTGTCAGCGCCCTCGAGGGTGGTGAGGTCGATCAGGCCGATGATGGTGTCGATCGCCCAGCGTTTGGAGCTGGTTTTGATCGAGCGGGTGCCGAGGTCGGCGGCGCGAGCTTCGAGGCCGACGGCGTCAATTCCGGGGATTCCGTGCAGGTACCGGCGCAGGTTGGCGTCGGTGGCCTCCCCGCCGATCAGCGCGAGGGCACGCTGTTCCGGCTGGTAGGTAGCCAGGGGGGTGTGAGTCATGGGGTGTCCTTTTCCTGGAGCAGAGCGTTCGCGGTGTCTTCGTCGGTCACCAGCACGGTGCACAGGCCGTTACGCACGACGGCGCGAGCGATGGCGTGCTTGTTGTTTCCGGAGATGACGGCGATGGTGAGCGGGGCGCGGCGCAACTGGTCGATCTGGATGCCGACCGTGCGTTCGTTGAGTTCGGGGTCGACGATGCGGCCGTTGGCATCGATGTACCGGCCGACGACATCGCCGACCGCGCCGCGGGAGACGAGGTCGTCGATCTGCTCCACGGTGAGGTAGCCGCTGTCGACGAGGGCGGAATTCGCATCCGCCTGCCCGGCGCTGAAAACGTAGGCCTGCGCGTTGCGGGCCAGGGCGAGCACCCCTGCGACGGTGCGGTCGGCTTCCATCGCCTGCTTGGTTTCGAGGCGTTCGAAGATGGCGGGGCTCGGCAGCAGAGTGGCCGAACCGTCGGCCTTGTGGGCGATGGTGACGGCAGTGGATGCCGCGGTGCCGGTGCGCTGGTTCAGGCTGACGCCGCCGTTGATCTGCACCACGTTCACCCCCGGAGCCCACCCCTGTTTGAGGTGCAGGGAGACATCGTGCAGGGTTCGACCCCAACTGATGCCGAGGGTGCGCGGAATCGGGCGGAGGCTGGTGAGGTAGTCGGCGGCGGCCTGCGCGGTGCGGGACTGCAGTTCGGCGTCACTCGATACGCCGGCGGAGGAGACCACGATGGCGTCGGTGAGGCCGGTCGATTCGCGGAGGCGGCGTTCGATCGGCAGCCGGCGGGCGCGCGGATGCACGATCTCGATGCGGATGAAACCGTTGGCCTTGGCACTGGCCAGCAACCGGCCGACCTTCCACCGGGTCAGGCGGAGAATCACGCCGATCTCGTCCTGGGTCTGATTCTCTTCGTAGTAAAGCTCGGCGGCGCGGATGGACAGGAGTTCGTCGGTGTCGCTCATGGAAAGATCGCGGTCCAATCGTTTGAACCCAGCCTACGACGGTCCGCGGCACGAATCAACAGCCGTAGGGATTGTTGCTCATCTGAGCAGATGCGCGATCTTCTACGATGAGTGCATGCCCGCCATTGAAGCCTCCACGTACGTTCTCGCCGTCGATGTGGGAGGCACCAAGGTCGAAGCTGCCCTCGTAAATGACCTCGGAGTCGTGCTCGGTACCAGCCGACACCGCGCACCGACCGGGGCGCGCGCGACGAGCGACGAACTGGCATCCGCTGTCAGTGGCGTGGTGCTGCAAACCCTGGCGAGCCTGCCGCCGGAATATCCGTTGGTCGGGGTCGGTATCGGCTGTGCCGGGCCGATCCAGCTGGCGCAGGGGGCGGTGTCACCGTTGAACCTGCCGGTCTGGCGCGAGTATCCGCTCAAGGAGCTGGTGGTCGGCCTCGTTCCCGGCCTGCCGGTGCGCCTGCGCATGGACGGGCTCTGCATCACCCTCGCCGAGCACTGGGTCGGCGCCGGCCAGGGCGTCGACAACCTGATGGGCATGATCGTGTCGACCGGCATCGGCGGCGGCCTGATCCTCGGCGGGGTGACCGCGTCGGGGCCGACCGGAAACGCCGGGCATATCGGCCACATCGAGGTCGGCGGTTTTGGCGACCCCTGCGCCTGCGGTGGAGTGGGCTGCATCGAGGCCATCGCCTCGGGGCCGAAGACCGTCGCCTGGGCACGCAGCCAGGGCTTCACCGGCGAGTCGGGCGAAGACCTCGCGGCAGCCTACGCGGCCGCCGATCCGATCGCGGTCGCCGCCGTTGCACGCAGCGGCGGGGCGCTCGGTCAGGCCATCGCGTCCGCAGCAACTCTGCTCGACCTTGACCTCGTGGCCATCGGCGGCGGCTTCTCCAACGTCACCCCCGACCTGCTCGAGTTCGCCCGCGAGGCGATCAAACGGCGGGTGCAGTTCGCCTATGCCACCCGGGTGCGAGTGGTTCCGTCAGCGCTGTCGGGCGACGGCCCGCTGATCGGTGCTGCGGCACTGATCCACCGAGCCGAACTGGTGCCCTGAGGTCCGTCAGCGTGAGCGTTCCAGATCGTCCTCGAGCATGTGCGGACGACCGATCACGGTACCCGCGATGATGATCGCCAGAGCGGTGGCGAGCAGAAAGCCGAGCGGCCAGGTCCAGCCGCCGCTGAGCTCGTGCAATAGACCGAAAACCAGCGGCCCCAGGGCTCCCAGTGTGTAGCCGACGCTCTGCACAAAGCCGCTGAGAGCCACAGCGCCAGCATGGGTGCGGGTGCGCAGGTTGATCAGCACGAGCGCGAGCGGAAAGAACAACGGCCCCAGGCCCGCAAAGCTGACCCAGAGCCAGGTCAGGGTCTCCGGCGCGAACAGTAGACCGAGATCACCGGCCACGAACAGGAACACTCCGATATAGACAAGCGGCCCGACGTTGGCCATGCGGGCGGTGAGCACCGGAATGATCAGCGCGCACGGTATTCCCATGCCGGCATAGACCGCGAGGAGGGTTCCAGCCTGGGCCGGACTGACCCCCGCAGTATCGACGAGCAATTGCGGCAGCCAGGCGAACATGGCGTAAGCATTGAGCGACGAGGCCGCAAACACCCCGGCGATCGCCCACGCGATCGATGATTTCCAGAGGCGACCGAGAATGGCAGCGTCGGCCTCGTCGACGACCGGGCCGGGGGTTTGCGTGATGCGATGCCGCAGGAGCATGGTGATCCACGGCACCAGAGCCAGCAGGGCCAGCAGCATCCATATGCCGAGCGAGACCCGCCAGCCGGCGGCATCCGCTACCGGAACGGCGATCAGGGGCGGCACGAGGGCGCTCAAGGACACCACGGTGACGTAGACGCTCGTCATGAGCCCGACGCGGTCCGGAAAGTACTTCTTGACCAGTGGCGGCAGGAGCACGTTGCCGATGCCGAGTCCGGCGAAGGCGATGACACTGCCGATGATGAGCATGGTGATCGAGCCGGACAAGCCTCGAGTGAGGTGACCGAGAAGAATCGCGATGAGGGCGAGCACGAGTGGCGCTTCGAGTCCGTGGCGGCGGGTGATCATGGGGGTGAAGATGCCGAACAGCGCGAAGCAGACCGGTGGGAGCATGCCGAGCACCCCGATTGACACCGTGCTCAGGGGGATATCGACGTTGATCTCGGTCACGATCGGCGAGAGCGCTGCGACAGCGTTGCGCAGGTTGGCCGCCACGAAAATGATGCCTAGCAGGGCGAGGCCGCGCCCCGGCCACAGTCGGCGGGAGGAGGCGGTATTCACTCGGTCAGTCTAGGGCTGCGGTCGGCTGCGTTCCCGCTGCACCTCGACGGCCAGATTCTTCAAGTCGTCCCAGCGTTCGGGGGCTACGAGACCGGGCAGCATCAGCGACCACATCTCGGTCAGTCGCTGGTCGATGTCGCCGCGCCTGGTCAGAACGTCCGAGACGACCTGCACGCCGGTGAAACCGGCGGTGAAAAAGCGTGCTGCAGCCGGCACATCGACCGTTGGCGCCACATCCCCGTCGGCGATCCCCCGGCGCAAAAATTCCTCACAGGCGACCATCCAGTCGAGATAGGGAGCCGACACCGGCGTGGAAAAATTGACGGCCTCAATGGTCAGGCGCACCCCGGCGCTGACGATGAGGTCATCGCGCAACTGGCGAGCCAGCTCGTAGGACATGGAGACGAGGGCGCGCAGGCCCGGCACGTTATGGTCGAGCAGCGCTCGGCCGGCACCGACCGATTTCTCGTGCTGGGCATCGATAATGGCCACCGCGAGGGCTTCCTTGGAATCGAAGTGAAAGTACAGGGCCCCCTTGGTTACCCCGGCGGCAGCACTCACCTGCGCGAGGGACGTGCTCCCGTATCCGCGTTGCTCGAAAGCTTCCGCGGCACCGCGAATTATCGCTGCGCGCGTTTCTATTGCTCGTGCTTGTTGTGACATAAAACCCCCAGGAAATTACTCGTGATCCCAGCGTACCGGGGCGAAGTAGCCCCCACGCGATGACCCCGGAGGCCTCCACCATTCTCTGTTTGTGACTGTACAATAAAAATACTATTTGGTATGGTTTCTGACATGGGGGATGTGGGCGATAACGGCTGGGTGGGCATCATTGTGGCGGTGTGTGCCGGCGTGATCGTGCTCACGCTGTCGCTCGTGGCCATGATTCAGATCGGGCGGGCCGCGCACCTGCGCCCCAGCGTTCGTACCAACTGGGTACTGGCGGTCCTGCTCGCCCCGTTGTTCGGCGCGACGGCCTGGTTCGCCGTCGGCAACCGGCTGCGGCTGGACTAACGCGCGTTCGTGCGGCTCAGAATTGCCCGAACCCGCGCGACGTCATCGCGGATTTGCTCGATTAACGGGTCGATGCCCGAATAGGCAACCATGCCGCGAATCCGCTCCACGAACGATACGTCGACGACGTGGTCATAGAGGTCAAGATCCACTTCGTCGAGCACGTACGCTTCGACCTGCTTCGGGGCCACGCCGTCGAAGGTGGGGTTGTTGCCCACCGAGATGGCTGCCGGGTAGCGGGATCCCGCATCGCTCAGCCAGCCGGCGTACACGCCGTCGGCGGGAATCAGGCCGTCGGAATCGGCTGACAGGTTGGCGGTGGGAAAACCGAGCTCGCGGCCCCTGGCGGCACCGTGCACGACGACGCCGCGAACGGTGGGCAGGTGGCCGAGCAGTTCGCCGGCTTCGGTGACCTCGCCGCTGCCGAGCAGCTCGCGGATCCAGGTCGACGACACCCTTCGGGCGCCGTCGGGCTTCAGGTCGTCGATCAGGCGCACTTCGTAGCCGAACTCGGTGCCGAGCTCACGGAGCAGGGCCACGTCGCCCGCGCCCTTCGCCCCGAACCGAAAGTCGCGACCGACCAGCACAAACCGGGCATGCAGCGCGGTGACCAGGATGCGCTCGATGAAGTCACGCGGAGGCAGGCTGGAGAGTGCCTGGTTGAATTCGAGCAGCAGCGTGGCATCAACGCCGGTCTCGGCGATCAGGTTGAGTTTCTGCTCGGCGCTGACCAGCGCGCTCGGGCAGGTGGCCGGCGAAAGCAGGGCGAGCGGATGCCGGTCGAACGTGACGACGACGGTCGCGAGTTGTTCCCGGGCCGCGATGGTCTTGAGTTCGGCGATGACCGCGCGATGCCCGGCGTGCACACCATCGAACTTGCCGATGCTCACGGCCGACTTGGGCCAGTCGATCGGCACCGAGTCGACACCATAAAGGATTTTCATGAGCGTCCCTCGGCCAACGCGACCGGGTGACGTCGAAGCCACCACATGCCCAGTAGCGGGAGTACCAGCGGAATGAAGACATAGCCGCTGCCGTAGACCGACCACACGGTGGCATGCTGGAACAGCGCCGGGTCGACCAGGCTCAGCGTTCCCACGACGAGAACTCCGAGCAGTTCGAAGCTGATCGTGGTCCAGGCGATGCGATACCAGAGGGCGCTGCGTTTGATCAGGGCGATCGTGGCCACAATGTAGACGACGGCAGCGAGAGCCGACAGTGTGTAGGCGAGCGGCGCTTCATCGTAAGCCCGCACGATCTGCACGAACGAACGCCCGGTGGCCGCGAGGGCCAGCACGCCGTAGACAGCAATCAAGAGTCGACCGATGCCGCTCACTCGGCTGGAGGGGGCTGGCGTTCCGGTGTCTGATTGTGTCATTGCTCGGCATTCATCTGGTTCTGTAATTATTGCAGCATCGGAGCGAACCTGGAACCGCTTAGCTGCCCTGCACGTTCCAGATCTGGTTCATGCGGTACAGCATGACGGCGACCGACAGGCAGGTGACGCCGAGGATCACCGTGCTCCAGCGGCTGCGTTCGACCAGTGCCCAGAATCCGGCCGCGACCGGCAGCAGGATGGCGCTGATTAGGTAGGTGTAGAACTCGAGCAGGCTGCCGGTGGCCGTGTTGCCGGCCAGCGGCGCCGCGATCGCGGCCGCGAGCTGCACGATCAGCAAGAGTTCGACGAGTGCTGTCGCGCCCATGGTGAGGTCGGTGGGTTTGCGCCCGAACAGGCCCAGGACGACACAGAGCACGCCGCCGGGCACGGCGATGGCCAGTTGCAGCCAGGTGAACCATTCGATCATGGGGTGGGTGTCGATTCGCTCGGTTCATCGGGTGGAAAGTTCAGCAGAGACTTGGCCTGGTCGCCGCGGTATTCGACCAGTCCGACCAGGCGGCCGTCGGGAGCGATGGCAGCGACCGGTCCGGTGCGGGTGGCATCCGGCTCGACCGTGATGCGTTTGCCATGGCCAAGGTCGACGGCCTGCTCGCGGGTCAGCGTGAGGCTCGGGAGCAGCCGGGTGGCGGCATCCGCTGGCGAAATGAGTTGGGCGGCGACGTCGACTTGTTCGAGGGTCGCCGCTTTCTCGATGCGGAACGGGCCGATCCGGGTGCGGCGCAGCGCGGTGAGGTGCCCACCGACGCCGAGCGAGCGCCCGAGGTCGCGGGCGAGGGCTCGAATGTAGGTGCCGGAGGCGCACTCTACGCGCACCTCGAGGTCAAGAAATCCGTCGCGGCGGGTGCTGGAGAGCAGTTCGAATTCGCTCACCGTCACCGGCCGGGACGGCAGCTGCACGTCTTCACCGGCACGCACCCGGGCGTAGGCACGCTTACCGTCGACCTTGATGGCGCTGACCGCGCTCGGCTGCTGGCTGATGTCGCCCGTGAGGTCCTTTATGCCGGCAGCGACGGCCGCGGGGGTGATACCGGCGACCTGCTCGGCGGTGGCGCGGGTGAGGCAGTCGCCCTCCGCGTCGTCCGTTGTGGTGGACTGGCCGAGGCGGATGGTGGCAAGGTATTCCTTGTCGAGGCCGACGACGTAGCTGAGCAGCCGGGTCGAGCTGTTGATGCCGAGTACGAGCAGCCCGGTAGCCATGGGGTCGAGGGTGCCGGCGTGGCCGACCTTGCGGGTTCCGGCCAGACGCCGGGTTCGGGCGACAGCGTCATGGCTGGTCCAGCCCTGCGCCTTGTCAATGAGTAGAAGGCCGCTGGTCACTTCCTGAGGGTACCAGCGTGCGACTGGGGCCGCGGTGCGAATCGGCTAATGAGCCGTAGTATATGAGCCGTGAGAATCTCGGTGATCGGTGCTGGCGCCCTGGGGAGTACGTTCGCCTGCCTGCTCGCGGCCGAAGGGCATGATCTGGTGGTCACTGCCCGCGGGGCGGCGCTGCCGGCTCTGCTGTCCGAGGGCATCCGCTTGACCGGGGGCTTCGGCGATCGGCTCGCGCGGCCGCTCGCGGTTGAACGGCTGACGGAACCGTGCGATCTGGCGCTGATCTGTACCAAGGCGCAGGATGCCGCGGCGGCAATTGCCGAGAACTCCGCCGTGCTCGACGGCACGCCGGTGATCGTCGTGCAGAATGGGCTCGACGGGGTCATGACAGCGCGCAGGCTGCTGCCGCGGTCGGACTGCTTTGGGCTGATCACGATCATTGCCGCGCACTATGAGGGGCCGGGCCGGGTGCGGGTAACCACGGCCGCCCAGAGCTATCTCGGCCGCGGCGATGGCAGAGCGGATGCGGCCACCTTGCGCTGGCAAGCGCTGCTGGACGCCGCCGTGCCCACCCTGGCCCTGGATAATTTCGTTGGTGCGCAGTGGACCAAGCTCGTTGTCAACATGCTCAACGCCCTGCCGGCCATCACCGGGATGAGCGTGCAGGACGTGATCGGTCAGGCCGGCCTTCGCCAGCTCATGACCTGGAGCATGCGCGAAACCGTGCGGGTCGGCCGAGCCAGCGGAGTGCGGTTTGGCTCGTTGCAGGGGCTTTCGCAGTGGCGCCTGCGTCTCTTTGCCCTCGCGCCGGTCTGGGCCGGGCAGGTGCTGCCACTCTCGATGCGCACCCGCATGGGCACTGTGCCAAACCAGGGTTCGACCCTGCAGAGTCTCGCGCGCGGTCAGCGCACCGAGATTGATTTTCTGAACGGCGCCGTGGTGCGGGCCGCGGCGGGGGCCCGCACCACGGCGCCGGTGAACGCGCGACTCACCGAGCTGGTGCACGAGGTCGAGCAGAGCGGTGTCTTTCTTACGCCGGCCGAAGTACGGGGCCGGTTTCGCTAGCAGCGGTCGGTCAGCACGCGGCGCGGGGCCTGCGGGTTGGTCTCGTCGACCACGGCCGACACGATATCGCGTGGGTGCACCTCAGCGAGGTAGCGCGTTTGGGGCTCGCTGCCCCGTTCGCCCTCCAGCAGCACGCTGAACAGCCAGAGCCCGTGCAGTTCGGGGCGGTTGATGTAGTCGCCGTCGATGATCAGCGTGGCATCGGCGGGCGCGGTCTGCCAGGTCGGCTGAATCCAGGCGTCGCGGTCGGGGTCGAATTCCTCGGTGACGAAGCCGGTACTGCCGCCCATCCGAAACGGTTCAACCAGTACCCGGCGGAGTGCGGAGTAATCGTAGCCGACTCGGTAGAGCCGGTCTGGTGTGTCGGGTGCCAGGCGCTCTTGTTCGGCGCGGGAGTGCTGAAAGTAGCGCAGGCTGGCCCGAAACACGTGCCGCTCCTGTTCACGAAAGACCGCGGCGAGGTCGTCGGCGAAAGTGGCGCGAGCGGCGGCATCCGTTCCGTCGATGGCGATGATCGTGCGGCCTCGACCGTAGTTGTGCAGAATCTCGGCGGCGAGGGTGCGCAGAAAGTCGATGCGCGGTGTGGAAACCAGCTTCATGAATCGAGCCTAGGTTAGAACGGATGAACGTCACACCCTCTCCGCAGACCAATGCGGCCTCTGTCAGCGCCACGCTCAACGCCTGGTTCACCGAGAACGCCCGCGACCTGCCGTGGCGCCGCGACGGCTTCGGGGCCTGGGGCATTCTGGTGAGCGAGTTCATGCTGCAGCAGACGCCGGTGAACCGGGTCATTCCCCGGCTGGAAGAGTGGCTGGCACGCTGGCCCACACCCGCTTCTCTGGCCGCGGTTCCGCCGAGCGAGGCGGTACGGGCCTGGTCCAGCCTCGGCTACCCGAGGCGCGCGCTGTGGCTGCACGCCGCGGCGGTGCAGATCACCGAGCTGCACGGGGGCGTCGTACCGTCCGACCTTGACGATCTGCTGGCCCTGACCGGCATTGGGGATTACACCGCGCGGGCGGTGGCGACGTTTGCGTATGGCTATCGGCATCCGGTCGTGGATACCAACACGCGGCGGGTGATCGCCCGGGCGATTGCCGGCGCCGGCGAACCCTCCCCGCCCAGCCGAGGCCGCGACCTCGAGTCGATGGGCAAGTTGCTGCCGCAGAGTGCCCAGGAGGCGGCCCTGTTCAACGCCGCGATCATGGAACTCGGTGCGGTGGTGTGCACCAGCCGCAGCCCACACTGCGATGTATGCCCGATTCGGAATGTGTGCGCGTGGCGGGCCGCTGACTACCCGGAATACACCGGCACCCGCAAGGCCGGGCAGAAGAAGTTCGAGGGCAGCGACCGGCAGGTGCGCGGCCTGATCATGGCCGAACTGCGGTCCACCCACCGTTCGGTGACGGATGCCGAGCTCGACACACTCTGGCCGGATTCAGTCCAGTTGCGGCGCGCGCTGGCCAGCCTCCTGGCCGACGGCCTGGCCATGCGGGCGCAGGGCGGCTACACCCTGCCGGTGTGAGCGCATCGCTTACGATTGACCGGTGACCGTTACTACTTCTTCAACCGCCGATGCCCAGTACTCAGCGCTACTGCGCGACACCCTCGCGAACGGTGCCCGCAAGGCCGACCGCACCGGAACCGGCACCCGCAGCGTGTTCGGCCGTCAGCTGCGCTTCGACCTGGCCGCAGGCTTTCCGCTTGTGACTACGAAACGGGTGCACTTCGCGTCGATCGCCTACGAGCTGCTCTGGTTTCTGCGCGGCGACTCCAACGTCACCTGGCTGCAGGAGAAGGGTGTGCGCATCTGGAACGAGTGGGCCGACGAGAACGGCGAGCTCGGCCCGGTCTACGGGGTACAGTGGCGGTCCTGGCCCACCCCGGGCGGTGAGACCATCGACCAGATCAGCCAGGTGCTCGACACCCTGCACACCGATCCGGATTCACGGCGCATGATCGTCTCGGCCTGGAACGTGGCCGACCTGCCGAAAATGGCCCTCGCTCCCTGCCATGCCCTGTTCCAGTTCTACGTGGCCGACGGCAAGCTGTCCTGCCAGCTGTATCAGCGCAGCGCCGATCTGTTTCTCGGCGTGCCGTTCAACATTGCCAGTTACGCCCTGCTCACCCAGCTCGTCGCCGAGCAGGCCGGCCTCGAACTCGGTGAATTCGTCTGGACCGGCGGGGACTGCCACATCTACGACAACCACGTCGAGCAGGTCACGGAGCAGCTCTCGCGCGCTGCGTTCCCCTCCCCCACGCTGCGCATCAAGCCGGGCCGCGCGAGCCTGTTCGACTACGAGTACGACGACCTCGTGCTGGAGAACTACCAGCACCATCCCGCCATCCGCGGCGCGGTGGCGGTATGACCCTTGGCCTGATCTGGGCGCAGACGCTCGGCGGCGTCATCGGGGCGGATGGGGTCATGCCCTGGCACCTGCCGGAGGACCTCGCCCATTTTCGTGCCGTCACGAGTGGCAGCGCCGTCATCATGGGCCGGCGCACCTGGGATTCCCTCCCCGAACGATTCCGCCCCCTTCCGGGCCGAAAGAACGTGGTGATCACCAGGCAGCGCGGCTGGGCCGCGGCGGGGGCATCCGTTGCCCACACCCTGGAAGACGCTCTCGCCCTCACCGAGGGTGACCTGTGGGTGATCGGCGGCGCTGAAATCTATGGGCTCGCTCTGCCCTACGCCGACGTGCTCGAGGTGACCGAGATCGATGCCTCCATTGCCGGCGACACCTACGCCCCCGCCATCACGGCCGCCTGGACCCGCGTGACCGCAAACCCGCCAAGCGGATGGCTAAGCGCGACCACGGCACTCCCGTACCGTTTCGCGCGTTACGAGCGCACCCCCGCACCCGTCCCGGCCCCGACGTCCTAGCCCACCGCAGCCGCCGGGAGTGCACCCCTCAACGCGGACGGGGCCCAGGCCCCGTCCGAGGGCCCAGTTTATAAACTGGGCCCGGGGACGGGGCCTGGGCCCCGTTCAGTGTGCTGGTGGTGCTAGTGCTTCGCGCTGCTCGCGGCGTCAGACTCATCGTCATCAGAGTCGTCGTCGAGGTCGTACTCGCGTGGCTTCTTGTACGGGTCGGCGTCGCCGGCGTACGTGGCCGTGCCCTTGCTGTCCTCGGTCGCACTGTCGCGGTCGTGCGCTTCGCGCAACAGATCGTCGATGAGCGCCGCGTTCTCCGGGATACCATCCGCGATGAACTCGATCGACGGTGTCAGCCGCGCGGTGATGTTCTTTCCCACTTCGCTGCGCATCAGCCCGGTCGCAGCCTTCAACGCCGCTGCGCTGTCGGTACGCTCCTCGATCGAGCCGTACACGGTGTAGAACACCGATGCGTGCTGCAGATCGCCCGTGACCTTCACGTCTGTGATGGTCACGAACCCGAGCCTCGGGTCGCGAAGTCCCCGCTCCAGCCGCTTGGCGATGATGACCTTAATGCGGTCCGCCATCTTTCTGGCGCGTTCCGGATCTGCCATGACTTACTCCTTGTTAGCCGGCACCGAAGCGCCAGGTACTTCCGTTTTTTCACCGTATTAAACGGATGCTGCCTACCCAACTGAGGGTCGGGGCAAATTTTCCCTTGAAAAGGGAATCGGGGTAGGGGTCCCCGCTCTTTCCTTTTCAAGGGGAAATTTGCGGAGACCCGACCCAATGCGGAAGTCGGGCTCCGTGAGAAGCCCGACCCCCCAAACCAACGCTAGACGCGCGGCTTCTCCTTCATTTCGATGGTCTCAATCTCATCGCCAATTCGGATGTCGTTGAACTTGCCCAGTCCGATACCACACTCGAAGTCCGTACGAACCTCGGTGACGTCGTCCTTGAAGCGACGCAGCGACTCGATGCCCAGGTTGTCCCCCACCACTATGCCCTCGCGAATAACGCGAGCCTTGGCATTTCGGGTGATGGTACCGGAGCGCACGATGACACCGGCGACGTTTCCGAACTTCGACGAGCTGAAAACCTCGCGAATTTCGGCGATACCGCTCTGGATCTCCTCGTACTCGGGCTTGAGCATTCCCTTGAGGGAATTCTCGATGTCCTCGAGGGCGGAGTAGATGACGGAGTAGAAGCGCACGTCGACGCCTTCGCGGGCAGCACGCTCGCGGGCCTTCGTGTCGGGGCGAACGTTGAACCCGATGATGATGGCGTTGTCGACGGTAGCGAGGTTGACGTCGCTCTCCGTGACCGCACCGACACCACGGTGGATGATGCGCAGCTGAACCGAATCGTCGACCTCGATCTTGAGCAGCGACTCTTCCAGGGCCTCAACGGCACCGGAAACGTCACCCTTGATGATGAGGTTGAGCGACTCGACCTTGCCCTCTTCGAGAGCACGGGTGAAGTCTTCGAGGCTGATGCGCTTGCGGGCCTTGGCCAGCAGCGCGTTGCGCTCGGCGGCTTCACGCTTCTCAGCGATCTGACGGGCTGTACGGTCTTCCTCGATGACGAGAAAGGTGTCGCCGGCGCGGGGAACGCTCGACAAACCCTGCACCTGAACCGCGCGGGACGGCGTGGCGGCGAGAACGGCAACACCGTTTTCGTCGGCCATCGCACGAACGCGGCCATAGGCCGTTCCGGCGACGATGGAGTCTCCAACGTGCAGCGTTCCGGACTGGATGAGCACGGTTGCCACCGCGCCGCGGCCCTTGTCGAGGCGAGCCTCGATGGCGACACCGCGGGCATCCTTGTTCGGGTTGGAGCGCATGTCGAGTCCGGCGTCAGCGACCAGGAGCACGGCGTCAAGGATTTCCTTGATGCCGGTCTTGTTCTTGGCCGACACGTCGACGAACATGACGTCTCCGCCGTATTCTTCGGCGACGAGGCCGAATTCGGTGAGCTGCTGACGCACCTTCTGCGGGTTGGCGCCGGGCTTGTCGATCTTGTTCACTGCGACGACGATCGGCACGTTGGCGGCCTGGGCGTGGTTGAGCGCCTCAATCGTCTGCGGCATGATGCCGTCATCGGCAGCGACCACGAGGATGGCGATGTCGGTGACCTGCGCACCACGAGCACGCATGGCGGTGAACGCCTCGTGACCCGGTGTGTCAATGAAGGTCAGCGCGCGGTCGATACCCTCGTGCTCGGTGATGATCTGGTACGCACCGATGTGCTGCGTGATTCCACCGGCTTCACCCTCGGCGACCTTGGCGTTACGGATCGCGTCAAGGAGCGCGGTCTTACCGTGGTCGACGTGGCCCATGACGGTCACGACGGGAGGACGAATCTCGAGGTCTTCATCGGTTTCGTCTTCGAGTTCCTGGTCGATGTCGATGTCGAACGCGAGCAGCAGCTCACGGTCTTCGTCATCGGGCGAGACCATCTGGATCTTGTAGCCGAGCTCGCTGCCGAGCACGTCGAACGTGGCCTCATCGAGGGACTCCGTTGCCGTGGCCATTTCACCGAGGTGGAACAGTACGGTAACGAGGTTTCCTGGGCTGGCGTCAATCTTGTCGGCGAAGTCCGTAATGGATGCTCCGCGACGCAGACGCACAACGGTTCCGCCGTCGCCGCGGGGTACTGATACTCCACCCAGCGACGGGGCCTCGCGCAGCTCGAACTCTGCTCTCTTCGTACGCTTCGACTTGCGCGCCTTGTTCTTGCCGCCACCGCGACCGAAGGCACCAGCGGTGCCACCGCCCGGGCCGCGACCGCGACCGGCTCCGCCTCCTCCACCGGCGGGGCGAGGCGGGCCGAAGCCGGGAGCTCCGGCGGGAGCGCCGGGACGAGTGAATCCGGGGCGTGCGGCGCCGGCTCCACCCGGAGCGCCGCCTGGACGCTGGAAAGCGCCCGGACGCTGTCCGAAACCGGTCGGGCGTGCAGCCTGGCCGGGTCCGCCAGGGCGCGGGGCGCCTGGGCGAGGCGCCGGAGGGCGCGGAATGTTGCTCGGGGTGGGTGTTGCGGGGCGCTGGCCCATGCCCTGCGCACTCGCGAACGGGTTGTTACCCGGACGCGGCGGCTGGGCCGGACGCTGACCCATGCCCTGGTTGCTGGCGAACGGGTTATTGCCCGGTCGTGCAGCTCCGGGGCGAGGCATACCCGGCTTGACCGGCGTAGCCGATCCTGCCGCGGTCTTCGCTTCCGGGGTATCGGTGCTGGGCTTGTCGGCGGCCTCAGCGGCGGCGGCCTTGTCGGCGGCAGCAGCCTTCTGGGCAGCGGCAGCCTTCTCGGCGGCCTGGGTCTGGCGCTCAGCGACGGTGAGCGGCGCGACCGGAAGGGGCGCGGCATCCACTGCGGGAGCGGCCTCGGACGCAACCGGGGCGACCGGTTCGGCAGCGGGCTTCGGGCCCGGACGAGCTCCCGGCTTGGCGCCGTGGCTCGGACGAGCCGGAGTTGGGGTACTGGCAGCGGGCGCGGGCGTTGCAGCCTTGGCGGCGGCGCTGACGGCTTCAAGAGCGACGCGGAGGCGACGCGCTACGGGCGGTTCAACACTGGAAGACGGCCCTTTGACGAACTCGCCCATTTCTTTCAATTTAGCAAGGACATCCTTGCTTTCGAGTCCGAGTTCGGTAGCGATCTCGTGCACGCGTGGTTTCGCAGCCACAATTCTCCTGTTCCGGGCCTGCACCCGGAAAGGGGCAGACCGTTAGTAACGGACGGGTCTCATTTCGAGCCGCTCATTAGTTATCCATAAGCCAATTCAGCCTGTTCTCTAGTTGTTTCGCGTCCAGTGACCTGGTCACGCGAAAGGCACGCCCGAAAGCGTGTCGCCTTACGGCATCCTGAAAGCACGATTCACGGGCGTGCAGCCACGCACCTCTACCGGGGATTGTGGCGGTTTCATCCACCACAACTTCTGATTTCCCAGCAACGATCCGCAAAAGTGAGGATCGAGGGGCGCGCGAACGGCAGCCAATACACGTTCTTACGGAGTCCATCGTACCCCCTATTCGGCATCCTCCAGAATGCTGTCCGGCTGAATGTCGATTTTCGCGCCGGTGAGCTTTGCCGCGAGGCGGGCATTCTGGCCCTCCTTGCCGATGGCGAGCGAGAGCTGGTAGTCGGGCACGAGGGCTCGCACTGCCTTGATCGACTGGTCGATCACATAGGCGCTGGTCACCTTGGCCGGAGACAGTGCGCTCGCGACGAAGGTCGCGAGGTCGGGCGAGAAATCGACGATGTCTATCTTCTCGTTGTTGAGTTCGACGGTCACGGCGCGCACACGCTGGCCGAGTTCGCCGATGCAGGCGCCCTTGGCGTTGACGCCCGGCTCGGTCGCGCGCACCGCAATCTTGGTGCGGTGGCCGGCTTCGCGGGCGAGTGACACGATCTCGACGACTCCGCTGGCAATCTCGGGCACCTCGAGTGCGAACAGCTTGCGCACGAGCGACGGGTGGGTGCGCGACACGGTGATCTGCGGGCCCTTGAGCCCGCGACCGACGGCCGTGACGAACACGCGGATGCGCGCTCCGTGCACGTAGCTCTCGGTGGGGACCTGCTCCTCGGGGGGCATGATCGCTTCGATGGTACCGAGGTCGACGTGGATCATGCGCGGGTTCGGACCCTGCTGGATGATACCGGCGACGATGTCACCCTCGCGGCCTTTGAACTCGCCGAGCACTGCATCGTCGGCCAGGTCGCGCAGACGCTGGTTGATGACCTGCTTGGCGGCGAAGGCCGCAATACGACCGAAGTCGGTCGGGTTGTCGACGGCTTCGCCGATGACGTTGCCCTCGTCGTCATGCTCGGGAATGTAGATATCCACGTGCCCGGACTTGCGGTCGAGAACGACGCGCGCTTCGGGCACTTCCTGGATATCGTGCTTGGCTTCAGCAATCTTCGACGCCTCAAGCTTCGACACGTCCTGCTGGGTGTGCTTGACATAGGCGGTCAGAATCGCCTGTTCAATGATTTGCACGAGTTCCTCGAAGGGAATCTCTTTTTCGCGCTCCAGTAGCCGCAAAACACTGAGGTCGATGTCCATGGCCGGCCTCCTCTACGTACGATCTCGTCGCATGATCTTGCCGCCGCGAAACCGCGCAGCGGGCTGAATACTACGGTACCCGAATCTGCGGCGCCCCGTCACCCACTCGCCCGGGCTGGTCCGGTCCTGCTGGGTTCGCTGCAGAACGGATGCTGCCGGCTGGGCCAGGCAGCATCCGTTCTCGATACTGACTCGTTAGACGAAGTGCTTGGCGACGTCAGCGACGTCGACCTGCTCGCGATCGCCGGTGCGGCGGTTCCACAGTTCGACGATGCCGTCGGCGGCGCCGCGGCCGACGATGACGATCCACGGCACGCCGATGAGCTCGGCGTCACCGAACTTGACACCCGGCGACACCTTGCGGCGGTCGTCGTAGAGCACCTCCCGGCCGGTGGCTTCGATGGCGGCGACGACGGCCTCCGAGGTGTCGAAGACGATCTCGTCCCGGCCGGTGGCGATCACGTGCACGTCGAATGGCGTGACCGATTCGGGCCAGATCAGGCCCTTCGCGTCGTTGTTGAGTTCGGCGATGACCGCGAGGATGCGGGTGACGCCGATGCCGTATGAACCCATCGTGACTGTGACCAGCTTGCCGTTCTCATCGAGAACCTTGAGGCCGAGCACTTCGGCATACTTGCGGCCGAGCTGGAACACGTGACCGATTTCCATACCGCGAATGAGCTCGACCGGGCCGCTTCCGTCGGGGGCGGGGTCGCCGGCGCGCACGTCAGAGGCCTCGACCACATCGTCGTTGGCGAAGTCACGGCCGGCGACGAGGCCGAACACGTGCCCATTGTCTTCGTTGGCACCGGTGATCCACTCGGTGCCCGCAACCACGCGCGGGTCGACCAGAAAACGGATTCCGGTGGTCGATTTGGTACCAAGAACGGCGCCCTGGGCGCCCCACGGGCCGATGTACCCCTTGACCAGGCCGGGGTTCTTGGCGAAGTCGCCCTCGTTGGCCGCCTCGACCTCGGCGGGGGCGAAGGCGACCTCGACGCGCTTGAGGTCGACCTCGCGGTCGCCGGGAACGCCGATCGCGATGAGTTCCCGGGTGCCGTCGAGGTGCGTGAGCGCGAGCACGACGTTCTTGAGGGTGTCGGCTGCGGTCCACTCGCGACCGTCGAGGCGCGGGTGCTCGGCGTTGGCCTTGTCGACCAGGGTCTGGATGGTCGGGGTGTTCGGGGTGTCGAAGATCTGCGCGGCGGGCAGCGCGCTGAAGTCTTTGCCTTTCGGAACGAGCGTGCGAAACGCCTCGATGTTGGCCGCGTAGCCGCCGGGGCTGCGCACGAAGGTGTCCTCGCCGACGGGGGTGGGGTGCAAAAACTCTTCGCTCTTGGAGCCACCCATGGCGCCGGCATCCGCTTGGACGATCTCGTATTCGAGGCCGAACCGGTTGAAGATGCGCTCGTAGGCGTCGCGCTGCAGCTGGTAGCTCAGGTCGAGGCCGGCGTCGGTGTAGTCGAAGGAGTACGCGTCTTTCATGGTGAATTCGCGGCCGCGCAGCAGTCCGCCGCGTGAGCGTGCCTCGTCGCGGTACTTGTCCTGAATCTGGTAGATCGACAGCGGCAGGTCCTTGTAGCTGCTGTACAGGTCTTTCACGAGCAGCGCGAAGACCTCTTCGTGGGTCGGCGCGAGCAGCATGTCGGAGCCCTTGCGGTCCTTCAGGCGGAACAGGCCCTCGCCGTACTCGTCCCAGCGGCCGGTCAACTCGTAGGGCTCACGCGGCAGCAGGGCCGGAAAGTGCACCTCGTGCGCGCCGGCCGCGGTCATCTCCTCACGGATGATGCGCTCCACTTTTGCCTTCACCCGCAGGCCGAGTGGCAGCCAGGCGAAAATACCCGGGGCCTGGCGACGGATGTAGCCGGCCCGCACGAGGAGGCGGTGGCTGGTCACCTCGGCGTCGGAGGGGTCTTCGCGGAGAGTACGGAGGAAGTAGTTGGAGAGACGTGTAGGCACCCGTCTACCTTACGCGCGCGCCGCGATCCGCTCCCCCACGGCCTGGTTCAGCCGACCTCGCTCAGGGTGCGCTCGATGGCGACCAGTCGCGTATCCAAAGAAGTCAGTTTTTCGAGCAGGGCGGCGTTGGTCGCGTTGCTCTCCGCCAGCGCGTGAGTCAGGGCGGTTGAACCCTCGGAACCGGCTGCCTGCCGACACGACTTGAAGTACAGGTTGAAGATCGCGTAGGTGATTCCGCCGATGATCGCAACGATGGGAACGAGGTAGGCGAAGTCGAAGTTCATGGTGTTTCCCCCTGCTGGTTGGACGCCGCGGCGTGTGCCACGGCGTCGGTGATGGTGTCGATGGTGATGCGGAGTGAGAACGGTGCCAAGGCGACGTACTTGAGAGCGGTCCCCTCCGGGGAGAGTTCCAGCGACGTCGTGACGAACCCGCTCGCCTCCAGCTTTGCGAGGTGCATGTAGAGCAGAGCACGCGACATCCCGACGCGTCGTGCCAGCTCACTGACGTGCACGCGACCGCCCTGCAACTCGGCGAGAATGAGCATCCGTTGCGGACTGGCGACCGCAGCAAGGGTGGCACTGAGCTGTTCAACATTCATTGCAACACCTCCTGACAGGTGCAACTATATTCTGACACCCGAAAGAAAAGCAAGCAATCATCCGCTTTCGCGGATCAGGAGAGTTACTTCGCGCCGACGGAGACCGTGGGGCTGCCGAGCGCGGCAGCGGGCATCTCGGCGGCGAGCCGGTTGGCCTCTTCGATGAGGGTCTTCACGATCTCGGACTCTGGCACGGTCTTGATAACCTCGCCGCGCACGAAGATCTGGCCCCTGCCGTTGCCGCTCGCGACACCGAGGTCGGCTTCGCGAGCCTCACCCGGTCCGTTGACGACGCAGCCCATGACGGCGACGCGGAGCGGCACGGTCATTCCCTCGAGCCCGTCGGTGACATCATTGGCGAGCTTGTAGACGTCGACCTGTGCCCGGCCACAGCTCGGGCAGGAGACGATCTCCAGCTTGCGCTCGCGCAGGTTGAGCGACTGCAGAATCTGCAATCCCACCTTGATCTCCTCGACCGGCGGAGCGCTGAGCGAGACGCGGATGGTGTCGCCGATGCCTTCGCCGAGCAGGATGCCGAACGCCGTTGCGCTCTTGATCGTGCCCTGAAAGCTGGGACCGGCCTCAGTCACGCCGAGGTGCAACGGCCAGTCGCCGCGTTCGGCGAGCAGGCGGTAGGCCTTGACCATGATCACCGGGTCGTTGTGCTTGACCGAGATCTTGAAGTCGTGAAAGTCGTGCTCCTCGAACAGGCTCGCCTCCCAAACGGCGCTCTCCACGAGCGCCTCCGGGGTGGCCTTGCCGTATTTCTGCATGAGACTCGGCTCGAGCGAGCCGGCGTTGACGCCGATGCGCAGGCTGACACCGGCGGCCTTGGCGGCCGCAGCGATCTTGCCGACCTGGTCGTCGAATTTGCGGATGTTGCCGGGGTTGACCCGCACGGCGGCGCAGCCGGCGTCGATCGCGGCGAAGACGTAGTTCGGCTGAAAGTGGATGTCCGCGATCACCGGAATCTGGCTCTTCTTCGCGATGATCGGCAGCGCCTCGGCGTCATCGCGAGTCGGCACGGCAACACGCACGATGTCGCAGCCGGTCGCCGTGAGCTCGGCGATCTGCTGCAGCGTCGCGTTGATGTTCGTTGTCGGAGTGGTCGTCATCGATTGCACGCTCACTTGAGCATTGCCACCGACCAGGACCTTTCCGACCTTGATTTGACGGGATTTACGTCTGGGAGCGAGTACCTCAGGTACTTTGGGCATCCCCAAGTTGATTGCAGCCACTTACCTAGCTTAGTTGTCGTAGTGCGAGCGAAGCTGAATGCCGCCAGCGGATCAGCGTTCCAGCTGGGCCAGCAGCGCCGCCAGAAACTCGGCCGGGTGTTCGAGGTGCGGTGAGTGCCCACAGTCGGCCAGTTCCAGCTCGGTCAGCGTGCCGCCGGCGGCCTGGTAGGCGCCAAGCACAGCCCGGGTCTGCTGGATCATCGGCTGGGGAGGGGCCACCTCAGCGCCAGGCCAGCCTGGAATCACGCCGAGCTGCCCAAGATAATTGAGGTCGAAAAACGAGGTGTCCGACACGATGACGTCGTCGCTGCCGTGAATCCAGAGAATGGCCGGCTTCTTGGCCAGGTCGACAATGCCGCTCGTGTTGAAATGACCGGGAGACATGGTGTTGAGCACGCCGCTGTCGCCGGGGGCGAATCCGGGCCAATTCTCTGAAACTGTCGAATCCCCGGGGTAGTTACCGACGCCGGTGGCCGTGGTCAGCATGGAGTCGATCCAGATTTCATCGTGGTCCGAGCTGAACGGCGGCTTGACGTAGGTGGTCTGGTAGACGGTGCGGGGGCTGGTCTGGTCAGCGCCGTGGTCACCGTCATGCAGCCTGGCGACGAAGTCGGGGTTGGCTCCGCCGGCGCCCGTTCCGGCGTCGTCAACGCTCAGCCGATGGCCATCCGCTCCCCCGGTGCCGCCGAAGCCGTAGGGGGAAACCGGCGCGACCAGGGTCAGGGACGCCGCGAGGCCGGGGTGATCGAGCAGCAGCTGCATGGTCACACCGCCGCCCATACTCCAGCCCACGAGGTGCGCTCCGTCGACGCCGAGTTCGGTGAGCACAGCGGCGATATCGTCGGAGTAGTCGGCCAAGCCGCGGGTGGCATCGACCGGCAGGGTTTCGCTGCTGCCGAAGCCGCGCAGGTCGATGGCGAGCGCCCGCACCGACGTGGGCAGGGCCAGCATCAGCGGCTGCCAGAACAGCGATGACGACACGTTGCCGTGCACGAAGACGACGGTCGCCGCGGCCGTTCCTGTTGCCGGCCGTTCGAGCACTCCGGCGCGCAGGCGCGGGGTGACAACGCTGTGCGCGGTGATGCCGTCGAAAATGTTGCCCGTACTGGTGGTGATGGTGTCGCTCATGATCGGGGTCCTCTCGGGTAGCTGGCGGGGGCGTACAGGTTCACGGCCCGGGCGACTTGGTCGGCGCCCCGGTCGCTCATCACGATCGTGTAGTGGTTGACGTCGTCGACCTCCCGCACGGTCAGCCGCGGCAGTCGTGTCGCCCAGTCGGCGACAACCGCCCGGTCGTACAGTGCGGTCGGCTCGTCCAGCAGCCCGCGCGGGGCACGCAGAAATTCGATCGGCAGACTGAGGTCGGCGAGCGCCTCCGCGTAGCCGTCGGCACCGTTGAGCTCCAGCGCATTCGCGGCCACCGCCTCCAGCCGCGCCGAGGGGTGCAGAGCCGGCGCCGTGCCATCGAGGTCGTAGCGGGCAAAATCGGCCACCCGCGATGACCAGTCGGCGACGAACGCGGGGTGGTTCTGCCAAAAGTCCTGGTAGGCCTCGACCGTCTCGAAGGTCTGCGATAGCCGTTTGGCGGCTGGGCCGAGCATGAGCAGGGGGTCGATGCCCACGTCGCGTGGAATCGGCAGGCCACCGTCCACCAGAACGAGAGAGTCAACCCGGTCGGGATAGAGGTGGGCGAGCCATACGGCGACAAACGCGCCCATCGAGTGCCCGACCACGACCGTACGGTCGACCTCCAGAAAGTCCAACAGCCGGGCCAGGTCTTCGGCATGATGCCGCAGCCCGTAGGGCGCCGGCAGGGCGTTGCTGCGAGCGCGACCGCGCAGGTCGGGAGCGATCACCCGCGAGCCCGGCAGGCGTTCCACCAGCCACGGCCAGCAGAGGTGCGAGGCGGTGATGCCGTGGATTGCCAGCACCGTCGACTGCCCCTGGGCAGCGCGCCACTGGCCACCGCGCAGGTCTCCCCCAGCGACCCGAGCCCGGAACGGCTGATAGTACTCACTCATCGCTGCCTCATTTCCACGGTGCTGCCGGAGACGGTGCTGCTCGAGACGGTGCTAGCGGCACCCAGTGCACCCTCGATGAACCGCATCATCTGCTCGAAAACGTGCTCGGGCACGGCACGGGTTCCGCTCGCGAACGGATCGGACCCGGCCCCTTCGAGCGCCTCGTCATCTCCCCAGAGCACCCAGCGCATGCCGATCATCTCGCCGATTCCCATGAGCGCCCATGCTGCAACGGTGGGATCGATGTCGCTGATCTCGCCTGCCGCGCCGGCCGCGCGCAGCCCCGCTATGTAGCCCTCGACGATGCGCGTGTAGTGCAGGCGCAGAGCGCCAGGCGAGACGAACTCTGCCTCACGAATCACCCGGTACAGCGCGGGGTGGTCGGCGGTGAATTGAAAAAAGGCCCGAAACCCGGCGCGCTCCGAATCGATCCGATTTTCCGTAGCAGCGGATGCTGCACTCATCGCCAACCGCACGCGGTGGTTGAGGTCTTCGACCAGTTCGTTGAAGATCTGCAGTTTCGAGTCGAAGTAGAGGTAGAACGTGCCCTGGCCGATGCCGGCGGCATCCGTTATGCGCGAGATTGACGCATCGGCGTAGCCGACCCGCGAGAACACCTGCTCGGCTGCTTGGATGAGTTTGCGCTTGGTTTCTTCGCCTCGGGCGGTTCGCGGCATTCCGGCGCTCATAGTTTGTTTCCTATCTTTTCAAAATCAAGTCCGTGTTTCCAGTTCTCCAGCAGCTGGCGCCGCAGCACCTTGCTGCCGAGGGATCGCGGAATTTCCGGTACGAAGCGCACGAACGCCGGAACCTTGAACGCGGCCAGTTGGGTGCGGGCGTAGGCCAGAATGCCGAGCTCATCGGCCGCGAATCCGGGTGTCAGCACGATGAAGGCCACACCGACCTCTCCCCACCGATCGTGCGGCACCCCGATGACCGCCACCTCGGCGACCGCGGCGTGTTCGATCAGCACGGTCTCCACCTCGGCCGGTGCCACGCTCTCGCCGCCCGAGATGAAGATGTCGGTGAGCCGGTCGATCACGGCAAAGTAGCCGTGCTCGTCGCGGCGCACGAGGTCACCGGTGTGCAACCAGCCACCGCGCAGGGTGCGAGCGGTCTGCTCGGGAGCACGAAAATAGCCCGAGAACACGCCGGGCCCACGCACCAGCAGTTCACCCGTCGCGGCCCCGCCGAGCAGGTCGCCGGTGATCGGATCGGCCACGGCGACCTCCACGTGCGGATACGGCTTGCCGGCGTAGCCGACCATGCTGCGGGCTTCGTCGTCGGGCAGACACAACACGTTCGGGGAGGCCTCGGTCAGACCGTACCCCTGGGTGAGTGCAACTCCGCGGGCATGCCAGGTACGCAGCAGCTGCGCGGGCATTGGTGCGCCACCAACCACGGCGTGATTCAGGCTGGACAGGTCGGTCGCAGCGAAATCGGGGTGCTGCGCGAGGAACAGGTAGTTCGCCGGAACGCCCATCATGGTCGTGATGCGACGGTCCTTGATCAGGTGCAGCACCCGGCCTGGGTCGAAGGTGCGCTCGAGCACGACCGTGGCCCCCATCCACCAGGCCAGCAAAGGCTGAATATTCCAGCCGCCCACGTGATACTGCGGCATGACCGAGAGCACCACATCTTTTCTGGTGATCTCGGTGATACGCGAGAGCGACAGGTTGGTCCAGAAACAGTTCGCGTGGGTCAGAACCACGCCCTTGGCCGGGCCGAGCGTGCCGGAGGTGAATACGATCAGCAGGGCGTCATCGTCACGAACCGTGCGGGTCACCAGCTCATCGTCCGGGCCGCGTCGCGGGGCCGGCACGACGTTTTCCACACCCCGCACGCCGAGCAAAGTCGACGGGAGGGGCAGGGGAAGCCGACCCTGGGCATCCGTTGCCAGGGTATGGAACTCGTCGTCGACCAGCAACAGGGCCGGGTCGGCGAGCTGCAACTGCGCGGCGAGCTCGCGTGGTGCGAGCCGCCACGACAGCGGAACGAGCACGAGGCCGGCCTGCGCGCAGGCGAAGAACAACACGACCTGGTCTGAGCTGTTGCCGGTGATGGTCGCCACCCGATCGCCGACGCCGTAGCCGGCGGCCCGAAAAGCCGCGGCGAGGTCGCTGGCCCGGTCGTCGAGGTCGCGGTAGCGCAGTGTGACGCCGCGATCGTCGACGGCGACTCGTTCGGGCGTGGCCCTGGCGCGGTCGCGGGTCCATCGGCCCAGCGTGTGCAGGCCATCATCGGTCATGTCGTCTCCTCTGAGTCAAGCATGCGCTCCCGACCTCGAGCCCGAGGCCGTTGCGGCCGGCGGTTGCGCCGGGTCAGCCCAGCCAGCCCACCCGGAAGAAACAACACCACGAGAATAAACAGTGTTCCGAGAATGAACAACGGCTGCGACAAAGGAATCCGCAGAATGTCGGGCAGGCCGGCGATGAATTCCGAACCGGCCAGGGCGGTCAGCCGCTGGTCGAGAAGCGTGTAGACCAGCGCGCCGAGGACGGCGCCCCAGCGCAGCCCGACGCCGCCGAGCACGACGATCACCAGCAGGGTCAGCGTGAAGTCGGGCGTGGCGACGCGCGGCGAGACCCCGCTCTGCAGCAACAGAAACGCGGCTCCAGCGAGGGCGGCGAGCGCCCCGGCAATGCTGAAGATCAGCAGCCGCACAAAATAGGGACGGATGCCGATGACCCGTACCCGGAGTTCGTTTTCGCGAGTCGCGGCCACAACATGGCCCGCGCGGGATTTCTCCACCCACAACACCACGAGGTAGACCGTGACCAGAACAGCGAGCGACAGCCAGTACAGGTTGCGGGTGTTGAGTACGCCGACCAGTGCGTCTGGCACATGCGAGACGTCGAGGGTGAGCCCCTCGTCGCCGCCGGTCTGCCCGCCCGGATTGCGCCGTACCACGACCGAGCCGGCCTGCGCGAAGGCGAGCGTGACCATGGCAAAGGAGATGCCGGTGACCCGCAGGCTGACCGAACCCACGAGTGCGGCCAACACGAAGCCGATCAGCACCGTGATCAGAATCGACGCTACGAACGTCGCACCGGCTGGCAACCAACTCGGTGAGAAGTT
Organism: Cryobacterium flavum; assembly: GCF_900103805.1. Lineage (GTDB taxonomy): Bacteria > Actinomycetota > Actinomycetes > Actinomycetales > Microbacteriaceae > Cryobacterium > Cryobacterium flavum. The sequence continues at coordinate 124,764 of NZ_FNIB01000007.1, read as the reverse complement.
GCGCAGCACGATGCCCAGGCCGTAGGCGCCGGCCGCGAAGAAGAGAGCGTGCCCGAACGAGAGCATGCCGGCCAGGCCGAACAAGAGGTGGTAGCTGAGCGCTAGAGCCGCGATGAGCATGGCGTAGGCGAGCAGTTGCAGGGTACCGGGCGTGTAGGTCGCGCCCGGAAAGACACCGGGAATCGTGATGTTCAGAAGCGGCAGCAGCACCATGAGCAGCACCAGCGCCGCGCTGGCCGTGATTTTGGTCATTGGTCTGGCCCGGAAGGCGCTCATGCTTTCGCTCCCATCAGTCCGCGCGGACGCAATAACAGCACCGCGGCCAGGGCCAGCACCACGGCCAGGTCGCCGGTTCCGCCCAGATAAAAGTTCGCGAACTGCTGCAGCACTGCCACCAGAACGGATGCGATGGCCGCCCCGGCCAGAGACCCTAACCCTCCGATGACCGTCACGATGAAGGCGAAGATCAGCAGGGACCCGCCGATGTGCGCCGAAACGTAGCCATAGTAGATCGAGGCGAGCACCCCGCCGAGTCCGGCGGCGGCACCACCGATCGCGAACACCAGGGTGAAGGCGCGGCGCACATCGATGCCGAGCGCGGTGACCATGAGACGGTTCTCGACGCCGGCCCGAACGATCAGGCCGTACCGGGTGAATTTGAGGAACAGCACGATCGCCACGAGCACCAGCACCGCCACCAGAATGAGCATGAAGCGGTTGTTCGGAATGCGCGCGCCGAGAATCTCGGTGGTCTGCCCGAGCCAGGACGGGCTCGTCACGTAGGTCGGGTCGGTGCCCCAGATTCCCTCGAACAGAGCTACAGAGGCCAGCGCGAGGCCGACCGTCACGAGTACCTGTTCGATGTGCCGGTTGTACAGCCGCCGGATCAGGAAGAATTCGGTCGCGGCGGCGACGAGCGCCCCGACCACGGCGCCGGTCAGCATGGCAGCGACCAGTGCCCACCACGACCCGTCACTGAGCCGACGGGCTACCTCCCAGCCGATGAAGGCGCCGATGGTCAGAAAGGAGCCGTGAGCGAAGTTGAGCACGCCCATCAGGCCGTAGATGAGGGAGAGCCCGGAGGCGACCAGAAAGTACAGAGCCCCGAGGCCGAGGCCGGTGATCAGCAGCAGAACGATGGTGCTCATGCCGGCACCTGCTCCGTGTTGCTGTGGTCGGTGCTGCTGTGGTCCGCGCCGCTGTGCACGCCCAGGTAACGCTGGATGCGTTCGGGGTCATCGAGCAATTCGGCGGCTTCGCCGGTGAAGACGACGCGGCCGCCGGAGAGCACGACCACCCGGTCGGCGAGTTGGCGAATCACCTGCAGGTTCTGTTCGACCAGAAGGATCGGCACTGTTTTGGCGGCGGCCAGTAGTGCCTGGGTGACCTCGGTGACGATTTTCGGCGAGAGTCCCTTGGTGGGTTCGTCGACCAGCAACAGCCGGTTTTGGTTGAGCAGGGCTCGGGCGAGCGACACCATCTGCTGCTGCCCTCCGGAGAGGGTACCGGCGAGTTGGGCGTGGCGTTGCACGAGGTCGGGAAAGAGTTCCTCGACCAGGGCGCGGTTCGGGTGGGCGGAGCGTTCGGCCAGTTTCAGGTTTTCGGCGACGCTGAGCTTGCCGAACACCTCGCGGTCTTCGGGCACGTAGCCGACGCCGAGCTGCACGACCTTGTGGGTGGGCAGCCGGTCGACGCGGCGCCCGGCGAGGGTGATCGCGCCGGTGCGGTCGATCAGGCCGAGGATCGATTTAATGGTGCTGGTTTTGCCGACGCCGTTCCGGCCGAGCAGAGCGGTGACGCCGGTGTCTGGTACGTCGAACGAGACGTCTTCGACGACCTGCTGGCCCTCGATGCGTCCGTACAGGTTGCGCACGGTGAGGATATTGGTTCTTGATGTGGTGCTCATACCGGGTCTCCGAGGTAGGCGGACTGAACCGTGGGATTCTTCATCACGGCGTCGGGGGTGTCGCAGGCGAGCAGCTCGCCGTGGTGCATGACCGCAACGCGGTCGACCAGGCCGAGCACGACCTCCATGTGGTGCTCGACCATGAGCACCGTGCGGCCACCGTGGTGCAACGCGCGAATGACCTCCATCAGGCCGGGCACGTCGCCGGAGCCAACGCCGGCCATCGGCTCGTCGAGCAGGATGACGCTCGGGTCCATCGCGAGCAGCATGGCGATCTCCAGCTTGCGCTTGTCACCGTGGGAGAGGCCACCGGCTTTGGCTTCGGCAAGATCAGCCAGCCCCACCTCGTCGAGACGATCGGCGGCAAGCCGGGTGGCGGCATCCGTCCCCTTCGGAAACCGGGTGACCAGACTGCCGCCGCCGGCCTTGGCCTGTGCGGCCAGCCGCACGTTTTCGGTGGCGCTCAGCCCGTTGAACAGGCTCGAGGTTTGAAAGGTGCGACCGAGGCCGGCCCGTGCCCTGACGTGGATCGGTTCCCGGGTCATGGTGCGGCCGTTCAGTCGCACCACGCCTTCCGTGGCAAACAGCACACCGGAAATCAGGTTGAACAGGGTTGTCTTACCGGCCCCGTTGGGGCCGATCACACCGAGCATCTCGCCCCGCGGGATCGACAGCGACACATCGTTGAGGATGCGTGCACCGCCGATCTGCAGGCCCAGATGCTCGATGCTGAGCACGGGCTGGTCCGGCATCGCGATCTACTTTGCTGCGACGATGGGCGGCGCGACGGTCTTGGCGTCGACAGTCTCAATCAGTTCCGGCGCCCAGGTACCGTCGGTGCCTTCCTTAAGCGTGGCCTGGAACATCGGCTGCAGCACGGCGTGGTCTTCTGCACGAATGGTGATCGAACCCTTGACCGAGTCGAACGTGTAGCCCTCGAGCGAGGCGATCATGTCATCGACGTTGTCACCACCGCCCTCGCGAACGGCCTGAACGAGCATCTGCGCGGCCACGAAACCGTCGGGCGAGAACAGGTCTGCCTGTGCGTCGTTGGCTTTCAGGTAGCTGATCATGGCTTTGCTCTGCTCGTTGTCGGTGGCCGACGCAAAGTAGTGCGAGAGAAAGCTGATCTTGCCGCTCGCGGCACCGTACGCGCCGTAGGTCGAGACATCACCGAGGCCGGTGACAACCGGAACAGCATCGAACACGCCCTGCTGCTGCAGCGCGGTCCACATGGCACCGGTGCTGGCGCCGGCCCAGGCCACGAAGACGAGGTCTGGTGAGGCGTCGAGCAATTGCTGCGCGAAGGGGGTGAATTCGGTTGCGTCTTCGGCGACAAGTACACCATCGACGGTCGCGCCCTTGGCCCCGAGCACGGCCTTGACGCCGGCCAGGTTGCCCTGACCGAAGGCGTTGTCCTGGGCGAAGACGACGATCTTCTTGCCGCTCGGGTCGCCGATGAACGTTCCTGCCGTCGCAACGTCTTCATAGGTCTGGCGGCCGGATCGGAAGGTGTACTGGTTGAGGCCGGTGATGGCATCGGCGGCTGCCGGGCCCGAGATGTAGAGAATCTTGTTCTGCGCGGCCTGCTCGGCCAGGGTGACGGCGATTCCGGACACGACGGTGCCGGCCATAATCTGGTATCCCTGCCCGATCAGGTCTTTGGCGACCGAGACCGCGGTGTCGGGGTTGCCCTGGTCGTCTTTCCAGGTGATGTCCAGTTCGCGGCCGTCGACAGCGCCGGTGCCGTCGGTGGCGTAGTCGAGGCCGGCCTTGAACCCGGCGGTGTACGCGGCGCCGTAGGCGGCGAGCGGGCCGGTCGCTGAGGTGATCATGCCCACCTGCACCGCGAGCTTCGTGGTGGAATTATCGGTGGCTGCGCCGCCGGTCGTGGCCGTGGGGGCGCATCCGACCAGGGTCAGGGCGGCGACGGCGAGAATTGCCGGGGCCAGGAACATCTTTGTTACCCGCATAAAATTTGCCTCTCGTTCTACAAACCTGACAGGTGGTTCAGGTATCAGGAATCTATGGGCGATCGACGGTACTGTCAAGAGGCAGGAGTGAACCGATACCCAGACGTGGCCAATATGCTGGGGTGGCACGCATCAATTTTTTGACAAAGGAGTCCCGATGACCGAAACCGACGTCGTAATCCTGGCCGGATCACGCACCCCGCAGGGTCGCGTGAACGGGCAACTCTCGTCCCTCACCGCCGTCGACCTCGGCGCCGCCGCCATTGCCGGTGCCCTCGCCCGCGCTGGAGTGGCACCGGAGCAGGTCGACTTCGTGCTCATGGGTCAGGTCCTGCAAGCCGGGTGTGGGCAGAACCCGGCCCGGCAGTCCAGCGTGGCTGCAGGCATCCCATGGAATGTGCCGGCGATGACACTCAACAAGGTCTGTCTGTCCGGCCTCGCCGCGGTCATTGATGCCGCCCGCCTGGTGCGGCTCGGCGAAGCGGATGTCGTCGTGGCCGGTGGTCAGGAATCCATGTCCCGCGCGCCCCACCTGCTGCCTGGCTCCCGCCAGGGCTGGAATTACGGAACCGTGTCAGCGCTCGACCACGCCGCTCACGACGGACTCACCGACGCCTTCGACGGCCTCTCGATGGGGCTCTCCACCGAGCGCGCGAACGTTGAACTCGGACAGACCCGCCTCGAGCAGGACGAAATCGCCGCTGCCTCGCACCAGCGCGCTGCTGCCGCAGCCGCGAGTGATGTGTTCAGCGACGAGATCACTCCGATCAGCGTGCCGCAGCGGAAGGGCGAGCCGCTCCTGATCAGCACCGATGAGGGCGTTCGCGCCGAAAGCACGACCGAGACGCTCGGCCGCCTGCGCCCGGCATTCGACCCGGCGGGGAGCATCACTGCCGGCAATGCAGCCCCTCTCAGTGACGGCGCGAGCGCTGTCGTCGTGACCAGTCGCGCCTGGGCCGAGAAGCACGGCCTGCCTTGGCTCGCCGTGATCAACGCGAGCGGCCAGGTGGCCGGCCCCGACAACTCCCTGCACTCCCAGCCGGCCAATGCCATCGCGCACGCCCTCAAGCGCGAGGGCTGGACCGCCGCCGATCTCGACCTGGTCGAGATCAACGAGGCGTTCGCCTCGGTCGTGGCCCAGTCGTCGAAAGTGCTCGGCGTGTCGGCCGATGTCGTGAACATTCACGGTGGCGGCATCGCCATCGGCCACCCGATTGGGTCGAGCGGCGGGCGCATTGCACTGCACGCTGCCCTCGAACTGGCCCGGCGTGGCACCGGCAAAGCCGCCGTCGCGCTGTGCGGCGGCGGCGGCCAGGGTGAGGCGCTGCTGCTGTCCCGGTAACGGCTTCTAGGCGGGCGCGGTACTCGACCTCGTCGATGTCGCCCTGGGCGAAGCGTTCGGCCAGGGTCTTCTCAGCGCTCGTGGCATCCGCCTGGCCTTGCCCGCCCGGGTGTCCGTGACCCTCCCGCATACCGCGACGCCAGCGCCGTCCGAAGATGGCGAACAGTACGGCGACGACGATGATCCAGAACAACGGGATCAGCAGGAACCACCAGCCGAACCCGAACCCGCCGTTCATCATTCCGCCATGGCCGTAGCTGTCGCCGTCGCCGGGACGTGCGGCGAGCTTGCTCATGATGCGGCCGGCGCCGACCCGTCGTCGGTGACCGTGAGCAGGTCGTCGCTGCTCTCGCGCGCCAACACAACGGATGCCTCCCCGATGCGCACGCGTTCCCGCTGTTCGGCCGACGTACCACGGGCGTCCCCGTGCGCCGCAGCTCGGCAAAACGCTCCCGACGCGAGCGGATGGCCTCCCCGATTCCCATGAACACGGCCAGCGCCAGGGTGGTTCCGGCGATCCGCAGCGGATGCAGCCCCACCCCGAACGCGCCCGCGAGCACCAGCACCAGCACCAGCACCAGAACCAGAACCAGAACCAGAACCCAGAACCCAGGCCGCTGCGACGGAGCTGTACACCCAGACGCGCACGCCCCGCACGATGCCGAGAACGATCGCGAAAATCAGGGCAACATAGGGCAGGCCGATGTCGGAACGCACGAGGGTGAATGCACCGCCGCGGCGGCGACGACGGCCACGACCGGGCCGGGAAACCGCCGGGTGCCGATCAGGGCGAGCGGGCCGATCAGGGCCAAAACGACGGCGAGAAACCACCCGATCAGGGCCAGGCTTGGCCGGTCAGAATCCGGGAGTGGTCCGGGTCCGCGCATCATGTCAAACCGGTCGAAGCCGCCCCGGCCCCGGCCGGGCCAGCACGGCCACCGCCGGCACCTGGATCAGAAAGAAGATCACCACGAGCAACCACAATCGAACGGGCCGCGGCATGCCGTATCCGTACCCGCTGTACTCCCCGTGTGGTGGCATGGCTTGATGCTACTTCCGTGCGCCGGGCGCCGCATCCGCCCGCGGAAGTACCTGCCGGCTACCCGAAGAAGTTGATGGGCTTGACGATGTCGGCGTAGATGAGCAACAGGCTCATCCCGCCGAGCAGAACCACGACCGCCAGCGTGAGCGGCATGAGCTTGGCCATGTCGACCGGTCCGGGGTCGGGCCGCTTGAACAGCTTCGCGAAGAATCGACGGATGCCTTCCCACAGCGCACCGGCGACGTGGCCGCCGTCGAGTGGCAGCAAGGGCACCAGGTTGAACACGAACAGGGCGATATTGAGCGATCCGAGCAGCTGCAGCATGCTGGCGACCTTCGTGGCGACCGGAATGGTGTCCATGCTCGCCAGTTCGCCGGCTACCCGGCCAACACCCACCACGCTGATCGGTCCGTTCAGGTCGCGCTCCCCCGGGCCGAACGCGGCCTTGGCCACGGCCACGAGCCGGTCGGGCAGGTTGAGAATCACGTGCGCGACGGCGGAGATGTTTTCGCCCACCAGGGGCAGCACTGCTGTCGCAGGCTGGGGCACCAGTTCGCTCGCCGCTCCGATGCCGACGAACCCGACCTCCTCGGTAATGGCAGCGCCGGAGGCGTCCGTTTTGATTTTGTTGTCGGCGGTATACACGTAGCGTTCGGTGAGTTTGGGGGTGAGCGAGAGGTCGACGTCGGCGCCGTCACGCTCGACCACCGCGGCGAGGGTGCGCCCGGGCGCCGAGCGGATGACCTCGGTCGACTGCTCCCAGCTCGTAATGGCTGTTCCGCCGATGCTGACCAATCGGTCACCAGGCTTCAACCCGGCAGCGGCACCGGGCGAGGCTTCATCGGTTGACTCGCAGGTCTGCCGGTCGCTCGAGGCGGGGAGCACGCACTGGCTCACGCTGCCGATGGTCGTGCTGATCTGCGGGCTGCCGAATCCCATGACCAGAATGGAGAACATCACGATGGCGATGAGTAGGTTCATGGTGGGCCCACCGAGCATGATGATCACGCGCTTGTAGACCGACAGCTGATAGAACGCGCGGTGCTCTTCACCATCGCCAATGGTCTCCGCGCTGGCCTTGCGGGCATCGTCGACCAGGGTGGACAGGGCGCTGGTCTTCTTCTCAGGTTCGCCCTCCTGAACCATCTGGTCGAAGAACCCGGTGGTGGTGGTGCGGGGAGCTCCGCCCTTTTTCGACGGTGGAAACATGCCGATCATGGCGATATAGCCACCGAGGGGCAGCGCCTTGACGCCGTACTCGGTCTCACCCTTGGTGCGCGACCAGAGCGTCGGGCCGAAGCCGATCATGTACTGGGTTACCTTGACGCCAAACAGCTTGGCGGGCACGAGGTGGCCGATTTCGTGCAGGCCGATAGACACGGCGAGTCCCACGACCACGATCGCGACGCCCAGTATGAACAGCAGTACGGTTTCCACTGTCGTAGAGTAACCGCACCAAGCTGCAAAGGGGCTGGCTGTGCGGCCGAACCTCCCTTTTAGGGTGCGCATGTGCTTTGCTAGAGGGTGGACGCACCAGGAGGTCCCCCTGTCTTACGAACCCATTCCCATCCAGCAGCTACCGACCCCCGGCCCGGTGGGCAGCCTACTTGGCGACCGTTTTCTGATCGAGACCCTTATCGGCACCGGCGGGATGGCATCCGTTTATCGGGCAACGGATACCGCGCTCGGCCGTACAGTGGCCGTCAAACTCTTTCGCGCTGATGGTGGCGCCGCAGAGCCGGAGCGTCAGAGCGGCGAGATCGCCCTGCTGGCGAGCCTGAACCATTTCGCCCTGGTCACCCTGTTCGACGCCGGCACCGCCACCGTCGACGGCGTGCCGCGCACCTTCATCGTGATGGAACTCGTGGACGGCCCCGATCTGCGCGCCCGCATCGCGAGCGGCCCGCTGCCAAGCCTCGAGGTGGCCGTGATGGGTGCCGATCTGGCCGAGGCGCTGCACTACGTGCACGAGCAGGGCATCATCCACCGCGACGTCAAGCCAGCCAACGTACTGCTGTCGCCCTCCGGCTTTCCCGGGCGCAGCATGCACGCCAAGCTCGCCGATTTCGGCATTGCCCGGCTGCTCGATGAGTCAAGGCTCACCGCGACCGGTTCGCTGCTTGGCACCGCGAGCTACCTGAGCCCCGAGCAGGCGCTCGGAGCTTTGATCGGTGCACCAACGGATGTCTATTCCCTCGGTCTCGTGCTGCTCGAATGCCTCACCGGGGTGCGCGCCTACCCCGGAACCGCCGTGGAGTCGGCGATGGCCAGGCTGCAACGCCAGCCGGAGATTCCGAGCACGCTCGGCCGGGACTGGACCGAGGTACTCGCAGCCATGACCGCCCGCGACACCGGCGACCGGCCCACCGCTTCCGAGGCGTCCCTGCTGCTCCGCGCGCTCGCGACCGGAGCCGAAGACCAGGCCGTGGCCACGCTGCTGCTACCCGCTCGCGCAGTTGAGGCGGCTGCGACCGAGGTGCTGCGTGCCGATCCGGCCCCCACGCCCAAACCCGCAACTGCGGCCATCTCCAGGAAGCAGACGGGGACCACGCCTGCACCGCGCCGCAACCGGGTCATCCTCTGGATCGTCCTGGCGGCCCTGGTGGTCACCGCGATCGTGCTCGGTGCGTTGTTTCTGGGCAGCGGAGACGATCCGCCAGCGGTTCCGCCGAGTTATCCGGCGGTCGACGGCACCCTCGGCACGCACCTCGAACAGCTCCAGGAAAGCGTGAACCCGTGATGCGCAAACGACTGACCCTCGCGCTCGTTTCCGGATTGCTTCTGCTCCTGCCGCTGGCCGGTTGCGCGGCTGAGCCGGTCGAACTTCAGGCCGCCACGGCCGAAAATCTGCAGTCTGCGATGCTCGGCATCACCGAGGCGGCGGCCGGCGGCGACTTCACCGAAGCCCAGTCGCTCCTCACCGCGATGCAGGGTAATTTGCGCACCGCGGCCGCCGCCGGCCAGGTCAGCGCCGAACGGTCGGCGTCGATTCAGACCGCGATCAACCTGGTCAGCACCGATCTGACGGTTGAGATCGAAGCTGCTGCTATCGCTGCTGAAGCCGCAGCCGAAGCGGCGGCCCTCGCCGAGGAACAGAATGCCAAGGACGCCGCCGAAGACGCGCGCGACGCGGAGAAAAAGGCCGCCGAGGATGCCAAGGACGCACGCGAAGAGTGCCTGGACGACAAGGACCGGGTCAAAGCGGGCGAGTGTAATTAGGCCGTCAGCCTGCCGCGATGAGCTGATCGGCGGCGGCACGCGCCCAACGTTCAGCCTCGGCGAGTGACTCGAGGGTGAGCTCGGAATCGTACTCGTGGCTCTCGACCACGCGCAGCACCGTGTCGACGATGTTCAAAAAGCCGATGCGCCCGGAGTGAAAAGCGGCGACGGCCTGCTCGTTGGCCGCGTTGAACACGGCCGGATAGGTGCCGCCTAGTCGGCCGACCTTCTTGGCGAGTTCGACCGCGGGAAAAGCCGTGTCGTCGAGGGGCTCGAAGGTCCAGCTCTGCGGTAAGGTCCAGTCGATCGGAGCGCCGACCGCAGCCACGCGGTTCGGCCAGTCCAGCCCGAGTGAGATCGGCAGTCGCATGTCGGGCGGGCTGGCCTGGGCGATGGTCGATCCGTCCACGAATTCGACCATGGAGTGTACCACGGATTGCGGGTGCACGACGGCATCGATGCGGTCATATTCCACGTCGAACAGAAGGTGCGCCTCGATGATCTCGAGTCCCTTGTTCATGAGGGTGGCCGAGTTGGTGGTGACCACCAGGCCCATGTTCCAGGTCGGGTGGGCCAGGGCCTGCGCGGGCGTCACGCCGGCAAGCTGTTCCCTGGTGTAACCGCGAAACGGCCCACCGGATGCCGTCAGCACGAGTCGACGCACCTCGTGCTGGGTTCCCGAGCGCAATGCCTGCGCGATGGCGGAGTGTTCGGAGTCGACCGGAACGATCTGGCCTGGTGCAGCAAGATTCTTCACGAGTTCGCCGCCGACGATCAGCGACTCTTTGTTGGCCAGAGCCAGGATGCGACCAGCTTTCAGCGCGGCCAGGGTCGGCCCCAAGCCGACCGAACCGGTGATGCCGTTGAGCACGACGTCGACGTCGACGTCCCGCACGAGCTGCTCCGCAGCATCCGCTCCCAGGGCGGTGTGCTCGACCTGAAAGTCCAGGGCCTGCGCATCGAGCAGTTCTCGGTTGCTTCCGGCCGCGAGGCCGACCACCTCAAACCGCTCCGGATTGGCACGAATGACGTCGAGCGCCTGGGTTCCGATCGAGCCAGTGGACCCGAGAATGATTACTCTGCGCATACCTCCATGCTAGGTGCCGGGCGCGGCGTATGTTCGATGCTGGCCAGTGGTGGCGTAGTGTCGACGGGTGACTGGTGCCGATGCAGAACCCAAAGACAACGCCGAAACCATCACGATCGATAGTTCTGATCAAGGCGTTCCGGCCGAACAGGCCGACGATCAGGAGCGTGTCAAGCGACCGGGATTCGTCTATTTTCTCGGCTACGGCATCATGGCCCCCGTCGCCCGAATCGTTTTTCGACCGAGCATTATCGGGCGCGAGAATATTCCGGCCACCGGCCGCGTCATTCTCGCCAGCAACCACCTCTCCTTCATCGACAGCATCGTCATTCCCCTCGTCGCGACCCGCCGCGTGCAGTTTCTGGCCAAGTCGACCTACTTCACCGGGACCGGATTCCAGGGCTGGGTGTCACGAACATTCTTCACCGCCATCGGCGCCATCGGTGTAGAACGCGGAGCCGGCCAGGCCGCGCAGGTCGCTCTCGACGCCGGCCGTGCCGTGCTCGAGGCCGAGGGCGCATTCGCGATCTACCCGGAGGGCACCCGCTCGCTCGACGGCCGCCTCTATAAGGGCCGCACGGGCGTCGCCTGGCTCGCCCTCACCACGGGCGCGGTCGTCGTTCCGGTCGGTTTGATCGGCACCCAGGAGATTCAGCCGGTCGGCACCAAGGTGCCGCGTATTCGCAAGGTCACTGTCACCTTCGGTGAACCGCTCGACCTCGGCCATCACGGCCCGGCCACCTCCGGTAAGGCACGCCGGCAGGCAACGGATGAGATCATGGCGGCCATCCACCGACTGTCCGGTCAGGAATTGGCCAACGCCTACAACGAATCGCCACCAGTCGGTACCCTCAATCGCCTCGCCCACCGGGTCTTTCCGCGCGAACGCCTGTAGCCGCGGTCTTACCGTCGAGCTGGCGGTCATAGGCTGGAGCAATGACTGCTACGTATTCGGTGCCCCAGAAACGCAAGCTCGTGACGGCTCTCCCCGGCCCCAAGTCGGTCGAGCTTCAGGCCAGGCGAGAGAAAACGGTTGCCCGCGGCGCCGGAACGCTCGCCAACATTTACATGGACCACGGCGCCGGAGCGATCCTGGTCGACGTTGATGGCAACCAGATCATCGACCTCGGCTGCGGCATCGGGGTGACCACGATCGGTCACGCGCATCCCGACGTCGCGGCGGCAGCATCCGCTCAGGCAGCGAAACTGACCCACACTCTTTTCACGGTCACGCCCTACGAGAACTACGTGGCGGTCGCCGAGAAACTTAGCCAGATCACCCCCGGCGATTTCGAGAAGCACTCGGTGCTCGTGAATACCGGCGCGGAAGCGGTGGAGAACGCGGTGAAGATCGCCCGCAAGTTCACCGGACGCCGGGCCATCGTGGCCCTCGACCACGCTTTTCACGGTCGTACCAACCTGACCATGGCGATGACCTACCGGCCGTGGCCGGAGCGCGCCGGAATGGGCCCGTTCCCCGGCGAGATCTACAGCGTGCCGACGAGCTACCCGTTCCGTGACGGCCTGAGTGGTCTGGAAGCGGCTGAGAAGACCATCGACTACATCAATACCCACATCGGCGCGACCGAGGTCGCGGCGTTCTTCGTCGAGCCGATCCAGGGCGACGGCGGCATCGTTATTCCTGCACCCGGCTATTTCAAGCGCATTCGCGAATTTTGCACTGAGAACGGCATCGTCTTCGTGGCCGATGAGATTCAGGCCGGCATCGCCCGAACCGGCGTCTGGTACTCGATCGAGCACCACGATGTCGTTCCCGACCTGGTCACGACCGCCAAGGGCATCGCCGGCGGCTTTCCGCTGGCCGCCGTCACCGGCCGCGCCGACATCATGGACTCCGTGCAGCCCGGCGGCATCGGCGGCACCTTCGGCGGCAACCCGGTCTCCACCGCGGCCGCCCTCGCAGTGTTCAACCTGATCGAGCGGGACAATCTGCTCGGTGAGGCCAAGCGGGTGGAAGCCGCCCTCTGGGCGCGAATCGGCGACTGGGCCGAGAAGTTCTCCATCGTCGGCGAAGTCCGCGGCAAGGGCGCCATGTTCGGCGTCGAGCTCGTGCACCCGGGAACCAAGAAGCCCTACCCCGAGGCCCTGACCGCCGTGATCAAGCACGCCACCACGAACGGTGTCATCGCGCTCGACGCCGGCAGCTGGGATTCGGTGCTGCGCATCATGCCGAGTGTCGTGATCTCTGACGAGCTCATCGACGATGCTGCCACCGTGCTCGAGGAGGCCCTCGCTGCGCTGGTAGCCGCCTACCCCGCGTAGTCGCCCCTCACCCAGTCCGTGATGTCGACGGACTGGGTCGGCGGCAGGTCGATGTCCGAGGGGCTGATGACCGCCGCCCCACCGCCGGCCGGGCGCATCATGGTCCGGCCGTTGGCGAAGCGGATGCTGTCGGCACCGGCACAAGCGTGGGTGACGGCGATGGTGTCGGCTCCCCCGTTTCGGACACCGGCACGAGGGGCCGTACCTGGGCGAACGGAAACGGCGACGGTGCGGCATCCGCCTGGTAGGCCTGGCCAAGAAAGTCGTAAGTGTAGTCGATATCGCCTGACGCCACCAGCCGGAGCGGAAACACATTCCAGCCGCCGCCGGGCACCAACAGGCTCGGCACCACCATGTCCTGCTCGCCGGCCGCATCAAGCTGGGGCAGGTAGTTCGTATTGACCGGGTCGTTGACCACGTTGAGGGCACGACCGCTCTGGTCGAACAGCTGCACGTCGGTGAGCGGCTGGCCGTCGGTATCGTAGGCGAACACGTTGGTCACCTGCTCGCCGCTCTGCATGAGTCCGGGCGTCGGAGCCGGGTTGTAGTCCACGTACGCAGTGTTCTGCGTTCCGGCCTGGTTGGCCGTGACCATCAGCACGATCGGCAGCACCAGAACCGCGCACACGCTCACCACCGTGCGAAAGCCGGGAAGCCAACGCCAGGGCAGCCACCGGCCGCGCCCCCACTGCACGCTCAAGACCACAAAAGCAGTGAGCACAACCCACCTCAGTGGATCGGTCGGCACAGTGCTGATCCCGCCACCTGCGAAAACCTCCGCGACCGCATAGACAACCCAGCCGCGCAGCACCCACCACGCGGGGCGCAACGCGAGCACAAAGTCGAGCACCGCCGCACCGGCCGCACTCGAACGAATGCGCCGGGCCGCGCCAGCTCGCGCGGCACCGACCCGGGTGCGCAGCCGGCGCAGCCGCGGCACGCGGGCTTCGGGCGTCGCTCCCCGCACGGGAAGCCCGGCCGCGCCACGCAACTCGCCGGCGTAGGCGACCGGATCGCCGAGGTCAACCTCGGGCGCCGCGGCATCGCCGGCATCCACGTCGGCGGCCTGCTCGGTGAGGTCGGCTTCGAGGCCGTCGGTGAGGTCGTCGACGTCATCAGCGGGAAGATCGTTCAGGGCCGCTCGCACGGCCAGGGCAAAGTCGCGAATGGACTGCGGAGTCGTAGCTGTTTCGCTCATGAGTTGTCGCCGATCGTGGGTAGGAGAGCGGAGCGCTGCGGATTCTCGAGCAGCTGGGTGAGAGTGTCGGCAAAGTGGGTCCAGTTCGCGCACTGTTCGGCGAGCATGGCCCGGCCGTGCGGGTTCATTCCGTAGTACTTGCGGTGCGGCCCGCCGTCCGACGGCACCACGTAGCTCGACAACGCCCCCGCGCTGTACAGCCGCCGCAGGGTGCCGTAGACCGAAGCGTCGCCGACCTCGTCGAGTCCGGCGGCGCGCAATCGGCGCACGATGTCATAGCCGTAGCCGTCGTCGTCAACGATGACGGCCAGAACGGCCATGTCAAGCACCCCCTTGAGTAACTGGGTGGTATCCATCGGCATCCCCTTCATCGGCTCGAGCGTTCGCTCACACCTTCAACGGATCCCACACTACTACGCAAACCGCACTACCGCGCCATGCGCAATTTCTGTCCTTCCGGGACGCTGCTAGACCGTGGTGACCGGCTCGTGCACGACCGGAAAGTTCATCGAGGCCCCGATGAAGCACTCCCGCGCCGCCTCGGCGTGCAGCGACTGCGCAAAATCGACCTGGGTGGGGTCACTTATCGTCACGCGCGGGCGCAGGGTAGCGGATGCGAAACTTCCGCCGCCGCCCGGCCGCTGGCGCATCACTCCGACCGCGGAGTCGGTATAGGCGGTGACCGTCACCCCGTGCCGCACGGCCACGTGCAGGTAGGAGAGCATGTGGCACTGGCTGAGCGCGGCGAGCAGCAGCTCTTCCGGGTTCCAGCGTTCGGCATTTCCGTGAAAAGTCGGGTCGCTCGATCCCTTGATGACGGCCTTGACCTCGGCTCCCTTGCCCACCGGCGTGATCGTGTGCTGTCGGCCGTAGGCCCGATAGCTGCTCGTACCACTGCCCTCATTGCCGGTCCAGTCGACCCGTACCGCGTAATTGTGCTCGCCGAGCATGATTCCCCCTCGAAATCGCTATCTCCTTCAGTAATTCTGACAGCACAACCAGCCTCGTGGGGAATGAGATCGGTAAAGTGGAAGCATCATGACTGACACCCTCACAAACTCTGCTACCACTGCCGCCGCGACCACGTACTCCGTCGCGCAAGAACGAAAGATCGTCACGGCCATTCCCGGTCCGATCTCTGCAGCGTTGCAGGAGCGGCGTCGAGCGGTCGTCTCCGACGGCGTCAGCTCCATGCTCCCCGTTTACATTGCCAAGGCCAACGGGGCGATCCTCGTTGATGTTGACGGCAACCAGTTCATCGACCTCGGTGCCGGAATCGGCGTCACCACGATCGGCCACACCGAGACCAGCGTCGTTGCCGCGGCCATCGAACAGTCCCAGGACTTCATCCACACCCTGTTCACCGTCACCCCCTATGAAGAGTACGTGCGCGTCGCCGAGCTGCTCGCCGAGCACACCCCGGGTAATTTCCCGAAGAAGAGCGTGCTCATCAACTCCGGCGCCGAAGCCGTCGAAAACGGCGTGAAGATCGCCCGCAAGTACACCGGTCGCCGCGCCGTCGCGGTACTCGACCACGCCTACCATGGCCGCACCGTGCTGACCATGGCCATGAACTACAAGGCCATGCCCTACGCCACCGGCTACGGTCCCCTCGCGAGCGATGTCTACCACGCCCCGAGTTCCTACCCCTATCACGACGGCCTGACCGGTTCCGAGGCGGCCGCCCGCACCATCGCCTACCTCGACAAGGTGATCGGGGCATCCGATCTGGCCTGTCTGGTCGTCGAACCCATCCAGGGTGAGGGCGGTTTCATGGTGCCAGCGGATGGATACCTGCCCGCCCTGCAGGAATGGTGCACCAAGAACGGTGTCGTCATGATCGCCGATGAGATCCAGAGCGGCATGGCGCGCTCGGGTAAGTACTACGCGAGTGAGCACTTCGGCTGGATCCCCGACCTCGTGCTCAGTGCCAAGGGCATCGCCGGGGGCTTCCCGCTCGCCGCCGTCACCGGCCGCGCTGAAATCATGGATGCTTCCCAGCCCGGCGGCCTCGGCGGCACCTTTGGTGGCAACCCGGTCTCCTGTGCCGCTGCGATCGCTGTGTTCGAGGCCATCGACGCGAACAACCTGCTCGGCGAAGCACAGCGCATCGAGCGGTCGCTCACGGCGGGCCTGACCGCGCTCAAGAACAAGTACGACATCATCGGCGAGATTCGCGGGCACGGTGCCATGATGGCGATCGAGCTGGTGCAGCCCGGTACCGGCGACACGACGAAGGCGCCCAACGCCGCCGCGGTGAGCGCGATTTCGACCTACGCCGGCCAGCACGGCGTGCTGCTGCTCACCGCCGGCACCTACGGCAACGTGCTGCGTTTTCTGCCGAGTCTCGCGCTGTCTGATGCCCTGATCGTCGACGCCCTCTCGGTGATCGACGACGCCATGGCCGCGCTGTAGCCACTGTGTCTGAAACCTTTACGGTCGACGATTCCGTCGAGCTCGCCGTCGTGGAGCGCAGCGGCTTCGTCGAATCCCGCCACGCCGGTTCGGCGATCGTGCTCGGCACCAACGGCGAGGTGTTGCGGGCGCTCGGCGACGTCACCAGCGCGGTCTTTCCGCGCTCGGCGATGAAACCGTTCCAGGCCGTCGCGGTCATGGCCAGCGGCGCCGCCCTGCGGGGAGCGGATGCCGCCATCGCTACCGCGAGTCACAGCGGCACCGCCGCCCACATCGAACTCGTTCGCGGCCTGCTCTCCCGGGCCGGAGTTCCGGAAACGGCGCTCGCGTGCCCTGCTGCCTGGCCGATCGACTCCGCCGCCCGAGACGCTCTCGTGCGCCTCGGTGCCACCAAGGCACCGGTCTACATGGAGTGCTCGGGCAAGCATGCGGCCATGCTCGTGGCCTGCCAGCAGAACGGCTGGGCGCTGGACGGCTATCTGGACCCGGCGCATCCGCTGCAAAAGCGCATCCTCGACGTGCTCGAACGCTTCACCGGCGAACGACCGGTCGCCTCCGGTATCGACGGCTGCGGCGCCCCGGTCCACGCGATCTCCCTCGGGGGCCTGGCGCGCGGGATCGCGCGCATTGCCACCAGCAAGTCCAACTCCCCGTTCGCGATCTACCGCGAGGCCGGTTTTCTGGCCGAAGCGGTGCGCGCCAATGGCTGGGTGGTGGCCGGTCCCGGCCACTCCGACAGCATCGTGATCGACCGGCTCGGCCTGTTCATGAAGGGCGGCGCGGAGGGAATCATGGTCGCAGCCGCCGAAAACGGTACCACCGTGGCATTGAAGATACTCGACGGCAACCTGCGGGCCGCCGCTGCGGTTGCAGTCAGCCTGCTGGCGGACGCTGGGGCGATCCAGCGAGCTGACGTCGCGCAGTTGCTGCCCGAGCTCGGCCTCACGGTTACCGGCGGCGGCCGTCCGGTCGGAGAGATTCGCGCCAGCTACATTTAGCTCAGCTTGGCCAGCCGCCGCGCCTTCGCCGCCCCGGACACCTGCACTGTCACGACCACGACAAGCGCGAGAATGAACACGGCCGACGCGAGCACGTTGGCCTCCGCCGGAATTCCGCGTGCCGCCGAAATGTAGATGTACTTGGGGAACGTCGTCACCGCCCCGGAGTTGAAGTTCGTGATGATGAAGTCGTCAAAGGACAACGCGAACGACAACAGAGCGGCCGCGAGAATGCCGGGCAGCAGCAGCGGAAAGGTGATGCGCGCGAATACCTGCCAGGCGGAGCCGTACAGGTCGCGGCCGGCTTCTTCCAGAGCCGGGTCGAGGCTGGCCACCCGGGCCTTCACCGTGACTACGACGAAGCTGATGCAGAACATGGTGTGCGCCAGAATGATCGTCAGCATGTCCTTCGGCACACCGAGCGACAGAAACTGCGCCGCCAGGCCGGCGCCGAGCACGACCTCCGGGGTGGCCATCGGCAAAAACAGCAGCAGGCTGGTCTGTGACCGAAACTTGAACCGGTAGCGCACGATGGCGATCGCGATCATGGTGCCGAGGGTGGTCGCGACGACCGTGGCCACGGCGCCGATGAACAGGCTGTTGCCGAAGGCTTGACAGACAGCACCATTTTGTACGTTGCAGACATTGAGCCACTTGTCGAAGGTGAATCCGCGCCAGGTGATGTTGGATTTGAGGGAGTCGTTGAAGGAGTAAACGAAGGTGTAGCCGATAGGAATCATCAGGAACAGCAGCGCCAACCCGCTGTAGACGGGCAGCAGCCATTTGCCGAGGGAGAGTTTCACAGCAGTTCCTCCGTTCCGGATCGCTTGACGTAGATACTGACGATCACCAGGATGACGGTCATCAGAATGATGGACAGGGCCGCCGCCGAGGGGTAATTCTGCAGCACGAGGAAGTTCGCCTCGATCACGTTTCCCATCATCTGGGTGCCGGTACCACCGAGAAAGTCCCGACTGGCGTTGATATAGTCACCGGCCGCAGGGATGAAAGTGAGCAGGGTGCCCGCCACGATGCCGGGCATCGACAGCGGAATGGTGATCTTGCGGAACACCTGGAATGGGCTCGCATAGAGGTCGTTGCCGGCCTCGAGGTAACGCACGTCGAGCCGCTCCAGCGTCGTGTACAACGGCAGGGTCATGAACGGAATGAAATTGTAGGTCAGGCCGAAGATCACCGAAAACGCGGTGCCGGTCACGTGTGCTTCCGGTCCCAGCAGCGAGAGCGCTTTGAGCGACTGCACCACGAAAGACTCGTCGGAGAACAGCTGCTTCCAGGCCAGGGTGCGCAGCAGAAAGCTGATGAAAAACGGTGCGATCACGAGTACGAGCATGAGGCTCTGCAGTAGCGGCCATTTGCGGGCTTTCACGCCGATAAAGTAGGCCAGCGGGTAGCTGATCACGAGCGCGAAGAACGTCGCGGCCAGTGCGTAGCTGAACGATCGCACGATGTGAGGCCAGTAGGTCGTGATGACCTCGGTGTAGTTCTGCCAGCGGAAGGCATAGTCGTACTGGCCGATGTCACCGAACTCCCGGGGCGTCTGAAACGACGTCAGCAGCAGCGAGACCAAAGGGGTCAGAAAAAACAGCACCAGATAGAGGATGCCCGGCAACAGCAGAAACAGCGCCACCGGGCTGCGACGCCGGGCGACGGGGTCGGTCGACGGCGCAGTCGCGGTCGAGAATGCGGCGAAGGCCATCCTTAGGCCTCCTCAAGCTCCGTGACGAGCAACGACCGACGCTGCTGCGCGATGGTCTTGGTGTCGAGATCCGCCTCGAACCGCGGAGCATCGGCTGGATCATCGTCGAGTCCGAAGCCGTGGTCGACGTTCCAGCTGAGCCACACTTCGGCACCGACGTGCGCGGCCGGGCCGAAAGCCACGTTCTGGGCGAACACGACGAGTGTTCCGACGCCGGGAACGGCGACAAGGTACTGCGTGCTGACGCCGCTGAACGACACATCGATGACCTTGCCCGGGCCCATCGTATTGCGTCCGGCGTCGTAGGCCGGTTCGTCGGCGTGCAGGGTGAGTTTTTCGGGGCGCACACCGATCGTGACCTCGCCCGAGATTCGGTGCGCGCGCTCAAGCGGCACCACGATCTTCTGCCCGGACACGTCGACCGCGATGGCGGTACTCGTGGTGGACACGACGGGGCCGGTGAACAGGTTGGACTGGCCGAGAAAGTTCGCCACGAAGGCGGTCTTGGGCAGTTCGTAGAGCTGCTGCGGTTCACCCATCTGCTCGATGCGCCCCTTGTTCATGACCGCGATGGTGTCGGCCATGGTCATGGCCTCCTCCTGGTCGTGGGTCACGTGCAGAAAAGTGAGGCCGACCTCCTCCTGGATGGTCTTCAACTCGAGCTGCATCTGGCGCCGCAGCTTGAGGTCGAGGGCCCCAAGCGGTTCGTCGAGCAGGAGCAATGCCGGCCGGTTGACGATGGCGCGGGCCAGGGCCACGCGCTGCTGCTGACCGCCGGACAACTGCTGCGGTTTGCGGTGGGCCAGGTGATCGAGCTCCACTAACAGCAGCGCCTCGTGCGCTTTGGCCACCGGATCGCCGATCTTGCGGCGGCGGAGACCGAAGGCGACGTTCTCGAGCACGGTCATGTGCGGAAACAGGGCGTAGCTCTGGAACACGGTGTTGACCGGGCGCTGGAAGGATTTCTGCTTGGTCACATCCGTTCCCCCGATCAGGATGCGGCCGCTCGTGGGCTCTTCGAGGCCGGCGACCAGACGCAGGGTGGTCGTCTTGCCGCAGCCCGAGGGGCCGAGCAGCGCGAAGAACGACCCGGCCGGAATAGTGAGGTTGAGATTTTCAATAGCGGTGAACCCGGGGAAACGTTTCTCGATGCCGACCAGCTCCAGGTCGGCGCCACGATCAGCGAACGCACCGATGACCATCAGGCTGCACCCAGCAGGATCGCTTGGAACTGAGCGTTGAAGGTCTGCTCCTCTGTGCCGTCGAGCCCCCGGAACACGTAGGCGTTGGCGAGGGTCGCGTCGTCGGGAAAGATCAACGGATCTTCGGCCAGCGTCGGGTCGATGGCCATCATGGCTTCTTTGGCACCGGCGACGGGGGTGATGTAGTTGACGTAGGCGGCGACCTCGGCGGCGACGGCCGGGTCGTAGTAGTAGTTGATGAGTTCTTCGACGTTCTTCTTGCCCGGCGAACCGATCGGCACGACGAAGTTATCGTTCCAGAGCGTTCCGCCCTTTTCGGGAACGATGAAGCCCCACTTGTCGCCATTTTCGGCGTTGAGCTGCACGATATCACCGGACCAGACGATCGCGGCCAGGGTGTCTTCGTTGGCGAGGTCTTCCTTGTAGGAGTTGCCCTTGATGTTGCGGATCTGGCCGTCGGAGACCTGCTTCTTGAATTCGTCGATGGCGGCGGTGTATTCATTTTCGCCCCATTTTCCGGAGATGTCGACGCCGTGATCGAGCATGATCAAGCCCATGGTGTCGCGCATTTCGGAGAGTACGCCGACGCGACCCTTCAGCTCGGGGACCCAGAGGTCTTCAACCGATTTGAGGCCCTGCGGGTACTTTTCCTTGTTCCAGGCCAGGCCAGCGAAGCCGCCCTGCCAGGGGATGCTCATAGCCCGGCCCGGGTCGAAGTCGACGTTCTGCAGTGACGGCAGGAGATTGGAGAGGTTGGGGATATTGGCGTGGTCGAGTTCCTGGGTGTAGCCAAAACGGATCATGCGGCTGACCATCCAGTCGGTCAGGCAGGCGACATCGGCTCCGATGTCCTGGCCGAGGGCGAGCTGGTCTTTGACCTTGCCGTAGTACGAGTTGTTGTCGTCGACGGCTTCGGTGTACTTGACCGAGATGCCGGTTTGCGCTTTGAACGCGTCGAGGGTCGGGTAATTGCCGGCATCGTCGACGTCGATGTACAGCGCCCAGTTGTCCCAGCGGATGGTCTTGTCAGTAGCCGACGTGTCGGCCGCAGCGGTGGGCTTGGCCGCAGCTCCGGTGGAGCACGCGGCGAGCGCGAGAGCTGTTGCACCGGCACCGGCACCGGCGAGGAGAGTTCGGCGACCCAGCTGCGCCTTCTGCGCCTGGCGAATGAGCTGGCGAATCATGGGATCGGCGGGCAGCGGCTTGGACTTCATCATGGTTCTCCTAGCATTCTGGGCACGCACACGGTCAGACTCGCTGCGTTGCGAGTTGGTCGATAATTGCACATATCGGTGGTGGAAACACCTAAAAGAGTTCAAAACATTGATCTTGCAACCGATTTGTCACGAAATCAGCACAAACTCGCAACATTCGCCCTCGAAATCGTCGGTGCGCCACGACTAGGGTGGTGGCGATGAGCCGCTGGACCTCGGCCGAGGAGCGCGCTTCGAGAGAGGAACACCATGAGGATCGCCATTCCCACCGAGATCAAGAACAATGAGTTTCGGGTCGCGATCACCCCGGCGGGGGTGTACGACCTCGTGCTGCACGGTCACGACGTGCTCGTGCAGTCCGGCGCCGGCGTCGGTTCCTCCATCAGCGATGAGCAGTATGTCGCGGCCGGCGCGACGATTCTGCCGGACGCAGCGAGCATCTGGGCGGCCGCCGACCTGCTGCTCAAGGTCAAAGAGCCAGTCGACAGCGAGTACGGCTACTTTCGCGCCGACCTGGTGCTGTTTACTTACCTGCATCTCGCCGCAGAACCCGAGCTGACCCGGGCCCTGCTCGGCAGCGGAGTCACCGCGATCGCCTACGAGACCGTGCAGTTGCCCTCGCGAGCTCTGCCGTTGTTGGCGCCGATGAGTGAGGTCGCCGGCCGCCTCGCGCCGATCGTGGGGGCCAATGCCATGCTCAAGCCGAATGGCGGCCCCGGCCTGCTGGTGCCCGGCGTCCCTGGCACTCACCCGGCAAAGATCGCTGTGCTCGGCGGCGGGGTGGCCGGCACGGCCGCGATGCAGGTGTCGCTCGGGCTCGGCGCTGAGGTGACCGTGCTCGATACCAACCTGTTCCGGCTGCGCGAGATCGATGCCCTGCATTTTGGGCGGGTCAAAACCATTGCTTCGAACAGCTTTGAGATCGACAAGGCCGTCGTCGGAGCTGACATGGTCATCGGTTCGGTTCTCATTCCGGGAGCCAAGGCCCCGAAACTGGTCAGTAACGAGCTCGTGTCGCGCATGAAACCGGGCAGCGTGCTCGTGGATATCGCCGTGGACCAGGGCGGTTGCTTTGCCGACAGTCATCCCACCACGCACGCCGACCCCACCTTCACCGTGCACCGGTCGTTGTTCTACTGCGTCGCGAACATGCCCGGCGCGGTGCCGCACACCTCGACCTATGCTCTGACAAATGCGACCCTGCCCTATGTGCGCGCACTCGCCACGCTCGGCTGGGTCAATGCGTTGCGCGCGGATTCCGCCCTGGCCCAGGGGCTCAATACTTTCGCCGGGCACCTGACCAGCGCTCCCGTGGCGCTCGCTCACGGGTTGCCGCACCAGCCTGTCGCCGAGGTGTTGGTCTAGTCGGGGAGGATCGCCCTGGTCACCTCGCCGTTCGGGTGCAATACCCAGACCCGCCCGCGCCCGGGTGCCAAGGGCGGCGGCAACTCCCGGCGGTGGCTGATCAGCCGAAAATCCGACAGGCTGCACCGGTCGAAGACCAGGCTGGCCGCAGTGTTGTTGGCCGTTGGGCCCCGCAGCCGGGCCAGCAACGTCCAGTGCGTCTGCCAGGTTTCGGCGTCACCGACGACGATCAGCTGACCCGCAGCATCCGTCTGGCCTGCCTCACCGGAAACCAGCAGAGCGGATGCCGCCGGCCCGCTCGTTCCCGCCAGTTCCAGAACCGGCACACCGAGGACGGTGCGCAGGCGGGTGGCTGCGCTCGTCGGCGACGATGACACGATCAGGAGCGGGCCACCAGTGGGAAGCGAATTCGGCAGGGCATCGGATTCCGTATCAAGCGTCGTGGCGGCAGGAACGGCCAGGGCCCCAACGGGAGCCAGCAGTTGCACGCGCAGGCCGCGCCACACTCCCCCGCCCGGAGGTAGCGCGGCGGTGTAGCTAGCCGATTGCCCACCGGCCGCGAGGTGTTCCTGCACGCTCGGCAGTTTCAGCAGCAGGGAGCTCTGGCAGAGCGCAGCCAGCCCGGGAACCACGCTGGTGTGCCGTTGCACGGCGGCAACGACGTGTACCCCCGCTGCCGGGCCGTCCCGCAGCAGGCCGACGAGCAGATCGACGGCGGCCAGCCGGTGCTCGGGCTGCCAGCGGGCGCAGACGGAATCAAAATCGTCGAACAGTACCAACCGGGGTGAGGCCGCGGTCTGCTGCCCGGTTTCCACGCTGGTGCTGAGTCTCGCAAGGGCATCCCAGGCCGATTCGACGTCGGCGGTGACGAGGTAGATCCCGGTGTGAGATTCGGCCGCGCCGGCGACTGCCTCAGCCAGTGTGTGCAGCAGGGCGGATTTGCCCGAACCGGCTCCGCCGATAACGAGCAGATGCCCGTCAATCTCGGGATCGTAGGAGAACACACGGTACCGCTGGCGCTCGGGTTCGTCGAGCAAGCCCAGCGGAAAACCGGATGCGGCGGCCTCCGCGCTCGCCAGGTCGGCCGCCGTGACCACCGGCGGGAGCGCATCGAGCCAGGGCCGCCTCGGGACGAATCCGCCCGCTGCCGACAACACCGGCGGTGCCGACATCGGCGCGGCAGCGAGGCCGGCGATGTCGAGTTCCCGGGTCGTCGCGACCTGGCAGAGCACCGGTTCTCCGGTTTCGGTGGCGATCAGGCACCGTCCGGGCTGATTCGGTGCCAATTCGGCCGCAGCATCCGTGCCGATCACCGCCTGGCTGTCGGCACGGTTGTTCACCCGCAAGGACAGGCGCAGGCTGCAGTTGGCCAGCAGGGCGTCTCGCACCACCCCGGCCGGTCGTTGGGTACAGAGGATGAGGTGCACACCGAGCGACCGTCCACGCGCGGCAATGTCGACAAAGAGGGCGTGCAGCTCGGGGAACAGCCCGAGCATGGTGGCGAATTCATCGACGACAATGACCAGCCGGGGCAGCGGATGCGTCAGGCGCACGTCGGTCACGTCCCGCGCCCCGGCCGAACTGAGGGTGCGCTCCCGGTAGCGAAGTTCTGCTCCCAGGCTGGCCAGGGCCCGCGTCGCCGTGGCCGCGTCGAGGTCGGTGATGAGGCCAACGCAGTGCGGCAGCCGAGCCAGCGGTTGAAAAGCCGCGCCGCCCTTGAAATCGACCAGCAGAAAGTTCACCTGGCCCGGCGAATAGGTCGCGGCCAGAGCTGCCACCCAGGTGGTCAGGAGCTCGCTCTTGCCGCTGCCGGTAGTTCCGCCGACCACGGCGTGCGGCCCGGATCGCACCAGGTCAACGTGCACCGGCCCGTCTCGGCCGACACCGATCGGGCAGTCGAGGCTCGGCGGAGCTGTCCCACCGGTGATTGCCGGGGCATCGGTGCCGTCTTCGAGCAGTTCCGCCAGGGTGAGCGTGGTCGGGAGCGCCCCGGATTCCCTTGCCATCCCGGCGGCACGGGCCTGCTCGGTGAGGGCCACCGCGAAGTCGATCGCCTCAGCTTGGGCGAGCAGCTCCGGGCAAAAGTCGAGGGGCGGCGCGCGATTGGGCGCACGGATGATCTGCGCCCTGGTCGGCCCAGCGATGCGCACGACCGTTCCGCAGCCTGGGGGCAGGTCCTCGAGCCGCGTTGCCACGGCCAGGAGCAGCCGCCCGCGATCGGGTTCGCCTCCCAGCGGCTGCACGGAGGTGACCGTTCGCAGCAGTAGCGTGAGCCGTCGCGGCGTTACTACGGCCTGCGGCAGCTGCGCCGCCCAGTCCCAGTCGGTGGCCTGAGCGTCGGTGGCGATTGCGACGCCAAGGTCGGTCGGCGGCAGAGCGAAACACAGTTGCACGAGCACGGCGCGGGCAACGCCCGCTGCGAGCGGCATCGGTCCGACGATACCGAGTCCGGACGTCAGGTCGACGACGACCGGAGCGCCGGTGACGGTCGAGGCCCACTCCCGAAGTTCCCGGTGCTCGTTTGGGGCGCTCGCACCGCCCAGTCGGATACCACTCGGGGCCGGGCCGACGCCCAGCGCGACGAGCGTGGCATCCGTTTGCCGCCAGCGCGCGGCAGCAGCACACCCTCGCACAATATTTCGGGCTGATGGGGTGTGCTGCCAGGCCTCGTCGCGCCAGCGGGACTGGCGGTCGGTGATGACCGTACGCAGCAGCGCCAGGGCTTCGGCGTGAGCGGCCGATTCAGTCCGGCGGCGTTTGCCACCCGAGCGCTTGGAATCGAACATGCTGGCCACCGCGATGATCGGGCTGAGAACGGCGAAGATCAGCGCGAAAGCCGAGCCGGTGATCATCCAGATCAGCCCGGCAGCAACCAGGGGCGCCACGCTGGCGAGCAGGGGGAATCCCGCCGGAGGCAGACTAGCTGGCGCGGGTGGCAGCGGGAGGGTTTCATCGACGGTGGACACGCAACCAGCAGACCAGAATGCTGACCTAGGACGATCCTCGACGGGACTATCGGTGCACGATCGCAGGTGGTGCGTAGCTGTGGAGGAGGCGGCTCAGCTGATGCTGAAGGACTGGTCGGCGATCTCCACCCGGGTGCCGCGCGGAAGAACGTACCGTCGCCCCGGTTCGAGCGCCTCGGCCGTTTCACCGGGGCGGCGAATCACCGTGCCGTTGCCCGAGACGCGGTCGCTGACCCAGAACTCGCCGTCGTGCTGGCCGAACTCGAGGTGAGTCTTGGAGACCGAGCGGTCGGCATCCGCTACCCGTATGAGTTCGTCGAAAATCTCATCGGGTTGGGCCAGGGGTTTACGGCCGATCAGGCCGGAGCCCTGCACGGATACCCGCTGGCCGGTGCTGAAGGTCAACACGAAGGTCGCCCGGGTCGGCATCACTGCGGCGGGGAGCGCGGCCCGTGATGCAGGCGGTGCAGCGCTCACGACAGCCACGGCCCGCACCGGAGCCGGCACCTCAGCGGGAATCGATACGGAGATGACGGCAGGCGCGCGCGGCAGGCGCGCAATGATCGTCGTGTCGTTCGGGCGAGGGTCCGGGCGCTTGCGCGATTCCACGGTGGCTGTGCGGGAACTGCCGCATTCGCCGCAGAACATGGCCCCGACTGGCAACCAGGCCCCGCAAATCTGACACGTCACGATCACTCGGCCTAGACCTTCTTGACCACGCTGGACTTGAGCTGCATGAATCCGAAACCATCGACCTTGCAGTCGATGTCGTGACCGTCGACCGGGTCAACGAGGCGAATGTTGCGCACCTTAGTTCCGACCTTGACCGACAACGTCTGGCCCTTGACCTTGAGGTCTTTGATGATCGACACGGTGTCACCGTCGGTCAGCACGGTTCCGAACGCGTCTTTGACCTGGGCTTCCTGCTCTTCCTCGACCGGCTCGTTCGACCACTCGTGGGCGCAGAGCGGGCACACCAGCAGGGCACCCATTTCGTAGGTCAGGTCGCTGGAGCATTCAGGGCACTTGGGCAGGGTCTCATTCACTCGTTCCATAATACGCGACTGATGCTTTGCGACTATCGGCGGCCGACCCGCACGCGCCAGAGCCGCCCGGCGATGATGGCCGCAGCGACCATGACCATCAGCGGAATGTAGGCGACGACAGAGGAGGCTTCCCAGCCGATCCCAATTCCGGACTTCCGGTTGAACGCCGATACCGGCAGCCCGAGAAAGTACGACTCGGCCGACTCGGCTCCGCTGTCCAGTAGGGCCGAGAGCATACCGGCCGTGTAGGTGAAGGCCAGGGTCCACCAGAGCAGCAGCAGGCCGGTGAACCAATAGATCGCCCGATTCCAAGAGGGCCGGCTGTCGCGGCCGGTTTCGGCGAAACTTCGGGCCAGGGTGCGGGGTGAGCCGAGCGAGTCGAGGGCGGCGGCGATGCCGCGGGCTGCCGCATCCACCGTGATGTTGTCGCGAATCTCGCGCAGGATCGATCGGCGCTCGCGCGACGACAGGGACTCTTCCAGCCAGAGGTCGAGCCGGAACAAATAGGACTCGCGGCGACGCCAGACTCCGAAGGAAGATCTGGCCTCGATGGTTTGCGTGTTCATTTCTGATCCTCTCCGGCTAAAGCTTCTGTGGGGGTGACGCCGAGGCCCGTCTGCACGATCGCCGTCAGGGAGTGCCAGCGCGCCGTGGCGAGCACGAGGGCCGCCTCCCCCGCCGCACTCAGCGAGTAATACTTGCGCGCCGGGCCCGCAGTGGATGCCACCAGGCGGCTGGTGAGCGAGCCGTCCTGTTCCAGGCGCGACAGCACCGGGTAGACCGTGCCGGTCGCGAGGTCTCGAAGGCCGATGTTCTGCAGCCGAACAACGAGTTCGTAACCGTACGACTCGGCAGACTGCAGCTGGCTCAGAATGAGCATGGGCAGCACCCCACGCAGGGACTGCGCGTCTTGTGGCACGGCCGGTGTGCTCGGTGGGTGGGCCATAGCTACTACCTTACGACAGGTAGTAGGTCATGCCTAATAGCTACGATCAGGTCTCTGGCACCTCGTAGGGTTCGACCGCGAGCACATCGACCACGATTGCGGTGACATTGTCGCGACCGCCATTGTCGAGGGCCGCCTCAACCATCGCGGCGACGGCATCCGCTGCCAGCTTCTTCTCGAGCAGGAAATGCCGGATGCCGTAGGACGTGAGCTCCTTAGTGAGCCCGTCGGAGCAGACCAGAATGCGCATGCCGGCCTGAATCGGCAGGATGCGGTAGTCGGGAATCGGTGGTTCGTGAAAGCCGACGGCGCGCGTGATGATGTTGCCGTGCGGGTGAACGTCGGCCTCTTCCCGGGTGATGCGCCCAGCGTCGACGAGTTCCTGCACGACCGAGTGGTCATTCGTGACCTGCTCGAGCACACCGTCAGTCAGCTGGTACACCCGAGAGTCACCGATGTTGTAGACGATCCAGCTGATCGCATCCGAGACCAGGGCCAAGGCGACACCGGTCACCGTGGTTCCGGTGCCTTGGTCGGTGACGCCGACCCCCTGCGCCATATCCTCGACCGCGAGCGCGAGCGCCCGGTCGATCGAACCGGCCTCGGCCACGAGGGTTCCGGAAAGTTCGGCGAGTCGGGTCACCACGGCAGCGCTGGCGACGTCACCGGCCGAGTGACCGCCCATGCCGTCAGCGACGGCGAACAGCGGCGGTAGGGCGAGCAGGCTGTCTTCGTTCACCTCACGGCGATGACCGACATCGGTCAGGACTGCCCACGCCAGCGTTAACGTCGTTGCAACGCTGGGCAGTTCGACACGAAATTCGGTCGAACCTTGACCAATCTGGGTCACGGGTGGTGCCTTCCGAGTGTGGTTCCAACGTTCGCCGAAGGACTTGGACCATAATAACGTCACCGCTTGGCGCCACCGCACCGCCTAGTGTCCGATGTAGCTCATCACGTGCTTGATCCGGGTGTAATCCTCGAACCCGTACATCGAGAGGTCCTTGCCATAGCCGGAGTGTTTGAAACCGCCGTGTGGCATCTCGGCGACGATGGGGATGTGTGTGTTGATCCAGACGCAACCGAAGTCCAGATGCTTGGCGAAACGCATCGCACGACCGTGATCGCGCGTCCACACCGACGAGGCCAGACCGTACTGCACGTCGTTCGCCCAACGCAACGCCTCGGACTCATCGGTGAAGCGCTGCACGGTCATCATCGGGCCGAAGATCTCCTGCTGCACCGCCTCATCCGTCTGCTTGAGGCCACTGACAATGGTCGCTTCATGAAAATACCCGGTGCTGCCGACCCGGTGTCCGCCGAGTTCGAGCACGGCGTGGTCAGGCAGCCGGTCGACGAAGCCGGACACCTGGGCGAGCTGGTTGACATTGTTGACCGGTCCGAACAGGATTCCCTGCTCGCTCGGGGCTCCGGTGCGAGCGTTGTCCCTGGCATAGGCGGCGAGCGCTGCGACGAATTCGTCGTGGATGCCGCCCTGCACGAGCAACCGGGTAGCCGCGGTGCAGTCCTGGCCGGCGTTGAAGAAGCCGGCGGCGACGATCCCGGCAACGGCGAGCTCGATATCGGCGTCGTCGAACACGATCACCGGTGCCTTGCCGCCCAATTCCAGGTGCACCCGCTTGAGGTCGTGTGACGCAGCCTCGGCAACGGCCATTCCGGCTCGTACCGAACCGGTGATCGAGACAAGTTGCGGGGTCTTGTGATCGACCATCGCGGCACCGGTGGTGCGGTCCCCGGTGATCACGTTGAGCACGCCGGCCGGCAAAAATTCCGCCGCGACCTCGGCGAGCAGCAACGTCGCACTCGGGGTGGTGTCCGAGGGCTTGAGCACGGTTGTATTACCGGCGGCGAGCGCGGGCGCGAACTTCCAGACCGCCATGTTCAACGGGTAATTCCACGGAGTGACCTGGCCGACGACACCGATCGGCTCACGCCGGATGAACGAGGTGTGGTCCGTCATATACTCGCCGGCCGCACGCCCTTCGAGGTTGCGCGCGGCGCCGGCGAAGAAGCGGATCTGGTCGACCGAAAGCAAAATCTCGTCGTCTACCAGGGTCGAGCGCGGCTTGCCGGTATCGAGCGACTCGGCATCGGCGAATTCCTCGGCACGCGCCTCAATCGCGTCCGCTATGCGAAACAGCGCGAGCTGCCGCACGGCCGGGGTGCTCTCGCCCCAGATTTCAAAAGCGGATGCCGCGGCCCGGTAGGCCGTATCAACATCTGCCGCGGTCGACACCGGGCTGCTTCCGTAGATCGCTTCGGTGGCAGGGTCGATGAGGTCGAACCGATCCGTCGCGGTGGAGTCGACGTACCGGCCGTTGATAAAGTTACGTAGTTCGGGGGCACTCATGCGGCCCAGTGTACCTATTTCAATGTGAGATGCACCCAGATTCACAAATGAAATCCGCAGTGATTTGCATAATGTGCGACGGATTCGCTTGCCGAAGTGCATTTGGACTGACACAATCGATGCATGAATGGACAAAGGCGCGGTCACCCGCCCAAGCTGGCCCAGCTCGACGATGTGTCGAAAAAGATCATCGAACAGCTGCAGGCCGACGGACGTCGGTCGTACGCAGAGATCGGCAAAGCCGTCGGTCTCAGCGAGGCGGCCGTGCGTCAACGGGTGCAGAAGCTCACTGACTCGGGCGTCATGCAGGTCGTCGCCGTGACGGACCCGATGCAGCTGGGCTTCTTTCGCCAGGCCATGATCGGAATTCGCGCGTCGGCCGATACCCGCATACTGGCCGAGCAGCTGGCCGAGATCGATGCCGTGGACTACGTCGTGCTCACGGCCGGCACCTTTGACATTCTTGCCGAGGTCGTCTGCGAAGACGACGACGAACTGCTCGAACTGCTCAACTCCAAGATCCGCAATCTCGATGGAGTCCTCTCCACCGAGACGTTCGTTTATCTCAAACTCCACAAACAGTTCTATAACTGGGGAACACGGTAAAAAAATGACTCTCACCACACCCATCGATTCACCGACCGCGTACAGCGACGCCCACAACGCCGAGCTGCAGCAAAAGGCCAAGGATCACCTCTGGATGCACTTCTCCCGTCAGTCGGTGATGGAATCCGGCGCTGGAGTTCCCATCATCGTCAAGGGCCAGGGCCATCAGATCTGGGATTCCAAGGGCAAGAAGTACATCGACGGCCTGAGCGGTCTGTTCACGGTCAACGCCGGCCACGGCCGCAAGCGTCTCGCCGAGGTCGCCGCCAAGCAGGCCGAAGAACTCGCCTTCTTCCCGATCTGGTCCTACGCCCACCCGAACGCGATCGAACTCGCCGACCGGCTCGCCAGCTACGCCCCGGGTGACCTCAACCGCGTGTTCTACTCCACCGGCGGCGGTGAAGCCGTGGAGACCGCATTCAAGCTTGCCAAGTACTACTGGAAGCTGATGGGGCGCCCGACCAAGCACAAGGTCATCTCCCGTAACGTTGCCTACCACGGCACCCCGCAGGGAGCGCTGGCCATCACCGGCATCCCGGCGATGAAGGAGATGTTCGAACCGGTCACCCCGGGCGGTTTTCGCGTTCCCAACACGAACTTCTATCGGGCCGACGAGATGAGCCCTGGCCTCGGCCTCGGCGACAACCTCGAGGTGTTCGGCCAATGGGCCGCGAACCGCATCGAAGAGATGATTGAGTTCGAGGGCCCCGAAACCGTTGCGGCTGTCTTCCTGGAGCCGGTACAGAACTCCGGCGGCTGCTTCCCGCCGCCCCCCGGCTACTTCAAGCGCGTGCGAGAAATCTGCGACAAGTACGACGTGCTCCTGGTCGCCGACGAGGTCATCACAGCATTCGGCCGCATCGGCAACATGTTCGCCTCGACGACCTATGACATCCAGCCCGACATGATCACCTGTGCCAAGGGCATGACCAGCGGATACTCGCCCATCGGCGCGACCATTGTCAGCGACCGCATCTACGAACCGTTCAAACACGGCGACACGACGTTCTACCACGGCTACACCTTCGGCGGCCACCCGGTCTCCTCGGCGGTTGCCCTGGCCAACCTCGACATCTTCGAAGAGGAAAAGCTCAACGAGAACGTTCGCGAGAATTCGCCGCTGTTCCGCAAGGAACTGGAGAAATTGCTCGACCTGCCGATCGTCGGTGACGTGCGTGGTGCCGGTTACTTCTTCGGCATCGAACTGGTCAAGGACAAAGGCACCAAGGAAACCTTCAACGACGAAGAGTCCGAGCGTCTGCTGCGCGGGTACCTGTCGAAGGCGCTCTACGAAGCCGGCCTGTACTGCCGCGCCGACGACCGCGGCGACCCGGTTATCCAACTCGCTCCCCCGCTGACCGTGGGCCCAACGGAATTCGCCGAGATCGGCGAGATTCTGCACGGCGTGCTGTCGGAGGCTCCGAAGTACATCTAGTGCGCCTCGCAACCGGCGGCCCGGTCTGGCATTCAAACGGATGCGAGACCGGGTCAGGTCGTGCTGCACCCGCGTCATCCGTCAGCTGCCCGCGCGTCGTCATCGTCAGCGTCGTCGTACTCCTCGTTCTCGCCTTCGAAGAACCACACGGCATCGTCGCTGAGCGCAGCGTCTTCGCCGAAGTCCTCATCGTTTTCGTAGCCCTCGTCCGCCGCGTCGTCGTCGTCACCGCGCGGCACTGCGAACGCCCATTCCGGCAGATGCCCAGACGTGAGCAGCAGGTTAAGCAGGGTGGCCATGCTGTACTGCGAGTCGATGGCGAGTGCCTGGTCAACGAAGAATCCGGCCACAGACCCACTGCCGAGCGCCCAGGACAGCCACGCCAGCATGCACAGCGGCGCCGGCCTCGCCGAACGCGGCGCCATGGCGACGACGGTGCGGAGCAGGGTGATCGCGATGCGAATGCGGTCTACGTCGGGTCGTTCCGTCTGCAGGCCGAGCATGATGTCACCGGTGTGTTCGGCGGTCGGGTCGCCCGAGTCGATCTCTGCGGCCACCAGGTCGTCAAGGCTTCGCCCGGTTTCGTACTGGAGCTGCGCGTACCGCCGGTTGATTTCGTGAGCGCGCACGCCTTCCTCACGCCCGAACGCGAATTGCACCATGATCTGGTCACGGTTCGGCGGGGACTGCACGAGCACGAGCAGCGCTGCGGCGTTCTCTTCGGTGGGTGGGTTCGGCCAGGTCAGCGCGTCCTCGGCAATCGCTACCGGGTCGAGCGCAACGCTGAGGGCGGCGAACAGCTGCGGAGTGTTCTCGCCCCGCGCGAGCAGATGCCGATACCGCCGGTAGAGGCGGGCCAGGCGTTCCTTGGTCGCCAGGTTGACACCGATCGGGTCAGCGCCGGTCTGCAGTGTGCCCAGCGGGCGCGGCAAGTCGGGCGCGGCCTCCGGGGGCACCGCCTCGAAAATCGGTGACTCCGTGATATCGCTGAGTGGGTGCCCAGCGGCCGGGCAGTCCGGGTCGAGGTAGCTGCCCCAGGCATCCGCTGCAACGCACAGGGAATCACGCAACAGAAATCCGCTCAGCTCGAGTCGCCGATTCAGAATCTCGGCGAACTGTTCGCGCGGAATGCCGACTGCATCGTTGAAGGAATCATCGGTGTAGATCACCGGGACGACGGCGTCGACTCCGGGGATCTTGCACAGCATTCCGGCGAGGGTCGTCGCAATGCGCTTGTATACCTTGTGGGGTGCGTCGTCGTCGGGCAGGTTGAAACGCAGCGCGCCGCAGGTGCGGTTGCCACGAAACGCCACCAGAACGGCGCTGGACTCGGCAACGAAACCGAGCAGCTGGGGAACGAGTGCCAGAAAGTCCTGAGCCTTCTGGGCTTTGACAATGGTCGGATGCATGCCGCCACTGTGCCAGCGCGGTCCGCACCGCCGCCGGTGCCTGCCCGAATCTGGGGATGACACGGGCAGGCGACGGGTTGGGGAGGAGCCGGGGCTAGACCTCGTCGGCGACGGGCGCGGCGAACTGTGCGGCGTACAGCGCCTGGTAGGCACCGTTGGCGGCGAGCAGCTGCACGTGGTTGCCCTGCTCCACGATGCGCCCCGATTCCATCACCAGAATCAGGTCGGCGTCCCGAATAGTCGAGAGCCGATGCGCGATGACGAAGCTCGTGCGCTCGGCCCGCAGAGCGCCCATCGCTTTCTGCACCAGCACCTCGGTGCGGGTGTCCACCGAGCTGGTCGCCTCGTCGAGGATGAGCACGCTCGGCTTCGCCAGGAACGCCCGCGCGATGGTGAGCAGCTGCATTTCACCGGCACTCACGTTGTTGCCCTGATCGTCGAGCACGGTGTCATACCCGTCGGGCAGCGAGTGCACGAACCGATCGACGTAGGTCGCGGTGGCGGCTGCGAGAATATCCTGCTCCGTCGCATCCGGTCGACCGTAGGCGATGTTGTCGCGGATCGTGCCACCGAACAGCCAGGTGTCCTGCAGCACCATGCCCATGCGGCTGCGCAGGTCGTGCCGGGTCATGGTGGCCACGTCGACTCCGTCGAGCAGGATGCGCCCGGAGTCGATCTCGTAGAACCGCATCATGAGGTTCACCAGTGTGGTCTTGCCGGCTCCGGTCGGGCCAACGATGGCAATGGTCTGCCCGGGTTCAGCCACGAGGCTGAGTTCTTCGATCAGCGGCTTGTCCTCGGTGTACCGGAACGACACGTTCTCGAAGACGAGACGGCCGTGCACCACTATTGGGGTCTCGGCCGGATCGGGGTCTCCACTCTGTTCGTCGGCGTCGAGCAGGTCGAACACGCGTTCAGCGGATGCGACACCCGACTGCAGCAGGTTCGCCATCGACCCGAGTTGCGCGAGCGGCTGGGTGAACTGGCGGGAGTACTGAATGAATGCCTGCACGTCGCCGAGCTGCATGGCACCCGAAGCCACCTGCAAGCCTCCCACAACAGCGATGGCGACATAGACGAGGTTGCCGATGAAGGTCATCGCCGGCATGATCATGCCGCTGATGAACTGGGCACCGAAACTGGCCTCGTACAGGTCATCATTCTTCTGCTTGAACCGGGCGTCGACCTCCTTTTGGCGGCCGAACACCTTGACCAGGGCGTGGCCGGTGAACGTCTCCTCGATCTGACCGTTCAGCTCGCCGGTGTTGGCCCACTGGGCCACGAACAGTTTCTGCGAACGCTTGGCGATGAACGCCGTGATCACCAGCGTGAGCGGCACCGTCACGAGGGCGATCAGAGCCAGTAGCGGCGAGAGGATGAGCATCATCACGATCACGCCGATCACCGTTAGCAGGCTCGTCACCACCTGGCTGAGCGACTGTTGCAGGCTCTGCGAGATGTTGTCGACGTCGTTAGTGACCCGGCTGAGAAGTTCACCGCGCGGCTTCTTGTCGAAGTAGCTCAGCGGCAGGTGGTTGATCTTCGCCTCAATCTCCTCCCGCAGTCGATACACCGTGCGCTGCACGACACCGTTCAGCACATACGCCTGCATCCAGCTGAACACACTCGACAGCACGTAGAGTGCGAGCGCCCAGAACAGCACGGTGGAGAGCATGGCAAAGTCGATGCCGAGGCCCGGGGTCAGCGTCATGCCGCTGAGCATGTCGGCCTGGGTACTGTTGCCGGATGCCCGCAGCCCCGCGATCACGTCGGCCTGGCTGCTGCCGCTCGGCAGGGACTTCGACACGATGCCGGAGAAGATCAGGTTGGTGCCCTCACCGAGCAGGCGCGGGCCCAGCACCGAGAAGGTCACGCTGATCACAGCGAGGGCCAGCACGAGCATCAGCCAGAGGCGCTCAGGACGCAACTTGCCGAGCAGGCGCTTGCCCGACGCGGTGAAATTCATCGACTTCTCGGCCGGCAGACTCATACCGCCGAACGGGCCGCCTCCGCGCTGCGGACGCGGAGCCGGCTTGTCGTCGGCGTGAGTCTCGCTCATGCTGCTTCCTCCGCGGTGAGCTGGGATGACACAATTTCCTGGTACGTGGTGTTCGAGTCGAGCAGTTGCTCGTGGGTTCCGCGGCCGACGATGCGGCCGTCTTCGAGCACGAGGATCTGGTCGGCGTCGATGATGCTCGACACCCGCTGGGCGACGATGACCATGGTGGCACCATCGGTGCTCTGCTTGAGGGCGAGCCGCAGTCGGGCATCCGTGGCGAGGTCGAGGGCTGAGAATGAGTCGTCGAAGATGTACAACTCCGGCCGTTTCACCAGGGCGCGCGCGATGGCGAGGCGTTGGCGCTGACCGCCCGATACGTTGGTGCCGCCCTGGGCAATCTTGGCGTCGAGCCCGCCATCCATTTCGGTGACGAAGTCCCGGGCCTGCGCGATCGTGAGGGCCTGCCAGAGTTCGTCTTCGCTCGCGTCGGGTTTGCCGTAGAGCAGGTTGCTGCGCACCGTTCCGGAGAACAGGTACGGCTTTTGCGGTACAAGGCCGATGTGGCCCCAGAGCAGGTCGGGGTTCAGCTCGCGCACGTTGACGCCGTCGACCAGTACGGAGCCGCTGGTCGCGTCGAACAGCCGCGGCAGCAGGTTCACCAGGGTGGTCTTTCCGCTGCCGGTACTGCCGATGATCGCGGTGGTCTCGCCGTGCCGGGCGATGAAACTCACGTTGCGCAGCACGGGTTTTTCCGCGCCCGGGTAAGCGAAGCCCACGTCGAGCAGTTCGAGTTCGCCCTGACCGGCCGTTGCGTTCACCGGGTTGGCCGGCGGTACGACGCTTGATTCGGTGGCGAGAACCTCACCGATGCGGTCCGCCGACACGGCCGCGCGCGGAATCATGACGGCCATGAACGTGGCCATCATGACGGCCATGAGAATCTGCATGAGATAGCTGAGGAACGCGATGAGCGTGCCCACCTGCATCGATCCGTCTTCAATGCGGAACGCGCCGAACCAGATGACGGCGACGCTCGAGACGTTGAGCACGAGCATGACGATGGGAAACATGAGCGCCATCAGGCGCCCGGAGCTGAGTGCTACCTCGGTGACGTCCCGGTTGGCCTGGGCGAACCGTGCCACCTCTTGCGTCTCCCGCACAAACGCGCGCACCACACGGATGCCGGTGAGCTGCTCCCGCAGCACCCGGTTGACGGTGTCGATGCGGATCTGCATCTTGCGGAACAGCGGCACCATCTTCACGACGATGAGGCCGACCCCGGTGAGGAGAATCGGCACGCTCACCGCGATGAGCCAGGACAGTTGCACGTCCTGGCGGATCGCCATGATCACACCGCCGATGCTGAGGATGGGTGCGGAGACCAGCAGGGTGCAGGTGGTCAGCACGAGCATCTGCACCTGCTGCACGTCGTTGGTGGAACGGGTGATGAGTGAGGGCGCCCCGAACCGGGTGACTTCTTGTTCCGAGAATTCACCGACCCGGCTGAACACGGCCCCGCGCAGGTCACGGCCGACCTTCATGGCGACTTTGGCTCCGAAGTACACGGCCACGATCGCGCAGATGATCTGGGCGAGGGTGATCAGCAGCATGAGGCCGCCCACGCGCAGAATGTAGCCGGAGTCACCGGTTGCCACACCATCATCGATGATGTCAGCGTTGAGGGTGGGCAGAAAGAGCGAGGCGATCGACTGGGCCAGTTGAAAGACGATCACCCCTAGAAGCAGTTGCCAGTATGGGCGCAGGTAACGCACGAGCAAGGACCACAGCACGAAGTTCTCCTATTAAAAGACGGATGCCCGCCCGACCGGATGGGTCGGGCGCAGCAACCACTGAAGCAATAGTGCACTCTTACCGGCACGTCGTCGACTAAAAATATTGCGCTCTGCGCAGAAAACACCGACTCGTGCGCCGACTTCACCTGCTGCGTTCAGGCGAAAAGGTTTGAAATGTAGGCAACTTCATCGACCGACGGCTGCCACGACGTCGCCGCGTCCGAGTTTTGTCGAATCTGCTCGGGTTTGGTGGCGCCGGCGATAACGCTGGTCAGGCCGGGCTGGGCCAGAAGCCAGGCGAACGTCGCCGCCAGCATGGTCACGCCGCGCGCGTCGCACCATTCCTGATACTGCTCGATCACGTCCCACGGGGCATCGTCGGCGAGATGGCGCCTGATCATCATGATGCGGCTGTCGGCTGGCCCGCCCGTGCGGGAGAATTTGCCGGTGAACAGGCCGTTGTAGAGCGGGAAGAAGGGCAGAAACCCGAGACCGAAGGCGTTCACCGCCGGCAATACCTCGTCTTCGACATCGCGCACGAGCAGACTGTATTCGTTCTGGCTTGAAATGAACGCTGGGTGCCCGTTCATGCGAGCGGTGAAGTCGGCCTCGGCGATCTGCCACCCGGCCAGGTTGGAGTGACCAATGTAACGGATCTTGCCCTCGGTGATGAGGTCGTGCAGGGTGGACAGCGTCTCTTCGATGGGTGTTGACGAGTCGGGAACGTGCAGCTGGTAGAGGTCAATCCAGTCGGTCTGCAGCCGACGCAGCGATGCCTCGACGGCCAAACGGATGTACCGGCGTGAGCCCCGCGCGCCCCAGTCCGGACCGTTCAGGCCGCCCATATCCATGCCGAATTTCGAGGCGAGCACGATCTGGTCGCGCTTGCCGCGCAGCGAGTGCCCCATGAGCGTTTCGCTGAGGCCACGCTCGGCACCGTAGATATCGGCGGTGTCGAACAGCGTCACCCCGGCTTCGAAGGCAGCATCGATAACCGCCGTCGTGCCGTCCTGGGTTTCTGACGCGGTTCCGGTGCGCCCGAAATTGTTGCACCCGAGCCCGATCGTCGAGACGGTCAATCCGGATGAGCCAAGTCTGCGATATTCAATTTGAGCCATCCCTACAGACTAGGGGCGCAGCCACCTCCTGCACAGGAGAAGGTACTCGGCGGTTGTGCACCGATGTCCGAAACCCGCGAGGCGACGCCGAGGGTGGCAGCTACAGTCGAATCATGGACAGCATCCCGACTGCACTCACTCCCGCGCACCTACTCCGCCTCCCCAGCCCGATCGGCCGGCTCGAACTCACCGCCGACGATGAGGGCATCCTTTCCCTTTCCATCGAAACCGACGGCCAGCTGCCGCTCGACGCGACCCCAGAGGAGCCCTCCCCGGTATTGCAACGGGCGGCCGAACAGCTCGGCGAGTACTTCGCCGGAACCCGGCAGACGTTCGACCTGCCCGTGCACCTCACCCGCGGCACCGAATTTCAGCGCAGCGTCTGGGCGAGGCTGGCCAGCCTCACATTCGGCGATGTCATCTCGTATGGTGCGCTCGGCAACGACATTGGACGGCCCGGATCGGGCCGCGCCATCGGTGGGGCCGTTGGCGCGAATCCGGTGCCGATCATCATCGGCTGCCACCGAGTGCTCGCGACCAGTGGCCAGATCACCGGCTACAGCGCAGGAGAGGGCATCCCGACCAAGGCCTGGCTGCTCAGCCACGAGGGCATCGCACACCGGTAACCGACCAGTGAAGCCGCGGTTTCAGCGGCGGCCGACTGGCAGCAGGCCGAGGGCCCGTACCGCGTCGCGTTCCTCCACGAGTTCGGCAACAGAGGCCGCAATTCGACTGCGGGAGAATTCGCCTTGTTGCAGCCCGGTCACGATGCGCCACTGCCCATCAACGGAGCGCACCGGAAACGAGCAGACCAGTCCGGGCGGAACGTCGTACGAGCCGTCTGAGACTACCCCGGCGCTGGTCCAATCCGTGCCGCGGCCGGTGACCCAGTCTCCGACGTGGTCGATGGCCGCGTTGGCGGCGGAGGCGACCGAGGAGCCGCCCCGCACGGCGATGATCTCCGACCCGCGCTGGGCGACGCGCGGAATGAACGTCTCCGCGAGCCACTGCTCGTCGACCAGCTCACTCACCGCTCGACCCTGGGCGGTCGCGTGGAAGACATCCGGGTATTGAGTCGCCGAGTGGTTTCCCCACACGGTCAATCCGTGAATCGCCCCGACGGCCACGTCAAGGTGGTTGGCCAATTGCCCGACGGCGCGGTTGTGGTCGAGCCGGGTCATGGCGGTGAAGCGGTCACTCGGCACGTCGGGCGCGTGTGCGGCCGCGATGAGGGCATTCGTATTGGCGGGGTTGCCCACCACGAGCACGCGCACGTCGTCGGCGGCGCCGGCGTTGATGGCCGCACCCTGCGGCCCGAAGATGCGACCGTTGGCGCCCAGCAGGTCGGCACGTTCCATGCCAGGTCCTCGCGGGCGGGAGCCGACCAGAAGCGCAATGTTTACTCCGTCGAACGCCACCGTGGGGTCATCGGTGACCGTTACCCCGCGCAGCAGGCCGAAGGCACAGTCCTCGAGTTCGAGCGCAGTGCCCTCCGCGGCTTTCAGCCCCTGGGGTATTTCCAGCAGGGTGAGGCGGATCGGCGTCGTCGGTCCCAGCAAGGCGCCAGCGGCAATGCGAAACAACAGCGCATAGCCAATCTGTCCGCCGGCACCGGTGACGGTGACATTAACCGGTTGCCGAAGAATGGGAACGTTGACCGCTGGGGAAAAGGTGCTGGCGTCTGTACTCACGCGCCCAGCCTAACCCCAGAATAGATCGTGGATGCGGCCGGCCGGCCGGCCGCAGCGAGGTGTTGTTCAACGACGAGCTCCAGTTCGCCGGGTGCGCCCTGACCGAGGCGAATTCCGACCGATTGGGCCCAGTCGATCAGTTCGCTCGCCGTCGTGAACTCGTGTTCGTGTTGAAGCAGGGCGCGCGTGAATTCGCCCTTGGATTTCTTGTTGAAGTGGTTCAGGGCACGCTTCTGCCCGTCTCCGGAATCGGCGACCACCCGCAGGTACAGCGAATCCGGCCGCACGGGCTTCGCTCCTAGCGCCACATAGGCCTCGGATCGCAGGTCGAGCAGCAGTCCGTCGGTCTGGCTGAGGAGCGTCGCCACCGCGGCACTCCAGTGCTGTTTGAGCGTGTGGCTGGCCAGGGTCACGTTCGGCACTCGTGAATCGTGCGACAGCCGGTACGCCGGAATGGGGTCGAGGGCGGCGAGCGGGCCGAGCAGTGCGGAGTGTACGACCAGGTGGGCGTGCGCGAACTGGCGCTGCGCAGCCGACAGGGTGGCAGCATCCAGCCCGTCGAAGAGCACGCCGGTGTAGCGGTCGATGACGGGAAGCGTAGGAGACGTCAGCAGCTCGCGGTTGCGGTCGATTTCGAACAGCTGGGTGCGGCCCAGCTTGAGGGCGGCACGGGCGTCCTCGGGATGCCGCGCCAGGGAGACCAGCGCCCGCGCGAGCACCCGACGTTTCACCGTCAGGGCCGGATAAGCGAGTGTGGTCCAGTCCAGGGGTACAGCTTCGCCGCCGGAGCGTTTCGTCTCCGACGGCGGAAGCAGTATCAGCACTGGTGGTTCAGACGGGTTATTTGGAACCCACGAGTTCAGCCTTGCGCGCCACGATGGTGACCATGTCGTTGTCGACCGACAGGAATCCATCCTCGGCCTGGGCCAGAACTTTGGAGCCATCAGGCAGGGTGAGACGAACGTCACCCACGGCCAGGATCGCCAACATCGGTTCGTGACCGGCCAGGATGCCAATCTCGCCCTCGACGGTCTTGGCGACAACCATCGTCGCCTCGCCCGTCCACACCTGGTGGTCGGCCGAGACAACGCTGACGGACAGCGACTTCGCCATGCTTAGTCGTTCTCCTTCTGAATCTGAGCCCACTTCTCTTCGACGTCGTTGATGCCACCGACGTTGAAGAAAGCCTGCTCAGCTACGTGGTCGAAGTCACCGTTGGCGATTGCCGTGAACGATTCAATGGTGTCCTTGAGCGGAACAGTGGAACCCTCGACACCGGTGAACTTCTTCGCCATGTAGGTGTTCTGGGAGAGGAACTGCTGAATACGACGGGCACGCGAAACTGTGACCTTGTCTTCTTCAGAGAGCTCGTCAACACCGAGGATCGCGATGATCTCCTGGAGTTCCTTGTTCTTCTGCAGAATCGCTTTGACGCGTACGGCCGTGTTGTAGTGATCGGCACCCAGGTAGCGGGGGTCGAGGATACGGCTGGTCGAGGTGAGCGGGTCGACGGCCGGGTACAGGCCCTTCGACGCGATTTCACGAGACAGCTCGGTGGTCGCGTCGAGGTGGGCGAAGGTGGTCGCCGGTGCCGGGTCGGTGTAGTCGTCGGCGGGAACGTAGATCGCCTGAAGCGAGGTGATCGAGTGGCCACGGGTCGAGGTGATGCGCTCCTGCAGGATGCCCATCTCGTCGGCCAGGTTCGGCTGGTAGCCCACTGCGGAAGGCATCCGGCCCAGCAGGGTCGACACCTCGGAACCGGCCTGGGTGAAGCGGAAGATGTTGTCGATGAAGAGCAACACGTCTTGCTTCTCCACGTCGCGGAAGTACTCAGCCATGGTGAGGGCGGAGAGCGCGACACGCAGACGCGTTCCCGGCGGCTCGTCCATCTGGCCGAAGACCAGGGCGGTCTTGTCGAAGACGCCGGCTTCCTCCATCTCGGCGATGAGGTCGTTGCCCTCACGGGTACGTTCGCCAACGCCGGCGAACACTGATACTCCACCGTGGTCCTGGGCAACACGCTGGATCATTTCCTGGATGAGTACGGTCTTGCCGACTCCGGCACCACCGAACAGGCCGATCTTTCCACCGAGAACGTACGGCGTGAGAAGGTCGATGACCTTGATGCCGGTTTCGAACAGTTGAGTCTTGGACTCGAGCTGGTCGAAGGCCGGCGGCTTGCGGTGGATGGGCCAGCGCTCGGTGATCTCGATCTTCTCGCCCGGCTTGGCGTTGAGGACATCGCCGA
The DNA here is from genome assembly GCF_900103805.1 of Cryobacterium flavum. GTDB lineage: Bacteria > Actinomycetota > Actinomycetes > Actinomycetales > Microbacteriaceae > Cryobacterium > Cryobacterium flavum. The sequence continues at coordinate 82,175 of NZ_FNIB01000007.1, read as the reverse complement.
TGACGTTGAAGACCTTGCCCTTCGTGACGTTTCCAACCGGCACCGTGATGGGGCTGCCGGTGTCGCGCACTTCCTGGCCGCGGACAAGTCCGTCGGTCGGGTTGAGCGCGATGGCACGAACCAGGTCGTCACCGAGGTGCAGGGCAACCTCGAGGGTGATCTCGTTCGACTCGTCGCCGATGGTGATCGTGGTCTTCAGGGCGTTGTAGATGCCGGGGATCGAGTCGTGCGGAAACTCGATGTCGACAACGGGGCCCGTGACACGGGCGATGCGGCCAACAGAACCGGCCGTATCCTCCGCGCGGACTGGCGCGGTTGCGGTGTCAGTCATTGCTCTCTCTTCTCTGGTTACTTCTTGGCGGATGAGAGCGCATCGGCTCCACCCACGATCTCGGAAATCTGCTGGGTGATCTCGGATTGCCGCGCGTTGTTGGACAGGCGGGTGTAGTCCGTGATCAGCTTGTCGGCGTTGTCGCTGGCCGACTTCATTGCCTTCTGGCGGCTTGCATGTTCAGATGCCGCCGACTGCAGCATCGCGTTGAACAGGCGACTCTCGATGTACACCGGGAGGAGGCTGTCCAAAACCGTTTCGACGTCGGGCTCGAACTCGTAGAGCGGAAGAACCTTGTTGTCGCCTGGTTCTTCCACACCCTCGACAACTTCGAGGGGCAACAGTCGAACGACCTCTGGCACCTGGGTGACCATGCTCACGAAACGGTTGTAAACGATGTGAATCTCGTCGACGCCGCCGTCGGAAGCGTCCCGCAGGAACGATTCCAGCAGGGCCTCACCGATTTCCTTGGCAGTCTCGAACTGCGGCTGGTCGGTGCCGCCGGTCCAGATTCGCTCCGACGCGCGGCCCCGAAAGCTGAAGTAGGCGATGGCCTTACGGCCGACCAGGAAGTAGACGATGTCCTTGCCCTGGCTGCGCAGCAGTTCGCTGAGCGACTCTGCCTCACGCAACACCTGGGAGCTGAAGGCACCCGCCAGGCCACGGTCCGAAGCGAAGATGACCACCGCAGCACGGCTGATCGTCTCCGGCTCGGTTGTGAGCACGTGTTCCACGTTGGAGTACGTGGCCACGGCCGATACGGCGCGGGTGACCGCTCGCGAATACGGGGTTGACGCAGCGACTCGCGCCTGCGCTTTCTGGATGCGCGAGGCGGAGATCAGCTCCATGGCCCGAGTGATCTTCTTGGTCGTCTGGGCAGACTTGATCTTCTGCCGGTAGACCCGAAGTTGCGCTCCCATGTGTCTGCTTCCTTGTCTTTCAGTTTGGCGTCGTCAGTTGCTGCAAGTCGTATCGACTAGCGGCGGTGCTTGACGATCTTTTCCTGGTTGACGTCTTCAACTGCGATGGCTTCAAACTTTTCTTTGCTGACCGAGGCGAGCGGCTTACCCTCGCCGGTCTGGAACTCGAGCTTGAACTTGTCGACACCGGCCGTGAGAGCGGTGACGGTCTCGTCGGAGAGAACGTTCGTCTCGCGCAGGGTCTTCAGAACCTCGGTGTTGCGACCGAGGAAGTCGAGCAGTTCGCGTTCGAAGCGCAGCACGTCGGGAACCGGAACCTCGTCGAGCTTGCCGTTGATGCCGGCCCAGATCGAGACGACCTGGTCCTCAACGGGGTACGGCGAGTACTGCGGCTGGCGCAGCAGTTCGGTGAGGCGGGCGCCGCGGGCGAGCTGACGACGGCTGGCCGCATCCAGGTCGGAGGCGAACATTGCAAAGGCCTCGAGCGAACGGTACTGAGCCAGCTCGAGCTTGAGCGTTCCGGAGACCTTCTTGATCGACTTGACCTGAGCGTCGCCACCGACACGGGAGACCGAGATGCCGACATCGACTGCCGGACGCTGGTTGGCGTTGAACAGGTCGGACTGGAGAAAGATCTGGCCGTCGGTGATCGAGATCACGTTGGTGGGGATGTACGCGGCAACGTCGTTCGCCTTGGTCTCGATGATCGGGAGACCGGTCATTGATCCGGCGCCGAGCTCGTCGGAAAGCTTGGCACAACGCTCGAGCAGACGGGAGTGCAGGTAGAAGACGTCTCCGGGGTATGCTTCGCGTCCCGGCGGGCGACGCAGCAGCAGCGATACCGCACGGTAGGCCTCGGCCTGCTTGGAGAGGTCATCGAAGACGATGAGAACGTGCTTGCCGGCGTACATCCAGTGCTGGCCGATGGCCGAGCCGGTGTACGGGGCGAGGTACTTGAAGCCGGCCGGGTCAGAGGCGGGAGCGGCGACGATGGTGGTGTACTCCATCGCTCCGGCATCCTCGAGCGCACCCTTCACCGAGGCGATGGTGGAGCCCTTCTGGCCGATGGCGACGTAGATGCAACGAACCTGCTTGTTGCTGTCGCCGGACTCCCAGTTGGCCTTCTGGTTGATGATGGTGTCGATGGCGATCGCGGTCTTGCCGGTCTGGCGGTCACCGATGATCAGCTGACGCTGGCCGCGGCCGATCGGGATCATGGCGTCGATGGCCTTGATGCCGGTCTGCATCGGCTCATGAACCGACTTGCGGCTCATGACGCCGGGGGCCTGCAGTTCGAGGGCACGACGGCCTTCGGTCGCGATGTCGCCGAGTCCGTCGATGGGGGCGCCGAGCGGATCGACAACACGGCCGAGGTAGCCGTCGCCGACCGGAACAGAGAGAACCTCGCCGGTGCGGTGCACCTCCATGCCCTCAACGATGCCGCCGAACTCGCCGAGTACGACGACGCCGATCTCGTCTTCGTCGAGGTTCTGGGCCAGGCCCAGGGTGCCATCGGCGAATTTGATGAGCTCGTTCGCCATCACGCCGGGCAAGCCCTCAACGTGGGCGATACCGTCGCCGGCCGTGGTGACGTAGCCGACCTCGGTCGTTGATGTCTTGTTCGGCTCGTAGGACTTCACGAAGTCCTGGAGAGCGCCACGGATCTCATCGGGGCTGATCGTTAGTTCTGCCATCATCTTCCCTTTTCTGTACGAAAGTACAGGTTCTGTCTGTTCGAGGACGCTGCCGCCCTGAGTCATCTGGTACTGCTGGGTTTTTGGTGCTGCTGAGGTGACTCAGCGAGCGAGCTGGAGTCTCAAATCTGCCAGGCGGGTTGCAATGCTGCCATCGATGACCAGGTCGCCGATTTGCACGCGCACTCCGCCGACCAATTCCGGGTCAACGACCTGGTTGATGGTGAGTGCTCGTCCGTGACGCAACTGGAGGTTCTTCTGCAAGCGAGCGAGCTGATCGGCCGTGAGAACGCTCGCCGACGTGATGGTGCCGATCGACGTGCCGGACTCGTCCGCGACGACTGCTGCTGCGTGTCGCAGCAGTTCGCCGATGCGGCGGCCGCGAGGCTGCTGCACCAGGTGACGAACAATGGCGAGCGTCTGACCGGAGACTTTACCGTCCAGCAGCTTTTCGACCAGGGCTGCCTTGGCGCCAGGCTTGCCGAGCTTGCTGGCCAGGGCCAGCTCCAGCTCAGCGTCCGAGGACACCGTCTTACCGAAGGCGAAGAGCTCGCCCCCGATCGACGTTCCGGCCGGAGTAGAGAGGGCGGATGCCCGTAGGCCCAGTTCTTCGATCCCGGCGAGCAGGTCGTCGTGGCTGGACCAGCGTTCAAAGACGGCCGCTGCGAGCAGGTCGAGTGCCCGAGGCGTCACGTTGGCACCGAAAACGGCGCGTACGAGGGTGACCTTGGCCGCAGCATCCGCTGAGGCGTCGCCGAGTGCTGACAACAGCTGGGACGACGACCCGATTACTCGACCGGCGCCGAACAGGCTTTCGCCCGTCGCCAGATCAGTCGTGCCGCCCGGGACGGACAGGGCCGCCCTCGACGTGGCGAGTGCTTCTCTGGTGGCGCTTCCCATTTGCTAGATCTTTCCTGCTGCTGGTGCTTCGCTGGCTTCGAGTTCTGCCAGGAAACGATCGACGATGGCGCTGGCCTTTGCGTCGTCGGACAGGCTTTCACCGATGACGCCCGAAGCGAGGTCAATGGCAAGGGTGCCGACCTCACTGCGAAGCGAGACGACGGCGGCCAAGCGTTCGGCTTCGATCTGCGTCTTGGCACTGGCCGCGATGCGACCGGCCTCGGCCGCAGCCTGCTCCTTGTGCTCAGCGACGATGCGCTGGCCGTCGGTGCGGGCCTGATCACGAATGGCACCGGCTTCGGCACGGGCGTCAGCCAGCTGGGCTGTGTACGCCGCGAGTGCAGCTTCAGCCTTGCGCTGGGCGTCGTCGGCCTTGGCGATGTTGCCCTCGATGGCTTCTGCACGGTCGTCAAGAAGCTTCTGCATTCTGGGCAGCACAAGCTTCCAGAAGAAGAACAAAATCACGACAAAGCAGACCGCCGACCAGATGATGTCGTACCACTCAGGGATGAGCGGGTTCTTTGCCGCTTCTTCGGTCGCGGCTGCAATTACTGCGTGAAGCATCATGCCTCCTAACTAGTTAGTGAAGAGGTTTAGACGCCGGTGAAAATGAAGTAGGTGGCGATGCCGATGAAGGCGAGTGCCTCGGTGAAGGCGATACCGATGTACATCAGTACCTGCAGTCGGCCGGCCAGCTCAGGCTGACGAGCGACACCCTCGATGGTCTTGCCAACGACGATACCTACACCGATTGCCGGGCCGATGGCTGCGAGGCCATAACCGACGGTCGCGATGTTTCCGCTGATTTCCGCGAGAACGGTTGTTGCGTCCACGTGTGTTTCCTTCCGTAGTGGTGAATGCGGCGAATGCCGGATTCCTAAAGTGTCTAGTGTTCCTCAGCCAGCGCGAGCTGGATGTAGACGGCGGTGAGTAGGGCGAAAATGTAAGCCTGGAGGACGGCGATCAGCACTTCAAAGAGCGTGAAGGCGAAGCCGAAGACGAGGGTGCCAGCGCCGAAGAGCTTGAACCCGCCATCCGCAGTGAAGAAGAAAAACTGGGTGGCGCTGAAGAACAGCACGAGCAGGAGGTGCCCGACGATCATGTTCATCATCAGTCGGAGCGTCAGGGTGACCGGTCGCACCAGGAACGTCGAGATAAATTCGATCGGCGTCACGATGAGGTACAGGCCCTTGGGCACTCCGGGCGGGAAGAGCGAGTTGCGGAAGAACTTCGCTGGACTCTTCTTGACGCCGGCGTAGATGAACGTTCCGTAGGAGATGACACCGAGAAGCAGCGGCACTCCGATCACCGAGGTTCCGGCAATATTCAGGAACGGAATGATTCCGGTGATGTTCATGAACAACACCATGAAAAAGATGGTCGTCAGAAGCGGCAGAAAACGCTTGCCGTCTTTCTTTCCGAGCAGGTCTTCGGCGATGTTGACGCGAACGAAGTCGAGTCCCATTTCGGCCAGGCTCTGGCCGCGGGTCGGAATGATCTTCATGCGGCGGGTGCCGAGCCAGAAGACCAGCATCAAAACCGCGACCGCGAGGAAACGAATCAGAATGATGCGGTTGATCTCGAACGGAGTATCCGCAAAGAAAATTACATCGGGGAAGAACTCATTGATGGAGGGACCGTGAAATTCACCGTCGCCGGTGGCAGACGGGACCATCAGGTTTACGGCGATTTCTAGCAGCGCTTTCTCCTGTTTCGGGGCGGTGAGCTCTGCTCGCGCATCGACGAATATGGGCAGGTTTACGACGCTGTAAAGCATGTGCAAACCGGGGTGGGATCGCTTTTTACTCTAGCAAAGATCAGGCGCTGAGCCGAATCGTGAGCGGGATCCGTGGGCAGATGGGTCGTAGGGTTACTCGTCGACCGGGGCCGGGGGCAAGGTGGCGTCGCTGGCGTAGGGCATCCGGCTCTTCATGACGACGACGGCGTCGACGACGAGCGACCCGACAACCCCGGCAATAATGCAGAAGAACAGCACCATCGGCTGGATCCACTCGCGGTCCTGCAGCACGACCAGCAGCACCAGGAACACCACGAACTTGAGCAGCCAGCCGCCCATGATGATGCCGAAGAAGCCACCGATGGCGGACTCTTTGCCGGCGACCCGATTGGCTAGCAGAATGCTGCCAGCCGTGATACCCATGAACGCGACCGACATGGCCGTACCGATCAGCGCGCTGAGCACACCGGTACCGCCGTCGACGAGGTAGCCGATAACCGATCCGACAACAGCGATTGCCAGGGCGACCCAGCCCCCGTAAATCAGGATGCGGCGCAGCACCGGGATCGATGTGGGCTGAGTGCGGACGGTGTCGTTGGTTCTCATACGTTCTCCTCGGCAGGCGCCGCCACAATGGCGGTCGCTCGTGTCGTGTGTGGTTCTGGTGTGGCTGGGGCGGGCTGGACTTGGGCGGCCTCGTCGAGTGGGTCGAGCTCGTCCAGTACTGCCAACTGCACTGGTGCGGACTGGCTAAGCCATTCCCCGGTCTTGCGGCGGCCGAGCGGTGCGAGCGTGACGATGGTGCAGATGAGCAGCGACGTCACCAGAAAGATGGTCCCGTACCAGGTCGGCAGGCCGAAGTAGACCGGCAGTATGTAATACAGCAGGCAGCCAATGGATGCTGCGGCCGTCCACCCATAGAAGATCAGAACGGCGTGCAGGTGGGAGTGCCCCATATCGAGCAGCCGGTGGTGCAGGTGTTTTCGGTCGGCGCTGAACGGCGATTTACCGGCGTGCACCCGGCGGATGACCGCGAGCCCAAAGTCGAGCAGTGGAATGATCATGATCGCTACCGGCAGCAGGATGGGGATGAAGGCCGGGAACAGCTGCGAGCGGCTGGTAGCCGTCGGGTCGATCTGACCAGTGATCGCGATCGCGCTGGTCGCCATCAACAGGCCCACCAGCAGCGCGCCGGCATCACCCATGAACATCTTGGCCGGATGCCAGTTCAGCGGGAGGAACCCCACGCAGGCGCCGACCAGAATGGCGGCGATCAGCGATGCCAGGTTGAAGTAGTTGGTCGGTGAGGTGTCGCGCACGAGCAGATAACTGTAGAGAAAGAACACCCCGTTAGCGATGAGGGCGACACCGGTGACCAGGCCGTCGAGCCCGTCGATGAAGTTGATCATGTTCATGACCACGACGATGGCGACGACCGTGACAACGATCGACGTCCAGCCGCTCCAAACCGTCAGACCGCCAATCGGTAGAGAGTAAATCTGAACGCCCTGCCAGGCCACGAGGCCGGCAGCGATGAACTGGCCGGCGAGTTTGGTCATCCAGTCGAGGTCCCAGATGTCGTCGGCGACGCCGACCAGCACGATCAGCAGGGCAGCACCGAGAATAGCTAAAATCTGCTGCGGGTCAGCGAAGACGAGTCGCAGGGGCGCGAAGGCCCCCGCAGCGAGGTAGGCCACGCCAAAGGCGATGACGATGCCAAGGAACATGGCGATACCGCCGAGGCGCGGAGTGGGCCGGGTGTGCACGTCGCGTTCGCGAATCTTCGGGTACAGGCGGTACTTGTGGCTGAGTTTGTAGACCACGATCGACAGCACGAAGGTGACGATCGCCGAAACGAGCGCGAGCAGGAGGAAAAGAGTCATGGGCTACCGGTCGGCATCCGTTTCGTCCTGAGATGGGGCGGCGAGGGTGGGTGTCGCTTCCGCTTCGGCCGAGATCGCCGGGAACCCGGGAACGGCCGGCGCGGCAGCGAGCACATCGCCCACGACGGCCACGATCGCGTCGCGGGAGATGACGCCGCTACGCACGATGTGCAGAAAACCGCCGTTGGTCTCGAAACCGGTGGCGTCCACGATCGTCGATGAGCCGTCGCCGGTCTGACCAAACACGCTCTCATAGGTACTGCCGGCGGTGCCGCCGTCGAGGTACACGTCGACGCTCTCGCCGAGGGCCGCTTCAGCAGCCTGGGCGTCGGTGGTGGCCGGCATCCCGCTCAGGTTGGCGCTGGACACGGCGAGCGGGCCGGTTTCGGCGAGCAGATCGAGTGCAACTTGGTTGCTCGGCATGCGCAGTGCCACCGTGCCGCGGGTTTCGCCGAGATCCCAGACCAGCGAGGGCTGGGCGTTGACGATGACAGTGAGTCCGCCGGGCCAGAACGCTGCGACCAGGTCGCGGACCGGCTGCGGCACGTCGACGGCGAGGGCGTCGAGGGTGGGAATTCCGGGAATGAGAACCGGTGGCGGCGACTGCCGGCTGCGGCCCTTCGCGTCGAGGAGCAGCTGAACGGCTTCAGCGTTGAACGCGTCAGCGGCCACTCCGTAGACCGTGTCGGTGGGGATGACGACGAGCGCCCCGCGACCGATGGCCGTGCGCGCCAGAGCGATATGCGCGCTGTAGTTTTCGCTCGTGGTGGATTCGTCCGTGGTCGAGTCGCTCGTGCAATCGTAGATGCGTGTCATTTCCGGCAATTCTAACCCAGTGCTGTCGTGAAGAGCGGATGCGCCGACTGGCGGGGTTCCGTTTAAGGGTGCAGTGCTGTCGTGGCCCGGTCCCGGCTGGTGTAGTCGCGGTGGGTGGCCGGGGCACGCCATCCGTCGGCTGCCAGCAGCTGGCGGATCGCGGCGCCCTGCAGCTCGCCGTGCTCGATCACGAGCACACCCCCCGCGCGCAGCAGGCGCAGCCCAGTTGCTGACACGCTGTGCACCACGTCGAGTCCGTCCGGGCCGCCGAACAGGGCCTGGGCTGGGTCGAACAGGCGCACCTCGGGGTCGCGGGGAATAGCATCCGCTGGAATGTAGGGCGGATTGGAGATGACGACGGCCACCGTGCCGTCCAGTTCGACGAACGCGTCGGCGAGGTCACCGAAGGCGAGGGTGGCGTTGGCGGCGCCGATCTCGTCGAAGTTGCGGGTGGTCCAGGGGAACGCTTCCGGCGAGTTTTCGATCGCGAAGATGCGCGCGTGCGGCACCTCGGTGGCCAGGGCCAGGGCGATCGCGCCGCTTCCGGTGCCGAGGTCGATGCCGATCGGCTCCGGATCGGGCATGGAACGCAGGGCGTCGATGGCGAACTGGGCGACCTGCTCGGTTTCGGGTCTCGGCACGAACACGCCGGGGCCCACATTCAGGGAGAGGGAGCGGAACGGGGCCCGCCCTGTTATGTGTTGCAGGGGTTCGCGCCCGCTGCGGCGGGCCAGCAGGGCGATGATGGTGGCGGCATCCGCTTGGCTAACCGGTCGATTCAGGAAGCTGCCGGCCTGCACTTCGCCGCGGCTCTGGCCGAGCACGTGGCCGATCAGCAGGTCGGCGTCGACCTCGGGATCGGTGATGCCGGCTGCGGTCAGTACGCTGATCGCTCGTTTTCGCAAGGAAGTGATGGTCTGGGGCAGGTCAGAATCTAAAGAAGGCACGTAGTGAAATGTAACGCACCAACTGATTTTCGGCCGGGAGACATAGGCTGAAGACGGCCCTCACACCGAATTTCACCGAATGAAAACCGAATGAAAGTTGCCCTCGTGCCCAAGATCTATTCCGACATCACCGAAGCCGTTGGTGGGACCCCCCTCGTCAAGCTGAACCGTTTGACCGCCGGCCTCGGCGCCACCGTGCTCTTGAAGCTCGAGTTCTACAACCCCTCCAGCAGTGTCAAGGACCGCATCGGCGTCGCGATCATCAACGCCGCCGAGAAGGACGGCTCGCTGAAGCCGGGCGGAACCATCGTCGAAGCCACCAGCGGTAACACGGGTATCGCCCTCGCTATGGTCGGCGCCGCCCGCGGCTACACGGTCATTCTGGCTATGCCGGAGACCATGAGCAAGGAACGCCGCGTCATGATGCGCGCTTATGGCGCCAAAATTGTGCTGACGACTGGTGCCGACGGCATGCGCGGCGCGGTCGAGAAGGCCGCCGAGATCGTCGCGAACACCCCGGGCGCGGTTCTGGCCAGCCAGTTCACAAATCCGGCCAACCCGGCCATCCACCGCGCCACGACCGGCCCGGAAATCTGGAATGACACCGAGGGTGCCGTTGACATTCTCGTCGCGGGCATCGGTACCGGCGGAACGCTTTCCGGCACCGGCGGGTACCTCAAAGACCAGAAGCCGCGCCTCAAGGTTGTCGGCGTCGAGCCGATCGACTCCCCCATTCTCACCGGCGGAAAGCCCGGCCCGCACAAAATTCAGGGCCTCGGCGCGAACTTCGTTCCGGAAACCCTGAACCGCGAGGTCTACGACTCGATCACCGATGTGACCCTGGCCGACTCGCTCGCGACGGCGCGTTCACTCGGCACCGATGAGGGCATCCTCGGCGGTATCTCCGGCGGCGCCGCTGTCTGGGCTGCGCTCGAGCAGGCAAAACTACCCGAGAACGCTGGCAAGACCATCGTCGTGATTGTTCCCGGCTTCGGCGAGCGGTACATTTCGACGGTGCTGTACGAAGACCTACTGGACTAAGAGAACGCTGTCTGCCCTTCAATGAATCCCTTACGGCGCCTCCGCGAAGACATCGCGGCTGCGCGCACCCACGACCCCGCCGCGCGCAGCAACACCGAGGTTTTTCTGGCCTACAGTGGGCTGCACGCGGTCTGGTCGTATCGGGTCGCTAACCGGTTATGGCGCGCCGGGCTGCACCTGCCCGCTCGTCTGCTGTCCCAGGTGACCCGGTTTCTGACCGGGATTGAGATTCATCCGGGCGCGACCATCGGCCGCCGGTTGTTCATCGACCACGGCATGGGCGTCGTGATCGGTGAGACGGCAATTCTCGGCGACGATGTCATGTTGTACCACGCGGTGACGCTGGGCGGCAAGAGCCGTCACGGGCATGCGCGCGGTGTGCGGCGGCATCCGTTTCTGGAAGACGGTGTCACGGTGGGGGCCGGCGCCAAGGTTCTCGGCCCGATCACGATCGGTGCCTGGAGCACGATCGGCTCCAACGCCGTAGTGACCAAGGGCGCTCCACCGCGGTCGCTGCTCGTGGGCGTGCCGGCGACGATTCGCCCGCAAACCCCCGCTACGGTCGAGTCCGCGCGCGGCGGCACCCTCGAACCCGAGTACTACCTCTAGTCGGTCGAAACTGCGGACGGGGCCAGGGCCCCGTCCCTGGGCCAAGTTTATAAAATGGGCCCGTGGACGGGGCCTGGGCCCCGTCCATGTGGGGGTTACTCGGGGTCGCCCAGCTCGGCCAGGCGGGTTTCCTCGTCGGCGTGGATACAGGAGTCGATGACGGGGCCGAGGGCTCCGTTCATGACGGCGTCCAGGTTATACGCCTTGTAACCGGTGCGGTGATCGGCGATGCGGTTCTCCGGAAAGTTGTACGTGCGGATGCGCTCTGAGCGGTCCATCGTACGAATCTGTCCCTTGCGCACGAGCGACGCTGCCGCGTCGATCTCTTCCTGCTGACGGGCCAGAACGCGGGCGCGCAGCACGCGCATGCCGGCTTCCTTGTTCTGCAGCTGCGACTTCTCGTTCTGCATGGCCACCACGATTCCGGTGGGAAGGTGGGTGATGCGCACGGCAGAGTCGGTGGTGTTGACCGACTGCCCGCCAGGACCGCTCGACCGATACACGTCGATCTTGAGGTCGTTCGGGTGAAGCTCGACCTCTTCGGGCTCGTCGACTTCGGGGAAGACGAGCACGCCGGCCGCTGAGGTGTGGATGCGTCCCTGCGACTCGGTGGCCGGCACGCGCTGAACGCGGTGCACACCCCCCTCGTACTTGAGGTGCGCCCACACGCCTTCGGCCGGGTCGCTCGAAAAGCCCTTGATGGCGAGCTGAATGTCTTTGATACCGCCGAGGTCGCTCGAGGTCTGCTCGATGATCTCGGTTTTCCAGCGGTTCGACTCGGCGTAGTGCAGGTACATGCGCAGCAGATCGGCGGCGAACAGTGCCGATTCGGCGCCGCCCTCCCCCATCTTGATCTCCATGATCACGTCGCGGGCGTCGAGTTCGTCGCGCGGGATCAGCAGACGGCGCAGCTTTTCAGCCGTGACGTCCAGCTGTTCGACGAGGTCCGGGATCTCTTCGGCGAAGGCAGCGTCTTCGTCGGCGAGCTCACGAGCGGCCTCGAGGTTGTCTTCAATCTCTTTCCACTCGTGGTACGCCGCGATGATGCGACTCAACTCGGCGTAGCGCCGGTTGACCTTCTTCGAACGGGCCGGATTCGCGTGCAGCTCCGGATCCGCCAACTGCGACTGCAGGTCGTCGTGCTCGGCCAGCAGCGTGAGGACGGATTCGAACATTACTTGTCCTTGTCTGACCCGTTCAGGGTCGGCATCGACTTCTGAACCTGCATGAGGAATTCAACGTTCGACGCGGTCTCCTTGAGACGGCCGAGGATGAGCTCAAGCGCCTGCTGCTGTTCGAGCCCGGCGAGGGCGCGGCGCAGCTTCCAGGTGACCTTGACTTCATCGGCGCTCATCAGCATTTCTTCACGGCGGGTGCCCGAGGCGTTCACATCGACGGCCGGGAAGATTCGCTTGTCGGCGAGCTGACGCGACAGGCGCAGTTCCATATTGCCGGTGCCCTTGAACTCCTCGAAGATGACCTCGTCCATTTTGGAGCCGGTCTCCACCAGCGCGGAAGCGAGGATGGTGAGTGAGCCGCCATTCTCGATGTTGCGTGCCGCACCGAAGAAACGCTTCGGCGGGTACAGAGCGGATGCGTCAACGCCACCAGAGAGGATGCGGCCAGAGGCCGGGGCCACGAGGTTGTAGGCGCGGCCGAGGCGGGTGATCGAGTCGAGCAGCACGACGACGTCGTGGCCCAGCTCGACCAGACGCTTGGCACGCTCGATGGCGAGCTCAGCGACAACGGTGTGGTCTTCGGCCGGGCGGTCGAAGGTGGAGGCGATGACCTCACCCTTGACCGTGCGCTGCATGTCGGTGACCTCTTCGGGACGCTCGTCGACCAGGACGACCATGAGGTGGACCTCGGGGTTGTTGGTGGCGATGGCGTTCGCGATCTGCTGCATGACGATGGTCTTACCGGCCTTCGGCGGTGCGACGATCAGGCCACGCTGGCCCTTGCCGATCGGGGCGACGAGGTCGATGATGCGCTGCGTGAGCTTGCCCGGCTCGGTCTCGAGGCGCAGGCGCTCGGTCGGGTACAGCGGGGTCAGCTTGTGGAAGTCGACGCGGGCCGCGGCCTCTTCAACGGTCTGGCCGTTGATGGAGTCGACCTTGACGATGGCGTTGTACTTCTGACGACCGGACTGGTCGCCCTCGTGCGGCTGACGGATGGAGCCGACGACGGCGTCACCCTTGCGCAGGTTGTACTTCTTGACCTGGCCGAGCGAGACGTACACGTCGCTCGCACCCGGCAGGTAACCGGACGTGCGCACGAACGCGTAATTGTCGAGCACGTCGAGAATACCGGCGACGGGAATGAGTACGTCGTCGTCGTTGACCTCGGGTTCGAAGTCATCGCCCTGGTTCGGGCCGCGACGCTTGCGGTCACGATACCGGTTGCGGTTGCCGCGGCCGTTCAGGTCGTCGTCGAGCTGGTTGCGGTCCTGGCCGCGGTCATTCTGGCCCTGATTGCGGTCCTGGCCACGCTCGTTCTGACCCTGATTGCGGTCCTGGCCACGCTCGTTCTGACCCTGATTGCGGTCCTGGCCACGCTCGTTCTGACCCTGGTTACGGTCGGCCTGGGCCTGCGCACGCTCCTGGTTGCGTTCCTGGTTGCGCTCATTGCGAGCCTGACGCTGGCTCTGTGCCCGCGTCATTCCCTCGTCGTTGGTGCCGTTCTGGTTGCGGTCGTTCTGACCACGGTCGTTCTGGGCGTTCTGGTCGCCCTGGTTGCGGTCGGCGCCCTGCGCACGGTCGCCACCGCGGCTGCGGCTGCGGCTACGGCCCTGACGCGGTGCACCGGAATCGTTCTGCTGATCATTCGACTGGTCGTTCAACTCGTCGGTTGATTCGACCGACGCGTCGGGTGATTCGACCGACGCGTCGGGTGCGACCTCTGCAGAATCGGCGACACCGTCAGACTCAGCGGGCGTCTCATCCGGTACGACAGCGGTGGTGCGCTGCGACGACGCACGCCGGGACGGACGGCGCGTGGATGCCGCGACCTCAACGGATGTATCGGCGGCCGCGTCAGCGGAGTCGGCAACCACAGCGGCGGCGTCATCGAGGAGCACCGGTGCGACCTGCACGCGCTTGCGTGCCTGGCGAACCGGCTTGTCAGCATCCGCTCTGGTGGGAGCAGCGTCGTCGACAACGGGAGCAACGGTGGTGGACGTCACAACGCCGCGGGCGTTGCGAGCGATGCGCGAGCCGGCCGCCGGAGCGTCGGGCAGGATGATGCCGAATCCGGTGCTGGCGTCGGCATTGACGTGGGATTTGGCGGGAGCAGCGGTCGCGGTACTGGCACGACGCGGTGCACGCTTGCGGGGGGCCGTTTCGAGTGCCTCGGCGAGGCTCTCGATCGGTGCGATCTCGGGGGCTGCCTCGACAGGGGCTGCCTCGACAGGGGCAGCCTCAACGACCGGCGCGTCGGCGGGAGCAGCGGCGCTCGTGCCGGACTGAGCCGTTTGGATTGCCTCCACAAGTTCGCCTTTACGAAGTTTGGAAGCGCCGGGGATTTTCAGTTCAAGGGCCAGAGCCTGAAGCTCGGACACGCGAAGGGTACTCAGACGGGGAAGATCCGAGCCAGCGGCGCGGAGGTTGACATCAGTCACGAAGGGGGTTCCTTTCCCCTGCCGAACAAAGATTCAGGTCAGGAGAGATGTATGCAGCGAGAATTGCGCTGCGGGTGATCCAATCCGACAAATGGAGGGGATTGGTGTAAACACCCACCGCTACGCAGAAATTCGCAATAACAGTGAGGTACAGGGAATGCACCGGAGAAGATGTCGCTCAAGGCGGTTTCTATCGGGTGCACAATAACCATAGCATCCCGGAGCCAGTCGCTTCGACAGCCCGAGGACCGGCCGAGCCGAAGCGCGCCGCGGAGGCCGACTCGACTCGACTGCTCCCTACGCCGCGGTCTCCGCCGTCGTCTCCCCCGCGTTGTCCGCCGTGAGCGGATGCACGGTGGCGCCCTGAACGTCGACGGCGAGCATGAGTGCTCGCCACGGGGTATCAGAGTTGCTGGCCACGAGTTCGGCAGCCACCAAGCGCTGGCTCGGGTCGCTCGCCAACACCAGAATGGATGGCCCGGCACCGGACACGACGGCAGCGAAGCCGGCCGCGCGCAACAGGGTGATCAGCTTGTTCGTCTCCGGCATCGCCGCGGCACGGTAGCTCTGGTGCAGTTTGTCCTCGGTCGCGGCCAGCAGCAACTCCGGGCTCTGGATGAGCGCGGCGATCAGCAGCGCCGAACGCGACAGGTTGAATACGGCGTCTTCGTGCGGCACCGAGGCCGGCTGCAGGCTGCGCGCGAGCGCAGTGGACATCTCCTGCTCGGGCACAAAGACGAGCGGCTTGACGCCGCGGTGCACCATGAGTTTCTTGTGCCGCGGGCCTTCCTGCGTCGTCCACGCAATGGTCAGGCCACCGAACAGAGCGGGCGCCACGTTGTCGGGGTGCCCTTCCATCTCGGTGGCGAGCACAAGCAGCATCTCGGCGTCGATGTCGACGATGCCCTCGAGCAGGCCCTTGGCCGCCATGATGCCCGACACAATGGCAGCGCCGGAGGAACCGAGGCCGCGCCCGTGCGGGATGACGTTGTGCGCGACGATGTCAAGCCCGGGCATAGCCTGGCCAACAGCGTTGAAAGTGTGGATGATGGCCCGTACGACGAGGTTGGTCTCGTCGGTGGGAACCAAACCGGCACCGACACCGTGCACCTCGACGAACACGCCGGGTTCGCTCCGCACGGTCACCTCGAGCTGGTCGTACTTGGCCAACGCCAGACCGAGCGTGTCAAAGCCGGGGCCGAGGTTGGCCGTCGTAGCCGGAACCTGCACCGAGACAGCGCGGCCGATCAACGAGACAGGGCTGGTCATGCCTTGGCCAGGCCGAGCACGCTCGCGATTTCGGCGGTATCGATCGGAACAATTGTGGGCTTCACATCGGAGCCGTCGGCGGTGCGGAGCGCCCACTGCGGGTCTTTCAAACCGTGGCCGGTGACCGTGATGACCACGGTCGATCCCTTCGGAATGAATCCGGCTTCGGCACGCTCGAGCAAGCCGGCGACGCCGATAGCGGATGCCGGTTCCACGAAGATGCCGACCTCGGCCGAGAGAATGCGGTGGGCTTCGAGAATCTTCGCGTCGGTGATGGCGCCGAAGTAGCCGTCGCTCTGCTCACGGGCGTTCAGCGCGAGGTCCCACGATGCCGGGTTACCGATACGGATGGCGCTCGCGATGGTGTCGGGGTTCTCAACGCGGTGGCCGAGCACGATCGGGGCGCTGCCCGAGGCCTGGAAGCCGAACATGCGCGGCAGCTTCGTGGTGGCGCCGCGGGCGACCTCTTCGCTGTAGCCGCGAAAGTACGCGGTGTAGTTGCCGGCGTTGCCGACCGGAACGAACTGAAAGTCGGGGGCGTCACCGAGCACCTCGACGACCTCGAAGGCCGCGGTCTTCTGTCCCTCGATGCGGTCGGGGTTGACCGAGTTGACCAGGTGCACCGGGTAGTTGGTGGCGAGATCGCGGGCGATGTCGAGGCAGTCATCGAAGTTGCCCTGCACCTGCAGCAGCTGGGCATTGTGCGCGACGGCCTGGCTGAGCTTGCCCATGGCGATCTTGCCTTCCGGCACGAGCACGGCGGCAGTGATGCCGGCGTGGGTGGCGTAGGCGGCAGCGGAGGCGCTGGTGTTGCCGGTCGAGGCGCAGATGACGGCTTTCGCACCGTCTTCCATGGCCTTGGAGATGGCCATGGTCATACCGCGGTCCTTGAACGACCCGGTCGGGTTCATTCCCTCAAACTTGATCCAGACCTTCGCGCCGGTGCGCGCGGAGAGCGCGGCGGCCGGAATGAGCGGCGTTCCACCCTCACCCAGGGTGATGATCGGGGTCGCGGCCGAGATGTTCAGTCGGTCGGAGTATTCGTTCAGCACGCCCCGCCACTGGCGGCTGACGATCGCCGCGGGGTTGGTCAGGCTGGCACTGGTCTCGCTTGGGCTAAACATCAGACTCCTTCAACTCTCAAAACGGATGCGACTTCGCTGACAACACTGTTGGTGGCCAGGTCCTGCACGGTGGCGGCGAGTGCGGCCTCCGTTGCGTCATGAGTCCCGATAACTAGGGTAGCCGTGGCCGAGCGCGCCGCACGACTCTTCGTTGCCATCACGGCCGGCGTCATGGACTGTTCCACGAGCGCCAGCGACACCTTGCGCTTGCTGAACACGCTCGCGATGGTCGCGAGCACGCCGGGTTCGTCGGTCACTTCGAGGGTCACGGCATAGCGGGTGGTGACCCGGCCGATGTCGAAAACGGGCAGTTCGGCGTAGCTCGACGCGGCCACTCCCGGCCCGCCGGCGACGTGACGCCGGGCGATCGAGACGACGTCGCCGAGAACGGCAGAGGCCGTCTCAACTCCCCCGGCGCCAGCGCCATAGAACATGAGGCTGCCGGCGGATTCCGCCTCGACGAAGACGGCGTTGTTGGCGCCGTGCACGGAGGCCAGCGGATGACTGCGCGGAACCATCGCCGGGTAGACCCGCGCCGACACCCCGTCGACCCCGTTTTCATCGGTGACGCGCTCGCAAATGGCCAGCAGCTTCACGACATAGCCGGCCTTGCGGGCTGATTCGATCTGCGCCGGCGTGACCTGCGTGATGCCCTCGCGATAAACGGATGCCAGCGGCACCGTCGTGTGGAACGCCAGACTCGCCAGAATGGCCGCCTTCTGCGCCGCGTCGAAGCCGCCGATGTCCGCGGTCGGATCGGCCTCTGCGTAACCGAGCGCGGTGGCCTCGGCCAGCGCGTCCTTGAGACTGGACCCTTCGGTATCCATCCGGTCGAGAATGAAGTTCGTGGTGCCGTTGACGATACCAAGGATGCGCTTCACCTGGTCGCCGGCGAGGCTTTCCCGCAGCGGACGCACGATGGGAATTGCCCCGGCGACGGCGGCCTCGTAGTTGATCTGGGCGCCGACCTGGTTCGCGGCGGCGAACAGCTCGGGTCCGTGGAGGGCGAGCAGCGCCTTGTTGGCGGTGACAACATCCGCTCCACTGCTGACCGCGAGCAGAATGTAGCTGCGGGCCGGCTCGATGCCGCCCATGAGTTCAATGACGATGTCAGCACCGAGAATGAGTTCTTCAGCGTTGGTTGTGAATAGTTCGCGCGGCAGGTCGACGGTGCGTTCCGCGTTCACATCGCGAACCGCGATGCCGACCAGCTCCAGGGTCGCGCCGACCCGGTTGGCAAGCTCAGGGCCCTGTTCGAGGAGCAGGCGGGCTACCTGGGCGCCGACGGATCCACCGCCGAGGAGGGCGACACGGAGATTGCGGTATTCGATCTTCAAGATTCTCCTCCGTTGGTGGGCGGCATGGCCCCGGTGTCCCGCGCGAGCAGGTCGGCAATCGTTTCGCCGCGCACCAGAACACGCGCTGTGCCATTGCGCACAGCGACGACGGGCGCGCGGCCCTGATAGTTGTAGTTGTTGGACAGTGCCCAGCAGTAGGCGCCGGTGGCGGGCACGGCGAGCAGGTCGCCTGGGGTCACATCCCCGGGCAGATAGTCAGCGTCGACGACGATGTCGCCGCTCTCGCAGTGTTTGCCGGCGATACGCACGAGCACCGGAGGTTCGGTCGACGTACGGTCGGCGAGGCGTACGGCATAGTCGGCGCCGTAGAGGGCGGGGCGCACGTTGTCGCTCATGCCGCCATCGACGCTGACATAGAGCCGCTGCGTACCCGAGACGTCGACGGCCTTGGTCGTGCCGACCCGGTACAGGCTCACGCCGGAGCGACCGATGATGACCCGGCCGGGTTCGAAAGCCACGACCGGCAGCGGGATGCCCAGCCGATCGCACTCGGCGGCGACGATGTCGGCCAGGGCTCGAGCGAGTTCGCGAATCGGAGTGGGTTCGTCGGCGCTCGTGTAGGCGATACCGAAGCCGCCGCCCAGGTTCAGCTCCGGCACCGGACCATCCGCCAGCAGGGTGGCGTGCAGCTCGAGCAGACGTGCGGCCGACTCGGCGAATCCGTCGGCGCCGAAGATCTGCGACCCGATATGGCAGTGCAGACCGACGAAATTGAGCGCTGGTTCAGCGCGAATCAGCGCGACCAGCCTGGGCGCGTCACTGAGCACGATGCCGAATTTCTGGTCTTCGTGCGAGGTGGCCAGAAAATTGTGGGTGTGCGCGTGCACGCCGCTGTTCACGCGCAGACGCACGTTCTGCACGCGGCCGTTGCGGGCTGCCGCTTCGGCGACGCGGCCGATTTCGACCTCGCTGTCGATCACGATCGTGCCGACACCGACCCGGGTGGCCTCATCGAGTTCGGCCAGGGATTTGTTATTGCCGTGAAAGCCGAGCCGGGCCGGGTCCGCGCCGCCGGCCAGCGCGACGGCGAGTTCGCCGCCGCTGCACACGTCGATGTTGAGGCCGGCGGCGGTCATCCAGCGCACGATCTCGGTGGAGAGAAAGGCTTTGCCGGCGTAGTACACCTTGGCACTTGTGCCGATGCGGGCGAACTCGGTCTGGAACACGGCGAGCAGCTCGGCGGCGCGGGAGCGGGCATCCGTTTCGTCGATGACATAGAGAGGGGTGCCGAATTCGGCGGCGAGGGCCGTGGCACTCACTCCGCCGAGCACGAGTTCGCCGGTGCCGCTGCGAATGGTCGAGGTCGGCCAGAGTCCGGGGGCGAGCGCATTGGCGTCGGCGGGAATGTGCAGCCAGTCGGGTGCCAGTGGGTTGGACGAGCCGTCCGAGGGATCAAGTGTCACGGGAAGTACCTCACGAGAGTCGAAGGGGAATCTCAGCGAGCGAACCCGGATTGGTCCCTGAAGCCGGAAAATGAGCCAGCCCGCGAATGGGGCGTGCCTGACTGGATTCTACCGCCGCAGGTGGCGAGGTTCGAATTAGCCGGAGCAGGTGCCGAGGGTGGTCAGCGACTGCCGGGTGAGCATAAGCGTGCTCGACTCCAGCGTAACGCGTGCCCGCTCGGGAGAAATGTCGACACCGTTCAGTTCGACGCCTTCGGGCAGGTACCCAGCGACGCAGACGCTGATGGGCGCCTGCTGGAGAATCAGATTGACCAGGGGTGTCGCATCGATGTCGCCGACGCCGCTCGTGACGGTGGCTTCGGTGGGCGCGATGTTCACTGTGTCACCGGCGGCGGTTGCCGTGGCGGTGGCGCTGTAGCCCACGTTGAACTCGAACAATTTCACCGTGCCGGTGTAGGTGACGACGCCGGCACCGAGGGTCATCACGGCGTCAGCCGGAGCCGTGCCGGAGGCCTGAACCAGCTGGTTGAGCGCGGCCTGGTCCACGTCGAGGGTCGCGGTGAGCGAGCCGATGGCCTTGGCGGTGTTGGTCGACACATCACGAGCCACGACGTGAACGGATGCCGGCACGCCGTCTACCGTGAGGCTGGGTGCGGTCAGTTCCACCTGGTCGAAGCTGCCGGCGATGAACTGGGCGATCACCGAGGTGCCGCCGATGGTGACGGTGACGTCACCGGTCACCGAGGCGGGCATGCTCTTGGTGATTTCTTTCTCAGCGGTGTCCTGCGCGAAGGCGCGCAGCCCGCCGTCTACCAGAAAGTAGGCGCCGACGAGCAGCACGGCGAGCACGCCCACGATGATCAGCGGAACGAGGCCACGACGTTTGGTTCTGGCCATGATCACATGCGCTCCGGGGCAGTGACGCCGAGCAGGCCGAGGCCGTTGCGAATCACCTGGCCGGTGGCGTCGTTGAGCCACAGGCGGGTACGGTGCAGGTCGGTGACCGGTTCGTCACCGAGCGGAATGACCCGGCAGTTGTCGTACCAGCGGTGGTAGTAGCCGGCGACCTCTTCGATGTAGCGGGCCACGCGGTGCGGCTCGCGTAGTTCGGCGGCCTGGGCGACGATGCGCGGGTACTCCTGCAGCACGCCGAGCAGCGCGGATTCGCTGTCGTGCACGAGCAGCTCGGGGGCGAAGACGGTGCGTTCGACGCCGCTCGCGGTGGCATTGCGCGCCACGGCCGACGTACGGGCATGGGCGTATTGCACGTAGAAGACCGGGTTGTCGTTGGTGCGTTTGCCGAGCAGGTCGAGGTCGATGTCGAGCTGCGAGTCGCTGTTCGAGCGTACCAGCGCATACCGGCCGGCATCGACCCCGACCGCGTCGACGAGGTCGTCGAGGGTGACGATGGTGCCGGCGCGCTTCGACATGCGCACCGGCTCGCCGTCTTTGAGCAGGTTGACCATCTGGCCGATCAGAATCTGCAGGTTCACGCCCGGTTCGTCACCGAAGGCTGAGACCATCGCCATCATGCGGCCGACGTAGCCGTGGTGGTCGGCGCCGAGCATGATCAGGCACTGGTCGAAGCCGCGCTCACGCTTGTCGAGGTAGTAGCCGAGGTCGCCCGAGATGTAGGCGGGTTCGCCGTTGGAGCGAATGATGACCCGGTCACGATCGTCGCCAAAGGTGGTCGTGCGCAGCCAGATGGCGCCATCCGCTTCGAAGATGTGGCCCTGTTCGCGCAGGCGATCGATGGCACGGTTGACGGCGCCGGATTCGTGCAGGGAGTCTTCGTGAAAGTACACGTCGAAGTCCACGCCGAAGCTGTGCAGCTTCTCTTTGATCTCGGTGAACATGAGGTCGACGCCGATGGAGCGGAACACCTCCTGCTGTTCCTCGCGGGGCAGGGCCGCGACGTCGCCGTCGTACTTCGCGAGTACGTTGGCGGTGATGTCGCCGATGTAGGCTCCTCCGTAGCCGTCTTCCGGGGTGGGCTCGCCGAGGTAGCTGGCCAGCACGCTGCGGGCGAAGCGGTCGATCTGCGAACCGTGGTCGTTGAAGTAGTACTCGCGGGTGACGTCGGCGCCCTCGGCCTGGAGCACGCGAGCGAGGCTGTCGCCGACGGCGGCCCAGCGCACACCGCCCATGTGGATCGGTCCGGTGGGGTTGGCCGAGACGAATTCGAGGTTGATCTTGAGGCCGTCGTAGAGGTGACCGGTGCCGTAGGCGTCGCCGAGGTTCACGATGGTCTGCGCGAGTGCGCCGGCCGCCGCCGCTTCGAGGCGAATGTTGATGAAACCGGGGCCGGCGATTTCAACGGATGCCACATCGCTCAGCTGTTCGAGACCGGCGGCCAGTTCGGCGGCGATTTCGCGCGGGTTGGCACCGAGGGGCTTGGCGATCTTGAGCGCGATGCTTGAGGCCCAGTCGCCGTGGTCGCGGTTGCGTGGGCGTTCGACAGCGACGTCGGCGAGGGTGAGTCCGAGGTCTACCCCAACAGTGTCAGCCTCACGTCGGCGCTCGCTGACGTCGAGAATGAGGTCAAACAGGGACTGGGAGAGTTCGGCAGGAGTCACCGGTCAATCGTACCGGCCCCTCCTGTTGGTAAGGTCAACGCGTGACTGATACACGCGTCTACCCCACTCTCGTTCGTTCCACTCGTGGCCGGGCGAGCGTCCTGCTCGCCGCTGGCACGCTGTTCGCCCTCGTTATGACCGGGTGCAGTGGTGGCGACGAGCCGAAGCCCACGGATTCTGCGACCGCAACGAGTGGGGCATCCGCTGACCCCACCGAGAGCGCTGCGCCGTCATCGTCTCCGACGCCGGAAGCGACCGGATCCGCGATCACGCAGACCTGTGGCGACCTGCTCACCCTGCAGGATGTCTACGATTTCAACCCCAACTATGGCACCGCTCCCAACTACTCGCCGAGTGCCGGCAGTCTGGGCGAGACCGCCGCAACGTACAACGGCCTGACCTGCGGCTGGTCAAACCAGACCAGCGGCGAGCTCATCGAGATCTCGGTCGTGGCCCCCAACGATGTGCTGATGACCACGCTCAAGCATCAAGCGGATGCCGATAGCCAGGCCGTTCCCAGCTACGGCACCCCGCCGGCTGTGGACGGCTTCTTCACCTATGCCGGTGGCGTCGGTCAAGCGCAGGTCTTCACGGAAAAGTACTGGGTCACTCTCAGCACCGCCGCGTTCTTCGAGCCCGGCGATGCCGAGCCCCTCATCTCGACGGTGCTCTCGCACCTCGGCTAGCAGATTTTGTCGGCTGACCCGTGGTGGGTCTTGGCAGCCGGGGCATGATGCTAACCTTGAATCACCCTGGCCCCCATAGCTCAGGGGATAGAGCACTGCCCTCCGGAGGCAGGGGCGGCAGTTCGAATCTGCCTGGGGGCACACCAAGAAAGGCCCGGTCAAGGCCCGTTGTCTTCCCATCACGATTTGGAAGATTTGGCCGTCTGACTACATTTTGACTTCACTTAGCGCCTCGACTACGTGATTCAACGCGACTGCAACGCTGTCTAAGTCCGAGTCGAAGAGGTCTGCATAGGTGTCGAGAGTCTCTTTGGCCGACGCATGGCCGAGCATCCGCTGCAGTGCTTTCACGTTTGCGCCCGCTGAAACGGCCAGGCTGGCGCAGGTGTGACGTAGTTCGTGAGGCGTCAAACCCGGCACCCCGATTTCGTCGGCGGCCGCAGTGAGGAACCCGCGCCGGAACACGCGATTGCGCAGCACTCCCCCGCCACGCAGGCCGACAAAGACGTGCTCGGTCGCTGCGCGGTCGGCGACAGCAACGCGCAGGAGCTCGACCACGAAGGCAGGCACGGGAATGGACCGTTCCTCGTAGGTCTTGGGCGTGGATTCGACGAGGTAGCCGTTCACCTCGATCATGGTGTGCCGAATCTCAAGCCTGCTGCGGGTCAGATCGATGTCGGCGACGGTCAGGCCGGCCAATTCGCCCCAGCGCAGACCGCAATAGCTCAGAACCAGCACCACGAGCCCGTAGCGACTGCCGCGCCGTTCTGCGGCCGCTGAGAGGTCTCTGACCTGCTCGTGGCTCAGATACCGCTTCGAGACCTTCGACACTTTGGGCAACTTGAGGCGTGCAGCCGGATTGGCCGGGATGCGGCCGTCGTCGACGGCCAGTTGCAGGGCCGCGCCCAGGGTGTTGACGATTTTGCGCACCGACCACGCTGCCTGGTTCTCCGACAGCTTCGCCGCCCACTCCTGCACGTCGATGCGCTGAAGTTCGCTGAGCGGCACTCGTCCCAGAGTCAACACGATATTGCGTCGAATGATCCCCTCGACGCGGTCAAGTGTGGGGGGTCGCAGGTCACTGCGTGTGGCGAGCCACCGCTCCATCCACTCGGCCACCGTCACCCGCGACCGACTCGGGTCCAGGTAGGCTCCGTGGCTCTTGGCGACCTCCACGGAGGCCAGGAACAGGATGGCTTCCCGCTTCGTGATGAAGCCACGCTTGCTTGTCGCGGACCGATCCGGCTTGCGGTACTGCACTCGGTAGCGCTTCCCGTTCGCCGTCGCGTAGGCGCTCACGCTTCCCATTGGTGGCCCTCCCATTGCACGAGGCCACGACCGCGAGCGCGCTCCCGGTCCGGGCCTTCGAGACGGGGTGCAGGACTTGCTAGGTGCAATTCTGTCGCACGTGCATCCATGGCGCCAGCGCCCGCGCCGGGGCAATGCGGGCTGAGCACGCCAAGATTCGTTTATTGCGTTTAGGCCGTGTTACGTGTTTGAATGTGGTCATGGCATTCACCATGGAGCACCTTCTGCCGAATCCAGATCAAGAGCTGGCCAGGACCGCCTTGATTTCAGTGCGGCGCGTGCTGGCCGAGCACCAGGGCCAGGACGGGCCGGTCACACTCACCGTGGCCGACGAGGCCGAACCGGTGGTGGTCCCCCGCGCAGCGATCGACTTGCTGGTGTCGGTGCTCGCAAACATGGCTGCCGGCCAGAGCGTGAGCATCGTGCCACTGCACGCCGAGCTGACGACTCAACAGGCGGCTGAAATCCTCAACGTCTCACGGCCATTCGTGGTGAAAATGCTCAACGAGGGTCGAATCGCTTACCGACTAGTCGGAACCCACCGTCGAATCCGAGCCGATTCCCTTCTTGGATACCAGCGCGACAACGATGTACGAGGTCGGTCAGCAGCGGACGAACTCACTCGGCTCGGTCAGGAGATGGGCGTCGCGCGGTGACTTTCGTCGCCGTTTATGACGCGAACGTGCTGTACCCATCAACGCTCCGAGACGTCCTCATCCGCATTGCCCTCGGCGGTCTGGTCCAGGCCAAGTGGACTGAGGAGATCCTGGAGGAGACCTTCCGAAGCCTTGCGAAGAACAGGCCGGACCTCGACGCGGGGAGGCTGGCCCGAACACGCCAGCTCCTGCGCACCGTGGTCAGCGACAGCATGGTGACCGGCTACGAAGAGTTGATTCCCGCCATCAGTCTCACGAACGACCCGAACGATCGCCACGTGGTCGCGGCGGCCGTCAAGTCCGGCGCTCAGGCCATCGTGACGTTCAACGTGAAGGATTTTCCGGCTCGGGAGCTTGAGAAATGGGGCATCGAAGCGAAGCACCCGGATGACTTTCTGATCGATCAATTTTACCTCAATGGGCCGGCGGTGCATCGAGCGATACAAGCGATCGCCGACGCCTGGACAAATCCGCCTGGAACAGCACATGACGTACTCAACAGCCTCGAACGAGACGGTCTCCCGCAGATCACTGCACTGCTACGCCGGTAGGTTGCTCACGCTGTCACGACTCCGTGTATATTGATATTCAATAACATTGAATAACAATATGGAGTAACTCATGGTCCAGGGGAATGTCATCGATAGTCGACCACTTCGCGAGCGGCCGAAAGCCTTCAGGGTGGTCCGCGCGATCCTGCTGATCGTCGCGAGCTTCACGGTTCTGAGCAACATCACGCAGGCAATTACGATCGCAACCGGGCGCACGCTGGTAGCGTTTGGTGGCGCTGACGGCCGACTGCCCCTGGCCCACCTGCCGCAGCTCTTGAAAGCGGACCTGTACGACGGCGCGAGCGGCACATTGGCTGACGCCGACCTGTCATTGCGCCTCCTGTGCGCCCTTCCGGCGCTCATTCACGCCGCTACGATTGTTCTAGCGACGGTCTTCCTCCTCCGCGTTCTGCGCGGGATAGCGCAGGCACGTCCTTTCGACCCGTTCGTCGTCACGAACTGGCGACGGCTCAGCCTCGCGCTCCTTATCGGCGGGGTGTCACAGGCCCTCGCTGACACCGTCGCGAGCGTCTATGTCGCCTCACGCGTCGGGCTCCTGTTCGGAGCCGGATTGGTCTCTACAGAGCAGCAGGAACGGTTCCTCGGCGGCGACTATCAAGGGATCAACATCAACTCCCCGCAGTGGCCGGTGTCCATTATCATCGCCGGACTTGTTGCGCTCGCCCTCACCGCCGCGTTCCAGGCCGGCGCAAAACTCGAGAAGGATGTCGACGGAGTTGTCTGAATCGCTCGATGAGACTTCGACCAACCACCGGATCGTCTGCCATTTAGACGCAGTATTAATCAGCAAAGGCATGACGCTCACGGAGCTGTCTTCTCGCACCGGCATCACCATGGCCAACCTCTCGATTCTCAAGAACAACCGGGCGAAGGCCATCCGCTTCACCACGCTCACCCTCGTTTGCGACGCTCTTGCTACAACGCCGCAGGAACTCTTCTCAATCCGTGAGTAGAGGCGGAACTACCGCTCGCGGCATCCCGTCCACACGTCGGCTAGCGTGAAAGCATGAACCCAACGTGGCCAGAAGTTGCCCTTATACTTATAGCCCTCTTCGCGAGCATCAGCGTGGTCGGCACGTTGAGACGAATTCGGGACGCGACCGAAAAGACCGTCGACCTCCTCGAAAGACTCGGAAGCGGCGTCCTCCCGAAGGCCGATAGGGATTGACCTTTTCGTTAACATCGAAGTTCGCGAGCAGCGGTAGCTAAATCAAGGGCCGCAGGGAGAGAGACGGGCGTCAGGCAGTGACGTCGAGGGCCGCTTGGGGCGCCTGCCCGGTCAGGTAGCTCAAAGCATTGTCGATGGCGACTCCGAATGATTGCGAGTACTCGTCACCGGCGTATTTGGTGGCCAGGAGCTGAAGGTACGCCGGTGAAATCTCCTGACCGGCAAAGAGATATCCCGACTGACGGTCCAAGGCGATTTCGACCGCAAACATGGACACAATCTTTGAGCTGTCATCGACTCGACGTCCGGTCGCTTGATAAACGACCTCGCGATCGGATGCCGTCAACAGAGACATGAGCTTATCGCCCGGCTGCTCTTCGGTGGCGCGAGGGGCAGAAGTTCGGCTCAGGGCGAGCCCAGCGATCGATGGGGCGGAGTTGACGCTCAGTGACATAGAAACTCGCTTCTAATAGAAGTAGTCAATTGGGGATGTGGGTCCCACTGTATCGAGGTGGTTTCGTCTATGTGTGGAGGGACCGCCACTCCTACTGCGCGCGGAGCAACTCCAGAAACTCGTCGGCCATGCCGAGTTGGTCCTGGAGTTTCTGGCGTCGGGCAGCGGTTTCGGTGATGAAGGCGTCCAGTTGCTGCCTGGTTTCGGGGGTGTCGGCATCCGCTTCACCGTTTTGTCGGGCGTCGATGACCGCCAGCAGTGTCGTCATCTCGTCGAGGGTGAAGCCGAGCGGTTTCATGCGACGAATGAGCATCAGCCGAGTGAAATCGTCGGGCGTGTAGAGCCGAAAGCCACCATCGGTGCGAGCGGATGCCTTGAGTAGGCCGACCTCGTCGTAGTGACGGATCGTGCGCAGCGAGAGCCCGGTCTTGTCGGCGAGTTCGCCGATATGCATCGTGACCGCAGGGACTGTCGCGCCTGGTTCCACCGGAAGCCTCTTTCTTTAGGGTCACAATCAACCCTTACGTTAGGGTAGTGTTGCGAAAGTCGGCTGACATTCATCTGTGAGCCCACACTCCCACCATTGTCCTTGATCGCCAAGGTCCGGTGGAGGTGCGCACTGCGGCGCCCACCCAACTCTTCCCTATCCACTTCGGCCGCATTGTCGGCCCAGCTTCTGGAGGCCTCATGGCCATCGTTCAAAAATCTGCTGCATCCAACCGCTACAAGGCGGAACCCTCGGTGCTCACCGCACTGCGCACGCCCCGCCTGCTCACCCGCGAAGTGCTCGCCGGGCTGGTCGTGGCGATGGCGCTGATTCCCGAGGCGATCGCGTTCTCGATCATCGCCGGCGTCGACCCCCGCGTGGGCCTGTTCTCCTCGTTCGTCATGGCCGTCACCATCGCGTTCGTCGGCGGACGCCCGGCCATGATCACCGCCGCGACCGGCGCTGTCGCCCTCGTGATCGCCCCGGTCGCCCGCGACTACGGGATGGAATACTTCGTCGCCACCGTCATCCTCGCCGGGGTATTCCAAATCGTGCTGAGCCTGGTCGGCGTCGCCAAACTCATGCGGTTCATCCCTCGCAGCGTAATGGTCGGCTTCGTCAATGCCCTCGCCATACTCATCTTCATCTCACAGCTCCCCCAGCTGCTCGGCGTTCCGTTCCTAGTGTACCCGCTCGTCGCCGCCGGCCTGATCATCATGATCGTCATGCCACGTATCACCAAGGTCATTCCAGCGTCGCTCGTCGCGATCGTGGTACTCACCGTGGCGACCGTGGTCATCGGCCTCAACGTGCCGACGATCGGCGACCAGGGCGAACTGCCCAAGAGCCTTCCCGAACTGTTCCTCCCAAGCGTTCCGCTCAACTGGGAAACGTTCACCATCATCGCGCCGTTCGCGCTCGGCATGGCGCTGGTGGGAATTCTCGAGTCCCTCATGACGGCAAAGTTCGTCGACGAGATCACCGATACCCACTCCAATAAGACCCGCGAGACCTGGGGCCAGGGCGTCGCCAACGTCATGTCCGGCATCTTCGGCGGCATGGGCGGCTGCGCCATGATCGGCCAGACCATGATCAACGTGAAAGCCTCCGGCGCCCGCACCCGCATCTCCACCTTCCTCGCCGGCATCTTCCTGCTCGTGCTGGTCCTCGGCCTCGGCGACGTGCTCGCCGCAGTTCCCATGGCCGCCCTGGTCGCGGTGATGATAATCGTGTCTTATCTCACGTTCGACTGGCACAGCATCCGTTTCTCAACCCTCAAGCGGATGCCGAAGAGCGAGACCACCGTCATGGTCGCCACGGTCATCGTCATCGTTCTCACTCACAACCTCGCGATCGGCGTGGTCGTCGGGGTCATCGTCGCAATGGTCGCCTTCGCCCGCCGCGTCGCCCACCTCGCCCGGGTGGAACGCACCCTCGAACTCGACCAGCCCGTTCCTACCGCGTATTACACGGTGACCGGAGCGCTGTTCTTCGCCTCCAGCAACGACCTGATGACCCAGTTCGAGTACGCCGGCAACCTCGGCGGCGCCCACTGACGCCGGCCTCAGTGGACAACTTTGTACGGTTGGGGGCGGCCAACACCCCACAAAAGTGACTATTGAGCGGGCCGGTCCCCCCACACCTGGGCAATAGGGATCTCTTGGTGCAGAATATTCGACGCCGCTCGGTGGCCGGAGCAGAAGGCCGCGGTGACCGTCGCGGGATCGTCCGTCCAGGTTGCCTCACCGGCGAGGTGCAGCACTCCCCCGATGGGCGTCGCGAGGTCGTCGTGGTCCGCCGTCGTGGAGCCGAGCTTCATGTAGGCGTACGAACCGCGAGCGAAAGGATCGTCCTGCCAGGCGGTGATGTGCACACTGGTCGGCTGCTCAACTCGGTCGCCGTACAGCCGCCGCAGCTGCGCGAGAACGGAGCCGACGACCTGTTGTTCCGACCACTCGCGAATCTCTCGGGCCACCGGACCCGCTGCAAAGGTCAACAGTGTCGGCGGTCCGTGCAGGGCCGTGAGGTCGTACCAGGAGTGCCACCGACGCCCTTCGGCCCCTTGCTGCCGGATTGCATAGACTCCCTCGTCCCAGAACTTGGTCGAAAACCGCAGAAAGACCTTCTCGAAGGCGTTCATCGTGAGTCGCCCCAGGGCGTTCGCGTTCGGTTCGGGGAGCGCCGGTTCAATCGTGAAATCCGTCGACTGGAGCACCCCGATCGGCACCGTCACGACCGCGGTGCCCGCCGTCACCGTGCCGCCCCCTGTCGTGACAGTGACGCCCTCCGTCGACCAGCGCAGACGGGTAACGATCTGGTCGAAGCGGATGTCCAGCCCGGCCGCCAAGCGCCCCGGCAGTTGGTCATAGCCGTTTGGAAAGACCACTTCGTCACCGTCGATGACATCGTCATCCAGGCCGTGCGCGGCCAGATCTTCGATCCACGCCCCGTATTGTTCCTCGCTCCGGTGCTGCAAAAACTCGCGCACCCGCTCCCCGCGCTCGAAGCTCCAGCCCTGGCTGGCCAAGGCCGTCTCGGTCGCGTCGCGGTAGGAGGCATCCGCTTTCGAGGCAGCGACCGCCGTGACGAGCGCGGCGTCGACCGCACGCACGTCGTCGGCGAAGGCCAGCGCGGCATCATCAGAGAGTCGCTCGCCGGTCGGACCGTAGTAAGCGATCGGGCGGCTGTCCGGCTGGTATCCCCCGACGGTGAACTCCACGGTCGGCAAGCCGAACGCCTCTGCCGCTGCCGCGACGGGGTTGTCAGTCACGCCGTGAATCCAGGATGCGCCCAGGTCGGCGACCAGCCCGTCGGTGCGGTCCGTGTACACCCGGCCGCCGACGCGGTCGCGGGCCTCGAGTACGACGACGCTGCGGCCCGCTTTCGCCAGCAGTCGAGCGGCCGTCAGGCCGGCTACGCCGGCGCCGACCACGATGGTGTCTAAATGTTCCATGCCTGACTTTGGCACACTTCTGCCACCGCGACCGTGTCTCAAGTCTGGACGGATACAACAAGGAAGCCCCAGTCTTTCGACTGGGGCTTCCTGGTCGCTCAGCGGGAGTTAGTGGCTGCTCAAAGCCGGTTCCTCGAACTGGTTGCTCGTGTTGTTCACGCCCCCAGCCTTGAGGGCTGCGGCACCGGCGAAGTACTCCTTGTGGTTGTCACCGAGGTCTGAACCAGACATGTTCTGGTGCTTGACCGTGGCGATTCCCTCGCGGATTTCGCGACGCTGCACGCCCTTGACGTAGGCGAGCATGCCCTGGTCGGCGAAGTAGCCCTTGGCCAGGTCATCCGTCGAGAGTGCGGCCGTGTGGTACGTCGGCAGGGTGATGAGGTGGTGGAATATGCCAGCCTCTTTCGAGCTGTCGCGCTGGAAGGTGCGGATCTTCTCGTCGGCGTTCACGGCAAGTTCAGTCTCGTCGTAGTCGACGCTCATGAGCTTGGCGCGGTCGTAAGCGGAGACGTCCTTGCTCTCGGCGAGGAGTGCGTCGTAGGCCTGCTGACGGAAGTTCAGGGTCCAGTTGAACGACGGGCTGTTGTTGTAGACCAGCTTGGCGTTCGGGATGGCCTTGCGAACCTCGTTCATCATGCCGGCGATCTGGCCGATGTGCGGCTTCTCAGTCTCGATCCAGAGCAGGTCGGCACCGTTCTGCAGCGACGTGATGCTGTCGAGCACGCAACGAGCCTCGCCGGTTCCGGCACGGAACTGGAACAGATTGCTGGCCAGGCGCTTCGGGCGCAGAAGCTTGCCGCCCCGCTTGATGACGACGTCGCCGTTGCCGAGGTCGGCCTCTGTGATTTCGTCAACATCGAGGAAGGAGTTGTACTGGTCGCCCAGGTCGCCGGGCGTGTACGTCACGGCGAGCTTCTGGGTGAGGCCGGCACCGAGCGAGTCGGTGCGCGAGACGATGATGCCGTTCTCGATGCCGAGCTCGAGGAACGCGTAGCGAACGGCGTTCAGCTTGGCGATGAAGTCCTCGTGAGGAACGGTGACCTTGCCGTCCTGGTGGCCACACTGCTTCTCGTCCGACACCTGGTTCTCGATCTGGATGGCGCAGGCGCCAGCCTCGATCATTTTCTTGGCCAGGAGGTAGGTGGCTTCCGGGTTACCGAAGCCGGCATCGATGTCGGCGATGATCGGCACAACGTGGGTCTCGAAGTTGTCGATCTGCGTCTGGATTTGAGCGGCCTTGGCGTCGTCGCCAACGATGCGGGCGTTGTCGAGGCCGGTGAAGAGCAGGTCGAGCTCGCGGGCGTCAGCCTGGCGGAGGAAGGTGTAGATCTCCTCGACGAGAGCAGGAACGGTCGTCTTCTCGTGCATGGACTGGTCGGGGAGCGGACCGAATTCGCTGCGCAGCGCCGCAACCATCCAGCCGGACAGGTACAGGTAGCGCTTGTTCGTCGTCTTGAGGTGCTTCTTGATCGAGATCATCTTCTGCTGGCCGATGAAACCGTGCCAGACGCCCAATGACTGGGTGTAGACCGAGGAGTCGGCGTCATACTCGCCCATGTCTTTCCGCATGATGTCGGCGGTGTACTGCGCGATCTCGAGGCCGGTCTTGAACCGGTTCTGAGCACGCATGCGGGCGACGGACTCGGGGTTGATGGCGTCCCAGCTGCTGCCGACCTGCTGCTTGAGGGCTTCGATGTCCTCGATGTCTTTCTGGTACTCAGTCATGTTCATTCCTTCGACGTATGAGTTGGGCTGAGCCGGGACTGCTGACTCAACTGGCCGGTATCGGCTGCTAAACCCAGATTGGCGCAAGAACAAGCGGTCTTCTCAAGAATGTTCACCAGAATAAACGTGATTCTTCTGCAATTGAAAAGTTTTTCGCCAGGGATCGGCCTATTCCGGCCAGAGGCCGGGTATGACTATGACCAGTCGGCATCGTGGGCACCGATGGCAGGATTCCAGCCCCTCGGCGGTGTCGACGCCGTCGGTGATCATCGTGACGCCGCAGGCAGGACACAGGGGGGCGTCCGCGGGGTCGTCGTCGATCATGAGTACCGCGTGGTTGACGTGGGCGATTTCAGGCCGGCACCGCAGAGGGGCACGACCACCGACTCGGCCGTGAGCAGGCTCTCAGCCGCCGCCGAGGTGCGGCTGGCGGAGTCGAACGTCTGGTCGACGGCGGCGCGCACCGCGGCGAAACACACGGCCGAGGTCGGCTCGACGAAGAGTCCTTCGTCGGCCAGTTCCTGCCGGGCGGCCGCGGTCTGCCGGTCGGTGACGGAGACGATGGTGCCGCCGGTCGCGCGCACGGCCGCGAGAATTTGTCGTCCCCGGGGTGGCGCCGCAATGGCGATGCCCTCCGCGATCGTGGCTGAGCCGTCAAGGGTCACGGGCGAGTCGAGACCCTGTGCCATGGCCTGTTCCAGCGGTGCACAAGCGGATGCCTGCACCGCGACAATCCGCGGCATCCACTCGGCGAGACCCGCGGCCACCAGCTCGCTGAAGGCGAGGTAACAGCCGAGCAGCATCGTTCCGTTGCCGACTGGAACCACCACGGTCTCGGGTAGGGAGCGCCCGCGCTGCTCCCAGATTTCGTAGCCGTAGGTTTTGACGCCGTGCAGAAAATAGGGGTGGTAGACGTGGCTCGCGTACAAAACGCCGGGTTGCCCGGCAGCCCGCAGGGCCGCCGCGGAGGTGTCGGCGCGCGAACCGGGTACCAGTTCAACCGTGGCGCCGTGGGCGCGCATCTGCGCGAGCTTGCCGGGCGAGGTGGATTCGGGAACGTAGACCGTGCAGTCGATGCCGGCCCGACTGAAGTACGCGGCCATCGCTGTGCCGGCGTTGCCGCTGCTGTCGACCATGGCGCTTTCGACGCGCAACTGTTTGGCGAGGGTCGCGAGCACCACGGCGCCGCGGTCCTTGAACGAGAGCGTCGGCAGCAGAAAGTCCAGCTTGAGCTGCACGTGCGGCAGCGCGCGGGCTGGCACGAGCGGCGACAAGCCCTCCCCCAGGGTGATGGTGGGGTCGGCGGCGATCGGCAGGGCTTCGGCGTAGCGCCAGAGTGAGGGGGCGCGGCCGGGCAGCGCCGCGGCATCCACTGTGGTGTCGAAGGCAACCACGTCGAGCATGCCGCCGCAGCTGCAGAGCCAGATCAGGCTCTCCACCGGGTAGATGGTGCCGCAGTCGGAGCAGACGAGGTCGGGCATCTCTTTAGACTAGCTACCCGTGGTGAATTTCCAGCTGGTCGATGAGACGGGGTTGCCGGCCAGGTCGCGCACGCCCGCGGCACCGCCGGTGACGATGACCGTGAAACTCGTCCTGGCCCGCGAGCGTGGAGTTGGGGCGCAAAATCGTCGAGGTGCACAGCCCCGCTTCAACCTCAGTTTGCGCGCCAACCGCCACAGAAATCGGATTCAGCCCACGGAACGGGTCCGAGCATGACCGGGTATGGACTCAGCTCTCGGCCGTCAGCGATTGCCCGCGCGCGCCCACAATCGACGAATCTTTAGTGGTCCAAAGCTGACTCTGGCATGCCGCGCTGGTGCGGCCGGTCGGCGCGGGCGACACCCTCATCGCCGCATGCGCTCTCATCAATGATGCGACTGTTGTGCACTACGACAGCGACTTCGAGTCCGTCTCGAAGGTAATGACCCAGTTTCGACACGAGTGGATCGTGCCACGCAGCACCCTTTGAGGCTTCCCGCTCGTCTGAGCCAATAAATTGTTTCGATAAGGTCAGAGGTAGTGAACCATAAATTGGGGGAATGATGGAATTTGCAGAATTAATTGGGGCATTGGCTCTCAAAGTACGCAACCAGCGCGAAGCAATTCAAACTGAAGAAGCAACCAAGAACGCATTTATCATGCCGTTTATCTCGACGATCCTGGGCTACGACGTGTTCAATCCGTTGGAAGTGGTCCCCGAGTTCACCGCCGATGTCGGCGTAAAAAAGGGCGAAAAAGTCGACTATGCGATTATGCGCGACGGTGAAGTCCAGATCCTTATTGAATGCAAGAAATCTACGGAAGCGTTGAAGATAGAACACGCCTCGCAACTCTTCCGTTACTTCGCGGTCACCAATGCGCGCATCGCCGTTCTCACGAATGGCGAAATTTACCAGTTCTACACGGACTTAGACGCACCCAACCGCATGGATGAAAAGCCGTTTCTGGTTCTCGATTTGATGGACATCGACGAAACGCTGATTCCGGAGCTGCGGAAGCTGACCAAGGACGTCTTCGATCTCGACTCGATCATCAACTCAGCTGAGGAACTCAAATACATAGGCCAGATCAAGCGCACGATCGCAGCTCAGTTCACTGAACCCGAAGACGAATGGATTCGATTCTTCACGACACGAGTCTACGACGGTGCCTTTACGCAGAAAGTCCGCGAGCAATTTACTTCCCTGGTCACAAAGTCTACGAAGCAGTTCCTGAATGATCAGGTTAACGACCGCTTGAAGACCGCCCTAGGCGGGTCGAACTTCTCAGGATCCTCAGCAGCAGAGGGCGATGTCATCAACAGCCACGACATTGTTGAAGTTGATCTCGCCCGTGACACGGAGATTCAGACGACGCTTGAGGAGCTGGAAGGGTATCAAATCGTCAAGGCGATCGCTTGCAGCGAGGTGAAGCCTCAACGAGTGAGGCACCGGGACTCCAAATCATATTTCGCTGTGCTTCTCGATGACAATAATCGCAAGCCGGTCGCTCGACTTCATTTCAATGGAAAGAAGCAGAAATACCTCGGTGTCTTCGACGCTGAGAAGGTCGAGACTCGCCACCCTATTGAAAGCCTTGACGAGATCTATCTCTTTGCAAATGACATCCGCGAAACAATTAAGAGCTATCAGGACTAGGCATATTCCCGTCGATCTCGGCATTTTAGGGTGGGACGCATGATGTTTCACCGGTACTGGCCCATTGCGTTGCTGGCGCCCGTACTCGGATTTCTTCTGGGTACCGCCGTGTTAGGCGTGATGACCATGGGCGGTAACCCCCAGGCGCGAGCTGGTCAGACGATCGAAGGCGTCGTACGGTCAGTTCTGGGCTTCGGTTCCGTCGGTCTGGCGGTCAGCATCGCGGCGCTGATCGGCGGCGTCGTTCTGGTCGCCTGCGTCGACCGGCAGCTCGAGAAAACGTCGGGCGCGCGCAGTGCGTGGGCCGCTTTGGGGGCGGCCAGCGGCGTGCTGGTCCTCGGAATCGTGTTCGCCACCGTGGAGGGAGTCATCGGAGAGGGCTGGGCATACCTGATCATCACTTTCACCCTGGTGCTGGCCACTGCGGCGGGCATCGTGGCAGCGTTTCTGGTGTACCGAATGGAGCGGCGAAGCGAGCGCATCCCGCCGACGCGAGTGGAGCATCCGCTGCCCAGTGCGTGGGTGGAGTTCTAGAAAGTAGGGTGGGCACATGATTATTCGGCGTTACTGGCGCATCGCGGTGTTCGCACCGTTCGTGGGGTTTCTTCTCGCGGCGGTCGTGGCGATCGTCATGACCAATGCCGGCAGCGGGGAAACCGAATTTCGGTTCTGGTTTGTCGTGCGTTCCATGGCGAACTACGGCGTGATCGGCGCGGTCATCGCGGCGGTGGCGCTGCTGGGCGGCCTGGCCACCGTGGCCTTGGTCGATCGGCACCTCACGAAATCGCGGTGGGTGCGCACCTCGGTAGCCGCAGTCGGCGCGACCCTGGGCGTGGTGCTGTTGTCAGTGGTGGTGGCCGGAGTGCTCTCCCTGGTGGACGACGGAGCCTACGCCGGAATCACCATTGCCTTCGGTCTGGTCTTCGGTGTGACTGCCAGCGTTGTGGCGGCCGTCATGGTGTTTTATGCGGAATGGCGCACCCTCTAGGCGGCAGCAAACCGCTTCTGGGAGCGCGCTTTGGCCTTCTCCGCCTCGATTTCACGGTTCTTCGGTGGCGCGGAGATCACCAGATCTTCGAGCAGATGACGGGAAATGTGCGCGATCTCGTGCACCGCGCGGTCGAACGCCTCGGCGTTCGACTTCGACGGATGCGCCCCGCCGCTGATCTTGCGCACGTATTGCAGCGCGGCCGCGTGCACCTCGTCGTCGGTCGCGGCAGGCTCAAAATTACTCAGGACATGAATGTTTCGGCACATACTTTTAGGGTAATCACGCTTCGCCCAGCCTTCAAGACCCGGGCGTAGGATGCCCCTGCTCGGCTTCGACAGGAGACGTCCCATGCCTGCGCCCCACCTGGCTTCTATCACTGCCCAGCTGCGCGCCGCTGGCTGCGTCTTCGCCGACGAGGAGGCGGCCCTGCTGCTGTCGGTCGCCCAGTCGCCGGGCGATCTCGCCGCCATGGTTGCCCGGCGCGTGGACGGATTGCCGCTCGAGCAGATTCTCGGCTGGGCCGAGTTCTGCGGCCTGCGTATTCTGGTCGATCCGGGAGTATTCGTTCCTCGGCGGCGTACCGAGTTTCTGGTGACGCAGGCCCTCGCGCTCTGCCCGCGCGACGCGCTCGTCGTCGATCTCTGCTGCGGATCCGGCGCCGTGGCTCTCCCCCAGCGGATGCCTGCTCATTGAAACCGGGCAGCGTCAAGCACCGCGGACCGCCGAGATCTTCACCCGCTTCGGCCTGCTCCCGCGCATCATTCGGAGCGAGGAGCTGGACTCGACCATCGTGATCGGCCTTGCCGTCTAGTGAAATCAGTGTTTTACTGAGTGCACTTGAAGGGACGAGCGCGATGGAGAAGGCCGACAGTACAACCCGCACGGCGGAGCGCGCCCTGACACTGCTGAGCGTGGTCTGCGAGGGCGGTTCGGTCACCCTCGGCGACGCGGCCAAGGCCGCAGACCTGTCGCCGAGCACTGCGTTGCGGTTGCTGCGAACTCTCGAATCGACGTCGTTTGTGCGGCGGGACGATGCCGGACTCTATCGGCCCGGCACGGCCATCGTTCGGCTCGGTGTACTCGCGCTCAGTCAGGAATCGCTCGTCGCCGTGTGCCGAGAACCGATGAACCGCATAGTTGGAGAGACCGCTGAATCCGTGTATCTGAGTGTTGCGGCCGCCGCCGGTCAGGGGCTCTACATTGCCATCGTCGAAGGCACCCACTCGGTGCGACACGCGAACTGGGTCGGCCGTCGCTTTCCCCTGGAGTCGAGCGCTTCGGGCCGCGTGCTCGCCGGTGCGACCGGCGACAGCGGATACTGCGTCGTCAGCGACGGCGTCGAACAGGACGTCACCGCCATAGCCGTACCCATCCGGGTGGGTGAGCGCGTCGTCGGAGCCCTGAGCGTGGTCGTTCCCAGCTACCGAGTCACCCCGTCCAGCATCGAGCACATGGCGCGGGTTCTGCTCACTGAAAGCAGCGCGCTGTACCGCGCCGAAGCATCCGTCTAATTCTGTAATCAAGGGAGATTCACATGACGACCACCCACACCGCACGCCCCGTTCGCGCCGCCCGCGGCACCGAACTGACCGCGAAGAGCTGGCAGACCGAAGGCCCGCTGCGCATGCTCATGAACAACCTCGACCCCGAGGTTGCCGAGCGCCCCGACGACCTCGTCGTCTACGGCGGAACCGGCAAAGCCGCCCGCAACTGGGAGTGCTACGACGCGATCGTGCGTACCCTCGAAACGCTGGAAAAGGACGAAACGCTACTGGTGCAGTCGGGCAAACCGGTCGGCGTGTTTCGCACCCACGAATGGGCGCCGCGGGTGCTGATCGCCAATTCCAACCTCGTCGGCGACTGGGCCACCTGGCCGGAGTTTCGCCGACTCGAGCACCTGGGGCTCACCATGTACGGGCAGATGACCGCTGGATCGTGGATCTACATCGGCACCCAGGGCATTCTGCAGGGTACTTACGAAACCTTCGGCGCCGTGGCCACCAAGAAGTTCAACGGCACCCTGGCGGGCACGCTGACCCTCACCGGCGGGGCCGGCGGCATGGGCGGCGCGCAGCCGCTCGCCGTCACCATGAACGACGGCGTCGTGCTCATTGTCGACGTTGACCCGGCCCGGTTGCAGCGCCGCGTCGATCACGGTTACCTCGACGAAATGACCGACGACATCGACGACGCCATCGCCCGGGTGCTCGCGGCCAAGACCGAACGCCGGGCCCTGTCGGTGGGTCTGGTCGGCAATGCCGCGACCGTGTTCGCCGAATTGCTCGCCCGCAAGGTGTCGATCGATATCGTGACCGACCAGACCAGCGCGCACGACCCGCTCTCCTACCTGCCCGAGGGCGTGACGGTTGAAGAATGGCACGCCTACGCGGCCGAGAGCCCCGACGAGTTCACCGTGCGGGCCCGCGCCGCGATGGCCAAGCAGGTGCAGGCGATGGTCGAATTTCAGGATGCTGGGGCGGAAGTTTTCGACTACGGCAACTCCATTCGGGCCGAGGCGCAGCTCGGCGGTTACGCGCGGGCTTTCGAATTTCCGGGATTCGTGCCGGCCTACATCCGCCCGCTGTTCGCCGAGGGCAAGGGGCCGTTCCGTTGGGTGGCGCTCTCCGGCGACCCCGCCGACATCGCGGCCACCGACAAGGCCATCCTCGAACTTTTCCCCGACGACGCCGGGTTGCACCGCTGGATCACCAAGGCCGAAGAGAAGGTGCAGTTCGAAGGCCTGCCAGCCCGCATCTGCTGGCTCGGCTACAAGGAACGTCACCTGGCCGGGCTGAAATTCAACGAGATGGTCGCCTCCGGCGAGCTCAGTGCGCCGATCGTGATCGGTCGCGACCACCTCGACTCCGGATCGGTCGCCTCGCCCTACCGCGAGACCGAGGGTATGAAGGACGGGTCAGACGCGATCGCTGACTGGCCGCTGCTGAACGCGC
Organism: Cryobacterium flavum; assembly: GCF_900103805.1. Lineage (GTDB taxonomy): Bacteria > Actinomycetota > Actinomycetes > Actinomycetales > Microbacteriaceae > Cryobacterium > Cryobacterium flavum. The sequence continues at coordinate 42,862 of NZ_FNIB01000007.1, read as the reverse complement.
TGCTCAACACCGCGTCCGGCGCAACCTGGGTGTCGATTCACCACGGTGGCGGCGTGGGAATCGGCCGCAGCATCCATGCCGGGCAGGTCATCGTCGCCGACGGCACCGCGCTGGCCGCCGAGAAGATCGAGCGCGTGCTCACCAACGACCCCGGCACCGGCGTGATGCGTCACGTGGATGCGGGTTACGAACGGGCCGAAGAAGTGGCCCGCGACCGCGGCCTGCGCGTGCCCATGTGGGAAGAGTGAGCATGCTGGCGGGCCTCGCCGAAATCGCGGAGGTCGGCCGCGATTCCCGCCGCAGCGGCTACTCTCGCCACCTCTGGCAGGCGGCCGACCTCGAGCTGCGCTCCTGGTTTGTCGAGCGCGCCGAACGCCTCGGCCTCGATGTCGAAACCGACCGCAACGGTAACCTCTGGGCGTGGTGGGGCCAGCCCGGAACGGATGCCGTCGTCACCGGCAGCCACCTCGACTCGGTTCCCGGCGGCGGCGCCTACGACGGTCCGCTCGGCGTGGTCTCCTCACTGGAGGCCATCGCTCGGCTGCAGGCGAGCGGATTCGTGGCGTCGAGGCCGTGCGCCATTTTGATGTTCGCCGAAGAAGAAGGCTCCCGCTTCGGCGTCGCCTGCCTCGGCTCCAGGCTGTTGGCCGGCGCGATCGACGCCGACCAGGCCCGAGCGCTCACCGACCGTGACGGCGTCACGCTCGCGGAGGCCGCCCGAACTGTCGGTGTCGACCCGGCGCACCTCGGCGTCGACCGCGATGCGCTCGCCCGCATCGGGTTGTTCATCGAACTGCACGTTGAGCAGGGCCGCGGCTTGATCGATCTCGGCCAGCCCGTGGCCGTGGCGTCGTCGATTCTCGCTCACGGACGCTGGCGACTCACCGTTACCGGCCAGGGGAACCACGCCGGCGCTACCACCATGGCCGAGCGCCGCGACCCGATGGTCGCCGCAGCCGCAGCCATCGTCGGCGTGCAGACCGCCGCCCGGAATCGCTCGGGCACCCGCGCGACGATCGGCCGCATCGAAGCGATCCCGGGCGGCACCAACGTCATCGCGAGCCGCGTCGACGCCTGGCTTGACGCCCGCGCCGAGACCGACGAGGAAACCCGCCTGCTCGTGGCCGACATTGCCGCGCGTGCCCAGCAGGCTGCCGCGCAGAACGGATGCTCCGCCACCCTCACCGAGGAATCCTGGGCTGGAGCGGTGCAGTTTCACCCCGGGCTGCGCGAGCGGTTTGCGCAGGCCCTCGGTCAGGTGCCAGAACTGGCCACCGGGGCCGGCCACGACGCCGGCGTGCTCGCTGCCCGGGTGCCGAGCGCGATGTTGTTCGTGCGCAACCCCACCGGCATCTCGCACGCGCCGGAGGAATTCGCCGAGGTCGCGGACTGTGTCGCCGGCGTCGACGCTTTGGAACTGCTGCTGAGAGAACTACTGTGAACGCATTCTGGTGCGAGTACCTGCTGGTCGACGGCCGGGCAGTCGCGGGGGTGCGGCTGGAGGCTGGCGCAGACGGACGCATCGCGCGGGTTCAGACGGGGGCTGCGGCGGAGGCGGCGGACATCCGTTTGGGTACGATCGTGCCCGGGTTTGGCAATGCGCACTCGCATGCTTTTCACCGCGCACTGCGCGGCCAGACCCACAGGGAGGGCGGCGATTTCTGGCTCTGGCGGGAGCGGATGTACCGGGTCGCCGCCCAACTCGACCCCGTCAAGTATCAGGCGCTGGCCACAGCTGTGTTCGCCGAGATGCTCGTCAGCGGCTACACGGCGGTCGGCGAGTTTCACTATGTGCATCATCACTTCGATGGAACGCCGTATGACACCGAGCACGCCATGGAACTGGCGCTTGCGGCGGCGGCGCGGGCCGTCGGCATCCGTTTGGTGCTGCTCGACACCGTCTACCTGCAGGGTGGCATTGGTCGGGAGCTGGCACCCCAGCAGCGAGCGTTTGGCGATGGCAGTGCCGCCGGCTGGCTGACCCGCTGGCAGTCGCTGAACGAAGTGCTGGCCGGAGACGAGCTGGTAACACTCGGAGCGGCCCTGCACTCGGTGCGCGCGGTCACGCCCGACGCGATGCGCGAGGTACTCGCCGGGCTGCCCGGCGAGATTCCCCTGCACATTCACCTCTCCGAGCAGCCGCAGGAGAACGCGGACTGCCTGGCCGCGTACAGAATGACCCCGGCCGGCCTGCTCGCTTCGCTCGGGGCACTCGCGCCGCGCCTGAGCGTGGTGCACGCGACCCATCTCACCGACGACGACCGTGCACTTCTCGGCGACGCCGGGGTGAGCGTCGTCATGTGCCCGACCACCGAAGCTGACCTCGGCGACGGCATCGGGCCGGCGCTCGCGCTGGCCGCAGCGGGTGCCCCGATCGCGCTCGGCTCCGATCAGAACGCGGTCATCGACCCGTTGCTGGAGATGCGCGGCCTCGAAATGGGCGAACGGCTCGCCTCCCATCAGCGCGGACGGTTCACCCCGGCCGAGTTGCTGAACGCGGCGTCGACCGCCGGCTACGCCACCCTCGGGCTCGGCCGCCACCGGCTGCAAGTCGGCGACCCGTGCGATCTCGTCGAGATCAGCACGACCGGCGTGCGCACGGTCGGGTCGTTGCCGGAGCAATTGCCGCTGACCGCGACGGCCTCCGACGTGCTGCGCGTGTTCGTCGGCGGGCGCCTGGTCGCCGAGTGCGGTCAGCTGGTTGGCGGCGAGCGGCCGGCAACACTCATGGCCGATGCGCTCACTAGGCTCGGCAGATGACCGAGTTGATCACGGGCATCGGCGAGCTGACCACGCACGATGACTCCGGCGAGCGCCGGCACGACGCGGCTCTGGTGATCGGTGACGGCCACATTCTCTGGATCGGCCCGGCCGCCCAGGCACCCGCCGCCGATCGTCAAACGGATGTCGGTGGCCGCGCGGTTCTGCCCGGCTGGGTCGACACGCACACCCATCTCGTGTTCGGCGGGGACCGCTCGGCCGAGTTCGAAGCCCGCATGGCGGGCCAGGCCTACGCCGCCGGCGGCATCAACACGACCGTCGCGGCGACGCGTGCTGCGAGCGAGGGCGAGCTCGTGGCCACGGCGCGCGGCCTGCGCCGCGAGGCGGAAGCCCAGGGCACCACCTTTCTCGAAACGAAGACCGGCTACGGGCTCGATGTCGCAAGTGAGGCTCGTTCGGCGCGGGCCGCCGCCCAGGTGGCCGATGTCGTGACCTTTCTCGGTGCCCACATCGTGCCCCCCGACATGGACCGTCGGGACTACCTCGACCTCGTGACCGGGCCGATGCTCTCGGCTGTGCTTCCCTACGTGCAGTTCATTGATGCGTTCTGTGAGCAGGGCGCATTCGACGTCGAAGAGACCCGCGAGGTGCTGCTGGTCGGCCGGGCCGCTGGCCTGGGATTGCGGGTGCACGGCAACCAGCTGGGATTCAGCGGTGGTGTGCGGCTCGCCGCCGAGCTGGGCGCTCACAGTGTTGACCACTGCAACTACCTGGAGCCGGCCGATATCGACGCGCTGGCCGCATCGACCACGGTCGCCACGCTGCTTCCGGCCTGCGATCTGTCGACCCGGCAGCCGTTCCCGCCGGCCCGCCGGCTGCTCGACGCCGGCGTGAGCATCGCCCTCGCGACCAACTGCAATCCTGGCACCTCGTACACGACGTCGATGCCGTTCTGTGTGGCGACCGCCGTGCTGCAGATGGGTCTGACCGTCGGTGAGGCTGTTTGGGCGGCAACCCGTGGAGCAGCCCGGTCGCTCGGTCGCGACCAGGGAGCGGATGCCGTCGGCTCCCTGTTTGTCGGCGGCCGCGCCGACCTGCAGGTTCTGAATGCTCCGTCGATTTCCCACCTGGCCTACCGCCCCGGAGTGCCGTTGACCGCTTCGGTCTGGCGCCGAGGGGTGCGCGTTGACTCCGACGTGAGATGCGAGAGGCAGGGAGCGCAAACTACGCTAGGGGGATGACCTCTGGCCCGATCACACCGCCCCTCGCCGCACCCGTCGCCGCACAGAAGCCGCACCGCCGCGAACACCACAACGACGTCTATATCGACGACTACGAGTGGCTGCGCGACAAGGACAGCCCCGAGGTCATTGCCCACCTCGAGGCCGAGAACAGCTACACAGAGGCCCGCACCGCCAATCAGGAGCCACTCCGGCAGCAGATCTTCAACGAGATCAAGAACCGCACCCAGGAAACCGACCTCAGCGTTCCGGTGCGCCGCGGCACCTTCTGGTACTACACCCGCACCGTCGAGGGTCAGGAATACGGCATCCACTGTCGGGCACCGATCAGCGGCCCGGATGACTGGGCCGCGCCGATACTCGGTGACGCCCACCAGGGTGTGCCCGGCGAGCAGATTCTGCTCGACGACAACGTTGAAGCCGAAGGCCACGAGTTCTTCTCGCTCGGCAGCTTCGACCTGAGCAATGACGGCACCCAGCTGCTCTATGCCGTCGACGTGGAGGGCGACGAACGCTACACGATTCGGGTGCGCACCATCGCAACCGGCGAAAACCTCACGGACACGATCGAAAATACCAGCGCCGGTGCTCTGTTCGACCCGAGCGGACGCTACCTGTTCTACACAACCGTCGACGATGCCTGGCGCCCCGACACCGTGTGGCGGCATGAAATCGGCACCGCCCGAGACACTGATGCCAGCATCTTTCACGAACCCGACGAACGATTCTGGGTGGGCGTCGGCATCACCCGCAGCCGCAAGTTCCTCATGATCGAGGCCGGGTCGAGCGTCACCACCGAGTCCTGGGTGCTCAATGCGAGCGACCCGACCGGCGAGTTCACCGTGGTCTGGCCACGGCAAGACAACACGGAATACGACGTCGAGCACGCCGTCATCGATGGCGAAGACCGCCTGCTGATCGTGCACAACGGCGGCAATGCAGTGAACTTCGAGCTGGTCAGCGTAGCAGCCGAAGACCCGCAGGGCGTTAAGCGGATGCTGCTGCCCCACGACCCCGAGATCCGCCTCGAAAGCGTCGACGCCTTCGCCGACTTTCTCGTCGTGGAATATCGCCGGGACGGCCTCACCCGGCTCGCCATCGACCGCCACGACGCAAGCGGACTGACCGAGCTTGACTTCGACGAGCCCCTGTTCGCCGTCGGTTCGGCCGGCAACCCGGAGTGGACCCAGCCCACCCTGCGGTTCGGTTTCACGAGCTTCGTCACCCCCTCAACGGTGTACGATCTCGTCGTTGCGACGGGCGAGCGCCGCCTGCTCAAGCAACAGCCCGTGCTCGGCGGCTACGACGCCACACTCTACGAACAACGCCGCGAATGGGCCACCGCCGACGACGGCACCCGCGTGCCCATCTCGCTGGTCTACCGCCCCGACCTCGTCACGCCCGGCACCCCGACTCCGACCCTGCTCTACGGCTACGGCTCCTACGAGCACAGCATCGACCCCGGGTTCGGCATCGCCCGGCTCAGCCTGCTCGACCGCGGCATGATCTTCGCCATCGCGCACGTGCGCGGCGGCGGCGAGCTCGGCCGCACCTGGTATGAAAACGGCAAGACGACGACCAAGCGCAATACCTTCACCGACTTCGTCAGCTGCGCCCGGCACCTCATCGACGCGGGCTTCACCACCCCCGGCCAGCTGGTCGCCGAGGGCGGAAGCGCCGGCGGACTGCTCATGGGCGCCGTCGCCAACCTCGCACCCGAGCTGTTCTCCGGCATTCTCGCCGAGGTTCCGTTCGTCGACGCCCTCACCTCGATTCTCGACCCGTCCCTCCCGCTTACCGTGATCGAGTGGGACGAATGGGGCGACCCGCTGCACGACGCCGAGGTGTACGCCTATATGAAGTCCTACTCCCCCGTCGAGAATGTTCGGGCCGTGGCCTATCCGGCAATTCTGGCCGTGACCAGCCTGAACGATACCCGGGTGCTCTACGTCGAGCCGGCCAAATGGGTGGCCAAGCTGCGCGAAGTGGGAGCGGATGCCCTGCTGAAGACCGAAATGTCGGCCGGCCACGGCGGCGTTTCCGGTCGGTACAGCGCCTGGCACGAACGGGCGTTCAACTACGCCTGGGTGCTCGACGCCGCCGGCCTGAACCGAGAGTGACCGCGCGGGAAATGTCAGATTCTGACGACACCCCGGCCTGGAAGCGGCTGGTGTTGCCGGGGGAACCGCCGGCATCCGCTGTGCCGCGTATCGGTAATTTCGGGCAGCCTCGGCTGACCCCGAAGGGCCCACAAGTACCGATGGGGCTGCAGTTCGAGCTGCGCGAGCAGACGCCGCGCACCAACGACCGCTGGCGCGGCCCGACCGCCAAAACCGTGAAAACGCTCGCGAAGGGCCACGGCGAATTCCGGCTGGGCGTGCGACCGGTCATTCACAACGCCCAGGGCAACTGGGTGCGCAGCAATGTCACCTGGAGCCACCTCACCTTTCAGCTGAACCGGTTCAACCTCGACCCCGAACACCACCGCTGGATCTCGCAGTTCGCCGCCCTCTACAAGGCCGTGCGCGAGGTCTACTCCAGCCAGGAAACCGACTGGATCTACCTTGACAATTTCACCAGCCCGCTGCTGTGGCCGCTGCTGGCCGAGGCCGAACAGCTTGGCATCGGCCTGGTCGGCAACAAGAAAGACGTTGTCGTGCGGGTCGCCTCGCTCGCCGAGATCAGCCTCGACGCCTCCCAACCGGATGCCGCCAGCCCGCTCACCCTGCAAGCGCGCCTCCAGTTCGACGGCGCCCCGCATCCGCTCGAGGCCGCCGGAGTCATCGCCGGCCACGGCGTTTACAGTGTGCGGTTCGGCGCCGCCACCGTGTTCACCCTCGCGCCGACGGCCGGCCCGCTGAGCGACGAGCAGCGTCACCTGGTCGGGCAGGTCGGCGCGGCGATCGTTCCCGCGGCCGACACGGCCGAGTTTCTGGGCACGGTCTACCCGGCCTTGCAACGCCGGGTCGCGGTCACCAGCACGGATGCCTCCGTGCAGTTTCCCGAGGTGCTGCCCGACAACTTTGAGCGCACCGAAACGCCCCACCTCGTCATCACGACCGTGGAGACCGACCAGCGCGACTGGTTCGACCTCGGCGTGATCGTCACGGTCGGGGCGATCACGGTGCCGTTCGGCCCGCTGTTCAAAGCCCTCGCGAAGGGGCAGACCCGCCTGAAGCTGGTCGACAACAGCTATCTCTCCCTGCAACAGCCGGAGTTCGAGCAGCTGCACGACCTCATCAACGAAGCCCGCGCGCTGCAGGAATGGGAAACGGGCCTGCGCATCAGCCGCTACCAGGCCAGCCTGTGGAGCGATTTCGAGGACCTCGCCGATGAGACCGTGCCGGCCGTGTCCTGGCGGGCCGCCGCCGCGGGGCTCAAAGACCTGAGCGGCGTCGACGCGATCGCGCTTCCCGACGGTGTGCATGCCACCCTCCGCCCCTACCAGCAGGAGGGCTTCGCCTGGCTCGCGTTCTTGTGGAAGCACCAGCTCGGCGGGGTGCTCGCCGATGACATGGGGCTCGGCAAGACGCTGCAAACCCTGGCGCTGCTGGTGCACGCGAGAGGCTCGGGGCCGTTTCTGGTCGTGGCACCGACATCCGTTGTGGCGAACTGGCGCAGCGAGGCGACCCGCTTCGCCCCGGGCCTCACGGTTCGCACGCTCACCGCGACCGAGACGAAAAGTCGCACCCTGATAGCGGATGCCGCCGCCGGCATCGACGTGCTCGTCACCTCCTACGCGCTGTTCCGTCTCGACTTCGACGCGTACCAGGCGGTTTCCTGGGCCGGCCTCATTCTCGATGAGGCACAGTTCGTGAAGAACCGCACCAGCCGAGCGTATGCCTGCGCGAAGGAGCTGGACACACCGTTCAAACTGGCCATCACCGGCACCCCGATCGAGAACAACCTGATGGACCTGTGGTCCCTGTTCAGCATCGTCGCTCCCGGCCTGTTCGCGTCGTCGCGCAAATTCACCGAGGACTACGTGCGGCCGGTGACGCGCGGGGAGAGTCCGGAGCAACTCGCGAAGCTGCGCCGGCGCATCCGCCCTCTGATTCTGCGTCGCACCAAGGAGGTCGTCGCGCGCGACCTCCCGCCGAAGCAGGAGCAGGAGCTGCAGATCGCGCTGAACCCTGCGCACCAGAAGCTCTACGACACCTTCCTGCAGCGCGAACGGCAGAAACTCTACGGTCTGATCGAGGAGCTCGACAAGAACCGGTTCATCATTTTTCGCTCGCTCACCCTGCTGCGGCTGCTCAGCCTTGACGCCTCGCTCGTCGATAAGAAGTATGCCGGTGTGCGCTCGAGCAAGCTCGACGCCCTGTTCGAGCAGCTCGACGATGTCATCGCCGAGGGGCACAAGGCCCTCATCTTCAGCCAGTTCACCTCTTTTCTGAAGCTCGCGGCCGCCCGGCTCGACGCGCAGGGCGTTCCGTATTGCTATCTCGACGGGTCGACGCTGCGCCGCAGCGAGGTGATCGACCGGTTCAAGAGCGGGGCCGCGCCGGTGTTTCTGATCAGCCTCAAGGCCGGCGGCTTCGGTCTCAACCTCACCGAAGCCGACTACGTCTTTCTGCTTGACCCGTGGTGGAACCCGCAGACCGAGACGCAGGCCATCGACCGCACCCACCGCATCGGCCAGACCCGAAACGTGATGGTCTACCGACTCGTCGCCACCGGCACCATCGAGGAGAAGGTGGTGGCGCTGCAGAAGCAGAAGTCCCAACTGTTCAGTTCGGTGCTCGACGACGATGCCATGTTCAGCACCGCTCTCACCGCCGACGACATTCGCGGCCTGCTCGAACCGTGACCAGGGTTAGACGTCGCTTGAGGCTGCCCAGAGGTTGATGCCGTTATCGACGGCATGCACGTCGATCGCGGTGAGTTCCTCGGCGCTGAACTCAAGGTGCTGCAGCGCCCCGACGTTGGTTTCGAGCTGGGCAACCGACGAGGCGCCGATCAGAGCGCTGGTCACCTCGGAATTGCGCAGGATCCAAGCCAGTGCCATCTGTGCGAGCGACTGGCCGCGTTCGGACGCGATCTCGGTCAGCGCCCGAATGTGAGTCAGCGCCTCCGCGCTCACCATCGACTTGTTCGCCGATCCGTCCCTGGCCACCCGGGAGTCGGCCGGGATACCACCAAGGTAGCGGTCAGTGAGCAGTCCCTGGGCCAGCGGCGAGAACGCAATGCAGCCGGCTCCGATGTCTTCGAGGGTGTCGAGCAGGTCGCCCTCGACCCACCGGTTGAACATGGAATACGAAGGCTGGTGAATGAGCAGCGGCGTGCCGAGGTCAGCCAGAATCGCCGCGGCCTCGCGGGTGCGCTCCGGCGAGTACGAGGAGATTCCGGCGTACAGGGCACGGCCGCTCGTGACGGCCGTGTGCAGGGCGCCCATGGTCTCTTCGAGCGGAGTGTCGGGGTCGGCTCGATGGGAGTAGAAGATGTCAACGTAGTCCACCCCCATGCGGGAGAGCGACTGGTCGAGGCTCGACAGCAGGTATTTGCGGCTGCCGAAGTTGCCGTACGGGCCCGGCCACATGTCGTAGCCAGCCTTGGTGGAAAGCACGACCTCGTCGCGGTGCGCCGCGAAGTCTTCACGAAACAGCTGACCGAAGTTGGTTTCGGCCGAGCCGTAGGGAGGCCCGTAGTTGTTGGCGAGGTCGAAGTGGGTGATGCCGAGATCGAAGGCTCGGCGCAGAATGGCTCGCTGCGTTGCGAGCGGCTTATCATCACCAAAGTTCTGCCACAGGCCCAGCGAAATGGCGGGAAGTTTGAGGCCGCTCCGCCCCGCCCGTCGGTACGGCATGGACTCGTAGCGGGATTCATTCGGGAGATAGGTCATCAGAACATGATCCCATTTTTCTGGTCAGTGTGGACATGATCACGCAGGTATCCGGCGAAACCGGCCGGGGCCCGACCGATTCGTCGTCCAGAGGTCAATACGGGAATCAGCGCCGTGCGGGCCTCGACCACCCCGAGATTGCGCAGCGCTGCCACGAGCAGCACGTCTTCATCCCGATCAACGGGCGCAAATTCCCCGGCAGCAAGATAGCGGTCGGCACGTACACCCAGATTGGCGCCGTGAACGTGCGGATGCCTCTCGCCGATCGTGTGCAGCTCCTCCCAGCGCAGCAGTTCGTGGGCGGCCAGATCGTCATCGGGCTGCACGGTTCCGAGCACAAGCTCGGCCCCGTTACGCGCCAGGGCGAGTTGGCTGACCAGCCAGTTCGGCGGCACGGCCGAGTCTGCATCGGTCGTCGCGATCCAAATCTGCGAAGCGGATGCCGCTCCATCCGTTTGCAAACACCCAAGCCGCCCCAGCGCGTGCCGAATACCGTCGCGGCGGGCTACACCGACCGCCCCAGCCGCGATCTCGTAACGTCGAAAAGCTCTCCAGTGAGCGGCGACGCGCGCGGACAGGTCCGTGCACTGGTCCAGCACCAGAACCACGAACACTCGCGGTCGCTCCGGCTCCGGCACGACACTCAGCGTGTCGATTGCCGCGGACAGCGCGCTCGAGCAGCGCGGCAGCAGCACCTCTTCGTTGCGCACGGGAACGACGATGACCACGTCTGTGATCGGCAGGGGTTCGGTCACGGCACCAGCCCGTCGCGCTGGGCCACCGACAGGGCCGGCCGCTGCTCGTAGACTTCCAGTACGAAGTCACGTTCCAGATGGTGCACGGTGCGCTGTAGCCCCACCACGTGGGTGAGCTGGGCGTGAACCGCGTCGCCGGTGAGCGGGTAATCGGCGACCGGATGCCGCCAGTGGCAGGCCACGAGTACCCCGCCGACGGCGAGACTGGCGCGGCATCGTTCGAGCAGGCGGCGCAGGTCGCCGGCCGAGCAGTAATACCCCACCTCCGACAGCACGATCAGCTCGAACTCCCCCTCCGGCCAGTCCCCCGGCAGAGTTCTGAGCTCAAAGCTCACTCCCGGGCGGCCCGCGAGCCGTTGCCTGGCAATGACGAGAGGCTGCTCGACCAGATCGACTCCCAGCACGGTCTCACAGCGGTCGGCCAGTTCGGCGGTGAGCACACCGGTGGAGCAGCCCAATTCCAAGGCGGTACCGAACCGTTGCCGGGGCAGTGCCGCGATGAGGGTCGCTCGCTTGCGTTTCTCGTACCACCGGGTCTCAAAACCCCACGGGTCGGGGCCGGAGGAGTAGACGGTGTCGAAATACCCAGCGGTGACGGTGCGGTCGGGGTTGGCGCGGGCATCCGCTGGAGAGTTAGGCCGCGAACCCACCTCAATCAGCGTTTCAAAGTCGCGCGCGAAGTGCACCCGAAAACCGGGCGGCACGATGGCTTCATCGCCGGGGGAATCCGACAGGGGACCCACCTGGCTGCGATGCAACGCGAGGGCTCGAGCCTTGGCCTTGCGTTCGGCCGGCTTCAGTTGAAATAACCGAACGGTTTCCAAAGGCCATACTGCATCGTCAGGGGTCGCCCAGTGCCAGGCCCAGATCGGGTATTCGAACAGGCGCGCCCGTCGTTCACGCACGGCGCGTTCCGCGGCCGCGCTGGCTGCAGCATGATCCGGATGCCCGTCGGCGCGCCACGGCGCCACCACCCAGGTCGAGTCGCCAGCGTCGCCGATTGCCTCGGCGATTGCTCCCTCGGCGATGGCCACGTGCTCGGCGAGTTTGCCGTCGGGAAGTTCCAGCAGGTGAACCTGAGCGTTCGGGGCGAGGTGTGCGAGGGCATCCGTCACCTCAATGCGGCGGATCTGCGCGAGTCTGGCCGCGTCGTGGGTCTGCGACTTCGGGTGCGACGCCTCGCCGTTGCTGAGTACGATGACGACGATCGGCAGCCCGAGCCCGGCGACGTGGGCGATGAGGCCGCCGACACCGAGACTCTCGTCGTCGGGATGCGCTGACACGACGACCAGGCGTTTGAGGGTGTCGAGGCCGAGTGGGGCGAACCGATCGGGCCAGTGGGCTGCTTCCCAGGTCTTCTCGGGTGTTCCGCTGTCGGAATGATTGAACGTCACCATGGCGCACTCCCCCTCGTCACGAGCATGTGGCCCAACGCCGCATCGTCGCGTTCGGCGTGGTGCTGGCGCACATACAGCTGCAGGTCGGCGACCCGCTGGGCATGCCGGGCGTCGAGCGCCAGGGGTGCCGGCCCTAGTGCATGCCCGATGTGGAATATAACGTCATCGACCGTGCGCGCGACGATTCCGCGCACGCGTGCGGCCAGGATCGAACCGGCCTCTCCATCGGCGGCCCCGGCGTCGATGGCTGCGGCCGCCGCCACAAGCGACGTGTGCGCCGCCGTCACCGCCAGATCGACGGCCCCGAGGTGGGCGAGGGCGATCTGGTCGGGAGTGCGGCTGTGGACGGAACCGTACAGTGTGCGCGCCAGTCCCACGGCACCGCCACACCACGCTGCTGCCACACCGATACCGCCCCAGGCGAAGCCCGGTCGACTCAAGTACCATCCGTCGTCGCCGACCGGATCGGCAGCCACGTGCGAGAAATCGACCGGGCCGCTCGTCACCTGGGCGAGCCCGCGGGCCACCCAGACGTCGTCGTGCACGGTCAGCCCGGGTTGACGAAGATCGACGGCGAACAGCCGTCGGCCGGTTGTGGCGTCCGGGCGAACAACGTGCGCGGTCACGAGGGCGTGGCTGAGCAGTCCGGCGAGGGAACACCACGGCTTGACGCCGTCGAGCCGCCAGCCGCCATCCGCCGGCATGGCCGTGAGCGTCATCCCTGGCCCCTCCGCCGCGAAGACACCCCAGGTTTGGTCGGGCCGGGCCGGGTAGCCCGCCTGGTGGAGTATCGCCAGCGCGTCGAGATGCGCCTCGACCACCCGTGCCGCCGTGAGGTCAGCGGCCCCGAGCGTCGACAGGGTGTCGAAGAGCTGCCGGGTGCGCCCTTCCCCCGGCCGGGGAACGGATGCGAGGGAGCTCGCGAGCGTCAGCGCCCGCCGTGCGTCACCGTTGACCGCGCTGGCGGCGCCGGCCAATTCAGCGACAACACGGAACAGTTCAGCCGGCCGCGGGTTCGCTTCAAGCCGCATATGTTAGGAGGAGCGGTGGGCGGACTTCACCGCAGACCGCTTGCGCGGTTTGCGGTTCTCAGCGCTGACCATCCAGGAGTACTGCTCGAGCTTCTCGATAAATGCGTGCAGGATGTCGGCGCTGGTGGGGTCTTCCTCGTCGACCTCATCGTGCACCTTGCGCATATTGTCAACGACGGCATCGAGGCGTTCGGTGATGAGCGTCACCGTCTCGGCGGTGTCGACTTCACCGTCGGGAAACTTGGGCAGGTGGGTGGTTTTGGTGACCGTCTCGCTGCGGCCATCGGGCATGGCGTCGAGGGCGCGCATCCGCTCGGCGACTTCGTCGGAGAATTCGCGAGCGTCAACGATGATTTCATCAAGCTGCAGGTGCAGGTCGCGAAAGTTCTTGCCGACGACGCTCCAGTGCGCCTGCTTGCCCTGAACGTGCAGCTCGATCATATCGACCAAGACGGACTGCAGGTTGTTGCTGAGAGATTCGGAGGCGTGCATGGTGTCCTTTCAATCGGGGTGATTTGCCTCCAGACCATATCACTGCCGCGGAATCTGGGCCACAATGCCACAACCCGACCGAGGACCGCAGACCCGACGTGCGGCCCCGGCACTGGCCAGATGGATGCTCGCGCCAGGCTCAGTCGGCGGTGGTCGTGCGCGCCGGCCGCGGTTTGCTGTACTTCTTGTGCGCGGTCTGCGGGGCGGTACCGAGGATGCGCGCGATAGCGGCCCAGGTGCCGCCGCCGTCGTGCATGGCGGTCACCGCCGCTGTAACTCGCAGGTTGACCTCGGCCCGGTCGCGCACCGCGCGTTCCAGTTCTCGCTCGAGCGCCCGGTAGGGGCGCGCTATATACGGTGCCGGTTCGTCTGCGCGTTCGACCGTTGGATTGGTTCCAACCGGCGGCGCAGGTGCTGTCACGGTGCGGGACTCGTCGGGCTGGCCCGGGGCAACACTGGTCATCGGCAACCTTTCCACTGATGCAATGTAGGCCCGGCAAGTTGCCGCGTCAACCGCTTGACACAAACATTTTGACGCCTGCGCTCTCGGCGTTGTACACATCTCTTCGAACGTGCGTGCGCTATGGCAGAATCGGTGGCATGACAAGTGACGGACCCGCTGGCACGGTTGTTTCCGTCAGCCGTGATGACGAGCACCGCTTCAGCAAGCCGGTGGTGAGCAGCATCCGTTTGCTGGCCGGATTCGGCGTCGAGGGCGACTCGCACGCTGGCGCCACGGCGCAACACCTTTATCTGAAGAAGCGCAACCCCTCGGCTCCGAACCTCTGCCAGGTGCACTTCATTGCGGCCGAACTCTTCGGCGCTCTCACGCCTACCGGCTACGCCGTGGCTCCGGGCGAACTCGGCGAGAACGTGACGACCACCGGACTCGACCTGATGCAGCTACCGCTCGGAACCCTGCTGCACCTCGGCGCCGAGGCTTCGGTGTCGATCACCGGCATGCGCAGTCCGTGTTCGCAGATCAACGGGTACCTAAAAGGCCTGATGAAGCAGCTGATCAGAACGGATGCCGCCGGTACCGTTGAGCGGCGCGGCGGCATCATGGGCGTCGTGGTCACCGGCGGAGTCGTGCACCCGGGCGACGGCATCCGGGTGGAGCTGCCCGCCGGCGAGCACCTGCCCCTCGGCGTGGTCTAGCCTCGAACGTTTGCGCGCCGGCCCGCCACCGGGCCCACCTTACGTCCGTGGGCCCAGTTTATAAACTGGGCCCGTGGACGGGGCCCGGGCCCCGTCCAGAAAAAGTGGCCCTATCTTGCTATTGGGCGTCAGCGGAGGTGTGAAACCACGGCGGGTAGACCGCTACCTTGGGCTTGAACGCGCTGGCCTTCAGGATGCCGCGCACGGTCTCGCGCACGTTGTCGTTGCAGACGCCGATGAGCGTGATCAGTTCCATCGGCACGGCGTCGGGTACGAGCAGCTCGGCTTCGAGGATCATCGCGCCGTCGGCCTCGGCACGCAGGGTCTGCAGCATGCGCTCGGCGGTGGCCGGCGTGGCGCCGAACCGGGTGAGCGCTCCGGCGGCGTCACCGTTCGTGACGGCGACCACGCTGGGAACGAGGGGGGCCCGCTCGTCGGTGGCGTCAGCATCCGTGGCCGTGCCGGTAAACGCAGCGAGACCGTCGTTGATCTTCTTGACCGTACTGACGAGCATGACGAAGTCGAAAGCCTCGGAACCGTGGGCGTCGAGCGCCAGCAGCGGGTCAGCGGTCTCGGCGCGCACGCTCTCCCACACGGTCGCGTTCGGCGACAGGAAGAACGGCACGTACTCGGCAACGCTGCGACCATCGCCGGCGACCAGTGCCGCCCGGCGCAGCTCGCGCGTGGCCGGGGCGGAGATGTCCACAACCGGACGTGTCGTCAGGGCGGCGTTGGCCAGCAGGCGACCGTCCTTCAGGATCGCGGCGAGGTTGCTGATGTGGGTGAGGTGATACACACGCTGCTCGTCGACGTTGTCGGTCGACACTTTCTCGGCCCGCACCGGTCGCGGGGCTCCGGCGACGCGAACCGGGCGAGCCGCGCGGGCGGCGGGCATGGACGCGGTCGGCAGCGGGTCGCGCAGCGAGGACAGCTTCGGCGCGCGGGTCTTCTTCACCGGGGTGAGGGGTTCAGTGACCACTTTGGGATAGCACAGGGCGCACAATTGGCCCTCGAGTCCGTGGATGCATTCGTCGTCCAAGAGGGAAGAACCTTTCGTTTCGCGTACTCGCGCCACTCGGAAAAGCCGAACGCGCATACCGCCTATCAACGTTACGTTCATTTGGGTGGCGACGGTGACCGTTCTTAGCTATTCGGCGACACGAGACGAAGAATCAGTCCGCCAGCCGCGACCTCGATGTGCAGGTGGTCGAGCCCGGGAACAATGAGATCGGCGTCAAGCTCGGCGGCAGCATAGGTTCCGGCGACGCCGATCGTGGTGCAGCCGGCGGCTCGGCCGGCCTGCAATCCGGCGGGCGCATCCTCGATCACCAGGCAGCGTCGCGGGTCGACTCCGAGCCGCGCGGCTCCCTCGAGAAACGGCTCCGGAAAGGGTTTGCCACGGGGGGTGTCATCGATGGTCACGATCACCTTCGGTGCCACCAAAGCGGATGCCCCCAGCCGCGCGACCGCCAGTGGCCGCGCGCAGGACGTGACAATGGCCCGTCGACTCTCCGGCAGGCTGTTCATGAGCGCGGCGGCGCCGGGCAGCACGGTGATGTCGTTGGTGTCGGCGGTTTCGAGCTCGAGAATACGCGCGATCGCTTCGTCGACACGTTCAGCCGGCACGAGTTCCTCGATGATGTCGCGGGCCGGGCGTCCGTGGGACGTCTCGTCCTTGGCCACTCCCCATTCTTCGGCCCACAGTGCCCACGAGCGGTTGACCGCGGGTGTGGAATCGATGAGGGTGCCGTCCATGTCGAAGAGCACGGCATCGAAGGTGCGCCCCTGCAAAACGTTCTCGGTACCGGGGTCGGGCATCCGCTGTCCTTTCGTCGTGGCGGCTGAGTGCCGTTCCTCAACGGTAGGCCACGCATCAATGGCCACGCCATTCGGCGGGGATACGGGCGGGTATCGTGGATAGCAAATAATCAAGCTGGGAGACCGTACCGTGGGGACGACCGTTCTGGTGATTGCGGCCGTTCTGGTCGGCTCGAGCATGCAGCGCATCACCGGCATGGGGTTCGCCCTCGTCGCAGCCCCGTTTCTGGTGCTGCTGCTTGGGCCGGTCGATGGCGTCATCGTAGTCAACGTGTGCGGAGCGCTCACCGCGAGCATCATTTTGCTGCGCGTGTTTCGGCAGGTGGTCTGGCGGCGCTACGGCATTCTGGCGATCTGCGCTGTCATCGGCATCGTGCCGGGCTCCTACGTGCTGCAGTTCGTGCCGGCGGCCTGGCTCGAAATTTCGATCGGCGTACTCGTGATCGCCGGCCTGACCATCTCGGTCAATCTGGGCCGCGTCGTTCTGCCCGACCGAACCGGTTTTCGCGTGATAGCCGGGATGGCCAGCGGGTTTATGAACACCACTGCCGGGGTCGGCGGCCCGGCGGTGAGCATTTATGCCATCGCCACGGGGTGGCCGCAACGGTCATTCGCCGCGACCATGCAGCCGTATTTTCTCACGATCGGGCTGGTGTCCCTGGCGTCAAAGTTCGCCCTGGGATCGGCCGATCTGCCGCACCTGCCCGTGCTGGTCTGGGTGCTGATCGCGTGCGCCTGCATTGTCGGGCTTATCGTCGGCGACCGGCTGACCACGGTGATCGAGCCGCACGTGGCCCGACGCCTGCTCGTCATCGTGGCCTATCTCGGGTCGTGCGCGACCATCGTGCGCGGAGTGCTCGAGCTGCTCGCCTGACCCGACCTAGATCGTGAAGTCGACGCCCTCGACCGACACCGATTCGGAGGCGGCCGGATACGCGAGGTGATGCGCGGCATCCGTTTGCATCATTTGCTCGTCGGGATAGGTGGCCGTCACCAGAATGGGCATGTGGTCCGAGGTACCCTGCGGGAGGGTCTCGACGTTGGCGATGGTCAGCCCCATCGACGTGGCCAGATCGAAATGCCCGCGAAAGAACTTGTAGCGGGTGTAGGTGCGCGTGTCGCTGAGCGTGAGGTCGTAGCCGGATTGGTTCACCTTGTTGCCGAGTTTGCCCTGGAAGATCGGGTAGTTGTAGTCGCCGACCATGAGGGTCGGCAGGCCGGGGCCGAGGATGCTCAGTTCTTCGTGCGCGGTGCGGATCTGGTTGCGGCGCAGGGAGTTGAGCGCGGTGAGAGGAGCCGCGTGAAAGGAGGCGACGACGAGTTCACGCTGCGCCACATTGTCGATGAGGCGGGTGGCGATCAGGCGCTCGTGCGCGGGCGCGGCGACGCGGTCGTGCAGCGACTTCTTGAGCGCAAAGGTCTGCGTCTTGATCGCCGTGAAGCGGTCCCGGTTGTAGTAGATGGCCAGGCCGAGCCGGTTGCGGTGGGTCGAATCCGCCAGGTGCAGATGCCCGACCTCGGCCGGCAGATCGATGGTGTTGCATTCCTGCAGGCAGAGGATGTTGGGACTGTAACGCTCGGCCAGGGCGACGAGTTCGCCGCTGGCACGATTCTTGCGGAGGTTGTAACTAATGACCCTCATGGCACCCGTCTCAGACTTGATGGCTATGCCTCAAGCCTACGACTCTCGCCGCGGTCGAAATTGAACATCCGGGGTCTGTTGGCACATGCGCAGGTGGCATCCAGCCTGCGGTCGACCCCCGTCAGGGGCTAGCCGGCGCCGACGATGAACATGGTCGCGATGAAGACCAGACCTGCCGCCAGAAAGGTGATCGTCGTGTAGCCGAGAATGTCGCGCATCTTCAGCCCGGCAATCGCCAGCAACGGCAGCGCCCAGAACGGCTGGATCATGTTGGTCCACTGGTCACCGTAGGAGACGGCCATGATAGCCACCGACGGGTCGACGCCGAGGCGCTCGGCCGCGTCAAGCATGATCGGGCCCTGCACCGCGAACTGGCCGCCGCCGGAGGGTACGAAGAAGTTGACCAGCCCGGCCGCGAGCAGCGCCATGACGCCGAAGGTTGCCGGGGTCGACACGTTCACGAAGAAGTCGGAGAAGACGCCGATCAGTCCCGAGCCGACCATCATGCCGAGGATGCCCGCGTAAAGCGGAAACTGCAGCAGAATGTCGCCGACGTTCGACGCGGCGTCCTTGGTGAGCCGGATGAGTTCGAACGGGTTGCGCACGAGCAGAAAGATGAGCGCGAGGAACGACCAGTTCACGATGTCGAGGGTGAGTGTTCCCCCTTCGACGAAGTGGATGACGAGGTACGCCACCAGAGCGAGACCCACGATCAGGGTCAGGATGCGACTGGCATCCAGTCGGTCAGCGGGCGTCACGACACTTTCCTGCGCGACCTGCTTCTCTCGTGCATCAACCTCGAGCACGAAGACCGGGACACCCCGGCGCGGGGCGACCAGCGCCAGGGCGAGGCCCACAACCACGATCGTCGCGATAGCCGCCGTGATATTCCACGCGGAGAATGTGGTGTCGGCCAGCGAGATCGTGCGGCCGAGCTGCTCGGCCAGAAAGGAGCCCTCGGTGGCCGCGGTGAGCGGGCCCGAACCGGAATAGCCCATATGCCAGACGACAAAGCCCGAGTATCCCGCGGCGACCAGCAGGGGAAAGTGCACCGGTACACCCTTGGCCCGCAATTGAAAGGCCACCTCCTTGGCCAGCAACCCGCCGACCACGAGGCCGAGGCCCCAGGTGATAAGGCAGGCCACCGCGGCGACGGTGAACACGAAGATGTAGGCCTGCAGAGCCGTTCGCGGCACACCACCGAGCCGCACCAGCAACCGGTGCACCGGAGTCGTGTTGGCCAGAATGTGCCCGAGCAGCAGCACGAGCGCCATCTGTGTCATGAAGGCGAGCAGCCCGGCCAGGCCGTCACCCCAGCTGCGCACGACGTCGATCGGGCCGGAATCGGTGAGGAGCAGGGCGAGAACGGCCACGATCACGGTCAGCGCGATCACGAACACGAGGGCGCTCGGAATGAACCGTTCGACGAGCGAGTTGATCGGGCGCATGAACGCGGCGGCCGGGCCGGTGGCGCGTTTTTCAGTGGCAGTTGACACGAAGGTCCCCCTGAGTTGTTACAGCATTGTGGCTCAGGGCGTCTGCACTGACCATATAAACGTAGCAGTCCGGTCGTCTACTCCCCGGTCGGGGCTACCCCGACGCACGAAACGTAGACTTGTCGGGCCGCCGCGTTCCGGTGGCACAGTGAGGGAGCCGCATGACCCAGAACGACATCGTTCTCATCCGCCACGGACAGACCGAGTGGAGCATCTCGGGTCAGCACACCGGGCGCACCGACGTTCCGCTGACCGACTTTGGCCGCCAACAAGCGGATGCCCTCGGCGAGATGCTCGACGGGGAACACTTCGATCGGGTCTACTCGAGCCCGCTGGTGCGCGCCTGGGAGACCATGGAACGGGCCGGCTACGGCGGGCAGGGAGTGGCAAGCGACGACGTGCTGGAGTGGGATTACGGGGTCTATGAGGGTCGCCGCACCGCGGACATCCGCTCGGAGATTCCCGGCTGGACCGTGTGGGGCAACCCAATTGCGGGGGGCGAATCCGTTGACGAGGTGGGCGCTCGCGCCGATCTCGCCATCAAATTGTGCCTCGCCGCCGAGGGCCGGGTGGCCGTCTTCGCCCACGGACATTTTTTGCGCATCATGACCGCACGCTGGATGGGCCTGCCAGCGGCCGCCGGCAAGAGCCTGAGCCTCGGCACCGCAACTGTGTCCACCCTCGGCTGGGAGCGCGAGAACCGAGTACTGCAGATGTGGAACGACGCCTGCCACCTGAGTTCGATGGACCCCGTCGTCTAACTGGCCCCCGAATTGCCGCAAATGCCCCTAGTCTGGGGCTAGACAGATTCTATTCGTTGGAACCATTGTCGTGGGGGCGCACGAACAAACGTGCGGATTGCGCCCGGAGGGCACGACTGGTGAGGCTTGGGGGCGCTACCTGCTCGCGAGCCCGGTCAACGGGAGAACCCGATGTGCAGCATCGGCGACCACGCCCGCGCGTGGCCCTGCCCCGACCCGCATCGTGCGGGTCTTTGGAGAGGGAAAACACCATGAGTACGTTCACACAGCTTTCACCGTCGCGCAAGCGACTTCTCGGCGCCCTTGTGGTCGTCGGCATCCTTGGAGCCGGCAGCATCGGAGTCGGCGGAGCCGTCGCCGCCGAGACCACCCCGCGCGCAGCGGTCGACCTCGGCGAGGCCGGCACGTTCGCCGTGCTGTCGAAGGCGGGCATCACGGATGTCTACGCCTCGTCAGTCAGCGGCAATGTGGGCGCGAGCCCCATCACCGGCGCGGCAATTCACCTCACCTGCCCCGAGGTGACCAACGGAACCATCTACAGCGTCGACGCCGAGGGCCCCTCCTGCAAGGTGACCGACGACACCTATCTCACCGCTGCCGTCAGCGACCTCGAGATCGCGTACACCGATGCTGCCGGGCGCACCACTCCCGACTACATCAACCTGGGCGCCGGCGAAATCGGCGGCCTCACCCTCACCCAGGGCCTCTACAAGTGGGGCACCGACGTGAACATCTCCACCGACGTCACCCTCACCGGTACTTCCGATGACGTCTTCATCTTTCAGATCTCCAAGGACCTGGAACAGGCCTCCGCCCAGAGCGTGATTCTGGCCGGCGATGTTCAGGCGAAGAACGTGTTCTGGCAGGTTGCCGGTTCCGTCGCGATCGGCACGACCGCGCACTTCGAAGGCACCATTCTCAGCCACACGATGATCGCCATGAAGACCGGAGCGACCATCAACGGCCGTCTCCTGGCCCAGACGGCCGTCACCCTGCAGAGCAACACGGTCACCGCGCCCGTCGAGTAACGCAGCAAAAAGGCGCGGGTGACTCTGGTCACCCGCGCTGTGGTCGTTAACGCACCGGCACCCAGGTCCCCTTTACCCGTTCGGTGACCAGGGATGCTCGCAGCTCGGCCACGACGCGCAGGTCGGCCACCACGTGGGCGCCGATCTGGAGAGCCGACGCCGCGTCATCCGCTGTGAAACGCACGATGACCCGGGCGGCTCCCGCGACGATAGTGAGATCAGAAGCCTCCACCGTGGTGAATTCCGCGGCCGCCGCCGCGGCTCGGGGCACGACCGAAGCGGGCGCGGTTCCCGGGTGCAGGGATTCGATACTCATGGTCACGCGATAAGAAGGCATGGTTTCAGGGTACGGGTACTGCTTTACTGTACGAGTCCTCTTCCCCTCAAGTTCGGAGACCCATGACCTTCACGGCCACGATCGTTGCCCAGGTTCAGCGCACCAAGCCCGATGCCCTCTGGGCCATCGCGACCGCCCTCAGCACCAAAGTTGAGGAGGAGACCGGAGCGAACGCCTTCATCGCACTACCCGACGGCGGCCGGATTGACGTGGAGATTCCCAAGTTCGGCGAGAGCCTGCCGCTGACCATCGACGTAGTGGACGCGCGCAGCCAGGCCGAGGCGCGGGCATCCGCTCAAAATATTCTGGATCTGCTGGAGCAGTCCACCGGCTGGCAGGTCGACCACCTGCACGACTAAAGCGGATGCCCACCCGCGGCACACAGGCGCGCCGCATAAGCTCTCTGGTATGACTGAAACCACTGCCCCTGCACCGCGCATCACGATGTACGGGGCGGAGTGGTGCGGCGACTGCCGCCGTTCCAAGTCGCTGCTCGACCGCCTCGAGGTGGACTACGACTACGTGGACCTGCTGCTCGTCGAAGACGGTGCCGACCGCGCCCGCGCCATCAGCGGGCGCACCAACATTCCCGTCATCGTGTTTCCCGACGACACCCACATGGTCGAGCCGAGCGACGCCGAGGTGCGAACCAAGCTCACGCAGCTCGGCCGCCTGAGCTGACCCGACGCCGTAGCCGCCACCCCCGTGCTACTGTCAGAAATCGTAGATACCAACGGGGGTCGCACCATGCACGCAACGCTCACACCTACGACACGGCGCGTTCCCATTTCGCTGTGGATCAGCGCGGTACTTTTCGTGGTCTACAGCGCCCTCGGCGTGGCCGTAGCGCTGGCCGTGCGCACCGATGCGCTGAACATTCTCGCCCTGTTGACCGTGTCTCCACTGATGTTCGTAGGCATGGTCGTGTCCGTGGTCGACATCGTGCGCACCCGCAAGCGCGGCGACGCCGACCCGCCCTACACTCGCCTGCAGTGGGTCGGCCTCGCACTCATGGTCGCGGCGATGCCGCTCTGGATGGCCATCGCGATTGCCATCGCTTCCCTGCCCTAGACCTTCAGGCTGGAATCGATCTCGGCTTCAGTGAGCTCCTTGACCACCCGGAGCAGTTCAGGAAAGTTGCGGCCGGTGACAACCCCGCAGCAGTCTGCTCTCCAGCACAATCGGCTTCTCATAGCCGAAGAATTCTTCTGCCGTTCACACAGAACGCTGATATTTCATCAGCTTCGGGCGTAGTGTCGAGGTACTACCCCGGACCCGGTAGCGGTTTCGACCGCGACGAGCGAGGGGTTCTGATGTTTCACACGTTTCTACATCCAATAAGCGACTTCTCCGGCGGGGCATCGCCCTCCGTCGGGATAGCCCTGCCACCGATCGCCGTGATCGCCACCGGGGCCATTGATCTCGATCAACAGTTCTCGCCTCAGGTTTCGGCACTGCACGCGACCACACGATCGGCTAGCACGACGACACTTGAAGATTGGCTCGACCAGCTGCCGACGCGTGGCTGGGACGCCTGAGCGCAGTCAGGATGCCTCGGTGCGCGCAGCTGCGTCAGCGCCAGCCGAGATCGGGTGCGATCTGCTGCACGATGGTCTCGAGCAGGTGAGAGTTGTAGTCCACGCCGAGCTGGTTCGGGATGGTCACGAGCACGGTGTCGGCGTCGTGCACCGCAGCATCCGTTCGGAGCTGATCGACGATCGCGGATGGCTCCCCGACGTAGCTCTTACCGAAACGGGCCAGGCCGCCGTCGAGGTGGCCGACCTGGTCGTGGCTGCCCGCCTCCGCTTCGCGACCGAAGTAGGCCCGGTCCAGATCGCTGACGATCGGCAGGATGCTGCGGCTCACCGAAACGCGCGGCGTTCCCTCGTGCCCGGCGTCGGCCCAGGCCTGCCGGTAGATAGCGATCTGCTCGGCCTGCAGGTCTCCGAACGGCACGCCGGTGTCTTCGGTGAGCAGGGTCGAACTCATGAGGTTCATGCCCTGCTCCCCCACCCACTTGGCCGTCTTGCGGGTTCCGGCGCCCCACCAGATGCGCTCGCTGAGCCCGGGCGACTGCGGTGCAATAGCCAGCAGACCGGTGCGCCCGGTCATCTGCGGGTTGGCCGGCGCCATTCCGGCGCCGCTGATCGCGGCCCGAAAGATTGCCGTGCGCGCACGAGCGTCATCGGCGTCGCTGCTGCCCTCGGACGGAACATACCCGAACGCCTCGTAGCCACGCAAGGCGGTCTCGGGTGAACCGCGGCTGATGCCGAGTTGCAGACGCCCGTTGCTGATCAGGTCGGTGATCGCGGCTTCTTCGGCCATGTACAGCGGGTTCTCGTAGCGCATGTCGATGACGCCGGTGCCGAGCTCGATCCGGCTGGTGCGGGCCGCCATCGC
Organism: Cryobacterium flavum; assembly: GCF_900103805.1. Classification (GTDB taxonomy): domain Bacteria; phylum Actinomycetota; class Actinomycetes; order Actinomycetales; family Microbacteriaceae; genus Cryobacterium; species Cryobacterium flavum. The sequence goes on along the minus strand of NZ_FNIB01000007.1, from coordinate 18,743 downwards.
GGCGAGCAGGGGAAACGGCGATGCGAACTGCGGGGCGAAGTGGTGCACGCGCACATACGCACCGTCGATTCCGAGCTCCTCGGCAGCCTGGGCCAGGTCAACCGTCTGCAACAGGGCATCGCCCGCCGTTCGCGCCTGCGATCCTGGTACCGGTTGGTAGTGGCCGAAGGAGAGGAATCCGATGCGCTTCATATTCGGTGCAGCGTTTGCACCCGCCGAGCTATTCCCTCGCGTTCAGCACCAGGGGCGCCCCCGTGTGGGGGCACCCCGGTTCTCACACCTAGCGGCGCACGATGGAGCGCAGCAGGCGCACAGCAACTGAGAGCGACGCCATGTCGTCCTGCGCGAGCGAGTTGACCTCTTCGAAGACGCTGCGCGCGCGGCCGAGCTGTTCGGCGTTGAGCGCTTCCCAGGCCAAGAGGCGGTCGTCGGCAGCACCGGCATCCGTTTCGTCGAGAACTGACCGGGTCATGTCGGCGACAGTTGAGTACAAGTCGTCGCGGAGTGCGGCGCGGGCGAGTGCCTGCCAGCGGTCCTTGCGTGGCAGCTTGGTGATGCGCTCGAGCAGGTTGTCGACACCGAAACGGTTGTAGACCGTGTAGTAGATCTCAGCGACCTCGGTGACCTGCACGTTCGCCCGAGCAGCCACCTTGGCCACGTCGAGCAGCGCGTATGCCTCGAACAGTTCGGACCAGCGACGACCGAGGTCGTCGGGCAGGCCCCATTCTCTGGCCTTTTCCTCCTGCGTTTCGAGGCGACCCCGGTCGGTGCCCTGCAGGTATTCGCCGAGGTGCTCCCGCATGAGCGCGATCTGCGGCTTGTACTTGGCGATCACCGCGCCGACAGGCATATTGCCGCCGTGGTTGACCTGCCAGCGCACCGCGCGGTCGAGCAGCCGGCGAATATCCAGGTGGATCGCCGTCCACTTCTCGGTAGGGAACGACGACGGCAGCGCATTGAGCTCGCCCACCATCGTGTCAATATCGAAGATTTCGCGCAGTGCCACGAAGGCACGCGCGATCGTCGCCTGGTTGGCCGACGTCTCTTCCATCGCGCGGAAGGCGAAGGTGATGCCGCCGAGGTTGATCATGTCGTTCGCGACGACCGTAGCGATGATTTCCCGGCGAAGCGGATGCGTGTCCAGTTCCGCATCGAACCGCTCCGACAGGTGCGTCGGGAAGTACCGGCGCAGGGTGCTGCCGAACCAGGGATCATCTGCCAGGTCGCTGTCGCGCAGCGCCGTGGCCAGTTCGATCTTGGCGTAGGCGGCGAGCACGCTCAGCTCGGGGCTGGTCAGGCCCTGGCCGCGGTCGAGGCGTTCCCTCAGTGTGGCCGTGGTCGGCAGGGCTTCCAGCTCGCGCTGGAGGTCGCCCGATTCTTCGAGCCAGTTCATGAGGCGCTCGTAGCTCGGGCTCCAGTTGTTCACGAGCACCCGGTCGTTGAGCAGCAAAATGTTCTGGTCGACGTTGTCCACCAGAACCAGACGTCCCACCTCGTCGGTCATCTCGGCCAAGAACGCGGCGCGTTCGGCCGGGTCGAGCTTGCCGGCGGCGACCATGCGGTCCACGAAGATCTTGATGTTGACCTCGTGGTCGGAGCAGTCCACCCCGGCCGAGTTATCGATCGCGTCGGTGTTGAGGATGACGCCGGCGAGCGCGGCTTCGATGCGGCCGAGCTGGGTGAAGCCGAGGTTTCCGCCCTCCCCCACGACCTTGACCCGCAGGTCGCGGCCGTCGACCCGAATCCCGTCGTTGGCCTTGTCGCCGACCTGCGCGGCCGTTTCACCGCTGGCCTTGACGTAGGTGCCGATGCCGCCGTTGTAGAGCAGGTCGGTAGGGGCAAGCAGAATGGCTCGCAACAGTTCGGGCGGGCTCAGCTGAGTGGTGCCTTCCGGCAGACCGAGCACGACCTGCACTTCGGCCGAGATCGGAACGACCTTGGCCTGACGTGGAAAGACGCCGCCGCCGGTGCTGATGAGGTCGGTGGAATAGTCAGCCCAGGACGAGCGCGGTAGTTCGAACAACCGGGCCCGTTCGTCGAAGGAGAGCGCCGGGTCGGGGTTGGGATCGAGAAAAATGTGCCGGTGGTCGAAGGCCGCGACGAGTTTGGTGTGCTTCGAGAGCAACATACCGTTGCCGAACACGTCACCCGACATGTCGCCAACGCCGACGACGGTGAAGTCTTCGGTCTGGGTGTCGACGCTGAGTTCGCTGAAGTGGCGTTTGACCGACTCCCAGGCGCCCTTGGCGGTGATGCCCATCTCCTTGTGGTCGTAGCCGACCGAGCCACCGGAGGCGAATGCGTCGCCGAGCCAGAAACCGTATTCGGCCGCGAGGCCGTTGGCGATGTCGGAGAAGGATGCCGTGCCTTTGTCGGCGGCCACGACCAGATAGCTGTCGTCGTCGTCATGACGCACCACGCGGTGCGGCGCCACAACATGCTCACCATCGGCCTCGGCGACCAGGTTGTCGGTCAAGTCGAGCAGGCCGCGGATGAATGTTTTGTAGCTGTCGATACCCTCGGCCATCCAGGCGGCACGGTCGAGGGCTGGGTCTGGGAGCTTCTTGGCGAAGAACCCGCCCTTGGCACCGGTGGGTACGATGACGGCGTTCTTGACGGTTTGCGCCTTGACCAGGCCGAGCACCTCGGTGCGGAAGTCTTCACGACGGTCCGACCAGCGCAGCCCTCCGCGGGCCACCTTGCCAAAGCGCAGGTGCACGCCCTCGACGCGCGGCGAGTACACCCAGATCTCGAACATGGGCTTGGGCGAGGGCATCTGCTCGATCTGGGAGGGGTCGAGTTTGATGCTGAGGTAGGGCTTGTACTGAAAGAAGTTCGTGCGCAGCGACGCTTCGATCAGCGTGATGAGGGTACGCAGTACGCGGTCGGCGTCGAGGGTGGCGACCTGCTCCATCGCGAGCCGCAGCTGTTCGCGCACGTCGGTGAGGCGCAGGATCCGCTCATCGTCGGCCAGGTCGGGGTCGAACCGCGCTTCAAACAGCGCCACCAGCCTTCGGGTGACGTCGGGGTTGGCGAGCAGGGCATTCGCGACGAAGCCGTAGGAGTTGGTGTTGCCGATCTGGCGCAGGTACTTGGCGTAGCTGCGCAGGATGACCACACGGTGCCAGGGCATGCCGTCTTGCAGCACGAGACGATCGAGGCTGTCGGATTCGATGGCTCCGCTGATGGCCGCGCCGAACGAGTCCGCGAGTAACGTGCCGGTCGCGACCGGGTCGACGCCGGCCGGGTAGTGCAGGCCGAGGTCGTAGAGATAGAAGCGCCGCCCGTCGGTGGTCTGAATTTCAAACGGCACCTCATCGAGTACCTCGATGCCGAGATTCTGCAGAAACGGCAAAATCTGGCTGAGGCTTTTCGGTTCGGTCATGTAGAGCTTGATGCGAGCATCTTCGCCGGGGTCACCGGCGGTTTTGGGCAGGTACACGTGCAGCCCCGGGCGGATGTGCCCCTCAGCGGATGCCCCGACCTCCGCTGCGCAGGCCTCAAACCGGGAGATGTCTTCGAGGGCATCATCGATTTCGTAGTCGACCCGGTAGTTGTCGGGAAAAGCTTCGGCCCAGATATCGGCCAACCGCTCGGCCTCTTCGACCGAGTGTGTTTCGCGAAGTTCGTCGCTGATACCCTCTGGCCACGAGCGGACGGCCATGGCCAGGCGGTGTTCCAAGGCGGCGATATCGACGGAATCCGCCGAGACATCCTTGGGCAAGCGGATGCGATAGAACAGTCGCGCGAGCGCCGATTCGGTCATGCGCGCTTCGAAGTCCAGCGACTCAGCGCTGAAGGTCTCTTGGAGCTCTTTCTCGATGCGCAGCCGCACGGCGGTGTTGTAGCGGTCACGCGGCAGGTAGACCAGGGCCGACATGAACCGACCGTAGATGTCCGGCCGCAGGAACAGGCGGGTACGACGACGTTCCTGCAGACGCTGGATGGCGAGCGACGCGGTGACCAGGTCGGGCACCTCGATCTGGAACAGCTCGTCACGGGGATAGGTTTCCATGATGCCGAGCAGGTCTTTACCGCTGTGTGACTCGAGCGGAAAACCGACCTCGGTCATGACGGCTTTGACCTTTTCGCGCAGCACCGGAACGGCCGTGACCGAGCTGGTGTAAGCGCTCGCGGCGAACAGACCGATGAAGCGCTGCTCACCGTTGACCTGGCCGGCGGCATCGAAACTCTTGATTCCGATGTAGTCGAAGTAGGCGGGACGGTGCACGGTGGAGCGGGAGTTGGCCTTCGTGATCACCAGGGCGGTGCGCTCGCGCGCTTTCTGTCGGCCGGCATCCGTTAGGTGCTGAATCTGGTGGCGGTCGTCAGCGGAACGCAGCAGACCGAGGCCGCTGCCCTCGATGAGGGTGAGCACGTCTTCGCCGTCCAGGGTCTCGAGGTTGTACTCGCGGTAGCCGAGAAACGTGAAGTTGCCCTCGTCGAGCCAGTGCAGCAACTGCTGGGTCTGGTGGAGGTCTTTGATCTGGTCGCCACCGGTGATGGTGTCGAGCGCGTTGGCGATCTGCATGGCCTTGGTGCGCATGAGCGGCCAGTCTTCGACGGCGGCACGAACGTCGCCGAGAACGGCGGCCAGCCCGGCGATGAGGCTGGCCTGTTCCTCGTCGCTCGCGCTGTCGATCTCGATGGCGATCCAGGACTCGAGGTGTGAGGCATCATCACCGGTCGCGATGAGGTGCGCGATGTTCGGCATGGCAGAGGTATCGCCGCTGGAGACACCGGCGCTGGCCGGGATTCGGTTGATGTCGACGAGATCGTTCGTCGCCTTGCTGCGGGCCACGATCAGCAGGGGGTGCACGACCAAATGGATGGCTGAGTGCTGGCGCACCAGCTCGGCCGTGACCGAGTCCACGAGAAAGGGCATGTCGTCGGTGACGATATAGACGACACTGCGACCGGATTCATTGTGAATCTCGATCGTTGCCGTCTTGGGTACTCGGCGCTGGGCGACCTGCCAGTGCTCGCGGGCCCGGGATGCAAGAAGCTCCGGGGCATAGTTCGCGGCATCTTCGTCTGTTAGATGCTCATAGTAATCATCTATGAACGTTTCGAGCGTGGGATCTGACGGGGACAGACCCGTTCGGGTGAAACCAGACGACATCGAAAAAACGCCTCCATCAAATTCATCGTCGTGCGGTACGAATCGACACGACGAAATACGTGTGCAGGGCTCCTGCGCCGGGCACGTCGGTGTGCCTCGTCGAACTCAATCATGGAGATCCCTTGCTCGCCCATCGTACCGCCGGGCCCTGCACCCGGGCTGGTCGCCGCAGAACCTGCGGCCAGCCGCGACGAAACGGCCCGTGCGTCGTCGATTCGCTCGTGACCGGGGCATAAACTGCCTAAAAGTGTTGAGCTAGTACCAGCCGACGGCCTGTGAGTGCGACCAGGCGGCGCACGGCGTTCCGTAGGACGAGGCCTTGATGTAGCCGAGGCCCCAGGCGATCTGCGTGGTGGCGTTCGTGGCCCAGTCGTTGCCGGCCGACGCCATCTTGCTTCCGGGCACCGCCTGGGGAATTCCGGTCGCGCCGCTGCTGGAGTTCATGGCCGCGTAGTTCCAGCCGGATTCCTTCTGCCAGAGACGGTCGAGGCAACTGAACTGATCCGCGCCCCAGCCGTACTGCGAAGCGGCCATGGATTGTGCGGTGGCGCGTGCACCGTCGACGGTGTTGCCTCCGGCGACAGATTGCACGCGAGCGGCTTCAGCAGCCGCCTGGGCAGCGGCTCCGGCGGCAGCAGCGGCCGCCGCAGCAGCAGCCGCAACCTCGGCGGCGACGCGGTCGACTTCAGCGGTGGCGGCAGCGACGGACGCGGTCTCAACCTTCGCCTCGGCCGTGAGCGATTCCACCTGGTCGATGGGCATGATCGCGTAGCTGGCGAGCGAGCTGGCTACCGAGGTGAGTGTGGTGGCATCCACTTTGCTCTGACTGGCAGCGATGACGACGTTGGCGGCGCTGAGCGCAGCGGATGCGTTGTCGCGAGAGATCGACTCACCGTGCGCCGCGTAGTAGTCGAGCTGGTCGCTCTGCAGGCCGGTGCTTTCGGCGAGCACGGTCGTGGCGGCGATGCTGTCTTGCCGGGCATCGGCGGACTGGGCGACGAATCCGCTGCTGGCGACGAGGCCGGCGATAACGAGCGCGGCACCGGTGGCAACGAAGATCTCATGCCGGCGGGTGCGTGGTTTACGGGGCTTGTGCTGCGTTCGAGGGGCGAGGTGGGCATGGGGCGTTTCAGTGTGTTTTGGGCGCATGTCCTTCATCTGGCGCGAATGATGGACGCTAGGTACGCCCGTTCGCTGGGTTTCGAGCCCGTGCACTTCGGGGTGGCGCGGGCGAGTTGGCCAGCATGCCCGGCCTGTTTGAAAGAAACCTCATGATTTTCTCCGAAACCCCTGATTTTCGGTTACAGGCGCTGAGCCATGGCATAATTTGCGATTTCCCACGGGCGGGGGCACGGCTGCAACCAGACAATTATGCTGATCAAAGATAAATTATTCGGCAGGATGCGATTTGACCGGCGGAGCCTTGCAGCCTACAAAAAGTCAGAATTAATCTTTCGCCGCGAGGGCGAGCAAGCGCCCCAGCGCGTGATTTTACTCGACGCGCTCCTGCTCCAGACGCACATTTCCCTCCGAGCGCTCAACGGTGTGACTGCCGACATGCTCGAGGATGGTCGCGCAAATTCTCATGCCGTCCTTGAACCGCGACAGCTCGAAATTCTCGTTGGGGGCGTGATTGTTCTGGTCAGGGTTGGCGTAGGGCACCAGAATTGAGGGAATGCCGAGAATGTCGGTGAAAACGTAGTTCGGCAGCGAGCTGCCGAGGCTGGGCACGACGAAGGGAATCACCCCGATCGCCTGCGCAACGGCGCCGGCCAGAATCGCAACGTAGGGATTGTCGAGGGCAGTACGCGAGGGGGGAATCGAGCTGAGTCGCGTCAGCCCCACCATCGGGGCATGCTGCGCCAGGTGCACCTGTAGCAGCCGAAAGATCTCGTCCGGATGCTGCCCGGGCACGAGTCGCATGTCGAGGTGCGCCCTGGCGCTGCTTGAAATAACAGTCTTCATGCCCGGCCCGGTATAACCGCTGGTCAGGCCGGTGATTGTCATCGTCGGCCGCAGCATCAAGCGTTCGTAGTAGTCGCGTCCCTCCGGCGAGGGCAGCTCCGTGATGTCGTAGTCGCTGAAGTGGTCCTTCAGATCGAGGGGCAGCCCGGCAAGATTCGCACTTTCGGCGGGCGTCGGCGGCCGCACGTCATCGAAGAAGCCCGCCACGGCAATCTCGCCACTCGGTTTCCACAGCGTGGCCAGTGCCTGAGTGAGCTGCTGCGCGGCGTCGGGCAGCAGACCGCCAAGGCTGCCCGCGTGCGCATCCCGATTCGCCCCGCGTGTACACAGCTCGACGCCGAGCTGCCCGCGAGTGCCGAGCACGAGCTGCGGCATGCCGCTGCGATGCACGGGGCCATCCGAGGTTATGGCCAGATCAGCCGCCAGAAGATGACGATTTTCTCGCACGAGTTCGGCCAGGTGCGGGCTGCCGATCTCTTCTTCTCCCTCGATGAGCACCTTGACGTTCACCGGCAGCTCGCCGTGTGCAGCCAGCGTCGCCCGGAGAGCCCAGAGCTGCGCGAGGTGCTGGCCCTTGTTGTCACTGGTGCCGCGCCCGTACATGCGACCGTCGCGAATGGTCGGCTCGAACGGGTCACCCTGCCAGTGCGCGCTGGTTTCGGCCGGTTGCACATCGTAGTGCCCATAAATGAGCACCGTCGGTCGCCCGGGGTCGACGATGCATTCGCCGTACACAGCCGGCGGCCCAAAACCCTCGATCAGGTGCGTGCGCAGACCACTCCCGCACACGCTGTGCTGCACGGCCTGGGCGCACAGGGCCAGGTCCTCCGTCGGCGAAGCGCTGACGCCAGCGATACCAACGAGGTAGGCGAGTTCTTCGAGCGCGGCACCGAATCCGGCATCGATGTGGGCGTAAACATCGTCAATGCTCACGGTGTCGCCGGCCCGAAGACTGGCACCGGCGCCTGCCCCTGCCGTGATCGCCAGCCGACCTGCACCGGGCTGCCGATTCGGCAGGCTTCCCCGGTGAGGTTGGTCAGCAAGCGCGGCCCCTCCTCGAGCTGTACGACCGCCACAACGTACGGGGTCACCAGCCCGAGTTCCGGCGCGGCCTTCAGATGCACGGTGGTCTGCGAATAGACCGTTCCCCGGCCGCTCGCCGCGACCCATCCGATGTCATCGCTGTCGCAGGCGAGGCAGAAGGGACGCGGATAGAACTGATACTGACGGCAGGCTCCGCATTGCTGGATCACGAGCTGTTCCTTGCTGGCGGCCTCCCAGAAATGAGCGGTCGTGGGGTCGGCCCAGTCGAACAGTGACTCAACCACGAACCAACACCGCCGTCGCTGCCGTGGAGAAGAGTCCGCCAATGCCATGCACTAGTCCGACCGTCGCACCGGGCACCTGCCGCGCTCCGGCCTGGCCGCGGAGCTGCCGCACCGCTTCGATAACCAAGAGGATGCCCAGCGCCCCCGGATGACAATACGACAACCCTCCCCCCGAGGTGATCGAGGGGAGACTGCCGGTGATGCTCAGATTGCCCTCCTGCACAAACGCGCCGGCGTCACCGCGCCCGCAGAACCCGACGTCTTCGAGCGCGAGCAGCACGCTGATCGTCGACGCATCATAGGGCTCGAAGACGTCGATATCGGCGTGCCCAACCTCCGCCATCTGCAGCGCGGCACGAGCGGCCGCGACCCCCGGCGAGGCCTCAAGACTCGGCAGCTGCGGAATATGCCACTGCCTCGCGCTCTCCCCGGTGCCGGCCACTCGAATCGGCGTATTCGCCGAATCCCGGGCACGGTCCCCGGTCGTCAACACGATGGCACCGCCGCCATCGGTGACCAGGCAGCAGTCCAGGCGACGAAGCGGAGCACAGATCAGGCGCGACTCGAGCACATCGTCAATGGTGAGCCGATCACGCTTCCAGGCCTTGGGGTTCAGGCCCGCCCACTGCCGTGCGGTCACGGCCACGGACGCCAGCTGCTCGGGTGTGGTCCCGTACTCGTACATGTGTCGGGCCGCGAGCAGCCCGAACTGGCCCATCGGGGCCGGCAGACCATACGGCTGTTCAAACTGGGGCGACGTTGCCTTCTCATTCCAGTGATTGAGCTTGCGAGTGGCGCGGGTGCGCTGCCGGGACGCGTACACGATCAGGGCGACCCGGCAGCGTCCGGTCTGCAGGGCGGCCGAGGCATGACCGAGAAAAGCCACGAAGGCGGCTCCGCCGAGATCGCTGGAGTCGGAGTAACTCGGCTGGATTCCGAGATACTCCCCGACCTGCACCGTGCCCTCCTCGCCGAGGTAGTTCACAAACAACCCGTCGACATCACGCAGGGTCAGGCCGGCATCGGCGAGCGCTTCCCTGGCTGCGAGCGCAATCATCGACAGCTCGGAATGGTCTCGTACTTCGCCCAGTGGCGCTTCGGCTACCCCCGAGATGAATACCTCACGGTCAGGTCCTGTCATCAACATTGCGTAACCCCTCGGCGAGCATCGACGGACATTTCTATTCATCATATAGACATGTCATCTATCCAGGGATACAGTTTGAGAAATTCCACGACGCACGAAACACCGACCCACCCGAACCGGGCGACACGGAAAGCGACACCATGACCGCAGACTCACCTTTCATCACCTCGCCGGTCTCCTACGCGCAGCGCATTGCTGACCTCGCCGCCGAACGCGGCGAGCGCACCGCGCTCATTTTCGTCGCCCCCGACGGCAGCGAGAATTGCCTCAGCTGGGCAGAGCTCGATACGCGCGCCAATCAGATGGCACGCCTACTGGCGGGCTACGGCGTTGGCCCGACGACCCTGCTGGCAATCTGCCTGCCCACCCGCGCCGAACACATTGTCGCCGCCATCGCCGCCTGGCGACTCGGCGCCTGCACGCTCCCGTTGTCGCCGCAGATGCCGGAGCGGGAACGTCGCGAAATTCTCGCGGTGAGTGAATCGTGGCGTACCACCGTCATGCTCGTGGAACACGAGGGGCAGTATCCCGGCGATATCTCACTCGACGAGCTTTCGGCACTCGACACCGTTGACGCATCAGCGCTACCAGCCATCACCGCGTGGCCGGGAAAGGCGATCTGCTCCGGAGGCTCCACCGGCCGCCCCAAAATCATTCTCGACGACCGACCGTGGCAGAAGATCCCCGGCCAGGGCAGTTCCCTGCACCGGTTCGGCCTGCGCGCCGACCAGACCCAGCTAATCACCGGCCGGCTGTATCACAACATCTCCTTCAGCCTCACGCACAACGGTCTCTTCGAGGGACACACGGTGATTCTGCTGGAAAAGTTTGATGCCGCCCTCACCGTGTACGTCATCGAGCGGCACCGGGTCACTTTTCTCGCCATGGTACCCATCATCATGCAGCGCATCGCTCGACTGCCCGATGTACTCACCCGCGACTTCTCCAGCATCGACGCCTTCTATCACAGCGGCGCGGTCTGCCCGGTGTGGGTCAAACGCGTCTGGTTGGAGCTGGTCGAACCGGCGAAACAATACGACTGTTATGGCGGCGCGGAGGGCACCGGAGTCGTCGCTATTCGCGGCGACGAGTGGATGCTCCGCGAGGGTAGCCTGGGCCGGCCGGTTGACACGCGACTGAGCATCCGGGACAGCGCCGGGGCTCCGCTGCCGGCCGGCGAGATCGGGGAGATCTTCACCGGGCCAGAGGGCGCCCCCATGACGTTCCGGTATCTCGGCGCCGAACCACCGGCATCCACTTCCGACGGACTGGTCACGCTGGGAGATCTCGGCTGGCTCGACGACGACGGCTACCTCTATCTGGCTGATCGACGGGTCGACCTGATCATCACCGGCGGCGCCAATGTGTACCCCGCCGAAGTCGAGGGGGTGCTCTCGGAACACCCCGGCATCGCAGACGCCGTGGTGATCGGCGTCGACGACGACGAGTGGGGCAAACAGGTCTACGCCATCCTGCTGCCCACCGACCCGGGCGCGCCGCCCGACGTCGACGAGCTGCGGGCATTCTGCCGGGAACGCCTCGTCCCCTACAAGGTGCCGAAAACCTTCGAGTTCGTCAGTACGAACTTCCGCGACGAATCGGGCAAGATGCGCCGATCGGCGCTGGCGAGCGATCGCAACCAGCGCCAGGCATCCGCTCTGGTTCCAGCCTCCGGAAACGACCTCTCATGACCACCCAGTTGCGCGCCCTGATCAATGCCCGGCTCATCGACGGCACCGGCGGCCCGGCCCGCGAGCGGTCGACCGTGATCATCGACGGCGAACGGATCGTCGAGGTGACCGAAGACCGACCGCTTCCCGTCACGGTCGAGGTCGTCGACCTGGGCGGCGCCACGCTGATGCCCGGCCTCATCGACTGCCATACCCACCATGCTGCCTGGGCGCAGAGCCTTGTCACCCATCCGGAACCGCTGGGACTGCTGATGTCCCAAACGGTGGCCGCCCTGAAGACGACCGTGGAGGCGGGAATCACCACGGCACGGGACCTCGGCGGTCTGGAACGGGGCTTCGTTCTGGCCGTAGACCGCGGCGTCATTCCTGGTCCGCGTTTGCAGACCTCGCTGATCATCGTGTCGCCGACCAACTCCCTGATGGATGCCCACCCGGTGTCGGGCGGCGCGATCACGTCCCGCGGACGCTACGAGATTCTGCCCGGCCTTCCCGAACCCTGGTGCGACGGTCCGGTGGCCGCGCGGGCCAAGGTGCGGGAAGTTATTCGTATGGGTGCCGACGTCATCAAAGTGGCGATGACCGGCAGCATGACCTTCGCGGCACGCCGCCCGAACCGCCCGCTGTTCACCCCTGAAGAACTCGCTGCGATCGTGGACGAGGCCCATCTGGAGGGAATCCCGGTGTGCGCGCACGCCCACGGCGATCCCGGCGCGATCCTCGCGGTGCGTGCCGGCGTTGACACGATCGAGCACGGAACCTATCTGACCGAGGAGTGCGCGCGCGAAATGGCTGATCGGGGCACATGGTATGTTCCAACAATGTGCATCTCTAACTGGCACAGCACCCTCTCCCAGGAAAGTGTGCGAGCCCACACCATTGACATGCCGGCGCGCCATCGCGAAAGCCTTGCTCTGGCCGTTCGATTCGGCGTGCGCATCGCTGCTGGCACCGACACCAACCCGTTCCACGGCTTCGGCCGCACCGGCATGGAACTAGAGCTTCTGGTCGAGGCCGGTATGACCTCGGCCGAAGCGATCAGGGTCGCCACGGACCAGTCCAGCCAGTGCATGGGCGTTTCAGCCGACGTTGGCACGGTTGCCGCGGGAAAATTCGCCGACCTGCTCATTGTCGACGGCGACCCGCACCGGGACATCCGCTTGTTGCAGGATGTGAAACGTCGCACCGCCGTGTTGAAAGGCGGCCAGTTTATGAGCGGTTCGCTCCTCTCTATAGCGGATGCCCACAGTCGCCACACAATGGCGGTCACCGCATGACGGCCCACGCCACGGACGATCCGGAGACCTCGGCCGCCCCAACCGCAGTTGCACCAGCCGGCCCCGCCACCGATTACATGATCGGGCCGGTCGCTGCGGCCCTCGATATCATGCTCGAGTTCGAGAACGGGCAACAAGAGCTGCGCGTCGCCGACATCGCCCGCCGAGTTGGCGTGACCCGCAACAAGGCGTTTCGTCTGATCAAAACCCTCGAATCGCGCGGCTTTCTGCAACGCACCGGCGACCACTACCGGGTGGGCAGTCGATTGCTCACCCTCGGCGAGATGGCAGCGCAGCCAATCGAAGCGTTGCGGGCCGCCGCGCAGCCCGAGATGGAAATGTTGCATGCCGCGACCAATGAAACGATCTACCTGCTGGCTCCGGTCGGCAACGAGGCGATCTGTATCTCCCGCATTGAGAGCACCCACTCTCTGCGCATCTCGGTCGACGTCGGCACCAAACGACCGCTGGATTCGGGGGCCGGGCAGAAAATGCTGCTCTCGGGTCAGGACGAGCAACGCCTGAGCCAGGTGCTCAGCCACCGGGGGCCGGCTTTCACCGAACACACCATCACCGGCGAGGCCGAGTTGCGCCAAGAACTACAGGAGATTGGCCGACGCGGTTACAGCCTCAGTCTCGGTGAGGTCGACGCCGGGGCCGGTGCCGTCGCCGCGCCCGTCTGCGATTATTCGGGCGAAATGATCGCGGCTCTGGCCCTAGGGGGGGCCATGTCGCGGGTGTCAGGCAATCTCGAGGGCGCCTGGAAAGATTTGGTCGTCAGCGCTGCCCACCGAATTTCTACAAGGCTCGGCTTCCACCGACCTTAGCGACGCTTCTGCCAACACCACCAGCGCGGGCCGCCGTGCCGCAGCTTCGCTGCGGTGGCTTCAGTGACCCGCGGGTCAATCGTCAGCCCCGCACGCTCGCCGAAGTAATCAACAGATATACCAAATGTCTATACAGTGATTCACTACCATGATACGCTCAGCCCCAACTTGTTGGAAACGAGAGTGGGCCGGGCAGCATAACAAACCACATTTCCAGCAGGCGCGTTGAGTTCAGCCCAATCAACTACAGCAATGGAGTACCGACAATGAAGCGTATCCAGGTCGCGAAAACCCTCTGCCTAGCCCTCTCCGTCTCGCTCTTAGCCGGCTGTAGCGCAGCCGTCAAACCGGAGGAACCGGCAGCATCCACTCTGATGGACCAGGCCATTCACGATGCCCTTCCCCAGGACATTCAGGACGCTGGTGAGTTCACGGTCGTCACGAGTGGCGCAAACCCGCCGTGGTGGGTCACGACGCCCGGAAAAACCGGTGAGTACACCGGTGCCGGCGCCGAACTGATGGATGCCATCGCCGAAGTGATGGGTGTAGAGGCCAAGATCGCGACCGTGCCGGACATTTCCGGAGCGTTCGCCGCGATCAGCGCCAAACGTTACGCCTTCGGCTTCTTTCCCTACGCTGACTCGGTCGGGGGACCGAAGGAACGCCCAGGTGCCGAATTCGTTGACGTTTTGCAGGAGGTCGTGCCTTTTTTGGTCGAAAAGGGCAACCCCAAGAACGTCACCAACATGGACGAGCTGTGTGACGTCACCGTGGCCGCGCTCGCCAACGCTGCAACCTATAAGGTTGCCGAGGCTCAGGCAGTGAAGTGCCAGGAGCAGGGCAAAGACCTCACGGTGCTGAGCGTCGCGAGCGTTCCCGACGGCGTGCTGGCGCTGAGATCGGGACGAACGGATGCCTTCTTCACGGGTGGAGCCTCGCTGTTCTACGCGGCCAAGGAATCGAACGGCGAGTTGGAGGTCGTCGGCGACGAGTTCTCGAACGGGTTCGCCGGTCAGTTCATGGGTGCATTGCTCCCCAAGGGCTCCGAACTCTCCGCCCCCCTGCTCGCGAGCTTTCAAGTGCTCTTCGACAATGGTGACTACGAGAAGATCATGACCAAGTACGGCCTCGATCGCGAACTCATCGACCAGCCCGGCATCAACCTGTACGCCGATTGGCTCGTCGAGAACCCGCAGTAGTCATGGCAACTCTGCCGAGTAACCAGACCGACCTCGAGCTCCCGGTCACGCACCACCCCGTGGACGTAGCCCGGGCGTTGTCACCAAGGCGCCCCGCCACCTGGGTGCTTTCCATCATCACCGTGGTCGTCGCCGCACAACTCGTGCACCTGCTGTTGACGAACCCCAACTTTGAATGGGACGTTGTCGCGCAGTACCTCAACAGCGAAACCGTGCTTCAGGGCGTCGTCATGACTCTCTTTCTCACAGTGACAGCGATGACAATCGGTCTGGTTCTCGGCGGCATTCTGGCGGTGTGCCGCTTGTCGGACAACACCCTCCTGCGCGCGCTCGCCTCGTCGTACATCTGGTTCTTCCGGGGTACACCGCAGCTCGTACAACTGATTTTCTGGTTCAACATCGGCTTACTCGTGCCGGTCCTGAGCATCGGCATACCGTTCGGTCCGACCTTCGCCTCGATCGAGTCCAACACCCTGGTGACACCACTGCTGGCAGCTATCGTGGGTTTGGGCCTGCACGATGCCGCGTACCAGGCGGAGATCTATCGCGCCGGGCTGATCTCGGTGGACGAGGGGCAGCTTGAGGCCGCCAAGGCCCTGGGCATGAAGCCGATGCGGGTCTTCTTTCGAATCCAGCTGCCGCAGGCGATGAGATTCATTGTTCCTCCCACCTTCAACTCCATCATCGCGCTGGTCAAAGGCACGTCCCTGGTCAGTGTGATCGGGGGTGCCGAGTTGTTGTTCTCGGTCAAGGAGATCTACAGCCAGACCTACCAGACGGTGCCGCTGCTGATCGTCGCGAGCATCTGGTACCTGTTCATCACGACGGTGCTCAACGGCGTGCAATTCTTCATTGAGCGTCACTACGGCCGGGGTTCCAGCCGCAACGGCAGCTCCTCCCCCGTCGCGCGTTTTCTCGATCGACGGGCCGCCGAACGCAATTTGAATCGAGGGATGGAATCATGACGCAGCCCATTCTGCGCATCAGCGGATTGCGCAAACAATTCTCTGGAGTCGAGGTGCTCAAGGGCATCGACCTCGAGGTGCGGGTCGGCGAGACCGTCGCGATTCTCGGCTCGTCGGGGTCGGGCAAATCCACGCTGCTGCGCTGTGTGAACTGCCTCGAGGTTCCCAGCGGCGGGTCGATCTGGTTGGGCGACGAGCTGATGGGCTACCGGCAGGAGTCCGGCAGGGCCGTGCGTCGGCTCACCGAAAGCCAGATTGCCGTGCAGCGTCGCAAAGTGGGAATGGTTTTTCAGAACTTCAACTTGTTTCCACACTGGACCGTTCTGCAGAACATTGCCGACGGACCGCGCTCAATTCTCAAGCTGAGCAAGGCCGAGGCCATCGAACGCAGCATGACGCTGCTGACCCGGGTCGGCCTGGCCGACCGCGCTCATGCCTATCCGCGCCAGTTGTCCGGAGGGCAGCAGCAGCGCGTCGCCATCGCTCGGGCCCTGGCCCTCGAACCCGCCGTGCTTCTGTTTGACGAACCGACCTCGGCCCTCGACCCGGAGAACGTCGGCGAAGTCACCGACGTCATGGCTGCCCTGGCGGCCAGCGGTGCCACCATGCTCGTGGTGACCCACGAGCTCGGCTTCGCCCGGGCCGCAGCCGATCGAGTTGTCTTCATGGACGGGGGCGTCATTTTGGAGCAGGGAACCCCGACCGAGGTGTTCGACCATTCGCAGCAAGCGCGCACCCGGGAGTTCATGCGCAAAACCCTGGTCTGATTCGACAAGTCTCCTGCGGCGGCTCACACTAGAACCACCAGTCAGTCGCATTCAAAGGAGAAGCCGTGACCGTGCTCGCCGACGCCCGTGAACTTGCCCCAGACATCACCGACCTGCGCCACCGGCTGCACCAGGAACCCGAAATCGGGCTCGACCTGCCGCGCACCCAGGAGAAGGTGCTCGAGGCTCTCAGCGGTCTGCCGTACGAGATCAGTCTCGGTACCGACACCACCTCGGTGACGGCGGTGCTGCGCGGAACCGGCAGCGGGGCATCCGCTTCACGGCCTGTGGTGTTGCTGCGCGGCGATATGGACGCGCTGCCCGTGCAGGAACGCACCGGGCTGGAGTTCACCTCGCGCATTGACGGTGCCATGCACGCCTGCGGACACGACCTGCACACGGCCATGCTGGTGGGCGCGGCGACGTTGCTCGCGCACCATCGAGATCAGCTTGCCGGTGACGTGGTGCTCATGTTCCAGCCGGGCGAGGAAGGCTACGACGGTGCGGGTGTGATGATTCGCGAGGGCATCCTCGACGCTGCCGGGCGCCGTGCCGACGCAGCCTATGGCTTGCACGTCATGTCGGCCGGCGCGCCCAACGGGCAGTTCATGAGTCGCGCGGGCACCCTGATGTCGGCCAGCGATGGCCTCACGGTGACGGTACACGGAGCCGGCGGGCACGGTTCGGCGCCGCATCAGGCGCAGGATCCGGTGACGGTGATCGCCGAGATGGTCACAGCTTTGCAGGTGCTGGTGACTCGCCAGTTCGACATGTTCGACCCGGTGGTGCTCTCGGTCGGGGTGCTGCAGGCGGGCACCAAGCGCAATATCATTCCCGATTCGGCGCGGTTGGAGGCGACGGTGCGTTCCTACACGCCCGAGTCGCGGGCCAAGCTCGCGCGCGTCGTACCGCGACTGCTTCAAGGCATCGCGGCCGCGCACGGCCTGGAGGTGACGGTGGACTACGTCACCGAATATCCACCGACCCGTACCGACGCGGGCGAGACCAGCCGGGCCGAGCGTGTGGTGGGCGAGCTCTTCGGTGGCGAGCGTTTCACGCGCATGATCAACCCGCTGGGCGGCTCCGAGGACTTCTCGCGCGTGTTGCAGCAGGTGCCGGGAACCTTCGTGTTTCTCTCGGCGGTGCCGCGACAAGCGGATGCCCAGGCCGCCGCGTTCAACCACTCCCCCACAGCGACCTTCGACGACGATGTGTTGGCCGACGGCACCGCCTTGTATACGCAGTTGGCGCTGTCGCGGATGGCTGAGCTGGCAGGCTGAAGCATGCCACTGCTCGCCCGTTGTTGCACACATGCCACGGATCAGCGTCACGACACGGCACCAAAGTTCACCCAGTTCGCGGGGAGGCGCATGTCGGTTGCGCGTGCTTAGGTAGATTCAGAAGCAAATTTTTGGAGAGTAAGACAATTCATAATTTCACACTGAACAGCGCCAGCACGATAACCGATATTGCATATGCAGAGCCCCGCGAAGACGCGGGCTACACCACTCGTCACGACGGAAGGACAAAATGAGCGTTCCACGGCTCTACCTCTCTGTCAACGGATGCCTCTGCCCCCGTTTGGAACCCGACCCGGCCTGGGGCGATGTGGCCAAAGCCTCGATCAGTGTCGAGCACGGCGACGGTCACGCCTCCACTCGGAATGTGCACTGGGCGCCCCGCCTGATCACGGCGCTCGACTCCCTGCTGATGCAATACGGCGTCGAGCTGGTCTGGCTCACCTCCTGGAACGAGCTGGATGCCACCCGGCAACTGCTCGTACCCGAGCTGCACGGGCTGTCCGGCGGACGCATGCTCGACGTCACGACTCCGCCGAAAAATCCCGGCCAGACGGATGGCGAGACGGGACTTTGGAAGTCGCAGCGCATTGAAGAAGATCAAAGCGTGCCGGCACCGTTCATCTGGATCGATGATGCCGACGTGCAACTTCACGGCGACAAGGTGCTCAGCGCCACTCACGAGACGCCATCGCTGCTCATTCCGCCGCGCTCCGAAGTGGGCCTCACCGTCGACGACATAGCCCGGATGCGCACCTGGCTCGAGCAACTGCCCACCTGACAGCCCTTCTTAAAGGGGGAATATCCCGCCAAGCCTTCCGCCGTGACTGGGCACGGCTCTGCTAGGTGCGCCAGGGTGGTTCGGGGTTGGTGGTGTTGGCGCGGTGGCTGTGGGCGGGGCGCCAGGTTTGGGTGGGGTCCCAGAGTAGGGGTCCGCGTACTTGGGGTCGGCTGTTGATCATGCGGATTTTCCATCCGCTGGTGTCGATGGTGTGGTGGTGGAACCAGCAGAGGAGGGTGCCGTTGTCGATGTCGGTGCGGCCGTGTTGTTGCCAGGGGATGACGTGGTGGGTTTCGGTCCAGCGGGCGGGGATGGTGCAGCCGGGGATGATGCAGCCTCCGTCGCGGGCGGTGATGGCGGCGCGTTGTTTGGGGGGGGA
>NZ_FNIB01000015.1 GCF_900103805.1 Cryobacterium flavum | reverse complement strand
CTTGGTTTCGTAACTGCAAGACAAGCTTCGCCTTGATCTTCCGTACCATTATCGGTACTCCTTCCACCACGTGGCCCTCACGTGGTGGAAGGAGCCTTGCAGCTGGCTCTCAACCACGCCAACTATGGCTCTGAACGACACGATTCATGATTCCGAGCACTGGCTGCCACCCGCACCACCCCTGGCTCCCTCGGAAGCCAATATTCATCTACCAATCAGAATGTGACCCTATCCTGACGATATTTGATAAGGACGCTGGACGCCTAGTTGGGGTACACCCCACCTTGGCATTTCGCCAACTAGAACCCACCGCGCGTTCCTGCCTGCTTCTCGAAAAGCGCTGACAGCCTTTATTCACTTTCACGTCCAGCGAAGCCAGGGAACCAGCTCAATTTCGACCGATCTCGTCGTCTGTCGATGCTCGTTCAAAAGCAGTCCGTTAGCGCGCTTTTCGAGAAGTACGCCACCGAGCCCGCTCGGACGTGTCACCAGATCTGTTCGTCCGCGACTTGCTCGTCTATTGTTCGCAGACGGGCTCGGGCGAGCAGTTCGGACGCCCTCTCATTGCCAGCGATAGACGTGGCGACGGATTGCTCCCCAATTAGTACGTAAACCCAACGGCGGTACCCGCGTTGCTCGGGCTCCAAACGGTTGATCTGTTCGCACCAGGAAATCGCCGCCAGCTGTTTGCGTTGAACGTTGACATCAGATAGCGATGTCTCTGCCTTCGTCTCGACTACGAAAATATCGCCTTCGGTGCGCACTAGGAAGTCAGGCGAATACCGAGCCGGCATGCCATCTGCTTTGAGGTACGGGCGATGCAGAAATGTGTGTTTGTACTCGCTAATTTTGCACAGCGCTTCGATTTTGCTGTCGTTATTGGCCCACAGCAAAAACTTACGCTCCAGCCCGCCGCCGTGGCTCGGAATCGGAAGTTTGGGATAAATACACTTCGCGATTTCGACCGCGAAACTAGAACGTACACTTATGGACGGGACCTCCGACAAGCTCCGATGCCGGACCTCCGCAATCGAAATGGTTTCTTCCGTGAGCGATTTGACCAAGGCAGAGGAGATATTCCCGGCAAGCTCATTCGTAATCATGTCGGTTAGGAGCACTCGCCAGTTTTCGTTCGCCAGGGGGTCAATTACGGCACCGAAGAAGCGGTTGCGAATGTAGGTGTCCAGCCAGCCGATGATTTCTGGCCGAAACGTTTGCAGAATCGGGAAGGCCGACAACGAGTTGTACTTCTTTGCGCTGGTCGTCATCTCGGATTGTTTGCCACCGAGGGCTTCCGTGACTCGCATTGTGAGTCTTGCAAGAAAATCGTTGTATCCGGTAGCCGTCATGACTCCGCCGTTAACGCGATAGTCACCGAATTGCGTCTTGGTCTCAGCGTCCACCGACACAAAACGATCTCCCATCCCCACAAATTTCTTGGCATCAGCGAACGGCACTTTGGACCGCGGAAGTAGGTAGGGATCCAAGATAGGTGACTTTAATTCTTCTTCACTGTCCCGAATCATCATCGGTACGTGGAAGTCGAACTCCGAAAAACCATCGCGGAGCTCCACGATTTCGAGATCTCCTGTTACTGAAGTCGATCCATCTGGATCTCCTACTTCCCCGGCCAATCCCTCCTCCATCAACTCGTCGTAGAATTTGGAGAATGCGGGGTGTTCGACGATGAAAAGCACGTCGAAGTAATTGGTCGGCTCGAGCTTCTGCGCTATTCGCTTACGCGTCTCCAGCTTCATTTCATCGATCTGCTCATCATCTCGCCACATCAGGCGCAGGCCGCGACCGATCGTCTGCTCAAGGAGAATTTGAGCCTGGCTGGACCGGAGTGGGACGATGACGCAGATGTTGTTAACGTCGAATCCCTCCCGAAGCATCAAGACGCTGAGAATGACTCGTGGCTGAGCACGTCGATCGACATCGAATAGTCGTTCGCGCGTCTCCGCCCACTCGGCAGTTGACATTTCCCCCTTACGGTTCGAGTCCACAGCCAATATGTCGTCCTGGGACAGCCCCTCGCCTTTCAGGAATTCTTCGACCAACGGCGTGACGGATGTCTCTTCGCAAATGATCATCAGCTTGGGGCGATTGTGGGGCCCGATATCACTGAAACTCTTCTCAAGCATCTGGAGCTTCGTGAGCCCGGCTCTGATCATTGTCCGCTGCCCGTTGCTCAAGCCGGTGACTTTGCCGCGATCGTCTCGCTCCGCGTTGAAATCGAGTGGTAGGGCTGCGATTTCTTTGCGTTTGTCGAGCGCGAGGCTCTTGACCAAACCCGCCTTCATCGCCATCGGAAGGGGGAAGTCAATGACGATGTGTTTGAAATACTTTGTACTCTTGTTCGTGCCGTTCCCAGTCTCGTTGAACGGAGTCGCGGAAAAGTCGATCTGCACGAATGACTGGCCTTTGGAGGCTGCGATTTCGGTCAAGCTCTTCTGCCACTCGACCTGGTCGATCTGCTCCCCCCGCTTGAGCGAATGAATGTGGTGGGCTTCATCGTTGAACACCATCAGTGATGGCAGAGCTTTGAGCCATTCAAGCGGACCGCCACGCAAATGACGCCGATCCAGAATGGACAAGGCATTTCCCTGAGCTGTTCCGGGCGTCACCGGAAAAAAGCTTTCTATCACGGCTTTCGCATCAATGTCAGAGCCGGGGGCATCCGTTGCGACGATGAAGTCCGGGTCTTCCAATCCAGCCAGCAAATGCCAGTTAGTTATCGCAATAAGCCCGCCGCCAGTTACCTTGCGGCCAATGTCCTGCTTAGTTACAACAGATGACTCCACGAATCCAAATACGGCATCCCGCTGATTATCCGGAATGAAAATCTCTCTGTTGAGATAGAGGTCCGAAGTCTGGAAGTCGCGCGCTCCCCCACGTTCCTTCCCTAAGAATGAATCCAGCAGGCGATCGTAAACGATAAGTCCCGGCGCGACCAGTAGGAAATTCGAAGTAAACCGTTTGTCGGCGTGGTCGTCTCTATGGTTGAGGTATTGCCAGATAAGAAGGGCGTTGAGTACCCATGTTTTCCCTGTGCCTGTTGCCATCTTTGCAGCGTATTTCGGGTGGCGATTCTCCGGCCGTCCCACTTCGCCCAGCGTCTCACCCTGGAGCAGCGCATCGCCAGCAATTTCTCGGTACAGATCTTCCAGATTTGCGGCTTTAAGGACTTCGTGGGCATAAATTATGTGCAAGATCGCGGATCGTTGCCCGGAGTGGAAGTTACGCAGGCGCAAGTCGCAGAAGTCTTGTTGGAACCAGAACTTAATGAGTTCCGCCGTCACAGGGGTGACTTGTTCCATCAATAGGGTCGACTGACCACGAACCAGGTCGGGAATCTGAGGGTCGATCACCGCCGCGATCGCTGCAGCTAGGGGGAATTGGCTCTCAGTCACTTCTGGGCCTCCACGTCGCGCACTACGACTTCAGATTCGTACCCGAATACGTCGACAGCACGAATACAAACTGTTCGACGCCCTGGCCGTACGGGGACTTCGATACTCGCCCTTGTAACAACGCGCAGTTCATCGGCGTCGTTGTCTGTGTTGCCGCGGAAATCTTGCCACACGGAACGGAACACCTCGCCGTCATAGTCAGGATCGACCGCCCAGTATTCGAGCAAAGCGAGCGGTTCCACATTCACTAGTTCCAGAAGTTTTGCACGTGATACATCGTCTAAATTGAGTGCGTCAGGAGACAACAAGATGTAATTCTCGAGTTCAACGATGATCGTTTCGGACTCACCGTGGATCTCTCTAGATGGCACAGACGCTCGGAGATATTGAAGACTCGAGAATCTGACCTCTCCCGCGAGCTTCTGCACTGATCCTTTCTTCTTTAAGCGATCCAGCAAGTCCGGCGGGATTACCAGGACCTCCAGGCGATCATCGTTGAATGCTTCAATGTCGTGCCCGATCGAATCGGCGAAGTTCCATCCGAGAACGATGACACGGTCGAAACCACCCATAGTTGAAATGCGTGCACCTTGAGCTCGCCTCAGCGTCGCGCCTGTGACAAGAGAATTGGGGCTTGTAGCGATCACAAGCGTTTTTTCATCTACGATTCGGCCTAGGGCCCCACCCTGGCTCACTTCCGGTGGAAGTGGGACCGCGCCGAAGAGTTGCAGGACGACCTGTGCAAGCTCTCCCACCCTGAATTTCCGTCCCAGCACTGAGCGCGCCTGTTCGACCTGGTAGTCGCCAATCGCCTGATACAGGAACGGCGTCGCATCTTGATCGATGAGCCGCTTTCGGGTAACCATCGTTGACGGCTTCCCGAGGTCGCTTACTATCCATCTGCGACCAAGCTTTTCAGCTGCCGCCGCAGTGGTTCCGGATCCAACAAAGAAGTCGGCCACGATTCCGTCTGCCGGCGTACACGCTTCGAGAATTCTGTTCAAAAGTCGTTCCGGCTTCTGAGTCGCATAGTCGAGACGTTCCTTCGACTGTGACTGCACTGGCGAAATATCGTCCCACAAATTTTGAACCGGAAAGCCGGCCCACTCTTCTAGGAACATCTTCCTGCGAATCCGTCCGCCTAATGCTTTAGGAAAGAGGAGGCGTTTCTCGGCATCCATCCGCTCCATGACCTCAAGACTTACTGCCCACCCATTCTTCGGCGACTTGTGACCCTTGTATTCGTATTTCAGGTTCGGCCTGTCGGCTGGGTTTCCGAGGTCACCACTCCAGTAGCGCCTCCCCTCCTCATCGATTTTGTTGAATTTCTCGTCGACGATCTCCTGAGTTACGTTCCGTCGAAATTGTGGAACGAAGTAATACGATTCGCTCTTCGAAAACCAAAAGAGCGTATCAGTCTGCACCCCGAATGAATTGTTGGAGCTAGCCGTGCCGGTGCGTCGTTTCCAGATAATCTCATTGCGGAACATCGCTCGTCCGAAGATCTCGTCGAGAAGGATCTTGACGTAGTGTCCAACGTGGTAGTCGATGTGAACGAATATTGATCCGGTATCACTGAGCAATTCACGCATGAGAATCAGTCGCGCCGCCATCATGGACAGATATGACGCCGTTCCGTCAGACCAAGTGTCTGAGTAAGCGAATTGCTCTAGGACAGTAGGTTTCTGATCGATCGTTGTGCCTGGCAAAGTGATTTTGGACCGATAATCGGCTTTTGAATCGAACGGTGGATCGATGTAAATGAGATCGATCTTGCCCCTCATCGAGGGATACTCCGCGTCGCCAGACAGCAGTGCCGCCATCGCCAATAGGTTATCCCCGTAAATCAATCGATTAGGGGCCTCAGAATCGACTTCTCCGGTCCTGAACTTCCGAAGGAGATCGGCTTCAGATGTGTCTTTGTTTGGTATGACTAGTTCGCGTGTTTGCAGGGTTACGCGGTGCCTGCCCTGCAAATCTGCCAGGATTTGTGCCGCTCTCTTCTTGCCCTCGGAAACGATGCTTGGTAGTTGATCGAGAAGTGAGTTACTCACGCGTTCTTCCTTTACGAGTCGGACCCCAGCTGTCATGGCTATGTCCTGACGATATCGGCTGTGGCGCATGCGAAATTGCTGCCGATTTGCGACGCCCTCGTTTTCCAGCACCTGCGATCTGCTCGGAGACCGCCAGCCCACTCCCCCGCCCCCGTTCCGCGGCGGGAGCGCCTCACTCGGCGCGGGCCTGTTCGTCTGCGACGCCGCCAGGGGCAGCGTTCGCGGGCCGGCTACCGGAAGTTCTTTTTCGAGTCCGTCTCGTTGGGATGGCCGGTCGCGGCTTTCGTGATGACCACGCGTCCCGGTTTCTTTGCCTTCGCATGGGGCTCGTCAACGGCATACCAGAGCCGAGCACCGTCCGTGACTTTGTACTGCCACTGCGGCAGTGCCACCCCATCGACCAGGGCCGTTGAGAGATCTCCGCGGAGTTGGTAGCAGCGATCCGGGTCGTACCGCCCGGGATGAGCGGTGAGATAGTCGTGGGCGTCGGCGAGGGCGTTTTTCGCTGAGGCCTTCAGATCAGTCCACCCGCGTTCGGCCGCGGTGTTGCCGAAGAAGATCTCGTACTCGGTGCCCTTGATCGGTCGTGGAACCGGAACACTGCGCTTCCCCGCCATCTACGGGCGATTAACGCGGACTGGGGCGGCCGGCAGCTCGACGGGTTCGACAGGTTTCATACCCATGGCATAAGCCACTGCCGTTTCCTTCCACTCCTGCTGCGCACGCAGCAGCCGCTCAAACGTGCCCAGCTCACTGGCGGCATAGACAAGCTGCTCGATCTCGGCAGCGTACGCGCGCAGTTCCCCCGGAGTGAACTCCCCCGTCCACGCGAAAAGATCAGTCAGCGCAGCCGCCACGTCCCCCGTATTCCGGCCGATCGCGCGGATCAGACGGCTCGACAGCGCAACACCCTTCTCCAGCACATCGAGATCGTGACCGCGAAGGATTACGAGATCGTCACCATCACGGCGCGTAATCCGGACCTGGCCCTCGTCAATATGGGCCAGAACCTCCTTGGGCTTTCGCAGAAGGTCGGTGAAAGTCGCGGTACTCATACCCACACACTACATCAGATAAACATCTGATTAGCTGAGTGCTCCGACGATTGAGAAACGCCCCTGGCCGGGAGAGAGGACGGCCAGGGGCGTTGACTGTGCGGCGCAGGATCCTGCGCCGGGCTTGTGCCGGGTCTACCCTTCGAGGGCCCTGCCCTGTGCCAGAGCGGCGATGCGGTCGGGCCGGAACCCGGCCCAGTGGTTGTGCTCGTCGACGACCACGATAGGCGCCGAACTGTAGCCCAGGTCCTCAGAGACATATTCAAGAGCTGCTGCATTCTCGGTCACATCGACGACGGTGTAGGTCACACCTGCCTTGTCGAGTGCTCGGTAAGTCATCGTGCATTGAATACACGCTGGCTTGCTGTACACCGTCACCAGTTCACTCATGATCGCGCTCCCTCTCCACCAACAATTTTTTGCCTGGCTGGCAAGAGAAATCGATAGCGACCGGGAGTGCCGTAGTTTCGGGTCGTGGAATACCGCAACGTAGCGAGGATGTGCCGCGAAAGCCCGGAACGCAGGCACGCAAGGGAGCTACGATGACCAGCCAGACAGGTAAAAACGAAAAGCCCTTACAGCGCCGCGCAGCGGCTCGTTCAGGATCCGGCCTCCGTGACGGCTCCCGCAGTGGTGCGTGGTGCATGGTTGCGCCTTCCCCGTTCTGCCGTTAGCTTCCCAGGGGTCTGCCTTGACGGAATCCACCGACATTTCGGGGAAAAGGCTCACCGCCGTTGAATTCAACGGCGAGACGTGCAAGTTCACGTTCCAGTGCACCGTCAACGAGGGCTGCCATTGATGTATAGCCGCCTTCGTAGCCGGCCGTTCTGAGTACTGCCGTTTCGGCGCGCTTCTTGAGGGACGTGCGGAGCCCAAACGTAACTGCTTTTTTCTCGTCATTCTCGACGGCGTCGGCCGGTGACTCACTGGATGTGGGAGTCGGCGACAGAACGGCCGGCGGAGGCTCTGTGGCGGCTGGCGTGCGGACTTCTTCGACCTCAGGCACCAGCCTGATTGGGCTTGCGCTTCCTGGCCGTCGGCGAGTGGGAACGGTCATGCTGCCATCCCCTTGGTGCCGAGGAAGCGGGCTAGGTAGGTTCGCGCGACGGCGTCATAGATAGCGACGGTTTTGCGTCCGTTTCGGTCGCTCCAGTCGGACAGCGAAACGGCCGCTGCGTCGGCTTCTGCGAAGCGTGACCATTCGGGGATGTAGGGCGGGTTGAGCAGTTCTGAACCGTCCGACATTTTTACGAGGCCGCCGAGGTTCCACACGAGGTCTCCGAACTGGTCGCGTAGTCCCTCGATTTGGTAGTCGTGTTCGATGGTGGCTTTTCGTCGCGTTACGACGATGCCGCCGACAGCGAGGGTTGGGTTGGCGATGTCGATCGCGTGACGAGTCACGAAGTCGTTCACGCGGATGGCTGCTTCGACGGAGTCGTAGTTGGGATCGGTTGGGATAATGATGGTGTCGGCGGCTGCCATCGACATCTGGACCAGGTGGCCGAGGTCTGGCCGCGTGTCGATGAGGATGATGTCGTATTCGTCGGTCCATCCGTCGAGTGCTTTTTGGAGGCGTCTCACGGCTCCGATAACTCCAGCTTCGGTTTCTCGGTTAATGAGATCAAACCGTGCCGGGAGCACATCGATGTTTTCCGCTTCTGCTGTTGGGGTCCCATCGGGGCCTGTCCATCCGCAGTCGACGACAGCCCCCTCCCCCGATCCTGATTGGTCGGCTTTGATGACCTCTGACATGGTGGGGATGGGTTCGTTCGCGTCCCAGTCGATGCCAAGTCGGCGCGTGGCGTTCGCCTGAGGGTCCATGTCTACGACGAGAATCCGCTGGCCGGCTCGAGCGAGCGCGGCGGCAAGCTGTACGGTCAGCTCCGTTTTTGACACGCCACCTTTATTGTTCGATATGACTGCTGTGTGCGCCACGGCTCTTACCTCTCGCGAAAGTCAATAAACACAATACTTGTTTGTATTTATTTAGTTGATTGTCTTTCAACTATTGCATTGTTTGCGAATATTGTCTCGATCGACACGCCAGCAAAACAATAATTTATTGTTTCACAATAAACACAATACTTGTTTGCATTGCAAATATTGTGTTCCTTCACAGAGAAACGTGAGGGGTCACCCCACGGGTTTTCCATCCAACCCCAGGTCAGCATGGACCTGAACCGAACTGCGATCAGTAACAAGCGCAGGAGCGACCTCATGTCAATATGGCTGGCCTAGCCAGCTCGTCGGGCCCGGCCTCCGTGCCGGGGGTTCCCTGTGGGGGAGTGTGAGGGGATCTCCCCTCACCGGCTGGCCTGTCGGGGCCAGCCGGCTGTGTGGCTAGATGTTGCGGAGCATGCTGACGATGGTGGGGAAGGGGGAGAGGCTGTCGACGAGTGTGTCGATGGTGCCGTCGTCGGGCTTCTGCCCGAAGGCCTTCTGGATCCTCGTGAGTTGGTGGTCGGTGAGTCCGATGGTTTCGCCGTCGGGGGTGACGCTGACGGCGATGGCGGTGCCGAAGATGACGGTGGGGCTGCCGAGGAGGTGGGTGAGGACGGTTGCGGGCAGGTTCAGGGGTGAGCCGTTGATGAGTCCTTCATCGTCGACGAACAAGTCGATGCTGTCGGCCAAGCCGACGACGTCGAACATGGAGCAGCCAATGGCGGCGCTGATGTCTGCCCCAATGCTGCCTGGGGTCAGGTTCAGGGTGGTGATGGTTTCGGTCGGGTTGATCTTGACGCTACGGATGGTGGTGATCATGGGATTCTCTCTCCTGAGTTGGTGGGGGCGCGGGGTTCCGGCTCTCGGGCACTGGTTGTGTAGTCGTCCACCGTTTTTCTGCCCTTGGTGGCGAGAGAATCGATTGAGAGAGGGAGTGGCGAAGCACCGCAGTCTCGGGCGAAATAAGGGAGCCTGCGACCGCGTCCGAGACTGCGGTGCGTAGGCACGGAGCGAACTACGATGACCGGACACCAAGGGAAGAAAAGTCCTGAACAAGAACAGCCGGCGCAGCCGGTGCCATGTGGGGCCGGCCTCCGTGCCGGGTTCACCGGTGGGGGAGTTGAGGGGCGCCGTCCCTCACGGCCGGCCCTGGCTGGGCCGGCCGTGACCGCCTCGGGTTATTCGGGGCGCTGGTGCTGTTGGATCTCCGCATACGGGGCGGTGTCGGTCCAGCTGTAGCCGGTGGTGACGCTGACGGTCTTGGCGTTGGCGCGGACAACGTCGCGCCACTGGCCGCGAATCTTGACCCGGTCGCCCTTCTGAATCGTGTCGCGGCTGTGGCCGGTGGCCTGTCCCGTGGCGATCTGTTCGGCTCTGACGGCTTCCCAGTAGGTGATCTGGTCGCGCTTTTCTGCGAGGCGCGGCGCGAGGTGATCCGCTCGGGCTTGTTTCTGCGCTTCGGTCGCGTCGATGTACCCGCGTTCGTCGTCGTAGCACGGGGCGATGATGCGTCGTTCGAGCTTGCGGAGCTCGGCACCCATCGTTTCGATGCGGTTGGCGACGGTAATGGGGGAATAGCGGGCATCGGTCGTGTGGGTGGCGGCGTCGGCGCGTGCCTGGGCGTGCTGGGTGTCGGCGGTCGCGTCCAGCGCGGCGCGGGTGGCCTTGTCGGCCTTGGCGATGGCGTTGCGGTGGCGGGTTTCGGAGTGGTGGCCGATTTTGATCGGTTCGCCGCCTTCGGGCAGCCGCCGCAGGGCGGCGTGCTCACGGTCCCACGCGGCTGTTTCGGCGGTGGCCTTGCGGTCGGCCTTGTGCTCGAGCGCGTCGACCCGGTCGGCTTGGCGCTGCACCTTCCCGGCCTCGACCTCGGCTGTGGGGCGGTGGGTACTATCGAGGCTGGTGGTGACAGTGAAACCTGCGGCCTCCAACGCTGTGGTGGTGCGCTCGATGGTGCCGAGCTTGGGGAGGCGGTCGCGGGACTGGGGGACGAACCAGGCGCTGATGCTGCGCCCCCAACGCCACCCGCTGGCCTTCAAGACGTCGGCGGTCCCGTCGCCTTTGCTGGTGCCGTCGATCAGGGTGCCCTCAGCGTGCGTGTGGGTGATAGTCAATGCGTTCATGATCTTGTTCTCTCTCCTTCGGACAACTTGTTTTTTTGCCTTCCGGCGAGAGAAATCGATAGCGACCGGAAGCGGCGTAGTGCAGGGTCGTGGAATACCGGAGGGAGCGCAGCGAGTGAGGATATGCCGCGAAAGCCCGAAACGAAGACGTGGGAGGAAACTACGATGACCGGCCGGAATGGTCAAAAAGCATCACAAAACAGCGCCGCGCAGCGGCTCCGCTCTGGCAGAACAGCAGGGCGGCCACGCCGCCGTTCCATGGTGTTGCTGTGGTTGTTGGTGTTTGGGTGGGGGAGTGTGAGGGGTCCGTCCCCTCACGCCTGGCCTGACCACGTCAGGTCGGGCCAGCCGTGTGCTGGTTAGTGGCGGCGGAGCATGGCGACCAGTCCGGGGAACGCGCTCAAGCCGACTGCGAGCCGGTCGATGATGATCGGGGCGGGGCGGGTGGCGATTCCGACGGTGAGGCGGTGCACCTGGGCGTCGGTCAGGCTGATGCTCTCGCCCGTTATCGGGTCACAGCCCAGCGCAACGGCGTTACCAAAGAGCACGGCGGGCTTACCGAGCAGGTGGGCGATGATCGTCGCGCGCAGGTTCAACCGTGACCCGTTGAGGGCGCCGTCATCGTCGACGAACAAGTCGATGTCCTCCTCGAGGCCGACGACGTCGAAGTTGTTGCACCCGACACTCTCATCCAGTGCCTCCACGATGCGGGCCGCGTCGATGAGGGTGGGTTCGAGCTCCTTGAGAAAGCCGATGCGCAGGGCGCGGAGCTGGGTGGTGTGGGTGATGGTCATGATGAGTCTCCTCGTTAGGCGTTGCTGTCGGCGTAGCGGGTGACGGTGCAGATTTCGTCGAGCTGGGTGTCAACGCGGCCTTCGCTCTGGCATCCGCTGCACGCGCACCCGTCGGCGTACCGGTCGCGCGGATAGGTATTCTCGTAGTCGTACGTCATCGTGTTTCCTCTCCTCGGACAACTTGTTTTTTTGCCTTCCGGCGAGAGAAATCGATAGCGACCGGACGCGCCGGAGTGCAGGGTCGTGGAATACCACAGGGAGCGCAGCGACTGAGGATATGCCGCGAAAGCCCGAAACGAAGACGCGGAAGGAAACTACGATGACCGGCCGGAATGGTCAAAAAGCACCACAAGACAGCGCCGCACAGCGGCTCCGCCGTGGCAGATCTGAGGGCGGCCGCGCCGCCGTTCCGTGTCGTTGCTTTTAGCTGTTGGTGCTTGTCCTGGTGGGGAGCGCGAGGGGACGCCCCTCGCCGGCCAGCCCGAAGGCTGGCCGGCCCACGGTTAGAGTGCGGCGGCGTCGGTCACGTCGGTGATGATGCGTGCGCCGAATTCTTTGATCAGGCGGTGACATCCGGCACTGCTGGGGGAAGTGACCGCGCCGGGAACGGCGCCGAGCGGGCGGCCGAGCGAGCTCGCGTGGCCGGCGACGTTCAGCGATCCGGAGCGCCACCCCGCTTCGACGACGAGGGTCGCAGTGCTGCCGGCGGCGATCAGGCGGTTCCGCATCAGAAAACGCCATTTGGTAGGCGCTGCCCCACAGCCCATTTCTGAGGCGACGACGCCGTCGGTGACGATTCGGGTCAGGAGGGCGTCGTGGCCGGTGGGGTAGAACCGGTCGACACCTCCGGCGAGGTACGCGACGGTCTGGCCGTCGCTGGCGAGGGCGGCGCGGTGCGCCATTCCGTCGATGCCATACGCGGCCCCCGACACGATGGTGTGCCCGAGCCCCACGAGTCCGCCGACGATGTCCATGCACACGTGCTCGCCGTACCCGGTGGCGGCACGAGCGCCCACGACGGCGATGCTCTTCTGGGCGACTAACAGGGCGGTGTTGCCTCGTGCCCAGAGGGCGTGCGGGGCGCTCGAGCCGAGGTTGGCGAATCCGGCGGGCCAGTGCGGGTGTTCCGGCGTAATCAGCACCGCGCCAACTTTTGCGGCAGCAGCGAGAGCGGTCACGATGGCGCTGTCAGCGACGCGGGGGAGCACGCGCTCCCTCAGGTTCGTCAGGTCCATTCCTGCGGCGGTGTCGTCGCCCTGGCACAGGAGCGTGAGCGCGTCGGCGGCTCCGACTGCTGCGATGAGTCCTCCGGCTTGGGTGTCTCCGGGTTCTCCAATGGTGGTCCAGACGGCGCGTGCGATCGCGTCAGGGCTGAGGTCCTGGCTGGCCAGTGCAGCGGTCGCAGTGGTGAGGTGCTGGGTGATGGTGAGTGCGTTCATGGTGTTTCTTCTCTCTCCTCGAACAACTTGTTTTTTTGCCTTCCGGCGAGAAAAATCGATAGCGACCGTGAGCGGTGTAGTGCAGGGTCGTGGAATACCACAGGGAGCGCAGCGAGTGAGGATATGCCGCGAAAGCCCGAAACGAAGACGTGGGAGGAAGCTACGATGACCGGCCGGAATGGTCAAAAAGCATCACAAAACAGCGCCGCGCAGCGGCTCCGCATTGGCAGAACTACAGGGCGGCCGCGCCGCCGTTCCTTTGAGGGAAGAGGGCTGCGGCTGCGCCGCTGCTTCCGTTGCTGTGCCCCGCAGGGTTGCCTTCGTGGGAGAGGTGTTGATCTGAGGTTCCGGCCTCCGTGCCGGTGCCGGGGGAGGGGCCCAGCGTGACAGTGGGGGGGACTGTCACGCCGGACTGTTCGTTACTCTAGGGGCTGATCCTCACTGTCCGCCTCGTCGATGTTCTCGGCGGGTGCATCGTCTGCGGTTTCGGTGCTGGGCGTTGTGGGCTTCACGACGACGAGGGCCTCGACGTCGCTGAGGCCGTAGCCCCACGCGGCCAACTGAGCGAAGTACAGCGCTTTGCTCGCGTCGGGGTAGCGCCACGTGCTCTTACTCGTGCTGTCCTCGATACCACCAAGGACCACGGCGAGGGTGACGTGCTGCGCCTTGGCGGGGGAGTGCTCCACCAGAGCGGCGAGCTTGTCCACATCCCAATACCCGCCCCGCTCGATGCCCAACAGCACGTGCGCGAGGACACTGCCGTTGCTGACGGCACTACCAACGGCGGCGCGGTGCACGCTCACGCCCTGGGCGATGACCGTGCCGGTGTCTTTCGGGAGCGTCTTCCGGCTCAGGAACTCGGCCAACCACTCGCGGCGCACGACCTCGGCGGAGGCCCATGCTTTGTTGTTGGCGATCAGGGTCTTCCGCTCGGCTTTCTGCTCCTCGGTCATCGGACCGCTGGCCGCGCCGCTGCTGGTCTCCTTGCGGAACCCGGCTGCTTTGAAATCGGTCAGGAAGTACGTCACGCTCGCCTCCTCACCGGCCCTGTACGCGCGAACGTACGCGGCACGGCCCACCGTGTCGATAATGTCCTCCGGCGTGACGCGTGCCCCATCCACGGTGACCAGTTCGCTGAGGCGAACGGGCACGCCCGCCTCGTAATAACCCGGCTCCCGGTCGAGGACGACGTAGCCACGCGCGATCAGGTCGGCGGTCGCGTCGGCCTTGATCAGGGCACGGTCTCGATCATCCCGCGCGCGCTGCGTCGCGTGGGCGAACTGCGCAGGGCTCGTCGTGGCCACGTCGATCAGGTCACTGATCGTCTCGTCGTCGCCCTCGAACTCGATCAGCGCCGCCGCCTGATCCAACGTCAGGGAATGGCTAAGGATCGCGGACGCTGCCGTGCTGCTCGCGGCGACGGCAATTCCGGCTTTGACCGTCGCGGGCTTGCTCCCGGTGCGTTTGGCAATCACTGCCGGAGTCAGGCCCTCGAAGGCGAGTTGTTGGAACGCGGCAACCCGGTCGGCGTCGGTGACGGCTTCGCGGTGGTCGTTTTCGACCATCTGCTGCACGATGCGGTCCACGGTCGTTTCGTCGGCGTCGACGATGTACGCCGGAATCGTGACCAGTCCGGCCTCCCGAGCGGCGAGGGTGCGGCGCTGACCGGCCCGCACAATCACGTTCCCCTGTTCGTCACGGCGGGCGAGGACCGGCGTCAGGACACCGTTCTGCTTGATACTGGCGACGAATTCACGCGGCAAGTTCGCTTCGGTTCGTACGTTCGCCTCGACCACGATCAGGTTCGGGTCGATGTGTTCTATGGTGCCCATCCGGGCGGTGGTGGTAGTCATTGGGTTCTCTCTCCATCAACTGATTTTTTGCCTGTTTGGCAAGAGAATCGATTGAGAGCGGGAGTGCCGAAGTGCGCGGCTGGTCGGGGGAAATAAGGGAGCCTGCGACCGCGCCCAACCAGGTGGGCACGCAGGCACGGAAGCGAACTACAATGACCGGCCAGACAGATAAAAATTAACAAGAGCAGCCGCACAGCGGCTCCAGGGGCCGGCACGGCCTCATCCGGCTTGCGAGCCGTGTTCGTCGCCTGGAGTGAACGACCGGCAGGATTTCTATGCGGCGGAGAGCTGCCAGCGATTCTCCGGGTTGAGTACCCCTTCATCGACATACTCGCGCGCCTGGCGGTGGTCAGCCCGGCCATCCGGTGAACGCGGATAGCGCGGCCAAACGCGTTCACCTGGCGTGCTCGCTTCAAACAATGGCCGACTCGACACGTGGGGCCGACGCGGCCGCTGCCGCGGGGTGCTGGTCATCGTGGCGTATTCGGCTTGCCACCACGCCCACACCACACGTTCCGCCTCATACAAGTCGCGCCTGACGTCGAGCATTCCCTCAACACCCAGAACGCGAGCCGCCATGGTGCGCAAATCCCGACGTGATCGAGCCCAACCCTCCGAGTGCTTGATGATGAGTCGGTATCGGCGGAGTCGACTCAAAATCGTAGCCATGTGCCGGGAAGACACCCCCAGGAGCCGGGCAGCAGAGTCGATCGTCAAAGCCGCGTACTCACGAAGAAGTGCGTAGATCCTCCCAGCAAGGTGACCCAGTCCCTTACGAGTGAAAAGGTCGTGCAGCTGGTCAGTCAGTTGGTGCTCGATCGTGCGTATTAGTTCGGCTCTTAGAGCGAAGAGTTCGGGAGGGGGGCGGGGGTTTTTAGTTGGTTGTGACCGGACTGTGTCAGGGGTTGTGGAAAACTTGTGGATTAGCTCCCATTCGGCGGCATTTCCACCGTCGGAACTCCGCACCTGCTGGATGAATCCGGCCTCGGTGAGTGCGTGGAGTGCGGTTGCGGCGGTCGTACGACCCAGGCCCGACATCAGGGCCAGATCGCGGATGGAGGCCGCGACAGCGTGCTTCCCGGTCTGCAAGGTGAGGTAGGCCAGCGCGATCAGGATGGTGCGCTGAGAAATGGCCGCCTCGGTGCGTCCCCACCGGCCGGCATTGACGCGAAGGCGCGTCAGGAGGTCGTCGACGTCGGTGACGATCGCGCCCAGCTCGGTCAGGTCGCGGGGTTCCTGCGCGGCGGGGAGCGGGCGCTGGAGCGCAGCGTACTGCTGCGCCTTGGCCCACTGGCGGGCCAGGCGATCGCGGGCCTCACCTGCGCTGCGGGGCTTCCGGGTGCCACGGCCCGTGTTCTTCGTGCGGAAGTGCTCCATGCCGGGAGCCGTTTTCGCGGCGTGCAGGGCGTCACCGAGCGTCCATCCGGCGCTGGCCGCAGTCAACAGGCACATGAAGGCCGTCCACGACGGGTTGCTACCACCATCGATGGTGGCCATGTGGGCTTCCCCCGTCTTACTGAGGTCCCGGTGAGTGTGGTGCGAGCCATCGACCGGGCCAGAGGGCCGCGTATCGACGTGCCGGAGAGCAGGTTTACGCTCGGCAAGGACCACGGCAAGCCGTTCCAGTTCTCCAGGCGTCGTTGTAAGCGCCGCGAGGACGTCGGCGCGACCACGGAGCACGGTCGAGGTGCTGCCATCCCGGTGCGGAGCCCCGGGTGGACGCGCGGCGCCCTCGGCCGGGTTCAGCAACATGCCATGGTCGAGAGTTTCGTACGTCGCGTGCGCCTCCCGCGCTACAGCAGCGACGATCGCCGGGGAAGCCCCACCAGCAATGCCGATCCACACGTGTCGGCCGCCACCCGCCGACGACTGACAGACAACGTGCGCGATCGAGAGCTCATCGAGAACACCGGAGAGGGCGTCACAATCGTCGACGGCGTTCTCCACCGCGTCTGGAGTCTTCGCGTCAAAGTCGAAGCACAGCAACCGGAACTGATGCGCAGCATCGGCCAAACGGATGCACCACGGCGTCGTGGGTGCGTCCGGCCCGACACGGAACAAACGAGGGTATTGGTTGATGTGTAGCCGGCCGTCGGCCTCGCGCACCATGACACGCACCTGGTCGCGCGGACTGATGCGGCGCGTCAAATCCCAGGCAGTCCACCGGTCGGAAGACACGCCCAACGGGGTTTCATCAACGAAAACACCGTCAAAACGGTATACATCGGTTACTATGGTGTCATCTCCTTCGATTCAACTCTTGGGGGCGCAAAAGAACCTCCCGTGAGGGCTGGTGATTTTGATTAGCTCGGACCTCGGCGCCTGGAAGCAGAGAGGGTTTGAGCTACGAAACTTATGTCGGCCCGTCGCGGAAGCGGCGGGCTCTTTCGTTTAAGCCACGTCTAAGATCGGCAGCTCCAACCTGTTTGCGGCAAAACGAGGCAAGCCGCCGTGCTGCTTGGCGATTTGCCGTAGGAGAAGGTCAACGTAGAGCGCTTCTGAGAGACCGGAAGCCTTGGCGGCCTGCTCGGCCTCTTCCTTGATTTCCTTCGGAATGCGCCAGCGAGCCTCTACGAGATCATTGCGTTTCGCAACGCGTGAGCGGCGCTGCACTCCCTTGTTTGCTGACATGAATCCATCATGGACGTTAAATGCGCGCATCTACGGCTTCTCCGACGGCGTGTCGGGCGTTTTGCCCCGTGAGAGCTGTTGATTGCTGGTCTCCAAGAGTCGTTGGCGTAGTTGGATCCTGTGGACGATCCAGCGATTTCCGACGTGAAATGCGGGGATCTCGCCCGTTTGCAGCCATCGGTAGATAGTGGGCTTGGTCTTATCGAAGAGGACCATGAGGTCGCGGTAGCTCAGTTCGTCACCATAGGCGGCGAGCACGTCGACGACGGCCGTGGGGCCGGCGGGCGCCTGGTTGCTGGTGGAGTCGAGCCACGCACGAATTTCGGCTTTGAAGATGATCCAGGAACCGACGACTTGGTGCGCGGGGATGATGCCACTGTGAAGTCGGGCGAACACGGCGGGTTTTCCGACGTGGAGAATCTTGGCCACGTCGGCGGTAGTCAGTGTCTCTGGGTAGGTGTCCCAGTATTCATCGTCCATCAGGGGCGGTGTCTTTCATGTGAAAATCCGGTTCGGATATGCGGCAAACGGTCACCGGGTAGGTCCGTGCTGGTGGGGTGAATATCAGCATTGGCATCCACACCACTTATGGCATTATTCCAGCAGGTCACCCCCACTTTCATGCCCGGGACGTTGCGTGCCTGATGAGAGGTCATGAATACTGCCTCTGGCACGACTCTGCCGGGCACAATTCCACGCCGAACAGGGTGAAGTACTCCTCCGGATTCACAAACCCCGCCGACGCCGACGGACCGCCCAGATCCTCACCTGCTGTGAGGGTGTTCACGGCGTCATTCGTACTGCCCGCTGTGTTGATGCGAAGGTCGAGGTGGCATCCGGTGGAGGGTCCCTCGTTACCGACGAGCGCGATCGACTGACCGGTCGTGACGGCGTCGCCGACTTTTACGGACACGTCGGACAGTTTCATGTGGAGGTAGGAGACGGTGTAACCGTCCGAGGATTTGATCGATACCTGGTAGCCGGCAATGAGAGTGACGGTTCCGCCGGTGATCGCGTAGATCTGGTCACCACAGGGGTTCGGGTAATGCTGCAGATCAGAGGCGGGGTGCCAACTGCTCGCCCCCGCGACAGGGCTCTCCCGGGGACCGTAGTCGCCGGTCATATTGAAACCGGCGCTCAGCGGCAGAGCAACGGCGCCACTGGCGCAGCCACCACCAGCACTGTCGCCAGCGAGAGCGGTCACGATCTGATCGGCTGCGCCGAAGAAGCTTTCGTAGTGGAACGGGTCGGCGTTGCCCTGCACCTGATGAATGGCGAGGGTGGGCGCAAGGCTCTGCCAGTCGGCGACGCCGACCAGGCGTTCAAAGAACGCCGTCGCGGCATGGGTGGGGTCCATCACTTCATCGCGGGTTCCCCATGTTCCCAGGCTCCATTGCTGCTGGAATAAGCCCAGTGAGCTGGTGGGGGAGCCGTCCGGGTTGGTGACGCCAGTCAGATCGTCGCCGTAGCCAACGTTCACGAGTGAGCTTTCCCCCATAGCGGTCATCACCCCAAGAACTTGGGCAGTGCGCTCCAGCGTGAGAGCACTGGCTGCGTTCATGATGTACGCGGCGTTTTTCAGCTGCTCGCCGGAGTACCCGACGACGGGATCGGCGGGCACCGTGTCGGGGTTCACCGTGCCAGCCGCTTCGGTGCAGGCAGCACTGGCGGCCGTACCGGAGAACACGAGAATGATCAGCAGGAACACCGTCGCGACCAGCGCGACGGGCACCCCAATGAGGATCAGCGCGCCTGTCCCTTTTCCGTTGGCCATCGCTATCCCTGCGCGGGTCGGATTCGGTCGGCGAGCCAGGGCGCGGACGCGCCGGGGCGGCTCAGGCTGACGGTGTACGGGCCCGCGTCCGTAGGAACCTGAACGATCAAGGCAACCTCGGTGGAGCCGTCCAGAATGATGCCCGCACCGGTGACCTGCTGCACGGGGACCTGCGCCGGATCCGTGCCTTCATAGGCCGCCGCGCCCGCCTGAGTCAGGAGCGGGTACAGGTTGTTCATCCACGTCGTGGCATCAAGTGTGGGCTGCCCAAACGTCGCAATGACCTTCTCCGCTGTGGTGATCGCAGCAGCGCGGCTGTCCTTTCCAGCTTCCGGCACGGGCAGCACGCTCGCGTCATCGGTGGGCGCGCCCGGTACCGCGGTTCCGGACGGCGTCGACGGTGCACTGGTGGAGCTCGTTGCCGGGGCCATGGTCGGCGACGCCGTGGCGCCGACGCATCCCGTCAGAGCGAGGGCAGCAGTGAGGTACACCACGGCGACCAGGGCGCGTGTCACAGGCCGTCCGCGACCGCTGCGGTGACTTGCAGCCATGCTTCACGCGTCGCCGGGGCCAGAGCGTCGTAGCTGAGCGTTCCCCCGTCGACCAGTGCGGGGTCGTGGGGCACGTCGAGCACGGTGCGAGTCAGGGACGCGAAATGGCTATGCAACCGGCGGTTCAGCTGTATATCGGCGACCTTGGAGGGGGAAGCGAGAACGGTGACGGCGTTACGCACCTTCTCTTCGTGGCCCTTTTCGTAGAGTCCGTCAACGAGCCAGGCGGCGCTGGCGGCGGTGTCCTCACGGATTGTGGAGACGATGACGAGCTGGTCGGCCGCGTCGAGGGCAGCTTCCCAGTTGGAGGCGCGCATGTTGTTGCCCGTGTCAACGACAATGACGCGGTAGAACCGGCTCAGGGTGGTGTGCAGCTCGTTGAACGCCTGACCGTTGATCGTCGATGATGCCGCGGCGTCTTCGTCGGAGGCGAGCACGTCGAACTGGGTGGAGCCCTGCGAACGAACATAGTTGTCGAGGTCCCCGACCCGGGCACTGCGCAGGTCGTTGAAGCGTTCAAGATCGCGGAGCAGGTCAACGGCTGTGTTGCTGTGGCGGGCGGGCTGCGCCCGCCATCCGAGCGTCCCCCGGGTTTCGTTGTTGTCCCACGCCAGCGTGTACCCGCCACGGTAGGTGCCAAACGTCGCCGCCAGCAGCAACGTCGCGGTGGTCTTATGAGCGCCACCCTTCGGGTTGATGACAACGACCGTTCGGGGCCCGCGCAGGCTTTGCTGGACCCGATCAATCGCGCCCCGGTGCGTGAGCTCGGCTACGCCCGGACCAACCGAGACGAGGCCGCCCGTCAGCCGGCGGACCGTGCCCTGCCACCCCATCTCGGCCGGCCCGACTAGGGCAGCTGGCTGAGATTGTAGAAAGTCCTTGAGCGTCAAACGGGCAGCTGGATCCTCGGGGCGCTCAAGATGCTCAGAGCGCTCAAGGTGTTCAGGATGGTCTGGGCCCTGAGCGCTGTGGACGTTCGGGTCCGCGACCCGGCTGACGGGGTCCACCGGAGCGGGAACGGGCGCGCCTGCCGATGCTGCAGCAGCACGGTCGAAGAGCACTTCTACGTGGCCGTCGGGGTAGACGGCGAGTAGTTGTTCCCCCAGCCGGTCCCGGGTATTCAACCGAACGGGGCGCCCCATGTCGGTGGCCGTCACCGTGACGAGGGTGAGAATTTCCGCCCGCACCGCCTGCTCATCCGCGCCGACCACCGACTGCATCACTCCGTTGATCGCGACGGTTCCCGTCGCATCGGCTGCAACAGTGGCCTCAATCCTGGGGAATGTGGGAACGGTCTCGATCATGACGTGGGGCCTCTCTTGGCGTCCTCTGAACGGTGTGCGGAGTCGTCGTTGTGATGCCCGATCAGGTACGCGCGCAACTGATCGCGGGCAATCCGCCAGCTCTTGCCGATCTTCACCCCGGGCAACCGGATGGCCGCATCACTACTGGTGAGCAAACACCGAACGTTTCGCGGCTCCAACCTCAGCACGCAGGAGACGTCAGCCACGCTCAACATGTCGCCGTAGCGGCGCAACATCGAGTCGGGCCACATCATCAGCGTTGGTGTCTCGTCCACCCTCCGAGCGTAACCGACACATAAGGCAGATGAGTGCATAAACGTATAATTACGCATCAGATAGGTAATATGAATACAAGACGCCGAGAACCCCCGTCGCGGGGTAGAACACGAGTCTATGTGAGTGACACGAATGAGCATGAACCAGGACAAAGGGGGAGTGGCTTGAATACGAGGGCAAATCGGTGGCTCATCGGCCCTAACCCGTCTAACGAGCTCGACGCCTCCGCGCCCGTTCCCACGCGACGGGGCGAGCGTCACGGCGCGATCGCGCCGCAACTCGGCATCCCCGTTCCCGACGCGATTGACCGGCTGCCGCGCCGGGGCGCCGCATGGCCGGCGACGATCTGGTGGCTTGGCGTCCACGGCGGCGCGGGAGAGTCAACCCTCGCCGCCCTCACAGCCGGCACGCGGCCCTGCGAACACGCCTGGCCCATTCCCACCACCGCCGGCACAACGCATCGCGTCGTCCTGGTGGCGCGGACAAACTACGCCGGCCTCCTCACCGCGCAACACGCCGCCACAGAGTGGGCAGCGAACACGTTGGGCGACGCAATACAACTCGCCGGCCTCGCCCTTATCGCCGACGCCCCCGGACGTCGACCCAAGCAGCTGCGTCACCTCGAGCACATCATCGCCGGCGGCGTCCCCCGAGTGTGGAACCTTCCCTGGGTCAACGCCTGGCGCCTCGGACCCCCAGACACGACGGCTTCGCTGCCCAAAGAATTCCGTGAACTCTTCACCGACCTCGCCCTCACGCCGACAAGCGCCCGCACCCACAACTGAAAGGTCTCAATGTCCCTCTCCCTCGCAGCCGCCCACGCGCTCACCACAATCGGTCAGGTCCTCACCGACCTGCCCGACCCGGATCCGCTAGCCCCACCCGGATTCGGCGCCGTGACCACGCTCGTTGCCTGGGCCAAATGGGTGGGTTTGATCGCCGCGATCCTGGCACTGATCGCTGTCGCCGTGATGTTCATGTTCAACGCACGACGCGGCGAGGGCGGAGAACACGTCAAAACGCTCGTCAGCATCCTGGTCGGCGTCATGATCATCGGCGCTGCAACCGCACTCGTCGGATTCATCTCCGGCTCCTAACACCCGCACCTACCGCGCGAAGGAGCAACGCATGACGAACACCGAACACAAAAGCCCATTCTCACGACCGGGATTCATCGCCGCCGCAACCGTCGTCGGGATCATCGT
The DNA here is from genome assembly GCF_900103805.1 of Cryobacterium flavum. Lineage (GTDB taxonomy): Bacteria > Actinomycetota > Actinomycetes > Actinomycetales > Microbacteriaceae > Cryobacterium > Cryobacterium flavum. Next base: position 44,837 of record NZ_FNIB01000015.1, on the reverse strand, counting down.
CCTCGCTGCGATCATCGTCCTCGTAACATCGCTGAACCCCGGCACGGGCGATAACACCACCCAACCAACGAGCAACCCCACGTCAACGACCCCCAGCGGCGACGCCGCCGACAAGAGCGTGTGCGGACTCTCAGGGCTGGAGACAAAGAGTTCGCTGACGCTGGCACCAACCAACGAATGGGAACTCGTGGGTTCTGTCGCCGCACCTACCGATCCGGAGGGCGCGGGACCGGGTACCACCGCGGGTCAATTCCGAACGTGCTTCGCACATACGGCAGAAGGAGCCCTTTTCGCAGCAGTGAATGCCGTAGCCGCCAGCACCGACTCGCGAAACTCATCCCGGATGTGGGAATTGCTAGCTGATGGCCCGGCCAAAGACGCCGTTAAAGACGCCGGCGAGCAGACACCGTCTTCAGGCAACACTCGCCTTCAAGTTGCTGGTTTCAAGGTGAACAACTACTCAGCCGCCGAGGCCACAATCGACGTTGCTTACACGATTACTTCAGAGGGTGGATCCCTCGTGAGTTATCCAACAGTGATCCGCTGGGAAGATGGCGATTGGAAGGTCGTCGTAACAGAAACCGGGGCACCTATCGCGCCTGGCCCGTTGTCCAATCTTGGCGGCTACATCCCTTGGGCCGGTGTCTAGCATGGCCGTAACGGATATCGATTGCTCAAACCCGGTCAACGCCATTCTCAACGCTGCTGAATGCGCCCAGCAGGGTGTCGGCAACTTCGTCGCGAATGCGTCGAATGATGCCGTTCAAGAGTTGGCGAACCGTGTTCTGGAGGGATTCGGGAAAGCTCTGGCGAGTATCGGGACGATGTGGGTTGCTGTACCAACACCGGTCCTCACGGCCGGTGACGGAACGACGGAGACGCTCACAGCGCCTCCGGGGTCAGATTCCTTCACCACCATTCTTGACTACGTGACCTTCATCGGCCTCACCGTCGCGGTGTTGTCGATGATCGCTCTGGGTGCGACCATCGCTCTTCGGAGCCGTCGCGGTGAGGGTTTCCGTCATGTGGGCACCCTCGGGGTCATTTTCATAGCGATCTTGCTCATCTCGGGTGCGTCCGCGCTCATCGGCGGGCTCTTGGGCGCGAATGCGCCCGAGGGATCGTCGACGACCGTCGGGTTCTTACAAAACTCGCTCTGGTACTACGTCGGTGGCCTCGCGATCCTCTCCGTGATCATCGGCGGGATTCGAATGGCGTGGGAACAGCGTGCACAGCCGGGCAAGGATCTAATCCAGTCACTGATTACCCTCATTGTGGTTTCGGGGACTGGCCTTGCGATCATTACCCTCGCTACGGCTGCTGCCGATGCGTTCTCGATCTGGATCCTCAACGGAGCTACGGACTGTGATGTGTCCGTGGCCGGAGGGTCCAATTGTTTTGGAACGAACGTCGCGACCATGGTGGCAGTCACGGCCAGCTCACCGATCGGACTGATCGGGGTCCTCATTCTGGGCTCGATCGCTCTTCTGATGACCTACGTCCAAGTTGCACTCATGGTCGTTCGCGGCGGGCTGCTGGTCATCCTGGCCGGCGTGTTGCCGCTGACAGCGAGCTTCACGAACACGCAGATGGGCAAGCAGTGGTTCGGGAAGGTGATCGGGTGGACGATCGCCTTCATTCTCTACAAGCCTGCCGCCGCTCTCATCTATGCAGCGGCGTTCAGCCTCACCGGCACGGACGCTTTCCAGGATGACGGCGGAGGTATTTGGACGATCCTCACCGGACTCGCGCTGATGCTCATGGCCCTCATCGCCTTGCCCGCTCTCCTCAAATTTGTCGCACCGATGACGGGTGCTGTCGCAGGCGGTGGCACTGCAGGCCTGGCAATGGCTGGCGCAGCTGGGGCGATCGGCGGCGATCTGGCCAGCGGTGCAATCAAACGGATGAGTAGCTCGTCGTCGACCCCCGCAGGCGGTGGTGGCGGCAGCGATGCTCCGACAGGTTCAGGTACGCCCGGCGGTGGCAAGCCATCGGCTCCCACCCGGACACCCTCTGGCGCGGGGGGCAGCCCTGCATCTGCCGCAGGAGCAGGAGCCGCAAGCGGCGGCGCGGCAGCGGGTGGCGGCGCGGCAGCGGGTGGCGGTGCCGCGGCGGGTGGGGCTGCGGCTGCGGCTGCTGGGCCTGCTGCACCCATTGTCATGGGCGCACAGATGGCGGGCGCCGCTGCCAAGGGCGCCGCCGATGCCGCGAAGAGTGCCGTGCAGTCGGCGGCCGATGACTCAACCGGACCGAGCAAGTCCTAAGTAGGAGGTTCTCGATGACAATGCACAGCGCAACGCGCAGCTACGGCAACTGGACGAAACCAAAGACCGCTGGCCTTCTGGGCTTGGGATCAATCGGCACGACGATTTTGTTCGTTGGTGCCGGTTTCAGCGTCATCGTGACGATGGCCTCAAACATTCTCAACGGCGTCGTCACGGCGCTCGTGTTCGGGATGTTCCTTCTGACGGTCGCAGTCACAGACAAGCACGGTCAAAGCCTGCTGATGCGAGCCACCACACGGGTTGGGTGGATGGTGACTAAAAGCACGGGGACGCATATCTACCGGTCCGGACCGCTCGGCCGCGCCGAGTGGGGCACAGCGCAACTGCCCGGCCTGGCCGCAGGGTCCAGGTTGACGGAGTGGCACGATAGCTACAACCGCCCATTCGCACTATTACAGGTCCCCGCGACGTCGGACTACACCGTCGTCATCGCGACGGAGCCCGACGGCGCAGCGCTCGTCGACCGCGAACAGGTCGACGTGTGGGTTGCCGAGTGGGGCCTGTGGCTCGCCAGCCTCGGCGACGAACCCGGCATCGAAGCCGTCTCCGTGACAGTTGAAACGGCCCCCGACACGGGCACGCGGCTCCGCCGCGAAGTGAACAGTCGCATTGCTCCCAACGCCCCAGAATTTGCCACGAACATCCTGCACGACCTGGTGCGGCAGTACCCGGCCGGTTCCGCGACCATCAAGGCCTACGTTGCCATCACCTTCAACGCCGCTGCTCGCGTCGGAGGGAAGAAACGCACTCCCGATGAAATGGGCCGCGAGCTGGCCTCGCGCCTGCCCGGCCTCACGCAAAGCTTGTCATCGACGGGCGCGGGGGCAACGCGCCCGCTGAGCGCTCAAGAACTCTGCGAAGTCATCCGCGTCGCCTACGACCCGGCTGCAGCACGACTCATCGACGACGCGAACGCAGCCGGTGAACCACCCGAGCTCTACTGGCCCGAGGTCGGCCCCACAGCCCATCAGGCGAATTGGGACTCCTACCGGCACGATTCGGCGTTGTCGGTGACGTGGATGATGAGCGGCGCCCCGCGCGGCAACGTCCCCTCAAGCATCCTGGCCCGACTGCTCGCGCCGCACCGCGACGTCGCACGGAAGCGTGTCACACTGCTCTACCGGCCGATTGATGCGGCCAAGGCCGCGGCGATCGTCGAGGCAGACGTACGCGCCTCGACGTTCAATGTGCAGTCCGCAAACAAGCCCACAGCACGGAGCATGACCGCAACACGGGCCGCTCTCGCCACAGCGCAGGAAGAAGCCTCCGGCGCTGGCCTGGTCAACTTCGGGATGCTCGTCACCGCCACAGTGATCGACGCCGCCCACGAGGCCGACGCGAAGGCCGCAATCGATAACCTCTCCGCTACCGCACGGCTGCGACTCCGTATTGTTCACGGATCTCAGGATTCCGCGTTCGCGGCCGCGCTTCCACTCGGCCTGGTCCTGCCGAAACATTTGCGGATTCCGTCTGAGGTTAGGGAGCAGCTCTAATGCCCGCCATCGATTCCACCCGGCGCAACGCCGCAAATTCGAAACTCACGTCGAAGCCGCGCGAGCTGGCCAAGACGAAACAGACGAAAGCAGACAAGGAGAAGAAGCCCCAGATCCGTCGTCCCGGTCCTCGAGGCTGGTTGGGCCGCGGCCGCGGTGAGGCCACCGTTATCCAGCCGGCAGATGAGTGGCGCGGAACGACCGTGCAGGTGTGCGGCATGCACCCCTTTTCGGTTGGAACAGGGACGCCGATGGTCGGCGTACCGATCGGACTCCAACTCTTCACCGGGGCGACCGTCTGCGCCGACCCCATTTCCTGGTTCCAAGACGCCGGCCTCATCTCGAACCCGTCCGTGTTTGTGCTCGGCCTGCCGGGCCTGGGCAAGTCAACGCTCATCCGAAGGATGGCCACCGGCGGCGCAGGATTCGGAAACCTGCCGTTGGTGCTGGGCGATCTCAAACCTGACTACGTCGACATGATCCGTGCCCTCGGCGGGCAGGTCATCACTCTCGGCCGTGGCCGCGGGCACCTGAACATCCTCGATCCCGGAGAAGCAACCGCGGCCGCCGAACGGCTACGCCTCGCCGGTAAGGAAAAGGAACGGCAAATGGTGCTCGCCGACGCTCACGGCCGCCGGCAAACGATGGTGTCCGCCCTCCTCACAATCCTGCGCAAAGACCCACCCTCCGCTCGCGAGGAAGCCATCATCGACCGGGCCCTCACCGTCCTCGACGACCGCAGTGGGGGAGTCCCCGTGCTCGGCGACTTGCTGCGCGTGATTCAGGAAGCACCCCAGGAAGTGCGCGCGGTCGCCCTGGACCGTGGCGACCTGGAGCGGTATAAGAAGATCACGGAAGAGCTAGAGGCCTCACTCATCAGCCTCACCTCCGGTGGACGTTTAGGCGAAACCTTCGCCCACCCCACCGACGTTCCCATGATGCGAGACCGCCCCGTTGTCTATGACGTATCCTCGATCGATGACTCCGACACCGACATGCAAGCCGCAATTCTCCTCGCCTGCTGGTCGGCCGGCTTTGGCACCGTGAACATTGCCAACGCCCTCGCTGACGCCGGCCTCGAACCACGTCGCCATTACCTCGTTGTCCTCGACGAGCTCTGGCGGGCACTGCGCGCTGGAGCGGGCATGGTCGACCGGGTCGACGCCCTCACCCGGCTGAACCGTCAACGCGGCGTGGGCCTCGCGATGATTTCGCACACGATGAGCGACCTTCTCTCCCTGCCCAGCGAGTCCGACCGGATGAAGGCACGCGGCTTCGTCGAACGGTCCGGCATGGTCATCGCTGGCGGTCTACCGGGCGCGGAAATGCCCATGCTCACCAGCGCTGTTCCACTCTCGCGCGCCGAACAGGAACTGCTCACGTCCTGGCAAGATCCCGGCACCTGGGATACCGGGTTGGGGCGCGAATCCGACCCTCCCGGCCGGGGCAAGTTCCTCATCAAGGTCGGCGGCCATCCGGGCATCCCCGTCAAGGTAGAACTGATCGAATCAGAACGCGCGATCAACGACACCAACAAACTCTGGCACCCCGCATCGTCGTTCCCCGAACCCGACGAGTCCAGCCCGATCAGTGGACGGGGCAGCACCGACGACGCGCGGCATGACGTCGATGGCGAAGCCGGCCGTACAGCCGACGAAGAGGATAGTGCGGCATGAGTGCATCGAACAGGCGAAACCAGCCCGGCGTCGATGGGCAGACGATCATGCTGATCGTGTGCCTCGCGCTCGTGGCTGTGGCCCTGGGCGCTGTGTGGGTGGCCGTGACGTGGGGCTCACAGCTGGACGGGGTCAACTCCGACCTGACCGGTGACCCTTTCGGCCTGTTTTTCGGCGTGCTGGGAGGCTCCGTAATCTGGCCGGCGTCCGGGACGTGGATTCTCGCAGCCACGCTCGTCGCGGTGCTCGTCCTGGGCGTCCTCGTCGCCGTGTCGGTGTCGCGTGCCCGGCGACGCCGAAGCAACGTCGACGGAGCTGCGACCTACATGGGCAAGGGGCGCGATCTTCGCGCGCTGTCAGCCACGGGAGCGAAAGCGACCGCGCAGCGTCTCGGCGTCACCGACTGGCTCGGCGTCCCCATCGGCATCACCGTTGCCGGACGGCACATGCTCTACGGATCTCCCGAAGATATGCACGTCGATATCTGGGGGCCCCGCACCGGAAAATCCACCAGCCGTGCAATCCCGGCAATCCTGTCTGCCCCAGGCGCCGTCCTCACCACGTCGAACAAGCGAGACGTTCTGGATGCCACGCGTGATGTGCGAGCCGCCGGAGGCGGCCGCGTGTGGGCGTTCGACCCGCAGCGCATCGCTCTGGAAGAACCGACTTGGTGGTGGAACCCGCTGAGCTATGTCACCGATGATGTGAAGGCCGCGAAGCTGGCCGAGCATTTCGCTACCGGTTCTCGTGCCGGCGATTCTCGCGCCGACCCGTACTTCGACAACGCCGGCCAAGATCTCTTGGCTGGCTTCCTCCTCGCGGCCGCCGTAGCTAACTTACCCATCACGAAGGTGTTCACCTGGACCACAACGCCCGGCGATGAGGCTCCGGTCGATATTCTGCGCGCTCACGGCTACGACCAGATGGCCGACGCCGTCGACGGCCAAGTGAACGGCGAACCGCGACGACGCGACAGCGTCTATGGGACGGCCGCGCAAATGGCATCATGCCTGAAGGTCCGCGCAATCGGACAGTGGGTGACACCCATAGGCGGCAACCTTGCGGGGGACTCCCGGCCGCAGTTTGACCCACACGCATTCGTGCGCAGCCGCGACACCCTCTACAGCCTCTCCAAAGAAGGCAAAGGAACCGCCGGGCCCCTCGTCACCGCCCTCACCGCAGCCACCGTCGAAGCCGCAGAAGAACTCGCCACAACCCAGCCCGGCGGACGACTAGCCGTTCCGTTGCTCGGTGTTCTTGATGAAGCGGCGAACGTGTGTCGCTGGCACGGCCTCCCCGACCTGTACTCGCACTACGGCTCAAGGGGAATCGTCCTCATGACCATTCTGCAGTCATGGTCACAGGGCGTCGAAGTGTGGGGCAGAGACGGGATGCGCAAGCTCTGGTCAGCCTCCAACATCGCCGTCTACGGCGGCGGCGTTAAAGAACCGGAATTCCTGGGCGAGCTCTCCCAAATGGTCGGCGACTACGACAAACACACCACCTCAACCAGCGTCGGCCGAGGAAACCGATCGACATCCCACCAAGTGCAGCGCGAGCGCACGTTGGACGTCGCGGACCTTGGAGCTCTGCCCCGCGGCCGCGCCGTCGTGTTCGCCTCCGGCGCACCCGCAACACTGATCGAAACAGTGCCGTGGATGCGAAGCTCTCACGCTAACGCCGTCCGCGCGTCCATCGCCGCACACGACCCGTCAAGCCGCACGGCGCCGGTCAATGAGCTTCCGGTGCCGGCAGCACCGGCTGGCGACACGCACGCCTCGTTGAACGCAGCTCCACGACAGGAAGACGACCTGTGAGCGAGTTCGACGCACTCCGCGATGACGACGACGAAACAGAAGCTTCAGAGGAGGCCGTTCCGCAGCTGTTCTACGGATCGTCAGACGAATTCATGCGCGACCGACTCCGGCACATGTATTCCCGCCGCGTCGGCCCGGGAAACGCGAGCTTTCGATGGGCAGCGAACTGGTGGAACTACCCCGAAGCGCTCGCCCGCATCGACGCCCTCTGGCGCGCCTGGGAACACCTCAGGCTCGACGGCGCCACCGGATCAAGCACCTGGTGGATCGAACACGCCGACCACCACATGCCAATCCTCATGAGCACAGAAGGGCCGTTCGCAAAATCCGAGGACACCAACAAACCCGGTGAGCCACTGCCCTACATTGCACCACCGGAAGGGCTGTTCCCCGATATGCGACCCTAGCCACGTTTTTCGATTCTCACCATACGGGCGCATCCACGGCAGAATCGCCCGCGATGGAATTCAAAGTTTGACTAAGAGCACGGGTGGTTTCCAGTGCCGTCACGTTGAGCGGCGGATTATTCAGGGTCAGTGTGGAATTCCACTGGCGAATCGTAGTCGGAACCGTGGGCATCGGCGTATCCTTTCGGAAGCTGTGAAGACGATGAGCCGCCGCGGCCTAAACCACGGCGGCTCAAACAAAAATTCAAATGTGGCGAGACGATACTGAGGGGGTTCTATCCTTCAGCGACGCCTTGGGCGCCGCGTTGATCTCATCTTGGTAGCTCTCCCTGGCCAGCCGAATAGCGCCGATGCTAATGAACGCGCCAACGATCATGTAGATACTGAGCGGCACGCTACTTCCTGCCCACACCACCAGCGCGGTCGCCACCAAAGGAACAGGACCGCTGGTGATCATTCCTCCCAAGTGATAAGCAACCGATGTCCCCGTGTAGCGAACCTTCGTCGGGAAGAGTTCCGAGAAGAATGTCGCCTGAGTGCTGTACGTCGTTGCGTGCCCGACCCCAAGAATCAGGCACAGGGCCAACACAATCAGAACCGGGTTACCGGAATCGACAAGCCAAAAGAAGGGAAATGCGAAAGCTGCTACGAAAAACGCTCCTCCCATAAGGACTTTCTTACGGCCGATCCGGTCAGCAAGGATGGCGGACGCAGGAATTGTGAAAACTTCAACGAAGGAAGCGATACAAAGGCCGATCAGCATGAGATTGGTATCCATGCCTGTCCGCTGGGCTGCGTAACTAATGATGAAGACGGCGCCAATGTAGTAGGGAATGTTTGGTGCGGCGGTGGTCGCCATGCCGATAAGTGCGGGCTTCCAGTGATATCGCAGAATTTCCACGATGGGAACACGAGATTGTTCTCCCTGTTCCTTCATTCGGACGAATGCCGGCGATTCCAGAACCTTAAGCCGAATGTATAGACCGATAACGACCATAATGCTGCTGGCTAGGAACGGAATTCTCCAGCCCCAAGCCAGGAAATCGTCCTCTGGAAGCTGTACGACTGCAAGGAATGTGAGGGTAGCCAGGATCATTGCTATGGGGTTACCCATCTGCGGCCAGCTGCCGTAGAAGGCCCGTTTATTCTTGGGCGCGTGTTCGACGGCCATCAGGACAGCTCCGCCCCACTCACCGCCCACTGCCAGACCTTGAAGCAGCCGGCAGAGGACCAGCAGCGTAGGAGCAAGCAGACCGACCTGGTCGTATGTAGGTAGGAGGCCTACGACTACGGTCCCCACGCCCATCATCAGCAGTGAGAGCACGAGCATCTTTTTGCGTCCCAACCGATCTCCAAAGTGCCCGAAAACGATCGCGCCGACCGGACGTGCGACGAAGGCGACTCCAAAGGTAGCGAAGGATGCCAAGACGCCAGTTGTCGGATCCAAAGATGAAAAGAAAATCCGGCTGAAGACCAATGCTGAGGCGGTACCAAAGATGAAGTAGTCGTACCACTCCACCATGGTCCCGATCATGCTTGCAAAGGCTGTTCTTCGGGGACTAAGCCGGTCGTCTTTGACCGGAGCTATCGAAGCCATTTAGTTCGTCCTTTTCTCAAGTGAAGCCCCCTGAAGACCGTCAGGGACGGCGTGGGATCGGGTCAAAAAATATCGTGCGTCTGAGCAGAGAGGAACCCGCTCACCAGCGATGCAATCAACGTCTTTCTGAGTTATTCTGTAGTCTATAGAAAATAGAGTCAAGGGCTATTTGGTAATATCGACTTATTTCGCGCAGCCCCGGCGAGTGGGTTGCCACCAAATTGCATTAACGTGTGACCGACCCGGTCCTCGCCGCAATCGCGCGCAACACGATCGGACTTGCCGCGAACCATGCTCCGGTCATGACCACGACGCTTGCCGCGAAGATACCGAAGCCCCACCACGTGCCATCCTCCCGGGAGGCGTACATGTGGTTGAGGTTGCGCAAGGCTCCCGTCGCCATCACGAGCGCCACATGGGTGATGATGAACGCCACGAACACGAGCATGAGGGGGAAGTGGATTGCGCGCGCCGCTTGCACTGGGTAGATGGCGTTGAGGCGCTTCGTCCCCTTTGGCCAGGCTGGCGACATCCGAAGTCCCGTGATGATCGCCAAAGGAGCAGCAATGAACACGATCATGAAGTAGCTCAGTAATTGAAGGGCGTTGTAGTTCACCCAGCCGTTTTCGGTTGGCCAGTTCAGCGAAAGATACTGGATGCCCACCGAGACGGCGTTAGGAAAGACGTCCCAGCTCACCGGGATAATCCGCATCCAGTGCCCAGTAGCGAACACGATCACATAAAACACGATGCCGTTGAGTACCCACAGGGCGTCAATGCTCAGGTGGAACCAGAGCGACAGGCTGATGCGGTTGGGCGTTCCCTTGGTACGGATCAGTCCGGCACTGCCGCGGATCCAGTATGCGGCGGGGCGCTTCGTGTTGCGCACCTCAAGGCCCGAGCGGATGATGAGCAGAAGGAACAGCATGTTGAGGAAGTGCTGCCAGCCCAACCACCACGGCAGGCCGACCGGAGCACCCGCCGGCAGCTCCGTCTGACCGGGGTATTGGGCGATGAACGACGCGATCGCCGGGGCATCCCGCAACGCCTTCGCTGCAAGCACCGCAGCCGCGAGAAATACGATCGCGGCCGGCACAACCCACACCAGCTGCCCCCACCGGTTATGAGGCGCAGCGCTCACCGGGACCGCTCGCGGATCGCCTCGATCAATTGGGGCACGACAGTGAACACGTCGCCGACCACACCGAAATCGGCGATGTCGAAGAGGGGAGCATTGGCGTCCTTATTAATGACGACGATGGTCTTGGCTGTCTGCATGCCTGCCCGATGTTGGATTGCACCCGAGATTCCGAGGGCGACGTAGAGGTCGGGGGTCACCGTCACTCCTGTCTGACCCACTTGGGCGGACTGAGCGATGTATCCGGCATCTACTGCGGCGCGGGATGCCCCAACGGCGGCTCCAAGCGCATCCGCGAGTTGTTCCACCAGCGCGAAGTTCTCTTGGGAGCCGATGCCGCGACCGCCGGAGACGACACGCGACGCCCCCCGTAGATCCCTGCGGCCCGCCTCGAACACGGCATCTGCCGCCGCATTGACCACAGCGAAACGGGACGTGTCGACGTCAATCGCCACCTCCATGACCTCAGGAGTGGCGGCAGCGGCGCGGTCGCCGATCGCGCCCAGTCGGATAGTGGCGACGAGCGGACCGCTTTCTGCGGTCGACTGGACTAGGTAGGCTCCCCCGAGCACCGAATGTGTGGCAACCACGGAGCCTGCTTCGAGGGTGATGTCGACAATATCAACTGCAAGGGCGGCGCGCAGTCGTACGGCAACGCGGGCCGCCACCTCGCGGCCTTCAACTGAATTGGCGGCGAGAATCGCCGTGATCGGCCCTGCGTTCGCGGCCGCCACGAGGGCTTCGACCTCGTGCGCCAATAGCAACCCATCTGTGTTGCTCGTGGCAACAACGACGCGAGCTGCGCCGAGGCTGCCGAGTTCAGCTAACAGGCCTTCACTCTTGTGGGGGGCTGCAACCACCACGGCGACGGGGTCGCCGAGGCGCGCGGCTGCGGCGAGCAGCATCCGCGCGCTGGGGCGGATCGCTCCCGTGGGGGTGAGCTCGATGAGGGCAAGAGCAGTTGTCATGATAACCATTCGTCAGATCAGTCGGTTGTCAGCGAGGAACTTCGCCAATTGCATGCCCGCATCGCCCGCGTCGATGACCTTTGTTCCCGCACTATGGGGCGGGCGTTTGCTGGTCGAGTGCACAAGGGAGCGGGAAGGCTCCGAGTCCAGCTGCAGGTCGCTGAGTGAGATGGTCTTTACAGGCTTCTTCTTGGCGCCGAGAATGCCCCTGAAACTGGGAAAGCGCGGCTCTGCGGAACGCTCAGTTATGGATATCACGGCTGGCAGCGAGGCGGATACGTCAACGGTCCCGTAGTCAGTTGCACGCTCACCGGCCACCGAATTAGGAGCAATGGTCACCGTGTCAAGGAAAGTGGCGTTTGGCACGCCCAGGTGTTCGGCGATCATCGCGGGGATGACGCCACCGCGGCCGTCTGTTGATTCATTGCCAGCGATCACTAGGTCGAATCCGTCCAGTGCGATCACGCCTGCGAGAGCGCGCGCCGTCCACCCGAGGTCCGATCCTGCGAGGGAGTCATCGACGAGGTGGATGCCGGAATCCGCTCCCATAGCTAAGCTCTTGCGGAGGACATCGATGGCGCGGGCGGGTCCCATTGTCACCGCGACAACTTCCGCGTTCGTAGCATCCTTGTACTGGAGGGCTACCTCGAGTGCGCGCTCGTCAATCTCATCGATGACCTGCTCACCCGTCGTTCGGATGAGTGCGCCGGTGACGGAATCGAGCGAGCGCTCACCCCAAGTGTCCGGTACCTGCTTTACAAGCACGAGTATTTTCACGCGACTCTCCTTTGCGGTACGTTTTCTGCCGTAGGGACTATATTAGGTATTCTATATTATTTTAATTTTGCCGGAGAGAGTATCCCTTGCATCCGACACATTGCCGGCGCAACGATGCGCGGAGAGGACACACATGAGTCTGCATCTGAATGAAGAAGAGGCATCCCTTGTCGACACGGTTCGCCAGTTCATTGACCGGGACGTGAAGCCAACTGTAAGGGAGGTGGAACACGCGAATGAGTACCCCGAGAAGTGGATCGAGCAGATGAAGCAGATCGGAATCTTCGGGCTTGCTGTCCCGGAAGAATATGGGGGGTCGCCCGTATCGATGCCGTGCTACGTGCAGGTGACTGAGCAGCTTGCGCGGGGTTGGATGAGCCTCGCTGGCGCCATGGGCGGGCACACCGTCATAGCAAAGCTCATCACGATGTTCGGCACAGAGGAGCAGAAGCAGCATTACTTGCCCGCGATGGCGACGGGGGAGATTCGTGCGACGATGGCGCTCACCGAGCCGGGCGGCGGGTCGGACCTGCAAGCGATGTCGATGACCGCTCTACCCGACGGCGACGAGCTCGTCATCAATGGTTCGAAGACCTGGATCACCAACGCCCGACGCTCTCAGCTAATCGCGTTGCTGGCGAAGACCGACCCTGGGGCGAATCCCCGACATGCGGGCATCTCGATCATCTTGGTTGAGCATGGTTCCGGCCTCACGGTATCCCGGGACCTACCCAAACTCGGATATAAAGGAGTGGAATCCTGCGAACTCTTGTTCGACGATTACCGTATTTCCGGCTCCGCCATTCTGGGCGGCGTGCCAGGAAAGGGATTCGCGCAAATGATGAAGGGGCTGGAGACAGGACGCATCCAAGTCGCTGCTCGATCCCTGGGCGTCGCGACGGCGGCATTCGAAGATTCCTTGGCTTACTCTCAGCAACGAGAGACCTTTGGAAAGCCGATCTGGAAGCACCAGTCGATCGGAAATTACCTAGCAAACATGGCGACCAAGCTAACGGCGGCACGTCAACTGACGCGATTCGCGGCTGAGAAGTTCGACAGCGGCGAGCGGTGCGATATGGAGGCAGGAATGGCAAAGTTGTTCTCGTCCGAAATAGCGATGGAGATCGCGCTTGATGCTGTAAGGATCCACGGAGGCTATGGCTACTCGACAGAGTTCGACGTTGAGCGTTACTTCCGCGATGCTCCTCTCATGATCGTTGGTGAAGGAACCAACGAGATCCAGCGCAACGTGATCGCGAATCAACTCGTTTCTCGCGGTGGTTTCTAAAGTGGCTGAGGCCGAGGTTGTCGGCGAGGCGATCACCGCCCTCTTCGTGCCAGGGGATCGCCCGCAACGGTTTTCCAAGGCGGCCGCGGCTAGGCCCGACGTCGTTATTGTTGACTGGGAAGATGCGGTCGCGCCCCAATCGAAAGCCGCCGCCACAGCATCCACGATGGAGTTCCTTTCCGATGGGTTCGTCGCCCTCGTGCGAACAAACCCTATTGGAAGTCCCACGTTTGAATCGGAGCTTGAAGCGCTTGCCGAGCTCGCGACGACACCTGGCAACGGGTTGCTCGGCATCATGCTTCCCAAGGCTGATTCGGCCCAGGACGTGGAACGTATTTGTCGCCGACTGCCGGCCAATCTCGCCGTCGTTCCGCTGATCGAGTCTGCCGCAGGGCTCGTCGCGGCCATGAAGCTTGCCGCGATTCCGGGTGTGACGCGACTCGCGTTTGGCGCGATCGACTTTGCCCTCGACATCGGCGCAGACGACGGAGACCAATACCTCGCATACGCGCGCTCTGAGCTTGTCGTTGTCTCCCGGGCGGCGAACATTGCTGCGCCGTTGGACTCTCCGACGCCGGAATTTGACGATGTCGAATTCGTCGCGTCAGCCGCCCGCTATGCACGTGGATTCGGTTTCAGTGGCAAACTTTGCATTCATCCCCGGCAGGTATCGATCGTCGCCGCCGCTTTCCTGCCTGACGATGTCACTGTGGCGTGGGCCCGCAAAGTTGCTGGTGCCGCGGATGGCGTCTCCACCGTCGATGGGACCATGGTCGATCGCCCGGTTATCGAGCGTGCTCGGCGCGTTCTGCGCCGTATCGGCGAGGCCGTTTGACCGGGCAAGGAATCCTGGGTGTCCAGTCAAACGCCCTCGGGCCGTCAGGTCGCGTAGAGGATGTGCTGGCCGACGCCGACAAGTTCTCCGCGCTGGTTGTAGGCGTCGGCGAGGGCGAAGTGTTTCTTGCCCTCGGGTGCGCGAAGGGGGTCCATCGCATAGCTTGTCGTGATGGTGTCGCCGAAGTAAACGGGTTTAATGAAACGCACACCATCCCAGCCATAGGATACGATCTCGATGCCTTCCCGGGTTGCCCAGGCAGTGCAAGCGGACGACATGAGGCCGATCAGGATTACGCCGTGTGCGATGCGCTGGCCGACCGGCTGGCTGGCGGCATACTCGGCGTTGAGATGCACGGGATGGGTATCGCCGGTCAGGCCGGCGAACTGGTAGACGTCGCCTTCGCTGACGGTCTTGGCGAAGCGTTCAGCTCCCGGCAGGTCCTTCACATCGCGACGTTCTGGCATGGATAGCTCCTTTGTTGGGGATGAAGTTGTCAGGGAATGACGAGGATCTTGCCTGCAGCGTCGCCCGAGTTCAGGCGGACGAAGGCCTCGCGAGCGCTGACGAGCGGGAAAATGGAGTCGATCGACGGGGCGAGATCCTTGAGCTCACAAAATGCGAGAAGTCGCCGCATTTCCTCTAGCGTGCCCATGCGAGTGCCGATAATCCGCAGACCGAGTGAAAACACGCGGCGCAGTGCCAGCGGTGGCAGATGGCCCGCTGTGGCACCAGCCACCACGAGTGTGCCTCCGGGCCGTAGCACTTTCATTGAGTGGTCCCACGTCGCGGCGCCGACAGTCTCCATGACCGCGTCGACGCGCTGCGGCATCCACTGGCTTGGCTCGAAGACATGCTCTGCCCCGAATCTCAGAGCGAGTTCACGCTTGGCGGCGGTGCGTCCGGTTGCCCACATGCGGTAGCCGGCCGCGCTGCCGAGCGTGAGAAGTGCCGATGCCACTCCGCCCGACGATCCTTGGACGAGAACGATCTGCCCGGGCGAGGCATTCGAGAGGCTGAAGAGCATTCGATACGCCGTGAGCCACGCGGTTGGCAGTGCGGCGGCTTGCTCATAGGACATGTGAGCAGGCTTGGGCAGAAGGTTCGCGGTGGGTACGAGCACACGCTCCGCGAAAGTTCCATCCTGTTGCTCCGAGAGCAACGAGTCGGTGGTCGGGTCGATCCCCGAGCTTGGCACAGAGCCGGGCATGGTGATGACTGGGTAGATCACGACCTCAACGCCGTGTTCGTCAGTACCGGCCGCATCCGACCCGAGAACGCGTGGAAGGGCCTCCGCTGGTAAACCGATGCCACGCAGTGCCCAGATGTCATGCCCGTTAAGCGCGGCGGCGCGTACGCTGACCGTCGACCAGCCGGCTGCGGCTCGAGGCTCCGGGCGTTCCCCGAAGACGAGGGCATCGAGCGGGAACTCCGGAGAAAACGATGTTGCATACGCCGCTTTCATCTCAGTGTCTCAGCGGTTGTAAGCGAAAACGGGACGACGCTTCTCGAGGAATGCGTCGATGGTTTCGCGGGCGTCCCGGGTGTCGCCGATGCGACCGATCGTATGGGCCTCGTCGTCCAAATGCTGTTCGAGACTTACGCCGTACGCCGTGCGCACGAGGCGTTTCGTCTCGGCCAGGGTCTGCTTCGGCACAACCAGCAGCGACGCCACGATCGAGTCGATCTCTTCATCCAGCTGGGCATCCGGCACAGCGCGGCTTGCGAGCCCGCGACTCACGGCCTCGACCGCGGAGACGCGGCGGTTCGTGAGGATCATGTCCATCGCAGCGGCCATGCCCGAGCGGTGTGGCAGCTCCCACGACACGCCCGTATCGGGGGAGAGGCCGCTGCCGGTATATCCCATCCGGTAAACAGCCGACTCGGCCATGACGATGATGTCGGCTGCGAGCACGACCCCCACGCCCCCGCCGCCAACGGACCCGTGCACCTTCGCGATGACCGGCACCGGCAGTGCCTCAATCCCGCGGATCGCATCATGCAGTGGCACTGCCACCGTGTAGCAAAGATTGGCGTCGGGAGCGGCCTGTTGGAAGCGGACGAGGTCGCCGCCCACGCAGAAACGCTTGCCCTCGGCACGGAAAACGAGGACCCTGAGATCGTCGCGGGCGCTGAGCTCGGCGACGGCGTCCCGCAGTTGATACGACGTCGCCAAGTCGAGAGCATTTCCCGCCTCGGGGCGGTCGAGAACAAGGTGGGTTATCCCGTCGTGATCCTCGATGCGGACCCCATTATTTGCTGAGCTCACCATGCGCGGTTACCTTCCAAACATCATCGTCGATTGTTCTATACAATATATGGAAATCGAGTAGAGCTCCACCACACCGAAATCAGCGATGGAAGAACGCGGGGGTCCGCCTCGAGATGAAGGCGCTCACGCCTTCGCTCGCGTCAGCCGTCGTGCACACTTCGTCGAACAACGGTACCGAGGCGAGCAGGGCCTGAGAGTCCGACATGTCCCGCCGCAAGGAAATGGCGCCTTTTGCCAGGCGAAGGGACACCGCCGGTATTCCTGCGAGTTGACGCCCCAGTTCCATTGCCGCAACGAGCGCCGTGCCACGGGGGGCAATGCGATCGACAAGGCCCCATTCGAAAGCGATAGCCGCGTCAAGCGGCTCCCCCAGGAAAATGAGCTGCTTTGCGCGAGCCTCGCCTATTCGGCGAGCGGTGCGAACTGGTCCGCCCGCACCGGGAAATAGGCCGAGCTTCACCTCGGGAAGCCCCATGCTCGTAGTCTCGTCCGCCACGATGAAATCGCAGCAGAGTGCCATCTCGAGGCCCCCACCGAAGGCGACTCCATTGAGTGCAGCGATCGTGGGCTTTCCCAAATTTTCGAGGTACGTGAAAGTCTCGTTTTCAAAAGCAATCTTGCGTCTGATGATGTCGCCGGCCACAAGCATCTCCGGCATCTCCTTGATGTCGGAGCCCGCGTTAAATGCCCGGTCCCCAGCTCCGGTGAGCACTACCGCTCGAATCGTATCGTCGGCGGCGACCCGGCGCACAGCATCTGCCAAGGCACGCGCGAGGCCGAGCGTAGTCACGTTCATGGGCGGGTTGTCGAGGGTCACCACGCCTACTTGGTCTACGACTTCGAGATGGACCAGTTGATCATCGGACATAGCTTCCTTTCACGGAATCAGATTTGACGCGGCTCATTTTTCCATATTATATAGAAGACACGAGTTCGAGGCCGAGCTCATCACAACGCCGTGACCCTTCGGAGGACCAATGCAAGGCATGATCATGGACGAGCCGCTCCTGCTATCGACGCTCCTCTGGCGAACCGAACGGCTCTACCATGACAAAACGATCGTCACGCGGTTGGGGCACGATCGCTATCACAGCTACACCTATGCCGAATGTGGGCAGCGCGTACGCCGCCTCGCCAACGCGCTTACCACTCTCGGCGTCGAGCAAGGAGACCGAGTAGCGACCCTCGCGTGGAACCACTACCGCCACTTCGAGACTTACTACGCGGTTCCCGGGATGGGTGCAACGTTGCACACGGTAAACCTGAGGCTCTTCGAGGAGCAGCAGGCCTACACTCTCAACCACGCCGGCTCGAAGGTTCTCATCCTGGACGTGGATCAGCTCAGCCTCGCTGAGAAGCTCGTCGAGATCGGCATTCCGGGCATCGAATCCTTCGTCATTATGACGGACGGCCCCTTGCCTGAGACGACGCTCAGCCCCGTGTACCACTACGAGGAACTGCTCGCGGCCGCGTCGCCCGCATTCGAGTTTCCCGAGTTGGATGAGCGCAGTGCTGCGGCGATCTGCTTCACCTCAGCGACGACGGGCAATCCCAAGGGTGTCGTCTACTCCCACCGGGCACTCGTCTTACAGTCCATGGCACTCAACATGCAGAACCAATTGGGCATCAGGGAGCAGGAAATCTGGATGGCGATTTCTCCCATGTTTCACGCGAATGCGTGGTGCGTCCCCCACGCAGCACTGCTTGCGGGGGCAACACTTGTGCTTCCCGGTGTGCATCCACTGGAGGCCGACTATATTGAGACGATCCGCGACCAGCGGGTGACTGGAATGAATGCTGCCGTCACGGTGGGCTCCATGATGCGGGACTACCTGCTTGATGGCCATGACGACGTTGACACCTCATCGCTTCAGCGCATGTGGCTCGGTGGGCAGGCACCCCCTCGCGGCCTTATGGAGTGGTGGGGCAAGAACAGGGGCGTCACCGTTTTCACGGGTTACGGGATGACCGAGTCTTCACCGCAGGTCTGCTTCTACTCCGCAAAGAGCTCGCTCAGTGACTTGGACGAGGAATCCGTGTGGCGACGCCGCACAAGCGGAGGCCTGCCCATTCCCCTCATGCGCGTCAAGATCGTCGACGAGGCGGGCGAGGAACTCCCGTGGGACGGCAACGTGGTCGGCACGATCATGATCCGGTCGCCGTACACGGTCAATGGTTACTTGGATGACCCGCGCAGTGCGACCGCAGTCATCGATGGCTGGTTCGACACGGGTGATCTCGGGTGCATCGACCCCGACGGGTACGTCACCGTGAAGGATCGTGCCAAGGACCTCATCAAGTCCGGCGGCGAGTGGATCTCGTCGATCGACCTCGAGAATGCCCTGATGACTCACCCGCATGTCCGCGAGGCAACCGTGGTGTCGGTACCTCACGAGAAATGGCTCGAGCGCCCCGTCGCGTGCGTAGTGCTGAATCACTCGACCACCGTGACGGGCGCGGAGCTGAGCGACTTTCTTCAGGAACGGTTCGCTAAATGGTGGATCCCCGACGCGTTCCTCTTCCTGGCTGATGTCCCGAAGACGAGCATGGGAAAGTTCAACAAGAAGCTCATCCGCGAGTTGATCGCCGAGGGCGGGCTCCAGCCTGTTGAAGAGTGGACCAATACCTCGGCCAAGGAGTCGTCGGCCGCCCCTATTGCCTCGTAACTCTATACAATATCTACTGCGTTCACTCTGATAGGAAGCCCAACATGACCGAAATCCAGGACCGCACCACGATATACATCGACGGACGATGGGTCCCCTCCACTGGCTCGACGGTGATCGAGGTCGAGAACCCGGCGACAGAGCAGGTTATCGCTCGGGTGCCTGCGGGCACCGAGGAAGATGTCGCGAAGGCGATTGCTGCCGCCCGCCGGGCATTCCCGTCCTGGTCGCAGACGACCGTACATGCGAGGGCTGGCCTGCTGCGCAAACTGCAGCAGGCCCTTGCTAAGCGCGAGGATAACATCGCACTCACCGTCTCCATGGAGATGGGGAGCCCCATGCGCATCTCCAAACGGATCCAGGCTCCACTGCCGCAGGTCGTGGTGGGCGCCTACGCCGACCTCGTCGAAAGCTACGAGTTTGAGGAGAACGTCGGCAACACGCTTGTGACGCGCGAGCCCGCCGGCGTCGTCGGCGCCATCACGCCGTGGAACTACCCCCTACACCAGATCACCAATAAACTGGCGCCAGCTCTCGCAGCCGGCTGCACCTTCGTGCTCAAGCCCAGCGAAGTCTCTCCCCTCGTTGCTTACCTGCTCATGGACGCGGTGGACGAAGCTGGCTTCCCGCCCGGCGTCGTCAACATGGTTCCGGGCTACGGTCCTGAGGTTGGGGAAGCCCTCGCGAGCAGCCCGGACATCGACGTCATCTCGTTTACGGGATCACAACGCGCCGGCACACGTGTCGCGCAGGTTGCCGCCCCCAACGTCACCAGGGTCACGCTCGAACTCGGCGGCAAATCCGCCAACGTCATCCTTGACGACGCCGACTTCAGCATCGCAGTGAAGGTAGGTGTCGCGAACGCTTTCCTCAATTCCGGCCAGACCTGCGTGGCGTGGACCAGGATGCTCGTCCCGGCCGACCGCTATGAGGAGGTTGTGCAGATGGCGGCCGGGTTCGCCAACACGTACACCGTGGGTGATCCCCTCGACCCGGCGACGAAGCTTGGGCCCGTTGCGAACCGCGCCCAACGCGACAAGGTCCTTGGACTCATCGACACCGCGCGCGCCGAAGGCGCCCGCGTCGTCGTCGGCGGCACCGACAAGCCTGCCGGCCTTGAGCACGGCTACTACGTAGCACCGACGATCCTGGCCGATGTAGACCCCGACTCGACGATTGCGCAGGAGGAGGTGTTCGGTCCAGTCCTGTCTATTCTGAGCTACACGGACGAGGACGACGCCGCTGCGATCGCGAACAACTCGCGCTACGGACTCTCGGGGGGTGTCTGGTCTGCGACCAATGAGCGCGCGCTGGCTTTTGCTCGGCGTATCCGGACTGGCAACGTGGACATCAATGGCGCAGCGTACAACCCCATGGCGCCGTTCGGCGGTTACAAGCGGTCCGGCATCGGTCGTGAGATGGGTCGGGAGGGACTCGAGGAGTTCCTGGAGGTCAAGTCGATCCAGCAGTGATCTGCTTACGAAGATTGCCGCCAGATGGGTCTCGGCCATGAGTACTGAAATGCAACGCGCCACGCGGGCCATTGTGGCGGGGTCTCGGGTGGTGGCCTCCCCATACTGCTCGACGCCGTCCACGCTACTGCGCGAACTCGGCGACCTCTCGGCGGTGGTGCCCGGTCTAGCTCTCTCCGCGGGTCTACTCCTGGGGGAGATGCCGTTTCTCGACGCGGTGAAAACGGGCTCGCTGCGCTTGATGAGCTGGCATATGTCGGGCGCACTGCGGGGCCTTGCCACGCGCGGCATCGTCGACTATCTGCCCTTGCGCGCCAGCGAAGTCGCCCGTCATCTGTCCGGACGTGTGGATGTTGCGCTCATCCGCGTCTCGCCACCCGATGCTGGGGGCTGGTGCAGTCTCGGCCCGTCCGCGAGCTATACCAAGGCTCTTGTCGCCACCGCTGGCGTAGTTATTGCGGAAGTGGATACAACGATGCCTCGCCCAGTCGGTGAGGATGCTCGAATCCGGCGGTCGGACATCGACTTCCTGGTCGATTCAGACACTGCCTTGGCGACTTACCCTGAAGCTGCTGCCTCGGAAGTGACCGACCGCATCGCGCGCACCGTGGTCGACTTTATTCCGAATGGCGCGAACGTTCAGCTCGGAATTGGCGCCGTGCCCCAGTCCGTTGCATCCCAGCTGGCTGTTGCGGACGTTTCGGACCTTCGCATGATTGGTCTGGCGTGCGACTCGATGATCGGTCTCATGGAATCCGGTCGCCTGATGCCTGGCGAATCTATCCGTGCGGCGGAGATACTCGGTACAGATATGATTTTCTCGGTCGCGGACGGGAACCCGGCGATCAGGCTTGCGTCGTCAGCGACTATCCACAACCCGCTGTGGCTCGCAACGCAACCGCGCCTCATCTCGGTGTGCTCTGCACTCGCCGTGGACCTCAGCGGCCAGGTTGCCTCCGAGTCCATCGAGGGCAAGATACTTGCTGGCGTGGGCGGAAGCGCGGACTTCTTCGATGGCGCGGGTTTGTCTGCTGGAGGCTTACGCATCATTGCAATACCCTCGACGACGAACGCGGGCGGCAGTCGCATCACGGCGGAGTTCGGCACGGGAACCGCAGTCACGCTCCCGCGCCATTCCGTGGACGTCGTCGTCACGGAATTCGGCGCAGCGACGCTCAGCGGGCTCCCCATCGCCGAGAGGGCCGTGGCGTTAGCGGCGGTGGCGGCACCTCAGCATCGAGACGCCCTGCTCGCAGGGACCTCTAGCTCCCTTACGTCGCACGCGGAAGGCAGGGGCGCGCGCGCCGAAGGTCGCAGGCCCCTGTCCAAGGTCAAGACTTAGCCTCTCACAGAGGGAACACGCAAGGCTTTCTTGTCCGGCTTGCCTAGGCTCGTGAGCGGAACAGCTTCGATGAAGTGCACAGACTTGGGTGTGTAGATAGGACCCTTACGTTTCTTTACGAGGGCCATTAGATCCGCACCGTCCACGACTGCTCCCTCGTGTAAGACGACGAAGGCTGTGACGGCCTCCCCCCATTTATCGTCGGGCAAACCAACAACGGCGGCGGCGGCAACAGCGGGGTGGGTGAGTAGCGGTCCTTCTACTTCCGCGGGGTAGACATTGAAGCCGCCGCTGATGATCACGTCCTTGGCGCGAGAAACGAGGGTAATGAATCCGTCCGTGTTTTGTACCGCCAAATCACCGGAACGCAGCCAGCCGTCCTTGAGCGCTTTGGCGGTTTCCTCCGGAAGGTTACGGTAGCCGTCCATCACGAGTGGACCGCGCACACTCAACTCACCGACCGTCCCAGGGGGCACCTCATCACCGTTGTCGTCGAGCAGCCGGAGAGTGATGCCCGCGGAGGGTCGTCCACAAGAGGCGAGGCGGTCCGGTCGTGTCGGGTCGTGCTCGCTTGGCAACAGGGTGGTAACAACATTGGGCATTTCTGACTGACCGTAGAGCTGGAGGAAGATTGGGCCGAAGAGCTCGAGCCCCTTGATGAGGCGCGGCACCGTCATGGGAGCGCCGCCATAGACGAGCAGTTCGAGCGAGCTCAGGTCAGTCTCGGCCGTCGACGGGTCGTCGAGGAGCGAGTAGACCATGGACGGCACGCAGAAGGTCATGTTGACCTTGTGCTTTGACACGGCACTGAGGAACGCGTTGATCTCGAAGCGCCGTCGCATGATTACGGTGCCGCCGAACCATAGGGCTCCGAGCGGGAACCAGCCGGTAGCGTGGCTCATTGGTGCGGTGACGAGAAAGCGCGGCTCGCTTGGCCACGGCCAGTCGGCCAATTGCAGCAGGTGGTTGGCGACGATCGCACGGTGCGGAAGGATGACACCTTTCGAGCGTCCGGTCGTCCCGCCTGTGTAGATGACCATCGCCGTGTCGTCGGACGTGACTGCCGTATCAATGGCGATATCTGGCTCAGCGTCGGCGGCCAGCCGCAGGAGGTTCGTACCGAAGTCCGCGTCGTCTAAGGTCAGGAAAATTGTGTTCGGCATTGCCTCGGCGAGTTGGCGGCCGCGCTCTCTGTGGTCTGCGCAGTCGACGATAATCACTGTCAGATCAGCGTCCTGAGCAATAAAGAAATGGTCGTCGAATGAGCCGAAAGGGTGCAGCGGTGTGACGCGTCCGCCGTTGGCGACACCCGCCCACTGTGCCAGCCAGCCGTCAGGGCGGTTTGCGGAGAGCAAGCCAAAGCCCTTGCCGTGCGTGACA
This sequence comes from Cryobacterium flavum, assembly GCF_900103805.1. Lineage (GTDB taxonomy): Bacteria > Actinomycetota > Actinomycetes > Actinomycetales > Microbacteriaceae > Cryobacterium > Cryobacterium flavum. The sequence goes on along the minus strand of NZ_FNIB01000015.1, from coordinate 21,424 downwards.
CCGGCCGCGCGCAGCGCTGTGCGCAGACGGCCGAAGAGGTCTAAGGCCTCGGGGAAACTTATCTCGGTGTCGTCGGCTGCAATGAACGCGGTACCAGCAGTGCGCCGGCCCAGCGCATTGGTCACGAGCGCCCCGTAGGTGCTCTGCACGCCAGCTGCGGAGGTGGTCATGGTGGCGGTGGTGGTATTCATGTCATTTCACATTTTTCGAAAGACGGCCTGAGCCGTAATTGATGTGGCCTTGCCGGTGCTTCCGGCTTCCAGATGCCACACCGCGTCTTCACGGGTGGCACAGGCTTCAATGTCCGGTCCCACGAAGGCCGGTCGCGTGAGGCGGTATGTGTAACGTTGCAGCAGAGACGGCGGGAGCTCGTGGCGGGGCACCTCAAGAGCGAGCAGCCCCAGCAGCGGTCCATGCACAACAAGGCCGGGGAAGCCTTCCACATCCGTTGCGTATGGATGGTCGTAGTGGATGCGGTGGGCGTTGTTCGTGAGCGCGCTGAATCGGAACAAGAATGTCTCATTGACGATCGTGGTCCTCATGTCGGCGCGAGGATCTGCACGGGTATCTTGCGTAGGTGCGGGCGGGCGGATCTCTCCGGGAGTCTGGCGGCGATAGACGATGTCCTCTTCCTCGGTCGCTACCAGGTCGACTCCATCAAAGTATTGGTGGCGAACTGTGACGAACAGTGATGGACCCGAACGCCCGGACTTTTCCTCCGTTTTGGCCAGCGTTGACCGCCTGGTGTACTCAGTGCCAAGCCTGATGGGACTTTGTTGTTCAAAACGGCCACCGGCGAACATTCGCTTGCGATCGGGGATGGGCGGGAGGAAGTGCCCGTCCCTCGGGTGGCCATCCGGCCCCAGGTCAGCTTGCGCGTGCACCTCGGTGAAGAAGAAGGAGTGCCACAAAGGAGGGAGAGCATCCCCGGAGCTACTCCCTGGGGACTCGACGTCCAAAAGCGCGGCAAATCGATTGACTGCATCGGCCGAGGCCGTTCGAGTCATGACCTGCGCATCAGGATGCCAGTCCGCTAGGTAGGAACTGAGTTCCTGCATCGATACCTACTTTCATAGTGAGGTCTTGAACTTGGCGCCGCTCGCAATTTCGCGAACCGAACGAGTCATTGTCTAGAATATATAATCTTTTTTACCAAACAGAGCACTCGCTTGTAAACGAGGAGGCGTGAAGCAAATAGAAAATAGCATCTTTGATCAATTTGTGTATTATACAGAGTATAGAGTCTGTTGCTTCTTGTATGCGACGTGCGGAGCCTTAATTGCGGGTTATGGCCCTGAACCATCGGTCCGTGGATCGCGATCAATCATTTCTAGTAGCACCGGACGTGCCTGATTGGTTCTCACTCACGAGCAGTTCCAGACAGCCGAATTGCATTTATGACAAAGGAGTCTCTGCATGAGCGTTCCACAAACAGTCGACCGGAAGGTTTCTGAAGCCTCCCTGGTCAACCCGAAGATGCGACAGCGGGCCTTAGTGTCTTCAGTGCTGGGCACCACCATCGAGTGGTATGACTTCTTCGTTTACGGGGTTGCAGCTGCCATCGTGCTGAATGTGCTGTTCTTTCCCGATGCTGATCCATTCGTGGGCATATTGCTGTCGTTCAGCACTTATGCCATTGGGTTCGCGGCGCGGCCGCTCGGCGGCGTTATCTTTGCCCACTTCGGTGACCGGCTGGGCCGCAAGAAGATGCTGATGATCACCCTGGGCTTGATGGGCGGTGCGACCTTCCTCATCGGGTGTCTCCCCACCTACGAAACCATTGGTGTTGCAGCGCCCATTCTCCTTATTTTGCTGCGCATCCTGCAGGGTTTGGGTGTCGGCGGCGAGTGGGGTGGGGCAATCCTGATGGTCACTGAATTTGCGCCGCCACGGCGGCGAGGCTTTCTGGGATCATGGCCGCAGGTCGGTGTTCCCGCCGGCATGCTCCTTGCAAACGGTGCCTTCTTTGCTGTCAGTGCGAGCTTTGATCCAGAGGCTTTCATGGCTTGGGGCTGGCGAGTGCCGTTCCTGTCATCGATTCTTCTCGTCGGGCTCTCCTTCTACATTCGAAGCAGAGTTGTGGAGTCCCCCGTGTTCGAAGAGCTGAAGGAGACGGGCGACATTGAGAAGTGGCCGGTACTTCAGGTGATCAAGAAACGGCCGCTCACGACCCTGCGCGTGATCATGATGCGTGTCGCCGAAAACGCGAATTTCTATATCTTTACGGTCTTCCTGCTCGCCTATGGGCCGACCATCCTTCTCGAAAGAAACGACATTTTGATTGCCACCATGATCATGTCCGCTCTCGGGCTCTTCTCTCTTCCCTTCTGGGGTTGGGTCTCTGACCGGTGGGGCCGTCGAAACACCGTGGTTGCCGGCGCATCGACAATGCTCCTGATGGCGTTTCCCTTCTTCTGGGGCGTGCAAACAGGAGATTTTCTCATTGTTGTGGTGGTGCTTGTTCTCACCATCAACGTCGGTCGCGATCTCTCTTACGCCGCAGAGCCGGCTTATTTCACAGAACTGTATGAGCCGAAGCTGCGCTACTCAGGAGCATCCGTAGGACCGCAGGTAGCGGCCGTCTTTGCTGGAGGACTGGCACCCCTCATCGCAACGCTGCTCATCGGACCCGATTTCGATCGATACTGGCTTGTAGCGTTATATGTTATTTTCTTGTCCATGATCACGATCATCGGGGCCGTTCTAACGCCTGAAACCGCACCTCGTGTGCGACTTCGCCGAGGCCTCAGCGAGGAGTACGACGCCACGACGGCAAGATAGGCGAAAGGGGGAGGACGTCAAGCATGATGCGAGTCGAGTCGTTGCGAGGTCTGCCGACGTATCGCAGACGACAGTGTCACGATTTCTCTCGTCCTCCCCAAGCTCTTACGGGGAACCCGAGCCAAAGGCGAGAAGTAATTGACTCACTGGGGTAGGTACGACATGCGGGCACGTAAACGATAAAGACGCGCTGGACGTCTTGCCGGGGGTCGTCGTCGCAGAATTGACCAGCCGATTTTTCTCCAAAGCGCGCGATGAGCCCATAAGAGAACGGCGCTGTTAACGCCGACTGAGAACCGGGCCACTTCTGCGGCGGTTTCTGGCCCTGTTTTCAGTTGGCGTTAACAGGCGAAATTGGGTTTGCCTTGGCGCGGAGTTCATTGATGGTTGCAACGTCTTTGCCGGCGCATCTAACTCGTTTGCAACGAAGGCTAGACCACCTCAACGAAAGTCGGCCTCGCCGGATGCAAGAAGTCTTATTGTTCGATTTCGCCCGCCGGGCATTCACGGAGGCGGAGTGAGATCCTACTTCGAGCATGGCGCACGACCACCTTCAAATTGAGTGGGCTAATATAAAATAGCGGTCTGAATGCAGCTCGGCCGTGGCGCCGCACGCGGAGGAACTGAGGAAGCCATGACTACCAAATCGCCCCTGATCCAAGATGTCTCGCGAACCCACCGCGGGGACCGCAAGCAACTGAGCGAAGATGTTGCCGCATACGTGCGAGATGCGATCATGGTCGGCGAGTTGCCAGCATCCTCATTCATTCGCACGGAGCATATCGCCAGGGAGATGGGCGTAAGCGCAACCCCCGTGCGCGAGGCGCTCATGATCCTGCAAAGCGAAGGCACCGTGCGCTGGGAACCGCGTCGCGGCTTTCGTGTAATACCTATTACGCGACAGGACATCGAAGATCTCTTCACCGTGCAGGCGTTTATCGCGGGTGAGCTAGCAGCCAAGGCGGCGCGACTCATCGACAAGGAAGCTATAGCCAAGTTATGGTCGCTGCAAAACGAACTCGAGTCTGCGGCGAGCATTGGCGACGCCACTCAGGTTGACGCTCTCAACCATCTCATCCATCGCGCCATTAACATCATTCCGAACGCCCAACGCCTCATCTCCTTGTTGGGAATCACGGTCCACTACGTCCCGCTCAACTACTTCGGCAGTGTCAAAGGTTGGGCAGAGGCATCCGCTCATGACCACGGACCAGTGTTCCGCGCACTTGAAGCGGGCGATGCGGATGCCGCGAGACTTGCCATGTCTGAGCATATACAGCACATCGGACGCCTGCTCACTACATACCTCGAGGAGCGTGGTGTTTTCGCCAGATCCGAGTCGCCGGACGTGGCTTAGGTAACCCTGCCGCTCGCGGATGTCCGCTCCTGCACCCGCGGTCGCTGCGCCCGGTTGTAGCTCTCCGTTGTGTGTATGGGATCAGCGGCCGTTGTGCCAGGAGTTGATGTCTTCCATATCATTCTTGCTAGATAACTTCGAGGTGAAGCCCCCGGCTTCGGCTCTCAAGCTCATGCGGATATCCCTCATAGTCGACGATAATCATGTAGGGCAGCTTCGTTCTAATCACTCTGGTGTTGGTGAGTTCCGGCTTTCCATGTTTCCAAACGTTGACGCGATCGCCCTCACCAACGCCTTCCTAAGATTCGTTGCTCAACGCGAGAGCCCGCCGCGGTCGCGCCGTTGCACGCTGCTCTTCCCGCTGCGGCGTGGTTTGGCGGCCTTGCCGGACTGGGACAGGACTGCTTCGCGCGGGTGCTTGGCGTTTTCACCGTCTGCGAGGATTCGCGCGTTGATCGTCTTCTGATCGGCCTTGCCTTCAAGGCTCGCGGCGAATCGCTCGCGGCGCTCTGAGCTGTCGTATTCCAGTTCCCTCGAGCCGCGCTCAACGCGCGCCTGGTCCGCGGCGTCGGCGGCCTGCTTGCGCTCGTCGTCGCGGGTATTGAGGTCGGGATTGGGGAATCCATCGAGGTCGCTGGTATTCCAATCGCGGTCGGCCGCTTCCTGCGCCTCACGCTCGTGACGGTCGGCGTTGGCGAAGAGGATCTGGCTCGCGGTGAGGTCTTCGCCAGCTCGCTGCCGCTCCGTAACGGCATCGGCACGGCCGCGCTCAGCGTCCCGGAGCGCCGCAGCAACTGCAGCGGGATCCGCTCCGGGGGAGTCGATGTCGATGTCGTAGCGTTCCTGCACCTCGTGCTTGACGGTGTCACCAGCGTCACGGGCAACATCGTCGAAGTCCCGCCAGGCCGTGGCAGTCTCATGCACGCCGGCGATGTCCTCAGGGCTGGCCTGGTTCCACCATTCCGGTTGCGCGACCGGTGCGAGGCTGGCGCGGGCGGCTCCACGCTCAACCTCAAACCGAGCCTGCAGCTCGCGCTCCTCTTGGCTTGCGCTCGCTTCGCGCTGTCGTGCCAGTTGCTCGCGCAGCCGGGCGATGCGCTCTCCGAACTGTGACGCGATGGTGAGTGCGATGCGCAGCGAATCGTCGAACGTCTCGCCGACACCGTCAGTTTCTTCGGCCATGATCTTCCTCTCGTCTAGTCTCTGCCCAGACCGCCACGCTCGCGCGGCGTAGCTGGGGTCTTGCGCGTGGTGGGTTGCAGCTTGTTCGGCACCGGCGAACCGGTTCCCGGTGCCGCGAGACCGTCGGTCGCCTGTCGCATGACGACCGGAACGTCAGCGGGTTGTGTGCGTGAGTCTGGCTGCACGGTTTTGCTGGGGACCGTCGGCAGTCGATCGGTGACCGCGGCGAACTGGTTCCGCAGCGTTGCCGTGACTTGCTCGGCCCGGCGGGCGTCACCGACCGCGCTGTGCATGTCAAGAATCGCCACCGAGACCCGGCCCAGCTGCCGGAGCATGATCGCCTCGGCCATCGTTCCCTGACCACCGCTGGCTGCCTGCATGAGAATCATGGCAGCGTTCGACGCCGACCCCAGCTGGGTGGGTTTTGGCCGGGACTGGTACGCCCGAAGATGCGCCGAGCGAGCCAACTCCCGGGACGTCTGCGCGAGCGGCCCTGGTGTCGCCTCGACGCGCTGCGACCACGCGGCGAATGCGCCGGCCGTCTCCCGGGCGACATGCGCCCACGTAGCCCGATCCGTCACGGGAACGTCGCGGAGCTGCTTGCGGAGCTGCCCAATTTCGTCGCTGTACTGCTTCCACATCTCCGGGGACGGCGTTGACTCTTCCCGGCCCGGTGCGACAGGTCGGTATTCCCACGGGTTCTTTGCCGTGGCCCGCCATTCATCGACGGCTCCCTGTGCCGTCTGGGGGCTGTCTGGCCATCCCTCCCGGAGCCGGGGCAACGTGAGGTCACGGGCCAGACGGCCACCCCCATACCAAATCGGCTTCTCCCCAACCGGAGGCCGCACCGCTACCGAATAGCCAGCGACAACGTCATCGCGACCGGCTGCGTAGCGCGGCCGGATGAGCACACCACCACGGCGCAACCGGCGAACAAATTCACCCTCGTCAACCGAGGCGGTCGCCGCAGCCCGAACAGAACGCTCCATCTTGTGAGCGTCCACCTCGACGGAGCTCGAACGCCCGGCACGCTCGCGCTCAGCCGGCTTAACGCCGCGCTCTCCAAGCCCCAGCCCCCGGCTCTCCAACTGCTCCAGTCCATAGTCGCGCTCGAGGTCACGACACACCTCCTGGGCACGCGTAAAGTCATTGTGCGTCGTCGCTTTGGTACCGTCCTCACGGACCAAAGACACCGCCAAGTGAATGTGATCATTGCCGTTTGTAGACAATCCGTGGCGCACCGCGACCCACCGGCACGCGGCTTTTCCGCTGCTCTCGGTAAACCCCATCCGATCGGCGAAGTCCTGCGCAATCGTTCCCCACTTCTCATCCGACAGCTGTCCCTCTTCGGCGCGCAACGACAGCGAGCAATGCCACACATCCCCGGCAACGCGTTTACTCGTCACCTCGCCCGTAACAGGGTCGGAATCCTTCACCATTCGAAGCACTTCCACGTCGAATGCACGACGTGGAGCGTCCAGGCTCCGCGCGATCGCCAGGGCTGTGTTGGTGTCCAACACGCTGTAACCGTGCTGCGCCATGATCGCGGAGTCGCCAGCGACGAGGTGCTGCTCCTCATGCTCGTTGTGCCGTCCGCCTCCAGCCAGGTACACCATCAGGCCGCCCATCTGGCCGCCCCGGCGAATGTTCGGCATCATGACTCGGCCAGCCTGTCAATGACGTCCTCAACCTTGACCGCGAGCGTACGGTATTCAGCCACAACAGCGGCAGCCGTGGCGGGGAACTGGCCTTCCGTATTGGCGAACTTCGCCAACTGGTTGACGTTGTTCGACACATTCGCCATCAACCGGGTCACGACAAACAACTCCGCAATCGCACCCTTGCGATCCGTCGTCGTCTCAATGTTCACGTTCATCGCAGACTCAAACAACAACCGCGGCACCGTCACATCAGCAACCACCGCACGAGCGCGCAAATTTGCATCCTCCTCAGCAGTGACGTAGACCCGGTAACTCTTCTCCCGCCCACCATCAACATTGGCGCGGCGCTGACGACCAAACAAGCGACGCTCGTTCTTCTCCGTCAACGTGTTCGCCTCCTCCTGGCCCAGCGCAGCGACCCCGAAAATCGGGGACATACGTCAAGTATGCCAATTCCGACGCGCGGCGTCCAGAATTCAAAGCTATTTACCACCGGTAAATGTATAGCTTGCTCCAAATCAGCACCGCCGGTCTGGCACGTTTTTGCTCTCGGCAACGCCGTGCAACGAGACTGAAGCTCTCTGTCATGAGGCGTGTGCCCTGCCTGTAATCTGGTGAACATGAGCGATGCGAATGTGAAACCAGAAGATGCAGCCGCCCGCGCGCGGGCAATCATTGAAGCGAACGTGGACGCCCGCGTCGAAGCGGTACGAGCACTCGCCGATGCCGGCAACGAATACGACAGCGCAGACCAGCAACTAAAGTTAGCGACCCTCGCTCACGAACACGCGTGGACTGCCGCCCTGGCCTCCGGATGGAGCGAAAAAGACCTCCGTGCCACAGGCGTCAAAGCACCCGGTCAGACCACCCCGAAGGTACGAAAACGACGCACTACTACTCCGGTCACGACCCCAAACACTGAGGCGTAGCCTCCGGCTCCTACCTGTAACGAACAAGCCCCGTCGAGCACAGCTCGACGGGGCTTGTTCGTGCAACTCCGTTGCCTTTTCGGCTAATTATCGTACGCACCATTCCTCTCTTGGCAAGGGCTTTCGCGGCATATCCTCACTCGCTACGCTCCCTCCGGTATTCCACGGTCCCTGGCCAATTCACCCCTGACGCTGTAAAACGGCGTGCGCCAAAAGGCAATGGGGTTATAAGAGAGGACCACACCATGAACGAACCGCTAACCGTGTACACACTGCCGAACTGCACGCAATGCACCATGACCACACGAGCAATCGACGCCGCCGACCTGCCCTACACCGTCATCGACCTCACAACCGATGCGCGAGCCACCGACCTGATGCACCAGTTCGACTACACCACAGCCCCCGTGGTCATCGCCCGCGTGGTGGCCTGGTCAGGCTTCCGACCCGACTGGATCGCGAAGATAGCCGCCCTGCGCGACCACCCCACCCTCACCGGCGAGTAGGCGCCCTGCAATGGAATTCAGCACCCTGCAGACGACCCTGCCCGTCAGCGACCTGGAACACGCGGCACGCGCACGAAAAGTTGCCGAACGCCTCGACGACCTGCGCGCCCACGGCCGCCACGGCTACACCCTCACGAACACACTCACCGTCACCGGAACCAACTACGTGACCATCATCGACACGCTCACCAAGGACCAACCCAAATGACCACAGCAACCTGCACACCGGCGTCACCCCTGATGACACCGGACCAAGCCAGCGATGCGCTGGGTATCTCCCTTATCGAGCTCCAGAAAATGAGACTTGGCAGCGCCGGACCCAACTACCACGGCATCGGCTTGGGCCTCATCCGCTACAACACAGCAGACGTCATGCGCTGGCGAATATTACGGGCTGCAGCATAGGCGCGTCCGGCGCGGCTTCGTGGCATCGGTCGTGGTCAGTGACCTCAGGCTCGACGCCGCGCAGAAGGTAGCCGAAGACATCACAGCCGCCGGGCACTCCGCCGCAGCAGTCGCACAGGACACGACCGTCCCGGCGCAAGCGGATGCTGCCGTACAGTTCGCGATCGATACTTACGGCGCACTTCACCTCGCAGTGAACAACGCAGGAATCGCCCCGGCCCCAGCCCCCGTCGGCGAACTCGACCTGTCCGACTGGGACAAGGTCATAAACGTCAATCTGAACGGCGTCCTCTATAGCCTGCGTTATGAAATCCCCGCCATCGAAAAATCGGGCGGTGGATCCATCGTGAACGTATCGTCCGTCCTCGGCACCAACGGTGAACTCAACGCCTCATCGTACGTCGCAGCAAAACATGCCGTCGTCGGACTGACCAAGGCGGCCGCCCTCGAGTACGCAACCAAAGGCATCCGCATCAACGCCGTCGGCCCCGGTTACATCAACACCCCACTACTCAGCACCCTGCCAAAAGAAACGTACGACGGGCTCGTTGCTCTGCACCCCCTCCGCCGGCTCGGAACGGCGGATGAAGTCGCCGACCTAGTCATATTCCTGCTGTCAGAAAACGCGAGCTTCATCACCGGCAGCTACCACCTCGTCGATGGCGGGTACTCCGCGCGCTGACCACCCGGCCCCACCAGGGAAGGGACACAGCAACACCCCGACTGCACTCCGTTGGAGAGCCGCAGCGAAGATCGGCCCCACTCCTGGACATCAGTGCGCGCGCTGACGGTCTCCGGTCCGACTATGAGCTAGCTATTTCTGCGGGGCCACCTACCCGCAATAGTTCAGTGAAGGGCCAGGCCGAAGGCAGCGGCGACCGTACGGAGCGCTGGCGAATCGGCTTCGACAGTGACCTCCCTGATCAGACTCACAGCCGTTCCGTCAAAGACCGCCCAGCACTCATGCGGCCCGAGCCGGGATCCGTATCGAATGCCGGAATAGAGGGGACGCGCATGCTCGTCTGTCTGCGCGTATAGCCACGCCGCAAGCGATCTCGTCAGGAACCGGTTTGGTCCGCGCACGGTCGCGATGTCGAGGCTATTGACGCCGATGTCCGACAGAATTCGAGCTACGTTCCTCGTGAGATAGGTGTGGGTGGCCGGAGCATCGATATCCACAAAAGGTAGCGGATTCGACAACGTCAAGGCACGCAAACGCCTATCTAGACGCCATGACCGAGGAACCTCGCCCGGACCTGGCAAGCCGGCATCCATGCCAGCCGCCTGCAGCTTGGCCAGGAGCGAAGCGGACGGCCGAAACGCCGCCAGTGTCTCGGCGTACGCGCCCTCCTGACTCGTAGCCGCATACAAAACCCCGGCACCCGCCACATCGAAGCGGTTCCCACTTCGTTCAAGCAGCGCATCAACAGCATTAATCTGCGAGAAACGCAGCGGCGGATCTTCACGCTCGACCCGCCACAACTGATGCGGTGGTTCAACGAGCGCGAGCGCGGGGCTAGCCAGCATTAATGAAAGCCCGCGCTGCCGCCATAACGTCGCGCGCTCGACCAGTGGACAACACCTCGGCCGGAGACTCGTCATCCAACTGCGGGTTCATCCCCATAAACCACGCACGAGCCACCTCGGACGATTCCGCCGAGGTCAACAACTCAACAACTTGGAACGTATCGCGCAGCAGCTGCTCACTCGCCTGCGGCGGACGAACCGTTCCGTTGGCCCACCGCGTGAGAGTCCGCGCGTTCTTCGTGACGATCACTCCGAGCAGCGCCTGACCCAGTTGGGCCTGCAAAGCACCAACAATGTCGCTGATTCCAAGTTCCACAGCACGAGCATGCGCATCACGAACGATGCGAGCACGCGGCACCGCCTGCACAGCAAGATTCGTCAAACTGCTCACCTCCAGTGGTCTACTGATAGCAGTCTAACGTCTATCTTTTTGTCGGGCAATATGTCGGGCGATATGACCGATAATGGTGATTATGTCAGCTTTTAACTCCTCGAAAGCCAAAGCGTGATTTGACCTCTAGAGCCGGGGTGCTTGGTTCTTGCATCACCCGAGAACGCGTGCCAGTTATGTTCTTCATTCTCGTGAACAGCGGCGAGCGGGCCACTGCGGATCCCGCAGAGCCGTGAGCCAATAAACGGACAAGCAGCTTCCTCAGCGATCAACGTGTTATTTTGCAGAAGACGACCAGCTGCCGGGGGCGGAGAACGCATTCTTCATGCGTTGAATTACCAGTTCGACCTCAGGGAGCTGAGCATGGGCAGAGTCTTGCAAGGCCGCATCACGCGTCGGGCCGGCCACAGGTGAGTGCGCCCGCAACTCCTCCATCGCCCACAGGCTGGTTGCCAAGACTGACATGTCGGCGTTTCCCGCACGGCGGAATTGGCTCACAGCCTGACTGTAGAGCTCTCGACCCTTTGCTGGATCACCTTCACGGAAGGCGATCAGCCCCCGGGTAGCAATGATCGTGGTGCGCTCGTCAGCGCCGTCGGAAGTGCCCGCCCGACGGAGGTGCTCTTGGGCTTCAGGAGTCTTCCCAAGGTGCGCAGCAGCGAACGCCGCATTATTTCTGAGCATGGAGTCATCAGGGTGAAAATTCAGGCCTGCAGATGCAACTTCAAGGGCTCGCTCGTAGTCCTCGAGCACAAGGGCAGCAACGTAAGACGTACTAAGTGCGGGCTCGAGGGCAAACGGCTCGTCCCGCTGCCATGCCCGACCTTCGAAAACGGATTCTTCCCACCTGGACTCTCGAGCGAACGCTCTCGAACGAGCCTCGTAGCCTCGCTCCACATTGAGAGCATGTTCTGGGAGAGAAAACCCGCCGGCCTTCGAAGCCCATTCGGCCTGAGCGACGACATTGTCGTTCGGATCCTGTAGCGAAGCCCTGAAAAGGCCCCGGGCGATTTTCGTCCTTCCCGCGGTCAGTTCGATCGTCGCCATTTCGCTCCTGAGTTCGGCCAGATCGGTTTCTGAGTGATGTCCCACGGTCGCAAGCTCTCGAGCGGCACGAAACTCTGTCTGCTTTTGTCCAGCCAATTGCAGAGCACTCATCAAAGGGGCAAGCACCCAAGGGTCGTTCACGTGCGAACCCGCACCGCGAAGGACCCAAACCGCTTCATCCGGCTCGCCCTGGCTAATGAGCAATCGTGCGGCGCTCCGCACAACGAACCTGTTTGTCGGGGCAAGCTGTAGCGCGATGCGTGCCTCACGATTCGCCGATTCTCGGTTGCCCAACGTGGCGTGCGCGAGCGCGGCATCCATACGGAATGTAGCGCGCCGCGGGGAGCGTTTCATTACTTGGCGAAGCGCACCAAGTTGCAAGCGGGCATGCCTGTTGATCGATAAGAGTTCACCCACGCCCTGGGCCGTGTTCTGATTGGCTTGCTTGATTGCGTCCGTGGCGAACGCCCAGAGCCCGCTTCCCTCTTCTGATACCCCAGCGAGAGCGTAGGCTACGGGGTCGATCACCTTCTGATCGACCTGATAGGCAATGAGTGCGCCCAGGTAGTCTGCGATGACATACCGGTCTCGAGACGATTCGAATTGAGCTCTAAGCGGCGCGAGCTCGGCTTCTGACGCCTTCTCCTGGACTCGGCGAAGGGGCGCTAGTTCCACAGAGGTTTTGGCGTCCGCGAAACTCCGCCATCGTGGGACCACTTCTCTCGCATCATCGACCGGCTGGAGGCTCATCGCTGGGCTTCTTGGGCGGCACGGCGAGCCAGCAGATCGAGTTCAGACACAAATCGCTCTAGCGCAAACGGCGAACCGTGCGGTTGCCGCCTCGCAACCGGATGCCCACGAAGTGCGGCGTCGGGCTCGCACAGATATTGGATGGTTTTGATCAACTGCGACCGGACGGATTGTGGCAATTCAGCTTCGATCTGTTGCAGGGCTGCCTCATACGCCTCGTCCAGGTACGGAATAACACTTTCGTAAGTGTCCCCGTAAAACGCCCAGCGGTGGTGTCTTGCCAAGTTGATCGTCAGGAAAGTGTTCATAGTTCGAGCCGTGAAGATGAACGTGATCAGGCTGCCGAGCTGATATAGATCAGCCCCGAAACGCCGGGTTGCTGGGTCCTCGAACTGGTGTCGATACTGCTGTTCGGGAGGCGCATACGATCGATCCCCTGGGATCAGAACGTTGTCATGAGGCGACTCGGCATCCTGGCGGTAGGCCCTGCCAAGATCGGCGACCTTTCCCACTGCACGCTTTGCCAACTTGGGAAAAACTAAAATGTTCGAAGGCTTGATGTCTTGATGTGCGACACCAATCTGGTGCAACTGCCGAACCCCGGTTGCCAGGCTGTGCGCGTACTCGAGCTTTATCACGACGTCAATCTGTTCGGCTTGGCTTAGGGCCACCCGCACATCATGAGTTGCTAACTCAAAGATGATGTACGGCACCTTCCCAATGAGGAAGTCCGGCACCCTGACCTCGCCATGTGAGATAGCAGTCACGACGCGCGACAACCGCTTCGTTCCGCACATCTCACACAGGTCGCGTTCGGCCGCGAACTCGGCAGTTATCTGACTCAGAGTATCGACTAGGTCTTCACTCTCAAGGGCCTGGGCCAGGTTCAATACTTTTAGGAAACCCTGACGGCCGTCAGTGCGGGTGACAGCGTATGTAACGCTAAAGAACCCGCCAGTCTGGTCGAGGTTGAACGTGTTTGGCGCACCTACGGTCCAGCCATCCTTCAAGCTGACACCTTCAAGGTGCAGGGCGGCATTCTGCGCATCAATAGTTGTCACGATCCATACCCCCGGGGGTCTAGCTTCGGTCGTCTGGCTCTTGGGCGGCCTTGCTGCGACGAATGTGGTCCAGGCTCGCCCGTACAACATCTTCAATGTACGACTTGTCCGCTTCCGTCAGGTCACGCCTCTTCCGAAGAAGAGCACTGATCTCAGTAATGAGACTCGTCTCCCCCGCCTGGGCCACATCATCTCCTTCAACTTCAATGAAGTCGTCTGCCGACATTCTCAGCCACCGAACAATGCTTGCGTAGCCATCGAGGTCTGGGCGCTGACCATATCGAAGGCGCGAGAGTAGGGAGGGGCTCACGCCGATCTGGATTGCGGCCTGCCGCCAAGAAAGATTCTCGTCCGTCGTCCGAGCCTCGAGGACGGCGAAGAGCCGACCCGTATCGATTTGTGTTTTTGCCATTTGGTTCCATCCCGTCATCACTGACTCTACCTCAAACGCGACACTGTTTCAGTAACGACACAAAATGTGCTACACTTGAATCATTGTTGCAGTTCCGCAACAGATACCGCATCAACCGCCTGTCGGAATCGTCAGGCACCAAAAGATAGGAGAGTCACATGGCTCCCACCACCTCCCCGTCGCTGTACCTCGTCATCGATGACAAGGCGTTCACCACCCACGACGTTGATCAAAGCGCCGCTGCCCTGCTCCGCTTCGCCGGCCGGGACCCGAAGATCTTCGACCTCTTCCTCGTGAAGAAGAACGGCGTCGAGGAGAAGGTCAAGGACAACCAGATCATCAACCTCAAGGACGGCGAGCATTTCATCTCCCGACAGCACGTCCGCTTCACGATTGACGGTGAGCCCTTCCGCACCTACGACGAGGACCAGACTGCGGCCGACCTGCTCCGCCTCGCAGGCGTGGACCCGGCCGGCTATGACCTCGCCCGCGTCGGCGCCCCCGCATCGTTCCCCGATGACGAGATCGTGATCATCATGGATGGCGACGAGTTCGTCACCGCCAAGCACGTCGGCGGTGTCGCGTGAGCGACGAGCCAGCCCTGTCCGAGGCGGCCCAGCAGTTCATCGACGACATGACTGCTGCGGGTGCCCCGGCCAGGGCGGACGGCCCCCGCATCCTCTACAGCGTCGTCCCCGTGAATGGTGCCCTCGCCGGCCAACTTGTCACCACTGGCGTCAGCATCTCCGAAGTCCTGAGCTGGCCAGCTGTGCCGCCCCACTGGGTCCATCTGCCCGACACCGTGCTCTTCGAGCAGACCAATATCGACAGCACCGACTGCGCACCCGGCCACGTGCGGCACTCCCGCGATTACTACACCGACACGTCGATCCCACCGGCTCGAGCGTGGCTGAGCCACGTTCGCGGCTTCATCTCCATCGCCATCCGCGGGGCGGTCTGACATGCGGTACTCGGTCGCTATGACGGGCGAAACCGAAGCAGCAATGCGGGGTCATCTCATCCGTGACGATGGACAGGAAGACGTCCTCATCGCCACCTACTCCCTCTCCACCGGACTCGAACGCACTACCGCGCTGATCAGGTCCGTCATCCTCCCCCGCGGCGGTGAACGCCACGTGCACGGCACCGCCTCCTTCACAAGCGCGTACGTGCTCCGTGCCGCGCACGAAGCCCGCACCGCTGGCCACGGACTTGTACTCCTGCACTCCCACCCAGGCGCCGAAGGCTGGCAGCAGCTCTCCAGCCCGGACCGCGAGACCGAATCCGAGTATGAGCGCGTCGCCCGCACCGCGACGATGATGCCTCTCCTTGGCATGACCCTCGGCGGCCACGACACCGCGTGGTCGGCACGGTTCTGGTTCGATCGCTCCGCGCCGACATGGGCCGAATCGGTGCGCTCCGTCTCCCCCACCCTCGCAGTCACTTGGAACGATGACCTTCGCCCCGTGCCCGGCGTCACCTCCTCGCAGGAACGTACCGTCTCCTCCTGGGGCGAGCGCGCGCAAGGGTCGATCGCCCGGCTGCGTGTGCTCGTCGTGGGTGGCGGCAGTGTTGGGTTGGACGTCTCCCAGCGCCTCGCCGCGACCGGTCTGGTCACAGTCGGCGTGATGGACTACGACGCCGTCGAAACCCAAAACCTCGACAGAATGATCGGCGCCACTCGCCTCGACGCCGCTCTTGAACGCTCCAAGGTCGATGTCGCAGCACGCCTAATGAGGTCGGCCGCGACCGCTGCCCACCTAGATGTCTGCCGCCACGAGGTCAGCATCACCGACCCCGCAGGAGTGAGCATCGCCCTGGACTACGACGTGATCTTTTCCTGCGTCGACCGACCCTGGCCGCGTGCTGTGCTGAACGGCATTGCCTACGCCGATCTCATCCCGGTCATCGACGGCGGCATCGCGATCGACACATTCAAAGACGGGCGCATGCGCAACGGGATCTGGCGCGCCCATACCTTAGTCCCCGGTCGACCCTGCATGGCCTGCATCGGCCAGCTCGTTGCTGGCGACGTCTCCTTGGACAAGCTAGGACTCCTTGACGACCCCGAGTACATTCAGGGAGCGAACCGTGAGGCCCCGTCCCGCCAGAACGTCGCCGCGCTCTCCGCGAGCGTCAGCAGCGCCCTTCTGGCGCAATTTGTCAGTCTGACCGCTCACCCGGGCCGCCGCGGCGTCCCTGCCCCCCTCCGCTACATCCTCTCCACCCACACCCTCGAACACTTCCCCGCGACTTCCGGGCCCTACTGCGCGTATGAGAACGCGACGACGACTGGTGACCGACGCACACCCATCGCCGAGCACAGCGACGACTGGCAAAATATCGTCGCCACCCGCGCCGCGAAAAAGCGCCCGCTTCGCCTCCGCGCCCTCGCCAAGCTGGAATGCTTCGTGCAGCAGGCAATCAACCGCCTCGCCGAATAGATAAGGGGTGGTGCCTCAGTTCGGAGGCGCCACTCATATATTCGAACACGGTCCGTTAGACGGTCGTGCGCAGGACGGAGGTCTGAAAGCGCTGCGAGGAACTGGGCACGCCGTTGGCTCTGTATGTGAGTAGCGGATGCGCGCCGACGCAGGGCGGAGGATTAGTACGGCGCCACCGGGCCCTGTGGACCTCGGTGCGCGGTCAATCTTGCCACTGCGTCGGATTCCTCCTCCTGGTCGGTTGAACGTGCTCACTGTTAGGGGCCGACGGAGTTGCAAGGAGGCCGGCAACGTTCAGTCTCAGGAAGGTACAGCTTCCTGAGACACCAGGCGGCCTGGATCTCGCCGCTTTCGCATCCTCTCGACCTCGGCCGAGCGCTCGAACCACGCAGGTTGCCAACTCATCAAGCCTGGCGAAACCAACTACCTCAATCGGGTCAGGGCTTTCATCGATGACAACTGCTCGAGCGATTCACGACGTACTCGGCTTAAACAAGAATTATCGAGCACCAATGGGGTGTCTTCCGGCATTCACGACGAGACGACTTTGACTGAAGCTAAATTCTTATTGCTGGGCTGCGACATCCTTTGCGGGGACGTCGTTCAGACGAGATCCACCCTCGTGGAGTCTTCTCCTGCGCCACCTCTGCCCTTTACGACTGGCGAGCGTATTTACACCCAGCCCAAGGACCACGATGGGCCTGCCTAGACCTTACAGTCTTGCAACTCTAGGGAAAGGTGGCGTCTCACACGCTGACTCTTTGGCCTTTCAAAAACGCCAGAATCTCGCGGTGCTGCTCAGCTCATCACGACGTCGCATAATCTGCTGGCTGCATAGCGGTACTCAACATCAGTTCCGAGACATCCTGTACGGCCACACGTGTCAAAGACTCGAACGGACTTCTACTTCTTGGCGAGAAGCTTCGCCCCGTCAGGCCGCAACTCCCCCGTCGGTGACACATGGCGGTACAGCGTTTGCCGGGTGATCCCGAGCTCCTTGCAAAGTTCGCCGACCTTTGTCTCTTTTTGACCCATCGCGGCCATGGCCAGGCGAATCTTGGCCGGCGTCATCTTGAACGGGCGCCCGCCGGTCCTCCCCCGCGCTCGAGCTGCAGCCAGCCCCGCAACGGTGCGCTCAGAAATAAGGGCACGCTCGAACTCAGCCAGGGCAGCGAAGATCCCGAAGACGAGCTTCCCGGACGCGGTCGTGGTGTCGATCGCTGCGCCCTCCCCTGTGAGCACTTTGAGGCCAACACCACGGTCGGTGAGATCATGGACCGTGTTGACCAGGTGGCGCAGGTCTCGACCAAGTCGGTCGAGTTTCCACACCAGAAGCGTGTCTCCCGTCCGGAGCGCCTTCAGGCACGCCGCCAACTGCGGGCGGTCATCCTTCTTGCCGGATGCCTGGTCCTCGTAAAGGTTGGCTTGGTCGACGCCGGCAACCAGGAGCGCGTCTCGTTGGAGATCCGTGCTCTGCGACCCGTCGGCTTTCGACACCCGCATGTATCCGACGAGCATGCTCGACCCCTGTCATTTATACGTTCGATTACACGACAGAGTGATTGCGCTTTCGAGGAGAACAGAAACTGTCACATAAACAGTCATTTACTCTCCGTATCGCAAGCGATGCAGAAATAGTCAAACGTGACGGGTTCAGGGGCGCCCACGGCCGGCACACCGCTGTCATCGTCCATACTCGGACTGCACTGGTCGAGTTGGGCAGCGCCCAAGGTCGCAAAGTTTCCCGCCAGAGACCCTTCGCGATCCCGCAGCCATCCTTTGCTTTCAACTCTAGACGTGCGGTTCGCAGGCGTTCACGAATACTGTCGCGTGATGGTCCAGCTATCCTTTACGGAGATTGACAATCAGCTGTTGACGGTACTTGCGCTTCAAGTGAATGAGGGGATCGCCACGATGGAAATACCAGGAAGCAGCTTCGCTGTCGCGGCCCTTATCGTTCTTGCTTTTCCGGGCATCATGTTCGCGGGCATCCGTAGATGCCTCCGTGGCGAAATGCCGGAGGACCGCAACATCGGACTTGCTCTGGCCCGCGGGGTCGTCCTGTCCGTTGTCCTGACTGCTTGTTACCTAGTGATATTCGGTAGCTGGGAAGGGTTCGGAGTCAGATCCGAAGGAAGCAGTCAGTCCGTAGAGATCACTGACGCACGATCCGTTGGCCTGGTCGTGCTCATCCTTTACGTGTTGGCACCACTCGTGATCGCGGTAGTTTTCCACCATCGATACATCCGGTGGGTCGCGCCGAAAACGCCTGTTTGGGCTTGGTTGAAGTTTCCGCAGTCGAGTCACGGCTACACGATGACTCCAGCCGCGTGGGATTTTGCTGCTAGCGCGAACTCGCAGGCTTTTGTTCGTATCCATCGTGCGAACGGCGACTGGATTGGCGGATGGTATACCCGCGGTTCATACACGACCACGTACCCCGAGCCAACGAGTATCTACATCAGCAATCAGTTCCGGATGAACGACGATGGCACGTTTGGAGATCTACTTCCGAACACGGGCGTGTGGGTCGCAATATCTGAGACCGATGTCGTGTCCTGGCAGACCATGCCCGACGTCCCGAACAAATGAGAGTAGACATTGACAATGAGTAATGAGTCGACACCAGACCAGAAACCCAAGACTTCACCACCTCGACGTCTAGTCGAGAGGGGGATACAGCCGGCCATCTATGTCAAACCGCCTGCGCCACCGAAAGAGTCTGGCGGAATCGGCAACGACAGCAAAAAGGGCTGATTCCAGAGACGCACAGTATTGGTAATTGCTCTCCGCCAAGCGACTGAAAATCCTTTTGACCGTGCGCTTGACGCGCTCCGCGACGCCATCCCTTCGCATCACAGCTCTGGACCGGGTGGGACGATGAGATCACGTCACCACTGACACCGGCGATCGGCGATCGGTCATCGGTCATCGGTCATCGGTCATCGGTCATCGGTCATCGCACAAGAATGATCTGAAACACTCAAGACATGGATCCGAGAACGAGCACCGATTACCTTGACTACCTGGCCGCTCGACTAGGTGAATTCCTCAACGCCTTTGATCAGTTCATGACCTATCACGTCGAGAACGCAGGACCAGGTGCTTTCGCGCGAGGCCTAGCGCCGGCCGTGTTGCTAAGGGAAGAAACTGATGCAGGACGCGTGCGCGCAATCACTGGGGAGCTAAACCGACTTGCGGGAACGCTCATGGACCTCAGCTCCGTCACCGACGTGCGCATGCTCGTGCAGGGAAGCGGTGTAATCGACCCGTTTGTGAACTGGGAGCGGATTACGGATCCCAAGCCTGTGCTCGAAGCAGCGACCGTTCGAGGGTGCTGCCTGCAGGCAGCTGGTCGGCTTGAAGGACTCCGCGCACGGGCCGCAGCTCTTTCTTCGCCGACAATCCAGCCTTCCCTCCTCCATCCCCTTGTCTGGTCGGCAGCCCAGCGACTTTGGAATGACGGCCATCTGCGGCACGCGGTGTCGGCGGCAGCCGAGGCGGTGAGCGGTCAAATGAAACAGTTGACGAGACGGAACGATGCGCCCGATACCTCGCTGTGGCAGCAGGCGTTTGCTAAAGACACCCCGCAGATAGGAAAAGCTCGCCTCCGTTGGCCGGGAGACCAGGCGGATCAGGACGTGAAGACTATGCAGGATGGGCTCCGGCAGTTTGCTTCGGGCGCGAATATGGTCATTCGAAATCCGGCGACGCATGACGACGAGACCCTCTTGGAACAGGCGGCACTTGAGCGGCTAGCGACCTTGAGCGTGCTGGCTCACTTCGTCGATCAGTGCGAGGTCGACAACGTGGATGGCGATGCGTAATCATTCGGGTGCCTATGTAGCGATTGTGGGACACGAGGCCAAATAGTGCTTTCGGCCACTGCGCTGAAGTCAGCTAAACCTCGGTACGGAGGTAGGCGTAGACGGTTTCGCGGCTTATCCCAAAGTGTCGAGCGAGAGCAGCTTTCGGTACGCCAGCGGCAGCCTTCTCGCGCAGCTCGGCCGCGCGGACCGTATCCAGTGACGGGGTACGACCACGGTAGACGCCACGCTTCTTGGCCAGGGCAATGCCCTCACGTTGACGTTCGCGGATTAGGGACCGCTCGAACTCGGCAAAGGCTCCCATGACGTTCAGGAGCAGGTTCGCCATCGCATTGTCATCGCCGGTAAAGGAGAGCTGCTCTTTCACGAACTCAACCCGAACCTTCTTCGCGGTGAGCCGGCGCACGATCAGGCGGAGGTCATCCAAGTTGCGGGCCAGGCGGTCCATGGAATGCACGAGAACGGTATCGCCATCTCGGACGAACCGAATCATCTCCTCGAGCTCGGGCCGGTTCTGATCCTTCCCCGACGCCTTATCCTCGAACACCCGGTCGACGTCGACGCCAGCAAGCTGACGGACAGTGTTCTGATCGAGAGTACTCACCCGCACATATCCAACTCGTTGACCCGTCATGTGACTTTTTCCCCTGTTCTGTCAGGTTAAAGTCTAAGACCCGGCCATGAGGGGTGTCTACCTGAGTATTTGATGCGGTGAGAGCCACCCGATCGTGCGGTTCAGAGCCACCGTTCGTGCCGAAGAGAGCCAGTGGTGGTGCGGCTGGGGGCCACTGGCTCTCTTCGCCGGATTGTTAGGCGCTGGTGAGGGCTGTTTGCTCCCTCATGTTGTAGGTGCCGGTCTCAACCCAGATGGTGTTGTGGATGATGCGGTCCATGATGGCGTCGGCGTGAACGCCGGAGCCGAGGCGCTGGTGCCAGTCCTTCTGCTGGTACTGGGTGCAGAACACCGTTGAGCTCTCCCCGTAACGGCGTTCCATCAGTTCCAGCAGCATTGTTCGCATCGATTCGGTCGGGCGATCGAGCAGCCACTCATCAATGACGAGGAGGGTGAACGAGGCGTATTTGCGGAGGAACTTCCCGGCGCCGCCCGGGGTGTCTTGGGCAGCGACCCAGGCCTCCTCGAGGT
>NZ_FNIB01000033.1 GCF_900103805.1 Cryobacterium flavum | reverse complement strand
GCCAGTTCGCGGCACGCGGCCCACATCGACGGGTAATCCTTCACACGATCAAGCGTCATACGAACCGCTCGCTCACGAACCTCATCTGGGTATTTCTTGGGCATAACCGAATCCTTTCACTAGAAAGAAAGCGGCAAGAAATCAGGGACGGTTCAAGTTGGGGCTTTCGGATCTATATGACGGTGTTGATGGGAAGATTTTCTGCTGCTTCCACCATTTGAAACCGCCGACGTCTTATGGGCGTTCGTTGAGGAGGTCGGCTTCGTATGCGATTATCGCCGCCTGCACACGATTCTCGACGCCAAGCGCTGTGAAGAGCACACTGAGGTACTGCTTCACCGTGCCTTCCGAAAGGTGCAGGGATTTTGCGATCTGGGCATTCGACTTGCCTCGCCCGATTCCGGCGAGCAGTTCGCGTTGTCGGTGGGTTAGTTCGCGCGCAGTTGATTGGGCTCGTGTTGAGCGGCCGAAACGGGCGCCGGTTTCTTGGCGGACCAGCCACCGGCCGACCCGCGGTGAGAATGCGGCACCGCCGCCTGCGAGAGCGCGGACGCCGCCGATCAAGTGACGCGGGTCATCCGATTTCAGGAAAAAGCCGAGCGCACCGAGGGTGATGGCCTCTGCAATGTAGGCCTCATCGGAGAACGTGGTCAGCATTGCGACCGGCACGTGTGGCTGCTCGCGCCGCAGCTGTTCAAGGGTGCGGATACCGTCGAGTCTGGGCATCTGGATATCGAGAACGACGACGTCCAGCGAGTGCCGTCGAGCCAGTTCAAGCGCTTCGGTTCCGTCTGAGGCTTCGGCGGTGATTACAATATCCGAGGCTGTGGAGAGGATGCCGGCGATCCCAGCGCGCACGAGCTGATCGTCATCGGCAAGAAGGACTCGTATTAGACCGTCTCTTTGTTGGTGGGGGCTGTCGGACGGGGTGTCACCGGTGAGATTTCCAGTCATGGGGCGAGGATCGTGTCGGTGGCGAGAACGCGGTTGTTGACGAAGCAGATTCGGAAGACATCGTCGCGGTCGAAGAAACTTATCGAGGCCTCATAAAACTCGCA
Organism: Cryobacterium flavum; assembly: GCF_900103805.1. Lineage (GTDB taxonomy): Bacteria > Actinomycetota > Actinomycetes > Actinomycetales > Microbacteriaceae > Cryobacterium > Cryobacterium flavum. Next base: position 3,345 of record NZ_FNIB01000033.1, on the reverse strand, counting down.
CGTCGATCTCGGGGGCTGAGCCAGAGACGTTCGCGGGGCGTCGAGCATTTCCACTGCCGGAAGAAGGAGCTCGGTTTTGGTGCGGATGTCACCGGTGTTGATGGCGGCGAACCGTTCGGGAGTCAGGACTGACGCGACGTTGGCATAAGCGAAGTAACCGATCGCGCTTAGCGCTGCGGTGGAGAGGAGAACGATGGGAACTAGCCAGGCGGCCCGTGTCGTGCGACGGCGTTTCCGGTCGGAGCTGCTGTCCGCGGCGGTGACAAGCTCGGTCCGAGATTGGTGTGTACTGGTAGCGGCTGAGGATGGAGTTGCCGATCTTGGGAGTCGGACTATGAGGGTGAAGTTTTCACTACGATTCACGTCCAGGGTTCCGCCAAGGATCCCGACTCGGTGTCGCAAGGCGAGGATACCGTGGCCCGTTATAGGTAGGGTCGGTGTCGTGCCGTGATCGGGGTTGCGAATCCGTAACTCGACTTCGTCTCCGTCGATGTTGATGTCGATGTTCACCTTCGTGCCCGGTGCGTGTTTTGCGGCGTTCGTGAGTCCTTCCTGCAGTGCCCGGAGGAGAGCGGCGCGAGAGTAGTTGTTGGTGAATCGTTCGATGTCTGGCGCGAGGGTGCTGTTTACCTCGATACCGGAGGATTGCGCGCGCTCGAGTACGTCTTCAATGCTGAGGCCGCTCAGCGAGGCGGTGATGCCGGAGTCTCTTTCGGTAATTAGTCGAACGGTCTCGCCGAGTTCGTCGGACGCGGCGGCGGCATTGGCCCGGATGCTCTGCAGCTCCGTTCTCGCCGTTGCTGGCAACGTGTCGTCCAGGGAGAGGCGGCCGGCTTGGACGGCGATCAGCGTCAACCGATGCCCTAACCCGTCGTGGATTTCACTAGCCATCGCGTCTCGTTCCCGCATCACGGCCTGCTCGACGCGAGCATCGTGTTCCCGTGCCTCGGCGAGGGCCAGATCCCAGCCGCGCTGGAGATAGGCCCGCCGTCCGCGAAGCGCGGCGACCGTCAGAACGGGGACGACGAGGCACAGGGTGTAAATCGTGCCGCGGACGAGTCCGAGGATGGCACCGGCCCACGATGGACTCGAGATCAGTCCGCACAGTGTCGCAGCGATGAGCGAGGCCGCCACTGCGACCATCACGACGCCGAAAGATGGCTTCCACAGAGAGGCGCAGAAGCCGATGATGATCGCGGTGGTGCCTAATAGCACCAGACCCGAGCCGTCCGTCCACGGAGAGGCGACTCCGAGTAAGGCTCCAACAACAGCAGCGCCTGTCGTGTTGGTATTGCGCGCACGTCGTGTGTGCGGAGTCGGATTGTTGTCGAGCATCCTCCCACCCTAGGGAGACCTGGCAGACGAAAGAACTCGCCTTCGTTAGTTCGCGGCTTCACCTTTGTCACTATCGACGGTAGCGGGGCTTTTCTAGCGTTTCTTGCATGCTCGAAAACATCACTTTGTTCCTTGACTCCGTCAGTGAGTACATCGGAATCATCCTTGCGGTCGTCTTAATTGCGTCGATCGTGGACGCGGCCTTCGGCCTCGGTGCCATTCTGCCGGGGGAAACTGTTCTGGTGTTCGCCGCGGTCGCCCTCCGTGATAGTCCTCTTCTGATCTTTGCCGTACTCGTCGCTGCCGTCGGGGCATTCATTGGCGACCACATCGGGTATTTCATCGGAAGGAAACTCGGCGTGAAGATGGTGAACACACGGGTGGTGCGGAGAATCGGAGTCGATCGTTGGGACGCGGCTACCGGTTTCGTCAAACGACGCGGTTTCTGGCTCATCATCGTCGCTCGGCTCCTGCCCGGCGTTCGAACCTTGGTCGCCGCAGCAGCAGGAGCGGCACTCATGAGCTACCGGCGGTTCGCTCTCGCCTCCGGCACCGCAGCCGTCATCTGGTCGTTTCTCTGGGTGCTGGGCGGCGCCGCGCTCGGTTTCGCGTTTGTTGAATTCGCCAATCACACGACCATCCCTGCGATCGCGGTAGCGGTGGCTGCCGCTGTTGGGTTCTTCGTTATCCGGCGGGTGCGGAGAACCGCATGAATACGAAAGATCGGACTCTCCGGCCGCGACCCGAGTGGTGGACCATCCCAAATCTCGTCACCGTTATCCGATTCGTCCTGATCTTCCCGATCGTGGCCCTTCTGTTGTCGGGTGCTCAGCCGCTCACAGCTGCCGCTCTCACGGTGCTCTTCGGCGCGACGGATTGGGTAGACGGATTCCTCGCTCGGCGGCTCGGCCAAGAGACACGGCTCGGGGAGATCCTCGACCCGATCGCCGACCGATTGGGGATCGGCTGCCTTGGCATCGCACTAACGATCATCGGTGCAATTCCCTGGTCGGTAATCATCGTCATCCTCCTCGTCGATCTGATCGTCGGAAGCGTCTTCCTGGCACGACACCGGAACCATCAGCTCTCGGTCACCTGGATCGGAAAGATTCGCACCGCGCTCATTATGATCAGCGCGTCCATCGTCACGGGCGGCCTCATTCCAGGGATGGGATTGGCCTTGTTGATCGGACAGGTCGGTTTGGTGCTCGGCGCCTTGTTCCACATCGCTGCCGGCATCGGCTATCTACGACAACTGCTCCGACAAGATGTACCGCATGCACCAGCCACAACTCTCGGACGGGACTGAAGCTATCGCGGATGTTATCTGTCACGGACCATGAAGAACGCCCAGTTCCTCATTGCCCTCGACACACTCTCGCCTGCACAACCCCGGAAACACAGGGGCCGTTGTGCAGACGACTTCGGAAAATGACACTGGTGCTAAACGATCAATTCCGGACACTCTTCAAACGCGGGACACGTTCCTGGCGTGAGCCGGTTGACGAATCCCTGCCCTTCAAGAATAATTAGGTATGTGCCTAAGTATCGCGACGAGCTCGATGCCGTGCTCCGCGCTCTCGCGGATCCGACGCGCCGAGCCGTCGTGGAACGGTTGGCGAAGTCCCCCGCCGTCGTGTCCGAACTCGCGGCACCGTTCTCGATGGCCTTGCCGTCGCTCATGCAGCACCTGCGCGTCCTCGAGAACGCGGGACTGATCACGTCACAGAAGCATGGGCGCGTCCGCACCATGAGCCTGCGACCGGGCGCCCTCGACGTCCTACACCTGTGGCTCGGCGAGCAACGAACCCCCGCCGCACACCAAGCCGACCGGCTCGGCATCCACATGACCTGCACAACCCCGAAGGAAACCTGACATGACCCGCGTTCGCATCGACCTGTTCATCTCGCTGGACGGCTACACCTCGACGACCGAACACGCCCCCGAAAATCCAATGGGTGAGGACTGGGGGCGCCTCACTGCAGCCTACGCCGCGACCCGCACGTTCC
>NZ_FNIB01000006.1 GCF_900103805.1 Cryobacterium flavum | reverse complement strand
GAGCGCAAAGGACGACTCGTGGCCCACAATAACCGCCGAACCGGCAGCATTACCATACCAATACTGCCCGGAGCGCAAAGGACGACTCGTGGCCCGCAATAACCGCGCCGACCTGCGCCTGGACGCCCCCAAGGGCCTGCGGACGAGCAACATCGTTGGGCTGAATCGGAGCGGACACAGTCGGGACCGGTTCGGACGCTTCACCGAGGCGATCGCCCGCGGCATGGGCACCCCGTGGTTTCTGCTCGGGCTCACCCTGTTCGCCGTCGCCTGGATCTCCTGGAACACCCTCGCTCCGGTGGACTGGCGCTTCGACTCCGTCGCACTCGGGTTCATCGCGCTGACCCTGGTTTTGTCGATGCAGGCGTCCTATGCCGCGCCGATGATCCTGCTCGCTCAGAACCGGCAGGACGACCGCGACCGGGTGCAGTTCGAACAGGACCGGCAGCGGGCCGAACGCACCCTCGCCGACACCGAGTACCTCGCCCGCGAGGTCGTGGCCCTGCGCATCGCGATCAAGGACATGGCCTCGAAGGATTTCATTCGCGCCGAATTGCGTGCGTTGCTCGAACACCTGGATGAGCGCAGTCACCTGGATGAACCCACAGGCTCCGACATCACCAACGAAAGCCGCCCCACCGCATGACTCCTGCCCCACTGAGTTCAACGCCCGACAGCATCCGCGCCCGCGTGTTCACCGCCCTGGCCCGGGTGACCGACCCGGAGATTCGCAAACCCATCACCGACCTCGACATGGTGTCGGGGGTGACGGTGAGCGAGACCGGGCGGGTGAGCGTCGGCATCCGCTTGACCATTGCTGGTTGTCCGGCCGCAGCGCGCATTGAGAGCGACGTTCTGGCCGCCGCCGAGTCGGTGGCTGGGGTCGGCCTGGCGAGCGTCGCGGTGGCGATCATGACCCGCGAGCAGCGCACCGCGCTCACCGAGAAGCTGCGCGGCGGCCAGGTGGAGCGCAGCGTGCAGTTCGGCCCGGAGTCACTCACCCGCGTCTACGCGATCACGAGCGGCAAGGGCGGCGTGGGCAAGTCCACCGTCACCGCGAACCTGGCGGTGGCCCTGGCCGGCGAAGGACTGCGGGTGGGCATCGTGGATGCCGACGTACACGGCTTCAGCATTCCCGGCCTGCTCGGCCTCGTGCACGACGGGCTCGCGGTGAAACCGACCCAGGTCGGCGATATGATTCTGCCGCCGATCGCGCACGACGTGAAGGTCATCTCGATCGGCATGTTCATCGATGACAAGTCGGCCGCGGTCGCGTGGCGCGGCCCGATGCTGCACCGCACGATCAAGCAGTTTCTCACCGACGTGTACTTCGGCGACCTCGACGTGCTGCTGCTCGACCTACCGCCAGGAACCGGCGACGTCGCCATCACGGTCGGCCAGCTGCTCCCCCACGCCGAGGTCATCGTTGTCACCACCCCGCAGGCGGCGGCCGCCGATGTGGCGGAACGCAGCGGAATCGTGGCCCGCCAGACCGGGCAAAGCGTCTACGGGGTGATCGAGAACATGTCCGCCCTGGTGCAGCCCGACGGCAGCCTGCTCGAACTGTTCGGTTCCGGCGGCGGCGCCGAAGTGGCCAGGCGGCTCTCAGTCGGTCAGGAGACACCGGCACCGGTGCTCGCGCAGGTTCCGCTCAGCCTGGCCCTGCGCACCGGCGGCGACGACGGACTGCCGGTTGTGCTCGGCGCGCCCGACGACCCCGCAGCCCGCGCCATTTTGGCGCTGGCCCACAGCATGAAAACCCGTGCGCGTGGCCTGGCCGGCCTCAGCCTCGGGCTCACGCCGCGTTAGCGCCTACTCTTTCGGCTTGACCAGCGTCGCCGCGTGGTCGGGAACCTGGTGGTTCTCCTCGCGCGGCGGCCGCTCGTAGTCGGAGTCCGGCGGACGCGGCGGAATGTGCACCTTCGGCGGGTCGATCTTCTCGTACGGCACGAGCGAGAGCAGATGGCTGATCACGTTCAGCCGGGACGAACGCTTGTCTTCACTCTCCACCACCCACCAGGGCGCTTCGGCGATGTCTGTGTGCACGAACATCTCGTCTTTCGCCTTGGAATAATCGACCCATTTAGTGATCGACAGCACGTCGGTTTCGGAGAGCTTCCAGCGCCGCATCGGGTCGTTCAGGCGTGACCGAAAACGTCGTTCCTGCTCCAGGTCAGACACCGAGAACCAGTACTTGACCAGCAGGATTCCGTCTTCGACCAGCATCCGCTCGAACAACGGTGCCTGGTGCAGAAACCGGCGATATTCGTCACTCGTGCAGTAGCCCATGACCCGTTCGACGCCGGCCCGGTTGTACCAGGAGCGGTCCATCAGCACGATCTCGCCGGTCGATGGCAGGTGCTCGATGTACCGCTGAAAATACCACTGGCCGCGCTGGCGTTCGGTGGGCATCGGCAGGGCGACGATGCGTGCGACGCGGGGGTTCAGGTATTCGGTGATGCGCTTGATCGCCGAGCCCTTACCCGCGGCATCGCGGCCCTCGAATATCACCACGACACGGGCACCGGATGCCTTCACCCACTGCTGCATCGTGACCAGTTCGGCCTGCAGGCGGGCCAGTTCGGCCTCGTAGACCTTCTTCTTGACGCGCAGAATGGTTGTAGGCGTTTTCGACATCGAGACTCCGTCAGACCGGAACTACGTGGCTTCAGTATCGAACGGGGCCGGTTCGAGCGCGGCCAGGGCCGCTTCCCGTGCCCGCTTACGTTTCAGGTATGCACCCTCCGGGTTGGGTTCGGCGCGAGAAATCGTTGCGGACTGTTCCTTGAACGGGTCTTCGTCGGCGAGGGCTTCCCGGATGATGCGACGCGGGTCATACTGGCGCGGGTCCAGTTTTTTCCAGTCCAGATCGTCGAACTCCGGACCCATTTCATCGCGCATGCGGTCTTTGGCCCCGTTGGCCATATCGCGCAACTGGCGCACGAGGCGAGCGAGCTGCGCGGCGTAGTGCGGTAGTTTGTCGGGGCCGAGCAAGAAGACAGCGATGATCCCGATCAGAAGAATCTTCTCGAACGTCAGCCCAAACATGTCCTTAGAGTAACTGCCCGGCGAGGCATCCACAGACCACACGCGCCCCGGCCCTAGTCTTGACCTAATCATCTACTGGAGTTATTTGTGTCTGACATTGAACTGAACTGGAAATTCTCCGACGACTGTGTCGTGGAGTCCGAAGCTATCGCCAAGGCGCGCCAGCAATCCCTCGAGTTGGGGATCGATGCCATTCCGCCCTCGGTGGGGGCGCAATCGGCCGTTCTGGCGGCGGCCACCGGGGCACGCAGCATCCTCGAGGTCGGTACCGGGGCCGGAGTCTCGGGGATCTGGCTGCTGACCGGAGCTCCCGGCGCAACTCTCACCTCGATTGATACCGAGGTCGACCACCTGCAGCACGCGAAGGCGAACTTCATCGAAGCGAAAATTCCGGCGAACCGGGTGCGCCTCATCACGGGCAAGGCCGGCGAGGTTCTGCCCCGCATGAACGAGAATTCTTACGACATTGTGTTTATTGACGCCGACCCACAGTCGGTCATCGAGTACGTCGAACACGGACTGCGCCTGGCCCGTCCGGGCGGCACGGTGCTCGTCGCGCACGCGCTGTGGCGCGGACGGGTGGCCGACCCGGCTCAGCGCGACGATGTCGCGACCGGGTTTCGCACTCTGCTGACCGAGATCGCCGCATCGAGCGCTGTGATCAGCGCGCTGTCCCCGGTCGGCGACGGGCTGCTGCAGATCACCAAGCTGCGCGCCTAGAACGTTCCCAGATACACCAGAACGGCCACGCAATACCTGCGTGGCCGTTCTGCTGTATTAACTATAGGAACACGAGGCTACTTCGCCGCAGCGACAACCCCGGCAAGTGCATCGTGAAGTTCCTTGGCCTCGGCGTCGTTGACGGAGACAACGAGCCGACCCCCACCCTCGAGCGGTACACGCACGATGATCAGGCGCCCCTCTTTTACAGCCTCCATTGGACCGTCTCCGGTACGTGGCTTCATGGCCGCCATGAACTCCCCTTCCATTCGTCTTTGTATACCCATTATCGACTATCTCGGCCCGAGACGTAAATTAGGGTCGGACTCAGTGTCAAATCAGGCTTCTTACGGCGGAGTCCAGTCGTAACCATCCACGCCCCAGCAGATCAGCAGCCAGCCCCACTGGCCGGCCACGAAGAGCAGAACGATCGACACTCGATAGATGCGGCTGCGCGGTAGCGCGGCCGCACCGAGCAAGGGAAACATCGGCATGAGCAGCCGGAACGTGCTCGATTGCGGAAAGAATACGGCGAGCAGGTACAGCCCGTAACTGGCCACCCACAGCCGCAGATCCACGCCGAGCCGCCGTACTGCGGGCGTGAACAGCAGCACGGCGAAGGTCAAGATGAGGGCGGTCACCACCGCGATGCCCCACGGGCTACCGAGCCACCAGACGCCGCCCTGGAACCAGGCCGTGAACGGAACCAGTTCCACGTAGCCGATGTACGGTGCCCGCCACGCCAACTCGGTGTCGGTGTAGGCCATCAGGTCGTCGGTGGCGGCCCAGGCCGCGATCGGCCAGGCCAGTCCCATCAGCGCGCTGAAGACGGCAACGGAGGCCGCCAGCATCCGCTCGGCGACGGAAAACGGGTCGCGGCGGCGCGTGACGAAGCGGTAGATCACGTGCAGCCCGAGGGCGAGGGCAAATGCGAGTCCGCTCGGCCGGGTGAGGGCCATCACCGCGATCACCGGGAACAGCAGCCAGTAGCGGCGCTCGAGCAGCAGGTAGAGGGCGAGGGTAAGAAAGAACAGGTACATCGACTCGGCGTAGGCGAACTGCAGAATCGGCGACAGCGGGGCAACGCAGAACAGCACCACCGAGAACAGGGCGGTCGCCGGCGACTGCACCCGCGCCATGAGGCGGTAGAACAGCAGGGCGGTGCCGAGACTGAAACCGACCGACACGAACACCGCCACCGGCGCCCACGGAAAATTGGTCAGTTCCATGATCAGCCGGGCCACCACCGGATAGCCCGGCATGAACGCCCAGGCATTCTCGCCGATCTGTCCCCCATCGGTGAGCGGCAGCACGCTGGGATAACCGACCGCCGCGACGATGTTGTACCAGCGACCGTCCCACATGGTCGCGAAATCGGTGTATTTCGGGCTGGCACCGGTCCACGCGTTGGGGCCCTGTACGCTCGCCAGCACCAGGATGAGGCTTGTCGTGACCAGGCGTGACAGCGCCCAGACCACGACGACCTTGCCCCACCACGGGGTCAGCCGGTAGCGGGCGTGCCAGGCCGCTGGCAGCCGCCGGGCGCGCGACCGGGGCGCGGTCTGCCTGCGGGGGCGGAGCATCCGCTCAGTCATTGTTCTGTCGCTGCGTTAACGAACGGATGCGCTCAGCCAGGCGCGCAGGCCGTTCTCGCAGGCCGTGATCTCGGCCACGGCGACGCGTTCGTCGTCGGCGTGCGCCTTGAGCGGGTCGCCGGGACCGTAGTTGACGGCCGGAACGCCGAGCGCGGAGAAGCGGGCGACGTCGGTCCAGCCGTACTTGGGCGTAGCGACACCGCCGACAGCGTTCAGGAATTCGCGGGCGAGCGGGGCGTCGAGGCCGGGCCGGGCGCCCTCGGCACGGTCGACCACGGTGAGGTCGTAGCCGGCGAACAACTCACGCAAGTGGGCGACGGCTTCGTCGGCGCTGCGGCTGGGGGCGAAACGGTAGTTGACGTGCACCATGCACTCGTCGGGGATGATGTTGCCGGCGACGCCGCCGGTAATGCCGACCGCGTTCAGCCCTTCGCGGTAGACCAGGCCCTCAACCTCGACCTCGCGGGCTTGGTAGCCGGCCAGAATGTTGAGAATCGGGGCGGCCTTGTGAATGGCATTCTCGCCGACCCAGCTGCGCGCCGAGTGCGAGCGCAGGCCGAACGTGCGAACTTCGACGCGCAGGTTGCCGTTGCAGCCGCCCTCGATCTGGCTTCGGGTCGGTTCGCCGAGAATCGCGAAATCGCCGATAAACAGGTCGGGCCGGTTGCGGGCGAGCCGGCCGAGGCCGTTGAGCTCGTCGGAGACCTCTTCGTGGTCGTACCACATCCAGGTCACGTCGACCCCGGGTTCGGTCAGTTCGGCGGCGAGCTTCAGCTGTACGGCCACGCCGGCCTTCATGTCGACGGTGCCGCGGCCCCAGAGGTAGTCGGTGCCGTCGATGGTCTCGTAGCGGGTGGGCAGGTTGTCGTTGAGCGGCACTGTGTCGATGTGGCCGGCGATGACGACGCGCTGCGCACGATTCAGGTTGGTGCGGGCGACGACGGTGTCGCCGTCGCGAATGATCTCGAGGTGGTCGAAACCGTGAAGCGCCGCCACGATCGCGTCGGCGAGGGCAGTCTCATTGCCCGACACCGACTCCAGGTCGCAGATTTGTCTAGTCAGTTCGATTGACGTCGCTGTCAGGTCGAGCACGGTGGTTTTTGCTGGGGCCGGAAGTCTAGAAGTCACCCTACTAATCTAGAGGTATGCCCTCCGTAGTTTCCGAAAACGCTCCTGCCACACCGACCCAGGCCTGGGGATACGGCCTCGCCACCGTCGCCACCGACGGCACCGTGCTGGATACCTGGTTTCCCACCCCGGTACTCGGCGCGCTGCCGACCGGCCGCGATCGCTGGATCGTTCCGGCGGAGTTGAGCGAAGCGGCTGGCGACGACGCCCGCCGCGCGGTACGCCTCGAAGCCGTCACTGTGGAAATCACCCTCGGCGCGGCACCAGCCAGCACGTCGGATGCCTACCTGCGGCTGCACCTGCTCTCGCACCTCCTCGTTCTGCCGAACAGCATCAACCTCGACGGCATCTTCGCTTTTCTGCCCACCGTAGTGTGGACCAACGCCGGTCCCATGGTGCCGACCGATTTCGCCCGCCTGCGCCCGACCCTGCAGCGCGCCGGCATTCAGGCCAGCGGCGTCGACAAATTTCCACCGCTGCTTGACTATGTCGTTCCGACCGGCGTGAGAATAGCAGATGCCTCCCGCGTGCGGCTCGGCGCCCACCTCGCCCCCGGCACCACGGTGATGCACGAGGGCTTCGTCAACTTCAACGCCGGTACCCTCGGTTCCTCCATGGTCGAGGGCCGCATCTCGCAGGGCGTCGTGGTCGGTGACGGCGCGGATATCGGTGGCGGCGCATCCATTATGGGCACCCTGTCAGGTGGCGGAACGCAGCGCATCTCGATCGGCGCGCGCGCGCTGCTCGGAGCCAATTCCGGCGTGGGCATCGCGATCGGCGATGACAGCGTGGTCGAGGCCGGACTCTACGTGACGGCCGGCACCAAGGTTGTGCTCGTCGGCGAACCACGGCTCACCGACGGCACGTTCGCCACGGTGAAAGCGGTCGAGCTCTCCGGCGTGCCTAACCTGCTGTTTCGCCGCAACTCCATCTCCGGCGCCGTCGAGGTGCTCGCCCGCAGTGGCAGCGGAATCACGCTGAACGCCGCACTGCACGCCTGAGCTGGTGCTGACAAGCGGATGTCGGTGGGTTCCGCTAGCATCCGGGTAGCGTACATCCGCTCTTGCGGGAACGCGCGATTCACGAAGGAGTGACGTGGGAACCGACGCACCGCGCAGCAAGGGGCACCGCCGCGTTCGGCGATTACTGATCGCACTCGCGACCGTCGTCGGCCTGGTGCTCGTCACTGCAGGGCTCGGTGTCTATACGGTCACGCGGTCATTCCCAACGCTCGCGGGCAACGTCGAGATCACCGGCCTCTCAAGCGCCGTCACGGTCACGCGCGAGACGTACGGAATTCCACAGATCACCGCGAAGACGGCGAGCGACCTGTTTCTCGCTGAGGGCTACGTGCACGCCCAGGACCGGTTCTGGGAGATGGATTTTCGCCGCCACGTCACGAGCGGCAGGCTCTCGGAGCTGTTCGGCGAGAGCCAGATCGGTACCGACACGTTCGTGCGCACCCTCGGCTGGCGAGCCGTCGCCGAGCAGGAAGTGGCCCTGCTCGACCCGGTGACTCTCGGCTATTACCAGTCCTATGCCGACGGAGTGAACGCCTACCTCGACACCCATCAGGGCGCCGATCTATCGCTGGAGTATGCCGTGCTGGGCCTCCAAAACCCCGGGTACGAGGTCGAAAAGTGGACCCCGGCTGATTCCGTGGCCTGGCTGAAGGCCATGGCCTGGGACCTGCGCTCCAACCTCGACGACGAAATCGACCGGGCTCTGCTGTCGACGACGCTCACGCCCACCGAGGTGAGCCAGTTGCATCCCGACTATCCGGCCGCGCAGCATCCCTCCATCACCGGCAGCCAGGCCCTCACCCTGCCATCGGCCGGGGCGCCGCAAGCCGCCGAGCCGGCCCCGGATTCAACGGATGCCCCCGCCGCGCTGGCTTCGGTCGACTCCTACGCCGGAGCCCTGGCCGAGCTGCGCGCGCACCTCGGGTCGGTGCCCGAACTGCTCGGGCCGGCCGGCGGGGAGATCGGCTCGAATTCATGGGTGGTCTCCGGCGCCCTCACCGATACCGGCAAGCCGCTGCTGGCCAACGACCCGCACCTCGGCCCGGCGTTACCCTCGGTCTGGTACCAGGTGGGGTTACGCTGCCAGTCGATCACCGCAGATTGCCCGTTCGACGTGGCGGGATACAGCTTCTCCGGCATGCCCGGCGTGATCATCGGCCACAATGAGCGCATCGCGGGGGGGTTTACCAACCTCGGGCCCGACGTCGCCGACCTTTACATCGAGAAGGTCACCGGCGACAACTACGAATTCGACGGTGTTGCGAAACCCCTGCTGCTGCGCGACGAGAAGATCTCCGTCGCCGGTGGTGACGACGTGAAGATCGAGATTCGTTCGACCGAACACGGGCCATTGCTGAGCGGGTTCGACGGCACCAGCTACCAGCGGATCGCGAGCGACTTTCCCGAGGCCACCGGGCTGACACCCGCCCCCGCCGCCGAGGCCGGCGCGGAGCAGACCAGCTACGAGCTGTCCCTGCAATGGACGGCGCTCACGCCGGGGCACACGGCATCCGCTATTTTCGCTTTGAACCAGGCGACCGACTGGACCAGTTTTCGCGCCGCGGCCGCCCTGTTCGAGGTGCCGGCGCAGAACCTCACCTACGCCGACGTCGACGGAAATATCGGCTATCAGGCGCCCGGGCTCATTCCCATTCGGGCCAGTGGCAACGGCACCCTGCCCGTTCCCGGCTGGACCAGCCAGTACGGCTGGACCGGATACATCCCCTTTGATGCCCTGCCCAGCACGTTCAATCCGCCGAGCGGATACATCGTCACGGCCAATAACGCGGCCACCGACCCGAGTTACCCATACCTGCTGACCGCCGACTGGGACCTCGGCTACCGGGCGAACCAGATCACGGCTCGGCTGCAGGAGCTCATCGCCGCGAAAACCCCGATGACAGCCGAACTGATGAGCGAAATTCAGGGTGACAATTACAGTGCCATCGCAGCGACGCTCGTTCCGGCGCTGCAGCAGGTGCGGCTCACCGGTGACGCCGCCAAAGCGCAGAAGTTGCTCGACGGCTGGGACTACCAGGTCGACGTCGACAGCGCGGCCGCGGCGTACTTCAACGTGATCTGGCGCACCCTGCTGCACGATATTTTCACCGGCAAGATCGACGACGGCGCTGCTCTCACCGGTGGCGACCGCGCGTTCTCCGTGGTCACGAGCCTTCTCGACCAGCCAAACTCCCCCTGGTGGTCGAACGCTTCCTACGGCACCGTTGGCCAAGAGAGCATGCTGCGACGCGTGATGACGGATGCCGCGGCCGAAGCCGCCGATCTCATGGGCTCCAACCCACAGGACTGGCAGTGGGGCAGCATCCACACCCTGGAACTCACCAACCAGAGCTTCGGTAAGTCCGGCATCGCCCCGCTTGAGTGGTTATTCAACCGCGGGCCGTACGAGCTCGCCGGAGGTTCGGCCGTCGTCAACGCGGTCGGCTGGGATGCCACCCAGGGCTACCAGGTGGACTGGGTGCCGTCAATGCGGCAGGTGGTGAGCCTGGAGAATTTCGATGACTCCACCTGGATCAATCTCACCGGGGCATCCGGTCACGCCTTCCACCCCAACTACACCGACCAGGCGCCACTCTGGCGTGATCACGAGACCCGTCCGTGGCTGTTCACGCCGGCCGCCATCAACGCCGTCGCCACCAACACCCTGACGCTCGAGCCGGCCTCATAGGGCCCCGGGTGAGCAGCGGCGCTCGTTACGGACAGCGGCGCGGAGGGGACGCAGCGAGTCGACGACGCCGACACCCCCTCGACCGTGTGCTCGAACGGAGACCCCGCGAAACCAGGTATAAAGACGATTCCCTGCGGCAACGGCCAATTTCTGCCGGCTACTGACGACTCCCTCGCACTCCAACACGCTAAATCTTGGTGACACATCAGAGCTCCCGTTTCAGCGGTCTCGGGCCCCGCGATCCCGCGAGTCGGGACCGCCATCGCCCAACACGCCCCAGCCTGCGGGGCGCCACCATCCGCCGGTCGAGACCGACATCGCCCAACGTGCCGCGGTCTGCGGTCGCCGTTGCGTGCGGGTTCACTTCGGGCGGGTCGAGCCGCAGCGGCTCCTGCATGAGCGGGTTCTTGCTGGGCAGCGCAATCAGTGTCTGCTCGGGGTCGAATTCGACGGCGGGTTGCAGCCAATACTCTCCATCGAGGAACAGGATCTTCCACTGCCGGTTGTGCAGCAACAAATGGTGCAGAACACAGAGCAGTATGGCCTGGTCGATGTTGGAAAAGCCCAGATCAACCCAGTTTTGAATGTGGTGAGCTTCACTCCACGACGGTGGTTGGTCACACCCGGGCCAGCGGCATCCGCCGTCACGCACGGCGAGGGCGCGGCGTTGCTCGCGGTTGAACAGGCGTGCATCCCGGCCAACATTGAGGGATTGCCCGGCTTGGTCGAGCAGAATACCGAGGTAGCCGGTGTCACACAGATGTCGGGCAATGGTCTCCGCTGACACCGGAGCCGAATTGTCCTCGATATAGCCGAACACCCCCGTTCCTGGCGCGGCCGGGGAAGGCTGCGTGCTCGGAGTGGTCTGCGTGGCCGTCCCGGCCGTCCCGGTGGACTGGGCCCGCGGCAGCAGCGGCGGCCGTGGCAGCAGCATCCGCGGCGGCCTGAGCGACCCGCGCCGCGAGCACCTCGGCATCGGAGAGACCGGCGAACTATGATCGCTACTTGACGCAGAGGGATTGGGCTGATTGCCGCGCTGCTCCAGAGCCAGTGTCAGTTTCTTGTATACGAAGGATTGCGGGGTTCAATCTGCCGAAACCTTCACGGCCTCATCTTTGAACTCAGGAGTGAATTCCCGGCGTGTTTCCCGTGATAAATATTCTCTCTGTTGAGGTTTCCACCATGCGAGGTCAAGGCCACTACCTCTTCACACCACTCAATGCTAAGACAAGCTAACGGTCTATTGGGTGCGGCCACCGACGCCGTGACCGCACCCGACCGCTGTCACTGACGAGTCGCGATGGCTTCTTTTTCGACGACCGGCGCGCGGGTGGGGGCACGGAGCGTAATTGCAGCAAGCAGGGCGCCGGCCAGGGCAATTGAGGCTGCACCGATGAATGCCGAAGAGAATCCAGTGGTCAGCGCCGGAAGGTTCCCACTTTCCGTCGCACCGTTCGCGGCTGCAAAGGCTGTCATCGCCGCTAGCCCGAGAGCGGATCCGACCTGGTAGCTGGTGTTGACGAGGCCGGAAGCGAGGCCGCCCTCCTGCGGCGGAGCGCTGGAGATCGCCGTGCCGAGGGTCGGGATGAACGCCAGGGACATCCCGAGTGCGGCCAGAAGCGACGCCGGGAGGACATCCACCCAGAAGTTTCCGTCCACGCGAACGAAGGACAACCACATCAGGGCGCCTGCGAGCACGACGAGACCGCTCACCGTCATCACTTTCGGACCGAATCGCGCAGCGAGTCTCGGTGCAAGCAGGATCATGGTGATCATGGTGAATGCGGTCATTGGTAGGAGCGCGGCACCGCTGGGGAACGCCGAGTAACCCAGAACTTGTTGCAGGTAGAGATTCAAGAAGAACCACATTGGGATCCACGCGGCGGCGAGCAATAACTGGGCGAGGTTGGCCGCGGCTAAATTCGGGATCCGGAAAATCGACAATCGCATTAGCGGCTGCTTCCGGCGAGCCTGAACGAGCACAAACAATCCGAGCAAGGCGACCGCTCCGGCGAGAGTTCCCCACGTTTCTAGACTGTCCCATCCAGACTCAGGTGCTCGGACGATCGCGAAGACACCGAGGGCAAGTCCAGCGGTGACCAATAGGGCGCCGGCGGTGTCGATGGAGCCGCGAATCCGCGGTCCGTCTGCCGGGAGCGCCGTGGCGACGAGAGCGATGACCACGAGGGCGAGCGGGATATTAATGAAGAAGACCCAGGGCCACGACATGTACTCGGTGATGACCCCGCCGAGGAACACGCCTGCCGTTCCCCCTGCCGGTGCGGCCGCACCATAAAGGGCCAGCGCGCCACCGAGCTCCTTCGGGCTCGACCCGAACGTCTTCATCAGCAGCGTGAGTGCCGCGGGTGCGATGAGTGCCGCGCCGGCTCCCTGTACGCCGCGTCCAATCAACTCCAACGCGACGTTTCCGGCAAGCCCCGCGACGGCGGAGCCGACGAGCAGTACGACCCAGCCCGTGGTGAACATTCGTCGGGCGCCGAAGACATCCCCGAGACGCCCGCCGAGCAAGAGGAGCCCCCCGAATGTGATGACGTAGGCGTTGAAAACCCAGGAGAGATTCTCCGGGCTGAAGCCCAGTTCCTCCTGCATGCGAGGCAACGCCACGCCCACGATTGAGGTATCCATGATCACGACGAACTGCGCGAGTGCGATGAGGAAAAGCGCGAGCCTCTTCTTTCCCCGTCCCGGTATTGATTGAGACATTCCAGATTCCCTTCGTTTTCGCCGTAGTCGGCGATTCCACACTTCAGATTTATACCCTACGGGGGTATGGTAACAGGAATACCCCCAGTGGGTATATTGTTGGGCATGTTAGTACCCCCTAGGGGTATGTGTTCGATTCAGCAAAGGAGAGTTTTATGACAATGCGCGAATATCAGGTGACCGGGATGACCTGCGGTCATTGCGAGACGACGATCCGGGAAGAGGTCAGCCAGATAGTAGGCATCCAGTCGATCGACGTGAGCGCGAAGACCGGAAAGCTTGTCGTGACCAGCCAGGCCGAGCTAGACGACACAGCCGTCCTCGCAGCGGTCGAGGAAGCCGGCTACGGGGCGGTGCGTGTCCCATGAAGGTCCCCCTAAAGCTCGGACTCTTTGGAGTGGGACTCGCGGCCCTATTTACCGCTTCATTTGCTACCGCAGGCGCAGTGGTTCCCTCCCAAACCACGGCGGCCTGGACGCAGCCAACGGAAGAACATGTCATGGACAGCAACGACACACAGCTGGCCGCATCAGTGAAGGGCCTGTCGATGGAACAGGACGGGTTCCTCCTGGGGGAGATCTCGTCCCCCGGCATGGCAGATCAGGAGGGAACACTCGCGTTCACGATCTCCAACGCCACAGGAACGCCGGTCACCGACTTCGAGGCCTCCCATGACAAGAAACTCCATCTGATCATCGTGCGCACGGACGGGACCCAGTTCCGCCACGTGCACCCAACCATGGATGCCCATGGCGTATGGTCACTGCCCTGGAAGTGGAACGCCGCCGGCAGCTACCGGGTCTACGCGGACATCGTCCCGGCAGCAACGGGACAGAACATCACTCTGACCCGAACGGTCCAGGCGGCCGGAGAATTCACCCCCGCCACGCCGGCTCCAGTTTCTGCCGCGGATACGGTCGATGGCTACAACGTGGACCTGGCCGGTACGCTGAGCACCAGCGAACAGGCCATGCTCACTGTCTCGGTTTCCCGTGATGGAGAACCGGTCACAACACTGCAGCCGTACCTGGGTTCTTACGGACACCTTGTCGCCCTGCGCGAAGGGGACCTGGCTTACCTCCACGTCCACCCCGAGGGCGAAGCACCCCGGCCCGGCGCCGTCTCCGGCCCGGACGTGACATTCATGACCGAGGCCCCGACCCCGGGACGCTACCTGCTCTACCTGGACTTCCAGGTCGACGAACAGGTCCACACGGCCCAATTTGTCCTAACCGCCACCGGGCCCGCCCAGTTTGCGGATCCGGGCGAACCTGCCGAACATTCCGGGCACTGACCACCATAGACACCGCGCGCCTGGCCCATCCCGTGATCAGGAAGCGCACCACCGAGGAGGACCCATGTCCGCAACATCGACCCAGCCGCAAACGCTGGGCAACACCATCGAGCTAGAGATCGGGGGGATGACCTGCGCCTCCTGCGCGATGCGAATCGAGAAGAAACTGAACAAGCTCGACGGCGTGATCGCGACCGTCAACTACGCCACCGAAAAGGCGAAGGTCACCGCTCCCGCCGGACTGGACCCATTGGCGCTGATCGCCGAGGTCGAAAAGACCGGCTATACGGCGGCGCTCCGCACACCGAAAACGGCCCACCCGGCGAGCGACGATGCGGAGCAGCCCGACCCCGAGCTGACATCGCTGCGGAACAGGCTGATCGCGTCCATAGTGCTGTCGTTGCCGGTCATCATGATGGCCATGGTTCCGGCGCTGCAGTTCAATTACTGGCAGTGGGCGTCCCTGACGCTGGCCGCTCCCGTGATCGTGTGGGCGGCCTGGCCCTTTCACAAGGCAGCGTGGACCAACCTGCGCCACGGCGCGGCCACGATGGACACGCTGGTCTCGGTCGGCACGTCCGCTGCGTTGCTGTGGTCACTCTTCGCACTGTTCTTCGGAACAGCCGGACTGCCGGGCATGACCCATGGGTTCTCGTTCACGATCAACCCCTCCGACGGCGCCGGGAACATCTACCTGGAGGTCGGCGCCGGAGTGACCATGTTCATCCTGGCCGGGCGATACTTCGAGAAGAGGTCCAAGCGCCAGGCGGGGGCTGCCCTGCGCACACTGCTCGGGCTGGGGGCTAAGGACGTCGCGGTTGTTCGGGACGGGGTCGAAACACGGATCCCCGTCGAGCAGTTGTCGGTGGGCGATGAGTTCGTCATACGACCGGGTGAAAAGATAGCCACGGACGGGGTGATAGTCGCGGGTACCTCGGCGGTGGATGCGAGCATGCTCACCGGCGAGTCGATCCCAGTCGAAGTCGGTGAGGGCGACGCCGTGACCGGCTCAACCGTCAACTTCGGCGGCCGTCTGGTCGTGAGTGCCACCAGGGTTGGCTCGGACACCCAGCTGGCACAGATGGCCAGGCTCGTCGAGGACGCCCAGTCGGGCAAAGCCGAGGTCCAACGCCTCGCCGATAAGGTCTCCGGAATCGTCGTACCGATCGTCATCGCCGTGGCCATCGGGGTGCTCGGCGCTTGGATCGGTGCCGGCTTCCCGCTCAGCGCCGCCTTCACGGCCGCCGTCGCGGTCCTGATTATCGCCTGCCCCTGTGCCCTCGGACTCGCAACCCCAACCGCGCTACTAGTCGGCACCGGACGGGGCGCCCAGCTGGGCATCCTCATCAAAGGCCCGGAAGTACTCGAGTCCACCCACAAGGTCGATACGATCGTCCTCGACAAGACAGGAACGGTCACTACGGGCAAGATGACGCTGATTGACGTGTTCACCATCGACGGAACCACCCGGGAGGACGTTCTGAGGCTGGCCGGCGCATTGGAGGACGCCTCCGAACACCCGATCGCCCAGGCCATCGCCAAAAGCGCAACCCAGCAGATCGGCTCACTTCCGGTACCGGAATCGTTTACGAACGTCCAAGGCAAGGGCGTGCAGGGCACTGTGAATGGCCATGCCGTGCTCGTCGGGCGCGAGAGCCTACTGGCGGACTGGTCCCTTCACCTTCCCAAGACGCTCGCCCTCGCAAAGGCCACCGCGGAATCTCAGGGCAAGACAGCGGTCGCTGTCGCCTGGGACGGTCAGGCCCGTGCGGTTTTGGTCGTCGCCGATGCCGTCAAGGCCACCAGCGCCGAGGCGATCGCCCAGTTCAAAGCACTCGGGCTGAACCCCGTGCTCCTGACCGGAGACAATAAGGTGGTCGCCGAGCACGTCGCAGCGGAGGCCGGAATAACCGAGGTCATTGCCGAGGTGATGCCCCAAGACAAGGTCGACGTCATCACCCGCTTGCAGTCCGAAGGGAAAGTCGTGGCGATGGTCGGCGACGGCGTGAACGACGCCGCGGCCCTAGCCCAGGCCGACCTGGGCCTGGCGATGGGAACCGGGTCGGACGTCTCGATTGAAGCCGCGGACATCACACTGGTGCGCGGGGACCTCCGCTCCGCCGCCGATGCCATCCGCCTGTCCCGCAAGACCCTGGGCACCATCAAGACAAACCTGTTCTGGGCCTTCGCCTACAACGTCGCGGCCATTCCGCTGGCCGCGTTCGGACTGCTGAACCCGATGCTCGCCGGCGCCGCTATGGCGCTCTCGAGCGTATTCGTGGTCAGCAACAGCCTTCGCCTCCGGTCCTTCAAGTCCAAGGCGAACACCACGGCGTCCACCTCAGCATTGCACACTCCCGTGCGGCAACTGCAAGGCGTCTGACTGTCCCCGCCCAAAAGGAAACACTTCCCGTTCCATCGAAAGGAAACCCTTCAATGAGTAACAGCTGTTGCAGTGCCACCGCCGACAACAATGCCCTTGTCGCCGCTGCCATTCCTCTGTCAGCCGAAAACCTACTCGCCGCCAGCGGTGACGACCTCGCCGAGTGCCCCGTCATGACCGGAAGCCAGGTCGTGAAGGCAGACGCGGAATCCACAGGCCTCTTCCGCGACTACGAGGGTATTCGCTATTGGTTTTGCTGCGCAGGCTGCGGACCCCTGTTCGACGCTACTCCCGCAAAATACGCCACGGCCACTTGAGTATCTTGGGGTGGTGCCGGCGGGAGCCGGCACCACCCCAACCATTCTTGTCAGAGATCCATACCGACCCGAACCCAGGCCACCCAGAGGGTAGAGACTATGAGCGAGTACCCGGAACACGGGGACCACGGATTACCCTGGGCCCCGCGGGTCCGGGCCCGCACACCCATCACCATGACGGTACCGTCGCGAAGAACGAAGAAGGAAGAACGAAGAACAACGACATGGAAAAAATCACTCCCACCGGGGCCACCGCAGAGCCGTGCCACACCACGCACGGCTACATCGGTGACAAAAGCCAATACCTCGCTCGTCTAAAACGCATCGAAGGCCAGGCCCGTGGCATCCACCGCATGGTCGACGAGGAAACATACTGCATCGACATCCTCACCCAGATCTCGGCCCTCACCAAAGCATTGGAAGGCGTTGCACTCGGACTCCTCGATGACCACCTCAAGCACTGCGTCGTCGACGCCGCCAAGCTCGGCGGCGAGCAGGCAGACATCAAGATCAAGGAAGCCTCCGACGCCATAGCCCGCCTCGTTCGCTCTTGACGGCTGCCAGCTGAATTCACGCAGGAACGAGCAGACGCGTGGACGGGCGCAGCCCCTCGTGCGGAGAGACACCGCAGGACTGATGGGTCAGCCCCAGCACGGGGTGGCCACCCTGTTGCCTGGTGGAACTACTCATCATCGACGAAGCAGAACGCCTCACCCCCACGGCCCTGGAACTCTTCCGCGATCGCCAGGACCGCACCCACCTCGCGATGATACTCACCGGCAAGCCCGATCAGAGATTCCGCGACTACCCCCCAGCGGTACAGCCGATTCGGATTCTCACACCACTACCGAGCCCGCGCGCGCGAAGAACTACTCTTCATCCTCGAGCGGCATTGGAAAAGGCTGGGCCGACCTCGGCCTCGCCGAATTCTCGACCACCCCCACCAGCCACGTGCACACATTCAAGGGCGCCTACACGGTCACCCTCACCGTCGATTACCGAGCCGACTACAGCTTCGGCGACCAGGGCTGGCGACCCATTGAGGGAATCGTCTCCGTCCCCTCCGCACGGTTCACCGTCGTCGCCGCCAAAGAATCCACGGTGCTCGTCGCCCAAGACTGCAACGCCGAGCCCACGTCCCCGGCTGCTGACGCCGCTGCGCACTTCGAGGAACCGGTTAGAGATGAGGGCACCCCTACCCCTCATCTGTAATGGGTGCCGCGACTAACGAGCCTGTCTACCGGCGCGGGTAGTCGCGGGCCGCGGAGCCCACATAGAGCTGCTGCGGGCGGCCGATCTTGGTCGCCGGATCCTCGTTCATCTCACGCCAGTGAGCGACCCAGCCGGGCAGACGGCCGATCGCGAAGAGCACGGTGAACATGCGCGTCGGAAAGCCCATGGCCTTATAGATGACGCCGGTGTAGAAGTCGACGTTGGGGTACAGGCGACGTTCCTTGAAGTAGTCGTCGCTCAGCGCGATGTGCTCGAGTTCCTGCGCGATGTCGAGCAGGTCGTCCTTCACCCCGAGAGCGGCGAGCACCTCGTGGGCGCTCTCCTTGACCAGGGTAGCCCGCGGGTCGTAGTTCTTGTAGACCCGGTGGCCGAAGCCCATGAGCTTCACGCCCTGCTCTTTGTTCTTCACACGTTCGACGTACTTTTCGACGCCCTGACCGGATGCTTGGATCTCCCCGAGCATCGACAGCACGGCTTCGTTGGCACCGCCGTGCAGCGGGCCGAACAGAGCGTTGATGCCCGAGGACACCGATGCGAACAGATTGGCCTCGGTCGAACCGACCAGTCGAACCGTGGAGGTGGACGCGTTCTGCTCGTGGTCTTCGTGCAGCATAAGCAGGCGTTCGAGCGCCTTGCTGACGACCGGGTTGATCTCGTACGGCTCGGCCATGTTGCCGAAGTTGAGCTTGAGAAAGTTGTCAACGAAGCTCAGCGAATTGTCGGGGTAGAGAAAAGCCTGGCCGACGCTCTTCTTGTGGGCGTAGGCGGCCATGACCGGCAGCTTCGCGAGCAGGCGGATGGTCGAAATCTCGACCTGCTCCGGGTCCTTCGGGTCGAGCGAGTCCTGATAGAAGGTCGACAGGGCCGATACGCCGGAGGCGAGCACGCTCATCGGGTGCGCCTTGTGCGGCAGGGAGTCGAAGAAGCGGCGCATGTCTTCGTGCAGAAGCGTGTGGTGACGGATGCGATCGTCAAAGTTGGCCAATTCGCTTGCGCTGGGAAGCTCGCCGTAGATCAGCAGCCAGGCCGTCTCGAGAAAGTTCGAGTTCTGGGCGATCTGTTCGATCGGATACCCGCGATAGCGCAGGATGCCCGCGTCGCCGTCGATGTAGGTGATCGCGGAGCGGGTGGCCGCGGTGTTGACGAAACCGTAGTCCAGCGTGGTGAGGCCGGTCTTCTTGGTCAGGGTGGAGATGTCGATGCTCGACACACCGTCCACGCTGGTCAGGATCGGGAACTCTGCGCTCCCGCCGGGGAAAGTGAGGGTGACCTTGTTGGGGTCAGCGCTCATCGGTTCGCCGGATGTTGTCTGCTGCGCGACGTTGGTCACGGAGCCTCCTCGGGTATCACTGCCGGATGAAATGTGGCGACGCGTCACTGAATCGGCCAGTGGTGAAACTGCTGTGGTCGATTCTGTCGCGATTACAGCCTAATCGGCCTGACCGCCTACTGTTGCATCAGCTAAGAGTTCGGGCGGTTCGTTGGTGATAGTCCACAGAGGTCCACCCCAGATGGGGGCTATTTCAGGCCAGAAGGCGCGATGCGGCAGCAGCGATGCGCTCATCCGTCGCGGTCAGCGAGAACCGCACGTGTTCCGGGTAAACATCGCCGTAGAACGGCCCCGGGCCGGCCAGAATGCCGAGTGCCGCCAGCCGTTCAATGGATTCCCACGCGGGTCGTCCCTCGGTCGCCCAGAGGTAGAGCCCGGCTTCGCTCCGATCGATGCGAAAGCCGGCCTTTTCGAGGGCGGGGCGCAGCACAGCGCGGCGCGCACGATAGCGCTCCTTCTGCACGGCGACATGCTCGTCGTCACCGAGGGCGGCGATCATGGCCGCCTGCAGCGGCGCCGGGAGCATGAGTCCGGCGTGCTTGCGCACGGTGAGCAGCCGCCCGAGCACGCCGCCACAGCCCGCGGCGAAGGCCGCTCGATACCCGGCCATGTTGGACTGCTTGCTGAGCGAATAGATCGCCACGATGTTGCGGCGGTCTCCCTCGATCACTCGCGGGTCGAGGATGCTCGGGATCGGCTCGGAATCCCAGGGGGCGTCCCAGCCGAGCTCGGCATAACACTCGTCACTCACGATGACGGCATCGAGTTCTCGAGCGCGGGCAACGGCGGCCCGCAGGTCTTCGACGGACAGCACCCGGCCGTCCGGATTGCCGGGGCTGTTCAGCCAGATCAGCTGGGTCGACTCCGGCCACTCGGCGGGATCGTCGGAGGCCAGGGCAGTGGCGCCGGCAATGGCGGCGCCGATCGCATAGGTCGGGTAGGCGGCTCGCGGGTGCACGATCGTGTCGCCCTCGCCGAGCCCGAGCATGAACGGCATGAGCGCAACGAGTTCCTTGGAACCGATCGTGGGCAGCACGTTCTTCGGCTGAAGTCCGGTGACGCCGCGGCGCCGGGCATACCAGGCGATGATCGCCTGCTGCAGGGCGGGCGTACCGACGGTTTGCGGGTAGGCGTGGGCATCCGAAGACCTGCGCAGCGCCTGCTGCACCACGTCGGGCGTGGCGTCGACCGGCGAACCGATCGACAGGTCGACGATGCCGCCCTGGTGCTGCCGGGCCTGCGTAGCGAAGGGGACCATTTGGTCCCAGGGGTAATCGGGAAGCGGCTTCAGCACGTAGACCGCTTAGTGCGTAGCCTGCGGCGGCAGTGCGGAGATTACCGGGTGGTCCTTGGCGAGCACGCCGACCTTGGCGGCGCCGCCCGGGGAACCGAGGTCGTCGAAGAATTCGACGTTGGCCTTGTAGTAGTCGGCCCACTGTTCGGGCAGGTCGTCTTCGTAGTAGATGGCCTCGACCGGGCAGACCGGTTCGCAGGCTCCGCAGTCGACGCACTCGTCTGGATGGATATAAAGGGAACGTTCGCCCTCATAAATGCAGTCCACCGGGCATTCGTCGATGCAGGCACGATCTTTCACATCGACGCACGGAAGAGCGATCACATACGTCACAGGCTGGGGATTCCCTTCGAGAGCGGACTCCTGATTCTACGCCCCTCGGTCGGCGCCCCTTATCGGCGGCGCGGCGGCAGTTTCGGCCAAGCCAGCACGAACGCCGCGATGAGCGCCGGAACGACAGTCCACAGGGTTCCCGGCAGGCCGGCCGGCACGAGCACCGATCCGCCTGAGCCGCGAAGGGACAGCACGAAAATGGTCAGGAGCAGCCCAGCCGCGGCCAGTCCGACCACGAAACGGTCCCCCACCACGAGGCGCAGCCCGAGCAGCAGCGCGCCGATGCCGACGAACGCGATGGCCAGGCCGATCGGCAGCTCCGCGCCGAACACTGTCAGGGTGGCCTGGTGCGCGATGGTTCCCAGCACGCCAAAGAGGATGCCCGCAGCCAAGCCCCCGAGACCGGCCAGCGACCGGTTCGCGATGGTGAGGCGAGCGGGGCGGGGCGCGGGCGGCGGCAGGGAGCGGCGCGGGGCATCCGTTCTGAGGAAGGTTTCCGTGTCGGTGATCAGGTCGGTGCTGCCGTCGGCGAGGGTGCGCGTGCGGTCGGTCACGCCCCAGCGCGCGGAAAAGTGGGCGAGCGCGCGCAGCTTCTGGTCGAGGTGGTCTCCCACGTCGATCGCGATGAGGCGCTGGCCGGGCGCCTGCCGCACCGTGCGGGCAAGGAACACCGGCAGCCCGGCCTCGTGTGCGGCGGTCGTCGCCATCTCGCGCAGTGCATCCGTGACGGTTCCTACGACCACGGCCGTCGCACCGAGCTCGTCAATCGCAGTGTGCAGCGTCTCGGTGAGGTCGGGCTCTGGCGGCAGGCGGTGCCAGCTGCGCGCTCCCAGTTCGGCCAGCGCGCCGGAGACAGCGGCATCATCGGTTGCGACCCACGCGGCGGTCGGGGCAGCGGCCAGCGCGGCGGCATTCGTTTCGGCCGGCGCGGCGGCGTAGAGCACGACCACCCGCGACCCATCGGCGCGGAGCCGTGCGATCGTGCCGCCGGTCAGGGCGGATTCATCGCCAGGCCGGGCATGCACGAACAGAATTCGCTCGCCGCTGCCGGACATGACCATGGGCGTACGCACCGTTTCTGCTCTGCGGGCTGTTCGTTGCTGGGTAATAGCTGTGCCCGAATCAAATCATAACTAGACACGATCGCGCGGTTCGGACTAAAGTCATCATCGGTAAGGTTAGCCTTACCAAATTTTTTCGCCCGAAACCATTGCCCGAATTGTTCGAGGGACCCTGTGCTCGCAAACTACCTGATCGGCCTGCGCGAAGGCCTTGAGGCCGCGCTGATCGTGACGATTCTTATCGCCTACGTCGTGAAAATCGGTCGACGTGACGTGCTGCCGCGCATCTGGCTCGGTGTGGCTCTGGCCGTGCTGCTCGCCCTCGGCATCGGCGCGCTGCTCACCTATGGCACCTATGGGCTGTCGTTCACTGCCCAGGAGACCATCGGCGGCGTGCTGTCGATCGTTGCGACCGGCCTGGTGACCTGGATGGTGTTCTGGATGCTGCGCACCGCACGCGACCTCAAAGGCCACCTGCAGGGCAACATCGACAAGCACCTCGTCGGTGCCGGCCTAGGGCTCGTACTCGTGGCCTTCCTCGCCGTCGGCCGGGAGGGCATTGAAACGGCCCTGTTCATCTGGGCCGCAGTGCAGGCGACCGGCGCAACGACCATGCCGCTGCTCGGCGCTGCCCTCGGCATCCTGACGGCGATCGGCTTGGGCGTTCTGATCTACGCCGGCATGCTCAAGATCAACCTGTCGAAGTTCTTCACCTACACGGGTGCCATCCTCATCGTTGTGGCCGCTGGCGTGCTCTCCTACGGTGTGCACGACCTGCAGGAGGCTGGCATCCTGCCCGGGCTGAACGCCCTCGCCTTCAACGTGAGCGCCGCCGTGCCGCCGGACAGCTGGTACGGCACTCTGCTCAAGGGCACCCTGAACTTCTCCCCCGCCACCACCTGGCTGGAGATGTTCGCCTGGCTGGCCTATGCCGTGCCCACCCTGACGGTGTTCATCAGAAAGAGCGGTCACGGCCGCACGAGCGCCCGCCCGGCCCCGGCAGCACCAACCGCGCCGGCGCCCACGCCCGTCGCCGCGCACTGACTTTTCTCGCCCAGTTCAAAGGATCTCCATGCCCCGTGTCTTACGTTCCGCCAGCCTGCTCGGCCTCGGTGTTCTCGGAATCGGCCTCCTGAGCGGCTGTGTCGCCAACAACCCGGCAGCCACCCACACGGCACTCACCGTGGACAGCAGCGCGACCGACTGCGCGGTGAGCGCGAACGAGGCACCGGCCGGCAGCATCCGTTTTTCGGTCACCAATTCCGGTGACCAAGTGACCGAGTTCTACCTGTTAGCCGAGGACGGCCTGCGCATCGTCGGTGAGGCCGAGAATATCGGCCCCGGCCTCAGCCGCGACCTGGTGGTACAGCTCGATGCCGGCAGCTACTTCACCGCGTGCAAGCCGGGCATGACCGGCGACGGTGTCGGCAAGGCCGAGTTCACCGCCACCAAAACGGATGCCGCCGCCACCGTCGACGTTGACCTCGCCGCCCAGATCGTCACCGCCAACACCAACTACGGCTCCTACGTGAGCGACCAGATCGACCAGCTCGTCACCGGCACCGACGCGTTCGCCGCAGCCTATCCCGCCGGGGACGATGACACCGCCCGCAGCCTGTACGCCTCCACCCGGGTGCACTGGGAGCGCGTGGAGACCATCGCCGAATCGTTCGGCGACCTCGACCCCAAGCTCGACCTGCGCGAGGCCGACCTCGAGGAGGGCCAAAACTGGACCGGCTGGCACGCCATCGAGAAGGACCTCTGGCCGCAGGACGCTGAGGCCGGCTTCGTTGCCTACACCGCCGACCAGCGTGCGGCACTCACCGAACAACTCGTCGCTGACACCGCGACCCTGCACGAGAAGGTTGAAGGGCTCACCTTCACCCTGTCGCAGCAGACCAACGGGGCCATCGGCCTACTCGACGAGGTCGCCACCGGAAAGGTCACCGGCGAGGAAGAGATCTGGTCCCACACCGACCTCTGGGACTTCCAGGCCAACGTTGACGGCGCCAAAGTTCTCTACGACGGGGTGCGTCCCATTTTGCTGAAAACGGATGCCGACCTGGCCGCGTCGCTCGACACCGAGTTCGGCTCGCTGCAGGCGCTGCTCGACGCCCAGCGGGTCGGCGACGGCTTCACGCTCTACACCGACCTCACTCCGGCCGAGATTCGAGCCCTCGCCGACCAGGTCAACGCGCTTGGCGAGCCGCTGAACCAGCTCACCGCAGCGCTCGTGTTGTGAGTCGCTCCGCGAAGCGCACCGTGAAACGCGATAAGCGCACCGGGTCCGCCGATCTGGCCGTGCCAGCCCGCGGCCTGTCCCGGCGCGGTCTGCTCGGCCTCGCCGGGGCCAGCGTGGCCGGCATCGGGCTGGGGGCAGCCGGGGACCGGGTGGCGCTGGCGGCGTCTGCGTCGCCGGGGGCGGCATCCGCTTCGGCGGTCTACCCGTTTTACGGCAGCCATCAGGCCGGCATCGTCACGCCCGCGCAGGATCGCCTGCACTTCGCCGCGTTCGACGTCTCGGCCGGCACGACGCGGGCGGAGCTGATCGAGCTGCTACAGGACTGGACCATCGCCGCCGCCGCCATGACCGCCGGCCAGGATATCGGCGAGTACGGCGCCGTCAGCGGCCCCTACGACGCCCCGCCCGAAGACACCGGCGAGGCCCAGGGACTGCCCACGGCTGGCCTCACCATCACGTTCGGCTTCGGCCCGACCCTATTTGAAACAGCGGATGGCGTCGATCGCTTCGGCATTGCGGCCCGCCGCCCCGCAGACCTCACGCCGCTGCCGCACTTTCCCGGCGACGACCTCGATGCCGGCCGAAGTGACGGCGACCTGTGCATCCAGGCCTGCTCCAATGACCCGCAGGTGGCCGTGCACGCCATTCGCAACCTGTCCCGCATCGCCTTCGGGCGGGCAGCCCTGCGCTGGTCGCAGCTCGGCTTCGGGCGCACGTCGTCGACCTCGACGGCCCAGGCCACCCCGCGCAACCTGTTCGGATTCAAGGACGGCACCGCCAACATCAAGGCCGAGCAGCCCGACGTGGTCAACGACCAGGTCTGGGTGTCGTCCTCCGACGGGCCGGCCTGGCTGGCCGGCGGCTCCTACCTGGTGGCGCGGCGCATCCGCATGACCATTGAAACCTGGGATCGCACCATTCTCAGTGAGCAGGAAACGGTGTTCGGCCGCACCAAAGGTGCCGGCGCACCGCTCTCCGGTGGAACCGAGTTCAGCGAGCCCGATTTCACGATCGCCGGTCGGGAAAACCAGCCACTCATCGGCGCCGCTGCCCACATGCGGCTCGCGCATCCCATGCAGAACAAGGGTATGAAGCTGCTGCGCCGGGGCTACAACTTCGTCGACGGCAACGATGACCTCGGCCGCCTCGAGGCCGGGCTGTTCTTCATCAGCTTCCAGCGTTCGCCGGCCCAGTTCACGACCGTGCAGCTGAACCTCGCCAAGCACGATGCGCTCAACGAGTACATTCGCCACGTCGGGAGTGCGTTGTTCGTGGTTCCGGCCGGAGCCGCCGACGGAGCCTACGTCGGGTCCGCCCTCTTCGCATAACGCGCGATTACTTCAGCGCGTCAGGCAGCGGCGTCACCGTGTACAAAATGCCATCGGCGTTCCCCGCGACTACGACGCCGTAGGTCGCGTTCGTCACGGTCACCACTTCGGAGTCGGCACCCGGAACACCTACAGCCACGCTGAACCCGGCAGCGAGAAGCTGCGCCCGGGCATCCTCGATCGGCGTGGCCGACGTTGCCTTGATCGTGACGACCCAACCACCGACCTCGCCCTCGCCGATGCCGCCGGTGGCGAACAGAACCTCGCCGTCGATGAGCGGCACTTCGGCCGGCCAGTCTTTCGGGAGCGAGCCATCGAGGCTGACGTCGCCCCCGGTCGCATCCTGCACGACCCCGTTCACGGTCTGCTGCACGGTGTCGCCGATCGAACAGGCCGCCAGCGCGGGCAGGGTGGCGGCGATCATGAGCGCAAGCACGAGGCGGCGGCTACGGGAGGAAATAGTCATGTCAAGTCCTTCAAGTTCGTCTGAATTCTAATGCGGCCTCCGCACGCAACAATGCCCCCTCGGCGAACCGAGAGGGCATCGTGGTGCGAAGGGTTAGTTCGCGTCCATCTTCTTCACGCGCGAAACCTGACGCGAGCGAGCGGATGCCGTCAGCTCTACCTTGCGAATACGCACGGCGGCCGGGGTGACCTCGACGCACTCGTCTTCACGGGCGAATTCGAGGCACTGCTCGAGCGACAGCTGCTTGGGCGGTGTCATCGACTCGAACGTGTCGGAGCTGGACTGACGCATGTTGGTCAGTTTCTTTTCCTTGGTGATGTTCACGTCCATGTCGTCGGCGCGCGAGTTCTCGCCGATGACCATGCCTTCGTACACCTCGCTGGTCGGCTGCACGAAGAACGACATGCGCTCCTGCAGGTTGATGATCGCGAACGGGGTGACCGCGCCGCTTCGGTCGGCCACGATGGAACCGTTCGTACGGGTGTTGATGGTGCCCGCCCAGGGCTCGTAGCCGTGCAGGATCGCGTTGGCGATACCGGTACCGCGCGTGTCGGTGAGGAACTGCGTGCGGAAGCCGATCAGGCCGCGCGACGGAACGATGAATTCCATGCGAACCCAGCCGGTGCCGTGGTTGGCCATGTTCTCCATGCGACCCTTGCGAGCGGCGAGCAGCTGCGTGATGGCGCCGAGGTATTCCTCGGGCGCGTCAATGGTGAGGTGTTCGAACGGCTCGTGCACCTTGCCGTCGACGCGCTTCACAACTACCTGCGGCTTGCCGACGGTGAGCTCGAAGCCTTCGCGGCGCATCTGCTCGACCAGGATGGCGAGGGCCAGTTCTCCACGACCCTGCACCTCCCAAGCATCCGGGCGTCCGATGTCGACGACCTTGAGCGAGACGTTACCGACCAGCTCACGGTCGAGGCGGTCCTTGACCATGCGGGCGGTGAGCTTGTGGCCCTTGACCTTGCCCATGAGCGGCGAGGTGTTGGTGCCGATGGTCATCGAGATGGCCGGGTCGTCGACCGTGATGGTCGGCAACGGGCGAACGTCGTCGGGGTCGGCGAGGGTCTCACCGATGGTGATGTTCTCGATACCGGCAACGGCAACGATGTCGCCGGGGCCGGCGCTCTCGGTCGGGTAGCGGTCCAGCGCCTTGGTGATCAGCAACTCGGTGATCTTCACATTGGTGACGGTGCCGTCCTGCTGCACCCAGGCCACGGTCTGGCCCTTCTTGATGGTGCCCTGGAAGATGCGCAGCAGCGCGAGGCGACCGAGGAACGGCGAGGCGTCGAGGTTGGTGACGTGCGCCTGAAGCGGGTGCGTGTCATCGTAGGTCGGTGCCGGGATGTGCTTGAGGATGGCGTCGAACAGCGGCTCGAGGTCGTCGTTGTCGGGCAGCGTGCCGTCTTCGGGCTTGTTCCAGCTGGCGGCACCGTTACGGCCGGACGCGTAGACGACGGGCACGTCGAGCACGGCGTCGAGGTCGAGGTCGGGAAAGTCGTCGGCCATGTCGCTCGCGAGGCCGATGAGCAGGTCCTGGCTCTCGGCCACAACCTCGTCGATGCGCGCGTCGGGACGGTCGGTCTTGTTGACCAGCAGGATGACGGGGAGCTTGGCTTCGAGCGCCTTGCGAAGCACGAAACGGGTCTGCGGCAGCGGGCCCTCTGATGCGTCAACGAGGAGAACAACGCCGTCAACCATGGACAGTCCGCGCTCGACCTCGCCACCGAAGTCAGCGTGGCCCGGGGTGTCGATCACGTTGATGGTGATGGGACCGTCGGTGGCGTGGATGCCCTTGTACGAAACCGCCGTGTTCTTGGCGAGAATCGTGATGCCTTTTTCGCGCTCGAGTTCGTTCGAGTCCATCGCGCGCTCTTCAACGTGAGAGTGGTCAGCGAAGGAGTCGGTCTGCTTGAGCATCGCGTCAACCAGCGTCGTCTTACCGTGGTCAACGTGAGCGACGATTGCAACATTTCGGAGGTTATTGCGTGTAGCAATCGCCATAAAAATAGATCCTTACGAAGAATGAGTGCCGCAGAGTCTCGCGCGCGACGAAGAATGGATACCAGGGGTCATAATGTGACCCAAAGTACTATCCTACCGTATCCACGCCACCGGATCGGTGGGAGTGGCGCGCGTCCCGTTCCTCTTACCCCTTGGCGGCCTGACGAGCCTCCCGGCGGATGCGCTGTTCCACCGGGTCCGGCACCGGAACCGCGCTGATCAGTCGCTGCGTGTATGGATCCTTCGGCGCACGCAGGATCTCATCGCTCGTGCCCTGCTCCACCAGGCTGCCGGTGTGCATCACCGCAATCCGGTGGGCGAGAGCGTCGACCACCGCGAGGTCGTGACTGATGAACAGGCAGGCGAAGCCGAGCCGTTCCTGAAGCTCGTGCAACAGATCGAGAAAACGAGCCTGCACCGAGACGTCCAGCGCACTGGTCGGTTCGTCGGCAACCAACAGGTCCGGATGCAGGGCGAGCGCGCGCGCAATGCCGACCCGCTGTTTCTGCCCCCCGGACAACTCGTGCGGAAAGCGGTTGCGGTAGCTCGTCGGGAGTTCAACCTGTTCCAAGAGCGTTTGAACACGCTTGTCGAGGTCGGCGCCACGCGCCTCGCCGGACAGATAGAGGGGTTCCCCGATCGATTCTCCAATCGGCATCCGCGGGTTCAGCGATGACGCCGGGTCCTGAAAGACGATGCCCGCCTTGCGGCGCAGGGGTCGCAGGTCGCGCATTTTCGCGTGCGAGATGTCGATCCCGCAGGAGATGAGCGTGCCGTCGGCGATTGGGAGCAGTCCGACGGCGGCGCGTCCGAGCGTTGTCTTGCCCGAACCAGACTCGCCGACCAGGCCGACGATCTCCCCGGGGAAAATTTGAAAGTCGATGGAATCGGCGGCCCGGAACGCGGGAATACGCCCACGCTTTGGATAGTCGATGGAGACATTCTGAAAATCGAGGACCGGTTTGCCCCCGACCGGGTGAGCCACCTGTTCCCGGGCGACCGTTTCTATGCCGCGACCGAGGTGCGGCACCGCGGCGAGCAATTGCTGCGTGTACGGATGCTGGGGACGATTGAAGATGTCGTCGATGGGCCCGGCCTCGACCGTGAGCCCGTTCTTCATGACCATGACCCAGTCGGCCAGATCGGCAACAACGCCCATGTCGTGGGTGATCAGGATGATGGCGCTGTCGAGCCGCGTGTGCAGATTGCGCAGCAGGTCGAGAATTTCGGCCTGCACGGTGACGTCGAGCGCGGTCGTCGGCTCGTCGGCAACCAGCAAGACCGGGTCACACGAAATCGACTGGGCGATCATGGCCCGCTGCCGTTGTCCGCCGGACAGCTGGTGCGGATACTTGTCGAACGACAGCGTGGGGTTGGGCATTTCGACGAGCGTCAGCAGTTCGATGGCGCGAGCTTTGGCCTCGTGCGGAGAGAGGTCGAAGTGCGAGCGCAGGGCTTCTACAATCTGGAAGCCCACCGTGTAGACCGGATTGAGGGCCGTCATCGGCTCCTGAAAGATGGTTGCGACGTCGTTGCCGCGCACCTTGCGAATTTCCGACTCGGGGATGCCGCAGATCTCTTTACCGAGGAGTTTGATCGACCCGGTCGTGCGTGCGTTTTGCGGCAGGAGTCCGAGCAGCGCCATGGTCCCGGTACTCTTGCCCGAGCCCGACTCCCCCACGATGGCGAGCACCTCGCCGCGGCGCACCTGGTAGTTCATGTTGATGGCCGCCGGGTAGAGCTCCCCCTCGACCCAGAAATCCACATTGAGATCGGCGACCTCGAGTACGGCCTCGGTGACGGGCCGAGAAGTAGAGCCGTCGCCGGTCGAAATGGTTGCTTCGTTACTCATGAAAGGGGGGTCCTGTCTGTGTCGAGCGCGTCGTCTGTGAAAATGGACCTATGTCGATCTTCACATTTCGTCCTGTTTTTGGCCGCGTTCTGGCCGGCGTTGTTGCCGTGCTGTGCCTGGCGGGGTGCATCGGCCTGGTGTTGGCGAACGACCTGGAGAATCTGGTACGCACCGTGCCGCTGCTGCTGTTCTTCGCCGCAGTAGCCGGAGCTTTGTTCTGGCAGCCGCACATTGTGATTGAGCAACACGGCATCACGGTCGTCAACGTGTTCCGCACATTTTTCGTGCCGTGGCCGCACGTGCAGCGAATCGACACCCGCTACACCCTGACCCTGTTCACCGCCGAGCGGCGAATTCCGGTCTGGGCGGCGCCGAGCCCCGGCATCCGCGGTGCGATCGCGATCGAGCGCTCCGATGTGACGAACCTCGGCGATTCCGCCTATGGGGCCGGCCGAAGTGTTCGGCCGGGAGACTCGGTGACGACCGCATCCGGACAGGTCGCCTTTGTGTTGCGGCAACGATGGGAACAGCTGCGGGACGCCGGACACCTGGATGGAACCGCCATCGATCCGGATGCCCTCCGCGTGACCACCCACCGGGTCACCATCGCGGTACTCGCCGGACTGCTCGCCGCCTCGATACTCGGTCTCGTTCTGTAGAACCCGAAACATGAGCGCTAGACCGTGCTGGAGGCGCGCGCGGCGCGCGCCCGACGGGCATCCGCTTTCAGCAGCGCCTTCGCGGACGGCATCTTCTTCTGACGCGGGTCGAAGGCGTCGCGCAGACCGTCACCGATGAAGTTCACGGTGAGGGCGATGACGATGATGAACACACCCGGCCACCAGAACAGCCAGGGGCGGGTCGCGAACGCGGCCACGTTCTGGGCCACGATCAGGCCGAGCGACGTGTCGGGATTGCGCACGCCGTAGCCCAGAAAGCTCAGCGCGGTTTCAGCGAGGATGGCTCCGGCCATGAGAAGGGTGGCGCTCACGATGATCACACCGACCGCGTTGGGCAGGATGTGCTTGAAGATGATGCGGGCGTCACTCGCCCCGGAGACCCTGGCTGCGTCGATGAACTCGCGTTCGCGCAGGGACAGGAATTCCCCACGCACCAGCCGGGCCAGCCCGGTCCAGGCGAAGAGCCCCAGGGCAAGGCCCAGAATGGCAGCTCCGAGACCGGCAGCTCCGACCGAGCGGCCGATCACCGCACCCACCACGATGAACGGGATGGTGATGATCACGTCGGTGAAGCGCATGAGGAGGGCATCGCCGATTCCGCGGTAGAAGCCGGCCAGAGAGCCGATCAGAACGCCCATTCCGGTTCCGACCAGTCCGACCAGCACCATGATCATGATGGATTGCTGCGTGCCGCGCATGACGAGGGCAAAGATATCCTTGCCGATCTCGTCCTGGCCGAAGGGGTGCGGCCCGATGCCGAAACCGGGACCCGGAATCAGGTTCAGGGTCGGAAATCCGCGGTTGACCAGCGGCGGCGTGGCGTTCCAGTGCCAGGGCCACCAGCCGGCCGTGTTCAGACCCCAGACGTGGAGGCCGACCGAGCTGAACGCGAGCACGATCACAAAGGCGAGAACGAAGATCGAGACAACGGCACCCTTGTGGTGAAAGAAGCGTTTGCGAACGATCTGGCCCTGGCTGAGCCCGACCGTTTCGCGTTGCTCAATCGAGGTCTCGTCGGGCGGGCCTGGCTGCACGTGCAGGGAGGGCGTGGAATCGGTCATTAGGACACCCTGATTCTCGGGTCGAGGGACGCATACAGCAGGTCGGCGAGCAGGTTGAAGATCACGGCGAGGAGACCGGTCACGACGAAGAACGCCATCACCGGGTTCGGATCAACGTGGTCGATACCGTTTTGGAACAGTCGGCCCATGCCGCTCCATCCGAACACGGACTCGGTGATCACCGCTCCGCCGATGAGTGCTCCGATATCAAGTGCGATCACCGTCGCGATCGGAATGAGGGCGTTGCGCAGGGCGTGGCGCACCACGACAGTGCGCTGGGTGAGTCCCTTGGACCTGGCCGTGCGGATATAGTCCTGGTTCATCACCTCGAGCATGCTCGCCCGCGTGTAGCGGGTAAGGCTGGCGAAGGAGATCAGAATGATCGCGATGGTCGGCAACAGCAGGTGGGTGAAGGTGTCGATGCCCTGAATCCAGAAATTTCCGCCGAGGTTCGGCGTGACGGAGCCGATGGTCGCCACCGGCCGGCCGTTGACCCGGCTGGAATTGATGTAGTCGTTCCAATACAGCAGATGGCCGTCGATGGCGATCACCGCACCGATGATTACGGCGACGATGGCCGAGGTGCGCGCGGACTGCCAGCGATCGCGGCCGCCAAGGAAGTAGCCAATGGCACCGCCGGCAACGACCGCGCCGAGAGCGAGGGCGAAGAACAGCGGAAGCGACATGCTCCGGAAAACGAAATAGGTCATCGGGTAGTACAGGGCGATTCCCAGGGCGGCGGTGGCGAGAGCGCCACGCAGGGCGTTCTTGTCTTTGAGGCCGACCGAGACGGCCGTGACGCCGAGGGCTGCGGCGATGGCGGTAACTGAAACACCGACGATGCCCACGCTCGGCGTGGTGAACCAGCCGGACATCTCGAAGTAGGCCAGCAAAGCCAGGGTCGAGGCGGTCGCTACCCCGAGGGTGATCCAGCGGCGCCGCGCGGCACCGCCGAGGAGCGACATCCAGAGCAGTCCCGACACGATCGACATACCGATCATGACCGGTATTCCGATGAGGGGATCGGCCAACCAGTTATTGAACCCGATGGCGATGTATTGCTTGAGCAGCACTGCCACCCAAAAGATGGGCAGGGAGAAGAACAGGAACGAAGCAAAGGTGATGGTGTAGTCGTAGCCGCTGTACTGGCGGAGCGCCGTGGTGATACCAACGATCAGACCGACGATGATGGCGATGATCTGGGCGCCGGTGACCAACTGCAGTGTTGATCCCATGGCCTGCTGAAGCAGGACGACGACGGGAAGGCCTTGAACGTTGACACCGAAATCACAGGCGCCGACGAAACATTGACCAACGCCGCCGAGCCACAAGAAGTAGCGAAAGAAGGGGGGGACGTCGAGGTTGAGCCTCTGGCTCAACGACGCCATCAGTTCGAGCTTGTTGGGTGCACTGCTCTCGCGGAGTTCCTTGAGCGGGTCGCCAGAGAGGGCGACCAACATGTACATCAAAAAGGTGGCTGCGAGAAGAACGATGACGGCGGCAATGAGGCGCCGGAATACAAATGAAGCCATGAGCGGTGGCTACCTGCCTATAGTCGGGTGGAAGGCGCTGGGACCGAGTGGTCCCAGCGCCTCAAAAGCACGTCAAACCAACGAGAAATTCTCGTGGTTAGGCGAGCTTCCAATCCCAGATGTTCCAGAAGATAGTCGGCGCCAGAATCGACGGGTCGATGCCCGTGACGCTGTCATTGAATGCCGTCACTCCGGGGAACTGGAAGATGGTCACACCGTAGAAGTTCTCCCACAGGATCTTGTCGATCTCCTGCTGAAGCTCGATCTGCGTCGCGGGGTCGAACTCAACGTTGAGCTTCTTGATCACAGCGTCGGCTTCGGCGTTGGAGAAGAAGTTGTGGTTGTTGATGCCACCGGTTTCGAAGTTCGGTCCGGCGCTCGAGACGCCGAGACTGGTCGACTGCCATCCGAACAGGGAAGCATCGTAGGCACCGGGGGTGCCAAGAATTCCGCCCCACTCGGCGCTGCCGCCATCGAGCACATTGAAGCCGGCGAGGGCTGCACTGGCCTGGATCAGCGCGAACTCATTGACACGACGCGGGTTCGTCGATGCGTAGAGCAATGTCACGTCGAGGTTGGTCGCACCGGACTGGGCGATGAGTGCCTTGGCACCCTCCACGTCGACCTCGGCGTAGTCGGCCGAGCTGTTGCCGGCGATGGAATCGTCGTAGCCTTCGGCACCGGGAACGATCATCTGTGAACCGCGCAGGGTTGCGTCGTCACCGACGATGGGCTTGATCAGCTTGTCGAGGATCTCCTGGCGGGGAACGACCTTCATGAAGGCTTCGCGCACCAGCGGGTCATTGAAGACGCCGCTCTTGCCCTGGTCGAACTGCAGGTCGATATGCTCGTATGTACCTTCTGCCCCCTTGAGCACGGTGACCTTGTCGAGCGCGTCGAGCGCGGTGACGAGGTCAGACGTGGACTGGGGAGAGATGACATCGACGTCACCGTTTTCGAGAGCCTGAACGGATGCGAGCGGGTCCGTGATGAAGCGCACGGTGACCTCTTCGATTGACGGCTTGTTCTCGCCGGTGTATTCCGGGTTGGCCTTCATAGTGATGTACTGATCGGCCACGAAAGCTGAGATCGTGTACGGGCCGGTCCCCACATACAGTTCGGGGTCGTCCGGCAGCGAGGTGAAGTTGAAGCCGGAGTTCCAGAAGGAAGAAATCTTGGCGAGCGACGCGGTGTCGTTGTCCTGAATGGCAGTGACGAGAGCGGTCTTGGCTTCCTCATTGTCGTCGAGGCCGAGGGCGTTCTTCGCGACCACGTGCGCCGGGAGCGGGGCGTAGAGGGCGAGTTCCCAGTCGACGTAGGGCGCCGAATAGACCATGGTCATCGAGCGGTTGTCGTCGCTGATCTCTGGCACGTCGTGCACGAGTCCGAGGCCGGAGTCGGCCTGCGCACCGGAGTCGAAGTAGACGACGTCGTCCGGGAACGCGTCGGTGAACTCACCGGTGTCCGGGTCGACGAAATCATTGGAGTCGAAGTCTGGGGTGTCGAGCGCGCGTGAGTTGGCGGCCCAGCTCAGGAGAAGGTCGGACGCATCCACTGCGGTTCCATCTGACCACTTAACGTCGTCAGCGAGGGTGTACTTGACAGTGAGAGGGTCTTCCGACACCAGCTCGTAGCTGCCGTACGACTCGTTCTGCTTCAACTCCGGCGTGTTGTCGTAGTAGTTGAACCAGTCGTTCGTCATGTACGTGATGTTGTTGTTCGCTGTGGCGTTGCCGAACGACGTCAAGCCGTTGTACGAGAAGAACGGCTGGTTCCACGCGACGTCGACACTCGTTCCCTCATCGAGCCCGGACTCGGCCGTGGGGGCCGAGCAGCCGGATAAGACGAGCGTTGCGGCGCCAACCGCGGCAATTACTGCCCCGATACGTCTGAATCTCATTGTTCCTCCTGTGCGATCGTGTGCAAATGGCGACGGCGTAATTTCTTGTCACGCCGCCGCCATGGTGGTGATTCGACCCTAGGTCGGGGGAAGGACGCCCGACGGTAAAGTAGCGAAACGTTACACACTGGTAACGCAATTGCCCAAATAGCATGAGTATTGCTCAATATAGGGGTGAATTAGCTGCATATTGCTCAAAAGTGCAGCCCGAAATTAGACGTGCTCAGCTAGGATGGGCGCACGTTTAGCGCGCAGGTCGTCGACATCGACGAGCGGCACGCGCTATGTTGCAGGCTCTGCAACAAGACGGGAATCTGTCGCAGAATCTGGGATGGCTCGGTAATTCGCCTAGTCGTCGATACCGGCGGCCAACAATTCTCGGCGCAGCTCGCGCCGGGCACGCTGCTCGTTGGGGTCCGGAATCGGCACGGCCGCCAACAGACGCTGGGTATAGGGGTCTTTCGGATAGCGCAAAATCTCATCGCGCGTGCCCGTTTCCACGATGCGACCGTGGTGCATGACCGCGATGCGATCGGCGAGTACATCGATGACGGCGAGGTCATGTGTGATGAACAGGCAGGCAAAGTTCATCTGCTTCTGCAAGCCCTGAATCAGCTCGAGCACCCGGGCCTGCACCGACACGTCGAGCGCGCTGGTCGGCTCATCGGCGATGAGCACCTTGGGTTCAAGCGAGAGCGCGCGGGCGATGCCCACGCGCTGCTTCTGGCCACCGGAGAGCTCGTGCGGAAAGCGGCTGCGGTAGGCGCGGGGCAGCTCAACGCTGTCGAGCAGTCGCTCCACCTCTGCGCTGAGCGCGGCACCCTTCAACCCCTTCGCCAGTTTGAGGGGTTCCCCGATACTCTCACCGATGGGCATCCGTGGGTTGAGCGAGGAGGACGGGTCTTGGAAGACGATGCCGACGCTCTTGTGCAGCCGGTGGATCTCCTCCCGGCTGGCCTTGGAGATGTCATGGCCGGCCACGTGTAATGAGCCCTCGGTGATCGGCAGCAGTGCGATGGCGGCGCGTCCGAGGGTGGTCTTGCCGGAGCCCGACTCCCCCACGAGCCCGAGCACCTCTCCCTGCCGCACGTACAGGTTGACCTTGTCGACGGCACGAAAGGCAGCGACGCGACCGTGCTTGGGGTACTCGATGACGACATCGTCGAATTTGACGACCACTTCGCGGCTGTCGTTGCGGGCAGCACTGGCCGCCTCATTCGCCAGTCGCTCGTTGACCTCGATGCGGGCGGCGAGCACCGCATCCACCACGATGTCGGTGCCGATGGCGAGCGCCGCGGTCATGTCGATCGCTTCGTCACCACGCTGGCCCAGGTGCGGAACCGCCTGTAGCAGGGCGATCGTGTATGGATGGGTGGGTTCGTTGAAGATCTGGTCGACCGTGCCGCGCTCCACGATGACACCGCGGCGCATGACGGCGATGTCATCGGCGAGGTCGGCGACCACGCCCATGTCGTGGGTGATCAAGAGGATGGCGCTGTCGAGTCGGTCGCGCAGGCTCCGCAGCAGGTCGAGGATCTCGGCCTGCACCGTCACGTCGAGGGCGGTCGTAGGTTCGTCGGCGATGAGCAGTTGCGGGTCGCAGGAGATGGACTGGGCGATCATGGCCCGCTGGCGCTGCCCGCCGCTCAACTGGTGCGGGTAGGAGTTGAAGGCCTTGAGCGGATCGGGCAGCTCGACCATGTCGAGCAGCTCGAGCGCGCGTGTCTTGGCCTGCGAGGGTGACATGCCGAAGTGGGCTCGCAGGGTTTCAATGATCTGGAACCCAATCGTGTAGACCGGATTGAGCGCCGTCATCGGCTCCTGGAAGATCATGGCGATCTGGCCACCGCGCACCTTGTGCATCTGCGCCGGCTTCAGGCCCATGAGTTCCCGGCCGCTGAGCTTGACGCTTCCGGAGATGCGGCTGTTGTCGGGGAGCAGATCGAGGATGGCCATGGAACTCGCGCTCTTGCCAGAGCCGGACTCGCCGACGATGGCGAGCACCTTGCCCCGCTCGATCGAATAGTTCAATTTGAGGGCGGCCGGTACCCAGACGTTATCGACGCCGAAGTGCACGGTGAGGTCGGTGACCTGCAGTACGGGGCCGGAGAATGTGGTCGTCACCTGGTCGGTCATGAAGTCCTGCTTTCGCTGTGGGTGAGTTCAATTTCTGGCAGCATGGCTGCATGCCCGTCGCTGCCGACCCGAATCTCTTCTACTCGCGGTTCAACCGCATCATCGCCGCCGTGTTCGCGAGCGTTGCCGCCGCTAGCGCGGTGAGCGTGTTTCTGCTCCCGACTTTGTCGAACCGGTGGCTGGTCGTTCCGGCACTGTTCGTGGTTCTGTTCGTCTGGGAGGTACTGTGGCGCCCCGACCTGCGCGTCAGCGACACGGCCGTGACCATTCGCAATCCGCTGCGCACCATCGTGGTGCCGTGGGCGGCGCTCGTGCACGTCGACACCAAGTTCGCGCTCACGCTCTACACGCCGGGGCGCAAGTTCGCGGTGTATTGCGCTCCGGCCCCCGGCCGCAGCCTGACCAGCTCCGGGCGCCGCAAGAGCACAGACCCGGTGCCCTACGTCAGCAGCTCCCCACGCCCCGGCGACCTGCCCGGGAGTGAATCCGGCGAGGCGGCGCAACTGGTGCGCGCACGCTGGGACGCCCTGCAGCGAAGCGGTCTGATCGACGGCGGGCTCGCCGCGCAGACGCCGGTGGTGGTCGTGTGGGCCTGGGGTCGGGCTGGCGTGCTGGCGGCGGGCGCCGTGGCATCCGTTGTCGCAATTCTGCTGGCCTAAAGCCTGCTGGCCTAGCGGGGTCACGGCTGCGCCTCCAGCTCCGGTTCGGGCCGGGTTTCGCGCATTTTGCTGAGCTTGAACCGGCGGTGACGCGGGTCGAAGGCGTCGCGCAGGCCGTCGCCGACGAAGTTCACCAGCAGCGCGAGCGACACGATGAACGCGCCGGGCCACCAGAACAGCCACGGCCGGGTCTGGAACGCCGACTGATTCGAGCTGATCAGCAGACCCAGCGACACATCGGGAGAGCGAATGCCGTAGCCGAGATAACTCAGCGCCGTCTCGAGCAGAATGGCCGAGGCCATGATGAGCGTCGCCGACACGATGACGACACCCATGGCGTTGGGCAGGATGTGCTTGAAGATGATGCGCATGTCGCTCGCCCCGGCGACCCGGGCGGCCTCGACGAACTCGCGTTCCCGCAGCGACAGGAATTCGCCGCGCACCAGGCGGGCGATGCCCATCCAGGAGAAGAAGCCGAGCATGATCGCCAGTACCGGGGCGCCGAGAGCGCCGAACCAGTGGCCCACGACGGAGCCGATCACGAGGGCGGGAATCACGATGAAGACGTCGGTGACCCGCATGAGAATGGCGTCGACGGTGCCGCGGTAGTAGCCGGCGATGGCCCCGACCACCACGCCCACGACGGTCGCGATGAGGCCGAGAACCACCATGACCAGCGCGGAGTTCTGAATGCCGCGCATGGTCATGGCGAAGTAGTCCTTGCCGATGCGGTCCTGGCCGAACGGATGCTCGCCCAGCGAAATACCGTTGCCGCCGAGAAACTGTGGCACCAGCGAGAGGGTGGGGTTGCCGCCGTTCACCTGCGGGTTGAGCGCTTTGTACCCGTACTGCCACCAGCCGGGGATCGGGCCGATGCCGATGGCGGAGAAGGAAAACAGGATGATGAGCAGGAGGATGAAGACGGAGGCGACGGCCACCTTGTTGCCGACGAAGCGACGCCAGATCAGGCGTCCCTGACTTTCGGGGATCGCGCTCGCGACGGCGAGTTCGTCGGCGGGGATCTCGGGCGGGGTCGGCCCCAAGCCAATTGGTGTGGACATCTAGCGGATCCTCACTCTGGGGTCGAGCCCGGCATAGGCCATGTCGGCCAGAAAATTGAAGGTGATCGCCATGGCGGCCACGATCAGGAAATAGCCCATCACCGGGTTGAGGTCACCGCGCTGGAGTCCCGCATTGAACAGGCTGCCCATCCCGGGGATGGCGAAGACCTTCTCGGTGATGATCGCGCCACCGAGCAGGGCGCCGACGTCGAAGGCCACCAGGGTGGTGAGCGGAATGAGCATGTTGCGAAAGGCGTGGCGCACGATCACGGTGCGCTCGGGCAGCCCCTTGGCGCGGGCGGTGCGAATGTAGTCGAGGCTGAGCACCTCGAGCATGCCGGCGCGGGAATACCGGGTGTACCCGGCGAAGGAGATCAGCAGCAGCGCGATGGTCGGCAGGGTGAGGTGGGCGAAGGCGTCAAGCCCGCCCAGCCAGACATCGCCGCTCAACCCCGGGGTCTTCGAGCCCACCGTCGCGATCGGGCGTCCGTTGGTGGCGGTGAGCAGATCGCCCCAGGACTGCATGAACCGGTCCAGTAGCACGACGGCGCCCGAGAGCAAGGCCGTGATGAGGCCGACGCGCATGTTCTGACCGCGGTCGTAGCCGCCGGCGAGGAAACCACTGACCAGGCCCACGACAGCGGTGGCGAGCGCGAGAATGAACAGCGTGCCGGCGCTCGAGATGTCGAACAGGGGCTGCAGGGTGAAGTACGCCACAATGGCGATCGCGGCGTTGATCCCCGCCGTGATGAGGGCCCGACGGTTGCGCAGCCCGGCCAGCAGAGTGGCCGAGCCGAGGGCGATCGCGGCGACCAGCACAATGA
The DNA here is from genome assembly GCF_900103805.1 of Cryobacterium flavum. Taxonomy (GTDB): domain Bacteria; phylum Actinomycetota; class Actinomycetes; order Actinomycetales; family Microbacteriaceae; genus Cryobacterium; species Cryobacterium flavum. Next base: position 261,482 of record NZ_FNIB01000006.1, on the reverse strand, counting down.
TCGGGATCGCTCCGAGCCCGGGGTGCATGAACCACCCGGTCGCACTCATCAGCAGCAGAACACCGCTGGTCGCCAGACCTGACACGAGGAACACCACGAGGCGACGCCGCCCGTCACCGCCGAGGAGCGACTGCCAGATGGCGCCGATGACGAGGCCGATGACCACGAGCGCGACGCTACCGATCACCGGGTCGCGCAGAAAGTCATTGAAGCCGATGGCGACGAATTCTTTTAGGAGCACGGCCACCAGAAAGGCGGGCAGCGAGTACAGAAAGAAGCTGACGAAGGTGACCGTATTGTCGAGGCCGCTGTATTGGCGGAGGGCGGTGATGATGCCGATCGTGACGCCGAGCAGAATGGCCAGCACGAGCGCGAACGTCACGAGCTGCACCGTTGCGGCCAGGGCGTTGGGCAGAATATCGACGACCTGCGCCTTGGAGACGGTCGAGCCGAGGTCGCAGGCGTTGGCGAAGGGAATGGCGCACTTGGCCACGCCCCCGAGCCAGAGCACCCAGCGCAGGGGCGGCGGAACGTCAAGGTCGAGGAGCGAGACGCGGGCATTGATGAGTTGCTGCTTATTGGGCGAATTACTGCTCGTGAGGTCCTGAAGCGGATCGGCCGAGTAGCCCACCATGACGTACATCAGAAACGATGCGGCGATCAGGATGAGTATGGAAACGAGAATTCGTCTCAGGATGAAGCTCACCATGCCGGGGCTACCTCACTGTAGGAGTTGGTTCGTACCTCGGGTACGACAAGAAAACGGATGCCACCCGACCCGCCAGTTGGGCTCCTGGGCGAACCCAGGAGCCCAACTGCGCGATCAAGCCGCGTCTTTCGACCTCGCTACTTACTGACGGACCATTCCCAGAAGTTCCAGAACGGACCGGTCTGGTTACCCATGTACTCCACACCGCTCACGCGCTTGGCGACACCGAACACACCGGGCAGCTGGAAGAGCGGCAGGCCGTAAGCGTCCGCGAACATCTGCTTGTCCATCTTCTTTTCCAGGGCGATCAACTTGTCGGGATCCAGAGTGGTCTGGGTCGCAATCGCGTCGTCATTCGTTCCCGTGTAGTGGTTGTAGTTTCCACCACCGTCGGTCGAGAAGATCTGCGAGATGCCGGCCGAGCCGACACCGGGGCTGATCCAGCCGAATAGTGAAGCGTCATAGTCGCCGCCCGAGAGCAGGCTGCTCCAGTCCGGAGACCCAGCGTCAACGACGGTGATGCCGGCCTTGGCGGCCGATTCCTGGATGGCTTGGAACTCATCGACCCGGTTCGGGTTGTTGGTGTTGTACAAAATACGCACCGAGGGGGTGGCGCCGGCCAGCAGGGCCTTGGCGCCCTCGATGTCCACATCGGCATAGTCCTTCGAGCCGTTGTTGGCGACGGAATCTGCGTACGGTTCGTTGGCGGGAACCCAGATCTGCGAGTTGAGCACCTTGGCGTCGGGGTTGACCGGCGTCACAATGGAATCGAGGATCTGCTGACGCGGGATGGTCTTCAGGAACGCCTGGCGCACCTTGATGTCAGCGAAGACCGGCTGGTCGAAGCGCAGGTCGAGGTGGTCATACGACACCTGGTCTCCGGTCAGTACGTCGGCTCCGGTATTCTCCAGAGCGGTGAGCGTATCAGCGGATGCCTGCGGGTTGATGATGTCGACCTCGCCGTTTTGCAGGGCGGTGACCTGGGCGTTGGCGTCCGGAATGACGCGCAGGATCATCTTGTCGATCTTGGGAATCATGCCACCCACGTAGTACTTGTTGCGCTCCATGGTGAAGGACTGGCCGGGGGTCCAGCCGGTCGGCACCATCGGGCCGCTTGAGACGAGCAGGTCGGGGTCGGTGGGGAACGCGGTCACGTCGTAGCCGGTGTTCACGAAGTCGGCGGCGGCCTTCAGCGTGGGGTCGGCCGCAGCCGGGTTGGCCGGGTCACCCTTGGGCAGGCTCTTCATCAGGGCGGTCAGGTCGGCGGCGGAGCTGAGTCCGGCCTTCTTGGCCACGATGTGGGCCGGCTGGCCGATCGGGTTGACCAGCTCCCAGTCCACGTAGGGGGTGCCGTAGACCAGGGTCATCGACAGGTTGTCATCGCTCACCGTGGGGAAGGCGGTCGTGTCGAGGCCTGCGGTGCTCGCGGCGATCTCGAAGTATTGGGTGCCAGAGACCACGTCGCCGCTGTCGGGGTCGGTGGTTGAGCTGTTGTAATAGCCGGCACCGGTCGCCCAGGCTAGAACCATGTCGTCGGCCGTGACGGGCTCACCGTCCGACCACTTGTTGCCGGGATTCAGCGTATAGGTGACCGTCTGCGGGTCGTCGCTGGTTTTTTCGAAGGTGCCGAACTTGTCTTCGTGCACGATCTTGAAGTCTTTATCGATGTAGGAGAAGGCGGAGCCGTAGTTACCCATGAGGTAACCGACCTGGCCGTTGGTGTCGAGGTTCGACTGGGGGGTCTGGTTATTGAACGACGTGAAGTCGTTGACCACCGCGACCGTGACCGTGCCGCCGCTGGCCGCGGCATCCGTATTCGTGGTGGTGCTGCCGGATGTGGTGCATGCGGTCAGGGCAAGGGCGGCGACGCCAAGAACGGCGACCCCACTGAGACTCTTCCTGAACAGTTTTCCTCTGATGGACAAGATTCCTCCTGGGCGAAGTGATCGTCGACCACGGCGATTTGGCCGCAGGTCGAGCGCGGATAAATATGACCATAGAGAGAAAACCTCGGCTTCGCTCAATAAGTACCCGAACCGTTACCAAATATCACCATTTATTTTCGTTCCGGGGGCGCATTGTGCACAATTACTGCGTTTGTTGCGGCCGCGCGCAATGTTTGCACCGTTTCAGCAGGCCAGACCACTGAATGCGCCACCGACCAGCGCACGTGACGGCGGTTAAACCACACAGGCCCGACCAGTATTACCGGTCGGGCCTGTGTGTTGAACGCAGGTTAGCGACCGAACTCGAAGTCGCCACCAGGAATGGCAGCAAGCAACTCTTGCGTGTACAGCTCGCGGGGGCTGTCGAACACGTCATCGGTCGACGCCGCCTCAACGATGCGCCCCTTCTGCATGACGCAGACGTTGTCGGCAACGAGACGCACCACCGCGAGGTCGTGGGTGATGAACAGGTAGGTCAGCCCCAGCTCGGTCTGCAGTTCGGTGAGCAGGTTCAGGATCTGCCCCTGCACGAGCACGTCAAGCGCGGAGACGGCCTCGTCGAGCACGAGTACATCGGGCTTGAGCGCCAGGGCCCGCGCAATGGCAATGCGCTGGCGTTGGCCGCCGGAGAGCTCGCTCGGGTAGCGAAACTGCGTCGAGGCCGGCAGCGAGACCTGGTCGAGCAGCTCCAGCACGCGCTTCTGGCGTTCCTTTTTGGTGCCAACCTTGTGCGCCAGCAGCGGCTCCGCAATGGTGTTCCCCACGTTGTACTGCGGGTCGAGTGAGCCGTACGGATCCTGGAACACCGGCTGCACCCGGCGGCGAAAGTTCAGCAACTGGCGGCCCTTGAGCCCGGCAACGTCGCGTCCCTCGAATTCAATCCGCCCGCTGGTGAGGCCTTCCAGCTGCAGAATGAGCTTGGCCACGGTGGACTTGCCCGACCCGGACTCCCCCACGATCGCCGTGGTGGTGCCCTTCTTGACCCCGAACGACACGTCGTTCACGGCGAGGAGTTCGTCATATTTCAGCCCCGACTTACGGATGCGGTACATCTTGGTGATGCCCTCGACCGAGATGAGGTCCTTGCCGGTCGCCGCCAGCTCTCGTTCGGTGGCGCGGGCGATCAGCGCCGTATCGGTACCGCCGGCCGAGAAGATTTCGGACGTCGGGGCATCCTGATTCTTCTTGGCCTGAATGCGTCGTGAGGCGAGGCTGGGAGCCGCAGCGACGAGGCGTTGGGTGTACGGGTGCTGCGGGTTGGCCAAAATCTCCTGCGACGGCCCCGATTCGACGACCTTGCCCTTGTACATCACCACGAGCTGTTCGGCCCGCTCGGCGGCGAGACCGAGGTCGTGCGTAATGAACAGCACGCTCGTGCCGTAATCCCGGGTGAGGGTCGCGAGGTGATCGAGAATCTGACGCTGCACGGTGACGTCGAGCGCGCTCGTGGGCTCGTCGGCGATGAGCAGCTTCGGCCGGGCCGAGAGCCCAATGCCGATGAGCACGCGCTGACGCATGCCGCCGGAGAACTGGTGCGGGTACTGCTTGAGCCGGTCGGCGGCATCCGCCAGGCCGGCCTCCTGCAGCACTTCGATGGTGCGCGCCTTCAGTGGCTTGCCACGGAGGCCGCTATTAGCCTTGATGGCTTCGGACACCTGAAACCCAATGTTCCAGACCGGGTTGAGGTTGCTCATCGGGTCCTGCGGAACGTAACCGATTTGACGACCGCGCACGGCCTGCATCTCGGCGGCGTTCAGGGTGGTCAGGTCCCGGCCCTCAAACAAAATCTGTCCGCCGGTCACCTGGCCGGTGCCGGCCAGCAGCTTGATGATGGCCTGCGCGGTCGTGGTCTTGCCCGAGCCGGACTCCCCCACGATCGCGAGAGTCTGGCCGGGGAAGAGCGTAAGGCTCACGCCGCGCACGGCGGGCACGACACCGCGCTGAGTGCGGAACCCGACCTCGAGGTTCTTGATCTCCAAGAGCGGTGCGGAGTCGGTGGACGAAATTTGATTCACGGTTTCGGTCGCTAACTGAGTCATCGGCGTGCCCTCGCCTGGGGGTCGAGCGCGTCGCGCAGCACGTCACCGAGCATGAGAAAAGCCAGCACGGTTAGAGACAGCGCGATCGAGGGGTACAGCAGAACCTGCGGGCTCGTGCGGATGGTCGTCTGTGCTTCGCCGATATCGCGGCCCCACGACATGGTGCCGGGGCCGAGGCCGATGCCCAGGAACGAAAGCGTGGCCTCCGCAACGATGAACGTGCCGAGGGAGACCGTCGCGATGACGATCACGGGGGCGATGGCGTTGGGAACGACGTGCCGCAGCAAAATCTTGAACTTCGAGACACCGAGCGCGACCGAGGCCACGACATAGTCCGAGTTTCGCGCGGTCAACACGGCGCCGCGCATGATGCGGGCGACCTGCGGCCAGGCGAAGATCGAGATGACGAGGGCGATCACGACCGGGGTGCGGTCTGGCAATACCGAGAGCAGCACGATGGCGCCGAGCACGGTCGGAACGGCGAAGAAAATGTCGCCGATGCGCGAGACGACGGCGTCGAGGAAACCGCCGTAGTAGCCAGCGAGGGCACCGACGATGAGACCGAACAGGGTAACGATGGCGGCAGCCAGCATGCCGACGGTCACCGAGGCACTCGTGCCGAAAATAATCCGCGCGTAGACATCGCAGCCCTGAAAGGTAAATCCGAGCGGATGCCCGGACTGCGGCACCCCGTTACTGTCCGACAACTGGCACTGCGTCGGCGATACCGAGGCGAACAAGGTGGGGACCAACGCAACAAGCACAATCAGCAGGATGAGTCCGGACGAAATCCAGAAGCTGGGCCGGCGTCGCATCGCGTCCCAGGCATCCGCCCAAGTACTGCGCGCTTTCGCGGTCTCATCGAGGCGGTCGATGGCCACGAGGGGGGTGTCTTCGAGCGCTGCAACGAAGTGCGGCTGCGCGCCCTGATTCTTACTTGGCATAACGGATCCTTGGGTCCAGAGCTGCGTACAGCAGATCGACGAGCAGGTTGGCGAGTACGAAGATCACGACCATCACGGCGATGAACGACACCACTGTCGGTCCTTCGCCGAGGCGAATGGCCTTAAAGACGGTGCCACCGACCCCGTTGATATTGAAGATGCCCTCTGTGACGATGGCACCGACCATGAGCGAGCCAATGTCAACGCCGAGAAAGGTCACCACGGGAACCAGCGAGTTGCGCAGCACATGCACGGTAACGACGCGGGGTCGGGAGAGGCCCTTGGCCGTAGCGGTGCGCACAAAGTCGGCGTTAAGATTGTCCGACACGCTCGCCCGGGTGAGCCGCACAATATAGGCAAACGAAACGGATGCCAGCACCAGCGCTGGCAAAATCAGTTCGTCGAGCGGTGCCGCCCCACTCACCGTGGTGCGAGCCCAGCCGAGCTGAACACCGAACACGAATTGCAGCACGAAGCCGATCACAAAGGTCGGCACGCTGATCAGCAGCAGGCTCACCACGAGGGCGCTCGCGTCAAACAGCTTGCCCTTGCGGAGACCTGCCACGAGGCCGACCAGGATGCCGAAGAGGGCTTCGAAGGCGAGGGCGAGCATGGCCAGTCGTGCCGTGATCGGAAAGGCAGAAGCCATGACGTCCGAGACGGAGCGACCGGAGTACGTGGTGCCGAGGTCACCCTGAAAGAAGTTACCGATGTAGAGCAGGTACTGCATGATGAACGGCTTGTCGAGGTTGTATTCGGAACGAATCTGTGCGATGACGGCGGGCGACGGGGGCCGCTCGCCATAGAGGGCAGCGATGGGGTCTCCGGGCAGGGAGAACACCATGAAGTAGATCAAGAAAGTGGCGCCGAAGAACACGGGGATCATCTGGAGCAGGCGCTTGCCGGTATACCAGAGCATCAGCTACCCGTCGGCGCAGTTGACACGGTGCTGGTCGGCACGGGAGAAGTCGAGTGCATGAAAAAGTCGCAATCATTAAGTGGAACTCGAGAGGCCCGGGCATGACCCCGGGCCTCTCGTAACGACGTACTAGGAACGAATGGTTAGTTCTTGGTGATCTCGTGGTAGAGCGGCACAGAATCCCAGCCGAACTCAACGTTGCTCACCGTGTCAGACCAAACACCGGAGGTGTTCTGGTACCACAGCGGGATGGTCGGGAGGTCCTGCAGCAGAACTTCCTGTGCTTCGACGTACTTGGCCGTGGCCTCTTCAACACTCGACGCCGCGGCGCCGTCGGTGAGGAGCGTGTCGAATGCCTCGCTGCTGTAGCCCTCGTAGTTCGAGCCGGCACCGGTCTTGTACAGCGGCGCGAGGAAGTTGTACAGCGACGGGTAGTCGGCCTGCCAGCCGGCGCGGGTGCCGCCGGTCAACGCCTGGGTGTCGCGGTCATCGATTGCGGCCGCGAAGGTCGGGTAGGGCTTGCCAACCGCGTCGATGCCGAGCGTGTTCTTGACGCTGTTCACGACTGCGTCGACCCAGGCCTGGTGCGGCCCGTCGGAATTGTAGGCGATGTCGAAGGTGCCGGTGTAGGGAGAGATCGCGTCGGCCTCAGCCCAGAGTGCGACGGCCTCTTCCGGGTTGTACTCGAGTACTTCGGAACCCTTGAGGGAGTCGGAGTAGCCGGCGATGACCGGGGAGGTGAAGTCGGTGGCCGGGGTGCGGGTGCCCTGGAAGACAACATCGGTGATCTCGGCGCGGTCAATTGCCATAGAGAGGGCTGCACGACGCAGCTTGCCCTCCTCGCCGGACCAGTGCTCGAGGTAGTACGGCATGTTGAACGCCTGGAAAACCGCGGCCGGCTCGTTCACGAACGTGTCCGGAAAATCGGATTCGTAGCTCGCCAGTGCGGATTCGGGGATCTGGTCGAGCACGTCGAGGTCGCCGCCCTGCACGGCAGCGTAGCCGGCGTCGAAAGAGGCGAAGAAGATGATGGTCAAACCGTCATTCTTCGGGGTGCGCACGCCCGCGTAATTCGGGTTGGTGACGAGGTCGATCTGCACGTCGTGCTGCCAGGCATCCGCGCTGGCGAGCATGTACGGGCCGTTACCGATCGGGTTCTGACCGAAGGCGTCCATATCCTCGAAGGCCACGGAGGGCAGCGGCGAGTAGGCGGAGTAGCCGAGGCGCAGCGGCCAGTCGGCCTCGGTGCCAGCGAGTTCCACGGTGAACGTGGTGTCGTCAACGACCTTCAAGCCGGACATGCCGTCGGTTAGCGGATCGCCAACCTGCAGCGGGGCTCCATCTTCGCCGACCGCGCCGGAGGGGTCGTCCATGGAGTTTTGCACGTCGGAGAAACCGACGATGTTGTCGAAGAAGTAAGAGGACCCCTGTGCGTTATCGAAGAGGGCACCATAGTTCCAGGCGTCGACGAACGACTGCGCGGTGACCGGCTCGTCGTTGGTGAAAGTCCAGTCATCGTTGAGCGTGACGGTCCAGTTGGTGGCGTCGTCGGACTCGATCGACTTGGCGACCTCATTTTGAATTTCACCGCTGGCCGAGTAGGAGACCAGGCCGGCAAAGATCGACGTGATGATCTTTCCGCCGCCGACCTCGGTGGTGTTGGTGGGGATCAGCGACATCTGCGGCTCGGTGCCGTTCGTGGTGATGATCGCGCTGCCTTCAGCGGAGGTCTCTGCGCCGCCCGCGCAGCCCGAGAGCATGAGAGCTCCGGTCGAGGCGAGAGCGATGGCGACAATGCCCATTCTCCTGATTTTCAATTTTTGCTCCAATGCACAAAAGGGCGCCTGACACAGCTCTTGACCGTGTCACGCGCCAGTAGAGTCAACCCAATTTTGGCCGCAAAAGACCCGACTCAACGTTGGGGGGTTGTTACGACCCTAGTTTGTTACTTACCCAGATTGGGCAATGCGGCGAAAAATGTTACAGACGCGCAATCTATCTGACAACTATTGAGCGTCACACACTGTCATTTTGCACATATGTTGCGAGGCGGGTTTCGAACGGATGCTTCCCCCGCGATCGCGACGCGAGCGTCTGCGGATGCCGAGGTGGCAGGATAGGGCCATGCCGCCAGCATCCGCCCCGCACCGTTCCCGGCTCGGTAATTCACCGTTGTATTGGGAGATTGGCATCGTGCTCGCCCTTTCGCTCGGGGCCTCGGCCGTGTACTCGATCGTGTCGATCGTGGCCCGCCTGACCGATACGACCCCCCTCGCCGACCAGTCGGCAACGCTCAACGGGTCGCAGTCGCCACGAGAGTGGCTCGACTTCACCTACCAATTTCTCGGCATTGCGTTCGGCCTCGCCGCTGTAGCGCTGGTGCTGTTTCTGCTGTGGCGGCCCGGCCAGAGCCCGTTCACCCGCCTCGGCTTCGACTTCACCCGACCGGGCAAGGATCTGCTCGGCGGCTTCGGGCTTCTCCTCGTCATCGGCATTCCGGGGCTCGCGCTCTACCTGGCCGGCCGAGCATTCGGCTTTACAGTGGCCGTGGTGCCCTCGCCGCTCGATACCTTTTGGTGGACCATTCCGATTCTCGTCTTCGCCGCCCTCAAGGCAGCGCTGCTCGAGGAACTCATCGTGGTGGGCTACCTGTTCACGCGGCTGCGCGAACTCGGCTGGTCGACCTGGACCATCATTGTGAGCTCGGCCGTGCTGCGCGGCAGCTACCACCTCTACCAGGGTGTCGGACCATTCTTTGGCAACGTGGCCATGGGCGTCGTGTTCGGCTGGTGCTACACCCGCTGGGGGCGCACCATGCCGCTCGTGGTGACGCACTGGCTGCTCGACATTCTCTCTTTTGTCGGCTATCCGCTCGCGCTGGGCTGGTGGCCGGGGCTGCTCGCCCCGGCCAGCTGAGATACCCCCTACTCGAAGGCCTCGGGCGGCGGGCAGGCGCAGACCAGGTTGCGGTCCCCGTAGGCGTTGTCGATGCGGCGCACCGGCGGCCAGTACTTGTTCCGCACCAGGGACGCGAGCGGGTAGACAGCGGTGGCCCGGTCATACGGATGCTCCCACTCCCCCTCGATCACGGACTGAGCGGTGTGCGGGGCGTTGTGCAGCGGATTGTCGTCGGCGGGCCAGCGGCCGGCGGCGACGGCATCCGCTTCGGCCTTGATCGCGATCATGGCGTCGATGAAGCGGTCAATCTCGCCGAGGTCTTCACTCTCGGTGGGTTCGACCATGAGCGTGCCGGCCACCGGAAAGCTCATGGTCGGCGAGTGGAAGCCGTAGTCGACGAGGCGCTTGGCCACGTCGTCGACGCTCACGCCGGTGGCCGCGGTGAGCGGCCGCAGGTCGAGAATGCACTCGTGCGCGACCAGGCCGTTTTCGCCCGAGTAGAGCAGCGGGTAGCTGTTCTCCAGGCGCTTGGCGACGTAGTTGGCGGCCAGCACGGCGGCGGCGGTGGCCTGTTTGAGGCCGTCGATTCCCATCATGCGCACGTAGGCCCAGGAGATGGGCAGAATGCTCGGGCTGCCATAGGGCGCCGCCGAGACCGGCCCACCGCCGTGCACGACGGTGGCGGTGGCTCCAGCAGCACCGAGCAGGTAGTGCTCGTCGCTCTGGGCGAGCGGATGTCCCGGCAGGAACGCCGCGAGGTGCGCCTTGGCCGCGACCGGTCCGACACCGGGACCGCCGCCGCCGTGCGGAATGCAGAACGTCTTGTGCAGGTTCAGGTGCGAGACGTCGCCGCCGAAATCGCCGTAGCGGGCGAAACCAAGCAGCGCATTGAGGTTGGCGCCGTCGACGTAGACCTGGCCGCCGGCGTCGTGCACTGCCTTGCAGATCGTCGCGACCTCGTGCTCGTAGACCCCGTGGGTCGACGGATAGGTGATCATGAGGGCAGCAAGGTTCTCGGCGTGCTCGGCGATCTTGGCGTGCAGGTCGGCCAGGTCCACGTTGCCGAGGTCGTCGCAGGCCACGACCACAACGCGCATGCCGGCCAGTGCAGCGGATGCCGCGTTGGTGCCGTGTGCGCTCGACGGGATCAGGCAGACCGTGCGATCGGTTTCACCGTTCGACTGGTGGAACCCGCGAATGGCGAGCAGGCCGGCCAGTTCGCCCTGGCTGCCGGCATTCGGCTGCAGCGATACGGAGTCGTAGCCGGTGACGTCGGTCAGCCAGGTTTCGAGTTGGCGCACGAGGTGAAGGTAGCCCTCGACATCCGCTTTGGGAGCGAACGGGTGGATTCCGGCGAATTCAGGCCAGCTGACGGCTTCCATCTCGCTCGCCGCGTTGAGCTTCATGGTGCAGGATCCGAGCGGGATCATGCCGCGGTCGAGCGCGTAGTCATAGTCGGCGAGGCGCTTGAGGTAGCGCATCATGCTGGTTTCCGACCGGTGCGTGTTGAACACCGGGTGGGTGAGAAAATCGCTCGTCCGATCAAGCTCGGCTGGCAGTCCGTGCTGCACGGCGTCGAAGTCCACGTGGCCGAACGCCGAGCGGCCACCGAACGCGCCGACGACATAGGACAGGTCGGCGAGCGTGGTGGTCTCGTCGACCGACACGCTGATCGTGTTCTCATCGACCTGGCGCAGGTTGTAGCCACTGGCGGCGGCTTTCGCGACGACCTCGGCGGCGCCCGCCGGCACGTTGACCTGGATGGTGTCGAAGAAGGCGTCGCTCCGCACGTCGACGTCGATGGCGCGCAGGGCGGCAACGAGGGCGCCGGTCCGCTCGTGCACCCGGGTGGCGATCGCTTTCAGGCCCTGGGGTCCGTGGTAGACCGCGTACATGCCGGCCATGACGGCGAGCAGCACCTGGGCGGTGCAGATGTTCGAGGTGGCCTTGTCGCGGCGAATGTGCTGTTCGCGCACCTGCAGGGCGAGGCGGTAGGCCGGGTGGCCGGCTGCGTCGACGCTCACCCCGACCAGGCGGCCGGGCAGTTGGCGTTCGAGTCCCTTGCGAACGGCCATGTAGCCGGCGTGCGGTCCGCCGAAGCCCATCGACACGCCGAAACGCTGGCTGGTGCCGACGGCCACATCGGCGCCGAGGTCGCCGGGCGATTTCAGCAGGGTGAGGGCGAGCAGGTCGGCGGCCACAACGGCGAGCGCCTTATGTTCGTGGGCGAGGGCGATGACGGTGGATGGGTTCCAGATTCGACCGGAGGCCGCCGGGTACTGCACGAAGACACCGAAGTAGTCGCCGAGGTCCTCGGCGGTGGTCCGCTCTGTCAGTGCGACCTGAGCGAGTTCGATGCCGAGGGCGGCGGCGCGATGGACGAGCAGCGCGTGGGTCTGGGGAAAGGCATCCGTGTCGACGATAAATCGACGCGACCCGGATTTGGAGGCGCGCAGAGCGAGGAGCATGCCCTCGACGACCGCGGTGGACTCGTCGAGCATCGACGCATTGGCCGTGGTCAGCCCGGTGAGATCGGCGATCATGGTCTGAAAGTTGATGAGCGCTTCGAGCCGGCCCTGCGAGATCTCGGGCTGGTAGGGCGTGTAGGCGGTGTACCAGCTGGGGTTCTCGAACACGTTGCGCTTGATCACGGCGGGCGTGAACGTGTCGTAATAGCCCTGGCCGATCATGGAGCGCTTGACCGTGTTCCGGTCGGCGAGGGCGCGCAGTTCGGCAACGGCCTCGTTCTCGGTCGCGGCGGGCGGCAGGGCGCTGCCTGCGTCCTGGCGGAACAGGTCGGCGTGGATCGACGCCGGCATGGCCGCGGAGACGAGGTCGTCGACCGAGGCGTAGCCGAGCGTGGCGAGCATGTGGGACTGGGCGTCAACATCCGTTCCGATGTGACGCTGCGCGAAAGCGTGGCTCATCTGCGATTACTCCCCGATCAGGGCCGAATACTCGGCAAAGGTGAGCAGAGTGGGAAGGGTCTCGAACTCCACCCTGATCAGCCAGCCCTCGCCGAACGGGTCGCTGTTGACGAGCTCGGGGCTCTCCACCACGGCGTCGTTGGTGGCCGTGACGGTGCCGTTCACCGGTGCGAAGAGTTCCCCGACCGACTTGGTCGACTCGATCTCGCCGACGACCGTGCCGCCGGCGACGGTGCTGCCCACGTCGGGCAGTTCAACGAAGACGACGTCGCCGAGCTTCTCCGCGGCGTAGGCGGTGATGCCGACGGTCGCGACGTTTCCCTCGACCAGAACCCACTCGTGCTCGGCGGTGTACTGCAGTTTCGATGTGTCTGTCATGGTGTTGCCTTTCGCAGGTTGCACGGATTTCAGAATTGGTTCAACAGGGAAGAGTTATTTGACGCGCTTATAGAAGGGAAGCGAGGTGACGGTTGCTGGGAGGCGGGTACCGCGCACGTCGACGTACACCTCGGTGCCGAGGCGGGCCAGGTCGGGGGTGACGTAGGCCATGGCGATCGGGTAGCCAAGTGTCGGCGAGAGCGCGCCGCTCGTGATGACGCCGTCGCTGTGCGCTGCATCGAGGCTGCGGAAGATCTCGTAGTCGGCGCGACCGGCGCGCTTGCCGGCGGCGATCAGGCCCACCAAAACGGATGCCCCACCCTCCGGCCCAGCAACGCTCGCGGCCCGGCCGACGAAATCGTTCTCCTTGTTCAGGTTGACGACGCGGCCGAGGCCGGCCTGGGCCGGGAAGGTCGTGAGCGTCAGCTCGTGACCGTACAGCGGCATGCCGGCCTCCAGCCGGAGGGTGTCGCGGCTGGCGAGCCCGGCCGGAACGAGTCCCTGGTCGGCGCCCGCTACGACCAGTGCGTCCCACAGTTCGCGGGCGTGCTCGGCCGCGAGGTAGAGCTCGAAGCCGTCTTCACCGGTGTAACCGGTGCGGGCGACCAGCAGGGGGTGGCCGCGGAAGAAGGCATCCGTGATGCGGTAATACTTCATGAAGTGCAGGTCGGTGCCCAGGTCGGTGACGCCCACGGTCGCGTCCAGGATGGCGAGGGCGTTCGGGCCCTGCACGGCAATGAGCGCGTAGTCATCGCTCTGGTCGACCACGGCGACGTCAAAGTCTGTGGCTCGCTCCGCGAGCGCCTCGAAGGCGGCGAACCGGTTGCCGGCGTTGGCTACGACCAAAAACTTGGTGTCGCCCAGACGGTAGACGACCAGGTCGTCGATGATGCCGCCATTCTCGGCCAGGAGCAGACTGTATTTGGCCTGCCAGAGTTCGATCATCGAAAGCTTGCCCGCCAGCGCGTAGTCGAGGTAGGCGGCGGCATCCGGTCCTTCGATCAGAATCTCGGCCATGTGCGACAGGTCGAACAGGCCGGCCGCGGTGCGCACAGCGTGGTGCTCGGCAAGGTCGCTCGAGTAGCGCACCGGCATCTGCCAGCCGGCGAAGTCGGTGAAGCTGGCGCCGGCATCGACGTGCGCCTGGTGCAGGGGCGAGAACCGCTCGATCGGTGCGGGGGTGCTGGAATCGGCCGAGGTCATGAGTTCTCCGGGTGACAGGGCCGAGAGCCGGCCGCGGCGGTGTTCGCGACTCGATTGAGCCGCGTGGGAACTCCCCCTCTGTCGCTCGTGCCTGAGAGCTTCACCAGCGCGGACGCTGACTTTCACCGTGGGCGAGACCGGTAAGCGCCCGGTCTTCTTTTCAGAGTGGCCAGTTCGATGCGGTACGAGTACCTGAGAGATTGTCGGGGAGGATTGCTCCTTCGGTGTTCGTACGCGCTCGCGCCGAACTCTCCCGCATCGACCATTCGGCCCGATATTCAGTTGGTAGCGCCCAGCCTAGCCCCACACCCCGCTGCTGCCGCGACGGTGGCTGCCCTGCAGGTGGGTATCGATCATGCCGATCGCTTCCATCAGCGCAAACATGGTGGTCGGTCCGACGAAGACGAAGCCGACCTTCTTCAGGGCCTTCGACAGGGCAGCGGATGCCGCGGAGCGAGTCGGTACGTCGGCCTGCGTTGCCGGCTCGGGGGTTTCGTCGGGTTGGAACGACCAGACGAAGTCGACCAGACCGCCCTGCTCACGGAGGGCGATGGTGGCCTGGGCGTTGGTGATGGTGGCGCGAATCTTCAGGCGGTTGCGCACAATCATCTCGTCGTTCAGCAGCCGGGCCACGTCGTCGTCGTCGAAGGCGGCGATGCGATCGGGGTTGAAGTCGGCGAAGGCCGCGCGAAACCCTGGGCGCTTGCGCAGAATGATGGCCCAGGACAGCCCAGACTGAAACGCCTCGAGGCTGATGCGCTCGAACAGGGCGTGTTCGCTGCGTACCGGAACGCCCCACTCCGTGTCGTAGTAGTCGCGCAACATCGGGTCGACCGCGGCCCAGGCCGGGCGTCTGAGGCCGTCGGGGCCGATGATCGCGCCGGAAGCGGACGGTGGGGCATCCGCTGGTGAAGTTTCTATCATCTAAACCATTAGACACTGCCCGCCTCACGGTCGAGGACTAAAATCGCAGCGAGAGCCAAGGAGCCTTCGTGAGCCACATTGCACTCGGTCGGTCCACGCACGTTCGCGATGGAGTCACCCCACCGGGTGCCGCCATCGACGTGGTCGACCTCGTCAAGCAGTTCGGCCACAATCGGGCGCTAAACGGGGTGATCTTTCAGGTGCCGCGCGGCACGGTGTTCGGGGTGATCGGGCCCAACGGGGCCGGCAAGACCACGATCATGCGGGCGCTCCTCGACATTATTCGGCCGACGTCGGGGCAGGCGACCGTGCTCGGTACCCGCTCGCGCAATGCGGGGCCGGAACTGCGGCGCCGCATTGGGTATCTGCCGGGCGAGCTGATTCTGGAGGGGCGCACGAGCGGGCGCTGCTTACTGGCGCACTACGCCGACATCTCGGGGCCGGTTGCCGCCGGTCACGTGCAGGAGCTGGCCGAACGGCTTCGGCTTGACCTGGACCGCCCGGTACGAAAGCTGTCGAAGGGCAACAAGCAGAAGCTCGCCATCGTGCAGGCGTTCATGCACCAGGCCGAGCTGCTCGTGCTCGACGAACCCACGAGCGGCCTCGACCCGCTTATGCAGCAGGAAGTCCTTCGGCTGGTGCGCGAAGCCCGTGACCGCGGCCAGACCGTCTTTCTCTCCTCGCACGTGATCAGTGAAATTCAGCAGGCGGCCGACGAGGTCGCCATTCTGCGGGGCGGCAGCATCGTCACGATCAACAGTGTGGAGGAGTTGCGAGCCACGGCCATCCGTCACCTGCGCCTGGTGGCCAGCGGCATCCGCCCCACCGACCTGGCTGCCACCGGTGCCGGTTATACCCAGGCGACCCTGTTTGGGCTGATCGGGTTTCTGCTCCTGAGCATTGCGGCGACCAGCTGGGGCGCGGGCGCTCTCGGCGGCGACGAGGAATCCGGGCGGCTCGAGCTCACCCTCGCGCACGGGGTCACCCCGGGTACAGGTAGCCGTGGCCCGGTTCTGCGCCATCGCGGTAAAGATCCTCGCGCTCTCCGCGCTGCTGCTCCTGGTCGTGCTGCCGCTCAACGATTCGTCGAAACTGCAGATTGAAGTGGGAAACCTGCTCGGCATGTGCCTATTGTTCGGCGGGGTGAATCTGCTGACGGCATCCGCCGCGCTGCTCGGCGGAGCGCTGACCGGGCGACGCATCGGCGGCATCGCTGCCGGTGCCGCTGTGGCCGTGCTCGGCTACGTATTCAACGCCCTCGCAGCCAGAGCGCGAGCCTGGAGTGGCTGCACAACCTGAGCCCGTACTACTGGGCGTTCGGCACCAGCCCGCTCAGTACGGGCGCGAGCGTCACGACGATCGTCGTCTTCTTCGGGCTCTCACTCGTCCTGGCCGCACTCGCAGCGCTTTCTTTGCGCCAGCGCGACGTTGGCGTCCAGGTTCGCCGCCGAGGTGTGAGTTCGGGCCAAAATTCTCGACTTTTCGGCGCGAAACTCACACCTCGGTGACCGTCACCAGGCCAGGGATTCGGCCGCAGCCTCGGTCAGCTCGATGATGTTGTCGAGCAGGCTGGCCATGCTGTCGGAGCGCAGCAGAGCGATCTGGTCGAGCGGTCCCACCGGGGCGATCGCGGCGAGCTGCCAGGCGGCCGCGGTCGGATCGTGCGAGAGCTCCACCTCGGGCGACCACTCCTGGTCGGCGAATTCGCTCGCCAGCGAAAGGGTTCGGCGCACGAGTTGCTCCGCCTGTTCCCGCCGCGGCAACAAGGCATCGTCCCATTCCAGGTCGGGCAGCTCACGCACGGTGGCAAGCGGATGCGGGTTCTCCGGCATCCACTCGGTCACCTCGATCCTGCGCTCGCCCTGCACGACCAGGCCGAGATAGCCCTCTGGCGCCTCCAGCTGGGTGACCCGGGCTACGGTACCGATGCTGAACCGGCGTTCGCCGCCGCCGACCTCTTGGCCTCGTTCGATCAGCACGATGCCGAACTCAGCCGGCGGGGAATCGAGCACGCGCGCGAGCATGACGAGGTAGCGTTCCTCGAACACCCGCAGTTGCAACGGCATATAAGGAAACAGCACGGATCCCAGGGGGAACATCGGCAGGGTCGTCATGCTCCCAGCGAACCACGTTGACGGCGCCGCGCCTAGCCCCCGGCACCTGTTCGCGGTGAAGATTCGCTGGGTGCAGTGGTGGGACCTCCGTACGTGCAGCGGTGGGTTCGGCCGGTTTCGGCGCGTAGCCTAGAAGGGCTGCGCGCAACCCGCGCAACCGACGAGAGGCTTCACGTGGACATCACCCTGCTGGCACATTTCGTGGCGGCCGCTGAGGCGCCCGATTTCGCCCGCGCCGCGCAGACACTCGGCATCTCCCGCGACACCCTCAGCGCCTCGGTGAAGCAGGTCGAGGCCGAACTCGGCTATGCATTGTTCGATCGTGCCGCCGAGAGCACGACCCTCACTGAGATCGGGGTTGCCTTCCTGGACGACGCACGCCTCGAGTTGACCCAGGCCGCCGGCGGTTCCGGCGGTTCGCGCCGTTCAGGCGGTTCAGGTGGCGGCGGTAAGGCCAAGGCCAACAAGGGCAAGGGCCGCGCCCCCGCGGTGAAGGGCCAGCCGAAGCTCGGCAAGAAGCGCCAGTCGCGCTGATCCGCGACGATTGTTTGGCGATGCACGTGGCGGCCAAAACGGGACCCGCAGGACCGATTACCGGTCGGGCAGGTCCCGTTCACGTCGACGGTTTCGTCGACTATTTCCGCCGATTCTGAACGATAGGCTGCTTGAGGCTCGTCGCCTCCTCCAGAGTCAGTTCGACCTCGGCAAAGGCTTGGTCATCTGAGAAGGACTTCATCCGCGCGATCCGGAAGATGATCAGGCCGTACAGGCACTTGGCCAGGATATCTGCTACGGAGTATCCAATCTGGAGGCCGACCCATGCGTCTGACCCGTCGATACCAAGTCCGGGCAGCAGGTAGGCAATCGGGTAGACGCCCCACGTTGCCAGCAAGAGCAGTCGCAGCAAGCTGATGGTCTTGCGCACAGTGGCGGGTTGGCGGTCGAGCGACTTGGTCAGTTCAACGAAGAGCACGTAGAGGATATACGCGAAGGGAAGCGAGGAGAGCAGACCGAAGATGCCGCGGGTGAGGTTGTCCGACGCCATTTCGCCGGGGTAGCCGAGAGCGATCATGAGGGCAGCAGCAGGAATGAGTCGCGTGAGCAGGCTGCTCTGCACCTTGCGGGCCAGGGCCAGAACGGCCACGAGTTCAAGAAGAAGCAAGGGAACCGTCAGCAGCCAGTCGACGTAGCGGTATCCCTCGTTGAATGACGCTCCCGCGACCTGAACATAATCACCGCGGCCGCCGACAGCCTCGGTCACGAATGCTTCGGTGAAGGAATTGAAGATGCGGAAGTAGTGATATGCCGCGATACCACAAACGATCGCCGCGACAGTCAGTGCCTGACGGTATCGCGGCAATACGCGCGGCAGGCTGATAACCAGAAAGATGGAGGTGAAAAGCTGCGAGGCAATCACGAGGGAGAAGATGTTGTAGATGGTGTCGTACTGCAGTTGGGTTAGTGAATCAGGTATCAAAATGGCCTCTGATGCTCGAGAATCGCTGATTGTAAGGGAGATAAAGCACCTAATTAGGTAACCTAGCTAGGTATATTAGGAAACCTACTCCAAATCCTCGTCCATAGGTAGTAGCTATTCATCCGTAGATTTCTTCAGCTGTCGCAGCCGACTCGATCGTGCAACAGTTTCACCCCACCTCAGCATGTGGTTAAGAGAAATAGAGCACAAATGAACTCTGTCGAAGACGCTGACGTCGTGGTGCTCGGTGCGGGACTGGCGGGGCTCAGCTTGGCGGCCCGGCTGGCGCGCGCGCCATCCGGCCCGCGCGTGGTCGTCGTCGAACCGCGCACCGCGTACCAGGATGACCGCAGCTGGTGCTTTTGGCAGCCAGAACAACACGAACTCTCGCACCTGGTTTCACATCGCTGGACGACGTGGAGCTTTTCTGATGCCGCAGGTAGCGCGGTTCGGCACCAGGTTCCGGAATTGTTCTACCAGTACATTCGTGGCATCGACTTCTATTCCAGCGCGCAGGCCGACATCGCTCAGTCGCCGCGTGTAGACCTGCGTCTCGGCGTGCGCGCCGAAATGGTAAGTGCGGTGCCGGACGGTGTGCGGGTCGAAACCAGCGCCGGCACGCTGCTGGCCCGTCAGGTGATCGATACGCGACCACGGCCCGCTGCGGCGATGCTGTACCAAAGTTTTGTGGGCGTTGAATTCGAGTGTGGCGGGCAGCATCCGTTCGACCCGACCGAGGTGACGTTGATGGGGTCGCTTGCCACCGACGAGCAAGGCCTGAGCTTCGTGTACGCGCTGCCATTGGGTCCGAACCGGGCCATCGTGGAGTGGACCCGCTTCGGCACATCGCCGATCAAACGGGAACTTCTGGCCGGTGAGTTGGACCACGTTTTATCGGGCTTGGGTCTAAATGACGTTCGTCGGGTGCGCACCGAGGGTGGGGTGCTGGCCATGGGACTGGGCCGCCAGACCGTGCCGGAGATACCCGGGGTGGTGCTTGCCGGCAATGCGGGCGGCGCTTTGCGAGCCGCCTCAGGCTATGGATTCTTGCGTATTCAACGGTGGGCGCAAATGTGCACGGATCGTCTCCTGGCGGGGCAGGAAGCGGTGGGGCATCCCGAAGAACCATGGCTACGACGAACCTTCGACCGCATCTTTCTCCAGGCCGTTCGCGCGCACCCGGAACGCACTGCAGAGTATTTTCTCGCTCTGGCCCGCGGTGTGCCGCCGGCAACCCTGGTGCGTTTCCTCAGCGACGGCGCCCGGGCCACTGACTATGCCAAAATCATATTAAGCCTGCCCTGGAGCCCGTTCATCGCCCAGGTGGCCGCACCCACAGTCTTCACCTCTGCATCGGCTGCACAGGCCATACCGGTCGCCACGCCCACTGCGACCACGGGCTCGGGCGAGACGCAATGATGGAGCAGGTCGCCGCGCCCCGAGTCGGTACCGCCCGCGCAACGGCCCGGCTCCGCCACGTCCCCATCGAAACGATGGTGTTCTCCGGTCTGGCACTGACCACGCTGGCCCTGCTCGCGTTCGGCCTGCCGATGCCCTCACCTATGCTTCAGGTCGTACTTCTCGGCGTGCTCGTCGCCGTGCTGGGTCTGCCGCACGGTGCCCTCGATCCACTGATCGCGCGTCGCGCCGGGCTCTGGCGAACCCCGCTGGGTTTTGCCGCGTTCAACACGGTATACATCGTGATTGTGGTCGGTGTCGTGCTGCTCTGGCTGGTCGCCCCGGTGCTGAGCTTGGTTGCGTTCCTGATCGTGTCGGCGCTGCATTTCGGGTCTGATTGGAACGCTGATCGTGGCGTGTGGCTACGCTTTCTCGCCGGATTCGGGCTGCTGAGCGTACCGGCCTTCTCACATCCGGATCAGGTGGGCGCTGCCTACGTGGTACTTGCCGGTGCTGGCGGCGCGATGGTGTCGGGCGTGCAGGCAGGGCTGGCACCGCTCGCTCTGGCCGGGCTGCTGGTGGCGGCCGTCGCCGCAGTGCGGCATCGGCCGCATGAGAGCGTGGAAATCGTGCTGGCATCGGTGCTCGCATTGGCCTGCGAACCGCTGGTGTTCTTTTTGGTGTATTTCTGTGCTCTGCACAGCTTTCGGCATTTGAGGGCGGGGTTTGCCGAGGAACGTGGCGGCGGGCGACTACCCACCCTGATCGTGGTGGTGTACACCGTGGTGCCAATCCTCGCGGTCGGTGCTTTGCTGTTCGTCATCGGCCCCAGCGGCGATATGCCGGAGCAGATTCTGCAGGTGCTGTTCATCGGCCTGGCCGGCCTCACAGTACCGCACATGATCGTGGTTACCCACGAAAAACGGCACCAAAAGAAGTTGATGGCCCTGCCCCGGTGACCTGTCAGGACGTGACCGTCAGACTTCGAGAACCCGGCCCGCGTCGACATTCCAGTGCCGGTCGGTGCGCACGTTGGCCAGCATGCGCCGGTCGTGGGTGACCAGCAGCAGCGTGCCTTCATAGCGCTCGAGCGCCTGTTCCAGTTGCTCAATCGCCGCGAGGTCGAGGTGGTTGGTTGGTTCGTCGAGCACGAGCAGGTTCACACCACGTGCCTGCAGCAGCGCCAGTCCGGCCCGCGTGCGCTCCCCCGGCGACAGGTCGTCGACCGGGCGGTTCACATGGTCGGCTTTCAGGCCGAACTTGGCCAGCAGGGTGCGCACCTCCGCGGGCGAGAGCTCGGGCACGAGAACTTCAAAGCTCGCGGCGAGGGGCCGTGCCCCGACCAGAAGCGCCCGGGCCTGGTCAATTTCGCCGATCGCAACGCTGGCACCGATGAGAGCGCTGCCGGCATCCGCTTGTTGACGGCCGAGCAGGGCGCGCAGCAGGGTGGATTTGCCGGCGCCGTTGGGACCAGTGATGCCGATGCGTTCGCCGCCGTTGACCTGCAAGGAGACGGGGCCGAGCACGAAGTCGCCCTGCCGAAACTCGGCGTTGTTCAGGGTAGCCACGACCGCGCTCGAGCGCGGGGCTGAACCGATGGTGAACTCGAGCTGCCACTCCTTGCGGGGTTCCTCGACCTCGTCGAGGCGCGCGATGCGACTTTCCATCTGGCGCACCTTCTGCGCCTGCCTCTCGCTCGACTCGACGGAGGCTTTGCGCCGGATTTTGTCGTTGTCCGGCGCCTTTTTGATGGCGTTGCGCACGCCCTGGCTCGACCACTCGCGCTGGGTTCTGGCTCGTCCGACGAGGTCGGCCTTCTTGGCGGCGAACTCGTCGTAGTTCTCCCGGTTGTGCCGCCTGGCCGTTTCGCGTTCCTCGAGGTAGGAGTCGTAGCCGCCGCCGAACACCCTGTTCGCGCCCTGCGCGAGGTCGAGTTCGAGCACCCGTGTGACGCAGCGGGCGAGAAATTCGCGGTCATGGCTGACCAGCACGACGCCGCCGCGAAGGCCAGTGACGAAGGCTTCGAGGCGTTCGAGTCCGTCAAGATCGAGGTCGTTGGTGGGCTCGTCGAGCAGCACGATATCGAAACGGGAGAGCAGAAGGGCCGCGAGCCCGACGCGCGCGGCCTGTCCGCCAGAAAGCGCGGTCATCAGGCTGCCTGCGCTGAGATTCTCGCCGAGGGCGAGACCGAGGTCGGCGAGCATGATGGGCAGCCGCTCGTCGAGGTCGGCGGCGCCGCTGGCCAGCCAGCGCCCGAGCGCGGTCGAATAGGTGTCGGCCGGGTCGATTCCGTCAGCGCGCGGCTGCCCGTCTCCGAGAGCGGATGCCGCGGCATCCAGCTCAAGCGTCGCTTCGGCGCAGCCGGTGCGCCGGGCGATGTAGCCGGCGATCGTTTCGCCGAGCACACGTTCGTGTTCCTGCGGGAGCGCGCCGACGAAGGCATCCGCTGGGCTGAGCGTGATGGTGCCGGCCTGCGGCTCGCCGAGCCCCGCCAGCAGGTTCAGCAGCGTGGACTTGCCGGCCCCGTTAGCACCGACCACGCCGATGACGTCGCCGGGGGCGACGGTGAGGTCGAGCGATTCAAAGAGGGTGCGGTGCGCGTAGCCGCCGGCCAGGCCCTTGGCCACGAGTGTTCCGGTCATTGCTCCATAGTCTCATTGACCGCAGGTTCCCATTGCCAAATGCGCGAGGCTAGCGGCAGGTGCGCTGCTCACTGACCGGAATCGCTTATACCCAATGGGGTATACTACGATGATGCAAACCGGGCTACGCGGGCTGCTCGATAGAGTGAACCTCAGGTGCACGGCAACGCGGGCCTTCCGATGCCGTACCAGGGGGAGCAGACGATGACACAGGACACGACGCCCGCCGAATCGACGGCACCGCTACCGGTTCCAGTGGGGCACACCGCCCTGCAGAAGCGCGTGGTGCGGGTACTCATCACGGGCCAGATTCTCGGGGGCATCGGAATGGGAGCAACGCTGTCGCTCGGCGCGCTCCTCGCCGCGCAGTTGTCGGGATCGAGCGCCTGGTCGGGCATGGCCGCCACCATGAGCACCCTCGGCGCGGCCATCGTGGCCATACCACTGGCCCGCCTGGCGCAAGCGCGCGGGCGCCGTGTATCGCTCGCAACGGGTTCGCTCATTGCGGGAACCGGCGCGATACTCGCCATCCTCTCGGTGTCCGTCGACATCTTTCTGCTGCTCCTGCTGGCTCTGATGCTGCTCGGCGCCGGCTCGGCCACCAACCTGCAGGCCCGCTTCGCCGCCACCGACCTGGCCACCTCGCGCTTTCGCGCGCGGGATCTCTCCGTCGTGGTCTGGTCGACGACGATCGGTGCCGTGCTCGGCCCCAACCTGTTCGGACCGGGCGAAGCGCTCGGCGCCGCCCTCGGTCTTCCGGCCATGACGGGCGCGTTCGCGTTTTCCCTCGCGGCCACGGTCGCCGCCGCCTTCGTCTACGCTCTCGGCCTGCGACCCGACCCCCTGCTGACGGCGCTGGCAGCGCGCACGACGAGTGCGGGAATCCGCCGGGCCAGTGGCGGCCTGGCTATTCTGCGGAGCAACGCGGCGGCCCGCTATGCGGTGCTGGTCATTGCCCTCAGTCACGCCACGATGGTGGCCCTGATGTCGATGGCGCCGGTGCACCTGCGTGACCACGGCGCCACCCTCACGATCGTGGGGCTGACCATCAGCCTGCACGTGGCCGGAATGTATGCCTTCTCTCCCGTGTTCGGCGCCCTCTCCGACCGGCTCGGTCGCCTGCCGGTCATTCTCGGTGGGCAACTATTGCTGCTCGTCGCCCTCACCGTGGCCTGGCTCAGCGACGGATCGCAGAGCACCATGACCGTAAGCCTCATCTTTCTGGGACTGGGCTGGTCGGCATCCGTTGTGGCGGGTTCGGCGCTCGTGTCGGAGGCCGTCGACATTGAGGATCGCTCCTCGCTGCAGGGATTCTCCGACCTGTCCATGAACGCGGCCGGCGCGCTCGGCGGCGCGATCGCCGGTCCAATCTTGGCGCTGGCCGGGTATTCCGCTCTCGGCCTCTGCGCGATGGCGCTCGTCGCCGTCGTGGTGGTCTGGTCGATCAAGCGGATGCGGCCAGCCGCGACTACGAGTCGGTGACCCTGATGCCGAAGCTTTTGAGCTTGCGGTAGAGGGACGACCGGGCGATTCCCAGTGACTCGGCGGCGCGCATCCGGTTGCCGTCGGCTTTGTGCAGAGCGCCGACGATCAGGTCGCGCTCCCCCGCTTCGAGCGCCGACAACAGCCGGGGTGCGCCGCCGTGGCAGTAGGCGGGCAGGTCTTCGGCCTGGATGGCACCTACCGGGCGTGTGCGCAGGGCGGTGTCGAGCGCCTCTTCGAGCTGACGAATGTTGCCCGGCCAGGGATAGCGGGAGATCACCCGCATCGCGCCCGCGCTCACGGTGGCGGGGCGAAGTCCGGCCCGCCGCGCGAGCACCCGGGTGACAATGTCGGGCAGGTCTTCGATGCGATGCCGAAGCGGCGCGACCGTGACGGAAGTCTCAAAATGGTGCAGCAGGGTCGTGTAGGGGCGGGCAGCAGCCAGATCTGCCTGCAGGTCTGGCTGGGACACCGTAGCGGCGATGCCGCCCGAGGCGGCCGTCGCCTCCCGAATGACCAGAAATGCGTCCAGTTCCGCAGCGACCGTCTCGCTCAAGCGGTCGAAATTGCGAAAGATGTACAGCGTCGGCCGGGCGTCGCCAGTGACCAGGTCGGTGTCCATGATCGAGTGCAGGCCGCGCTCGTTGAGCTCGTCAGCGCGGAACACGACTTTACGGCCCAGCGGAACGATCTGGCCGTAGACTTCGGCGAGCAGCGATACCTTGCCGCCGCCAGCTTCACCCAGAACAAGCAGCGCGGCGCCAGCGGTGATCGCAGTAACTATGCTGCTCGAGGCGCGCTTGCCGAGCAAGGAAGATACATCGCGGAGGACCGCCGATGACGCGGCAACGCCGCCAGGCGCCGGTTCGGTCACCCGCTGCTCACGCAGCGGCGGCAGCGTGAGCCTGGATGCGGGTACCGGCGCCGGCTCGGACAGGATGTCGACGACGACGACGACGCCGGCAACGTCAGGTCCCACCACAACGCGCTTGCCCCGAATCTGCACGACCTTGCCCGATGAGAGTTCGATCTCGTCGACCGGCTGCCCCGGGGCGATCATCAAGTACCGGGCGTGCTCGTGAATGGTCCACTGTTCGTCGGGAGAGAATAGGCTCTGCGCTACGGCGTTGCCCATCACCACGGTTCCACCGATCGCCATGACGGCTCCGCGGGTGCGGGCATCGACTCGCACATATGCCTCGAACAGTGCCTGCTGCCGTTGGCTGCGGTCGACGAGCAGGTTGCGCTCGATCTCACGCGCGGCGGACCGTACCAGGGAATGCATGAGCGGACTGGAATCTTCGCTCAGACAGCTGATGTCAAGCACCCCCTCGACGCGGCCGGTGAGCGGGTCCCGAATGGGGCTGCCGGCGCACGCGAACGGCTGCAGGTGCTCCAGAAAATGTTCAGGTCCCACTATGTACAACGACTGACCCGACTCGAGCACGGTGCCGATGCCGTTCGTGCCCACGCTGGCCTCGGCGTAGTTGAAACCCGGCGCAAGCGACACCTCGTCGAGCAGAGTTCCGATGGTCTTGTCGGTTTCGGAACGACTCAGAATTCTCGCTCTGTAGTCTGTCAGCACGATCGACAGCGGCATCTCTGCCATCTCCTCACTCAGTCGCGCAATGACCGGGGCCGAGCAGCGCATGAGCCGACCGGTGAGATCGAGGTCGCTGTGAAACACCGCGTGCGACGAGGCAGCATCAACGCCGGCCGAGACGGATCGCTGCCAGGAAGCTGCCACCGGGCCGGGAACCGATTGGGTTTCGGCATGGCCGAAGCGCAGAAAATTGGCGCGAGCAGCGGCAATCTTGATTCGCCGATCGGCGACTCTATGCATATCTACTCCCTTGTGGACTCTGCAAGCATGCCCTCTGCAACCCCACGAGCGCTAGCGGTGCGGTGTCCCAATGTGGGACACGCCACGTTGTGACTGCGGGGTCATTCTTGCTGGAGTGACTCCCCAGGGAGCATCGGTCATTCACAACTGCATCGCAAAGGAGCGCTCATGGAACGATTGATCAACATCGACAACGGTGGAACCCTCACCGACATTGTCGTCGCCAGCGGCACGGATTTCACGTTCACCAAGACCCTCACCACCCCGGTCGACCTGTCGCAGTGTCTGTTCGACGCGATGACCAAGGCATCCGCTCAGCTGTTCGGCGACGCAAACCTGGCCGAACTGCTGCACTCGACCCAGCACATCCGCTATTCGTCGACACAGGGCACCAATGCGCTCGTGCAGCGCAAGGGCCCGATGATCGGGCTGATCACCGACGATCCTTCTCTGCCGGGCGCGCTCGGCACGTCGGTTGACACGGCGGGGCTGTTTCTGGATCTGATCGGCGCCCGCGTCGGTATTATCGCCGCCGAAGGCGCTCCGGAGGACCTCGCCCAGCAATTCGTCGCCGAGATCAACCGGCTGACCACTGCCGGCGCTGAGCGGCTCGTCGTCGCCAGCTTGAGCGCCGAGCGCGAGCACCTGTTCAAGCGCACCATGCTCAAGAATTTTCCCCGACACCTGCTCGGTTCGGTGCCGATTCTGTTCTCGCGTGAGTTTGCTTCGGACACCTCCCGCCAGCGCCAGGTCTGGTCGGGCATTCTCAACTCCTTCCTGCACCCGACGGTCGAGCGTTTTCTGTACAGCGCCGAACACCGGCTGCGCGCCTACAAGGTAAAGAACCCGCTGCTGATCTACCGCAACGACGGTGCCTCCTCCCGCGTGGCCAAGTCGGTCGCCCTCAAGACCTATTCCTCCGGACCACGCGGCGGACTCGAGGGCACGCGCGCCCTCGCCGAGGCCTACGGGCTCGACAACGTGCTCATGATCGACGTCGGCGGCACCACAACGGATGTCGGCGCCGTCGCCAATTCCACTATCGCCGTCGACCGGCGCGGATCGATCCAGGGAGTCGACATCTCGTATGAGATGAGCGATGTGCGTTCAACCGGCGTCGGCGGCAGCTCGATCATCGCCGTGCACGACGGCGAGATCACCGTCGGACCGGAGAGTGTCGGCGCCGCGCCCGGACCGGCCTGCTTCGGTTTCGGCGGAACGTCGGCCACGATCACCGACGTCAACCTGTTGCTCGGCGTGCTCGACCCGGCCACCTACCTAAATGGTGAGATGGCCCTCGACGCCGCACGATCGCGGGCGGTCATCGCGAAGACCGTTGCCGATCCGCTCGGAATCAGTCTCGAGGAAGCGCTGATTCGCATGGAGGCCAGCTACTCCAGCCATCTGGCCCGGTCCTTCGCCGACTTGGTCAGCCCAACCGGCGAGACGACCGTCGCCGCGTTCGGCGGTGGCGGACCGATGAACGCCTGCAGCGCCGCACGCATTGCCGGGGCGCACCGGGTGCTTGTGCCGAGGCTCGCCGCGGTGTTCTCCGCCTACGGCATCAGCTTTTCCGACATCGCGCAGTCCTACGAAACCAGCGTGACGGGTTTCTCCGCTGCCGAGGTCGCTGCGGTGCGCACGTCAATGCAAGCGGATGCCGGAAAGGACATGTTCCAGGAGGGGCACGATTTGAGTGAGTGCGAACTCGACTGGTCGACGATCGTCGAAGATGAAGAAGAGATCCTGACGCTCAAGGCCACCTTCCGGCTGCCGCACCCGACGATCGCCAGCGGGGTGCCCGCTGCGGCGAGCGCCGCCGTCGCCGCCGGAGCCCGGCAGGTGCGCTCGACTTCCACTCAGATCGACAGCGTTGCCGTCTACCAACTCGACGACCAGAAGCCCGGTGCCACGGCGGCCGGACCGGCCATTGTCGAGGGACCGTTCTTCACCGCGCGCGTGCCGCTCGGCTGGACTCTCACGGTCTCCACCGCCGGCGATCTGCAACTCGCCGACACGCTCTGACCCTCAACCCACTCGTGTTTCCCAAGGAAGGTACAAACACAATGCGCGTTCCCATGACCGAATACCTGCTCATCGACCTCGACACGGAGCGGTGGATCTGCCGCGTGTGCGCCCACGACTTCGGCGACGCCCGCGGCAACTACAAGGAAGGCACCCTCGTCTACGACCGGGACCCCCGGGAAATTCATCCCCCGGTAATTGACCCGGAAAAGTACGAGTTCACTTTCTCGCCCGACCCCACCTTCTGCCGCATTCTGGAGTTTTACTGCCCCACCTGCGGCACGCAGATCGAAGCGGAATACCTGCCGCCAGGGCACCCGCCGACCGTCGACATGCTCTGGGACATCGATTCGCTGCGTGAAAAGTGGGAGGCCCACGGTGGTAACCCCGAAGAGATCGTCAACTATGGTCCGGGCGAAAACGCTGAGACCGACCTCAGCGCCCGGTTCGATTCCGTGTCCGCACACTCCCACTCCCACCGCACCGAAGGGCGCTGACCGTGAAACGCATATCCGTGGACATCGGCGGCACCTTCAGCGACTGTTTCTTCGTCTGGGATGACGTCTACATCGAGTCGAAGGCGCTGACCACCCACCACAACCTCGCTCTCGGCTTCAACGAAGCCCTCGACCGGGCCTGCGATCGGGCCGGCATCAGCCGCGAGACCGCGCTCAAAGAGGTCGACTCGGTGCGTTACGCCACTACCCTCGGCACCAACGCCCTGATCGAGGGCAAGGGGCCACGGGTCGCGGCCATCGTCACCCACGGCTTCGAAGACACCATCCCACTCTCCCGCGGCCGCGGCTACGGCGAGGGACTCGACGGGGTCAAGCAGGGCGATATGCCCGATGCCCAGCGGCCGGACCCGCTCGTGCCGCGCCGGCTCATCCGCTCTGTGAAAGAACGCATCGACTCGGTCGGTGAGGTGCTCGTGCCGCTGATGTACGACGACGTGCGCACCCAAGTACGCGAACTCGTCGACAACGGTGCCGAAGCCATCGTCATTGCGCTGACCAACGCCACCGAGAACTCGGTACACGAGGATCGCATTCTGGAGATCATCCTTGACGAGTACCCCACGCACGAGCTTGGGTCGATTCCCGTGCTGCTGAGCAGCCAGGTATCTGGCCGTAAGGGCGAATACGTGCGGGCCATGGCCACCGTTGTCGATGCCTTTCTGCACCAGACCATGTTTCACGCGCTCAACCAACTCTCCAACAACCTGCGTGACTCCGGTTATGAGAAGCCGATGCTCGTCATCCACAATTCGGGCGGCATGGCGCAGCCCAATTCAACGGATGCCCTGCAGACGATTCACTCCGGACCGATCGCCGGCGTCGGCGCGGCCCAGCACCTGTCCGAATCGACCGGGCTCGGCGACGTCGTGTCGATGGATATGGGTGGTACCTCATTCGACATCGGACTGGTACCCGAGGGCGGAGTGCGGCACTACGACTTCCAGCCCACCATCGGACGCTGGATGGTCTCGGCGCCAATGATCCACCTCAACACCCTCGGTGCTGGTGGCGGCTCGATCGCCGCCTACAACCGCATTCACCACGCGATCCAGATCGGGCCCGAATCGGCCGGAAGCGACCCCGGACCGGCCTGCTACGACCGTGGCGGTTTGCGTCCAACGGTCACCGATGCCGACCTAGTGCTCGGCTACCTCGACCCCGACAACTACGCCAACGGGCACATCAAGCTCAACAAGAAGCGATCGATCTATGTGATCGACGAGACGCTCAGCGACGAGCTCGACCTCGACGCCGTCGAGGTGGCCAAGGTGATCAAAAAGACCGTCGACGAGCAGATGGCGATCGGTATCGAGAAAGAGCTGCGCTCGCGCGGCGGCCTCATCGAGGACTACACGATGCTGGCTTATGGCGGCAACGGCCCGCTGCACGCCTGCGGTATCGCGGCGAGCGCCGGTATCAGCCGCATCCTGTTTCCGCCCTTCGCGTCGGTGTTTTCGGCGCTCGGGGCTGGCAACATGCGACCGCTGCACATTCACGAGCGCAGCGCCTACGTCGTGCTCTACGAAGCCATTAAGCGCAGCCTGTACAACCAGTACGACGCGCTCAACGGGTACATCGAGGAGCTTGAGGCCAAGGGCGCCGAAGACCTCGTGCGCCAGGGCTACGATCGCGCCGACGTGCGCTACCGGCTCGAAATGGACATGCGATACGGCAACCAACTCGTCACAACGGCCGTAGCGTTCGACATCAACCGGGTCAACGGGGTCGCCGATGTGCTGCACCTGATCAAGACGTTCTCCGAGATCTTTGGCGAGCGTTATGGCGAGGGGACCCAGGCACCGGAGGCAGGCATCCGCGTACAGACGATTCGGGTCGCGTCGTTCATCGAGGGCGAGGTCATTCAATTCGAGTCGATCAAGATCGGCGGCGAGAAGTCCAAGCCGGCGCCGGTCTCGCACCGATCGGTGCACTTCACGAGCATTATCGGCGCAGTGGACACTCCCGTTTACGATGCCGAGGCGCTCCACCACGAATACGTGATTCACGGTCCGGCGATCGTCACGACCGAGAACACCACCTATCTGGTGGAACCGGGCTGGCGCCTGGAGCCGACCGTGCAGGGAGCGGTATGGCTGCTGAGCGACTGACCGTGTCTTCCATCCCCGTAACACCTCGCATAAGCAAAGGAGCTTGAGCACCATGACACTGACAACCGACGAGTTCGTGCCCGCCAGCGGAAACGACGACGCAGCCCAGCTATTGACCGATCAGGAACAGCAGTGGGTCGATAAATTCATGGACGAGACCACCCTCTTTCTCGGACCAGACCCGGCGATCATGCGCCACCACGAGATCATGCCGCGCACCGCCTACGAGGAGGAGTGCATCGCTAAAGGCATCGACCCGCTAGAGATCGACCGCATCCGTAAGCGCCTGGCCGGCGCCCTCGACGAAGCGTTCGAAATGTGCGAGAGCATGGGCGCCGCTCCCGGCGCCAAATGGGCGGACCTGTCCTGCGCGGTCTACACCGCCGAGGGTGACGTCACCTACCTCTCCAACCGTGGTGTGATCGCATTCTCCTCGGTGCTGCACCACCCCATCCGCTACATCATGAAGAACTGGAAGGATGAGCCCACCGTCGGCATCAACGAGGGTGACGGTTTCTTCCACAACGACTCCCGCTTCGGCATGGTGCACAACACCGATCAATCGATGCTCGTACCGGTCATTCGCGGCGGCATCATCATCGCCTGGGTTGGCGCGACCATTCACGAGGGTGAAAACGGCGCCTGCGAGCCGGGCGGTATGCCCAGCGGCTCTGAGACACCGTTCGATGACGGCTTGCGGGCCTCGCCGATCAAGATCGTGGAAAAGGGCCACCTGCGGCGCGACTTGCTGACTTTTCTGCAGCACTCGACCCGTGACCCGAAACTCATGCTCGCCGACATCAAGGTGAAAATGGGCGCCGTGCGCCGCATCATGGACACCGTCGACCGCCTCATCGACGAGGTCGGGCAGGAGACATTCGTTGCCTCTCTGCGCGTCACCGTGGAAGACGTTGAAACCGAGGTGCGTCGCCGCATCGCCGAACTACCCGACGGCACGGTTACTTTCAACCAGTTCGTCGATTCAACGCTGAAAGAAAACATTTTGATCAAGTTCGCCTGCAAGATCACCATCAAGGGCGAGCGTATGATCGTGGACCTCACCGGTACCGGCCCCGAAATTCTCAACCGTGCCATCAACTCGCCACTCGCCTCAACCAAGGCGTTCATGGTGCAGGCGATTCTGTCGTACTGGTGGCCCGACCTGCCACGCTCCACCGGTGCCATGAGCCCGATTGAAGTCATCACCGAAGAGCACAGCTGGGCGGATGCCGGTTACGACGCCCCCGTAGGCCAGTCGCTGCAAGCCTCCTTCCGCGGCTTCTCCGCGCTGCAGAGTGCGTTTGCCAAAATGCAGTTCTCGGCACCGCAGAAATACTCCAACGTCGTCGCGCCCTGGTTCAACCAGATCAACGACTTTCTCTGGGGCGGCACCACCCAAAACGGCGAACAGGTCGGCAACCTCTGCGCCGACCTGAACGGCATGGGCGGCGGAGCGAAAGCGTTCCGTGATGGCGAGGATGCTGTTGCCCCGCTGTTCTGCGCGATGGCCGACATCGGCGAGCAGGAAGTGATGGAAGAGGAAGTCCCCTTTCTCCAGCTGGTCAGTAAGCGTCTCGTTCGTGACAATCAGGGCTTCGGCAAGTTTCGCGGCGGCATGGGTTACGAAATGATGGTCGCCTCGCGCGGCACACCCAGCTGGGGTTTCATGACCGTCACGAGCGGATCGAAGTTCTCCTCCGTGCCCGGCATGTTCGGTGGCTACGGTTGCCCCGTGTATCCCCTCGCGATGGTGAAAAATGTCAACATCTACGACATCATCAAAAAGGACCCGACGCAGTTCAACCTCTCGATGGAACGAGTGATGAACGAGCAGCCGTTTGAGGGCGGCGACTACCAGTCCTCGCACATGGGGTTGCAGTTCGACGTGGCGAAGGAGGGCGAGCTCTACATGATCGCCCAGGGAGCGGGCGGCGGCTACGGCGACGTGCTCGAGCGCGACCCTGAGCTCGTGGTGACCGACCTGGAACTCGACCGCATCAGCGCCCACACGGCGTCGACCATGTACGGCGTGGTCTGGGAGCCCGGCACCTACGTCGTGCACGAGCACCAGACGGCCGAGTTGCGGGCACAGATGCGGCGCGATCGTATTTCGCGCGGCACTCCCTACAAGGAGTTCGTGCAGAAGTTCGTGCAGGAAGAACCGCCGGCCGAGCTGCACTACTTCGGTTCCTGGGGCCAGGACGACGACGAAAATCTGATTGCCACCCACTGGGGTGGAGCGGAGCCGGAACGGGTCAAGGGCAAGCTCGCCGAACTCCCGCTGATCATGATTCCGGACCGTCGGGTTCTCAAGATCGGCAAGCTCGAAGCCCGCGTGCGGGAACTTGAGAAGAAGTACGGCGAAGTCGTCGCGCACAAGTCCTAATATCCACCTGCTGACCCGCGGCTGCGGGGCCGTCTCCTTACGGCCCCGCAGCCGCGGGTCGAACGTTTTGTTTGTTTGATTGATTGATGGGAGACACCTTGTCACTTTCGCTGACTGAGCTTCTGGCCGAGCCGACGTCGGGCCGCCGCCGGGCGGTCGTACTCGACAGCCATGACTACGCTCAATCCGTTTTCTTGCAGGGCAAGCCCGTGCCGTGGCAGGAGCCGATGGCCTACGCTAACTTCTTCGGCCAGGTTCAGGGCGTACTGGAGTCCGACCTCGCGCTGCTTAGCCTCGACCGGTTCTACGCGCAACGCGTCGCCGGCGACCCTACCCTGCAGGCGGCAATGAGCGCCAAGTCCCGCACTGGCTATGCCCTGCGCACCCTACTCACTGATGCCGCGACGACGGCGTTCGTCATCGAACTGGCCACCATCTTCAGCCAAACCCAGCGGGTGCCGGTCGTGCTGCAGATTCCGTCACCGATGCAGTGGCTGGCGCGCACGCATCCGTTTTCCGAGTCGGCGGACGTGTCAGGGCTCGACGCCGACAGTGCCGAAAACGCGTCGATGTATGTCGCCGACTGGCTGCGCGGATTCGCCGCCCTGCCGTTGATGGCGGTGCTGCTGGATGATCGCGGCCCCGCTCTCGGGCCGGTGCCGCTGTCGACCTATTCTCCGATCGCCAACGTCACCGATCACTACCGGTGGGCGCTCGCCCAGCGCCATGAGGATCGGGTCGAGTTGCACGGCAGCGCGCTCCGCGGCGCGGTGATCGGTGCGGATTTCTGGTCGAGCGACTCCGGCACGCTGCCGGACGGCGATTTTCTGGTGGGCGAAGTGCCGCAGCACGCCGTTCCGGAGCGAGTGCTGAGTCGCATCACGGCGCTGGTCTAGCCGGCGCTGGCTTGCGGGCATCCGTTCGGTCGGTCGCGGTCAGGCGGAGCGACGCCGACCCACGGCAGCTTCCTGCTTGAGCGGGGTGGCCGTGGCCAGCGGAATGTTCAGAAAGTCAACGACCGGCTGGATTGCTCGAAAGCGTTCGATGACGAGGTCGGTAAAATTGTCATCGAGGGCCTTGTCACCGGGCAAGTGTGAAAACACCGCCCAGCTGCGATTGAGCAGCAGGTCACCCGCTGGATGGTCGATCGGAAAGCCTCGCGGCGGGCGGGTGAGCTTGTTGCCGCCGAACGGCTCGGCAAGGCGGGCGAGCGCGGGCGCGGCGAGCAGAGAACGCAGCTTCAGGTGATGCTCGAGCACATAGTCGCGAATAGCCCGCAACTGCGGCGGCTGTGGGCTGTAGGCGCCTCCTGCCACCAGCACGCCGCGCACCCCGACCTGTAGAAAGAGTCCAGCCCCTCCGGCTTTCTCCAACCCCTGCCGTGGCCAGGAGGCAGCCAGATGCGTCTTGTACGGCGTCTTGTCGTGGGAAAAACGCACATCGCGATAGATGCGCAACATGGCCTTGTTCGGCGGGCGAATATAGTCACCGGCGAAGTCGCCCATCGCCCGGTTGAGGGACTCGATGACCGCGAGCATCCGCTCTTTCACCTCGACCTCGTAGATCGCTTTGTGTTCCTGAAACCACTCGCGTTCGTTGCGGTGCTCGAGTTCGTCAAGAAAATCGAAGGTCGCCGCGCTGAAGTGCGCACCCACCGCTACGCCTTCGCCGCCGCTTTGGCGGCCCGCTTGGTCTCGCGCACGCGAGTGAGTGATTCGGGGTCGACGATGTCGGCCACCGATCGGAACGACCCTTCTTCCCCATAGGGAGCGGATGCCTCGCGCCAGCCGTCCGCGTCGACCCCGAGCCGCTTGCCGAGAAGCGCGAGAAAGATCTTCGTCTTTTGCTCGCCGAACCCGGGCAGCGCCTTGAGCCGGCGCAGGATCTCCGGGCCGGCCGGGTCGTCAGCGGTCCAGATCGACGCCGTGTCGCCGTTCCAGTCGCGGACGATGACCGCGGCGACCTCCTGCACGCGTTTGGCCATCGAGCCCGGAAAACGGTGCACGGCCGGTGACTGGCGGAACACCTCCACAAAGGCCTCGGCGTCGTAGGCCACGATCGTGGCCGGGTCGAGTGCGCCAATGCGGTCGTGAATCTTAGCCGGGCCAGCGAAGGCAGTCTCCATGGCAATCTGCTGGTCGAGGAGCATGCCCACAAGCAGGGCGAACGGGTTCTCGCTGAGCAGGGTGTCTGCTGCGGCATCGCCGGTGAGGTGCAGTGTCGTCATTCGCCCAGTCTGCCACTGCGCCACTGAACCGCTAAACCGCTGAGTCGCCGCGTCGCCGACAACGCGCGCGCCATCAACCACGCAGAGAAGCCGTCGGCCGTGCGTTGGGAAGACGGTCGTGTCGCCGACGCGCCTTATACTGTCGATGGCATCGGCCGCGAGGTTATCCAGATCGCGACCAAGGCGGCGCCGAACCCAACCATCAGCGCGGCGGCGTTCACTGAACCGGCAATGATACCGATCGTTTGCGCGTAGGTCACCAGCCGCACCAGACCCGCGACGATCAGAATCGCGCCGGCCACGAGAAGCAGCACGGGCATGCGCAGCACGCAGCCCAGTGCGGCTAGAGCGGCCAAACCGACCAGCAGTAACCCTTGTATGAGGTTCACCGAAACAAAATGCAACGGTGTGTAGTCCACGAGGGAGAACAATGCGCTGAGCGCTGTGAACCCGGCGACGAGCAGACCGCGGGTACGCCAACTCAAGGCGCGGGGAACGCGTACCGGTGCGGTGCCGTTGGGAGCGTTCACGAGACCGCCATCGCCAGCCGGGCTACCGGGCCCGAGCGGAGGGACCAGCGGGGGCGAAGCAGTCCATCGACTCCCGTGACACGCCCGGCGGCGGTGGCGAGGATCACGAATTGGGCTGCAAACATCAGGTAATAGCTCCAGTGCCACTCCATCGGTGTGTTCAGCACCGAGAGCGTGATTGCGATCGTCTGCAGTATTCCAACGATCGCCCAGAAGCGAGTCAGGAGCCCGACCAGCAGGAACGCACCGAGGCAGAATTCTGCGAGGAGTACCGCCCAGCCGAACAGAGCGAAGTTCGGCAAGATGACGTTCTGCACCAGCCAGGTAAAGGGCGCCAGAACCGGGTTCTCCACGGCGTAATTCGTGTACTGATACAGCCCGTTGCCCGCTTCTTGACCGAAGTCGGGCGGTCTTTTCCAGTTCACGTTCTGCAGCCACATCAGCCCCACAGCGATCCGCACGGCCGCGAGCACCACGCGAGTTGGCCGGCCGGCAGCGATGGCGTTGACGTCCAATGCCCTGGCGTTCACTGGCGTTCCGATACCCGTCATGGTGTTCCTATTCAGGCGCAGGCGAAGAGAGTTGACGCGGCCGTCATCGACGACCACTGCTCGGCGAAGAGGTCACTGACCCGGTCGAGAGAAGGAGCGAGCGGCAGAATCTGCCGGCTGACGAGGGCATCCTCATCGAGTGCAGCGACCGGATGCCAGTAGATGCCGTCGGCCGTCACAGTCACCTCGGGAATTAGCGACTCCCGCGAGAATGCGAACCCTTCATCGGCGACCCCTTGGAGGGCGATCGGACGGATCACCTGATCGGCCCGCGGAATCCCGAGCCCATCGAACAGCGCGTGCAGCTCATCCAATGCCGGGTCATCGTGCGCCGAGATGGTCGCGGCGACCCGCACGGTGAAGCCCTCGTCGAGTGCCACCCGAATGCCGGCTAGCGCCCGCTTCCAGCTCCCAACGCCGCGGTGCGAGTCGTGTACCTCCGCGGTCGGCGAGTCCACGCTGATCTGCAGAGCGAAGCCAGCGCGCGGCATCGCCTGCAGCTTGCGCAGTCCCTGACCACGAAACAGCATCCCGTTGGTTAACAGCGTGGTCGGCAGCCGGTCGACGCAGGACCGCACGATCGCATCGATATCGGGCAGCAGGAATGGCTCACCGCCGGTGAGGTAGAGCTCGCGCACGCCCCACGCTGCGGCTTCGGCAACGAGGGCTTCAATCGTCTCGATTCCCAGCAGCCGCGGGTCGGCTCTCGGTGAAGACGCCACACAGCAGTAATCGCAGGCCAGGTTGCAATGAAAATTGGTATAGAGCCACAGCCGGGCTCCGGGCATCCGATCGGCGGGGATCATCGTCGCCGGGTTGCGCGGTCGTCCGCGACCGACGGTGACATAACCGGCATCTTGCTCGACCATCATTGTGCTGACCACCGTGTTGCCGGTCTTCGCGCACCACCGGCGCACCAAGTCCAGTTCGCTCGCCGACGCCACCGGGAACTCGGCGGTGTCCCCCTCGGCCAACTGTTCGACGGTGCGCATGAGCGCCATGACTACCATCGGGAATCGACGCCCTGCTCAGCAATCGCCTCGAAGAGGCCGGCGTAGCCGTCAAGGTGTGGCTCGACCCACTGGGTGAGCCCTTCCAGTTCAAGGATGCGCCGGTGCGCGGGCACCTCCCAGTCCATGGCGAGCAACTTTGCCACCCACGGAGCACTCACCGCCTCGGGAAGCGTGTCCAGGGCGGTGAACATGCAGTGCGAGTAGGTCTCGGTCTGCCAGACCTGTTCCAGCATCCCGGGCATCAGCTCACCGCGGCCAATGTTCTCCCAGACCGTGATGCCGATAGCGGCGACGTCGGCGTCCCCGGCAAGAACCGCGTCGATCGCGTCCAGCTCGCTTCGCCCGGTGTCACCATGCTTGCCGATGTCACTATCGAAGCGTTTCAGCTGCATGTGGTCCACATTCACGCCGGCCGCGCGAAGGTAGTGCAGGGGCAAGATCGCGGCGTGCGCGGAGTCCGCCGAGCCGAGTGCCAGCCGCCGGGCGCCGATGTCGCCGGGACCCGACCATCCGCTGCCCGCCGCCGCCACGAACACCGTCGAGAACGCAGCGTCGGTGTCGCGCATCGCGAGCGCCCGCACGTGCCCATCGGTTTGCAGCACGGTGCGAGCATAAGCCAGGTTGGTATTCCACGCGATGTCAATCATTCCGGCCCGCAAAGCGTCGACCAGACGGCCGTAGTTGGAGAACAGCACGAAATCCATGGCCGTGTCGGGCTCATCAAAGTAATCACGGATGCCCTCCCAGATGGGAACGACATTGGGCGTATACGCGACGGCTCCGACGAGCAGGGGCGCTCCGATTAGTTGTGACATCCGGCGCTCAGAACAGGGGAAGGCCGGTGAGGGCCTTGCCGTAGAAGTCGTAGAGCACGTCGGCCGTGGGGGCCATGACCGAGCCGGCCCGCGCATCCCGAAAGGCTCGCTCGATGGGAAGATGTTTCGAGAATGCCGCACCGCCGCAGACCCGCATCGCCGATTCGGTAATCGTCAGCGCGGCGTCGTTCGTCGAGGCTTTCACCCCGAGCACGAACAATCCGGTGTCGTCAGCGGGACTCGCTACCCGTGCCGCCGCCAGAGCCAGGTAGGCACCCTGGGCCGCAAGCGCAATGCTCATCTTCGCCACCTGAGCGCGAATGGTCGGTAACGCCGACAGCGCCTGATCCAGATGCTCCAACCGGGTCCCAGTCACATGGGTCGTCGCCGCATCCACCGCGGTCCGCGAGAGCCCGAGCGACACTGCCGAGTTGCCCAGGTTGAACCACGGCAGCACGGTGGCCATCATGGTGCCGAACCCGCTCCCCGCCTCGCCGATGCGATAGCCGGATGGAATCTTCACCGACACCGACATCGGGCTCGACGCGTTGCCACGCAGCCCAAGCCCTCGCCAGGGGCCGGCGATCTCCAGACCGGGGGTGGCTGAGGGGATCGCGTACAGGTCGACGGTCTCTGGGTCGACAGCGCTCTTCGACGACATGACGTAGACGTCTGCGTGACCGGCCGAGGTTACCCAGCTCTTGTAGGCGGAAAAGCGCAGATCGTCGCCGTCGGTGACGGATTCCGACACGGGGGCCCAGAAGTGCGACCGCGATCCTTTTTCACTGAAGGCGAGTGTGCCGAGCACCTCGCCCGACGCCATTCGCGACAGGAGGTCCGGCATCGCGGTCGGAGGGGCGGATGCCACTGTCACCGCCGCCGCGACGTGCATCAGGTAGATCATCGCGGTCGAGCCGCAGGCCGCAGCGATGGAGCCGACCACCTGGATAAACTCGGTCGGACCGGCGCCCATGCCCCCGGCGTCCTCGCTGATCACCAGCCCGAGCAGCCCACTCCGGCGCAGCGCCTCGACCGCAGCGATCGGATACGTACCGTCTGTATCGACCTGTTCGGCGTGAGCGGCGGCCACTGCCGTCACCTCCGCAACGGTCTCGTCGAGCGTCGTCTGTGTCATGGTCATCCGGTCTCCTAGCATCGTCGCTGAAGTTTCTCGCCGCCACTACCGCGGTGCCGACCAG
Organism: Cryobacterium flavum; assembly: GCF_900103805.1. Classification (GTDB taxonomy): domain Bacteria; phylum Actinomycetota; class Actinomycetes; order Actinomycetales; family Microbacteriaceae; genus Cryobacterium; species Cryobacterium flavum. The sequence goes on along the minus strand of NZ_FNIB01000006.1, from coordinate 222,267 downwards.
GTAAGTATTGCGTATCGAGATGCCAAATCAAAGAGAATGATTTTTGGCTCTCCTGAAGTATCCGTGGGTTCGTTGGGAGCGCCTTAACGGCCGCACGCGGCTCTCCTCCTAGGTTTCTAACTGTCAAAGGTAAGAAACTCGGGAACGGAAAAAGCGGCATGCGAGCACGGAGAATATGGCGAACTCTCCTCGGTGTCGAGAACACGTTCGTCGAGGACGTCGATCTTGATCTGGAGGGCAGGATTTTGATCGCGTTGGTGCGTCCGATGGCGTCGAAACGGAACCGATGCGAGTCCTGTCAGAAGCGCAGCCCACGCTGCGACCTCGGTGACGGGCGGCGTCGCTGGTGGGGGTTGGACGTGTGCTCAATTCAAGTTCACCTTGAAGCTGACGCGCCGCGTGTGTCCTGCCGCGTCCACGATGTGACCGTCGCCGGCGTGCGGTGGGCCCGGCACCAGAGCGGTCAGACCCTATTTTTTGACGACCAAGTCCCGTGGCTGGCCACACAAACGTCCAAGACCGCCCTCCCTGTGCTGATGCGCATCGCGGATCGGAATTGACAAGATCAGTTAAAAGCGCGGCCACAGGTATTTGACCTGCGTCGTCGACCACGATTCCGGCCGTCTTGTGTGGGCAGCACCGGGTCAGGACAAAGCCACCCTCGCGACATGTATCGACGCGTTAGGACCGGAGCGGTCGGCCCAGATCACGCATGTTTCTGCCGATGGTGCGGCCTGGATCGCCAGTGTTGTCGCGGACAAAGCCCCCAACGCCATCCGCTGCGCCGACCCGTTCCACGTCGTGAAATGGGCCACCGAAACCCGCGATGACGTCCGCCGAACCGATCAACGTCAGAGAATTGACTTTGCTCTCGTCCTACAGTCCGATTTAGAATAGAGACAGCTACTGCCCTACTCCCGACCGTCCTCAAGCGGGATGAGCATGGTGCGGAACGGACCGGCAACGGCGTGGAGGTCCCAGATGCGATCGGCGACCCCGTCGATGCCGTTGGCAAGCTGAAGCTGTGGGATGCCGCCGGGAATCACAAGTTGGTTGACACGGATGCCCTCACCCGCGAGGGCATCGTGGAGCATCTCGCCGTAGGCGCTCTCGGCCGGGAAGGCGACCGATGTGCCGGCGAAGTCGGCGCGGGCCTTCACGGAGGTTCCACCGTTGATCATGATGATGCTTCCGCTACCTGCCTGACGCATCGCCGGGAGCACTGCACGCACCGCGTGGATGAGCCCGAGGGCCGAGAATTGCAGGGCCTCTAACGCCAGCTCGGGAGTCATCTCAAGCACGGGCTTCAGGTAGTCGCGCGACGGGAGCGGGCTATATTGCAGCGCGGTGATGGGCCCGAGTTCTGCCGCCGCGTTCGCAAGAGCAGCTTCGAGTGACGCCGGCGTGCGGACATCCGCAGCGTAAGCACTCGCGGTGAAGCCGGCAGTGGTGAGCTCGGCTGCCATGGCGTCTAGTTTCGACGGGTTCCTGGCGATCAGGGCAATTGAGAAGCCTTCGCGCCCGAACCTTCGCGCAACTGCTGCGCCGAGTCCCGGTCCGGCTCCGATGATGGCGATGACAGGCACGATGGTCTCCTTCGATTGATGTTGCTGTGATGACGATCGCGAAGAGGTCGAGCTTAGACGTTGAACCTGAACTCCACCACGTCGCCGTCCTGCATGACGTATTCCTTGCCCTCAATGCGGGCCTTGCCCTTGGAACGGGCCTCGGCAATCGAACCGGCGGCCATGAGGTCCTCGAAGGAGAAGATCTCCGCCTTGATGAAACCCTTCTGGAAGTCGGTGTGAATGACCCCAGCGGCCTGCGGCGCGGTCCAACCCTTGTGAATGGTCCAGGCACGGCACTCTTTGGGGCCGGCCGTGAGGTAGGTCTGCAGCCCGAGGGTATCGAAGCCGATGCGCGCGAGCTGGTCGAGACCGCTCTCGGCCTGACCGGTCGAGGCGAGCATCTCAGCGGCGTCTTCGGCGTCGAGTTCGCTCAGCTCGGACTCAAGCTTCGCGTCGAGGAACACGGCGTTCGCCGGAGCGACGAGCGCGGCAAGGGTGTCGAGCCTGGCCTGGTCCTGCAACACGGCCTCATCGACGTTGAAGACATAGATGAAGGGCTTAGCGGTGAGCAGGCCGAGTTCACGGATCGGCTCGATGTCGAGCGTGGCCGACGACAGCGGCTGGCCGCCGTCGAGAATGGCCTGCGCCTTGAGCGCGGTCTCCAGCACGATGGCGGGCAGCTTGCGGCCCTTGACCTCTTTCTCGAAGCGCAGCACGGCCTTCTCGAGGGTCTGCAGGTCGGCGAGAATCAGCTCGGTATTGATGGTCTCCATGTCGCCGGCCGGGTTGACCTTGCCGTCGACGTGCACCACGTCCGGGTCGGCGAATCCGCGAATGACCTGGGCGATGGCATCCGCTTCGCGAATGTTGGCGAGGAACTTGTTACCGAGCCCCTCCCCCTCGCTCGCGCCACGCACGATGCCGGCGATGTCGACGAACGACACCGGCGCTGGCAGCAGGGTCTTGCTGCCATAGATTGTCGCCAGGTCGGCCAGGCGCGAATCGGGAAGGTTCACGATTCCAACGTTTGGCTCGATCGTGGCGAACGGGTAGTTCGCTGCGAGCACGTTGTTCTTGGTCAGGGCGTTGAACAGGGTTGACTTGCCCACATTGGGGAGTCCGACGATTGCAATTGTAAGAGCCACGAGAGAGCATTCTACCGGCCACGTCTGCGCGGGCTCTGTCGGTGGCCCGTGAGACCATGAGGCGTGCTGAATTTCACCGCGATCGATTTCGAAACCGCCAACTCCTCGGGCGCCTCGGCGTGCTCAGTGGGGATGGTGAAAGTGCGTGACGGCGTGGTCGTCGATTCGGCCTACTGGCTCATTGCACCGCCGCCCGGCCACGACGAGTTCTCCGAGTGGAACACGCGCATCCACGGCATCACCGCAGCGGATGTCGTGGATGCCGCCAGCTGGGCCGAGCAGCTTCCGCAGCTGGTCGCCTTCGTCGGCGACGACTATCTCGTCGCCCACAACGCCGGTTTCGACCTCGGCGTGGTCAAGACAGCATCGCTCGTGACCGGCCAGCCGGTGCCCGATTTTCAATATGTCTGCAGCCTGCAGGTTTCTCGCCGTACCTATCACCTGGAGTCGTACCGTCTGCCGGTCGCGGCCATGGCGGCCGGGTTCGAGGACTTCTCGCACCACAACGCGCTGGCCGACGCCGAGGCGTGTGCGGCCATCATGATCCATGCGGCAGGGCGTCACGAGGTCGACACGATCGAGCAGCTGGCCCACGTGACCCGGGTCAAGATCGGCGTGATCGGGCCAGCGGCCACCAAGGAGCACGCGTCGACGCACGGGCCGATGGCGCTCAACTAGCGGCGCTCAGCCGGCTGGATTGGCTCGGGCATGTGGACCGGTCCGAGTGTCATTCCAGCGATGTCAGTGGTCGCTGGCAGACTTAAAGCATGGATCCACTGCTGAGTTTGATCGTCGGTCTCGTCGTCGGTGCCGCGCTGGGCGCCCTGTTGGCCGTGGTGGTGCTGCAACGCAACCACGCGCGCGCCACCGCTACCGGGGGTGACGACCCCGCCATGCTCGAAGCCCATCATCAGGTAGCCCTCGCCGAGGCCCGAGCGAGCGAGGCCACGGTTCGCGCTGCCCTGCAGAGTGAGCTGTCGGCCGCTCTCGCCACCGTCGACGGTCTCTCGGCGCAGATCGACCACGACCGGGCCACGTCACGTGAGGCCGTCGAGCGCCAGCGGTCAGATCAACAGTTGCAGTCCGAGCGGGAGAAGCGCGAGCACCTCGTACTCGAGGCCCTCAGCCCCGTTCGTGAGACGCTGCGCACCATGCAGGAGAAAGTCACCGAGCTCGAGACGCAGCGCAGTGAACAGTACGGTTCGCTCTCGCAGCAGCTCAAGCAGGCGCAAATTTCGGATCAGCAATTACGGGTGACCACCGAGTCACTCGCGAGTGCCCTGCGTTCCAACAGCACCCGTGGTGTATGGGGCGAGACCCAGCTGCGGCGCGTCGTCGAAGCTGCCGGTCTGGCCCAGTACGTCGACTTCAACACGCAGACCAATATCACGACGGATGCCGGCCTTGGCCGTCCCGACATGGTCGTACGGCTGCCCGGCAATAAGTCGATCGCGATCGATGCCAAGGTTCCGCTGGAGCACTACATCGAAGCCAGCACCATTCCCTACACGGCCACAGGCGAAGAGGGTGCCCGCCGCAAGCTGCTGATCGACAAGCACGTAAAGGCCGTGCGCGCGCACATTGACGCGCTCGCCAAGAAGACCTACTGGGAAGGCTTCGATGCCAGCCCGGAGTTCGTGATCGCCTTCATTCCGAGCGAATCCCTGCTGTCCGCGGCGCTCGAGGCCGACCCGTCAATTCTCGACTACTCGTTCAGCAAGCGAGTTGCCTTGGCCTCACCGGTGAACCTGTGGGCGGTGCTGAAAACGGTGGCCTTCACCTGGCAGCAGCAGGCCGTCACCGATGAGGCGCAGAAACTCTTCGACCTCGGCAATGCCCTGTACCAGCGGCTCGGTGCGCTCAGCGGCCATGCCGAGTCGCTGCGCAAGGCGCTCGAGCGCACGGTGGACAGCTACAACAAATTCGCCAACTCACTCGAATCCCGGGTGCTCGTAACCGCTCGGCAGTTTCCGGGGATCGACCAGACCAAGATTGGGCTGCTCACTGAACCGGCAATCATTCACGATTCGCCGCGCAAGCTGACCGCGCCCGAGTTGGAGGCGCCGGCATCTGTTTCCGACGAGCTGGACCTGCCCGTTCAACTGGACGGCGCTGAATTGAATGAGGCCAGACACAGCGTGATCGACCGTCGTCTCGCTGATGCCGACGAATCGGATTCCGAGGTACACGTGTAAGTCGGTGACAGAGAGTGTGAACGAAGAACTGCACGCCCCAAGTCTGAACAAACAGACCCGAGGCGTGCAGTTTGCGTTACGAGCCCGTCTTGCAGGCCAGCTCCGAGCCGGTCGAAGCGACTACAGCCACTTCTCGGCGAGGTGCTCGGCGATGACGCGACGGGCCGTGCCCGAACGCGAGCGCAGCACGATGCTTTCGGTACGGATCATCGGGCCCTTGCGACGCACGCCGTCGACGAGTCCGCCGTCGGTCACACCGGTCGCCACGAAGAACGTGTTGTCCCCGCTGACCATGTCGTCGATTTCGAGCAGCTTGTCGATGTCGAGGCCGGCCGCGACTCCGCGAGCACGCTCAGCGTCGTCCTTCGGAGCCAGGCGTCCCTGCATGTAGCCGCCGAGCGCCTTGAGCGCGCAGGCTGTGGTGATGCCCTCCGGGCTTCCGCCGATGCCGACGCACATGTCAATTCGGGTCTCGTAGCGCGCAGCGTTGATACCGCCAGCCACGTCGCCGTCGAGCATAAGGCGGGTTCCGGCGCCGGCGCTGCGAATCGCGTCGATCAGGCCGGCGTGGCGGGGGCGGTCGAGTACGGCAACCGTCAGCTCTCCGACTGGTTTCTTCACTGCCTTGGCAAGCTCACGCAGGTTGTCGGCGATCGACTGGTCGAGGCTGACGACGCCGCGACCGGCTGCACCGGTGACGATCTTGTCCATGTAGAAGATCGACGAGGCGTCCAGCATGGTGCCGCGGTCCGACACGGCGATGACGGAGACGGCGTTCTGGCGGCCGGCGGCGGTGAGGCTCGTTCCGTCGATGGGGTCCACGGCGATGTCGCAGGCGGGGCCGCGGCCGTTGCCGACGTGCTCACCGTTGAAAAGCATGGGGGCTTCGTCTTTTTCGCCCTCACCGATGACGATGAGTCCGTCGAAGTTGACGGTGCCGAGGAAGGCGCGCATAGCGTCGACGGCGGCCTTGTCGGCGGCGTTCTTGTCGCCGCGGCCAATGAAGGGCACGGCACGGATAGCGGCGGCCTCGGTGGCTCGAACGAGCTCCATCGCGAGGTTACGGTCGGGGTGTTGAAACAGAGTGGCGGTCTCGGTGCTGTTCAAAAGGTCCTCCCGGACGTAAGTTCGACTTCGAATACGACGGATGCGCGGCGGGTCGCGCGGATTGTCCGCCCGAGTCACCTTATCGCGCACGGACCACGCCGAGGCGGGCGTGGCTAGACTCGGGTCACACCCCCGCACACTTTCGAGGAGAAGCAATGCCCATCGCAACCCCCGACCAGTACGCCGCCATGCTCGACAAAGCGAAGACAGGCGGGTTCGCCTACCCGGCGTTCAACGTGTCCTCGTCGCAGAGCATCAACGCCGTCCTCCAGGGCCTCACCGAAGCCGGATCCGACGGCATCATCCAGGTCACCACCGGCGGCGCCGACTACTTCGCCGGCCACACCGTGAAGAACCGGGCCTCCGGCGCGCTCGCCTTCGCCCGTTTCGCGCACTCGGTCGCCGACAACTACCCGATCACCGTGGCACTTCACACCGATCACTGCCCCGAGGGCGCGCTCGGTGACTTCGTCATTCCGCTCATCGAAGCCTCGGAGTCTGCGGTAGCCGATGGCGGCAACCCCATTTTTCAGTCGCACATGTGGGACGGGTCGGCCATCGCGCTGGACAAGAACCTGGATATCGCCACTGACATCCTCAAACGCACCCGCGCGATCAACGCCATTCTCGAGGTCGAGATCGGCGCCGTCGGCGGCGAAGAGGACGGCGTGCAGGCCGACGTCAATGAGAACCTGTACACGACGCTCGACGATGCGATCAAGATGGTCGAGGCCCTCGGCCTCGGCGAGCAGGGCCGTTACATGGCCGCCCTCACCTTCGGCAACGTGCACGGCGTGTACAAGCCCGGCAACGTGAAGCTGCGCCCAGAACTCCTCAAGCAGATTCAGACCGGCCTGTCCGCCAAGTTCGGACTCGCAGCGCTGCCTCTCGACCTGGTATTCCATGGCGGCTCAGGCTCGACCGATGCCGAAATCGCCGAAGCCGTCGCCAACGGCGTCGTCAAGATGAACATCGACACCGACACCCAGTACGCCTTCACCCGCTCGATCGCCGACTACATGCTCAAGAACTACGACAGCGTGATCAAGGTCGACGGCGAAGTCGGCAACAAGAAGGTTTACGACCCGCGCGCCTGGGGCAAGGTAGCCGAGTCGGCCATGGCCGCTCGCGTGGTTGATTCCACCCGCCAGCTCGGCTCCGCCGGGCACTCAAACAGTTAGAGCAATGACAGACAACCCGGACTCCGTTCCACCACCCGCGAAAGACCCACGCCCGCGCCCCCAGTACGGCGAACTCGCCCCTGAAGGCTGGATCTGGCAGCCGCCGCAGGACACAAACCGGGTTGACCCCGCTCCCTCCCCCACTGCCGGGGCGGGAGCGGTAACACCGCCGCCCAACAATCAGCAGGCTCCCGCGGCGGTGGCCGGACCGCGAACCGTTCCCGGCTGGGACCGCCCGTGGACCATCGGCCTACTCGCCTTCGGACTCCTGGCAAATGTCTACGGCGTATTCTCGTTAGGCGGTTTCCCGGTGGCCATGCAAATGTTCTACACGCAGGAGGGCCTGGGAACGTACGATCCCGCTGCATCCATCGGTGCGATTACGACGTCCGGCGCAATCGTGCTGATATTCGTCTGGCTCGCCGCGGCAGCGATATCCGTGCGGCTGCTGCTGCGTCATCGACGGGCTTTCTACGTGCCGATTGTCGGTGGAGCCGTGTCCCTCGTCGTGCTGTTCGCCTTCACCGTGGCTGCACTCTCCATCGACACGACCCTAATAGAGTTTCTCAGCCGCCAGTAACGCAGTGCGCAACCCCGAGGGACGGAAACGATCGCGCTCCCGCCCTTCGGTTGCTCGGCCGCCTACTCAGCTGCGGCGGCGCGACCGCCGAAGGCACGGGTATCCGTTTCGCCCGAAAGGTCCTTGCGCAGTTCCTTGGGCAGCGAGAAGATCAGGTCTTCTTCGGCCGTCTTGACCGGCACAACGTCGGCATAGCCGGCATCGGCGAGAGCGGCGAGCAGCTCGTCGACCAGTTCTTCGGGAACGGATGCCCCGCTCGTCACGCCCACGGTGGCCGCGTTGTCGAGCCACTCCTGCTTGACCTCGCTCGCGAAGTCAACGCGGTAGGCAGCTTTCGCGCCGTATTCCAGAGCCACTTCGACCAGGCGCACGGAGTTCGACGAGTTGGCGGAGCCGACCACGATCACGAGGTCGGAGTCGCGCGCGACCATCTTGATGGCGACCTGGCGGTTCTGGGTGGCGTAGCAGATGTCGTCGCTGGGCGGATCCTGCAGGTTGGGAAAGCGCGCCCGCAGTCGGCGCACGGTCTCCATGGTCTCGTCGACGCTGAGCGTGGTCTGGGACAGCCAGACCACCTTGTCGGGGTCGCGCACGACAACGGTGTCGGCTTCCTCGGGGCTGCCGACGAGCGTGGTGTGCTCTGGGGCTTCACCGGCGGTGCCCTCGACCTCTTCGTGGCCTTCGTGGCCGATCAGCAAAATCTGAAAGTCGTCGCGGGCAAAGCGCACGGCTTCGCGGTGCACCTTGGTCACGAGCGGGCAGGTGGCGTCGATGGCTTGCAATCCGCGCTCGGCGGCCGCGTTGACGACGGCCGGCGAGACCCCGTGGGCGCTGAACACGATGTGCGCACCATGCGGCACTTCGTCGACCTCGTCGACGAAGATGGCACCCAGATTTTCCAGCTCGGAAACCACATGGATGTTGTGCACGATCTGCTTGCGCACGTACACGGGGGCGCCGTAGTGCTCGAGCGCCTTCTCCACGGCGATGACCGCGCGGTCGACTCCGGCGCAGTAACCCCGCGGGGCAGCGAGCAGCACCCGCTTATGTCCGACCACCGGGGTATCCTTAAGCCTGTTGCGAGCGCTGGGAATGCGCGGCATGCCCAGGCCAATAGAGGTCGGCTTGCTAGTAGTGTGCGCGCTGGTGTTCACCGCCTCAGTCTACGCACGCACGACCGAAGAACTCTGGGAGGACCCGCCTGTGCCCAACGCCAGCGCCACGATCAGCACCACCGCCAGGATCACCGCATGACGGATACCCCCGCCACCGTCGAAACGCCGTGGCCGGTCGCCCTGCTCTCGGGCAAGATCCGCGGTTACATCGAGCGGCTCGGCATGGTCTGGGTCGAGGGCGAGATCACCCAGTGGGGTGCCAGCGGCGGCAACGTCTACGGCAAGCTCAAAGACCTTTCTGAAGACGCCACCGTGAGTTTCACCATCTGGTCGTCGGTGCGCGCCAAACTCACCGCCGATTTCAAAGCCGGTGACCGCGTTGTTGCCCTGGTCAAGCCCAACTTCTGGGTCAAGGGCGGCACGCTGACCATGCAGGCCTTCGAGATGCGGCACGTTGGGCTCGGCGACCTGCTCGAGCGACTGGAACGCCTGCGCAAACAGCTCGCGAGCGAAGGCCTGTTCGATGCCTCTCGCAAGAAGCGCCTGCCGTTTCTGCCGCACTGCATCGGCCTGGTGACCGGCAAAGATTCCGACGCCGAGAAAGACGTCATCCGCAACGCGCAGCTGCGCTGGCCGGCCGTGAATTTTCGGGTCGCGCACGCCGCGGTGCAGGGTGACCGTGCCGTCGGCGAGGTGACCAGCGCGATCCAGCGGCTCGACGCCGACCCAGAGGTCGACGTCATCATCGTCGCCCGTGGCGGCGGCGACTTTCAGAACCTGCTCACCTTCAGCGACGAGAGCCTCGTGCGTGCCGCCGCTGCCTGCATGACGCCAGTGGTGAGCGCGATCGGACACGAGGCCGACCGTCCGCTGCTCGACGACGTCGCCGACCTGCGAGCCTCTACCCCAACGGATGCCGCCAAACGCGTCGTTCCCGACGTGAGCGACGAACTAAACCGGGTGCAGCAGGCCCGGGCCCGCCTGAGCAGCCGACTCACCGGCATCCTCTCGTCGGAAATCGACCGCATTTCCCAGCTGCATAGCCGACCGGTGCTGATCGACCCGCGCTGGATCATCGACTCCCGCAGCGAAGACCTCACCCGCTACGTGGCGCGCGGCGCCGAACTCACCGGGCGCGTTCTCGAACGTGCCGGGGCCACGGTGGTGGAACTGCGCTCTCAGCTGCGGGCCCTGTCGCCCCAGGGCACCCTCGACCGCGGCTACGCGATCGCCCAGCTGCCGAGCGGCCACGTGCTGCGCAGCGCCGACGACGCCCCGGAAGGCACCGAACTTCTGCTCACCCTGGCCAGCGGCACCGTTCCCGCCACCACCAACGCCGCCGCTTCGAAATAATTAGAATGGATTCCATGACCTCGCCCGCCGCAGACACCAGTGAACTCAGCTACGAACAGGCCCGCGATGAGCTCATCCGCGTGGTGAACGAGCTCGAACAGGGCTCGAGCACCCTCGAGCAGTCGCTCGCACTGTGGGAACGCGGCGAAGCCCTCGCCCGCCGCTGCGAAGAATGGCTGATCGGCGCCAAAGCCAGACTGGATGCCGCCCGTCTGGCAGCGACGGCGCCCGCCAGCGAAGACACCGCGACCGCCAGATGAGCCGCGCCCCTAAACCGCCGCGCGTTGTCGCCGAACTCGGCCGGCCGGAGACTCCGCAGGAGACCGCCGACCGGCTCGCCGAGAATTCGCGCAAGTACCGCTCGCACAAGACGGTGAACAATCTGGTGCTCTCCCTGCTCGTCACCGTGGGCGCTGTGCTCGTGCTCGTGCTGCTGGTGCCGCGCAATGACAACCCGATCACTCGCGACATCGACTACGCGAGCATCGCTGCCCAGACGCAGCCCGTCGTGGACCACGCCCTCGCGAGCCCCGTATTGCCGGGCGACTGGAGCGCCAACGACGCCGAGTGGCGGGCCGGCACTAACGGCCAGGTACCCTCCTGGTACATCGGGCTGCTCACACCCGACAACCAGTACATCGGCTTCAACCAGGCCTTCGACGCCAACCCCACCTGGCTCGCCCAGAAACTGCCGGACTCCCCCGTCGTTGACACGGTCAGCATCGCCGGAGTCACCTGGGACGTTTACCGCAACAGCGCGGCTGCCGCCGATCGCGGCAACTTCGACTACGCCCTCGTCACCACCGCCGGCACGAGCACCTACGTGCTCATCGGCACGGCACCCACCGGCGACTTCGAGACCCTCGCTACCGCGCTGGCGCCCAACGTGGCAGAGAACGCCGCCGAATGAACCGCGCCTGGACGACTCCCCCGTCGCCGGCTGAGGCCTGGAACGAACTGCGCGAGGGCAACGTGCGCTTCGTCGCCGGTACCCCCCGGCACCGCGAAGATGTCGACCGACGGGCGGAGCTCGTCGGTCAGCAGACCCCGCACGCCGCCCTGTTCGGCTGCAGCGACTCCCGACTCGCCGCCGAGATCATCTTCGACCAGGGCCTCGGCGACCTGTTCGTCGTGCGCAACGCCGGCCAGATCATCTCCGAATCCGTGCTCGGCTCGCTCGAATATGCCGTCGCGGTGCTGCACGTCCCACTCATCCTGGTGCTCGGCCACGACGAGTGCGGTGCGGTGCGCGCCGCCATCGATTCGCAAGGCACGGATGCCCCGCCCCTGCCCGTTCACATCAATCACGTTATCGAAAAGATCGTTCCGGCGGTGCGTCGCGTGAGCGGGGTGACGGCATCCGCTTTTCTGGACCCTCAGCTGGTCGATGCCGGCCACGTGGGCCGGGAACATCTCAAAGACACGGTCACCGAGATGCTCGAGCAGTCCGAGTTGATCAGCGCGGCCATCGCAGAAGGTACATTGGCTATCGTCGGTGCGAATTACGTTCTTCGCGAAGGGCACGCCGACCCCAACATCGTGGTGGGCGTCATTTAGACCCGCCGCCTCACAATCGCGCACCCGTTGCGCACAGCACGACTCTCATACAGCACCGAAAGGGAATGCACATAGTGGTGGACACCTCCGCAAACGCCGGCTACCGGATCGAACACGACACGATGGGTGAGGTCCGGGTTCCAACTCACGCACTCTACGGTGCCCAGACACAGCGAGCCGTGGAGAACTTCCCGATCTCGGGTTCCACGCTCGAGTCCGCGCAGATCGCAGCTCTCGCTCGCATCAAGAAGTCCGCAGCTCTCGCCAACGCCCAGCTCGGCGTGCTGGAGCAGGACATTGCTGACGCGATCGCCGCTGCCGCCGACGAGGTCATCACCGGCCAGTACGACAACGAGTTTCCGATCGACGTCTACCAGACCGGCAGCGGCACCAGCTCGAACATGAACATGAACGAGGTCATCGCGACCCTCGCGACCCGCGCCCTCGGCCGCCCGGTGCACCCGAACGACCACGTCAACGCGAGCCAGTCCTCCAACGACGTGTTCCCCACCTCGGTGCACATCGCCGTCACGAGCGCCCTGATCGACGAGCTCATCCCCTCGCTCGACCACCTCGCGGTCGCGTTCGAGTCCAAGGCTGAACTGTGGAAAGAGGCCGTCAAGGCGGGACGCACCCACCTGATGGATGCCACTCCGGTCACCCTCGGCCAGGAATTCGGCGGCTATGCCCGCCAGATGCGCCTCGGCATCGAGCGCATTCGCACAGCGCTCCCCCGCGTCGCCGAGGTTCCGCTCGGCGGAACCGCGGTCGGTACCGGCATCAACACGCCCTACGGTTTTCCGCAGCTGGTCATCGAGCTGCTCGTTCAGGAGACCGAGCTGCCGATCACCGAAGCGCGTGACCACTTCGAGGCCCAGGCCAACCGCGACGGCCTCGTCGACGCTTCCGGAGCCCTGCGCACCATCGCCGTCTCACTGACCAAGATCAACAACGACCTGCGCTGGATGGGCTCAGGCCCGAACACCGGTTTCGGCGAGATCAACATCCCCGACTTGCAGCCCGGCTCGTCGATCATGCCCGGCAAGGTCAACCCGGTCATTCCGGAGGCCGTGCTCATGGTCTGCTCGCGCGTCATCGGCAACGATGCCACCATCGCCTGGTCCGGCGCTTCAGGCTCATTCGAGCTCAACGTCGGTATCCCGGTCATGGGAACCGCCCTGCTCGAATCGATCCGCCTGCTGACCAACGCCACCCGCGTTCTGGCCGACAAGACCGTCGACGGCCTCGTCGCCAACCTCGAGCACGCTCGTGCGCTGGCCGAGAAGTCGCCGTCGATCGTCACCCCGCTCAACCGGGTCATCGGCTACGAAGCCGCCGCCAAGGTGGCCAAGAAGGCCGTCGCTGAGGGACTCACCGTGCGTGAGGCCGTCATCGCCCTGGGCCACGTCGAACGAGGTGACCTGACGCTCGCCGAGCTCGACACTGCCCTCGACGTGCTCAGCATGACGCGTCCCCCGCAGCAGAAGTAACAGCACGACAAAGCGCCCGGCCCCGCAAGGGACCGGGCGCTTTGCCGTACCAGCTACATGACCTCGTTGCCCTCCAGCATCTCGGTCACGAGGGCGGCGATCGCGCTGCGCTCCGAACGGGTCAGGGTCATGTGCGCAAACAGCGGATGCCCCTTCAACGTTTCAATCACGCTGGCCACACCATCGAAGCGGCCGACCCGCAGATTGTCGCGCTGGGCGACGTCGTGGGTGAGCACCACGCGCGAGTTCTGACCGATGCGGCTCAGCACGGTCAGCAGCACGTTGCGTTCAAGCGACTGTGCCTCGTCCACGATCACGAAGGCGTCGTGCAGGGACCGACCGCGAATGTGAGTGAGCGGCAGCACCTCGAGGATGCCGCGCTCCATCACCTCCTCGACCACGTTCTCCGAGACGATCGCGCCGAGCGTGTCGAATACCGCCTGCGCCCACGGCCCCATCTTCTCGCCCTGGTCACCGGGCAGAAAGCCGAGATCCTGCCCGCCGACCGCGTACAGCGGCCGGAACACCATGATCTTGCGGTACTGCTGGCGCTCGAGCACGGCCTCCAAGCCCGCGCAGAGAGCGAGCGCCGACTTACCGGTTCCGGCTCGTCCGCCAAGCGACAGAATGCCGATCTCCGGGTCGAGCAGCAGGTCGATGGCCAGTCGTTGCTCGGCCGACCGTCCGTGCAGCCCGAAGACGTCACGGTCGCCGCGCACGAGCTTGAGCGTGCCGCGACTGGTCACCCGGCCGAGGGCCGACCCGCGATCGGAGTGGATGACCAGCCCGGTGTTGATCGGCAGGTCCTGCACCGTTCGCGAGTCGAGCGTCTCTTTGTCGTAGAGCACGCTCATCTGCTCGGCGCTGAGGGTGATCTCGTCCATACCGGTCCAGCCGGAATCGACCGCGAGTTCGTGCCGATATTCATCGGCAGCGAGGCCGAGGGATGCGGCCTTCACCCGCAGCGGCAGGTCCTTCGAGACGACGGTCACCGTCATTCCTTCGTTGGCCAGGTTCAGGGCCACGGCGAGAATGCGCGAATCGTTGTCGTTCAATTGCAGGCCCGACGGCAGCACCGACATGTTCGAGTGGTTTAGTTCCACGCGCAGGCTGCCGCCCTCGCCAACCGGAATCGGAAAGTCGAGGCGTTCGTGCTTGAGCCTCAGCTCGTCGAGGTTACGCAGCGCCTGCCGAGCGAAATACCCGATCTCCGGGTCGTTGCGCTTGGACTCCAGCTCGCTGATCACCACCACGGGCAAGACAACGGCGTGCTCGGCAAAGCGGAAAATCGCTTTCGGATCTGACAGAAGCACCGAGGTGTCCAACACAAAGGTGCGCTCGGTTTGCGAAGCGGATGTTTCCACCCGGTCAGTCGCATTAAGGTCGGTTCGATTAGCGGTCACAGCCACTCCCACCCTGCGTCACGAGGACGCGGATCACTTTGGCGAGCTGGCCATCAAGCAATTCTCGAGCCGTACTTATATGGCCGTCTCGATCAGGTGCCGTACCTGATAAAAGTGACGCTACGACTTACCGGCGCAAAATGGAACCCGACACGCCCACCGAAATCTGACGTTCACCTGACGTTGGGGCAGACGCAGAGTCTGAGCCGCGGCGATGCTAGTAGGTAGCGGCGAGCGTGTAGGCGGTGAGTGCACCCCTCAGCATGGTTACCGTGTCAGGGTCGAGGGCCGCGTGCACGCTGAGCCGCACGGTGGCGCCGCGGGTGGTCGCGGTGATGCCGTGGTTGTGCAGGCTGGCCACGAGGGTGGTCAGCAGCTCAGCCGGCGGCTCGAGTACGACGATGCCCGCCCGTTCGCGAACATCGCGGGGCGAGACGATCTCGATGACGAATTCGTCGACGAGTTGGATGATCTGCGAGACGTTGTCATTCATGGCGGTCTGGATGACGTCGACACCGACGTCGGAGATCTGCTCGAGGGCCGCTGCGAACCGGGCCTGCGCGATGGAGTCGCCGTTGGTCACCCGGAAGGCACTGGCTGCGCGGCTCGGCGGGGTCACCTCGTCCCACGGCTCGTCGGTATCGGTGCCGACGTAGCCCGAATACACCGGCACGAGTCGTTCCAGCGCCCGTTCGCTGAGGGCCAGAAAGCCGGTGCCCCAGCCGGCCCGCGTCCATTTCTGTCCACCGGAAGCGACAACATCCGCTGCCTCATAAGCGGCATCGACGATGCCGAAGCCTTGGATAGCGTCGACGATGAGCAGGCGATCGCCGATGACCTGACGGATGCCCTCGAGGTCGGCCCGATAGCCGGTTCGGGAATCGACGAGGCACACAGCAACGGCGGCGACGGCCGGGGTGAGCTGGTCGCGGATCTGCCCCGGAGTGACGCGGCCGTGCTCGGTCTGCAACCAGAGCGGAGTGACCACGTGCAGCGACTCAGCGGCCCGAACTGCGGCGAACGGCACGCTGGGAAAGTCCCCCGCAGATAACAGCACCGAACCGGTCAGACCGAACATGGCCTGCATCAGACCCGAGCTGGTGTTGGGCTGCAGCACGACCTGTTCAGGCGTGAAACCGGTGAGAGCGGATACCGCGGTGCGCGCACGCAGATCCTGCTCGGCGAGGTGGTCGAGGCTGCCGTAGCGGGCACGCGAGAGCACCTCGGTCTGGCCGAGGGTTTCGGCGACGACGGCGTCGGAGAGCGGGCCGACCCGGCCATAGTTCAGGTAGCCGGGTTCATCACGAAAGCCATCGGTGAAGCTCAGGAGCGAATTCATGCTTGGGTCCAATCAATTGGAAAACGAATACTCCCCCGTTGGTCTCACCCCGCCAACGGGTCTAGCCGCCGAACCGGCGCTGCCGGCGGGAAAAGTCGCGCAATGCCCGAAGAAAATCGATCTCACGCAGGTCGGGCCCGAGCGCCTCGACGAAGTAGAACTCGCTGTGCGCGCTCTGCCACAGCATGAAGTCGCTCAGCCGCTGCTCACCCGAGGTGCGAATCACGAGGTCGGGGTCGGGCTGACCGCCGGTATACAGGTGCTGGCCGATCAGTTCGGGCGTGAGCGTCTCCGCGAGGTCTTCCAGCGTGCCACCGTGCGCGTGGTGGGTGGCGACGATGCTGCGCATCGCGTCTGTGATCTCCGTGCGCCCGCCGTAGCCGACTGCGAGATTCACGTGCAGGCCCTTACGGTCGCTGGTGCGGGAATCCGCTGCGTCAAGGGCTGCGACCAGCGGAAGGGGCAGGCCGGCTTTGGACCCCACCTGCTGCACCCGCCAATCGCGATAGTGCGAGAGCTCTTCGGCCAGATCGGCGATGATCTCGATTAGATCGGCGAGTTCGTCAGCGGGCCGCTGGGTGAGGTTGTCGGAGGAGAGCAGGTACAGGGTGACGACCGAAACTCCGAGGTCGTCGCACCATTCCAGAAATTCGCGCATCTTCGCGGCACCGGCACGGTGACCGTGTGCGGCCGTCTGAAACCCCAGTTGTCTGGCCCAGCGGCGGTTGCCGTCGATGATCATGGCCACGTGACGGGGCAGATGCTCCGGCGTCAGTCCGCGTCTCAGGCGGCGCTGATACAGCCTGTAGAGGAGGCCGCGCGCTGAGGGAACTTGGGGTTTCTGCACACAGTTACGCTAGTCCACTCCGACGGGCGTTCGGGGCACGCGGGGCTCGCCCTGTCGTATCCTTGCAGCATGGCCACCGAGCACGATATCCCCAATCTGCCGCTGATCGAGGCGGCTGACGCCCATCCGGAGGATGTGAAACCGACCTGGCGCGGCTGGATTCACGCGGGAACTTTTCCCGTCACGATCGTGGCCGGAATCGTGCTGCTGGTGCTGGCTGAGGGGTCGGCGGCCAAAATCAGCTCGGCCGTGTTCGTGCTGAGCTCGATGCTGCTGTTTGGCAATTCGGCGCTGTACCACCGCTTCACCTGGCAGCCGCGCACCCGCATCATTCTCAAACGCATCGACCACGCCAACATTTTTTTGCTGATCGCCGGGTCGTACACGCCGATCACCGTGCTCGCGCTGCCGCCGGAGAAGGCCACGCTGCTGCTCTGGCTGGTCTGGGGCGGCGCCGGGCTCGGCATCATCTTTCGGGTGTTCTGGATCCACGCGCCGCGCTGGCTCTACGTGCCGCTCTACCTGGTGCTCGGTTACGGCGCGCTGTTGTTCATCGTGGACTTTTTTCAGGCCAACGCCACCATGATGACGCTCATTCTGATCGGCGGGCTCTGCTACACCGTCGGAGCGGTCGTTTACGGGCTGAAGAAGCCCAACCCGGTTCCGGGCGTGTTCGGATTTCACGAGATCTTCCACACCCTGACGGTCGTGGCGTTCCTGTGTCATTTCGCGGCGATTCTGTTGATCGCCACGCATCCGCTCTACCCGTAACGCTGGTTATTCGGGCTTGTCGCCCGGGGTCTTCGGTGTGCTCTGGTCGGCGTCACGCTCGGCGATTTCGGCTTCGAGCCGGGCGGTGATTTCCGCGCGGTAGGTGGTGCGGCGGATGCGACGCACCAGGTCGAAACCGAGCAGCAGGGTCGCCGCTCCGATCAGGAAGACGACGATGAACCCGACGACACCGGGGGTGACAGTGTTCGGGTCGAAATCGGGGTCGGGGGTCGGTGTGACGGCGAGTACGACGTTCAACAGGGAGATCATTCGTTGTCCGGAATTCCGGCGAAGAGATCAGATTCGGGCATTGCGGTGTCTACTTTCGATTCGACGAGTTGGAAGTCTTCGTACGGCCAGGCCTCGCGTACCAAATCGTTCGGCCAGAAAAAGAAGCTGCTGTCGGGGGCGACCTGGCTCGCATGCGAGCGCAGGGCCTCGTCGCGCGCTTCGAGGAAGTCTCCTGCCGGCACGTGAGTGGTGGCCAGCTGCGGGTAATTCTCCATGCGTTCCCGAGCCGCCCCGAGCGGTTCCAGCAGCGGAGAATCGGGCTCGGCGACGCTGAGCGCCAGGTACATCGCATCGATGCGCTCGAGGTTGAAAATGCGGTCGTAATAGAGCTTGTCGATCTGCCACGGCTCGCCCGACTGCGGGTACCGGTCGGGGGCAGCGGCCGCGCGAAAAGCTTCGAGGGAGACCTCGTGGCAACGGATGTGATCGGGGTGCGGGTAGCCGCCGTTTTCGTCGTAGGTGATCAGAACCTGGGGACGAAACTCCCGCACCAGCGTGACCAGGGGTTCGGCCGAATACTCCAGCGGAATATCAGCGAACGAATTCGGCGGCACCGACTTGTCCTCGTTCATGCCGGAATCCTCGAAGCCGAGCCAGCGGTGCTGCACCCCGAGGGCACGCTGCGCGCCCAGCATCTCGAGGCGGCGGAGACCTGAGATATCGCGCTCAGCCATGGCATGGCCGTTCAGGGCCGGGTTCAGGATGCTGCCCCGCTCGCCGCCCGTGCAACTCACGATCATCACCTCGGCGCCAAGGCTGCGGTAGTAGGCATACGTTGCAGCGCCCTTGCTCGACTCGTCGTCGGGATGGGCATGCACAGCCATCAGTCGCAGCGTCACCATACTCCTCAGGAATGCCGGATAACCTTAGGCCAGATAACCTAGTTACCAGCCTAATCGCTCCCGTGAAAGTGTGAAATCGCCAGTGCCCCAAAACAGCACGCCTGCCGGAGTTCAGCCGAGCCGCGAGCCCTACCGCCTGGACGAATCCGACGACACGTCGGCCCCCACGCCGATCGAGAGTGCCGTGATCCAATCGCGCTACGGGCGTACACCCGATCGCAAGCTTCGCGACCGACGGATCCTCTGGGCTCTGGGCGGTATTTTTGTGCTGGTACTCGGAGCGTGGGTGCTGTGGACCGGTCTGGATGGAGCATCCACTCAAATC
The DNA here is from genome assembly GCF_900103805.1 of Cryobacterium flavum. Taxonomy (GTDB): domain Bacteria; phylum Actinomycetota; class Actinomycetes; order Actinomycetales; family Microbacteriaceae; genus Cryobacterium; species Cryobacterium flavum. The sequence goes on along the minus strand of NZ_FNIB01000006.1, from coordinate 203,158 downwards.
GAGGCACGCGATATTGGGCACACCATCATCGATGAGCACACGGTCAGCGTGACGTTCGAGGTGTCGCTCCCAGTGAACCGCACGGCGAGTTGCGCGGTGCAGGCCCTCAACGAAAGCTATTCTGTGGTTGGCTGGAAGATCATCGATCTGCCGCCGTCGACGCTGTACAACCGGTCATTCACCGAGATTTTACGCACCACCGACCTGAGCAACACGGGTTTGATTTACGAGTGCTGGCTGACCTAAACTGACGTATTCGCCCCGGCAATCGTCGGGGCGTCGGCTGTATCCGCGACCCCCGAGCTTTTCTGCGCTCGGGCGTCACATTCGACCGTAATAAAGGAGATCACTCGTGACAACCGACACAACGGTCACCTGGCTAACTCAGGAAGCCCACGACCGCCTCGCAGCGGAACTGGCGACACTGAGCAACTTCGGCCGGGGCGACATCGCGAAGAAGATCGAATCTGCTCGCGAAGAGGGCGACCTCAAGGAGAACGCCGGCTACCACGCGGCCAAAGAAGAGCAGGGCAAGATGGAGGCGCGCATTCGCACCCTCACCGTGCTGCTGCGCACCGCTGAAGTCGGCCACGCCCCCGAAAGCAACGGCATCGTCGTTCCCGGCACCGTTATCACCGCCACGATTGCCGGCGACGAGAGCCGCTTTCTGATCGGCAGCCGCGAGATCGGCGCCAACAGTGACCTCGACGTATTCAGCGAGCAGAGCCCGCTCGGCGCAGCCATCATCGGCCTAAAGGTGGGCGCGAAGACGAGCTACACCACTCCAAACGGCAAGGAAATCACCGTGCACGTCACCAACGTGGAGACCTTCACCGGAGCCTGACCGACCCGACCCGTCGGTTTAGCACCACAACTCCTGCAATTTGCTGACGGGGCAGAACAGATGCCCGGAATTCCGGGCATCTGTTGGGGAGCGGTCACAAATTGCAGGAGTTATGCGCGGGGGCCGGGCCCGTAACGGGGACCCGGAAGCGCGGCTAGTCGATCTGCGGGTCGTAGCCGGCCGCGCGCAGGGTGTCGACGACGTGCTGGCGGTGCTCTGGCCCCCGTGTTTCGACGCTGACGTCGAGCTCGACCTCGCTGATCTGCAGGCCGACGCCGTGCCGGGTGTGCAGTACCTCGATGACGTTCGCGGTGGCCTCGGCCAGCAGCTCGGAGATTCGCGCGAGCTGGCCAGGCCGGTCCGGCAGCATGATGCGCAGCGTGAGGTAGCGGCCAGACGCGGCGAGGCCGTGGCTGATCACCCGCTGCATCAGCAACGGGTCGATGTTGCCGCCGGAGAGGATAGCGACGGTCGGCCCCGCGGGCGTGACCTTGCCGGCCAGGATGGCGGCAACCGCCACGGCTCCGGCCGGTTCCACGACGAGCTTGGCGCGCTCGAGCAGCACGAGTAGCGCCCGGGCGGTGTCGTCCTCGCTGACGGTGACGATCTCGTCGACGGCGTCGCGCACGATCTCGAAGTTGAGCAGTCCCGGTTTGGCGACGGCGATGCCGTCGGCGATGGTCGGCAGGATGCTGATCATCGTGGCTTCACCGGCCTCGAGGGAGGGCGGGTAGGCGGCGGCGTTCTCCGCCTGCACCCCGATGATGCGGATGCGGCGCCCATCGCGTGCGGCGCGCTGCTTGAGCGCACTGGCCACCCCGGAGATCAGGCCGCCGCCGCCGATGGGAACGATGACCGTCTCGAGGTCGGGAACCTGGTCGAGGATTTCGAGGCCGAGTGTGCCCTGCCCGGTGACAACATCCACGTGGTCGAACGGCGGGATGAGGATCGCCCCGGTCTCGCGGGCATATTCGGCTGCGGCGAGCAGCGGTTCGGTCACGGTCGTGCCGCGCAGGATGACCTCGGCGCCGTAGTCCCGCGTGGCCGACAGCTTGGGCAGCGCGACGCCGACTGGCATGAAGATGGTGGCTTTGATGCCCAGCTCACGGGCAGCGAAGGCCACGCCCTGGGCGTGGTTGCCGGCCGAGGCCGCGACGACGCCGCGGGCTTTCTCTTCGTCGGTCAGTTTGGACAGCCGATTGTAGGCGCCGCGAATCTTGTAGGAGCCGGTTCGTTGCAGGTTCTCACACTTGAGGTACACCGGCGCTCCCAGCACGTCGGCGAGGTACCGCGAGCTCTCCATCGGTGTCACATCGGCGACCTGGGCGACAACCGCGCGCGCCGCCTCGAACTCAGCGAGGGTGGGTGCGACGAGGGTGGTCTCTGGCATGTCTTAGTTCTCCGAACTGTCCTGCGGCGCGCGAGGTGCGCTCAAATCTGAGGGGGTGCTGCGGGCTGAGCCATCACGAGCCGTGCGGATGCTCCGCGGACGCACCCGTGCGGTGCGTTCCGGTGCACCGCTTGAACGGTAGCCGGGTCTGCTCTGCGGCACTGTCTGCCACAGCACCGATCCGGTCGGAGGCACCGCCGTCGGCGGACTCGACCGCCAGGTACCACCGGCAATGTAACTGGTCATCGCGTTCAAAACGGCGGCTATCGGTACGGCGAACAGGGCGCCCGGAATGCCGGCGAGCAACGCACCGGCGGCAACCACGAGTACGACAGCAAGCGGATGCACCTTCACGGCCGTTCCCATGATGAGCGGCTGCAGAACGTGGCCTTCAACCTGCTGCACGAGCAGAACCACTCCGAGCATGCCGAGGGCGACAGCCCAATTGTTGAAGATCAGGGCGATGATAATGGCGACAGAGCCGGTCGCCACGGCACCGACGATGGGAATAAAGGAGCCAAGGAACACCAGAATACCAATCGGGATGGCCATCGGAACCCCGAGCAGAGCGGCACCGACACCAATACCAACGGCGTCGATGGAGGCCACCAGAATTTGCACCTTGGCGAAGTTTCCGAGGGTTGTCCAGCCGGCGATGCCAGCGCCGTCGACGGCGGCACGGGCACGCACGGGAAAGAATCGCACGATCCAGGCCCAGATGGCCTTGCCGTCGATGAGAATGAACAGCAGGCTGAACAGCGCCAGGAGCAGGCCGGTGAGCAGATGCCCGAGGGTGGTACCGACCGAGAGGGCGCCGCTGATGAATACGGCGCTGTCGTTTTGAATCGCTTTCCACCCTTGATCCAGATAGCTGCTGATCTCCTGTTCGGACAATTGCAGGGGTGAGGCCGCGAGCACTGACTTGAGGTTGTCGAAACTTGCCGTGAGGCGATCGCTCAAGCCGACCGTGCCCTCGGCGATCTGGGTGGAAGCCAAAGTGACCAGGCCGGCGACGAGCACAAGCGTGCCCAACATCGCAACGGCTACGGCAAGCCCCTTGGGCCACCGATGCCGTACCAGAAAGGCCACGAGGGGAACCAGCAGCGCGGACACCAGCACCGCGACCAGCAGCGGAATGATGATGAGCCGTAGCTGAATGATGAGAAAAATCAGAATGGCGATAGCCGCGGCGATCATGATCAGGCGCCAGGACCACGCTCCAGCCAAGCGGATGCCGGCTGGCAGATTCTCGTCAACCCCGTTGGGCACGGGGGCCGGGGTCACCACCTCAACCGGGGTGAGGAGGAGTTCGGAACCGGCCTGATCGGCGCTCGCCCGTGCACGCTCAGCACGGGCTCGCTGAAGACCCTGCCGGCGGCGCAGACGTAACAGGGCGCGCGCCCCCGGATTGCCCGTAGATTCACTCACTTGCCCAGTCTAGGACTGCTGCGTGGCCTCACGACGCGATCCTCACGTGCGGCGTAACAGATGATTGCGCCGCCCGAATGGCCGGCATACCGGTTCGCCGGATAGAGTCGAAAAGATGGTTCACACAGTCTCCCCCGCGACGATTTCCCCCGCACTGGCGCGGCGAATCGCGTTGGCCGCGCAGGGGTTCGGCGCCCGCCCGACGACTCCCGTCGGTATCCGCCAGCTGACCGCCCTGGTGAACCGGCTCGAGCTGCTGCAGATCGACTCCGTGAACGTCTTTGAACGCAGCCACTATATGCCGGCCTTCAGCCGCCTCGGCCCGTACGACAAGTCCCAGCTCGACCGCCTCACAACCGGACGCGAGGCCCGTTTCACCGAGTACTGGGCGCACGAAGCATCCTTTCTGCCGACCGACGTCTGGCCGCTGTTTCGCTGGCGCATGCACCAAAATCGGGACCGGTCGGCGCGCACCGTTGGCAACTGGTCGAGCGCCAACCAGAAGATGCTGGCCTGGCTGCTGGCCGAACTCGCCGCCAACGGCCCGATGCGTGCGAGCGAGATCGAGCACGACGCCAACAAGCGCAGCGGCCCGTGGTGGGGCTGGTCCGACGTGAAGACCGGGCTCGAAGTGCTGTTCCGCTGGGGCGACGTGGTGAGCGCTGGGCGCATCCGCTTCGAACGGGTCTATGCCCTGCCCCAGCAGGTCTTCTCGCCGGAGCTGCTCGGCCAGGATATTTCAGAAGCGGATGCCCACCGCGAGCTGGTGCGCCGCTCGGCCCGTGCCCACGGCATCGGCACCGTGAAGGACTTCGCCGACTACTTTCGGCTGAAGTCAGCACCCGCCCTGGTGGCCATTCGGGAGCTGGCCGAGGTCGGCGAGCTTATTCCGGTAGAGGTGCCGGGCTGGGGGCCGCGCGGCACGGCCGGAGCGGCCTGGCTGCATCGGGATGCCAGACTCCCCCGCACCATGGACACCCAGGCGATACTGTCACCGTTCGATCCGGTGGTCTGGGAGCGTGCCCGGGCGCTGCGGTTGTACGACTTTCACTACCGCATCGAGATCTACACCCCGGAACCAAAGCGGATCTTCGGGTACTACTCGCTGCCGATTCTGCTCGGTGATACGGTCGTGGGCCGGGTTGACCTCAAGAACGACCGGCAGGCCGGGGTGTTGCGCGTGCAGGCGGCCTGGGCCGAGCCTGCAGCGCCAGCGGATGCCGCGGGCCGGCTCGCGCAGGTGCTGCGGGAGGCGGCGCTGTGGCAGGGGCTCGGTGAGATCGTGGTGGCACCCCGCGGCAACCTCGCCGACGGCCTGGCCGCGGAACTTCAGTAGGCGCGTCGTCATCAAGTCGCTGGTCGAGCTCGTCGAAACCGCCATCGAGGGGACGGTTAGGTCAGAACTTGCTGCCCATGGCGGTGAGGCGCGCGATGCGGTCCTCAAGCGGCGGGTGCGTAGCGAAGAGCTTCGCCATTGCGCCCTTTTTGAGCGGGTCAGCGATCCACAGGTGCGCCATCGAGGTGTTCTGCTTCTTCATCGGGCGACCGTACTCGCCGAGCTTCGCCAAGGCTGAGGCAAGCGCGTCGGGGTGGCGCGTGGTCAGCGCGCTCGTGGCATCCGCTAAGTATTCGCGTTGGCGGCTCACGGCGAGCTGAACGACCGTCGCAATCAGCGGAGCCACGATCATGGCGACGAGGCCGAACACCATGACAACGGGGTTGCCGTTGCTGTTGTTGCCCCGCCCGAAGAACGCCATGCGCAGGAAGATGTCTGACACGAAGCCGATGGCCACGACGAGTCCGAAGACGATCATCGAGAGCCGAATGTCGTAGTTACGCACATGGCCCATCTCGTGGGCCATGACGCCCTCGAGTTCGGCGTCATCCATGATGTCGAGCAGGCCTGTCGTTGCCGCGACGATCGCGTGCTTGGGGTCGCGACCGGTCGCGAACGCGTTCGGGGCCGGGTCGTTGATGATGTAGACCTCGGGCATGGGTGTGCCCGTCGTGATGGAAAGATTTTCGACCGTGCGCCACAGCCTCGGGTGGTCGGATTGGCTGTTGACTCTGATTCCGCCGCTCATCGAGATGGCCTGGCGTCCCGCCGCGTAGTACTGGATCAGCGCATAGGCCGACGCAATGACAAGCGTGAGAATAAGAGCGGTATACCCATTCATGCCGTAGGCCACGCCCGCAAGCCAGCCGAGACCGGTGATCAGGGCGAGAAAAAAGATGATGATGAAGACGGTGTTGCGTTTGTTCTTGGCGATCGCGCTGTACATCTAGTGCTCCGTTAGAACTGCACGCGGGGCGGCTCCGCAATCGCTGCGGAATCGGCCACCTCGAAGAATTCGCGTTCGGTGAAACCGAGGTTCACGGCGAAGAGGTGATTCGGGAAGACCTTAATCTTGGTGTTCATTTCGCGCACGCCACCGTTGTAGAAACGGCGTGCGGCCTGGATTTTGTCCTCGGTGTCGACGATTGCACCCTGCAACTGCAGGTAGTTCTGGCTGGCTTGAAGCTGCGGGTACGCCTCGGCGACGGCGAAGATGCTCTTCAGGGCGGTCTGCATGTGATTCTCAGCAGCGGATGCGTCGGCCGGACCTTGTGCAGACAGCGTCTCGGCCCGAGCCTTGGTCACGTTCTCAAACACGCTTTTCTCGTGCGCTGCGTAGCCCTTGACCGTTTCGATCAGGTTGGGCAGCAGGTCGGCACGACGCTTGAGCATCACCGTGATGTCGCTCCACGCTTCGTCGACGCGCACGTTGAGCGTGACGAGGGAGTTGTAGGTCGACCACAGGTAGATACCCACGATGGCGACGAGTGCGACAACGATCAAAACCGGGATGAGCCATTCCATGGCAGCGTCTCCTTGCAAATTGGCGAGATGTGTACGTTGGCACGGAGACATGAACTGGCCAAAAACGACCCCCCGTGCGTACCTGCCAATACTAACCGCGACCCCGGAGGCTCCCACCCGCTTCCCATGACACTCCAAGCAAGCTCAGGGCGCGCAGGGATTTCCGGGAAGGCAGGGCGAGCGCTGCTCAGCCGGGCTCTTCGACGTCGAGCAGGACCTCGTTGCGGCGTAGAAACCATGGCGTGAACGGCGGGTCGAATCGGGCGAATCTCGGTGCCCCCAGGGCTGTGAGGCCGGCGGCGCCGAGCGCCGCGTGTAACTCCTCGAGATGCTGTTCGTATCGAGTCTGAGTCCAGCGTCCACTGAAGCGGAGGGCACCGGCCAGGCTGGCGGGCACCGTGCGTAGGTGCACGGTCGGGTCCGTGGGTTGCGGCGCGGTCTCGGCCGTCATCGCCTTGGGCAGCACGAAAGCCACCCGGAACTGTTCCCCGGCCGCAGCGCCAGAGACATCTTTCACGCTCTGCTGCAGTACCGGCGCGGTCATCGCGATCTTTTCGGCGGCATCCGTTTGCACCACTGGCGCCGTCATGGCGACTTTACGAAGTGACTGGTTGGCGCCGGTGATGTACGCGAACAGGTAGCGAAAGGCCCGATTACCGGCGTCTTCGAATGGGCCATCGATGGTGACCTCGGCCACCAGATGCGCGGGGTATCGGCGCAATTCGAAATCCTCATATTGCTTCACAATTTGGTAGGGCTGTTGCTCGGTCACGCACCGAAGCTACTGCAGATGACTGGGTTCTCGCTCCCAAGTGCGGCCGTCAAGCCACTCACCAGCGTGCGACACCAAGACATCTGGCGCGATTTCATCGTTCACTGTCGCTTAGGCCACTGTTCTGTTCGAAGAGAATCCGCTTCGATGGATCTCATGAGTCAGAAACAGAACCGCGAGCGCCAAGCCCTGATCGTGATCGACGTGCAGGAGGGATTCAACGACACCGCTTTCTGGGGAAATTCTTCCAACCCCGAGTGTGAAGACAAGATCGAAACCCTCCTCACCGTGTGGAGGGCAAACGACTGGCCCATCATCGTCGTGCGCCACGACTCCGAATCGCCGGAATCAACGCTGCATCCCAGCCAGGACGGAAATCGGCTCATGTCCTTCATCGCCGACGCGGCTCCAAGTCTCTTCGTCACGAAACAGGTCAACTCGGCTTTCTACGGAGATCCCGCGCTGCACGAGTGGTTACAGGCGCATGACATCGAAAGCTTGGTTATCTGCGGCATCCAGACCAACATGTGTGTCGAAACCACAGCGCGAATGGCCGGAAATCTGGGCTACGACGTCGTGGTCCCACTCGACGCCACAAGAACTTTCGACTTAACGACCACGGTTCCGGGTCTGGGAACGATAAGTCGTAGCGCTGATGAACTCATGGCCACGACCGCATTGAACCTGCAGTCCGGCGGCTTCGCACGTATCGCCACCACCGAGAAGATCACAGCGTCTCTGCAGTGAGTTCGTCGCGATGACAGACGTATGGGTCATCGGAGCCCGCCAAAACCGCCCATTGTGGGCTTGACACGGCGGGTGCAGCGGCGGAGAGTTCGACCATGGTGAACGAATCCGCCCCCGCGGTCGACGTGACCGATCTGCACGTGCAACGGGGGAAGCATCCGGTGCTGCACGGGTTGTCGGTCAGTGTTCCCCGCGGCGTCGTGGTGGGCCTGCTGGGCCCGAGCGGATGCGGCAAAACCACGCTCCTGCGAACGATCGTCGGCGTGCAGGTGGTGCAGTCCGGTACGGTGACGGTGCTCGGCCGGGAGGCGGGATCGGCGTCGCTGCGCCACCGGGTGGGCTACGTGACGCAGGATGCCAGCGTCTACGACGACCTCACCGTGCGCCAGAACCTGCAGTATTTCCGCGCCGTGCTGGGGGCCCCGCGCAGCGACGTCGACCGGGTACTGACCCTGACCGACCTCACGTCTCAGGCGGGTCAGCTGGTCGGGTCGCTCTCCGGCGGGCAGCGCAGCCGGGTGTCGCTCGCCGGCGCCCTGCTCGGCTCCCCCGATCTGCTCGTGCTCGACGAACCGACCGTGGGCCTCGACCCGCTGCTGCGAGTCGAACTATGGACGCTCTTTCATCAGCTCGCCGCGTCGGGAACGAGCCTGCTCGTCTCCAGCCACGTGATGGACGAAGCCAGCCGCTGCGACCGGCTGCTGCTCATGCGGGACGGCGAGATTCTGGCCGATGACACCCCGGCGGGGTTGCTGGCTTCGACCGGCACCGCGGATACCGAGGGGGCGTTCCTGGCGCTGATCGCGCGGCATCCGCTTGCCGGCCCCGGCGACGGGAGCCACTCATGAATCCGCAGCGCACCCTCGCGACTGCCGGTCGGGTACTCAGCCAGGTGCGGCACGACCCGCGCACGATCGTGCTGCTGCTTGTGGTGCCGAGCCTGCTGATCGGGCTGCTGGCCTGGATCTTCTCGGACACCCCGGTATTCGCCACGATCGGGCCGGGCATGATCGCGCTGTTTCCCTTCATCGTGATGTTTCTCGTGACCAGCATCACCACCCTGCGGGAACGCCGCACCGGCACACTCGAGCGCCTGCTGTCGATGCCGCTCGGCAAGGGCGATCTCATTCTCGGCTACACGCTCGCGTTCGGGCTGCTCGCGGTGGCGCAATCGGCCGTCGCCGTGGGGTTCGCGGTGTGGGTGTGCGGGTTGGAGATCAGCGGATCGCTCTGGCTGCTGCTCGCCGTCGCGGTAGCGGATGCTGTGCTCGGCACGACCCTCGGCCTGCTCGCCAGCGCGTTCGCTCGCACGGAATTTCAGGTGGTGCAGTTCATGCCGGCGCTGGTGTTTCCGCAGATTCTGCTCGGCGGCATCTTTCTGCCTCGCGACCAGCTGCCCGATGTGCTGCGGGCCATCAGCGACTGGTTGCCGTTGTCACACGCGATCGACGCCCTGCAGGCGGTCGCGACCGACTCGCAGGATGCCGCCTATGTGGGCGGGGAACTGATCATTATCGGCGCCTGGATCGTGGGAGCCGTCGTGCTCGGCTCGGTGACGCTGCGGCGGCGCACGCCATGAGGCCGGTCAAGGGGCGCTGAGTCGGGTCTCCGCTCCCCACTCAAACACTCGCAACTCCGCGGAAAACCCGACCCAGCGCTACGTGTAGCGGTTCTTAGCGGTTGGCCAGGGCGTGCTGCAGCCAGCGGTAGCTCAGCTTGGGGGTGCGGGTGCGGCGGTCGTCGGTGAAATCGACGTGCACGAGACCGGTGGGCTGGGTGTAGCCGGCGTTCCACTCGAAGGCGTCGAGCAGCGACCAGAAGGTGACGCCGCGAAGATCCATGGCGGCGGCCGCACCACCGGGCGCGGTCGCGTCGAGCGCTGCTACGAGGTGTTCGGCCAGATAGTCGACGCGGGCGGGATCCTGCACCTGGTGGCGGGCATCCGCTTGGTCGGCGAAGGCGCCACCGGCCAGCGAGAGGTACACCGGGGGCAGGTCGGGGTAGCGTGCGAGAATTTCGGCGAGCGCCACGGCGACGTATTCGGGGGCGTTGACGACGCCGGCCGAAGTGGTGGGGTGTTCGCGGAAGGCCTCGAGGTGAAACGGCCACGACGTGATCGGGATCGCTCGACCATCGGGGGCCTTCAGCACCGTCGCGCCGGAGGCGACCCGAGCGGGCTCAGAATAGCTCAGGCCATAGAAATCGAGCGGCTGGTGAATCGTGCGGAGGTCCTCGGGGTCGGCCTCGAGCAGGGTGCGCAGTTCAACCGCGAACGGTTCGAGCGGGTCAGGGTAGTGCCCGAGCAGAACGGGATCGGCGAACAGGCGGTTCTGCAGCAGGTCGTAGAGGGCGGCGTAGGAGCGGTCTTGGTCACGGTCGGTGACGGATTGCACGGGGGTGTGCGAGTTGACGAGGCCGATGCGTCCGCGCACGTCCGCTGCGCGCAGGGCCTGCACGGCGAGTCCGTGTGCGAGCAGCTGGTGGTGCGCCGTCGGCAGCGCGTCGAACAGCAGGGTACGGCCGGGCGCGTGGGTGCCGAGCGCATACCCCTTCGTGGTGACCGTGGCCGGCTCGAACAGGGTGACCCAGGCGTCGATCCGGTCGCCGAACGCCTCCCCCACGGCGTGCGCATAGTCGGCGAAACGGCCCGCCGTGTCGCGGTTCAGCCAGCCGCCGCGCAGGACCGCTGGCAGGTCCCAGTGCGAAAGCGTAGCGCTCGAACGGATGCCGTCAGCCAACAACGCGTCAAGCAAACGATCGTAGATCGCGAGTCCATTACGGTTCAAGGCCCCACGGCCCTCCGGCTGCAGCCGGGTCCAGCCGAAGGAGAACGCGTAGGAATCGACGCCGAGGTCGCGCAGCAGGGAGGTGTCTTCGCCGTAGTTCTTCACGTGGTCGGTCGAGACGGAGGCGTTCGAGCCGTCGCGGATGCGACCGGGCACCTGGCTGAAGGTGTCCCAGACGCTGTCGCCGCGGCCGCCGTCGCGCGCGGCGCCCTCGATCTGAAAGGCGGAGGTGGCCACGGCCACCTCGAACCCGGTCGGCAGGCGGTCGCCGAGCTCGCCGGCGCGGTGTTCCCAGTCCCGGGCGGCGATGGCGCGATTCGCTGGTGCTGCGGGGCTGCGGGGCGTGGGATTCATGGTGGGTGCGGCTCTTTTCGGCGGGCGGCGCGGGGCATCCGCTTCTCTTGAGGGTGTCACGTTTACGACCGACTGACGGTAGGTTTTGGGGTCCGCGAAGAATTCCTCTGGTTTGTTACTCTGTTTGCAGGTGCGGGAGGTTGACTTTGCCGCCGACTACCCCTCAAATTGGGGCAGGGGGTGAATGTGTCCGCATCGGCTCGTACCGCAGTCTTGAGCACGTCGGCGCGCCCGCGGCACTCCCGCAGCGTTGCGGCGATCGCAGCCCTGTTGCTCGGCTGCGCCATTGCGCTCGCGGCTCCCGCGTTATCGACCGCACAGGCCGAAGAGACTCCGGCGACTTCGGCGCCGCAGACTACGGCAGACGAGACAGCGACCGAGTCAACACCGGCCGCGTCTACTCCGACCGCGACCGAGGAACCGAATCCCAGCGCGACGACCGGCCCGGCGCCGGCTCCGCAGATCAGCCACCCGAACAACGGGCAATTCGTCGGCAGCAACCGCACCACCGTATCGGGGTCGAAGGCTGCCAGCCAGGAAATCCAGCTCTTGTCGCCGCGCGGCGGTGACCCGCTGTGCATCGTCAACGACGCGTCGACCTCGTGGAGCTGCGACAACGTCTACCTGCAGAACGGACCCAATATCACGCTGCGGGTGGTGGTGACCGGCAGTCCAACTCTGAGCGCCGAGATCTCCGTTGCCGTACTCGGTGCCCCGACGGTGCTCGGCGGATTGACCGGATCGGAGTCCAACGGCTGGGTGCGCGGAACCGGGCACCCCCAGGCCATCGTGACGGCGACCCTGCCGAACGGCGATACCTGCAACAGCACCGCCGACAGTTCCGGCGCCTGGGCCTGCCTGTTCTCCGGCCTCGGTAACGGCAGCCTGAATGTGACGGCCAGCCAGACGTCATCGTTCAGTAGACCGACTTCCTCGAACGCGAGCACACCGGTCGCGATCGTGTTCGACGTCACCGCGCCGGAGGCCCCTGTTGTAACCTCTCCGAGCACCGGCGCGCAAGTGTCCGTGGCCGGCGCCCAGTACTCCGGCACCGGCGAAACCGGCGCCACCGTGACGGTGTTCGCCGGCGCCTACTCGGTCTGCTCCGCCCCGGTGATCGGCGGAGCCTGGACCTGCTCGGCCGGTGGCGTGGCTGCCGGGTCGTACTCGGTCATCGCCGTGCAGAAGGACAACGCCGGCAATGTCGGACCGGGCTCGACGCCCGCATCGGTCAGTTATGTGGCTGAGAGCACGCCGACGCCGTCTGGGTCCGCCTCGGCAACGCCACCGGTCACGCCGACTCCGAGCCCATCGGCTTCGCCGTCACCGGATGGCGCGGTTGCCGCACCCGGCCCGACGGCAGAGCCGTCGCCGACCCCGGGGCCGGGGACCACCGCGCCAGACCCGCAAGCGGCGGAGCCGGAGAACGAGGGGGCTGCGGCATCCGCTTTTCCCGGCCAGTGGAATGACCCGACTCGGTTTGCGGCTGCGATCGGCCCGACGGGCACCGGCTCGCCGTTTCCTTGGTTGCAGGCCGGTCTGCTCGCCCTCGGGGCGCTGCTGCTGATCGCCGTACCGTTGCGCCTGCTCGCGGGCACCATCTCCCGCTCCCGCGGCGGCCGACCACTTCGGGCGTTGCCCTCACTGGCGGGCCGCAACCGGGTGCGCGAGGAGTACGAGGTCGCGCCCACCGTGCGGCTCAACCGCTGGTTGCCTGGCGGAGCGGCGCTCCTGGCGGCCGCGACGTTCGTCATGCTGTCCGGTCCGATCGTCGACCAACCGGCTTACCTGCGCCTGCTCGTCGCCGTGATCATCGGGCTGGTACTGGTCAATGCGGTGGCCATTCTGGTTCCGCTGTGGTGGAGTTCGCGCGTACTGCGGCTGCGCGGAACGGTCACCTTTCTGCCGCGCTACCTGCTGCTCATCGCGGCGGCCGCGATCGCGTCCCGCCTGTTCGACATTCACCCCGCCCTGCTGTTCGGGCTGCTCGGCAGCGTCACCCTCACCGCCACAACGGATGCCGTAAGCCCGCACGGCGCGCACCCCGCGGCCGCACAGCCCACGACGGCACAGCGCGGCCAGCTCGCCGCGGTGCGGGTGGGCGCGCTGGCTGCCTTCGCCGTTCTCGCCTGGTCGCTCGGCTCGCTGCTTCCCGCTGCCAGTGATTTCGTCACGTCGCTGGCCGCGGAGACGGGCAACACGATCGTGCTCGCCGCCATCGGTTCAGCGGTGCTGATTCTGGTGCCCGTCGGCCATACTAGCGGGCGTCGCATTCTGTCCTGGTCGCCGCTGGTCTGGACCGGTCTGACCGTCGTCACGTACGGAATCCTGTTCGCGGCGCTGTCACCGATGGTGGAACAGGTGCAGAGTGCGGGCACCGGCCTGACGCTGTGGATCACGGCAGCAACCTTCGCCGCGGTGTGCGCCAGTGCGTGGGCCTGGCAGCGGTTCGTCACGCCCGCTCAGCGCTAGCGCGCTGCAAGCGGTATCGTACACATGTGCGCCTAGGAGTTCTCGACGTCGGTTCGAATACCGTCCACCTGTTGGTTGTTGACGCGCACGAAGGCGCTCCGCCGGTGCCGATGGCCGCCGACAAGAGCGTCTTGCGTCTCATGCGTTACATCACTCCCGAGGGCGCGATCAATGACGAGGGTGTCGCCGCGGTTCTCACCTCTGTACAACACGCAGCGGATGTTGCCCAGCAGCACAACATCGACGAGTTGCTGCCGTTCGCGACCTCGGCGCTGCGCGACGCGACCAACGGCCCCGAACTGCTCGACCGGGTCGAACGGGAAACCGGTGTGGCCCTGCAAGTGTTATCCGGCGAAGACGAAGCCCGGCTGACCTTCCTGGCAGTGCGGCGCTGGTACGGCTGGTCGGCCGGCAACATTCTGCTGTTCGACATCGGCGGCGGGTCCTTGGAGATCGCGGCCGGCGGAGCTGAGTTTCCCGAGGTCGCGCTGTCGCTTCCGCTCGGGGCCGGACGCAGCACGATCGGTTTTCTGCACCACGATCCCCCGCTGCCGGAGGAGGTGTCTGCGTTGCGTAAGCACGCGGCATCCGTTCTGCGCGATGCGGTTGACGCGTTCGCGCACCTGCCGGCCCCACACCACATTGTCGGGTCATCTAAGGCGATCCGTTCGCTGGCCCGCCTGGCCGGCACCACCTCCGATGGCGTCGGTGCCGCCGACCGGCTGCGCCTGGGGCGTGCCGAGCTGGATGACTGGGTGCCGCGGCTCGCGCGCATCCCCGCCGAAGCCCGCCCAGCCCTGCCCGGGATCACCGCCGACCGCACTTTTCAGATCGTGGCCGGAGGCATCGTACTAGGCGCAGCGATGGCCGCATTCGGGGCTGCCGAACTCGAGGTGTCGCCGTGGGCACTGCGCGAAGGCGTCATTCTTCGCTACCTCGACCGGCTGCGTTAGCATGCCCTTTCACACCGACTCATAGGAGAGCCCTGATGCGAAAACTGACCGCCGGCCTGTTCATGTCCCTTGACGGCGTCGTCGAATCGCCCAACCTCTGGCAATTCGACAGCTTCGATGAAGAGCTCGGCGCGGAAATGACCGCGATGATGGACCGCGTCGACACCGTGCTACTCGGCCGGGTTGGCTACGAACAGTGGGCCAGCTACTGGCCGAGCGCCGAGCATGACGACCCGTTCGGCGCTTTCATCAATCCCGTGCCGAAGTTCGTCGCCTCGCGCACGCTGACCGGCGAGCTGGCCTGGCAGAATTCCACGCTGATCACCGGCGACCTCGAAGAGTTCGTGACCGACCTGAAGAACACGGCGGGCGGCGAGATTTCGCTGGTCGGCGGAATTTCGCTCGTACGCCAACTGCTCTTCGCCGGCCTGCTCGACTCGCTCACCGTGATGACGCACCCCGTCGTGGCGGGCGTTGGCCGTCACCTGTTCGAGCCGACCGATCCCCTGACGCGGCTGACGCTGCAGAAGTCTTTGACGACGAGCAAGGGCAACGCCCTGCTCACCTACGGCCTGCGCACCGACTGAGGGGACAGCACCATGACTTCATTTCCCACACCGATCAACCCGCCCGAGCTTTTTCAGAGCCCCGCCTTCGCGCAGGGCATGATCGCGCCCGCAGGGCCCACGCTCTACGTTGGCGGGCAGAACGGCACTGATGGCAGCGGCGCGCTGCTCGATGGGCTCGGAGCGCAAACCGAGCAGGCTTTGCGCAACGTGCTCGCCGTTCTGGCCGAAGCGGGAACCGGACCGGAGTACGTGGTCAAGCTGACGATCTATCTCGCGACTGGCATCGACCCCGGTGAAGCGTACGCCGCCACTGCCACGGTCTGGGGAAACCGTCGCACCGCGGTCACGGTACTAGCGGTCACCCCAGCACGCGCGGGCGCTCTCGTCGAAATCGAAGCCGTAGCTGCGTTCCCCCAACAAGGTCTCGGCGGGGGGGCGTAGTCGCAGGGCGGGCATACCGCCAACCGCCCCGCATCCGCTCTAGTCGCTGCGACTGCTTATCTCGTCGCCGTTTCACTGGTTGGCGCTCTGACCAATGCATCGTCTCTTGCCGCATCCGACTCGGTCGATCCCGTGTCGGTCGCCATTCGGCTAGTCGTCTACATGGCGCCTGGGAGACCAAACTTGCTGATCAGTAGCCTGACGAAACATTCGTTATTAGTATCGAACGTATGAAGACGCAACCTGTCATCCGATCGGCGGTACCAACGGACGCGGCGGCCATGGCACGTCTGCACGTCGCCACCTGGCAGGAAACCTATCGGGGCATCATGCGCGACGAGATGCTGGACGACCCAGCGTTACTGTCGACGAGAGAGCGCTTCTGGACGATCGGGCTCACGGATGATCGATTCGCTCACGATCGAATCGCGGTCGCGGAACAGAACGGCGACCTGATCGGAATCGCACAGAGCGCGGCCGCCACGGATACCGATGCGACATGGAGCCAGCAACTCAACGTCCTCTACGTGCTTGCATCCGCGCACGGCACCGGCGCCGGGAAAGCTCTCCTCGACGCTGTCATCTCTCCCGAAACAGCGGCGGGGCTCTGGGTAGCAGATCCCAATCCGCGAGCCCAGGCGTTCTACCGTAAGCACGGTTTTATTCCCGACGGTTCGTGCAAGGAAGAATACGGAATCAAGGAAATTCGGATGATTCGACGTGCGCCAGCGGAGCCTGACCACAAGGCAACTTTGAAGTGAAGGATGGTCGAAGCCCCCAGCGCAGCCCCTATTCCCAACGATTTTCGCCATCTTTCTTGGACGATGTCACGTGTAATTGTTGATTGTGCGCGACGTGCATTGACGCATGATTGGCCGGATGGATGTGTGCCGTGAAATGGTCCACCCCGTTTGATCGCAACCATTCGAGCATCCCCTGAGCGGCCTCCGACGCGAAACCGTGCCTTTGCCAGGTCGGTGAGATCACCCAGGCAATGTCGGCTACGAGTTTCGATCCGTCGTTCTCGACGGTTGCCTGCACGAACCCGATCGGCTGCATGCCATCACGCTGAATGACGACCCAGTTCAACCACCACTGCGAACCATCCGCCGAGTGCCCGACTGCCTGTGCCGCATAACGGTCTTCCAACTGCTCGAGCGACGGCGCTTCCCCGCCGGTGAAGTCATAGAGCGAGGGGGCGGCCAGGACGTCGACCATAGAAGGGGCATGAAGTACCGACAGCGGTTCCAGCACGAGGCGCGCAGTCGTAATAGGTGCAGATCTTGGCCAATCCATTCATTGAGACTTGCACAGTCCTGACGCACGGCGGGAATGTGCATCTTTGACTACGGTGTGCCGCCCGGCTGTAGCGCTGCTCTGGGACCGACTTCAGGGTTTTGTGCACCTCGACGGCGAACCATTCATGATCCTCAACCCGAATCTCTGGCAATGGTCGATCAGCGGACTGTTCATCTTGATAGCAGTGAGGGCCGCGCTGTCCGGCGGCCGATGTGCTGTTCGTAAGCGATCGTGATGGCCTGCGCCCACCACCCGTGATTTTTCAATTCCAGATGCGCGATTTCATGTTGTACCAGCGGCACGATGTCGGGATGAAAAAGCTCCCGGCCACCCATAGCGTCGATAACGGCAACCCATTCCGGCCATCCGCGCTGCGTCACTTTCACATATGGCCCGACGCTTTGTGGTTTGGTCATGGGCCGAATCTAGCGGATAGAGCTGGCACGTGGGCTCGTCGTCCCAGACCACGATGACGCCGGGCTGGTAAGTCAGGAAGAGGCTGATTATGTCGAGTGTGGTTGAAAATCGGGATCGTTCGAGCGCAACCGTTCTTGAGCATGGCGACGTTCGCTGGTGTGATGCCAACCTCCACGGCGAAGTCGTCGGCTGACATGCCACCTTCAAATGACCATCACCGCGCTCTGGGCAAACGGGGCACCTGAGGAGCCTGTTACCTAGTTAAAGCCGAGATCAACGCGAAATATTCATGGAGCCCTCACTGGAACTTGAAACCAATTGGGAGGCGAATGGCCACTCCGCGATCGGGCAAGTTCCGCATAATATCAACGTTTTTGGTTATTTGAGTAGTGCCACAATCACGTCATTTTCCTACATTTGTGGGCAAAATGTGGGCAAACCCGAGAGCCTTTTTCGGTGTCTCTACCCCGTCAATAGGCCGGCATCAGTTCAAAGAGTCGAGCTGCACGATCAACGATCGCTCCTGCTGCGGGAACGGCTTGATCGACGTCGTCGACACTCGCCGACGGGCGGTCGAGGTCGGAATATTGCGTCGAGTTGCGGAGCCGCCGCATCCAGTCGAATTCACGAATTTCAATCTGCCGTGGTGGCTCGAGTTGAGCGATCGCCACTTCAAGCAGAACGGCGTGTGCACCCTCGCCGCGGGCTTTCAGCCCTTGATTGACCAGACCCGCGTAAGGCGGCCTTGCTTGAGAAGCAAGTCAACCTCGGATCTACCGCGGTCCCAACGGTCGATCATGGGTTTTCCTCACGAAGTTCAAGGCTCACGATTGGACGCTCGGTCAGTGTGCGCAAGAACGGGTCCGTGCTGGCGGCCTCCCACGCGGCCGTGCTGACTATTCGCACGTTCACCTCGCGCCCCAAATTGGTGCCCGCACGGCGTGCCGCCTCGTTGACAGCACCACGGGGCGGGTTGCCGACGAGGAGTACGTCAATGTCTGCTGGAGCATCCCCCGGCTCCCCCGCACGGCGGGCGGCCCAGGAACCATAGATAAATGCCAGATCGATTCCGGATATCCCTGACAAATGCTGGGGTATCACGACAGCCGGCCCGTACGTCAGGGCAAGCAGTTCCGCGAGGGGCCGAAAGGCCGGCGTATCAGCGCGCACTCGCACCTCGACGGACTGACCGCGCTTCTCCGTGCTGGCAAGTCCCATCTGGACAATGCGAGAGACTTCTCGGTGAGCGCTCGCATACGGCGACTTAGCGGCGCGAGCAAGTTCGGCGATTGTGAATGATCGATCGGCATTGAGAAACAGCCGTGCGAGAATTTCTCCCTGCGCATCTGACCGGAAGAGCGGGCTTAGCGCTGGCGCCTGTATGTTCACATACGCGATAATACTATCGGCTATGTGGATAAACAAGACCGGAGCGAGGGCAGGGGCACTCGGCACAACAACGCGTGCTGAAGTTTGTGCCGCAACAGAGTCTTGCGGTGTTCGTAAGGGAACCCTGAGCGGGAGGCCAGTTGTACATTTGAAGATCTCTTGTACATCAGGTAGGTGAAATGTACGATTAAAGCATGTCGACCACAGTCCCTGTCAGCGTCTCGGATGCACGCGACCAGCTCGCATCGATCATCGACCGCGCTCGCACCGAGCACGGGCCGGTCTTCTTGTCTCGCCGCGGGCGGCGAGTCGCGGCCGTTATCGACGTCGACGATTTGGAGCGCCTCATTGAATTGGCCGAAGACATGGCCGATATTCGTGCCGCTGAGGAATCGCGTGAAGAGATGCGTCGCACGAAAAGCGAACCGACTCCTTGGGAACAGGTAAAGGCGGACCTCGGCCTCGTATGACTTACTCGGTGAAGATCGCACCAGCCGCCGAACGGCAACTGCGCAAGTTCGATCCGCAGGCCCGACGTCGAGTTCAAGCAGCGATCGACCTCTTGGCAGACGATCCGCGGCCACCCAAGGCGATCCAACTCGTCGGGGGCTCTGGCGAGTGGCGGGTCCGAACGAGTGACTACCGCATCATTTACGAGATTCACGACGACCTATTAATCATGCTCGTCCTCCGACTCGGACATCGTCGCGAGATATACGAATCCCGATAGGTGATCCCGCAACAGGAACGGCTTACGCGACGATGGTGGAGCTGTGGGTGAATCTTGTAGTCGTAATCAAGGTGACGTACAATTTTCTGTACGTGAAAGGATCCCAATGCGCACCATGACATATTCAGAATCCCGGGCGAAGTACGCCGAGACACTCTCAGCAGTGGTGGATGACCGAGAAGAAGTTGTTATCACTCGTGCAGGACACGAACCCGTGGTCATCGTCTCGCTCGACGACTACGAGTCGCTCAAGGAAACCGCCTATCTGCTGAAGAACCCCGCGAACGCGCGCCGCCTCCTCGGATCGATCGATCGACTCGAGGCCGGCCACGGCACGCAGCACGCCCTTGATGAATGAAGTTGATCTGGGACGAGGATGCCTGGGACGACTACTGCTGGTGGCAGACGCAAGACCGCAAGATCCTCAAACGCATCAATACGCTCCTGAGCGACGTTAATCGCAACGGCAATGAAGGCATCGGAAAACCCGAACCCCTCAAGCACGGCTTCCGCGGGTATTGGTCACGTCGGATTACAGACGAACATCGCCTGATCTACAAGGTCGAGAACGACGAAGTCCGTATCGCCGGATGTCGATACCATCACGGGCGCTAACGCAGGCCGTATGCGGAACCCTCTACGAGACGCCCGGACTGGAGTTAACGCTTGCCGGCGTCGGGGCTATTCTCGACCGCAAACGCTGTAATTTCACGTCGGTATCGCCTCATTTTGACAAGCCCAACGGCGATCAGCCCTCCCGCGACGGCAAGGTATAGGGCCCCTCGCGTCGGCTCTGTGCCGACAAGCAGGTTGGCGATTGAAAGCAGGCCCCAAAACCCGCCGAACACGGTCCACACAATGGCGGACGTGCGAATACGCTCGAGGGCCATTCTCTGCTGAATAAGCGAGGGCATGGCGGGACTGTACACCGGGCACTGACGCCATGATGTCCACGTCGAAGGATTTCTCGAACTTCGAGCGCACCATCGGAAGTCGAACTACCCGCAAAGGGAACCACTACAGGGCCACAACTCAGGCCACGATTATGAAAAGCGCGACTGACACACACGCGGCCACAGGCTCCCCGTCCGCCTGTTCCTCCTAGGCTGGAGGGGCAGGCCGGGGAGCTTTCGTATTCCGGCGGCTCAAACCGAGGGCGAGAATACTGATGGAATCCCTGACGAGTCACACCGACTACGGCGCAGTGAGCCTGAACGAGTCCGGGGTCAACCCCGACCCGATGGTCGAGTTCGACGTGTGGCTGGCTGCCGCGGAGCAGGCCGGGCTCTACGAGCCGAATGCCATGGTGCTAAGCACCGTCGACCCGGAAGGCTGGCCGAGCAGCCGAACCGTGCTGCTCAAGGGCCTCGACGGCAGCGGCTTCGAATTCGTCACCAACTACGCGTCCCGCAAAGGCCGGGCGTTGAGCGTCACCCCGGACGTCTCGCTGCTGTTCCCCTGGTATGCCATGCAGCGCCAGGTGATCGTCTACGGCACGGCAAGCCCCACGGATGCCGCCACCAGCGACGCCTATTTCGTAGGCCGGCCGAGGGCGTCTCGCGTCGCCGCGGTCGCCAGTGACCAGTCGCGGCCCATCGCAAGCCGCGCCCTGATCGAGGAGCAGGTACGCCGGGTGGAAGAGCGTTATCCGGACGACACGGACATTCCGCGGCCGGACGACTGGGGCGGGTTCCGTGTGGTTCCGCGCGCGATCGAGTTCTGGCAGGGCCGCACGTCCCGGCTGCACGACCGCCTGCGGTTCACGGCCGGTGACGCGGGTGGCTGGACGATGGAGCGGCTCCAGCCATAACCGCGGCCCGCGGCCGGGGGTTACTTGGCGAGGTCGGAGTAGTGGATCGCGGCCACATCCGGATGCGTGCGCAGCCGGCTCTTAAGCGCATTCTCACCGTACGTGGTGAAGATCGGGTTCTCCGGTTCTGCCATGATGCCTGGGGTCTCCAACTCGTCGGGCAGGGCGAGGAGCGGGATCGTCGCGTCGAATGCCGGCCCGAAGAAGAACGGGATCGTGATCCTGTCCTCGCCGATGAGCGGCGAGATCACCCGGTGCACGGTCGCGTTCAGGTAGACGTCGGTGGCCACCTCGAGCAGCTCGCCGATGTTCGCCACGAAGGCCCCATCCAGCGGCGGCGCATCGATCCGGGCACCGTCCTTCTCGACCTGCAGGCCGCCCTTGCCCGGTTCGACGCAGGAGTGTCAGCACCCCGGAATCCTTATGCGCGCCAACGCCCTGCTTCGGCGTCGGGTCGAACTTGCCGGGGTAGCGCACGATCTTCATCACAGTGAACGTTTTCGTCGCATCGCCGGCTTGGCCGCCCGATTCCACAACGACCTCACTCCGAAAGACGAACCTCTTACGGGGTTGATGGTTCAGCGTAGGCAACCATCTGTACCCGGTGCCCATATTGGTTAAGTCCAAGTTCGGCCTCGACGCCGACCAGGGAACGATGAAATTGCGTGGATGGCTCTTCCTCGACAAAACCGGCACTTGCGTAGAACAGGGCATTCCATGGGACGTCCGCGTAGGTTCGAAGCGAGATGCGGTGGTACCCGCGCTCCTGCGCTTGGATTTTGGCGGCCGCCACGAGCGCCCGCCCCCAACCCTTCCGCGCCTCCGCCGGCGCTACGGACAGCTGCTCCAAGTGGCACAGGCCGTCGACCTCGAGAACATGAACAAACCCGCCAACGTGACCGTCGTCGAGCTCGACGACAAGGATGAAGCCGGGCTGCGACGCACGAGCAGCTCCAGAGGGGGCGGCAGCCCAACCCTCCGGCTTGAGTGTGTTGATCAAGAGCTGGTCGGCATCGTTTTCAATCTTCTCGATGACGTCGAGGTCTCCCGATCGCGCAAGGCGCACTCTGGCTGACATGTGACCAGTGTACGGATCGGCACGTCAGGGGGACATCGGGCTGTGCCAGCACGCGAGGCGGGGTCTCGAGCACCTCGTGTTTGAAAGGGAACCCTCTGCGGGACGGCTTTCGTCCGTTTGCCGCAGCGAGGGGATCCCAGTGCGGGTCCGTGTGGATCTTGAGCTCGGCAGCGGCGGCCACCGCCGCAGCAGTCTCTGGTCCGAAGAGATGTACAACCAATGCGGCGATCATGTCAATTCCTGCCGCAACGCCTGAAGACGGCCATCAGCTGCGGTCCTCTACCCACCGTGCTTGAGTGACCCATTCGACGGACGAACCATACGACGTCGCCCATCAGTACGCACGTTTATTAGTCGTCGCTCGAAACCCGTCGAGCAGCCCGGCCGCGGCGAGCAGAGCGGCCCCGGTGCACACCGACGTCACGAGTCTTGCCTCGCTCGCCCACGCTGCCAGCCTCTCGAAGAATTCGGCGTCGTTGACGAGCGAGCGAGTACCTCGTCCTCCAGGAACGAGAACGATGGAGGGAAGTTTCGCGTCACGATACCCAACGGTCGCCACGACCTCGGCACCCTGACTGCTCCTCACAAGCCCTTGAGAGGAGCCGACCAATTCGACAGAAAACGCCTACGGCAGCATTCCGAGTAGGCCTGACGGGCCAAAAACGTCGAGTAGCTCGAAACCGTCGAAGAGGACAATCGAGACGCGCCGGTGAGATTCGTCCAGGCCATCTGACAGCCCGAGCGGTTGGCCGTATCTGGGTTTGTCATTGCGCGGAAAACCACCCGGTCGCTCGCGATAGCTTCCGCAGACTCAGCACTGCCTTGAAAAATGCGATGAGTGCGACGAGGACGAGATCGCCTCCGGCCAACAAGGTCTGTCGACCGAAGGCTGCTCCACCCAGCGAGTCGGAGGAGCAATGTGGGCGGGCTGGACGAGAACGCCCGCAAGGGAAACAGTCAACGGGAGAGATCTCGGGTGGACTACGTGAATTGCCGAACTCGCTGATTTTGTGCCACACGGGAAAGATGACCTGCCACCGAGTCCCTCTCTCAACAAGTAGACGAGGCTGCCGCATCCGGACGACTTCGACAGCTGCGCGGATCACTGGCATTGCACGGCGGTTCGGCCGGTATAGCCTGATCTCGTCGTGAATGGGGGCGGCCGTCAGATGAGAATGTCGACGTAAAGTTCGTGCGGTTGTTGAACATCATCGGCCGTGTATCCGACATCGAGCTTGCGGTTCCCGAGAGTCAATCCCTGCTCTGCAGCCCAGTCATAAATCGTCTGGTAACCGCCTGCGATGGTTGCCACCGAACCGTCATGCCGGTGGTGGACGAATCTTCCACCGGGAAGGAGCGCAACAGCCATACCATCAGGCACTGCAACGTCGGCGACGACAGCTACTGCTCCAATAATCTCGCGGTAACGGCCGTCGCCTAAATGGTTGCTGGCCTCGACGAAGACGCCTGTGCCTAAGGCGGGCAGCTCGTCTTGACGGGAAAACAGCTCGCGCCAGGCCGCAGGCATCTCGGAGCGTAGCTGGCCGAAGTAAGCGACAACTTCGATTCCGATGACGGCAGTCTCACCAAGTTCAACAATCTCCATTGGTCCCTCCCAGGCTTGGCCCCGAACGATTTACTCGTGTATCCCAGAATGGTAGGGCCTCGTTACTCTAACCAGAGGGACTGTTGTCGGTTTGATGGCCTGAATGGTCGGATCCAGATCCGTAGGCAGATGGTCATCAGACAGAAAGTTCACTTCGACCGGTGCACACAATT
This sequence comes from Cryobacterium flavum, assembly GCF_900103805.1. Taxonomy (GTDB): domain Bacteria; phylum Actinomycetota; class Actinomycetes; order Actinomycetales; family Microbacteriaceae; genus Cryobacterium; species Cryobacterium flavum. Next base: position 179,040 of record NZ_FNIB01000006.1, on the reverse strand, counting down.
CTGCCAACACACACGACTGATCTCACAGGAGAAAAACCTGAAATACAAGCAATTCACACTCATCCGTTCCCCCAAACGATCATCCTCGAATTTGTCTATGGATAGCCAGAGTTGAAGAATGCCACCACCCACCACCGACCGTAAGCCGAACGGTCAACGGACACCCCAACGTCCGGGAGTGGATCTCGCCGTGGAGGGCAGTTTCTCTATAGCTGCAAGTGAAGACGCAATGCGTCGTCAAGGCGCGCCATGACCTCTGCAGGGGCGTGCCAGAGGATCGCGCCCAGTCGATCGACGGCGATCGAGCGGACCTGCTCGGCCTGGGCCTTGGAGTCCTGAGGCAGCCCGGTCGTGCCGGCGGGCCGTAGAGCTTGAAAAGCAAGCAGTTCCCCGATGCGGTGGTCGCGGTCCAGCGGGTGCCGTAGCGGCATCGCCGTGTTCAGGCGGTAGAGGTTGCGCCGCCCGTCTCGCTCCCGCTCCAGGTAGCCGGCCTCTTCCAACTCGGTGACAATGCGTTGCGCTGCCCGCTCGGTGATGCCGACCTGCACTGCCACGTCCCGCAGCCGAACGTTCGGGTTATCGGCCACACACAGCAGCACGTGCGCGTGATTGGTCAGAAACGTCCAGTGCGTCATCAAATCATTGTCCCCCACGGGACCCGCTTTTCCCCATTGCTGATTTCCGATCCACAACACGTGTTATATTTATCGTGTTTTATGTTACGTGTTATGAAGGGCGGGTATGAACGGCAACCAACTGAACCAGCCGGCGGAGGTGGTCGCACGTCTCGTAGCGGTGGTCATGGGGGTCGGATTTTTGGTCACGGTCGTTGCCATTCCGGTCATCTTCTCCTCGGGCTCTCTGCGCGTGGGGATCCAGCGGTCGACGCTGCAGGTGGATGGCCTGGCGGTGGTGTTATCGGCGTTGGTGCTAGGCCTCAGCGCCCTGATCCAGAGCTTCGCGATCCGCTACCTTCGAGGCGACTCACGCCAGCTCTGGTTTGTGGCCGCCTCCGCCTTGTTGACAGGGTTCACCGTTCTGATGGTGTGTGCAGGCTCCGTCGCGGTATTTGCAGTCGGGTGGATCGGCGCGGGAGCGGCGTTGGTACTGCTGCTGGGAACGTATTTTCCGCTAGCTCAGGCTCGGCGCGGGAAGCGGGCCACCGCGGTGAGGTTCATCCTCGCCGATGCCGCGTTCGTGTCCGCGGTGGTGGTGCTGCTGGTGGCGGGTGGCGGGGACCTGTCCTGGGCCCGGCTGGGTGCTGTGGTCACGGGCCTGCCGGTGCCGGTGCAGGTGATCGTGGCCGGGCTGCTGGCGACAGGTGCGTTCGCACGCTCCAGCCAGATCCCTTTTCACGGCTGGTTGCCGTTCACTTTGGCGGCACCCACTCCTGTGTCCGCCCTGATGCACGCCGGTGTCGTCAACGCAGGCGCGATCCTGTTGTTCCGGTTCGCTCCCGCCATTGCTCTGCACGCCTCGGTCATGACGATCGTTTTTCTGGTGGGAGCGACAACACTCACCTACGCTGCTGCGGTGCGGTTGGTGCGTGCGGACGTGAAGGGTCGGTTGGTGTTTTCGACGATGGGGCAGATGGGATTCATGATCATGGCCTGCGGCCTCGGGCTGTTCGCCGCCGCGATCTTCCACCTGATCGCTCACTCCCTCTTCAAGTCCGCACTGTTCTTGGGAGCCGGCGCGGGCATCACCCAACACACCGTCAGCCGCGACCTACCTGACCCGAAACCTCGCACCCGTGTCAGTTACGGCATCGCGGTAGCGGTGGGTGTCCTCGTGCCCGGCGGCACGCTGCTGGCCGCAAAACTGGTCCTGGCGCCCACAGCCTCAGCGGCAACGATCGGCTTGCTCGGCTTCGTCTCCCTGACCGCCTCCGTCGCCCTGGCTTCCGCCCTGATCACTCACTTCACGCTCCGCACCTTCGTGTCCGGTGTCGGCGCGACAGTGCTCCTCCTGGTCGGCTACGTCGCGTTCCTCCACACTTTCACCGCTGCCTTACAGCCGGTCTTCTCCATCACTGCTGCCCCCGCATGGCTGCTGCTACTTCCGGGGCTCAGTCTGCTGGGCGTGCAACTGCTTGCCAGCACCCAGTGCCTCACCGGTTTCCGCAATCTCGTCTATGCCCGCGCTGTGACGACGACCGTATCCCGCCCGCCGAGTGTTCAGAGAGTTGTGTCATGAGTTTGATTCTTCGCGCGCAGATCGCGTCTGCCGCCCGGAACATCGTGTCCGGGTGGCCGGTGGAGTCGTTCATCGCCGTGAACCCCTTGGCCGGCCACGAGGCCAACCCTTTCCACACTGTCACCGCGGCTGGGGTTGCGCTGACCCGCGATCAGCACGACTATTTGGAGGATCTGAGGAAGGGCCGCATTACCGATGCCGACCTTGCCCAAGCAATCAGCGAACGAATCCCGGAACTTTCCTCCGCCACGTTCAGCGTGGACGGGCAGACGGTCCCCGCCGTTCGAGTCGCCGTCCTCGACATGACCACCGCCTCGTGGGCTCCGATCCCGACACCGTCCGCACCTTCGCGCTCGACGCGGTGGCTTGATGAGTATCTGGCTGCATGGTTGCCCGCGGGCCTGACCCCGGATCCGCTGTGGCCAATGCCTCACATCGGAGACGGGTTCTTTGGGGCTTGGCGCCGCCTGGCCCTCCGGGACCCCTGTCTGCCTCGGGCCGCACGACGGACCCTGCGGGAAGCACCAGTGCAGGCGGACGCGGCCCTCGACTGGGCGCTGGCCCGGCTCGCCATCGCCCCAGAACTGATCCGGGGTACCCTCGCCCAAGAACTGGAGCACCAGCCAGGATGGGTCGGTTACATCAAGTGGCGGGCAGAGAAGCACGGCGATATTGACCTGACCTCCTACCTCGCCAGCCGGTTCGTCCTACGAGCAGTGCTCACCCTCCCAGTGGCAGCATTGCCGTCGCCCGCTGGCGTAGCCGATGAGCGGGCGGGGCTCTGGCAGCGGGCTGAACAGCTCACCGCGCGCCTCAGTGAACGACCCACGCGTGAAGCCGTGGCGGCCATTGCCCGCGTGCTGGCCCACCACCCGATCACTGAGCACCCGTTCACCTGGCAGAAAGCCTACGAACTGCACTACCGCACCACCCTGATCCGGTCCCTGAGCCCGGCGACTTCGACTCGTGGAGTGCGGCCCACATTTCAGGTGGTGATGTGCATCGACCCCAGATCGGAAGGCATGCGACGTCACCTAGAAATCACGGACGAGGTGGAGACGTTCGGGTTCGCCGGGTTCTTCGGGGTACCCGTCCGGTTCGCCCGATACAGCGCCCGCGGGAGCATCAACTCGCTGCCCGCTCTGCTCACGCCACGTCACACTCTCACTGAGGACCCGACCGACACCGTTCACGCTGAGAAGTATGTGGCGCGCGGTCGTGCCCGGGACGCGCTTCGTCGGGCCGTGCACAACGCTGACTCCAGCACCGCAACCCCGTTCGCGTTCGCGGAAACGGCCGGCTGGCTCTACGGTCCAACCAGCATGCTACGCACCTTTGCACCCAGCCTGCATCGACGACTGAACCGCTGGCATTCAGTTCCGCTGCATAGTGCTGTGACGATCGCGGACGCTTTCACGCTCGAGGAACGCGCCGGCATCGCCGAAACCGCCGTAAGGATGATGGGAATGACCGATTTCGCACCACTGGTGGTGTTGGCCGGACATTCCTCCGAGTCGGCCAACAACCTCTACCAGTCCGCCCTGGACTGCGGCGCGTGTGGCGGAAACCCTGGCGCTGCCAACGCTCGCGCCGCCGCAACAATCTTCAACGACCCGGCCGTCCGGGCGCTGCTGATGCTGCGAGGAATCGACATCCCGGAAGACACGGTTTTCGTCGCAGCCGACCACAACACCACCCGCGACACCATCACCCTGCTCGACCATCACCTCATCCCCGACACCCACCGCGGCCTGACTAGCCAGTTTGATCAGCTGCACTACGACGCTGGACTAGCGCTCCTGAACGAGCGCGCGGCAGATCTTCCGGGAGCGACGAGGAGGCAGTCCCCAGCACGGGTGCGGGCGCGGGCGTATGACTGGGCGGAGGTGTACCCCGAGCTCGGGCTCGCCGGCAACGCCGCTATGGTCATCGGCTCCCGCACCCTGACCCGCGGGATCGACCTCGGCCGGCGCGTGTTCCTGCACTCCTACGACACCTCCCTCGACCCGGACGGGACCGCGCTGGAGACAATCATGACTGCCCCCCTTGTGGTCGCGCAGTGGATCAACCACCAGTACTACTTCTCCGCGCTCAACCCCGACACCTTGGGTGCGGGCACGAAAACCATTCACAACGCCATCGGCACCATCGGAGTGATCGCCGGTCAGGCCGGGGACCTCCGGCGCGGGCTGCCCTGGCAATCGGTCGGGGTCGGCACAACACTCTTCCATGAGCCGATGCGGTTGGCCGTCATCATCGAGGCACCCCTGGAGCGGATCGGTGTCATCATCTCCCGCAACCAGGTGCTGAGGAACCTGTTCGACAACGACTGGATCACCCTCACCGCCCGCAGCACCGCCCACGAACCCTGGCACCAGTACGGCGCCTACGGGTGGAAACCGACAAACTCGACCACGGAAGGGACCTCACTGTGAACAACCTGACTCAGATGACTCGATTGGAGGTGATCGTGCCCGCCCGTGACGCTTCCGCCATCCGCGAATTGATCACCACCGCCGGCGCCACCGGCTACACCTCGGTATCCGGGGTGTCTGGCATCGGCCACCATGGCCAACACTCTGGTGCCCTGCTGTTCAACGAATACGACACCCTCACCATGCTCATCACCGTCCTTCCCCCGGGCAAATCCGGCGAGCTCATCGACGCCATCCGCGAGCTGCTCAGCACCTCCAGCGGAGTCATGTTCGTGGCCGACACCTACGTCTCCCGCCCCGAGTACTTCCAATGACTCTCCGCCCCACGCACTATAAAGACCGCCACATCACCTTCGCAACCATGCACGGCAAAGAACACCTCGCACGCGACGCATTCCGTGACGTTCTCGGTGCGACAGTCACCGCCCCCGAAGGACTGGACACCGACCAGTTCGGAACCTTCGCCGGCGATATCCCCCGCATCCTCACCCCCAGAGCTGCCGCCCGCGTAAAAGCTCGCCTCGGCATGCAAATGGCCAGCAGCACCCTCGGTCTTGCCTCCGAGGGAAGCTTCAGCGCAACCTTCGGGCCGGTCGAGCACATGGAGATTCTGCTGTTCATCGACGACGACCTCGGACTGGAACTCATTGAAGGCACCCGCACCACCTCCCCCATCCCCGGAGGCCACACCATCACCGCGGCACCCCAAGCCCGACGTTACGGTGAAGCGCTAGGCTTCCCCGCCCAAGGAGTGATCGTGCAAAGCACGAAAGCTGCCCTAACCACCGCCCACAAAAACATCACGGACCTTGACCAGCTTGAGCAGACCGTTCAGGCAATGCTCAAGAATGGGTCCACCGTGATCGTTCTACCCGACTACCGGGCGCACCACGCACCCTCCCGCGCAGATACCATCCGAACCCTCTGCGCCCAAATGGCCCAACGTCTCGCCACCGAATGCCCCACCTGTCAGACCCCCGGGTTCGGGCAAGTCGACGTCGAACACGGCCTCCCCTGCTCCCAATGCGGTTCCCCGACCCGCGTCATCGCCGCCGACATCCACGCCTGCGGCAAATGCGACCACCGGAGCAGAGTCTCACGCGACAACACTCGCGCCGACCCCACCTGGTGCGACTACTGCAACCCCTGACCCGACGCCCGCGTCCAGGCCAACCCCCTCGACGCCACGAATTTCGAGGGGTTGTCTCTTAAACGGTGTTTCCGGCGTTGTTTCCCTCGCTGAATCGCCCCAGGTTTGCTGCCGCTCCTATGCGGATTGCGGCTCTCGGTTGAGGGCCGCGTAGCGGGCTTGCTTGAACTCGGTTGGTGAGAGGTATCTGAGGCTCGGTGAAGCCTACGGTTGAAGAAACCGCACACGTATCTCTCACACGAACAGGTCGACCTGCTCGCAACCTCGGCGACGACGCACGGAACAGTCATACTGACCCTCGCCTACACCGGCCTGCGCTGGGGTGAGGTGACTGGATTACGGGTGCGAGACGTGGACCTCACCCGCAGGCGTCTGGCGGTACGGGAGAACGCCGTGCGGGTCGGCGGCAAGATTCTCCTCGGCACGCCCAAGTCGCACGAGGCACGCACGGTTCCGTTCCCGCCGTTCCTGGCGGACCGCCTGGCACTGCTTTGCGCCGACAAGACACCTGACCAGATCCTGTTTGGCAACGGGCTGTCGCACCAGCGCACCCCGTCAGCTCGGGACGGCTGGCTGGTCTACGCCCTCAAACGCGCCCGGGAGGTCGATCCGACTTTCCCGCGCGTCACGCCGCACGATCTACGGCACACCGCCGCGAGCTTGGCTGTGTCCGCCGGCGCGAACGTCAAAGCGCTGCAGCGGATGCTCGGCCACGCCTCGGCCGCGATGACCCTCGACGTGTACGCGGAGCTCTTCGACGACGACCTGAACAGCGTCGCAGTGGCCCTCGATCAGGCCCGAATGATTTTAAGTGTGGGCGGAATGTGGGCAATCAGGGTACTGAGGCCCCGGTGACCAAGTTAAATCCTAGATCAGAGTAGAAATTCTCGTGGTGCCCCCACTGGGACTTGAACCCAGACTGTGACGATTTTAAGTCGTCTGCCTCTGCCAATTGGGCTATGGGGGCATACCCGGTGACGGGCAGTTACAGCGTAGGTGCTGCCGAGCGCGAATACCGCCCGGCAGCACCTACCGAAAAGCTACTTCGAAGCGGATGCCTCAGCGGCCGCCTTCTCCGCAACCGGCGCCTGCGCGGCGGGTGCCTTCGTGGCGCCAGCGGCGGCATCCGCTGCAGCAGCCTTGACCGTGGGCTTGCGCGGCGCACGAGGCGCACGCGGAGCCGTCGGCGCCTTGGCTGCGGGCGCAGCAGCAGCCGGTGCCGGCGGCTTCGGACGCGACGCGAACTCTTCGAACACAGCGCGCGGGTTCTCGGTGGCGCCGAGCGACACGACATCGCGACCGAGGAACACGTTGTTGACCCAGCCCCAGACGACGCGCAGTTTGCGCTCCCAGCTGGGCATGGCCAGGCCGTGATAGCCGCGGTGCGCGAACCAGGCCGGCAGACCGGTGATGGCGAGGTTACCGCTCTGGAACACGCCGACACCAATGCCGAGACCGGCCACGGCACCGAGGTTCTTGTGCAGGTACTGCACGGGCTCTTCGCCGCGCAGCACAGCAACCAAGTTCTTGGCGAGCAGCTTGCCTTGACGCACGGCGTGCTGGGCGTTGGGCACGCAGTTGCCGCCGACACCGCCACCGCTCAGGTCGGGAACGCAGCTCACGTCGCCGGCACCCCAGGCGTCAGCGATGATGTCGTCTTCGGTTCCAACACGCAGGTCGGCACGAACCTGCAGACGACCACGCTCTTCGATCGGCAGATCAGTGTGACGCACGATCGTGGGGTTGGCCATGACTCCGGCCGTCCAGACGATGAGGTCGGTCTCGAAGGTCTCTCCGGTGGAGAGCTCGATCTTGCCGTCGACCGCGCTGGTCAGCTGGGTGTCGAGGTGAATCTGCGCACCGCGACCGGCCAGGTTGTCGATAACCCACAGGCTTGTCTTGAGCGAAACCTCGGGCATGATGCGACCCATGGCTTCAATGAGATGAAAGTTGGTCTCTTCGAAGCTGATCTCCGGGTAGAGGGTAAGCAGCGAGGTGGCGAAGGAGCGCAGCTCGGCGAACACCTCGATACCAGCGAAACCGCCACCGACCACGACGAAGGTAAGCAGACGTTCGCGTTCCGGGCCAGCCGGCAGGGCAGCCGCCCGGTCGAAGTTGGTGAGCACGCGGTCGCGAATGGCGACGGCTTCTTCGACGGTCTTCAGGCCGATGGCCTGGTCGGCAACACCTGGGATCGGGAAGGTGCGCGACACAGCACCGGCCGTGACCACGACGATGTCGTACTTGAACTCGTACGGCTCGCCGATCGGCGGAGTGATCGTGGCCGTCTTCTCGGCGTGGTTCACGTACGTAACCTTGGCGGAGACAACATTGGTCTTCTTGAGGTGCCGACGGTGCGACACAACCACGTGACGCGGCTCGATAGACCCGGCAGCCACCTCCGGCAGGAAGGGCTGGTACGTCATGTATGGCAGCGGGTCAACAATGGTGACCTCGGCTTCGCCGGATCGTAGCCATTTCTCGAGCTTCCACGCCGTGTAAAAACCGGCGTAGCCGCCACCAACAATGAGAATTTTGGGCACGATGAGAAGGCCTCCTACATGATTATGTTTGTGCGAAATCTTTGGGGTTGCGCCGAATTCGCTTGATTTGCCGAGTGGCCCCAATGCCCAACAGCGTTACTAGGATACCAAACACCACGAGTACAGCGAGCGGCAGACTAATATAGGTCAATGTCAGTTGGTTGGGAAGCCAGGCCGTGAGCACGTTCTGGGTCGGTAGCGCCGGGTCGTCGTCCACGGCTGCGGGCGCCTCGGCGGCGGGTTCCTCGGTGGGAACCACCTCGATCTGGGCCCGACGGTGCAGGGTGATCCACTCCGTCAGCAACTCGCTCGGAGTGGCCCCGGTCGCCGGAGCGACATATCGGGTCACCGCGGCTGCGGCATCGATCAGACCATTGCCGTAGATCGGGCTCGGCACTGATTGCCCGTTCGCGTTCGCGGTGGCGATCACCCGGTTCATGACCCCCGCCGCGTCAAGGTTGGGATACGCGGCTCGAACCAGCGCAACGAGCCCGGACACAATCGGCGCCGCCGCGCTGGTTCCGTCCCACTGCACGTACGACGAGTCCGGCATGACACCCACCAACTTCTCACTCGGAGCGGCGATGGCGATAGTGATTCCCTGCGAGGACGCGTCGAAACTTGCCGTCTTGTTGCGGTCAACACCGGCCACAGTGAGCACACCGGGAATAGTCGCGGGAGCACCGACCTCGGTGGTACCGCTCCCCCGGTTGCCGGCCGCAGCAACGACGACGACATCGTTCTCAAACGCGTAAAGAAAGGCGTCGTCCCAGCTTTCCGGCCAGTACAGCGTGTTGCGGGTAAGCGACATATTGATGACATCAGCACCGTTGTCGACAGCCCAGCGGATGCCCTGCGCGATCTGGTCATCGTTACTCACCGTGGAACGGGTGCTTCCGAACCCGACCGACACCGCCAGAATGGATGCTTCCGGCGCCACCCCGATGAGGCCCGCGCCGTCACCGGTTCCGCGACCGGCCAGCAGCGAGGCCACCAGAGTGCCGTGCTCTCCGTCATCGTCGTCGCCGGCGACCGGCGTCTGGCCATTTGCGGAACCGAGGCCGGAAACATCCGTTCCCCCGGTCACGACGCCGTTCAGCTCGGGAACGCTGCCGTTGACCCCGGAGTCGATGACGGCGACGGTGACGCCGGCGCCCCGCGTGGTGTTCCAGGCTTCGGTGAACCCGTAGTCGTTCAGCCAGTACTGCAGGTCACGAATCTGGTCGGCGTGGGCTGCGGGCGCGTCGACCACGACGGAGCCGGCGATAGTGCCGGCGAACAGCGTTGTGGCGAGGGCGAGCGCGACACCGGTGGTGACAGGGCGAGAGCGTGCGGTCACTCCGAAGCCGACCCTGAAGCAGCGGCCAACGCGGTGTAGTCCAGGCAGACACAGACCGTGGGCGACCAGGCCGCACGCGCCAGCGCGAGGTCGCCGATCGGGTTCACGCCGGTCCCGGCGGCCAGGGAGTGCGCGGCGAGGGCGTGCAGGCACTTGACCCGGTTCGGCATGCCGCCGGAGGAGATCCCGGCGATTTCCGGCACGGTGCCGAGCTGGTCGCGGTCGAACAGAAAGCTTTCGTGAGCGCGCTCGTAAGCTGCCCGCACCTCGTCATCGTCGGCGAGCAGGTCGTTGTATTCGTTCATGACCTGGGTGGCCTCGAGCGAAGAGATCGCCGCCGTCGCGGCCGGATGGCAGAGGTAGTACAGCGTGGGAAACGGGGTGCCGTCGGCCAGCCGGGGAGCGGTAGCGACCACGGTCGGCGCTCCGCAGACACAGCGAGCGGCGATGCCGACCACGTTGCGGGCCGGGCGACCGAGCTGCGCCGAAACGAGATCGATATCGGCCGCAGTGAACGGTTCGAACGGCGGCCGGGTCATGGCACCACCGGTGCGGGTGCTTGCGGAGCGAGGCCGGCCGTCATGGTGGAGGCGAACAAGGAACCCAGCCAATCAATTGTGGTGCTTTGAATATTGGTGCTGACCGGGCTCGTATCCGCTTCGAGCGGAGCGACGATCGGCAGATCGTTGATGACGAGAAAGCTGATGTCTCCTGGCAGCACGTACGACAGCCGCTCTCGGGCCTGCGTCGTGACATAGGTGCGGTCGTTCCAGCGCTCCCGCTGGCTCGTGAGCTGGTCGACCTCGGCTTTCTGGTCGGCGACAGCTGCACTGAGCTGGCTGATTTGCTGCCGCTGTTCGGCGTAGGTGCGCAGACTCGGCGCGAGCACCACGACGGCAAGAATCAGTACGACCATCATCACGAGGGAAAATCCGGAGAAGCGGATGCTGCGCAGCCAGCCGCCGGCGGGCGTCTCGGTTTCCGAAACAGCGGGTTGCCGTGCTGCCGACGTGCTCTGGGCAGGTCGTTTCTGATCCACGGCAACTCCTTCCGCTGGCTGAACGTGCTGGTGAAAATGGTACCAAGTGAAAGCTGTGGGCCCCCGACCAGCCGAATCGGTGGTCGGGAGCCCGCTCCCGTGCTTTCTTGTGGGGCGCTGTTACGCGGTGAAGCGGGGGAACGCGGTGCGACCGGCGTAGACCGCGGCCTCGCCGAGTTCTTCTTCGATGCGCAGCAGCTGGTTGTACTTGGCGACGCGCTCGCTGCGCGCCGGCGCACCGGTCTTGATCTGGCCGGCATCCGTTGCGACGGCGAGGTCAGCGATGAAGGTGTCTTCGGTCTCGCCAGAGCGGTGCGAGATGATCGCCGTGTAACCGGCGCGCTGGGCGAGGGAGACGGCATCCATCGTCTCGGTCAGGGTACCGATCTGGTTGACCTTGACCAGAATGGAGTTCGCTGCCTTGAGCGTAAGGCCCTTGGCCAGACGCACCGGGTTGGTGACGAACAGGTCGTCTCCGACGATCTGCACCTTGTCGCCGAGCGATGCGGTGAGGTGCACGTAGCCGTCCCAGTCGTCTTCTTCGAGCGGGTCCTCGAGGGAGACGAGCGGGTAGTCGGTGACAAGCTCGGCGTAGTACGCGCTCATCTCTTCGGCCGAGAGCTTCTTGCCCTCGAAGTTGTAGCTGTCGTCCTTGAAGAACTCGCTCGCGGCCACGTCGAGCGCGAGGGCGATGTCCTTGCCGGGAACGTAGCCGGCGTTTTCGATGGCTTCGACGATGAGGTCGAGCGCAGCACGGTTGCTCGGCAGGTTGGGAGCGAAGCCGCCCTCGTCGCCGAGGCCGGTGGACAGTCCCTTGGACTGCAGCAGCGCCTTGAGCGAGTGGTAGGTCTCAACACCCCAGCGCAGGGCCTCGCTGAACGACTCCGCTCCGAGCGGGACGATCATGAATTCCTGGATGTCGACATCGTTGTCGGCGTGCGAGCCGCCGTTGATGATGTTCATGAGCGGCACGGGCAGGGTGTGCGCGTTCGGGCCACCGAGGTAACGGAACAGCGGCAGCCCGGCCGAGCTCGCTGCGGCCTTGGCCACGGCCAGGCTCACGCCGAGGATGGCGTTGGCGCCGAGACGCTCCTTGTTGTCGGTACCGTCGGCTTCGATAAGCACGAGGTCGACGATGCGCTGGTCGGTCGCGTCGATGTCTTCGACCGCGGGGCCGAGGTCGTCGATGACGGCTTCGACGGCTTTGAGCACGCCCTTGCCCTGGTAGCGGGCCTTGTCGCCGTCGCGCAGCTCGTAGGCCTCGAACACGCCGGTGGACGCTCCGGACGGCACGGCAGCACGGCTGACTGTTCCGTCGCCGAGCAGAACTTCGACCTCGATGGTCGGGTTGCCACGAGAGTCGAGAATTTCGCGTGCGTCTACTGCCTCAATTAGGGCCACAACTGTCTCCTGATTTGTCGGGGTGAACGTCTGGGTGGACGCTCGGATGTGTCGCGGATTCAGTCTAACCAAACCCGTCAGCCGATCCGCTGAACTGCAGGGGCCGGCCGGTCCGCTCAGACGCCGAGCGGTTTGAAGTCGAGATCGTCGCTGGTCACGGTGTCAGCGGTCACAAACGCGAAGCGTCCGTAGCCAGCCTCGCCGGCCCGATCGAGCAGGGCCTTGAGGTTCTTGGTGCGGCGTTCCAGCCGCACCCGCAGCCCTGCGGCAACGAGGTCGCGCTTGAGGGCGACCAGACTCACCGGGTCGGCGTCCTTCTCGTGCACCAACACAACCGCGTCAAGAGCGGATGCGGCATCCGCTTGCAGCAGGTCGACGATGCGTTCAAAGCCGATCGAGAACCCGCAGGCTGGCACGTCGGTGCCGAGGAACCGACCGATCATGCCGTCGTACCGGCCGCCACCGCCGAGGGAATAGCCAAGCGACGGGTGGGAGATTTCGAAGATGGTGCCGGTGTAGTAGCCCATGCCGCGCACCAGGGTGGGGTCGAACTCGAGGTCGACGCCGGGGAGTGCAGCGCGAAGGGCTTCGAGGTCGGCGAAGGCCGCCGGGTCGAGCCAGTCCGGCGCACCTGCCCCGAGGGCCCAGCCGCCGGTACCGAGTTCGGTGAGCAGCGTGGCTAGGTCGGGCGCGTCGATGCCGAGGGCTTGCAGTTCGGCGGAGACGCCGTCGACACCGATCTTGTCGAGCTTGTCGATCACGATCAGCGCCCGCTCGGTCAGCTCGGCCGCGACTTTCCAGTGGGCGAGCAGCGCGGAGAGGATGCGCCGGTCATTGATTCGAATGCAGAAGCCGGTGAGGCCGAGCTTTTCCAGCGTTGCGGCCGCCGCGGTGATCAATTCGATCTCGGCGAGCTGGCCGGCCTCGCCGATGATGTCGATGTCGCACTGCATGAACTGGCGGTAACGCCCCTTTTGCGGGCGTTCGGCTCGCCAGACCGGAGCGATCTGAATCGACCGGAACACGGTGGGCAGCGCGGCACGGTGGGTGGCATAGAACCGGGCGAGCGGAACCGTCAGGTCGAAGCGCAGGCCGAGGTCGGCAAGGGACGCGAGGTCGTTTTGCTCGGCTGCGGCGGCAACATCCGCTGGGCTGAGACCGCGCTTGAGCACCGCGAAAGCGATCTTCTCGTTGTCGCCGCCCAGGCCCGAGTGCAGGCGGGCGGCGTCTTCCATGACCGGAGTTTCGATCTCATCGAAACCGTGAGCACGAAAACTGTCGCGGATAATGCCGAGCGAACGCTCACGCACGGCCTTGTCGGCGGGGAGAAAATCGCGCATACCGCGCGGTGGGGTCACTGCAATAGCCATGGGGCAATTCTCTCAGGTGCCGTCGATGTGTTTCACCGCCCAGCCCCGAACGGGAGCCCCCCTAGACTCGGGGGAAACAACTGGGGGTGGTGGCTATGTCAGCGACGACGATTTTCGGCTCGGATGGAATCGTGCCGAGCGGCATCGCGGTGACCGGGGTGAGCCGGGCATTCGGCAGCGTGTTCGCGCTGCTCGATGCGACCCTCACGGTACCGGCCGGGTCGGTCACGGCACTGATCGGGCCGAACGGCTCGGGCAAGACCACGCTGCTGCTCATGCTCGCCACGCTGCTCACACCCGATGCGGGCAGCATTCGCATCAACGGTCACGACCCGGTCACCGAACCGGAGCGCGTGCGCGCCCTGATGGGCTGGATGCCAGACACCCTCGGCTCCTGGCCGAGCCTCTCCGCCCGCGCGGCCCTGCAGACCACCGGGCGCATGTACCGCATGACCCGCGAGCAGGCCGCCGTGCGCGCCGACGAGTTGATCCTTCTGACCGACCTCACGGACTTCGCCGACCGACCCTCGCGGGTGTTGTCGCGGGGCCAGAAGCAACGACTGAGCCTGGCCAGGGCGCTCGTGCACTCCCCCGGCGTGCTGCTGCTCGACGAGCCGGCCTCCGGCCTCGACCCGGCAGCCCGCGCCGCGCTGCGCCAGCTGCTGAGACGCTTGGCCGGTGATGGCGCCGCCATCCTCGTGTCCAGTCACGTTCTCGCCGAGCTCGACGAGATGGCGGATGCCGCGGTGTACCTGTCCGACGGCCGCACAGCGAGCCCGGAGCAGGTGGCCGCGGCCGGCGCGAGCGCCAGGGCCTGGCGCATCCGCTCACTCGATGAAGCAGCCTTGGAACGTGCGCTGGCAACCCCCGGCGTGGTCGGTGCGCTCGTGCAGGTTCTCGGCGTTGACCAGCTCGGAACCCTCGTGCAGGTCGAGAACGAAGCCTCGGCCGCGGCCCTGCTGCACAACCTCGTGCTGAGCGGGGTTCCGGTCTGCGATTTCGGCCCGGCCGTCGGCAACCTCGAACATACTTTTCTCGACCTCACCCGGGAGAGACCGGCACGACACAGTTCGATCGTCGTCAACCCGGAGGTAACCCCATGAACAAGCGCGTGTTCTTGACCGGACTCTGGCTGATCGTCACTCTGGAACTGCGCCAACGGGTGCGCGGCGTCTCCTGGTACGTACTGCTCGGCATCTTCATGCTGCTCGTGGGGATCGTCACTTTTCTGCTCTGGCTGGCCACCTCCGCCTGGCTGTCCGGCGGTGGCGGCGTGTTCTCGACCATCATCTTCTTCGTGCTGCTGCTCGGCACGCTGGTCTCGCCGGCGGTGTCCGGCAATGCGATCAACGGCGACCGGGATGCCGGCACCCTCGCCACCACGCAGGTCACGCTGATCAGCACCGGGCAGCTCGTGCTCGGCAAGTTTCTGGCCGCCTGGATCACAGCGCTCGCCTTTCTCGCGGCGGCACTACCGTTTCTTATCTTCGCGGTCGTTCTCGGCGAGGTCTCCCTCGGCACGATCAGCGTCTCCGTACTCGTGCTCGCCGCCGAGCTCGGGGTCATCGCTGCGGTCGGCGTTGGGCTGTCGGGCATCCTGACCCGGCCGCTGTTCTCGATCGTGCTGACCTATCTCGTGGTCGCGGCACTCAGCCTCGGCACCCTCATCGCATTCGCGCTGCTCGGTACCGCCACGCAGCAGGACGCGACGAGTGTGAACTATCAGGTCGTGTCGTCGACCTACGACGAGCAAACCGGCAAGCAGTCCGACATCGTCTGCTCCACCGCGCAGACCTCGACCTACCCCGTGCCGCGGTTCGACTACTACTGGTGGATTCTCGCGGCGAACCCCTACGTTGTCGTAGCGGATGCCGCGCCCGGCAGCTTCGATGAGAACGGCTCCCCAACCGACCTGTTCGGGCAGATCGCCGTCGGCGTTCGCGGAGCCCAGACCGCGCCGGAGCTGTATACCGAGTACAACGGATGCGACGAGGCTGCCAACGGCTCCGTCCAGGCCTACGGGCAGGGACCGACCGCACAGGAGACCTACGACGGCGCGGTGCCGAGCTGGTTCATCGGCCTCACCATTCACCTGCTGCTCGGCGCGGGCGCCCTGGCTTGGGCTTGGCGTCGCACTCGCACCCCCGCGACGCACCTACCCACCGGAAGTCGTATCGCCTAGATGTCAGGAAGGGAAGGCGATGATTCCGGCGTCGAAGGCGTCGTCATGGACCGCGTTGTCTGAAGCTGTGGGGGCTTCCGCTCCGCGGATCTCCGTCTGCAGATCGCGCACGGCGGCGCGCAGGGCACGCTCCGCGTCGAGGCCCTGAGAGCGAGCCGACGCCACGATGGCCAACAGCAGCGGCCCGAGGTCGGCCTCGGACTCGATCGGAAGAGGGAAGCCCTCGTCAGTATCGAGCAGGCCGATCTTCTCGGCCCGACCGAGCACCTTGTCGGCGAGGGCCAGCGCCGGCATGCCGGTCGGAATACCGTCGAGCACGCTCGTGCGCCCCGGCTTCTCCTCGGCCTTGAAACCGTCCCAGGCGGCCGAGACTTCCTCCGCCGTCTCCAGCGTGACATCACCGAACACGTGCGGGTGCCGCCCGACCATCTTCTCGGTCAGCCGGGCAGCGACTTCCTGAATATCGAAGTCCTCCTCGGGCGTGTGCGCGGCCAGGTCGGCGTGAAAGAGCACCTGGTAGAGCACATCACCGAGTTCTTCGAGCAGATCGTCACGACTGCCGGCCTCGATCGCCTCGATCAGTTCATGGGTCTCCTCGACCAGGTGGCGCACGAGCGAGGCGTGCGTCTGGTCGGCGTCCCACGGGCATCCGCCGGGAGCACGCAGCCGCGCGACGGTCGCGATGAGCGTGTCGAGCGAGCTCGTCGGCACCTCGTGCTTCGGTGCGGGGGCGGAGGAAAACAGCGGGTTCGTCATGGTCAACACTCCTGGATCGTTGTTTCAATCGTAGGCGGGCCTGCTGCCAGAGGGTCGCTCAGGTACGTCGTGTATTCTGATGCACGGTGAGCCGGGAAGTCTGGTCGGCAGTTGCTTGTGCGCGCTCGAAACACCAGAGGAATTCTTATGACCGAACCATCCAATCTGCCCACTCCCCCGAAATCTGCACCGTCAACCGCGATCATTCTGCGCCGCGGCAGCCACAACGAGTTTGTGCGCATCTCCGGTATCCTGCGCAAAGAAACCGTCGGCGGAGCCATTCTGCTCGCCGCCACCGTGGCCGCGCTCATCATGGCCAACTCCGGTTTTTCCGACGCCTACTACGCCTTTCGCGACTACAAGATCGGCTACGCACCGTGGCACCTCGAGCTGAGTCTCGGCGCCTGGGCGGCTGACGGATTCCTCGCGATCTTCTTCTTCCTCGCCGGGCTCGAGCTCAAACGCGAATTCGTTGCGGGTGACTTGCGCAGCGTCAACCGCGCCATCGTGCCGGTGGCCGCCGCCGTGGGTGGAGTAATCATCCCCGCGGTCATCTACGTGCTGATCAACCTCGAAACCGGAGCTGAGACGCTGCGCGGCTGGGCGATCCCTACCGCGACCGACATCGCCTTCGCCCTGGCCGTGCTCGCGGTGATCGGCTCGAAGCTCCCACCAGCCCTGCGCATCTTTCTACTGACCCTCGCCGTGGTCGACGACCTGCTCGCCATCGCGATCATCGCCTTCTTCTACACGACCGACATGAATGTTCCGCTGCTGCTGCTCGCGATCGTGCCGCTGGCCCTGTTCTGGGTGTTGACCCACAAGTTCTCCTACTTCTTCGGAACGCGGGCTTGGGCGGCGTGGACGCTGCTTCTGCCTCTCGGTTTCATCGTCTGGGCGCTCGTGCACGGTTCCGGCGTGCACGCGACCGTAGCCGGGGTGCTGCTGGGTTTCGCCGTGCCGGTACTGCGCAGCAAGCGTGGCGGTGGGCCCGACGCCGGGCCCGGCCTGGCCGAAACTTTGGAACATCGCATTCGCCCGCTCTCCAGCGGATTCGCGATTCCCGTATTCGCCTTCTTCTCGGCCGGCGTCACCATCGGCGGCGCCGACGGCCTGTATCGGGCACTCACCGACCCGGTCGCGATCGGCATCGTCGTTGCACTCGTCGTGGGTAAGCCCACCGGGGTATTGCTCGCGACCTTCATCGTGACCAAGACCACCAAGGCGTCACTCGACCCCGACCTGGCCTGGATCGACGTCATCGGGGTCTCCCTGCTGGCCGGCGTCGGCTTCACCGTGTCGCTACTGATCAGCGAACTGGCTTTCGGCCAGGGCAGCCCGCACGACGACCACGCCAAGGTCGCCATTCTGGTCGGTTCGCTCCTGGCCGCCTTGCTGGCCACGGCGATCCTGCGTTCGCGTAACCGCCACTACGGGCGGATCGCCGAGAAGGAAGCCATCGACAGCGACAACGATGGCATTCCGGATGTCTACCAGTCGGAAGAAGCCCGATAGCAACCGACACGTTCCGTTACCAAGCACCACTCGAGTCGGCCGCGCGGGACCTGCGCCAGTGCGCGGGGGTTCCGGTAGCGGGCATCCGTTCGGCCGTGTCGCAGTGCGCCGGAGGTACGCCAGTGCGCGGGAGATCCGGCACTGATACGGGTCCGACCGAGCACGCTGCGCGGGACCTGCGCCAGTGCGCGGGAGTTCCGGTCTGGCCAGAACTGCCGCGCCACGCGAGGCGCGGGACCTGCGCCAGTGCGCGGGAGGTGTGCCTCGCGCGCACCGGCGCAACACCCGCGCACCGCGGGAAGCCCCTGAAGTTAGGCCGGCCCCGCAACTGCCGGCACGGGCGGCGGAAAGATCGCGGCGAGCAGCGTCTTCGTCCACTCGATCAGGGCGTTGTCATCGAGCGGCTCGCCGTTCGGCCGCGGCATCGGCACGCTGAGCGCCCCCGTTGAGGAGACGTAACGCGAGCCGGGATACATCCGCTGTAATCGCACCTGGATCGAGTCGGCCAGGTCCGCCGGTGCCACACGCAGGTTCGACCCCATGGCGACGACCTCGCTGAGGTTGGCCTGCTGGGCCTGCCAGCGCAGCCGAGAGACGGCGACGAGGTTCTGCACCGGCACCGGCGGTTCGCCGTAACGGTCGGTCAGCTCGTCGAGCACGAGGTCGATCTGGTCGTCGGTCGCGGTGGGCGAGCTTGCGCTGGAAAGCTTCTGGTAGGCCTCCAGCCGCAACCGCTCACTGTCGACGAAGTCGTGCGGAATATGCGCGTCCACCGGCAGCTCCAGCCGCAGCTCGGTCTGCCCCTCGGCGACATCGCCGCGGAAGGTACTAACGGCCTCACCGATCATGCGCAGGTACAGGTCGAAACCGACGCCCGCGATGTGGCCGGCCTGCTCGCCGCCAAGCAGGTTGCCGGCCCCGCGAATCTCGAGGTCTTTCAGGGCCACCTGCATGCCGGCGCCGAGCTCGTTGTTCGCCGCAATGGTGGCGAGCCGGTCGTGCGCGGTCTCCGACAGTGGCTTGTTCTCGTCGTAGAGAAAGTAGGCGTAGGCCCGTTCGCGCCCGCGACCGACCCGACCGCGCAGCTGGTGCAGCTGGCTCAGCCCGAACTTGTCGGCGCGGTCGATGATGATGGTGTTGGCGTTGTTGATGTCGAGGCCGGTCTCGATGATCGTGGTGCAGACCAGGATGTCGAACTTGCGCTCCCAGAAATCACCGACCACCTGTTCGAGCTGTGCCTCGGGCAGCTGTCCGTGTGCCACCGCGATGCGTGCCTCCGGCACGAGTTCGGCAATCTGCGCGGCGATGCGGTTGATGCTGGTGACCCGGTTGTGCACGAAGAAGATCTGGCCCTCGCGCAGCAGCTCACGACGGATGGCTGCGGCCACCTGCCGCTGCGAGTACGGCCCCACAAAGGTCAAAATGGGGTGTCGATCTTCGGGCGGAGTCGCCAGGGTCGACATCTCGCGGATGCCGGTGACCGCCATCTCGAGGGACCGCGGGATGGGCGTCGCACTCATCGCAAGAATGTCGACGTTGGTCTTGAGCTTCTTCAGGGCGTCCTTGTGTTCAACGCCGAACCGCTGCTCCTCGTCGATGATGACCAGGCCGAGATCTTTGAAGATGATCGACGGCGACAACAGCCGGTGCGTGCCGATGACGACATCGACGGTGCCGTCGAGCATGCCGGCGATCGTCTCCCGGGACTCCTTGTCGGTCTGAAACCGCGACAGGGCCCGCAGGTGAATGGGGAACCCGGCAAAGCGTTCCTTGAACGTTTCCATGTGCTGGCTGACCAGCAGGGTGGTCGGCACGAGCATGGCCACCTGCTTGCCGTCCTGCACGGCCTTGAACGCGGCGCGAATGGCCACCTCGGTCTTGCCGAAACCGACGTCACCGCTGAGCAGCCGGTCCATCGGAATGGGCCGTTCCATATCGGCCTTGACCTCATCGATCGTGGTGAGCTGGTCGGGCGTCTCCACGAACGGAAAGGCCTCTTCGAGCTCACGCTGCCACGGAGTGTCCGGCCCGAACGCGTGCCCCTTGCTGGCCATGCGCGCCGAATACAGTTTGACCAGCTCCACGGCGATATCGCGCACCGCTTTGCGCGCCTTGGTCTTGGCACTCGACCAGTCGCTGCCGCCCATCTTGCTCAGGGTCGGCGCTTCACCGCCGACGTAGCGCGTGACCAAGTCGAGTTGGTCGGTCGGCACATAGAGCCGGTCGCCGGCGTGCCCGCGCTTCGATGGCGCGTATTCCAGCACGAGGTATTCCCGAGTGGTCTTGACCGGGTTGCGGCCACCACTGGACACCTCACGTTGGGTCAGTTCGAGAAAACGGCCGATACCGTGCGTCTGGTGTACCACGTGGTCGCCAGCCACCAGCTGCAGCGGGTCGACGACATTCTTGCGGCGACTGGCGAGCTTCTTGATCTGACGCGCGTCATATCCGACCGTGCGACCGTAGAACTCGCTCTCGCTGATCAGCGCGAGCTTGCTCTGCGGCAGTTCGAAACCGTGATCGACGGATGCTTTCAGCAGGTAGGCGATACCCGGTTCCGGCTCCAGCGGCCACACGTCCACGACGCGCACCGGCAGTTCACGCTCCGCGAGCACCTGCGCCGCTCGTTCCACGAGGCCGGTTCCCTGGGCGACGATGCCGACGACCCAACCGTCGTGCAGCCGGCTTGCGACGTGCCCGACGGCGCCGTCGACGCTGCCGGCGAAGGTAGGGACGGCATCCGCTTCGATACGAATCGTGAGCAGTGCGTCCATCTCGAGGTGTTCGGGCAAGACGGGCGCATCGGTCGGCGCGGCCTGAAAAGTGCTCAGGGTCCACCAGCTGTGACCGGTCGCGGGCACCCCCGGCGCCGAGTACTTCACGCTGTCGCGCAGGCGCCCGAGGGTGAGAAAATCACCGGATTCGAGGTCGATCGGGGCGTCGGCACCGGCCGTGGCGGCACTCCACGCTGCGCCGAGGAATTCGCGGTTGGTTTCGGCAAGGCTGATGGCCCGGCTCGCGACCCGTTCCGGCGAGATCACGGCGACGGCGGCGTTGGTCGGCAGGTAGTGGGTGACCGGCACCAGCCGGTCGACCAGGGCGGGAGCGAGGCTTTCCATGCCCTCGACCGGGATTCCCTCGGCGATCTTGGCCAGCAGTCCGGCCAGGCTCGGAAACTCGTGCTGCATTTCCCGGGCACGCTGCCGCACGGCGGGGCTCAGCAGCAGTTCCCGGCTCGGCGGCAGGCTGACCGACTCGACCGGCTCGGGCAGCGAACGCTGGTCGGCAACACTGAACAGCCGAATCTGCTCGACCTCGTCGCCGAAGAACTCCACCCGGTAGGGGTGCGAGGCGACCGGCGGGAATACGTCGAGGATGCCGCCGCGCACGGCGAACTCGCCACGCCGGGTGACCATGTCGACCCGGGCGTAGGCAACGTTGACCAGTTGCAGCACGATCGCCGCGAGGTCGTGCCCGCGCCCGCCGACCGTGAGCTCGATCGGTTCGTAGTCGGTGAGGTTGTCGGCGACCGGCTGCAGCGCGGCCCGCACCGAGGCGACGACGATAAGCGGATGCCGCTCGCTCGCGTCTTGCTCCTGCCACTCGCGCATGCGGCGGAGCGCGTGCAGGCGCTTGCCGACGATCTCGGCGCTCGGACTGAGCCGTTCGTGCGGCAGGGTTTCCCAGGCCGGAAAGTCAATGATTTCAGCGCTCGTGGCGAAGCAGCCGAGGTTCTCGCGCAGCGCCTCGGATTCGCGGCCGGTCGCGGTGATGACGAACAGGGCCTGAGCGTCGTCCCGGCGCAGGTCGAGCAGCGCGGCCAGCAACGGGGCACGCAGGCCCCCGGTCAGGGAGAAATCAGCGTCCCGGCTGGCATAGGCGAGGGCGTTATCGAACGTGGAGGCGCGCGCGAGCGCTGCGATTAAGCCCTGAAGGATCACTGAACGAGTCTACGCAGCCTAGGAGGGCGAGTGAAACTTCTGCTGCGCGGCCACGACGCCGTCGGAGGCGATCAGTTCGACCGCGTCGGCGGCATCCGCTATGAGGTTGGGCAGAATGCTGCGCTCGGCGGAAGCAAAATCGTGCAGCACGAAATCGGCCGGGTTCTGGCGACCTGGCGGACGCCCGATGCCCATGCGAATGCGAATGAATTCGTTGGTTCCGGTGGCGGCGATGATGTCGCGCAGGCCGTTGTGACCGCCGTGACCCCCGCCGACCTTGATCTTGAGCGTGTCAAAGGGCAGGTCCAGGTCGTCGTGCACGACGATGAGCCGGGAGACGGGCAGCGAATAGAAGCGCAGCAGGGCGGCGACCGGGCTGCCGGAGACGTTCATGAACGTGGTGGGCTTGGCCAGCACCAGTTTGGGGCCACCCGGTGAGAGGTGTCCCTCGGCGACGAGGGCGGCCGTTTTGTGACGCTTGAAGTTCGACGTGAGACGGTCGGCGAGCTGCGCCGTCACCATCTGGCCGACGTTGTGCCGATTGCCGGCGTAGTCGGGCCCGGGGTTGCCGAGCCCGACTACGAGCCACAGGTTCGTATCCAGGGGATTCCTCCGTATATGCGGGCGAAAGCCCAGACGGAACCAGGTGAAAATAGGTGTTACGCGGCGGGAGGCGTAGCGGCCGGGGTGCCGGCCGTGATGACCTCGGTCTCGGCCTCTTCTTCGTCTTCGCCACGCGGGGTGTGGATGTACACGACGAGAGCGTCTTCATCGGAGATGAGCACGGCGCCGATGGGCAGCGGAACGTCCTTGGCGTGAATCTGGGCGCCGTCTTCGAGGCCTTCGATCGACACGGTGACGTTCTCGGGGATGTCGGTGGCTTCAACCTCGAGCAACAGGGTCTTGGTGTCGAAGTCGGCGATCGTGCCGGCGAAGGACTCGCCGGACATGTGCACCTGAACTTCAACCTGAACCTTTTCACCCTTGCGCACGACGACGAGGTCGATGTGCTCGATGATGGCCTTCACCGGGTCCTTCTGCACGTCCTTGACCAGCACGAGCTGCTTGGTGCCTTCAATGTCGAGCTCGAGGAGCATGTTGGCGCGACGCAGCAGCAGGGCGATGCGGTGGGCGGGCAGCGACACGTGCACCGGATCGGTGCCGTGGCCGTAGATGACGGCCGGGATCTTGCCGAGTACGCGCAGCTTGCGGGCCGCACCCTTGCCGAAGTTCGTGCGGAGGTCTGCCTCGACGGCGGTAACTTCTCTAGCCATGGTATTTCTCCTTGCGGGGCCTAAGCCCAGATCGTGATTCACGGGCCGAAGCCCGAGAAAGAGGGGTACTGATTCAACTCGAACGCATGTCAGCGTGAGGAAAAGCCCAAGGCCTCGTCCGCCGCGTCGATAACGGATGCCGCCGGCCCAGAATGCAGGCACGACACTATCCCTCGCCGAAGTTCGTTTCAATCTTACACAGTTCGAGCCACCCCTGCAGCCCGGGCGTGTCGTCGGCTTGCCTTACCAGTCGTGAACGGTGCCGTCGGCCAGACGATTGAAGGGCAGGTACGCCGTCTGGTACGGGTACTTGCCGGCCTCGTCCACGTTCAGCTGAACGCCCAGACCGGGCTTGTTACCGGGGTGCAGGTAGCCGTCGGAAAAGCTGAAGGACTGTTCGAAAACGCTGTTGGTGGCGTCGCCGTGTTGCATGTACTCCTGGATTCCAAAGTTGTGAATGGCCAGGTCGAGGTGCAGCGCCGCCGCCATGCCCACCGGGGAGATGTCGGTCGGGCCGTGAATGCCGGACTTGATCTGGTACTGGGCGGCGTAGTCGAGAATCTTCTTCAGGGGCGAAATGCCGCCGGTGTGGGTGACCGCCGACCGCACGTAGTCGATGAGCTGGTCCTTGATCAGGGTTTGGTAGTCCCAGACCGTGTTGAAGACCTCACCGATCGCGAGCGGGATGGTGGTATGCGAGCGCACCAGCCGCAGGGCATCCTGGTTTTCGGCCGGGGTGCAGTCTTCGAGCCAGAACAGATCGTACGGTTCAAGCGACTTACCGAGTCTCGCGGCCTGGATCGGCGTCATCCGGTGATGACCGTCGTGCAGCAGGGGCAGTTCGGCGCCGAACTCGCCGCGAACCCCCTCGAACACGGTCGGCAGGTGCCGCAGGTAGGCGCGGGTATCCCAGTCTTCCTCCGCAGGCCTGGCCGCACGCTGGGCCGGTTCGTAGTCGTAGCGTTTGCCACTGGTCTGGGTTTGCGCGGCAACGCCGTAGATGGCTTTCAGGCCGGGGATGGCAGTCTGCACCCGGATGGCCCGGTAGCCGAGCGCCTGATGCTTGCGGATGGAATCGAACAGTTCGGGCAGGTCGCGCCCCGATGCGTGACCGTAGGCGAGAATTTTGTCCCGGCTGGCTCCCCCGAGCAGCTGGTACAGCGGCATCCCGGCGGCCTGCGCTTTAAGATCCCAGAGCGCCACGTCAACGGCGGCAATCGCGGCCATGGTGACCGGGCCCCGGCGCCAGTAGGCGCTGCGATAGAGAAACTGCCAGGTATCTTCGATGCGGTGGGCGTCGGCGCCGAGCAACAGCGGCACGACGTGCTCCTGCAGGTAGGCCACCACGGCCAGTTCGCGGCCGTTCAAGGTGGCGTCACCGAGCCCGACGAGCCCGTCGTCGGTGGTGAGGCGCAGGGTCACGAAATTGCGATCCGGGCTGGTGACGATGACTTCTGCTCTGTCGATCTTCATGGTTCTCCTTGGTCGTGCGTGTCATCAGAAGGGGGCTCGGCACGGTGATGGCCGTCACCACTCCGCCAGTGCGCCGTCCGCGTGCCGCCAGATCGGCGACCGCCACGTGTGCCCGCGCGAGTCGGCGGCCCTTACTGCGGCCTCGTCAATCTCGATGCCGAGACCGGGGCCGGTCAACAGTTCAATGTTTCCGTTGACGAATTTCAATGGCTCCTTCTCGAGCACGTAATCGAGAACTTCGGCGCCCTGGTTGTAATGGATGCCGATGCTCTGCTCCTGAATGAGGTAGTTGGGAGTGGCGAAGCCCACCTGCAGGCAGGCGGCGAGCGCGATCGGGCCAAGCGGGCAGTGCGGGGCCAGCTGTACGTCGTACACCTCCGCCATCGCCGCGATGCGGCGTACTTCGGAGATTCCGCCGGCATGGGAGAGGTCGGGCTGCGCCACGGCGATGCCAGCCTCGAACACAGGCAGAAAATCCTGCCGGGTGTAGAGCCGCTCCCCGGTCGCGATCGGAATCGAGGTGGCCTGGGCCAGCTGACCAATCAGGTGGGAATTCTCCGGCACGACCGGTTCTTCAATGAAGAACGGTCGCAGGGGTTCGAGCAACGGGGCGATCCGGCGGGTATTGGCGAGCGTGAACCGACCGTGAAAGTCCACGGCCACATCACGGTCGGGGCCGAGCACGGCGCGTGCGGCGGCGACCCGTTCGAGCACACCGTCGATTTCAGCGACCGTGCCGACTCGGCTCATGATGCCGGAGGCGTTCATCTTGACGGCGGTCAGCCCCACGGCCATCTGCGCCGCGATCGCGTCGGCGATGCCGCTCGGGTCGTCGCCGCCGACCCAGCCGTACATGCGGATGCGATCGCGCACCGCGCCGCCGAGCAGCTGGTAGACCGGTACCCCGAGCGACTTGCCCTTGAGGTCCCACAGAGCCTGGTCGATGCCGGAGACAGCGCTGCCGAACACCGGTCCACCGCGGTAGAAACCGCTCTTGGTCAATACCTGCCAGTGGTCTTCAATGCGGTCGGGGTCGGCGCCGATGAGATATTCCGCGAACTGTTCGACGACCGCGCGCACGGCATCCGAATGCCCTTCCAGGCTGGCTTCGCCCCAGCCGACGACGCCATCGCTGGTTTCAAGCCGCACGAATAGCCAACGGGGTGCCACGAGAAAAGTTTCCACTCGTTCAATGTGTGACACGGGCAGCCTCACCGCTTTCTGTTTCGGCGGCGAGAGCCGCAAGGATCCGTTCGACGATGGTGCCGGGCGGTTCGACGATGTCCACGGTTACGCCGCGTTCATCGTGTGTGCGTACCTCGAGCGTGTCAAACTGCGATTGCAGCAGCGCGGGAGGCATGAATTCGTGGGTGCGTGCGCGTAGCCGGGCTGCGATCAGGTCGATCGACCCTTCCGGATCAACCACGAACAGGTCAACGGCGTGATCGCGCAGCAGGTCGCGGTAACTGCGTTTGAGGGCCGAGCAGGCGATGACGATGCCGTTCGGGTAGTCCCCGGCCAGGCAGCGCCCCACCTCATGCAGCCACGGCAGCCGGTGTTCATCCTGCAGCGCGTTTCCGGCGGCCATGGCGGCCTTGTTCGCGGCGGGGTGCAGGGTATCGCCGTCGAGGAACCGGGCGCCGAGGCGCTCGGCCAGAAATTCACCGATGGTCGATTTGCCAGAGCCCTGCACACCCATGACGACGATCGGCGGGAGGCCCACCCTCAGCCCTTGGTCGCACCGGCGGTGAGGCCGGACACGATGTACTTCTGGGTGAACAGCGCAATGACCATGATCGGAACGGTGACCACGACGGCTGCCGCCATCAGGCTTCCCCAGTCGATGCTGGCATACGAGACGAAGTTGAAGATCGCCACCGGCAGGGTCTTGGTATTCGCGCCGGAGAGCACCAGCGCGAACATGAAGTTGTTCCACGAAAAGATAAAGGAGAGGATGCCGGCCGTCGCGAGTCCCGGAACCGACAGCGGCAGGGTGATCCGCAGGAACGCGCCGATGTGGGTGAGGCCGTCCACCTGCGCCTGCTCCTCCAGTTCGAGCGGAGTCGAGTCGAAATAGCTGATCATGATGTACACGATGAGCGGCAGGGCGACGAACATGTGCGAGAGAATCAGCACGCCGAAGCCGCCGACCATGCGCATGTTGGCGAAGATGAAGTACCACGGCACGAGCAGGCTGACGCCCGGAATGATGCGTGCCATGAGGACGACCAGCGCGGAGCGGTGCATCGCGAAACGACTCATCGCGTAGGCGGCCGGAACTCCGATGAGCAGGGAGAAGACGGTGGACAACAGCGCCACCCAGAAACTATTGAAGATGAATCCGAAATAGTTATTGCGGCTGAGCACGTTGTCGTAGTTGTCGAGCGTCGGCGTGAAGAACAGGGTCTTGCTGGCGTCGTAGATGTCGACATTGGTCTTGAGTGACGCGACGAACATCCAGACCAGCGGAGCGACGAACAGCAGCACCGTGAGGGTGAGGGCGACGACCCGAAAGATTTTGTACGCTCGCGGCTTGCGGCGCCGCGGTGCAATCGCGACCGGGCGCGGAGTCTGGGTGACAGGACGGGCTGGCAGGGTCGTTGTCATGACCGGTTCGCCTTTCTGCGGTAGGTGAGTACCCACATGATCGCGATGATGAGCAGGAAGAACAGGATCAGCACGGTGGACGCGATCCCGTAGTCGTTGTAGTCGAAGCTCAGGCCGAAGGCATAGATGTTCAGCGTCTCGACTTCGTGGAATGACCCGCCGCCCTTGCCCTTGGTGGCATAGAGGATGTCGAAGGTCTTGAGGGCGTCGATTCCGCGCAGCACGATGGTCACGATGACGGTGGCCCGCAGGAGTGGCAGAGTGACGAACCAGAATCGCTGCCAGGCGTTGGCGCCGTCAATGCGCGCAGCTTCGTCGGGTTCGTCGGAGAGTGAGGTGAGGCCGGCGAGCAGCATCAGTACGACCATCGGTGTCCACTGCCAGATATCGACGAACATGAGCGTCGGCAGGGCGGTGTACTGGCCGGACAGCCAGGGCTGGGCCGGAATACCGATCCAGCTGAGCACCTGGTTGGCGAAGCCGATGTTCGGGTCGAAGATGAGGCGCCACATCATGCCGACGGCGACCGGGGTAGCGACCAGGGGCAGCAGGATCGCGACGCGAACCCATTTCTCGCCGCGGAACGGGCGCCAGAGCAGCAGGGCAATGCACATGCCGAGGACAAGCTCAATGGCCAGCGCTCCGCCGGTGAAGACGAACGTGCGCATCACGGCGGGCCAGAAGCGATCCGTGTCGGTGAGCACCTCGACGTAGTTGCTGAATCCGACCAGGTTGGATGCTGCGCGCACCGAGCCCTCGGAGTCCGTCACGCTGAGGTACAGCGTCCAGCCCAGCGGCACCGCGATGAGCAGCCCGACGAAGATCATCGCTGGGGAGGCGAAGAGCCACTTGCGATGACGGTTTGCCCAGGTGGAATAGTTCTTCCACATTGAGGGCTTGGTGGTGACCATTGTGGTCATCGTTCACCTCACACTTGGTATTGCACGTTCAGAAAGAAGGGGGTGGCGGGGCGGACGACCGCGTTCGGGCATCCGCCCCGCCTCAGTGGTGCGGGTTATTCGTCGTCGAGGATTCCCTGAAAAGCCTCGCTCGCGGCATCCGCTGCTGCGTCGGAGTCGCCGCCGGTGATGGCGATGACGATCGGATCTCCTACGATCTCGCGCGCTTCGGGCACCTTGATGACGAGCGGGCGGTCATGACCGACACCGTTCTTGGTGCTCGTGGCGATCGCGGCGGCAAGGTCGGCCGGGTAGGTCGACGTGCCCTCCGGGTCTTCCCAGACCGACTGGCGCGCACCGGGAACGCCGTCCTGCTGCACCTCCAGGGTCAGGTCCGCGCTGGTGGCCCATTCGATGAACGACCAGGCTTCATCCGTGTAGGCCGATTCAGCGTTGACACCGAGCGCCCAGGACGGCACGTTGTAGGCGGCCGAACCGCCAGGACCGGCTGGCATCGGTGCGAAGCCGACGGTGTCGGAGACCTTGGAAGTCTCGGGGTCGGTCGCGTTCTTGTAGAGGCTGTCGGCCTCGGTGTACAGTCCGGCCTGGCCCTGCGTGAAGATGGCCATGGCCTCAGGCCAGCTCATGTCGGTGCTGACATTCTCCGGACCGTAGTCGCGGATCAGTCCGCCGTAGAACGCGTAGGCTTCCTTGGCCTCAGGGCTGGCGATAGCTGAGTTGCCGTCTTCGTCGATGAAGTCACCGCCGAAGCTGTAGAGAAAGCTGGAGAACTGGGTGACGGCGGCGGACTTGCCGGTACGGGCGACGAAGCCGGCCACGCCGGGGTTCTGTTCCTTGATTGCCTTGGCCGCGGCTTCGAGCTCGTCCATCGTGGTCGGCACCTCGAGTCCGGCTTTGGCGAGGAGGTCCTTGCGGTAGTAGAGCACTTCCTGCTCGGTGATGATCGGCACGCCAACGACGTTGCCGTCGTAGGTGGTCGACTCGACCGGCCCGGACTGGAAGTCGCTCCAGTTCCAGTCGGCGTTCGACTCGACGTTGTCAGACAGGTCGGCCAGATAGCCGTTCTTCGCGAACAGCTTGCCTTCTTGGAGCGGGCGATACATCATGACGTCGATCTCATCGGTGCCCGCATTGAGCTTCACGTTGTACTGATCGGAGAGCTGGTCTTCGCCGTACTGGCTGAGCTCGACGGTGAGGCCGGTGGCTGCCTCGAACTCGGGCAGCTTGCTCTTGATCGTGTCGGTCCACACGTGGTTGGCGAGGGTCACTCGAAGAGTCTTCGAGCCCCCGTCATCACCGGCACCGGCACTGCACGCGGTAAGTGTGCCCGCCGCGAAGAATATCGCTGCGACGATGGCCGCAACGCGAACAACTGAATGACGCTTCACTGTGTCTCCCATTCGAAAGAACCGGCGCTTTGAGCCACGGTTCCCAACAGAATGCATCTTTACATCTGTCTCGAGAGGAAACGTTACCGAATAAAGCATACTTATTCAAGTTTATTGCCGGAACGATATGATCAAGCGCATGACGCACAATCTGACGACCGGGCCGGGCGCCGACCCGCTCGTCGACTTGCCCGAGAGCCTTGACTACGGAACCCCCTCGACCAGCCTGCACGCGCGCGTCGTCGATCTGCTGGGCCTGGCCATCTGCGCCGGTGAACTTGCCAGCAAGTCGGTCTTCCGCATCGAGGAGCTCGAGGAACGATACGGTGTCTCCCGATCGGTGGTGCGCGAAGCCATCCGCGTGCTCGCCTCCATGGGTATGCTCGCTTCTCGCCGTCGCGTCGGCGTGCAGATTCTGCCAGCCTCCGAGTGGAACCTGTATGACCCACAGGTCATCCGCTGGAGGCTCGCGTCGCCGGCCCGCATCGCCCAATTGCGTTCCCTGACCGAGCTGCGCACCGCCATTGAACCGGAGGCCGCCCGGCTCTCCGCCATCCGCGCTCCCCTGGCGGATGCCAGCGAGCTGATGGGGCTGGCCGGCAAGCTGTGGGCCGCCGGCCAGGCCGACGACCCCGAGGCTTTCCTCGTGCTCGACATCGAGTTTCACCGTCTTGTGCTGGCCAGTTCGGGCAACGAAATGTTCGCCAAACTCAACACCCTGGTGGCCGAGGTGCTGACCGGGCGCACGAACTACGGACTGATGCCGCGGCATCCGCACAACGAAGCACTGCAACTGCACGTCGATGTGGCCAGCGCGATTCAGCGCGGCAACCCGGAGGCAGCCCACGAAGCCATGCTCGGCATCATGGAACGCGCCTTCAACGAGATGAGTTCCATCTGGGACGGCAAGCCCACGAAATAGGACCAGCATTGCGCAATGCTGTCCCCCGATTGCGGGACCGTTCAGGCCTGTGCGCTAAACTCGTAGGTGGTCTGTTCAGTACAGCCCCAAAGGAGAAAACGTGTCAGAGTCCGGTTCAGCACAGGCAAACATTGGTGTCGTGGGTCTGGCGGTGATGGGATCGAATCTCGCCCGCAACCTCGCCGGCCGCGAGGGTAACACCGTAGCGGTCTACAACCGCTCCCCCGAACGCACCCGCCTGCTCACGACCGAGCACCCGGAGGCGAACTTCGTCGCCTCCGAGGACATCGCCGATTTCGTCGCCTCGCTGACGAAGCCGCGCACCGCCATCATCATGGTGCAGGCCGGCCGCGGCACCGACGCCGTCATCTCCCAGCTCTCTGAGCTGTTCGAACCCGGCGACATCATCGTCGACGGCGGCAACGCCGAATTCACCGACACCATTCGTCGCGAAAAGGAGCAGAGCGCCAAGGGCCTCAACTTCGTCGGTGCCGGCATCTCCGGTGGCGAAGAGGGTGCCCTCAACGGCCCGAGCATCATGCCCGGCGGCTCAGTGGAGGCCTACAAGACCCTCGGCCCCATTCTTGAGTCCATCGCCGCCGTCGTCGACGGTGTGCCCTGCGTCACCCACATCGGCACCGACGGTGCCGGCCACTTCGTCAAGATGATCCACAACGGCATCGAATACGCCGACATGCAGCTCATCGCCGAAGCCTACGACCTGCTGCGCAAGGTCGGCGGGCACTCCCCCGAGGCCATCGCCGATATCTTCACCGACTGGAACGGCGGGGAGCTCAATAGCTACCTGATCGAAATCACCGCGGAGATTCTGCGCCAGGTCGACGCGAAGACCGGCGAACCCTTCATCGACGTCGTGCTCGACGAGGCAGGCTCCAAGGGAACCGGCGTCTGGACCGTGCAGAACGCGCTCGACCTCGGCGTTCCCGTCGGCGGCATCGCCGAAGCCGTCTTCGCCCGCGCCGTTTCGGCCCACCCGGAGCAGCGCGAACCGGTGCGAGCCACAATTACGGCACGCCCAGAAATCGCCGTCGTCGGCAACACCTTCCAGGAAGACGTGCGCCAGGCGCTCTACGCCTCGAAGATCATTGCCTACGCCCAGGGTTTCGACGCGATCATCGCCGGTGCGACCAAGTACAACTGGAACATCGACAAGGGCGCCATCGCCACCATCTGGCGCGGCGGCTGCATCATTCGCGCCCAGTTCCTCAACCGCATCGTGGATGCCTACAACAACGACCCGTCCATCCCGAGTCTGCTCGTTGACCAGTACTTCGCCGACGCCATCGCCGCCGGCGAGGCCGCCTGGCGCCGCGTCGTATCCACCGCCGCGCTGTCGGGCATCCCGGTTCCCGGCTTCGGCTCGAGCCTGAGCTACTTCGACTCGCTCGCAAGCGAACGCCTGCCGGCCGCCCTGGTGCAGGGCCAGCGCGACTTCTTCGGTGCGCACACCTACCACCGCGTCGACATGCCCGGCACCTTCCACACCCTGTGGTCCGGCGACCGCACCGAGATCGACACCGAGGCGTCGACGCACTAGCGGCCGTGTCGGCCGGCGGCATCCGCTTCTCACGCGTAGAGAACGGATGCCGCCGGCCGCTTCGTTTAACCGGGTCGCTTCACACCCAGGTCTGGGAGAATGGGAGTACCCATGACTGACAATCACCCCGAGCTCTCCGGCTACGAGCCGAACGACGACTACCGCCCCCTGCGCGGCAAGCACTTCACAACCATTTTGCGCGTCGTCGTGGTGCTCGGGCTGATCGCCCTGGTCGTGCCGGGCGTGCTCACGACCATGCGCGTCGCCTCCGACACCGCCAGCAACGCCTGTGTGACCGCGGTGGCCCAGTACTATCCCTCAGCCGTGGACTTCGACGCGCGATTCGAGTTCGCCGGGCCCGGCGGGTTCGGCTGGCAGTGCTACGCGATCGACGTGAACGAGCGCGAGACCTTCGTGACGCCGCTCGGCATCATTCCCTCCGCGCCGCGCCATCTGGCCCCGGCCACGCGCACATAATTCTCTAACGAGGTGTGAGTTTTGACCCGAAAATCACGAAAATCGGGCTCGAACTCACACCTCGGCAGCGCCTGAACCTACGCGGCGCCGTCGAACATCGAGGTGACCGAACCCTCGTCGAAGACCTCGTGGATGGCGCGCGCCAACAACGGAGCGATCGGCAGCACTGTGAGCGTCGGGAAGCGCTTCTCCGGCGGGATCGGCAGCGTGTCGGTGACGACGACGGCGCTGATGGCCGGGTTTTGCAGCATGTCAACGGCCGGGTCGCTGAACACGGCGTGGGTGGCGGCGACGACGACGCCGATGGCGCCGGCCTCGCGCAGTGCCTCGGCGGCCAGGGCGATCGTGCGTCCGGTGTCGATCATGTCGTCAACGAGCAGGCAGACGCGGCCGCTGACCTGGCCGACGATCTCGTGCACGGAGACCCGGTTGGGCACGAGTGGGTCGCGGCGCTTGTGGATGATGGCGAGCGGCACACCGAGGCGGTCGCTCCAGATGTCGGCGACGCGCACACGACCCATGTCGGGCGAGACCACGGTGAGGGTGGCCGGGTCGAGCTTCTCGCGGAAGTGCTCGAGCAGAACCGGCATCGCGAAGAGGTGGTCGACGGGACCGTCGAAGAAGCCCTGGATCTGGGCGGCGTGCAGGTCGATCGACATGATGCGATCGGCGCCGGCGACCTTGAACAGGTCGGCGACGAGGCGGGCCGAGATCGGCTCGCGTCCGCGACCCTTCTTGTCCTGCCGGGCGTAGGGGTAGAACGGAGCGACCACGGTGATGCGCTTGGCAGAGGCCCGCTTGAGCGCGTCGACCATGATGAGCTGTTCCATCAGCCATTCATTGATCGGAGCGGTGTGGGACTGGATGACGAAGGCATCCGAGCCGCGCACGCTCTCGTCGAACCTGGCATACAGCTCGCCGTTGGCGAAGGTGCGTGCGTCGGTGTGGAGCAGCTCAGAACCAAGCTCCGTGGCGATGTCGAGAGCGAGCTGCGGGTGCGCTCGCCCCGAAACCAGTACTAGTCGTTTGTCGCCGCTGGTCTTGATTTCCGACACCTATTCTCCAGTCTTATCGCTGCTTGTGGGGGCATTGACCGCCGCCGTGTCCGCGGCCGTGCCCGGACGGTTGGCGTGAACCCAGCCGTCCATGTTGCGTTGCGGGGTCACGTTGATGGCCAGTGCGCCGGCCGGAACGCTCTTGCGAACGACCGTGCCTGCTCCCGTGTACGCCCCGTCACCAATTGTAATCGGCGCGACGAACACGTTGTGCGACCCGGTGCGCACGTGCGACCCGATCGCCGAGTGGTGTTTGGCCACGCCGTCATAGTTGGCGAAGATTGTTCCGGCACCGATATTCGACCCCTCGCCGACGGTGGCGTCGCCCACGTAGCTCAGGTGCGGCACCTTGCTGCCGGCACCGATCTGCGCGTTCTTGGTCTCGACGAAGGCGCCGATCTTGCCGTCGGCACCGAGCACGGTATTGGGGCGCAGGTAGGAGAACGGGCCGACGGATGCCCCCGCCTCGATCACCGCGAAGGTCGCGTCGGTGCGATTAACCCGGGCATTCTCGCCGATCTCGCAGTCGCGCAGGGTGGTGTCCGGGCCGACGATGGCACCGGTTGCGACCACGGTGGCGCCGATGATCTGGGTGCCGGGCAGCAGGGTGACGTCGGCCGCGAGCACGGCTTTGAGGTCGATCCAGGTGGTGGCCGGGTCCTGCACGGTCACTCCGGCCAGCTGCCAGCCGCGCACGATGAGGGCGTTGAGTTTCTGGGCTGTGTCGCCCAGCTGGGCGCGATCGTTGATTCCGGCGACGATCCAGGCATCCGCGACCGGAACAGCGCTCACCTCGGAGCCGGCCCGGCGCAACAGTTCGATCACATCGGTGAGGTATTTCTCACCCTGGGCGTTGGCGGTGGTGAGCTGGGCGAGCTGCTCGCGCAGCGCGGCCAGGCCGAACAGGTAGACGCCGGCGTTGATCTCGGTGACGGCCAGTTCGGCATCCGTCGCATCCTTCTGCTCGACGATGCGGTCGAACGCACCCTCCACCGAGCGGATGATGCGGCCATAGCCGGTCGCATCGTCCGGGTAGGCGGACAGCACGGTTCCCGCCGCGTTGCCCTGGCGGTGCGAGGCGATGAAGGAGGCGAGCGTTGCGGCGTTCAGCAACGGGACGTCGCCGTTGATCACGAGCACGTCACCGTCGAAATCGGCCGGCAGCGCGGCGACGGCCTGCTCGACGGCGCGGCCGGTGCCGGGAATCTCGTCTTGGTCGACGATCGTGCTCTCCGGCAGGTCTTCGGCCACGACGGCGGCCAGCAGGTCGCGTTCGTGCCGCACGACGGTCACGACGTGGGCGGCGTCGAGCGCCCGCGCGGTCGCGAGCACGTGGCTGACGATCGGTACGCCGGCGAGCGGATGCAGCAGCTTGGGCAGGCTGGACTTCATGCGGGTACCCTGGCCGGCGGCCAGAACAACAATGGCGAGGCGGGCGTCTGTCACGAGATTCCTAACGCATTTGGTGAAGAAAGTGAGGGCTCCGCCACCAGGATTCGAACCTGGACCGAACAACTCCAAAGGTTGCCGTGCTGCCGTTACACTATGGCGGACCATGCCGGCCGAGGCCAGCAACCAGTCAAGTCTGCCAGATTCTGAGCGGCGCGCAGCACCGCTGACGGCGGCCAGACGGCCTCTGGGCGAAGAAACCCCCGGGTAAGCGGGATAATGGAGCAATGCCTGCCCATGATGAAGTCGACCGAATCGTCGATTCGTGGCTGCGCGAACGGCCCGATCTGGATTTTGCGCCGCTGCAGGTGCTCAGCCGGGTTGCCCGGTTGTCGAAGCACCTCGACCGGGCCCGCCGCACCGCCTTCTCCCGGTCGGAGCTCGCATCGTGGGAGTTCGATGTGCTCTCGGCCCTGCGCCGCGCCGGCACGCCCTACGAGCTCAGCCCGAAGGCGTTGTTGCTGCAGACGCTCGTCTCAAGTGGCACCATGACGAACCGCATCGACGGGCTCGTTGACCGCGGTCTGGTCACGCGCCGCTCCGCACCCAACGACGGTCGCGGCATCCTGGTGGGCATGACGCCGGCCGGACTCACCCGAGTGGATGCCGCCATAACCCGGCTGGTCGACGCCGAAGCCGACCTGCTCGACACCCTCTCGGTGACCGACCAGGACCGGCTGGCCGGCCTGCTGCGAAAGCTCAGCCTCGACTTCGACTAGCTACCGCTACCGCTAACGGCGAAGAGCCTTGCGCGCGAGGTAGTTGCCGAAGAACTGCACGAACTGCACCAGCACGATGATCAGCAGCACCGCCGCCCAGGTCACGATGGGGTTGAACTGACGGTAGCCGTAGAGCAGCGCAAAATTACCAAGGCCCCCGCCACCGACGTAACCGGCAACGGCTGACATGTCCACGAGCGCGACGAAGATGAACGTGTAGCCGAGAATCAGCGGTCCGAGCGCTTCCGGCAGCAACACGGTGAAGATGATGCGAATCGGCCCGGCGCCGACGCTGCGGGCCGCGTCGATCACGCCGGGCGTCACGGTGAGCAGGTTTTGCTCCACGATGCGGGCCATGGCGAAGGAGGCTGCGAGAGCGATCGTGAAGATGATCGCGTTATTGCCGATGCCGCTGCCGGTGACGGCCCGGGCCAGTGGTTGCGCCGCCGCCAGAAAGATGATGAACGGAATCGGGCGAATGAAGTTGACCAGCAGATTCAGCACGAAAAACAACGGCTTGTTCTCGAGGATGCTGCCTGCACGGGTCAAGTAGAGCCCGAGACCGACCAGCAGGCCGCCCAGGCCACCGAAGAACAGGGTCAGGGCGACGATGTACAGGGTCTCGTAGGTGGCCGTCCACAGTTCGGGCAGCAGGTCGATGAGTGCGTCCATGTCAGCGCACCTCCGTGACGGTCGTGAGCGTTCGAATGTGGGCGAGCACCTGGTCGATGAGCGGGTCTAAGCCAGTGAGCGCGAGGGTGAGATGCCCGAACGGGCGCCCCTGTATCTCATTGATGCCACCGTAGACGACCTCGAACGCCACTCCGGCACTCGAGAACTCGCCGAAGACGGCCTTCTGATCGACCGCACTGTCGCGAAAGGCCAGCGTCACGATGCGGCCCGCGTGCCGCTCACGCAACACGGCGAGTTCGTCGGGCGACGGAATCCCCTTGACCACGGTCGAAACGAAACGAGCGGATGCCGCGGCTTGCGGGTTCGAGAACACGTCGAAGACGGGGCCGCGTTCGATGACTCGCCCCTGATCCATCACGGCGACCTTGGTCGCAATGGTCTGGATGACGTCCATTTCGTGGGTGATCACGATGATGGTGACGCCAAATTCCGCGTTCACCCGCTTCAGCAGGGCGAGCACCTCGTGCGTGGTTTCCGGGTCGAGAGCACTCGTGGCTTCGTCAGCCAGCAGAATGCTCGGCTGGGTAGCGAGGGCGCGGGCGATGCCCACCCGCTGTTTCTGCCCGCCGGAGAGTTGGTCGGGAAAGGACCCGGCCTTATCAGAGAGGCCGACGAAGTCGAGTAGTTCGGCCACGCGGGCGGCGCGCTGCTCCTTGGGATGCCCGGCCACTTCGAGCGGGTAAGCCACGTTGCGCGCCACCGTGCGTGAACCGAGCAGGTTGAACTGTTGAAAGATCATGCCGATGCCGAGGCGCACCTGGCGCAGGTCGCGCTCACGCAGCGCGGCAATGTTCTGCCCGTTCACCCAGATCTCGCCGGAGGTGGAGCGTTCGAGCGCGTTGACCAGCCGCACCAGGGTGCTCTTGCCGGCACCGGAATAGCCGATGATCCCGTATATGTCACCGGCCTCAACGTCGAGACTGACGTCGGCGATTGCCGTGACGCTCGCGCCGTCCTTGGCCTGAGGCGGGTACACCTTGCCCACGTTGCGCAGACTGACTACAGCCATCCGTTTGCCTCGCTCGATAACCGGGTAGCTACTTGGCGGCCTTGATTTCGGCCTGAATACCGGCCAGGGACTCAACCAAGTCGGCTACCGGGGTGGTCAGCATGACCGCGGTGTCGCCGGACACAGCGAACACGCCGTCCTGCACGGCCTGGGTGCTCTGGTAGATCTCGACGAGCTTCAGCAATGTCTCGTTGTTCTTGTCTTCGTCGCGCGCAGCGAAGATGTTCGCGTAGGGCAGGGCGTTGGGGTCGGTCGCGTCGTCGGTGGCGATGGCGTCCTCGAACTTGAGGCCGGCCTTCTCGGCGAAGTCATTGTTGATGATCGCGGCGGCGACATCGGGCAGCGAACTCGCGGTGAGCGAGGCTTCGAGGGCCGTGACCTTGACCTTCGAGGCCGCTTCGTCGATGTCGTCGATGCTGGAGTAGATCGTTCCGCCGTCGGTCAGCTCGATGAGTCCCTCGGACTGGAGCAGCACCAGTGCGCGGGCCTGGTTGCTGTCGTCGTCGGGCACAGCGACGGTGTCGCCCCGGGCGATGTCGTCGACATCGCTGTACTCGGACGAGTACAGGGCGATCGGGTAGATGGCCGTTGCACCGATCGGGACCAGGTTGTCGCTGCTGGCCTCGTTGTATTCGGCCAGGTAGGCGATGTGCTGGAACTGGTTGAGGTCGACCTCACCGGCCGCCAGGGCCGGGTTGACCTGCGGGTACTGCGCGAAGTCGACGAGTTCGATCTCGATACCCTCGGCCGCGGCGGCCTCGGTGTAGAAGGCCCAGTACGGGTCGCTGGCTCCGACGACACCGATCTTGATGGCGTCACCGTCGGTGCCGGTGGCGGCTCCGTCGGAAGCTCCGGCGCAGCCGGCAAGCAGGGCGACCAGCGGGATGACGGCGAGGGCGGCGAATATGTTCTTTTTTTTCACGATGATTCCTTCGAGCGATCTGGGGATTGGGCTCCCGGGCGCACTGCCATGACCGGTCAAACCAGAAGGCTGCGCCCGCACGGGGCTTGGTACCGCGGCTGCGCGAGTACCCCTTAACGATACGTGCCGAAGCTGCGACGTGTGGCCTGCGCCGACACACTTCGTCACAGCTTCTTTCGAATCAGCCCTCGATCAACTCGGTAAGTTCGACCCAGCGGGTTTCGAGCGTGGCGATGGTCTCTTCCAGTTCGGTCAGTTTCACGCCGAGCGCGCCGAGACCGGCGAAATCGGACTGGTCGTGCGCGGCGAGCTTTTCGTGCTTGAGTGCGATGCGCTCTTGCAGTTTGACCACCTTGCGGTCGATCGAGCCGAGCTCTTTCTGGGCGTTGCGCAGTTCGGCGCCACCCAGGGTGGGGATCTTTTTGGCCTTGCCAGCGGCATCCGTCGGCGACCCCTGAGCGGGGCCGGCGACAGCTTTGCGGCGCACGTCGAGGTACTGGTCGACGCCGCCGGGCAGGTGGCGAAAGCCGCCGTCCATGACGGCGTACTGGTTGTCGGTGACGCGCTCGATGAGGTACCGGTCGTGCGAGACGACCAGCAGGGTGCCGGGGAAGGAGTCGAGCAGGTCTTCCATGGCGGCGAGCATGTCGGTGTCGAGGTCGTTGGTGGGCTCGTCGAGGATGAGTACGTTCGGCTCGCTGAGCACGATCAGCAGCAGTTGCAGTCGGCGCTTCTGGCCACCGGAGAGGTCCTTGACCTGGGTGGTGAGCTGCGCGCTCAGAAAGCCCATGCGTTCGAGCATCTGGCCGGGCGTGATCTCCTTACCGCCGGCCATGTAGCTGGTTTTCTGGCGGCCGATGACGTCGCTCACGCGGTCGTTGCGGATTTCGTCGAGTTCGAACAGCTGCTGGGTGAGTACGGCGACCTTGATGGTCTTGCCGCGCTTCACGTGCCCGCTGGTCGGCTGCAGGGTGCCGGCGACGAGGTTCAGCAGGGTGGACTTGCCCGCCCCGTTGACGCCCATGATTCCGGTGCGCTCCCCCGGTGCGATGCGCCAGGTGATGTCGTTCAGCACGGTCTTGTCGCCGAACTTCACACCGATGTCGATGAGGTCGACGACGTCCTTGCCGAGGCGCTGCATGGCCATCGACTGCATCGTGACGGTATCGCGGGGCGGCGGCTCGTTCTCGATCAGCACGTTGGCGGCATCGATGCGGAACTTGGGCTTGGCGGTGCGGGCCGGGGCGCCGCGGCGCAGCCAGGCCAGCTCCTTCTTCATGAGGTTCTGGCGCTTGGACTCGACGACCGAACTCATGCGGTCGCGCTCGACGCGCTGCAGAATGTAGGCGGCGTAGCCTCCCTCGAAGGGCTCGATCAGGCGGTCGTGCACCTCCCAGGTGATGTTGCAGACCTCGTCGAGGAACCACCGGTCGTGGGTGACGACCACAAGTCCGCCCGACTGGGCGGCCCAGCGGGTCTTGAGGTGCCCGGCGAGCCAGGAGATGCCTTCCACATCGAGGTGGTTGGTGGGCTCGTCGAGAAAGATGCAGTCGTAGTCGCCGATGAGCACGGCGGCGAGGGCTACCCGACGGCGCTGGCCACCGGAGAGGTCGTCGACCAGGGCGTCCCAGGGAATGTCGCGTACGAGGCCGCCGATGACGTCGCGCACCTTGGCGTCGCCCGCCCAGACGTGTTCTTCGATGCCGCCGACGATGGTGTGGCCGACGGTCTGGCCGCTGGCGAGGTCGTCGGACTGGTCGAGCATGCCGATAGTGACGCCGCGGCGACGGGTGACCCGGCCTTCGTCGGGTTCCATGCGGCCGGCCAGCAGACGCATGAGGGTGGATTTGCCGTCACCGTTCTTGCCGACGACGCCGATGCGGTCGCCTTCGTTGAGGCCGGCGGTGACGCTGTCAAAGATAACGCGGGTGGGAAATTCGAGGTGCAGGGACTCAGCCCCGAGAAGATGTGCCATAGCCTCCGAGTTTACGGCACGCTGGGCGCTGTCATCCCGGGCCGAATGCGAAGGCTCAGATGAGGCGGGCCCCATGCACCGGGCCGGTGGCTCGCACGACCTTGAGGCGGGAGGCAGAGAGCGCGACCTGCAATTCGAGCGCGCTGTCGGCATCCGCTACCAGAAAAGCCACGGTCGGGCCGGAGCCGGAGAGGATGCCGGCCAGGGCGCCGTTCTCTTCGCCGAGCTGCAGCACCTTGCCGAGCCCGGGCGCGAGGTGCAGCGCCGGAGCCTGCAGGTCGTTGTGCAGCACGTCGGCGAGCATGTGCGGGTCGCCGGCGCGCAGTGCCTGCAGCACGTTCGCGTCGACACTGGGCTGATGCTCGGCCGGAAAGATGTCCTGCGCGTGGCGATCGCGGTGCCGGTCGAGCTCCTGGTACACGCCGGGCGTCGACATACCGAAGTCGGCCAGGGCGAGTACCCACTGGAATTTTCCCTTGGCCAGCGCCGGGCTCAGCTGGTCGCCGCGACCGGTTCCGATGGCGGTGCCGCCGGTGAAGGAGAACGGTACGTCGGCGCCGAGGGTCGCGGCAATGGCGAGCAGCTCGTCCTTGGTGGCGCTGGTCCCCCACAGGGCGTCGCAGGCGAGCAGGGTGGCCGCGGCGTCGGCCGAGCCGCCGCCCATCCCGCCAGCGATGGGCACGTTCTTCTCGATCTCGAGGTGCACGCCGCCGCGATAGCCGGTCTTGCGGGCGAGGGCCCTGGCTGCTTTGATGGCGAGGTTGCTGCCGCCGGTGGCGAGGCCGGAGGTGTCGATGCTGCCGCTGAACTCGACCGAGAAGTCGCTGGCCGGCGTGGCACGCACGTCCTCGAACAGGGAGACAGCCTGGTAGGCCGTCGCGAGGTCGTGGTAACCGTCTTCCATGACGGCGCCGACCTTGAGGAAGACGTTGATTTTACCCGGTGCCCGCGCGTGCACAGCGGTGGTGCCGGCGGTCGTCATCATGCTTTTAACTTAGCCCAGCCTGTGTGCCCGCACCGACCGCCGCCGCAGCTACGCGGGTGACCAGACGCGCGCGATGGCGAGAAAATCGTGCACGGTGAGCTGCTCGCCCCGCGCCTCGGGGTCGATGCCCGCCGCGCTCATCAGAGCGGATGCCGTGGCCGAGTCCCCAAGGACGACCGACAGCGACTGCCGCAACATCTTTCGGCGCTGCTGGAAAGCGGCGTCGACGAGCGCGAAGGTCTTGAGCCGGAGCTCCTCGGATTCCAGCGGCTGGGGCCGCCGGTCGAAGGCGATGAGGATCGAGTCGACGTTGGGGACCGGCCAGAACACCTGGCGGCTTACCTTGCCAGCGGTGCGAAAATCGCCGTACCAGGCGGCTTTGACGCTCGGGCTGCCGTAGATCTTGTTGCCGGGCGGGGCTGCGAGGCGTTCGCCGACCTCGGCCTGCACCATGACGACACCGGCGCGAATCGACTCGAAGTGCTCGAGCAGGTAGAGCAACACCGGCACAGAGA
Source organism: Cryobacterium flavum (assembly GCF_900103805.1). Taxonomy (GTDB): domain Bacteria; phylum Actinomycetota; class Actinomycetes; order Actinomycetales; family Microbacteriaceae; genus Cryobacterium; species Cryobacterium flavum. The sequence goes on along the minus strand of NZ_FNIB01000006.1, from coordinate 137,232 downwards.
CGTTGTAGGGCAGGTTGGCGACGAGCCGGGTGGGGTCGCCGGGCAGCTCGGTGATCTTCAGAGCGTCGGCACGGATGACCGACAGTCTGGCGCCGGGCTGCATGAGTTCGACGGTGAGTGGCAGCTGCTCGGCCAGGCGGTCGTCGATTTCAACGGCGACGACGGCGGCGCCGACCTCGAGCATGCCGAGGGTGAGCGAGCCGAGGCCTGGTCCGACCTCGACCACGGTGTCGCCGGGTGCGACCCGGGCGACCTTGACGATGCGCCGTACGGTATTGCCGTCGATGACGAAGTTCTGGCCGAGCTTCTTGGTGGGGTTGACGCCGAGCATCTCGGCGAGGTCGCGAATCTCAGCCGGACCGAGGAGGGTCTTCGCGGGCTTCGGCTCGTCAGCAACGTCGGTCATGCGATGCCGCCGCGCGGGGTGGGGTCCGGGCCTGGATCGTCGTGGGCGGCCGTGACCGGTTCGGCGTCCCAGCGGCCGTAGACCAGCTCGGTGTTGGCGGTGATTTGAGCGGAGAGCAGGGAGACATCCGTTTCGAGGTGGGCAGCCATGCCGCGCAGCGTGTTCGGCAGCAGGTAGGGCGCGTTGGGCCGGCCGCGGTAGGGCAGGGGGGTGAGGAAGGGGGCATCCGTTTCGACCAGCAGCAGGTTGCGTGGGGCAACGAACAGGGCGTCGCGCAGCAAGGAGGCGTTTTTGAACGTGACGTTGCCGGCGAACGACATATACCAGCCATGATCGGCGCAGAGGCGAGCCATGTCGGCGTCTCCGGAGAAGCAGTGAAAGACCGTGCGTTCGGGGGCGCCCACCTTGAGCAGGGTTTCGATGACGGCTTCGTGGGCGTTGCGGTCGTGAATCTGCAGCGCCAGGTTGTTCTCCTTGGCGATGCGAATGTGCGCCTCGAAGGATCGAAACTGGGCGGCGCGGCCTTCTTCGCCGGTGCGAAAGAAGTCGAGGCCGGTCTCACCGACCGCGACCACGCGCGGCTGTCCGGCGAGTTCGTTGATCACGGCGAGGGCGTCGTCGAGGGTGCCGGCCGCGTCGAGTGCTGGCGCTTCGTTGGGGTGGATGGCGACGGCGGCCAGCATGCGCGGCTCGATCAGGGCGCACGCGGCCGACCAGCGGGACGTTTCCACGTCGCCGCCGACCTGGATCACCCCGCGCACGCCGACGCTCGAGGCGCGATCAAGCTGTTCCCGGTAGCTGAGCGGATGCTCGCCGTCACTGATTTCGAGATGGGTGTGGTTGTCGTAGACGGGCACCGTGAGCGGTTCCGGCAGCGGCGGGTAGCTCAGGTCACGGCCCTGAGTGTTCTCGCGCTTCCGAATGGCGCTGCCGTAGCCGTCGACGCCTCCGTCGAGACTGGTGAGGGAATCGCTGGGCATCGCGTCGCTAGGCATCGGCCGGCTCCACGATCGATTCGATGCGCGGAAACAGCGGCTCGAGCGGGCTGACGTGTGCGCCGCCGGCCCATTCCCAGGCCCGGTCGATGCGCTGGTCGGCGAGCGCGCCGTCGCCACCGAGGGCGGTCCACAGCTTGCCGGTCGCGATGGGAATGACCGGCGAGAGCAGCACGGTGAGGGTGCCGAGGCCGCGCACGGCGGTGTGCAGCACGCTCTCCAGGCGCGCCCGCGTCTCCGGGTTCTTGGCCAGCGCCCACGGCTCCTGCAGGGTGATGTAGCCGTTGAGCTCGTCGACCAGTTCCCACACGCTCGCGAGGGCGTCGTGGATGGCGAGGGTCTCGATGAAGGCGCGCGAGGCATCCGTCACGCGCTGTTCGGTCGCGGCAATCGCGAGGTCGTCGGCCGTCAACGCGCCAGCTTCGGGCACGACGCCGTCGCAGTACCGCACGACCATGGCGATCACGCGGGACGCGAGGTTGCCGAAGCCGTTGGCGAGCTCAGACTGGTAGCGGGCCGAGAGGTCCTCCCAGCTGAACGAGCCGTCCTGGCCGAAGCTGATGGCGCGCATGAAGTAGTACCGAAAAGCGTCGGAACCGAAGGTGTCGGTGATCTGGCTCGGGGCGATACCGGTGAGCTTGGACTTGCTCATCTTCTCTCCGCCGACCAACAGCCAGCCGTGGCCGAAGACCTGCTTGGGCACCTCGATGCCGGCGGCCATGAGCATGGCCGGCCAGATGACGGCGTGAAAGCGCAGAATGTCCTTGCCGACGATGTGGGTGGCAGGCCAGCGGCTCGCGAATTCCTCGTCGTTCTGGCCGTAGCCGGCCGCGGTGATGTAGTTCAGCAGAGCGTCGAACCAGACATAGACGACGTGCGATTCGTCCCACGGCACCTTGATGCCCCAGTCGAAGCTCGACCGGGAGATCGACAGGTCACTCAGGCCGCGCTTGACGAAGGACATGACCTCGTTGCGGGCCGCTTCCGGCTGCACGAAGTTGGGGTTCTCCTCGTACAGGGCCAGCAGTCGGTCGGCAAAGGCACTCATCTTGAAGAAGTAGTTCTTCTCGTGCAGCAGTTCCACCGGCTTGGAGTGGATCGCACAGACCGGCTGGCCGGCATAGTCACCGGTGCCGTCGACGAGGTCGCTGATCTGCTTGTACTCCTCGCAGCCGACGCAGTAGTAGCCCTCGTACTCGCCGGTGTAGATGTGACCCTCATCGTGCAGGTGCTGCAGAAACTTCTGCGCGTTCACCTCGTGGCGTTCGTCGGTGGTGCGAATGAAGTCGTCGTTGGCGATATTGACGGTCTCCAGCAACGGCTTCCACGCGGTCTCGACCAGACGGTCGGCCCATTCCTTGGGCGTGACGCCGTTGGCGATGGCGGTGCGCAGAATTTTCTGGCCGTGTTCGTCGGTGCCGGTGAGCAGCCAGGCGTCATCGCCGGACTGCCGGTGCCAGCGCGCGAGCACGTCGGCAGCGACCTCGGTGTAGGCGTGCCCGATGTGCGGCACATCATTCACGTAGAAAATGGGCGTGGTGATGTAAAAAGAGCCAGCGGACATGCGTTCATCTTATGCGCCAGGCCACCGCCTCTCCTCCCTGTTACGCCGGGCGGGCCCGCGGCCTAACCGAGCGGAAAAGCCGACCGGTCGGGTTTCGGCGCGGATGCCCCGGTCTTGGCCTGCAGCGCGTGCTCGTAGAGTTCGCGCTTGCCGAGGCCGCTGGCCGCCGACACGTCGGCCGCAGCATCTTTCAAGCGGATGCCGCCCGACACCAGGTCGAGCACCTCGGCCACGCCCATGGCCAGGTCCAGCACCCGCACTTCAGCACCCGCAACGACGATGCAGATCTCGCCGCGCACGCCTGCCGCCGCCCACTCGGCCAGTTCGGCCGCCGTGCCGCGCTTGACCTCTTCGAAGAACTTGGTCAGTTCCCGGCAGACCACGACGCGACGGTCGGCTCCGAGCGTGGCCGCGAGGTCGAGCAGAGAGTCGGCCAGCCGGTTGGGCGATTCGAAGAACACCATGGTGCGGCGTTCTGCGGCGAGGTCACGCAGCAGCTTGATCCGCTCACCGTGCTTACGCGGCAGGAAGCCTTCGAAGGTGAACCGGTCGGTCGGCAGCCCGGAGACGGCGAGAGCGGTCAGCACTGCGGACGGCCCGGGCAGGGCGGTGACCTGCACGCCGGCCGCCACCGCGGCATCCACTAAGTGAAAGCCGGGATCGGAGACGGTGGGCATTCCGGCGTCGCTCAGCACGAGGATGTCGACGTCGCGGGCGAGTTCGACCAGTTCGGCAGCCTTGCCGCGTTCGTTGTGGTCGTGCAGGGCAATGAGCTTGGGCCGATTCTCGATGCCGAGGGCTTTGAGCAGGTGCACGGTGACGCGGGTATCCTCGGCGGCCACGATCGTGATGGTACTCAGGGTCTCGATCAGGCGCCGGGAGGCGTCGCCGAGATTTCCGATCGGGGTGGCAGCAAGGATGATCATGCTGCAATTCTCGCAGCCTCGGGCGAGCCTTTCGTTCTTCGCTTGCTCGGTACGATAGTCAGGTGCTCGCAACTAGTCGATGGGTTCGCTGGGGCGCGCCCCTCCTCGTGGTCCTGCTGGCCGCCGGATTACGCTTGTGGAACCTTGGCGTGCCGCACGCTCTCGTATTTGATGAGACCTTTTATGTTAAGGACGCCTGGACCCTCTTCAATAACGGGTATGAGTCCACCTGGCCGGCGGACGCCAATCCCTTGTTCGAGGCCGGGCAGACCGACATCTTCACGACGGATCCGTCGTTCGTGGTGCACCCGCCGCTCGGCAAGTGGCTCATCGCCCTCGGCATGAACCTGCTCGGCCCCGGCAACCCGTGGGGCTGGCGCCTGGCCACCGTGGTGGTCGGGGTGCTCGCGGTCGTGCTCATCATGCTCGTGGCCCGCAAGCTGTTCCAGTCGCGCCTACTGGCCGTGATCGCTGGTTTTTTGCTCGCCATCGACGGTCATGCCATCGTCATGAGTCGGGTTGCTCTGCTCGACAACTTCGTGATGTTCTTCGCACTGCTCGGTTTCGGGGCGATCCTGATGGATCGGCAATGGCACGCGAAGCGTCTGGCCGCCCGGATGGCCGGGGTGAGCGACGTCGGATGGGGCCCGACCCTGTGGTGGCGACCGTGGCTGCTTGCCGCCGGTCTCGCCTTCGGCCTGACCAGTTCGGTGAAATGGTCAGGGCTGTACTTTCTGGCCGCCTTCGGCGTCTACCTCGTTGTCGTCGACGCGCTCGCTCGGCGCCGTAACGGCGTCACTTTCTGGGCCAGTGCCGCCATTCTAAAGCAGGCCCCCGCCACGTTCCTGCTCCTGGTTCCCGTGGCCGTCACCACGTTCTTCGTGTCCTGGACGGGCTGGTTCGTCACCCGCGGCGGGTATTACCGGGAGTGGGCAGACGGGGCTGGAGCGGCCTGGACCGGTCCGCTCGCTTGGGTTCCGCACACCCTGCAGAGTTTCTGGCACTATCAGGCGGCCGCATACACGTACCACGTGGGCCTCGCCACGCCGCATCCGTACCAGGCCAACCCGGTGACCTGGCTATTCATGATTCGCCCGACCAGCATGTACTACCGCGGTTCCAGTCAGGGCGAATTCGGCTGCCAGTTTCAGAACTGCTCCGAGGCGATCACCTCGGTCGGCAACCCGCTGATCTGGTGGGCGGCGACCGCCGCGCTGCTCTACCTGGTCTACCGACTGGCCCGTTACCGGGAATGGCGGGTCGGCCTCATTCTCATGGGAATGGTCGCCGGCTACCTGCCGTGGCTGATGTACCTGAACCGCACGGTTTTTCAGTTTTACACGATCGCGTTCGAACCCTATCTGCTGCTCGGCCTCGTTTTCGTCATCGGCATGTTCCTCAAGCGAATTCCCGACCTGTCCAGGCCAGAACACCGGCATTCAGCACATTCGCAGGTGTACGAATATGACCCCCAACCGCGGGTCGGAGCGCTTGGCGCCGTCATTGTCGGCCTCGGGGTGGCGCTGCTGCTGACCGCGTTCTTCTTCCCGGAATGGACCGGAATGCAGACTCCATTCGCGTTTTGGCAACTCCACATTTGGATGCCAAGTTGGCGATAGATCGGTCAGATACATTCCATTTTTGGCATATAATGACTGAGAATGCTGTGTGAATGAGGCACGGATTACGCTCCGGCGAACGTAGACTGACGATTATCTGCTCCACGAGTAATTGCTCACGTCCCGGCTGAGAAGTCCCGATCTAATAAGGCCTCATGTCGGAAGCACTAGCCGCACCCTCGGTCCGCATCATCAGGACCCGGCCGGGTGGAGACACAAAGAATCCCACAACCGAATATTCGGCGCTCCTGCATACCGTGCGCAATCTCGGCCTTCTCGGCCGTCGCACTGGTTTCTACTGGATGGTCTTCTCCATTCTCGTCGTGGCCACGCTCGGCGCTGCTGCAGGGTTCGTTCTGCTCGGCGATACCTGGTACCAGCTGATCATCGCCGGCGCGCTCGGCCTCATCTTCACCCAGTTCGCTTTTCTGGCCCACGAAGCCTCGCACCGCGCCGTGTTCACCTCCGGCAAGGCGAATGACCGGGCCGGTCGCATCCTCGCCAACCTTTTCGTCGGCATCAGCTACGCCTGGTGGATGACCAAGCACAGCCGTCACCACGCGCAGCCGAACGTCATCGGCAAGGACCCGGATATCGAGCCCGACTTCATCGTCTTCACCGACAACGATGCCAAGCAGGTCAGTTGGCTCGGCTCGTTCGTCACCCGTAAGCAGGGTTACCTGTTCTTCCCGCTGCTCATGTTCGAAGGCATCAACCTGCACATCCAGGGTTTCAAAACCGTCTTCGGCAAGAACAAGGTCAGCGAACGCTGGGTCGAGATCACGATGCTCGTCACGCGCATCACCGCCTACTTCGCCGTCATCTTCTACTTTCTGCCGCTCGGCATGGCCTTCGCCTTCATCGGTGTGCAGATGGCCGTGTTCGGTGTCTACATGGGCGCCTCGTTTGCTCCCAACCACAAGGGGATGCCGCAGCTTCCGGCCGAAAGCCGCGTCGACTTTCTGCGCCGCCAGGTTCTCACCAGCCGCAACATTCGCGGTGGCACCTTCATCGACACCTACATGGGTGGGCTCAACTACCAGATCGAACACCACCTGTTTCCGAACATGGCCCGACCGCACCTGCGGAAAGCGCAGGAGATCGCCAAGGAATACTGCATCTCCCACGACGTGAAGTACACCGAAACCGGCGTCTTCGAGAGCTACGGCATCGTCATCGCCTACCTCAACAAGGTGGGCCTGGCCGCGCGTGACCCGTTCGATTGCCCGATGGTGCAACGCTTCCGCACGCACTGACCAGCCTTCGGGCACCGGCCGCTTCCAATCAGAGAGGCGGCCGGTTTTTGGTCTGTGTGGGTATTGGGGTATTAGTACATTAAGTCGCTAGATCTTGTTAGAATGAAGTCCATTCGACCCGCTCATCCTGTCGAAGGTGCCGACACGTGTCGCTTAGCACCGAACTCGTCGACAGTTTGTGGGGCAAATTCGTGGCTGGTACCGCTGCCGTTCGATCCTTCCCCAGATTGCCAGTCATCGGATTGGCCAGCCTCGCCCTCGTCGCGGGATCGATCACCGGGTCATCGCCGGCCGCAAACGCTGATACGACGGTCACCGACACGGTCAGCACTGCAATTCTAGGCGGTTCTCTGACTGCCGTCGTCTCCGCGCCTATCAGGATGTCCCCCATCCCCCTCGGCGGTCGCGCTAACCAGGCGTCCGTGGGTACCCCGGTCGAGTGGACGATTACGAACGCTCGCGGCTCCAGCTACGCCTGGAGCCTGTCGGTGAGCGCCACGGACTTCGTCAGCGCGGCAGGAACGTTCGACATCCTTCCGCGAACGGTCGACGCGGAAAACCTCACCATTACACCCGGAATCGTCACGGCCCACACCGGTGAAGGTGCCGATGCTGCCCCCACGACTGAGCCGGTTAGTGTGTCCCACCGGCCCCAGGCCCTGGTCTGGACCCGCACGCTCGGCAAGGGAACGTTCACCCTGACACCGGAGTTCAGCCTCGACGTTCCCCCCAACGCCTTTCGATCTAATTTCTCAGGCAGGATCGACGGATCTGCCGTGAATCCGTTCGTCTCCGTTTTGACGTTCACGATCGCCTGACGCCGCTGTGCGCCAAAATTGAGCCAAAACTGACTGCCGCGCTGGCCAACAGCGCTCGCGCCCGTGTGAGACTAGAGGTATCGCCTCATTCGGGGGTTGTACCGGATACCAGCTAAGGTCCACCCCATGTCACACCGCACCAGTGCACGTCACTCCTCGCCGGTCGCTCAGCCCAGCCGCACGTCGATCCGTGAAACGGTTCGCACGCGAGTACTGCGGCGCTTCATTCTGCTCGCGGCCATCGCAGCACTCGCTCCGATGGCGGCCACCCTGTTCATAAGCCAGCCGGCGGCCGCTATCGACGACGGAACACTGGGCATCCGCCCGGAACTGGAATCGGATTTCTTCCACATCGATCTCGCCCCCGGTGCAGCGATCGAGGCGAACGCGATCGTCAGCAACCACTCCGATGCCCCGGTCACGCTGCTCAACTATGCCGTCGACGGGCAAAGCACCCAGCAGGGAGCGTTTGCCCTTGCCGCACAGTCCGATGTACAAGTGGCCGTGGGCAGCTGGGTGACCCTCGATGCCGAATCGATCACTATCCCGGCCAACTCCGACCTGACGGTACCGTTTCGGCTCAGCGTTCCCCTCACAGCCACACCGGGAGATTATGCCGGCGGGCTGATCATCCAGAGCCCGCCGATCCAGGGTGAGACCACGACGTCGAACGGCGACGCAGCACTGCGGCTGGACGTGATCCAGCGTCAGGGCGTACGCATCTACCTGACCGTTGCCGGCACCACCACCACCCAGCTGAGCCATGGTGCCCTGAGCTGGGAACGGTCGGGGGACGGGATCGCCTTCACCCTGCCCATCAAGAACACCGGCAACACCATCCTGTATCCGACCGCTGGCCTGAACCTCGACAGCGTGATCGGCGCCACGACCGAGCTCCAGTTCGAGACACCGGAGAGCCTCCTTCCCGGAGCCACCCTCGACATGACGGCGACACTTCCGCTGGCTGCCTTCATTCAGCTCGGCAGCGCCGACGCCCAGCTGATCTCCGACGCCGGAACCGAACAGGTCACCACCACCTTCGCCTACGTGCCGTGGTGGATCATTCTCATCATGCTGATCCTGATCGCAACGATCGCATTCGGCGCCTGGCGCACCACCCTGTTCGTGCAGCGCGCGCGTCGCGCGCTCGCCCTAGTCGCGGCAGCTGAGCCGGTCGCCGGATCGGCCGCCGCGCCGGTCGCCACAGCCGACGTATCGGCGTCCGACGCTGTCGATTCCGACGCGCCCCTGCGTCGACCACGTCGATGAGCCGTAAGCACGCGCCCCGAAGCCCCTCACAGCGGCCCGGGGGCCGCCGACCACACGTCGTTGCGCTGCCAGCCCTGACCGTTTTCATCCTCCTGACCGGCTTGTTGGTTGCGCAATCGCCGGCGCAGGCCGCCACCTCGACTGTCAATCTCAGAACGGCCGGCAGTTACTCCGTGCTGGCCGCAACTGCCGTCACGAGCACCGGCAGAAGCGTCGTGAGCGGCAATGTGGGAACCAGCCCGGGCACGGCGATCACTGGATTCCCACCCGGAATTCTCACCGGCAGCATCCACGCCGGCGATACGCATTCCATGACGGCTCGGACCGACCTCCTTACGGCCTACGCCGATGCCGCCGGTCGCACCCCAACCGATTCCCTCGACGGCGATCTCGCCGGGCGAACCCTCACCGCGGGCATCTACAAGGCCACCGCGGCCCTCACCGTCAGCACCACCCTCACCCTCGACGCGCGGGACGACCCCACCGCGGTGTTCATTTTTCAGATCGACGCCGCGTTCTCAACCGCGGCGGCGAGCAGCGTCGTACTCGCCAATGGTGCGCAGGCATCGAACGTAGTCTGGCAGGTCGTCGGCGCGGTCTCGCTCGGCGCCAATTCCACCTTCGCCGGGAATGTTCTGGGCCTCACCGCCATCACCAGCGGAGCCGGTTCAACCTTCATCGGCCGGGCACTATCGGCTAATGGCGCCATATCGCTGGCGGACAGCGTCTTCATGACCGAACCTCCCGTGATGCTGAAAACGGCCGGGAACTTCTCCGTACTGGCGGGGACATCCGTTGAAAACTCCGGCGGATCCACGCTCAGCGGCAGCCTCGGAGTGAGCCCAGGAATTGGTCTGACCGGTTTTCCGCCCGGTCGGGTCACCGGCAGTACGCATCTCGGTACGGCTGAAAGCGCGCAAGCCCAGATCGACCTGCAGGCCGCCATCGACGATGCATCCGCGCGCACGCCCACCTCGACGCTGAGCGGCAATCTGTCTGGTCAGACCTACACCGCCGGCGTATATTCCGCACCGGGGGCACTGACCCTGGACTCCTCGGTCACGCTCGACGCGCAGGGAAACCCCAATGCCGTCTTCATCTTTCAGCTTGACTCCGCCCTGACGACGAGCACCGGCAGCACCGTGCGCCTCATCAACGGAGCGCAAGTCTCACGGATTTTCTGGCAGACCGACGGCGTCGTGCAGCTCGGCGGATCTTCGTCATTCTCGGGTACCATCCTCGGACGGACCGACATCACCGTGGGCGCCTATTCGGGCTTCACCGGCCGCGCCCTCACCCGCAACGGCTCCGTCACCGTCGCCAGCAATACCTTCACCAGCGAAGCGCCGGTAGACTTCGGCAGCGCCACCACCTTTTCCATACTGTCTACAACCTCGGTCGCGAACACCGGCTTTTCCTCCTTCGACGGCGATATCGGGGTGAGCCCGGGGACTGCGATCACCGGGTTTCCGCCCGGAGTCCTCACCGGTACCATCCACGGCGGCGACGCCGCCGCCGCCGCCGCTCAGGTGGACCTCGCTGCTGCCTATAGCGATGCCGCGGCGAGGCCGTCGAGCGCCGTGATTTCCGGCGACCTCGCCGGACGCATCTTCACGTCGGGCGTCTACAGGGCCACGGCGGCCGTCACCATCAGCTCCACGCTCACCCTTGATGGACAGGGCAATCCGAACGCCATCTTCATCATCCAGGTACCCGCCGCCTTCAATGCGGCCGCGGGCAGCAAGATCCTGTTAGTCAACGGGGCGCAGCCTTCACGGGTCTACTGGCAGATCGCCGGGGCGGTTTCGCTGGGCGCGGCAGCCTCTTTCAGCGGAACCATTCTCGGCATGGCCGCGATCTCGATCGGTAACGACGTCAGCTTTATCGGGCGAGCGCTGACCGCCAACGGCGCTGTCACCATGAATATGGCCAAATCGACCAGCCCGGCACCGCCCGTCGGAGATCTTTCGGCAACGACCGCGGGGGCGACCCTATCGGCAGTGACCCTGCTGGGGGACCAGCCGCAGTTCGCGACCGGCGTCTCCAGCCGATGGTCGATCAGCGACGCTCGCGGCAGCGGCGGCGCCTGGAACCTCTCGGTGAGCGCCACGGTGCCGATCAGCGCGGCCGGCACGATCGAGAGTGAGGCTCGCGTGCTGCCGGTGCAGAACCTGAGCATTGTGCCGGGCATCATCGACTCCCTTCCCAGTTCCGATGCCCCCAGCGGAATCACCGCGACCGACCTCACACTCTCGACCGCCCCACAGACCCTGGTCGCCACGTCGGGCCCGAACCGGGGTACCTACTTTCTGACGCCGACGTTCAGCCTGATGATTCCGGCCAACGCCTATCGCTCTAACTACTCCGGAGCCATCGATCACTCGCCACTGAACCCCTACGTCACGGTTCTGACCTTCACCATCTCGTAGCGCATCGAGGCCGGGGGCCCGGTTGTTATTACAAGCGCTCCTGCCCGAATGCCCTTTCTCTACCGCCCATTAAAGGTATTGCGCCAACCTTGCGCTAACGCTGATTCAACCCTGAGCCACCAACCCACACTTCGCGAGCCCACCGTGTGAGTATTGATTTATCGCCTCCGGAACTCGTTCCCAGCGGATAACGAGTTCGGTTCACAGCCTGCGACATCTGCTCACCCACACTTTGCGTGGACACGCCTTTTGGCGTTCCCACTTCACCAGCACCCATCAGAGGACACCCCATGCAGGCTTCAATCAAAACCGCCGGAATCATCATCGCGACCGGCATCCTGTTCGGCTTGGCCCTCTCGCCCGCCCATGCAGCCGACAGCACCGACACGGTCAACGCGACCATCAGCGGCGGCAACCTCAGTGCCAACCCGACCGCGCCCAGCGCGATGACCCCGGTCGTTCTCGACGGCGTCCACGCCCAGTCGTCCACTGGCACCGCCGCGTGGACCATCACCAACGCACGCGGCACCAGCACCGCTTGGTCGCTCTCGGCCAGCGTCGTAGACTTCAAAAGCGCTGCCGGCTCGGTCGACGGAGACGTTCGCACTCTGGCAGCCACCAACCTCGTCATCACGCCGGGCACGATCACAGCGGGCGCCGGGTCCGACGCGGCTCCCACCGCCGCCGCCGTCACCATGAGCAACGCGGGTCAGACCCTCGTTCGCTCGACAACCCTCGGCAAGGGCACCTTCACCCTCACCCCGACCTTCAGCCTCACCGTTCCGGCCAACACCTTCCGCTCCAACTTTTCCGGCGCAATCGGCGACTCCCCCCTCAACCCGTACGTATCGACCATCACGTTTACCATCGCGTAGAGCTCAGCACCCATCACTCGAAACGCCTCGCACCCTCCGGTGCGAGGCGTTCGTGCGTCACGGCTCCTGGTGACATAGTCTGAAGAGCGTGACAGCGTACGTCTCCGCCCTGGACCTGTTTTCCATTGGAATCGGCCCGTCCAGTTCCCACACGGTGGGTCCGATGCGTGCTGCCCGCGTGTTCGCCGAAGACCTCGTGGCGACCGGCCGCTCAAGCGAGGTGGGGCGCATCCGCTGCTCGTTGTTTGGCTCCCTCGGTTCGACAGGTCTCGGTCACGGCACCCCCGACGCCGTTCTGGCCGGTCTGACCGGCTTACGCCCCGAGACTTGCGATCCGAGCGAGGTGCACGGAGCCTGGTCCGGGCTCAACGACGGAGCCTCGCTCACCCTGCTCGGCGGGCACAGCATTCCCTTCCAAACCGACGACGTGCACTTCGAACCGCGCACCCGGCTGCCCGGCCACCCTAACGCGCTCACGCTGACTGCTTGGGCGAAGGAAACGGACGCCCCGCCCCTGCTCGAGGAAACCTTCTATTCGATCGGTGGCGGGTTCATCCGCCGCGGCACCGAACGCTCGAGCGCACAGGCCCGTGTCGCTCAACCACTCCCCTACGATTCCAGTGCCGAATTGCTCGCGCTGTGTGAAGCGCACGAGCTCACCATCTGCGAGGTTGCCCGCCGCAACGAGGAAGCGATCCACGGTGCGGCAGCGCTCGACGCGGGCCTCGACGCCATTTGGGATGCCATGCACACCTGCGTCGACGCCGGGCTCAGTCACACGGGGCTGCTGCCGGGGGGCCTCAAGGTCAAGCGTCGGGCCGCGGCGGTACGTATGCGCCTGGAAGAATATGACGGGCTGCCGCTGCGCGACCGCGACACCTCCACCGAGTGGTTGCACGCCTTCGCGCTCGCGGTGAACGAGGAAAACGCGGCTGGCGGCCGGGTGGTCACCGCACCGACCAACGGGGCGGCCGGCATCATCCCGGCCGTCGGTCACTACTACCTGCGCTTCGTTCCCGGAGCGGATGCCGCCGGCATCCGTCGGTATCTGCTCACGGCTGTGGCCATCGGTTCCCTGGTCAAAGCCAACGCGTCGATCTCCGGAGCCGAGGGCGGCTGCCAGGCCGAGGTGGGCGCGGCCTGCGCCATGGCCTCCGGCGCGCTCTGCGCTGTGCTCGGGGGCACTCCGCGACAGGTGGAGAATGCGGCCGAAATTGCCATGGAACACCATTTGGGGCTCACCTGCGATCCGGTCGGGGGCCTCGTGCAAGTGCCCTGCATCGAGCGCAACGCCATTGCCTCGTCGACCGCGGTGTCGGCAGCCCGGATGGCGCTGCACGGCGACGGAACCCACCTGGTCTCGCTCGACACCGTGATCGAGACCATGCGGCAGACCGGACTCGACATGATGACGAAGTACAAGGAAACCAGCGAGGGCGGGCTCGCCGTGAACGTCATCGAGTGCTGACGGATACCCCTGAATGGGGGTAGTCAGCTCCGTGTTGCCGCCATGTCGGCAGCCTAAACTGGCTGAACGCGTGCATCGACGATGTCGCAGCACGCCTCTTGAAAGGGTTGAACCATTCGCAGCACACTCGCACGCCGCCCGTGGGGCATCATCGTTGCCGCTCTCCTGCTCTTGGCGATGGCTGGCTGTGCCGGCGAACCGGCTCCGGCCGTCACTGTGACCATCACCCCGACCGTCACGCCGACGCCCACACCGAGTCCCACGCCGACACCGACGCCCGTTCCCACCGAGGAGGCGGCGCTGATTCCGAACCCGACGGTGCCCGACCTCGTTCCCAACGCAGAGCCGGTGCCGCTCCCGCAGGGGCCGGCCGCTGACCAGGGCGCTACGCCTGGAGCCCGCGGCACCACGACCGCCGACGGTGCGGGCGCACTACTCACCTACACCGTCGTCGAAGGCGACGCGTTCTTCGACATCGCTCAGCGGTTCAATATTCCGGTGCAATTGCTGCTCACCATGAACCCCTCGGTACCGGGGCTCGGCGAAAACATCTACATCAAGCAGGTCATCAACCTGGACTGGACCACGACGCGCTAACCGGCCGGAGTTTCACCGGCCACTGTGTCGCCGGATGACTCGACCCGGCACCGGTTCCGTCGGGTGTCGGCAGCCCCCGCTAGCCTTGCACCATGAGTTCTCCCGTTCCGCCTTCGCGCCTTGTGTCCAGCCCCGTTGTCTCGACCCAGTGGCTTGCCGATCATCTCGGTTCCGACAACCTGGTCATTCTCGACGCCACCGTGTTTGCGCTAGCCCCGTCCACGACCAAGTCGGGGGCGGCGGGTCCCCGCTACCTCAGCGGTCGTGACGATTACCTCACCAAGGGGCACATTCCCGGGGCCGTGTTCGCCGACCTGTTCGACGTCTTCTCCGACCCTGCCGGTGATTTTGATTTCTCCCGGCCGAACGCCGACCTGTTCGAGAAGGCGGCGGCATCCGTCGGTATCGACAACGGCACGACCGTAGTCGTCTACGACGCCGTGGTCGGCCAGTGGGCGGCCCGCATCTGGTGGTTGTTCCGCGCCTTCGGCTACGACGATGTCGCCGTGCTCGACGGCGGCCTCACCAAGTGGCACGCCGAAATGCGCCCCTTTGCGACCGGCGGCGTGCGTCCGCGGGTCGTCGGCGGGTTCACGGCAGCGCCGCGTCCCGAGCTGTGGGTCGACAAGAGCTTCGTCGAGTCCATCGTGGCAGGCGTAGCGGATGCCGCCCTCGTCTGCTCCCTGCCGCCGGCGGAATTCGCCGGCACGGCCGGTTCCCGCCCGCGTGCCGGGCACATCCCCGGCAGTGTCAGCCTGCCGGCCAGCACGCTCGTGGATCCTGCCACGAACGCGTTCCTGCGCGGTGACCAGCTCGATGCAACGCTTTCCCCGGCCGTCACGGCTTCAGCGGCGGGTGCGTCGGGTCACCTCGTCACCTACTGCGGCGGCGGTATCGCCGCGGCAGCGAGTGCTCTCGCGCTCATCCGCGCCGGTAACGAGCACGTGTCGATCTACGACGGCTCGCTCAACGAGTGGGCCGCCGACGCCGCGGCGCCGCTGAACGCGCCCGGCGTGTAGCCCACAGCACCCGCGCCGGCGCCCGCCGCGGATGAGCGCGCCGGAATTCGGTGGCCGCTAGGTCGGTTCGTTAGCGGCCACCGAGATCGGGCGCAGTCCTGGGCAGATCCACTGGCACGCGCCTGCGCGACGCCGCGCTAAAGGCGGTTCACCCCGGTGACGCGCACGACCGCCGCGCCGAGCTCGTCGGAATCGGCCAGGTTCACGCTCGCGCTGATCCCCCAGTCGTGGTCGCCGGCCGGGTCGTCGAGAATCTGCCACACGGTCCACTCCTCGACGCCCTCCCCGATCATGAGCAGGTCGGAGCTGCGCGCGTTGCCGCCGGTGAGTAGCTCGTCGTGCTCGGCGAAGTAGCCGTCCATCGCGTCTGCCCAGACATCGGCCGAGTAGCCATGCTCGCGATCGAGTTCACCGAGCTCGTCGTAGTGTTCCAGCGCGGCCAACTGCACCCGACGGAACAGCTCGTTGCGCACCAGAATGCGGAACGCCCGCACGTTGGTGGTCAGGCGGCGAGGCGGCGGCGGCAGGATCGCGTGGGCATCCGCTTCGTGCGCGGCCAAGTCGGGGTGCAGCAGCTCTTCCCACTCGTCGAGCAGGCTCGAGTCCACCTGACGCACGAGTTCGCCGAGCCATTCGATGAGGTCGAGCAGGTCTTCGTTCTTGGCCTCGTCGGGAATGGTCTGCCGCGCGGCCCGATAGGCGTCCGAGAGGTAGCGCAACACCACGCCCTCGCTGCGGGCCAGCTTGTAGAACGCGATGAACTCGCCGAACGACATCGCCCGCTCATACATATCGCGCACCACGGACTTGGGCCGGAGCTCGAAGTCCGCGATCCACGGCTGCGAAGCCTTATAGGTGTCGAAGGTGTAGTTCAACAGTTCTTCGAGCGGCTTGGGGTGCGTGATCTCCTCGAGCAGCGCCATCCGCTCGTCGTATTCGATGCCCTCGCGCTTCATCGCGTTCACGGCCTCACCCCGGGCGGCAAACTGTTGCCCCATGAGCACGGGCCGCGGGTTGTCGAGGGTCGACTCCAGAATCGAGATCATGTCGAGCGAGTAGGTAGGCGATTCCGGGTCGAGCAGTTCGAACGCGGCCAGCGCAAACGGTGACAGCGGCTGGTTGAGCGCAAAATTCGCCTGCAGGTCAACGGTCAAACGGATGCTGCCGCTCGCGCTCTGCTCCACAATTCCAGCTTCACGCAGGGTCTTGTAGATGCCCAGGGCGCGTCGGGCCAACACCAGCTGGCGGCGCCACGGTTCGTGGTTGTCAAAGACCAGGGAGTGCACGTGGGCGAAGGCATCGCCGCCGCGCCCGATCACGTTGATGAGCATCGCCGCGGTCATCTGCATGGAGGGCGACAGAGTCTCGGGTTCGGCATCGACCAGACGGCGAAAGCTTGGTTCGCCCCAGGACACGAAGCCGTCCGGCGCCTTTTTGCGCACGATCTTGCGCTTCTTCTTCGGGTTGTCGCCGGCCTTCTCGATGGCCTTGAGGTTCTCGCTCTCGTGCTCCGGCGCCTGGATGACCACCGTGCCAGCCGTGTCGTAGCCGGCCCGCCCGGCCCTCCCTGCGATTTGGTGAAACTCCCGCACGTTCACCTGGCGCATTTTCACGCCGTCGTATTTGGTGAGAGCGGTGAACAGCACGGTGCGAATCGGTACGTTGATGCCGACGCCGAGGGTGTCCGTGCCGCAGATCACCCGCAGGTAGCCGCGCTGCGCGAGCTGCTCGACCAGCCGCCGATACTTGGGCAGCATGCCGGCGTGGTGCACGCCGATTCCCATGCGGATGAGCCGCGACAGGGTCTTGCCGAAACTCGTCGTGAACCGGAACTCGCCGATCAGTTCGGCGATGACGTCGCGCTGTTCACGAGTGGCGACCTTGGCGCTCGCGAGGGCCTGCGCGCGTTCCAGGGCGGCCGCCTGGGAGAAATGCACGATGTAGACCGGCGCTTTGTCGGTGTGCAGCAGCTCTTCGACCGTTTCATGCACCGGCGTCTGCTCGTAGTAGTAGCTGAGCGGGACCGGGCGTTCCACCCCGGTGACGACGGCGGTTGGCCGCCCGGTGCGCCGGGTCAGGTCGTCACTGATGAATTTCACGTCGCCGAGGGTGGCCGACATGAGGATGAACTGCACGCGCGGCAGGAGCAACAGCGGCACCTGCCAGGCCCAGCCGCGTTCCGGGTCGCCGTAGAAATGGAACTCGTCCATCACGACGAGGTCGACCTCGGTGTCTTCGCCGTTACGCAGTGCCAGGTTGGCGAGAATCTCGGCGGTGCAGCAGATGATCGGGGCGTCGGCGTTGACGCTCGAGTCGCCGGTCATCATGCCGACGTTCTCGGCGCCGAAGGTTTCGACCAGGGAGAAGAACTTCTCGCTCACGAGGGCTTTGATTGGCGCGGTGTAGAAGCTGCGCTTGCCGGCCGAGAGCGCGGCGAAGTGCGCGCCGACGGCCACGAGCGACTTGCCGGTTCCGGTCGGGGTGCTGAGGATCAGGTTGGCCCCGGAGACGATCTCGATGACCGCCTCCTCCTGGGCCGGGTACAGGGTGAGGCCTTGGTCGGTCGCCCAGGATTCGAACGCCTCGAAGAGAACGTCGGGGTCGGTTTCGTTTTCGAGGCGCGCAAGCAAAGACATAGTCCCTTAACACTGCACTACTTCTGCCGCTCCCGCCCCCGAACGGTACCCACGCCGTCCCTCCCCCGTGGCTAATTCAGGAAATCCCCTCGGAAAGGTGCACGAAGGCGGGGCAATCGGTCATGTCAGCGCCGATCTCCTGACTTAGCCACCAAACCCGGAGCCAAGATGTGACGGATGTCTGACGAAACCGGCGCGGACCCCGGGCAGAGTGCTAATCACAGCCGCCGGTTCTAGGCTGGCGGCATGGTTTATGTCACCCCCGATACCGCTGCGGCTGCGACCCCCCGCCGCGCCCGGGCCCTCTGGCGCCCGGCGGCCGCGGGACTCGCCGCAGCCCTGGCCGGCCTGGGCCTGGCCGAGCTGACTGCCGCATGGATCGCCCCCGGCGCGAGCCCGGTGCTGACCGTCGGCGCGCTCGTCATCGACATTGTTCCGCCCGGTGTCAAAGAACTCGTGATCGGCTTGTTCGGCACGGCCGACAAGTTCGTGCTCATCGTCACCATCGTGCTCGTGTTGGCCGTGGTCGCCGCTCTGGCCGGCATTCTTGAATCGAGGCGTCCGCCGTTCGGCCGTCTGCTTGTCGTGCTGATCGGCGCGATCGCCCTGTTCGCGGCGCTCTCCCGCTCGAGCGCCTCCACCCTCGACGCGGTGCCGGCGGTTGTCGCCATGGGGGTCGCCGCGATCGCGCTGACCTTCCTCACCACGAGGCTGCCGATACTTCGAGCCACCGAGAGCACCGCCGCCACACGCGACGGGGCGCTCAAACCGGGCGCACCCTTTGACACCTCGGACCGCGCCGAAACGCCTGGCCCCGACCGCCGCCGCGTTCTCGTCTACACCGGCGTCACTGCGGGCATCGGGCTGCTCGCCCTGGTCGGCGGCCAGCTCAGCGCCGCAGCGACCAGGGCAGCGGATGCCGCGCGCGCGTTATTCACGCTGCCAGCGGCATCCGTTCGGCAGGCCGCAATACCGGCCGGGGCGAGCCTCGACGTGGCGGGCATCACCCCGCTGATCACGCCGAACGCGGACTTCTATCGCATCGACACCGCCCTGAGCGTGCCGCGGATCGACCCCACGACCTGGCGGCTGAGAGTCACCGGCATGGTCGAGAATGAGGTCGAGATCGACTTCGCCGAGCTGCTCGCGCTGCCACTCGAGGAGAGCACGACCACCCTGGCCTGTGTGTCGAACTACGTCGGCGGCGACCTGATCGGTAATGCCACCTGGCTCGGCTACCCGATTCGCGAGCTGCTGGCCCGCGCCACGCCCACGAGCGGGGCGGATATGGTGCTCTCCACGAGCCAGGACGGCTTCACGGCCGGCACCCCGATCGAAGCGCTGACCGACGGTCGCAACGCCATTCTTGCCGTGGGTATGAACGGCGAACCACTGCCGCTCGAGCACGGCTACCCGGTGCGCATGGTCGTGCCCGGGCTGTATGGCTACGTCTCGGCCACGAAGTGGGTCGTCGAGCTCAAACTCACCCGATTCGATCAGGAACAGGGCTACTGGACTCCGCGAGGCTGGTCCGAACTCGGCCCGGTCAAGCTGTCCTCCCGGGTCGACGTGCCGCGCGACGGCACCTCGGTGCCCGCCGGATCCGTCGTCATCGCCGGCGTCGCCTGGTCGCAGCACGTGGGAGTGAGCAGTGTCTCCGTGCAGATCGACGACGGCCCGTGGAAGGACGCCACCCTCGCCGACGCGATCTCCGTCGACACCTGGCGGCAGTGGGCCTACACCTGGAGCGATGCGACCATCGGTAACCATACCGTCAAGGTGCGGGCAACGGATGCCGAGGGTCTCGTGCAAACGTCGGCCACCGCCGACGTCGCGCCCGACGGGGCCACCGGACTGCACGAGATTTCGGTGTCCGTCTCGTAAGTGACGCGCTGGGCGTAGGTTTGCCTGCCGAGCTCATGATTGAACCTGCACCCGGGCCGGTCTAGCGTGGGCAAAGCACCGCGATCGGCACGGTGCAGCCGGCCTTGTGCTCGTAGGGCGCGAAGAACAACGCCCTCGCCACGATCACGTCGCGCCACAGTGTCGCCCGCTCGGCCTCAGCGGCCACCCGCACCGTCACTGTCAGTGTTCGCGGCCCCACCTGCACTTTTCCGCGTCACGCGCGACGCTGGAGCTGCGCCAGTACGCCGGAGTTTCGCCTCCCGCGTACTGGCGCAACTCCCGCGCGCTTTGGGATGACGGGCTAGCCGTTGGCACCGCTGGTGTTGATGACACCGTTCACGCCGGCCGGGAAGAACCCGCCCGAACGCACCGGAGCCGCGTTGAGATAGGTGATGTTGAGCACCTGGGCGGCGCTGCGGCTGAACACCAGGCCATTGGCGTCGGTCGGCACGAGGTTCGCCTTCGATGCGTTGCCGATGCCTTGGTCGAGGTCGGTCGGGCCGTCGACGGCGTCGCGCACATCGGAGATCGCCTGCACGGTCGTGTACACCGAGGGCAGCGCCACACCGAGCGCGTAGAGCGTGCTGCGGATGACGCCGGCGTGGTAGGCCTCGACCGCGAGCAGGCCGGCGGCCGCCTCGAGGTAGGTCTTGTTCGAGATCAGTGGCGCCGCACCCTTGTAGGCGGTGACTCCGACGTCTTCGAAGATGAACGCGCCGAACAGAAAGTTCGCCTCGTTCGCGTACACATCGAATTTCTGTCCGGGCTTGACCAGTCCGGCCGCCTGGGCGGCGGCGGTGAAGCTCGCGTCGAGGTTGATCTTGGGGCGTGACACGGCGACGCTGCCGAGCGCGGACCGCAGGAAGGCCACGTGAGCTTTCTCGTCGGCGGCGATCTCGGCGGCGTACTTCTTGATGATCGACGTCTTGAAGTGCACCATCCGACCACCGGTCACGCCGCCGCGGGTACCGGTTCCGGTCGTCATGCTGTCGGGCAGCCCGCTGCCGGTCGTGGCCCGCAGATAGAACTCTGCCTCGAGGTACTCGAGGTTGAGTGCGAAGTTCAAAATGGACGCGTCACTCGGCGCGGCTGCCGGGCCGGTCGATTCCGCGGCCAAAGCCGGTGAGCCAGTGGCGAGCATGGCTGCTCCCACACCGAACCCGGCCACACCAGCCGCCCGCAGAAAGTTTCGGCGATCCGAAGAATTCTCTGCACTGCGGTTGATAGCGCTGGTAATGAAACCCTGATCAAACATCCTTGTTCTCCTGTCGATTGGCGAATGTGCCGGGTGTGTCTGAAGTAACAACGGCAACCTACCCGCTCAAATCAATCTCCCGGATGGCTGGACACGGACGTAAGCAAACGATAAGAATTATGCTCACTTTGTAGGTTTTTGCGTTCTGTATGTTTTCCGGCGCGACTGGACGCCAGCAGAGCGGATGCCGGCGGCCCGCGCCCGCTCGTGCCAGCTAGCGAGTCAGAGCAGGAGCCCGTCGCTGCCGACCGGGGGTAGCCGGCGAGCCACCCGGCGATCGTGGAGCACCGCGATACCGTAGGCGGCGAAGTAGAGCACCACCATGGGAATGGCGAGCAGGAACATCGACACCAGGTCGGCGGCCGGGGTCGCGATGGCGGTGAACAGAATAATGACGAGCATCGCCACGCGCCAGGATTTGATGATAGAGCGCGCGCTGATCACCCCGGCGAAGTTCAGCAGCACGATGAACACCGGCAGCACGAACGCGATTCCGATGGCGATCATGAGCTTGAGCACGAAGTCGAAGTAGTTCTGCGCGTTGATGAGCGCAGCATCCTGTCGGGGCGCAAAGCTCGTCATGAGCTCGACCACGTGCGGCAGCACGTACCAACCGGCCGCGCACCCAGCCAGAAACAGCGGCACGGCAGTGAAGAAGAAACCGAAGGTGTACTGCTTTTCCTTGCGGGTGAGCCCGGGGGTGAGAAACGCGAAAATCTGGTAGAGCCACATCGGGCTCGAGACGATCAGGCCGACATAGAACGAGATGCGCAGTTTGAGGTCGAACGCACTCGTAATGTCGGGGTAGTTGATCTGCGCGTTGCGATTCTGGGCTCGCACGATCGCGTAGATCGGCTCGCGCAGGCCGTCCCAGACGAAACTCGACAGAAACCAGCCGGCGATCGCACCGACCAGGATGCCGAGGGCCGCCAGAAAGAGCCGCTTGCGCAACTCCAGCAGGTGCTGTCCGAGAGACATCTTGCCTGTGCGCTTGTTTGCACCTTTATCCGGGGCGCTCCGCACCCCCTGCACGACCATCTGGCCTAGACCTTCGGGTTCGGCATGCCGCTCGAATCGGTGCCGGAGCTGCTGTCGGTCGGTGTTTCCTCGGTGCGCTCCGGGGTGATCTCGCTCTTGAAGATCTTCATCGACTGACCGAGACTGCGGGCGAGCCCTGGCAGTTTCGGAGCGCCGAACAAGAGCAGAATCACGACGAGAATGATCAGAAAATGCCATCCGGTCAGGTTGCTGAGCATGTAAATTCTCCCTCGAATCAAGTCGGTCGTGCAGCAGTGTAACGGCCACACCCGTGGCGAAACCGGGTAAAGCTCAGCATTTTCTTGGGTTGTAACATTTTCCCTAGAAATCCGGGAGAAACGGATGCCTACCCGGCTGTTCCAGCGGCGGGCTCGGACGTGGCGAAGCGCTCGAGAACGTCGATGATGCGCATTTTGCAGCCGCCGCATCCGGTGCCGGCCCTGGTGGCAGAGCTGATGCAGGCGACGCTGGTGTTGCCGGCCGCGGCCGAGTCGGCGATGGCTCCGACCGTGACCCCGTTGCACCAGCACACGGTCGCACCCGGGTCGAACGCACTGCCCGCGGAGGGCTCGTAGTCCGGCCCGTCGTAGCGCAGCAGGACGGAGCGATCGGCTGGCAGTTCGCTGCCGCGCTCGAACAGCAGCGTCAGTTCGGCGGCGGTGCGCGGCATGCCGACGCAGACGAACCCCTCGAGAATACCGTCACGGGTGACCATTTTCACGTAGCGCCCGTGCTCGGGGTCGGCCCACTGCGAGACGCTCAGCGGTGCCCCGGAGCAGCCGGCAGCGTGGGCGTCGATGCTGGCGTTATCAGCGGCACGATCCCACGGGTCGGCGCCAGTGTTTCCCACCGACACGACGTCGATGCCCTCGGACTTCAGCATGACCACGGCCGACACCGAAGCCGCCAGCGGCAACGCCGCACCCCGGCCTACCATCTCGACGGTGAATCGCGCTGCCAACCAGTCGGCCTGGCGCCAGCCCGGCCCGATCAGGCCGCTGGGCCCGCCGGAGGGCAGCGCGGTGGAAGCGCCGGCGCGAGGCGCAGGAGCCACGTGCGCGCAGTCGCCGATCGCGTAGATGCGCGGGTCTCCCCAGCTCTGTAGGTTTTCATCGACCAGGATTCCGGTCGACACCGGCAGGGCCGCCAGCTGGGCCAGCTCGATGCGGGCGCCGACACCGCAGGAGAGCAGCAGCAGGTCGCCGTGGATCTGCTTGCCGTCAGCACAGATCAGGGCGTCGAACCGGTCCACTCCGTCGTCGTCCTCGTGAAAGAGCAGGCTCTCGGCGCGAGAGTGGTTGACCATGGTCACGCCGGCCCGGCGGGCGCTCTGCGCGAGCACGCTGCCGCCGCCGCGGTCGAGGTTGCGTGCCATGGGAATCTCGCCGTGATAAACCACGCAGGCCTGGGCACCGGCGGTCGCCGCAGCGAGAGCAATCTCCACACCGAGCACGCCCGCGCCGAGCACGACGATGCGGGCTCCGGCAGTCACGGCCGCGAGCACCCGCTGCGCGTCGTCGAGGTCACGCAGCACGGTGACCCCGCGCGGGAGTGGGGCGCCGCTGGTGTCGAGGGTGGCGGCATCCGCTGGCGGCGCCTGGCGATCGCGGTGTACGCGGGTGACGCCGTCGAGGGTGGGCACGTTGGCACGGGCGCCGGTGGCGAGCACGAGCCGGTCGTAGCGCAACAGCGTGTCATCGCTGAGCGACACCGCACGGCGACTGCGGAGGATGGCCGTGACGCTCAGGCCCAGGCGCAGGTGCACGCCAGCCTCTCGGGCGGCGAGCGTGTCGGTGATATCCAGGCTCTCCCGGTCGGCGTTGCCGACGGCATATTCGGCGATGAGCACCCGGTTGTAGGCGTCCGCGCTCTCGGCCCCGACTACGGTCAGTATCGCCGCGCCCTGCCGCACGAGCGGCAGCAGCTCGTCGACGAAACGGGCACCGACCGGGCCGTAGCCGACCAGCACGATGTGCTCAGAGTTCCGGTGTTCAGACATGGGCGCCTGCTTCCACGAGCGCACGCACTCGAACGGTCGTCTTCTTGAATTCGGGCATACCGCTCACGGGATCGGTCTCGTCGTCCGTCAGCAGGTTGGCACGCTGATCGCCGGCAAAGTGAAACGGCAGAAAGACCGTGTCAAAGCGGATGTCGGTGCTCACCTCGGCCCGGCAGCGCACCGTTCCCCGGTCGTTGCTGACCTCGACCCAGGCCTCGTCGATGATGCCGAGCTGCTCCGCGGTAGCCGGGTGCAGCTGCAGTCGGGCCTCCGGCTGGGCATCGGCGAGCTCGCGCACCCGCCGGGTCTGGGTGCCGCTTTGGTAGTGCTCGAGCAGGCGGCCGGTGATCAGCGTGAGGGTGCCGTCGACCTGCGCCGGTGCACCGAGGCGACTGGCCTGGACGGCGACGAGGTGGGCGCGGCCGTCGGGGTGGGCAAAGCGGTCAAGAAATAGGCGGGGCGTTCCGGTGGACCCTGCGGGATACGGCCAGAAGGCCGGCTCTTCGGAGTCGAGCAACTCATAGCTGAGCCCGGAATAGTCGGCCAGGCCTCCCGCCGACGCCCGGCAGAGTTCGTCGAACACCTCGGACGCTTCGGCGCTGAACGTTGACGCCGAGTCGAGCCGGCGAGCGAGTTCCTGCCAGATCCACAGTTCGCTGCGCACGCCCTCCGGCGCGTCGACGGCCAGGCGGCGACGGATGACGCGGCCCTCGAGCGAGGTCATCGTGCCCTCCTCTTCGGCCCACTGGGTCACCGGCAGCACGACATCGGCGAGCACGGCAGTTTCGGAGAAGAAGAAGTCGGCGACGACCAGAAAGTCGAGGGTTTTCAGGGCGGCGCGCACCCGGTTTGCGTTCGGAGCCGAGACGACCACGTTAGAGCCGTGCACGAGCAGGCAGCGGATGCCGCCCGGCTCGCCCAGCGAGCTGAGCAACTCGACCGCGGGAAGCCCAACGCCAGGCAGGCTATCGGGGTCGACACCCCAGACCCCAGCGACATGCGCGCGCGCGGCGGGATCGTTGATCTTGCGGTAGCCGGGCAGCTGGTCGCATTTCTGCCCGTGTTCACGTCCACCCTGCCCGTTGCCCTGGCCGGTGAGCGTGCCGTAGCCGGAGTGCGTCGTGCCAACAAGGCCGAGCACCAGGCTGAGATTGATCGCGGCGGTGGCCGTGTCGGTGCCATCGGCGTGCTGCTCGACGCCCCGCCCGGTAAGGATGTAGGTGCCGCTGCCGGTCGCTGCTCCGCGCGCAGCCCCGCCAGCGAGGCGCCGGGCTAGTTCACGCAGCTGCCAGACCGGCACGCCGGTCTGTTCCTGTACCCGGGCCGGCCACCACTGGCTCACGCTGCGGCGCACCGCGTCGAAGCCCGTGGTGCGGCTCGCCAGATAATCGAGGTCGGCGAGTTTCTCGGCGATGACGATGTGGGTCAGGCCGAGCAGCAGCACGAGGTCGCTGCCGGGGGTCGGCTGCACGTGCATGCCGGCGCCGTCGTCGGTGAGTCGGGCGGTCGCGGTGCGGCGGGGGTCGACGACCACGAGGCCGCCAGCGGCGCGGGCGCCCTCGAGGTGGCCGATGAACGGCGGCATGGTCTGCGCCACGTTGGAGCCGAGAATCAAAATGGTGTCGGCCGCGTCGAGCTCGTCGACCCGAAACGGCAATCCCCGGTCGAGGCCGAACGCCCGGTTTCCCGCGGCGGCGGCGCTCGACATGCAAAACCGGCCGTTGTAGTCGATGCGGCTGGAACGAAGCGCCACTCGGGTGAACTTGCCGAGCTGGTAGGCCTTCTCGTTGGTCAGGCTGCCGCCGCCGAACGCGCCGACCGCGTCAGCCCCGTGTTCCGCCCGGGCCTCGCGGAGTTTCGAGGCGACGAGGTCGAGTGCGTCGCTCCAGGAGGCCGGCTCGAAGGTACCGTCAGCCTGTCGCAGCAGGGGTTCGAGAATGCGGTCCGGCGATGTGAGCAGTTCAGCAGAGGTCCAGCCCTTCTTGCACAGGCCCCCGCGGTTGGTCGGAAACTCCCGGCCCGTGACCGTCACGACTGCGGTGGCCTGCGAAACGGATGCTGCGGCATCCGTTTTAACCGGCGTTTCGACCGGGGTCAGCGTCATCGCGCACTGCAGGGCGCAGTACGGGCAGTGGGTTCGGGCCACGGGCATGGGTTCCTAGATCTTCTGGCCGGCGACGGACGAGCCGCGGCGGAGGTAGACGAAGGCGGTGACACACATCATGACGACGTAGGCCATGGCGAAGGCGTAGATCGCGCTGGAGTAGTCGCCGGTCGTTGTCTTGGAGTGGCCGAGCACCTGCGGGATGATAAATCCGCCGGAGGCTCCGACAGCCGAGATGAGGCCGAGGGCTGCTGCCGTCTTGCGTTGCGTGTTGACGTCACCCGAGTTCTGGTGGGCGTCTTTCACTCCGCTCTTGGCCGAGAACACGCTCGGAATCATACGGTAGGTCGAGCCGTTGCCGATTCCGGTGGCGACGAAGATCAGCAGGAAGCTGCCGAGGAACGCCCAGAAGTTTCCGAGCGGCAGCACCGCGACCACCACGAGGGCACCGACGGCCATGACGCCGAAGGCTGCGACGGTGACGGATGCCCCGCCAAAGCGGTCGGCGAGGCGTCCGCCAGCCGGGCGTGCCAGCGAACCGACCAAGGCGCCGATGAAGGCGAGCGACAGCGAGGCGGACGCGACCTGGAAGGTGGAGTAGGCGGGAAACTGGTCGGCGATGAGCTTCGGGAAGACGCTCGCGAAGCCGATGAAGGAACCGAAGGTGCCGATGTAGAGCACGGCGAGAATCCAGAAGTGCGGCTCCTTCACTGCGGCGATGGATCCGGCGAAGTCGGCCTTGGCGTTGGTGAGGTTGTCCATGTACTTCCAGGCGCCCCACATGGCCACCAGGATGAACGGGATCCAGAACCAGCCGGCGAGCGAGATATTGAGGGTACCGACAGCGCCGAGGGTGATCACGATCGGCACGATGAGCTGGGCCATCGAAGCGCCGAGGTTGCCGCCGGCCGCGTTCAGGCCGAGCGCGTAGCCCTTCTGGCTCTGCGGGTAGAAGTAGGTGATGTTCGACATCGAGCTGGCGAAGTTGCCGCCGCCGAAGCCGGCGAGCGCGGCGACGAACAGCATGACGCCAAACGGGGTGTCCGGGTTGCCGACGCAGAAGCCGAGAGCGATCGACGGGATCAACAGCAGTCCGGCCGAGATGATCGTCCAGTTGCGGCCACCGAACTTGGGGACCAGGAAGGTGTACGGGAAGCGCAGCGTGGCGCCGACGAGGCTCGGCATGGAGATGAGCCAGAACACCTCGGCGGTGGAGAAGGTGAAGCCGGCGGCCGGCAGCGACACGACGACGATGCTCCAGAGCTGCCAGACCACGAAGCCGAGGAACTCGGCGAAGATCGACCATTTCAGGTTGCGGGAGGCGATGAGTTTGCCACCCTGTTGCCACTGCTTCTTGTTCTCGGGGTTCCAATTGTCGATCCATCGACCCGGACGGTGCACCAGCACCGCCTCATCGGTACTGGGTGCGGTGGTGCCTGGTGCTGATTCAACGGTGCTGGATGTCATCGAAATCCCCTCAGGAGGTGGTGCAGAGCTGCAGGCAGCCCGGGCGGCTTCCCTGCTTCGACGTTAGCCAGCGCGTGTTTCCGGCCAACGTGGCACCCGTTACCTTCCGATCACCAGATCATCACAGGCTGTTCGGTGGGATGTTGGGGCGCTGTTACATGACGGACACATTCCAGGCGTGGTCCGGTGATACGGGCAGCGGATGCCGGGCGTGGCAGAATTGGACGACCTGCGCCCTGCGTATCCGCTGTTTGAAAGGCCCGCACATGACGATCACCGCCGCCGCCGACGGTTCTGCCCTCGGAAACCCCGGACCGGCCGGTTGGGCCTGGTACGTCGACGACTCGTCGTGGGCGGCCGGCGGCTGGAAGCACGCCACCAACAACCAGGGCGAGCTGAAGGCCGTGCTCGAACTGTTTCGCGCGACAGCGCACATCGACGACGACCTGCTGGTGCTGTGCGACAGCCAGTACGTGATCAACTCGGTGACGAAGTGGATGAAGGGCTGGAAGGCCAAGGGCTGGCGCAAGGGCGACGGCAAACCGGTGATGAACCTCGACCTGCTGAAGGAGATCGACGAGGCCATCGCCGGCCGCCGGTACCGCTTCGAATGGGTCAAGGGACATGTCGGGCATCCGCTCAACGAGGCTGCCGATGAGCGTGCGCGCGGCGCGGCCGAGGCGTTTCAACGCGGTCGGCCGGCACCGGCCGGGCCTGGTTTTGCCGGGGCTGCTGCGGTAGCCGAACCGGTGGTGGGGGCGCGAGCTGCGGCATCCGTCGGGCAGAGCGGCACGGGCGCGCCGACCCTCACCTCGGGCCGGGTCACCGAGCGGGCCGCCGCTTACTCGCACGACGAGCTGTTCTCGTTCGACGACCTCAGGGATGACATCGGCGAGGACCACCGCGACCTCACCGACCCGCACGGCCCCGACGCGATACGCAGCACCAGTGAGCTGCACCGGGTGATGCTCTCGCTCAGCGCCGAGGAACACCGGCGCCTGGTGCAGCGCGCTGCGGCCCGCGGAGTGACGATCGAGGAGTACCTGCGCGGCCAGATCTGAGCCGCGCTTGCTCACACCGGCCCGTTGACGGACCAGCCCACAGCGGCCAACCGGGCCGTGAGACCATGGAACATGACCGTTTCACCCTTTGACCCCGCTCAACTACACGCGTTTGAGACCGCTCTCAGCGAACGCCGGCGTGAACTGAACCTAGAGTCCCAGCGCCTCGCAGACACCTTTGCCGGCGTGCAAAGCTCGCGCAGCGACGGCTCGGCCGACGGCGCCCACGACGCTGAGGCGTCCTCGCTGCGCACCGAATGGTCACGCATGTCGGGGTTCCAGGGCGAAGCCGTCGAAGAACTCGCGGCGATCGATCGGGCCCTGCAGCGGATCGTCGACGGCAGCTATGGCCTGTGCGTGCGCGGCGGCGAACGCATTCCGCAAGGGCGGCTGGAGATTAAACCGGCCGCTGACCTCTGCATCATGTGCGCGGAGAAAGCCGCTCCGCGCCGCCGCTAGCCCGGCAATCCGTTGCTGGGACTGCTGCGCGATGACCGCCGGTCGGGTACGGCACTGACGGTGCTGGACAGGTGCCGCATCCGCTGGGGAGAGCTGGTGGCCGTCACCGGCTTGGCGCCGGGCGACCCTCTGACCAGTTCGACAGGTCATTGGTGCTGCTCGACCCTCGCCGGCGCTTCGGCCACAGCATCGGAGATTTTCTGGGTGCCGAAGTAGGCGGTCAGAATCAGGATCAGTGCTGTTCCTGAGAAGATTCCGTCGAGATTTCCGGCCGGAAGAAGAGAGATCATCAGTGCCATCGTGACGATGCAATTGATGACCGAGAGTGCCAGGCCCCACAGGCGATCGCGCAGAATTCCGATCGCCCCGATCAGTCGCAGGGCACCGAACACTCCGCTCATCACCATCATGAGATAAAGATTGTCCTGCAGGTACGGCACGATGAACGAGAAATGTTCCGAGATGGTGCCCTGCTCTACCCCGAGCAGGAGCAGGGGAATGACTCCGATGAAGACGCTGAATTCCATCAGTCCGCCCTGCACGATCAGCAGAATCGCGGCCGCCTTGTAGTTCTTCTTCATGTCATTGCCCCCGGCAGCCAGTCTAGCGAGGGGTCGGCGCTAGTCCGTGTCGGGGTCTGCTCGACGCGCTCGCCACGATCGGCCACCTCGACCAGGGAACGTAGGTTTTGCGGTGGTCGCCTTTTTGGCCCTCGCCTGGGTCATAGCCCTCGCCGCCTGACGGTTCGGCCACGTTGAAGAGAAATGGTCGGCCGGCGAGGGCTCACGCCACGAATGAACGCGGTCAGCGCACCCCGATGAGAGAGCGCAGGCCGAATTCGGAGACGATCGGAATGCCGTAGTCCCGAGCCTTGCCGGTCTTGCCGGTGAGTGACGCCGGGTCCGCGGCCACGAGCAGCCGGGTGCGCAGGGTGACCGCCGTACCCAGGGACAGGCCCCGTGCGACCAATTCCCGGCTCCAGTCGGAGCGGGCACGGGCCATGTCACCGGTCAGCACGACGATGTCGCCCTGCTCCAGCAGCACGGTGTCGATCGACGCGATCGGCAGCTGCACCACCGATGCGGGTGCCGCCAGTGCTGCGGCAACGACCTCCGGAGCGACGTCGAGCATGCGTGCGACCGCGATCAGATCGGCGGAATCCGCGATGCTGAGAGCTCCGTTCGACCAGGCCACCCGCACGAGATCCTCGAAATAGCGACGGTGCAGCGCGGTGCACTCCGCGGCATTGATGCCACTGAATTCGGCCAGGACCCGAAGTTCATGTGTTTCCCGAGGCCCGAGAACCCGATCGAGCAGGCACAAATCGAGCAGGGCGAGGTAGTCGAGGTGTTCCTCAGGGCCGGTGTAGTCGGGGAGTTTCACGGCCGCGCGGGCCAGGAAGCTCGGTCTTGCCACCACGTCGCGCGGAGTTAACGGGTCGCGCTGCACCCACTCGGCGTCGGTACCCGCCGCAATTCTCGGCCAGGCAGAACGCTCGGCGCGGTCAAGCGCGTCGATCCACGGTGCAGCTGTCGGCGAGCCGTGCACGTAGGCGGCCAGCAGGCTCGCGCACGCCACGCCCTGCACCAGAGCACCGGGGCCTGGTCCGATTTCGATGTCATAGGCGGCGCAGCAATCGACGAGGAGCCGACCGGCCCCGGGCAAATACGTGCGGGCCAACTGCATGGTGCAGACCGCCTCCAGTCCGCGCCCGGGGGCGTAGCCAATCAGCTCGAACTCGCGCATCAGAAATCCGGTGACGAACTGGGCGTTGTGCGTCACCAATACCCGGCCGCGCAGCAGATCGACCAGGCGCGGTGCAATCTGCTCGAAGGTCGGCGCGCGAAGCAGTTCGGCCGTGCTGACGCCGTGGTTCGCCACGTCGCCGGCGTTGCTTCCGGGGTTGATCACCGTTTCCCAGCGCTCAGCAATGCGACCACCCTCGTCGAGGTGCACCACGGCGACCTCGACGACCCGATCCCGCTGATACGGGAACAGTCCGGTGGTTTTCAAACATATAACGGCGTATCCACGTTCGGGCATGGTCACACTCCACAATCTTGTGTTGTGAAGTTATCCGCAAACCCCGCTCGACGCGACAGCCCGTTCGGGGGCTTGAGGGTTTTACCGCGCACTGCTTTAGTTCTTAGTTGGTCGCAGTAGTCTTCCTGGCCGAGTTTTTCGGCGGCAACAGGGTGTCGGCTTCCTCGAGTGACATTCCGTTGGTTTCGGGCACTTTGCGCAGCACGAACCAGAACGAGAGCCCGGCGAACAGAGCGTAGAGCCCGTAGGTGATCGGCAGGGACGCATCCGCCATCGGGGGGAAGCTGACCGTGATGAGAAAATTCGCGATCCACTGGGCGGCCGCGGCCAACCCGAGGGCCTTGGCGCGAATGGAGTTGGGAAACATTTCACCGAGGAGCACCCACACCACCGGTCCCCAGGAAGCTCCGAACGAGATCACGAATAGGTTCGCGGCAACCAGCGCGATCGGGGCCCAGGCCCCGGGCAGGCTGAGCTCACCGTCGAGAGTGACCGACTGGCTGAACGCGACCGCCATTGTGGCGAGCGACACCGTCATACCGATGGACCCGGCCAGCAGAATTGGTCGCCGTCCGATCCGGTCGACCAGGGCGATCGCGACCAGGGTGACCAGGATGTTGGTCACACTGGTGATCACCGAGATGGTAAGTGAGTTCGATTCCGCGAAACCGACCGCCGACCACAGGGTGGTCGAGTAGTAGAAGATCACGTTGATGCCGACGAACTGCTGGAACACCGAGAGGATGATGCCGACCCAGACGATCGGCTTGAGACCGAACGCTCTGCCGCGCAGCGAACCGGACTTGTGCGAGCGGGCATCGACCTCGATCGAGCGGCGCATGTCGCGAATCTCCCGGTCCACGTCACCGCTCGGCCAGAGCCGGGTGAAGACGGCGCGGGCATCCGTTTCTTTGTCTTTCAGAATGAGAAAACGTGGGGATTCCGGCAGGATGAACGCGATACCGCCGTAGACGATGGCGGGTACGGCACCGGCCAGGAACATCCAGCGCCAGGCTTCGACGCCGAACCAGAACTCGCTGCCGGCGCCGCCCGCGCTCTCGGCGAACACGGCGTCGGAGAGCAGGGCCGTGAAGATTCCGAGGGTGATCGCGAGCTGCTGCAACGAGCCGAGCCGGCCGCGCATCTGCCGGGGTGAAATTTCGGCGATGTAGGCCGGTGCGACGACGGATGCGAGACCGATACCGAGTCCGCCGACCACCCGCCAGACGATCAGGTCGACGACGCCGAACGCGAAGCCGGAGCCGATCGAGCTGATCAGGAACACGACGCCGCCGAGCACCATCATGGGGATGCGTCCGTAGCGGTCGGCGAAGCGCCCACCGAAGAATGCTCCGGCCGCGGCGCCGAGCAGCGCGCACGCTACCGCGAAACCTGTCAAAGTGGCGTTCAGCCCGAATTCCTGCTGCACCGCATTGACCGCGCCGTTGATGACCGAAGAATCGAACCCGAACAGAAACCCGCCGAGGGCACCGGCGACGGCCAGCGCGATGACTTTTCTGTTGGTACTGGGTGCTGCCAGATCAGTTGCCTTCACGGACGCGGTCATCGTGTTGTGTATCCCTTGTTCACCTAACTAGCCTACTTCGGGTGTCAGCGGATGCAGTGCCGAGCGGGCAATCAAGGGGTGTGCCCGGGACCGAACCGGCGTACAGCTGTCGTAGCAATTGCCTTCTGCGCAACAGGTGCGGATGGGTCGTCCTTTCGGCCCCGGCCGACGACCGTGTGGGAGTACCGCCATGACCAGTTCACGCACGATTTCTGACGCCGACCTGGTCGACCGTGGCGATGGAACTCGTCTGCCGCCAACAGAATCTCCCGATCCTGCTCCACCGCCGTGATGACGGGATTCGAACTGGTCTCGCTCGGGTTTTCCACGAACATGTTCTATGTTGCGAACGGGGCCCAGTTTGTAAACTGGGCCCCGTTCTCGGCCCGGGCCCCGTGCCCAGTAATGCCGGGTCTTCCCCGAAGAACTTCGAAACTCACCGCTTGTGCCGCCGTCGTTCGCGGCGGGCGTCCAGCGAGTCGGGGCTATCATCCGAGAATGGGCAGATTCACGGACAGCTGGCGCTCGCACCTCCTGGTGACGCTCTCGGGGAACAGCGAAGGTCGGCCGAAATGGGTCGGCCAGATCGCCACCGGCGACGATGCCGGCTACTTCGGCCCTGGCAGTGCCGCTTGGGCCGTTCACGGGGGCATGGCGACCATGGTCGCCGGCATTCGCGCGCTGCTCATGCAGACCCTGCACCCGGGCGCTATGGCCGGCGTGCACGACTGGTCCCGGTATCACGCAGACCCTCTCGGCCGTCTCTCCGGCACCATTCAGTGGCTCATCACGGTGACTTTCGCCGATACCGTCGTCGCCCAGAGGGAATCCGGTCGGGTCGCCCATTTTCACGACCGGGTGAGCGGCACCTACCTCGACGCGCGTGGCGAGGAACGCCCCTATGCCGCGGGTGATCCCGAGCTGTTGTCGTGGGTGCACGTCGTCTTCACCGACGCTTTTCTGCAATCCCATCTGCTCTGGGGCGACACGATTCCGGGCGGCGCCGACCGCTACGTCAACGAATGGGCCACGGCCGGCGAACTCATCGGAGTGCAGAATGCACCGCATTCGGCCGACGAACTCGCCGCCCAGCTCAAGGGATTTCGCAGCTCCGGCACCCTGAAAAGTGACGCACGCGTCGCGGAAGCCGTGCGGTTCATCCGCTACCCGCCGCTCAGCCGCGGCATGCTGCCGTTCTACCGCATCATGTTCGCCGGCGCCGTGGCGTCGATTCCCCGCGAGTATCGCGACATGCTGGGCCTCAAGCGGTCTCGTCTGCCTGTTGTTTTAGGTACCCGGCTCGTTCTCGGGGTGGTGGGGACCCTGCTCGGTCCCTCTTCAACCTCAGAGGATGCCGCCCGCGCGCGGCTCGCGCGCATCAATGGTGCCGACGAGCTGACCGCCTGAGCCGGCGGTCCGCTACACTTCCGGTGCGAAGAAGGCTGCGGTTGCCGCGGCGAGCGCCTGCGGATCGTTGACGTGGCACAGCTCCCGGGCCGAGTGCATCGACAAGAGCGGCACGCCCACGTCGACCACACGGATGCCCAGCCGGGTCGCGGTCAGCGGTCCGATCGTTGAGCCGCAGGGAACCGTGTTGTTGGAGACGAATTCCTGGTAGTCGACGCCCGCCTGGGCGCAGGTGCGGGCCCAGAGGGCGGCGCCGTGGGCATCCGTTGCGTAGCGCTGGTTGGCATTGATCTTGAGCAGCGGGCCGCCGCCGAGAATGGGATGGTTGGCCGGATCGTGGCGCTCGGGATAGTTCGGGTGCACGGCGTGTCCTGCGTCGGCCGACAGGCACCACGATTCGGCGTAGGCCTGCAGGCGATCAGAGCCGGTAGCGCCGAGGCCGTGGCCGATGCGGGTGAGAATGTCGTCCAGCAGCGGTCCGCTCGCTCCGGAACGCGACTGCGAACCGAGTTCCTCGTGGTCGAATGCGGCGAGCACGCTGATCGAGCCGCCCGATTTCTGGTCGCTGGTCGCGATGAGGGCGTGCAGGCCGGCGTAGACCGAGGAAAGGTTGTCGAGGCGTCCGGCGGCGAACAGCGCGTTACCCAGCCCGAAGGTGGCGGGCGGCTGGGTGTCGTTGCTGAGGATGTCGTAACCGGCAACATCCGCTGCCTTGAGCCCGGCCAGACCGGCCAGGTGGGCGAGCAGGTCAGCCTCGGATGCCTCGCCGACACCGAAGACGGGCGTGAGGTGACGTTGCCGATCGAGAGTGAGGCCGTTGTTGACCTCGCGGTCGAGGTGCACAGCGAGCTGCGGGATGCGCAGGAACGGCCCGGTACGCACGAGGTGCTCGGTGCCATCCTGCGTGACCAGCCGGCCGGCTAATTCGAGCTCACGGTCGAGCCAGGAGTTCTGCAGCGGCCCGCCGTAAACCTCGACGCCGGCCTGCAGCCAGCCGTGCGAGCCGATCGTGGGCTTCGGCTTGAGTTTGAAACTCGGGGAGTCGGTGTGGGCGCCGAGAATGCGAAACGGCGTGGTGGGCCCGGCGTTGGCCGGCTGCGACCAAGCAATCACGGCGCCGTCGCGCACGACGTAGCAGTCGGTGGCGGCATCGGTCCACGCCTCCGACTCGCTCAGCCGGGTGAAACCGGCCGCATCGAGCAGCCGGGCGACTTCAGCGGCGGCGTGATATGACGACGGTGACGCTTGCAGAAAAACGGAGAAATCAGCGATGTAGTCCGGTGTGGCATCCATTCATCCATCCAACCACCCGCGCAGACAAGCGGATGCCGCGGCCGGCTACCTACTCGGCGGGCGCGTCATCCGGTGCGTCGGCCTGCAATGCAGCGCGCGCGAAGGCCGCGCCACCGACCGTGACGGTGCCGCGGTCGCCGTGCCAGGCCTCGGTCTGCTCGAACGCGCCGAGCCGGTCGAGCAGGCGCCATTTGGTGTCGACGAGGTGCCAGACCGATTCCGTCGTCGGTTCCTGGCCGTCGGACTGGACCCAGCCCAGCGATCCGAGCGCGCGAGACAGGGTCGTGAGGTAGTCGTCGCGGCGAGCCAGCCCGCGGGTCGCGACGAAGAGCAGCAGCAGGCGGGTGGCGTCAGCGACGGCGGGCGTGCGGCTGGAGTGAATGGTGCGGGCGAGATGCCACCAGAGTTCGCGGGGAGAGCCGGACAGGGCGGCGCCCTTTTTGGTGAGCACCAGCATTCCTTTGCTGACCCGCAGCAGTCCGACGTCGCGCAGGTGCCCGCGCAGCTCCTGCAGCGGTCGCAGGTGCACCTCGCGGTTGACGCTGATCGGCCAGCCCCAGTCGAGCTCGGCGGAGGCTTCGACGACGACCGCGGGCGGCAGGTGCCCGGCTTTGGTCAAGCGGATGCCGTCGGCCCCGACCCGGGTCAGAATCCACTGCGCCGGGGCTACCATGCGCGCCATGGCCCGTTCCTGCAACAGCACCGCATCTTTCACGCGGGCCTGCCCGATGAGTCGGCGGAAACCGACGACGGCCTGTTCCGGCAGTCGCGTTTCGATCTCCTGAATCACGTTCACCCACCGAGCCTACTGAGCGATCCCGTCGGAACGCGACGGATGCCCCGCGACACGCACCAGTGACCAGCGAGAGCAGTGAGAATCTGAGGAGGTTGCAGAGGATTGCCGCGGGCAACACACTGGGGACATGGCTAACCAATGGCGCCGCGTCGTCGCGGCACTCGCCCACCCCGATCGCAGGACGGTGTGGGCCGCTGCGGCACTTGAGGGGTCTGCTGACCTGGCCGAATCCAAACGAGCGAAGGCCGCCGCCGCGCTCCAGGATGCCGGTTTGCTCGATGCTGACGGTAATGCCGTCACCGCGGTGTTCGGTGAACTCCTGGAGAGCACACCCGAAGTGCGGCGCGACGGTGCGGAACGGTTCATTCGAAACGAGCGGATAGAGCAATACCCGGCGAAGCAGCCTGATCGTGACGAACTACTGGGATGGGTCGCCGCTGCGCTGCCACCAGAGCGAATGTCGGAACGCGAGTTGGGCATCCGTCTCACGGTGGTCGTCGACGACGTGGTCACCCTGCGGCGATACCTCGTCGACGCGGGCCTGGTCTCTCGCACGCCGGATGGCGCGATCTACCAGGTCGTGCAGTGCCCCGCAGTGTCGGCGGCATCTGGCACCCTTGAAGGATGACCGACACCCGCGCATCCGCTCTGGCCATTCTGCGTACGCTCGTGGGGCGAGACGACGCCTCCTGGCATGACGGACAGTACGAGGCCATCGAAACCCTGGTAGACCACCGCCGCCGCGCCCTCGTGGTGCAGCGCACCGGGTGGGGAAAATCGGCCGTGTATTTTGTGGCCACGCTGCTGCTTCGACGCCAGGGCGCCGGCCCGACCATTCTGGTCTCTCCGCTCCTGGCGCTGATGCGCGACCAGGTGGCCGCTGCGGCCCGGGCCGGGGTGCGTGCGGTGTCGATCAACTCGTCGAACGCGCACGAGTGGAGCGATGTGCTGCGCCAGCTCGACGCCGATGAGGTCGACGTGTTGCTGGTGTCGCCGGAACGACTGAACAATCCGTCCTTTCGGGATGAGCAGCTGCCCACCCTGATCGCCCGTGTGGGCCTGCTCGTGGTCGACGAAGCACACTGCATCTCGGACTGGGGCCACGACTTTCGCCCAGACTATCGCCGCCTGCGCGAGCTGATCGCGCAGATGCCGACGGGCGTCCCGGTGCTCGCCACCACGGCCACCGCCAACAGCAGGGTCGTGCAGGATGTCGCGGAGCAAGTGGGTATGGTCGCCACCGGCTTCAACGGTGCCGGCACCGGCACCACGGCGGGCACGGCCGAGGTCGTCACCATTCGCGGCCCGCTCGCCCGGTCGTCGCTGCGACTCGGGGTGCTGCGCCTGCCCGATTCGCGGGCCCGGCTGGCCTGGCTGCTCAGCCACCTCGGTGACTTGCCGGGCAGCGGCATCATTTATACCCTCACGGTCGCGGCCGCCGAGGACACCGCGCGGCTGCTCCGCGAAGCCGGTCACGCCGTGCGTGCATACACCGGCCAGACCGACACGGCCGAACGCGAGGAATCCGAAGGGCTGCTCAAGACCAACCAGGTCAAGGCCCTCATCGCCACGAGCGCCCTCGGGATGGGCTTCGACAAACCCGACCTCGGCTTCGTGCTGCACCTGGGCGCGCCGTCCTCCCCCGTGGCGTATTACCAGCAGGTCGGCCGTGCCGGCCGGGCCACGGCGTCGGCCGATGTGTTGCTGCTGCCCGGAGCCGAAGACGAGGCCATCTGGCACTATTTCGCCACCGCCTCGATGCCCAACCAGGCCAAGGCCCTCGCCGTGATCGGCGCACTCGAAGCCGCCGGAGCTCCCCTGTCGACGCCGGCGCTCGAAGCCCGGGTCGACCTTCGACGTACGCCGCTCGAGCTGCTGCTCAAGGTGCTCGACGTAGACGGCGCCGTGCACCGGGTCAAGGGCGGCTGGCAGTCCACCGGGCAGCCCTGGGTCTACGACCAGGAGCGCTACGAACGCATCGCGGCCGCCAGGCTCGGCGAGCAGCAGGCCATGCTCGAATTTGAGAACACCACGAGATGCCGGATGGAATTTCTGCAGCGAGCCCTCGACGACGACAGCGCAGTGGCCTGCGGTCGCTGCGACAACTGCCAGGGCGTCTGGTATCCAAGCGATGTGGCTGACGACGCCGCTGCGACGGCCGCGAAATCGCTCGACCGGGTCGGCGTCGCCATCGACGTACGCGCCCAGTGGCCCACCGGCATGAACAACCTGGGCGTCGCGGCGACCGGAAAGATTGCGCTCGGCGATCGCGCCGAGCCCGGCCGCGCGCTGGCCCGACTGACCGACCTCGGCTGGGGCGGTCCCCTGCGCGACCTGTTCGAGACGCAAGGCACGGATGCCGCCGCCCCGCCGGCCATGCTGGCCGCCTGTGTGCGCGTGCTCGCCGAGTGGGGGTGGGCCGACCGGCCGGTGGCCATCGTCGGGGTGCCGTCGCGGCGGCATCCGTTGTTGATCGATTCGGTGGCAGCGTCACTCGCTAGTATCGGTCGGCTGCCCTGGCTCGGCGCCCTGAGTTGGGCGAACGGCGGCCCCACCGGGGAGCCGGGCGGCAACAGTGCCTACCGGCTGTCAAGCGTGTGGGACCGCTTCGCTGTGGGCCCCGAGCTGGCCGAGGCCCTTGCCCCGTTCGCCGGCCGCCCCATTCTTCTCATCGACGACCTGGCCGACAGCCGCTGGACCCTGACCGTGGCGAGCCGCGTACTGCGCCAGCACGGGGCTTCGGCGGTGCTGCCGTTCGCCCTGGCCGTGCGCTCCTAGCCGGCGGTCTGAGCGGCCGGCAGATCGGCCGAGTGCGCCGCTTCATTGAACGTAACAGGAATATTCAGGGCCGCCAGCGCCTTGTTACGCTTAGGACGCCGCTACCCGCGGCCTCCGCACATTCTGGGGCAGCGCGGCACAACCCGCCCGCCCCAACGAGTTCGTTAGGCATTCCTTTCATGAAGCTCAGATTCATTCCCGTCGCCGTGCTGTCGATCGCTGCCCTCGCCCTTACGGGCTGCTCCGCCCCCGCGGCGGACAGCGCAACTGGCACCGACGA
Organism: Cryobacterium flavum; assembly: GCF_900103805.1. Taxonomy (GTDB): domain Bacteria; phylum Actinomycetota; class Actinomycetes; order Actinomycetales; family Microbacteriaceae; genus Cryobacterium; species Cryobacterium flavum. The sequence goes on along the minus strand of NZ_FNIB01000006.1, from coordinate 97,903 downwards.
CTCGCTCAGCAGCGTGCTCGACTCCGGTACCCTCACCATCGGCACCGAAGGCACCTACCGGCCGTTCTCGTTCCACGAAGACGGTTCGGGCGAGCTCACCGGCTACGACGTCGAGGTGGCCCGCGCCGTTGCCGACGAGCTCGGCGTCGAAGCGAAATTCGAAGAGACCCAGTGGGACGCCATCTTCGCCGGCCTCACCGCCGGCCGCTGGGACACCATTGCCAACCAGGTGTCGATAACCCCAGAACGCCTCGAATCGTACGTGTTCTCCACGCCGTACACCTACTCCACCGGAGTCATCGTCGTTCCCGCCGACAACACGTCAATCACGTCGTTCGCGAGCCTCAAGGGCTTGACCACGGCGCAGTCCCTCACCAGCAACTGGAACGCCCTGGCCACCGAGAGCGGCGCGACCGTCGAAGGAGTCGAGGGCTGGGCCCAGTCGGTCGCCCTGGTCGAACAGGGTCGAGTCGATGCCACAGTCAACGACAAACTCACCTTTCTCGACTACCAGAAGTCCAACGGCGCCGACAATCTGAAGATCGCTGCGGAGACCGAAGACCGTTCGGAAAGCGCCTTCGCCTTCGCGAAGGACGGCACCGCGCTGGCCGACGCCGTGAGCGCAGCCCTCGCGACCCTCACGGCCGACGGAACGCTCGCCAAGCTCTCCGACAAGTACTTCGGCGCCGACGTCAGCCAGTAACGCTCATCGATGATCCAGCCTGATTGGGAGTTATTCGTCAGCTCGTTCTGGCCGATGCTGGACGGCGCCATTCGAGGCACGATTCCGCTCGCCCTGATGTCGTTTGCGATCGGGCTCGTGCTCGCGATTGCGCTGGCCCTGATGAGGTTGTCGACCCGCCGCTGGCTATCGGGCATCGCCCGCGGCTACATCTCGATCGTGCGCGGCACTCCGCTGCTGGTGCAACTGTTCGTGATCTTCTATGGGCTGCCGTCGATCGGCGTGACCATCGACCCGTGGCCGAGCGCCGTGGTGGCCTTCTCCATCAACGTCGGCGGCTATGCAGCCGAGGTCATTCGCGCCGCAATTCTCTCGGTGCCCAAGGGCCAGTGGGAAGCCGCCTACATGATCGGCATGTCGCACCGGCGCGCCCTCACCCGCATCATCCTGCCGCAGGCAGCTCGGGTGTCGGTGCCGCCGCTGTCGAACACGTTCATCAGCCTGGTCAAGGACACCTCGCTGGCCTCGCTGATCCTGGTCACCGAATTGTTCCGCGAGGCGCAGCAAGTGGCTGCGTTCAGCAATAAGTTCATGCTGCTCTATCTCGAAGCAGCCCTCATCTACTGGGTCATCTGCTTGGTGCTCTCCACCGGCCAGGGTTTTCTCGAGAGACGATTGGACCGCTATGTCGCCCGCTGATCTTCCGGCCGCAGATCGTGCGGCCGAGCCCGTTGTTCCACTACTCCGCGTGCGCGGCCTGCAGAAAAGTTTTGGCACCAACCGCGTGCTGGAATCGGTGGACCTCACGGTGGGCCGCGGCCGGGTGCTCGCCCTGATCGGTCCGTCGGGCTCGGGAAAAACCACAATTCTGCGCTGCCTGAACGGGCTCGAACTGCCCGACGGCGGCACGATCGAGGTCGCGGCAGCCTCCCCTGTTGACCGACCCGGTGCCGGCCGGACGCCCGGACGCGGAGCCACCTCCGTGCCCGTGACCCTTGATTTCGCCGCGAAGACCACGCCGAAACAGCTGGCCGCCCTTCGCGACCGCTCGGCTATGGTCTTTCAGCACTACAACCTGTTTCCGCACAAGACCGTTCTGCAGAACGTGATTGAGGGACCGGTCGTGGTGCAGCGCCGCCCGGTTGCCGAGGCAACTGCCGAGGCGTTCGCTTTGCTCGAGCGTGTCGGACTGACCGACAAGCGGGACAGCTACCCGTTCGAACTTTCCGGCGGGCAGCAGCAGCGCGTCGGCATCGTGCGCGCGCTGGCGCTGCGACCACAGCTGCTTTTATTCGACGAGCCGACATCCGCTCTCGATCCCGAACTCGTCGGCGACGTGCTGCGCCTGATCAAGGAGCTGGCCGACGAAGGCTGGAGCATGGTCATCGTCACTCACGAGCTCGAATTCGCCCGCGAGGTCGCGCACGAGATCGCCTTTGTCGACGGCGGCACGATCGTCGAGCACGGCGACCCGAAGCAGCTGCTGCGGAACCCCCAGCAGCAACGCACCCGCCAGTTCCTGCACCGGCTGCTCCACCCGTTCTAGAGCGGAGCAGCCGATGCGTGCAGGCGCGGCACCCGCTACGGGTGCGGCGTGATTATCACAACGGTGATGCGATCAAGGCCGGGACCGTAGTGCCAGTAGATGCGCCCGGCCGTCGGCGTGCGGTGCTCTATGTAGGAGTCCCAGACGGCCTCCCCCTTCTTGCCAGCGAGCGACACATACTTGTGTGAGCGCAATGCCGGGTCGTCAGGGTTCAGCTGCAGCCGGCCGAGGGCCGTACGCACCCGCTTCAGACGGCCGACCAATTGTGGTTTTGTTTCGAGGATGGATAATCCCGAGGCCGCTTCCCTCGTGAGAAGAAGCGTAAAACTCATGACTGAGGCTCGGCGGGCGCGGCCGACTCGTCGACAGCGTGCTCCTCATCGGCGTACCGGGTGAAGTCGCCACCCTCGTTGGTCTCGTCCTTGCTGCTGTGCTCGAGACCTCGCACCAGAGCGGCGCGGATGCCTTCGTCATCCCACACCAAGAGTTCACGGCGCGGAATGGACACGAGCGGGGTGAGCAGGATCTCGCCCTCAGCGTTCACCGCGACGGCGTAACGATCGTCGCGGTGCACACCAGCCTTGCCGAACGCCATTCGGGAGCGTTCATCAGCGCTGACTTCACCCATCGGAACGAAATCCGATTTCAGTTCCGTCATCTTCTTTAGTTCCACCATCATCTTCACCCAATCATCTGGTGGCCCAAATCTGTCCGGGTAAGCCGCCGGGACCCATCCGAGCCTGTCTGAAAGTGAGATTACCCCAGATTTACATGTGGGTAAACCCCTAGTCAAGACTTCAGGACCCTGTATGATTCGCCGCGAGCCGGCGGCAGGGGCGTCCCAGGGTTGTCAGCGAGGTCGCCGGCAGGGAGGGCAGACAAGGAAAGACCAGTCCGGTCGGCAGGGCAATCGGACTGGTCTAAGCAAGATCAATATACAACGGCGAGCACCCCTGCTCAAGTGCCAAATTCACCTGTTTTCTTGCGCGATGAGCGAAATCGGGTTACAGCATTTGGACCGGTACGAAGCCCGTAGAATGCGCGGTCAGCGCTGCAGCGCCGCCCCGCGCTGCAGCGCCGGGCGGTGCCGAGAATAGGGCTCGCTCGTCGGGGATGAATTGTTGTCGGCACGCTCGAGCAGGTAGCGGGTCACCGTGTTCCAGTCGGGGAACAGCGGGGTCAGAAATTTGATCAGCTCGCCCTCGAACCGGTCAGCGCCAACGGCCAATCCGTCGTCGACCAGAAAGTCGCCGCGGTTCAGGTGCTTGTGGTGCGAAAGAATGAGCCGCTTATAGGCCGGCCCGCCGGCATCCACTCCGAGATGTTCCTGCACCCACTCCAGCTTGTGCTGCCAGGCACTCGCATTTCCCCACGGTGCCATCGACAGAATGTAGGTGTCGAACGATTGGGCGAGGGTGTGAAACGCGTCAATGGCACCGCTGATCGGCTCCATGCGGGCGAAAATACCCGGCACCTCGTCGAGCCGCTTCTCATAGCGGATGTACTCGGCGTTGGTGAGTCGGTCGATCCCCGATTGCACGTTGACGAGGGTGTTGTCGAGGTCGATATAGAGGATCTTCTTCATTCGGGTTCCCTGGCGCAGCTCGCTTCGTTGCGGCAACGCTCCGATCGTGACAGGCTCACCGCGGATGGGCAATGGCTGAAGCCCACCTCTTGTGGTCAGCCCGGTGGCCTCGAACGGCGCTTGGACGGTCCGGGAACGATTCCGTACCGCCCACGAACGGTCATTCGGCGGGTGCGTTGGCCTCGATTCGGCTGTAGCCCTGGTCGGTGACCGAGATACGCAGGGTCGCCGGGATCTGCTCTTTCATGGAGTCGACGTGACTGATCAGGCCGATCGTGCGTCCGCCGGCGCGCAGGGTGTCGAGGGTGCTCATGGCCGTCTCCAGGGTCTCGCTGTCGAGCGAGCCAAACCCCTCGTCGACGAACAGGGTGTCGAGCGTGATGCCGCCGGCTTGCCCGGTCACCACCTCCGCCAGTCCGAGCGCGAGAGCAAGCGAGGCCAGGAAGGTCTCGCCACCCGAAAGAGAGTGCGTCGCCCGGGCTCGACCGGTGAACTCATCGCGGATCGCCAGCCCCAGTCCCGACCGAGCACCGCCCTTCACTCGGGAGTCATCGTGTTCGAGGGCGTAGCGGCCGCTGGTCATCGTGCGCAGCCGCAGGTTGGCCGCCACGACGATCTCTTCCAGCTGGGCGGCTAGAACGTAAGTCTCCAGCCGCATCCGTTTCGTGTTCGGTTCGTCTCCCTGCACGACGTCGGCCAGGCCTCGTACCTGGGAGTGTTCGTCGAGCAGATCAGCGGATGCCGCGAATCGCGTTGTAACGCCCCGCACGAGCACGTCCAGCTGGCCGGCACGTTCGGCGAGCGAGCTGTGCGCGCCCACAGCGTCATCGCGCGCGCCGCTCGCGGCTGCGAACGCCAGCCGGGATGGCTCAAGATCGACCGGATCTGGCGCAAGATCGATCAGCTCAGGATCTGCCACTGCCGCCAGGGCCGCTGCACGCTGGTCGTCATAGGACCGCACATCGTTCGCCAGCTGTGCGGTCTGGCGCTCGTCGAGCCGCGCCGCGGCAGCGGTTTCCTCGTCATCAAAGGCTTGCTCCGCCAGTTGGCTCGCGAGGTCGAGGTCGGCGGCATCACGAGCCGCGGCGCGCTGCTGGCTGAGCACGAGGGCGTCGTCGAGGGCGCGAGCGCAGTCCAGCTCGTGCTGCAGAGCGCGCGCCTGGTCGGTCACGGTATCGCGATCACCACGCTGCGCTCCCACGCGGGCCACGAGCAGGTCACGCTGCCCCGACCGTTCGCTGTGGGTGTCTGCCGCAGTATCGCGTGCCGCCCGGAGGCTCACCACCGCGGCTCGTGCGTCGGCCTGGGCGTCCCGCAGGTCGGCGTTTTCCTGCCGAAGCCCACCGACCAGGCCGGCAGCCGTGCGCGCGGTGGCCAACCGGGCCCGGGCAGCCACGCCTTCGGCGCGGAGCTCGTCAACACTTCGTTGCCCGGCCAGCGCCTGCGCCTGCCCGAGACGATTCGTCAGGGCGGCCTGGGTCTCCTGAGCATCGGCCAGTTCGCGCTGCCGGCCCTGCATCTGCAGTTGGGCCGAATCGAGGTCGGCTGCAGTGACCTGTTCGCCCTCCGCTGCTGCGGGAGCCGGGTGTTCGACCGAACCGCAGACCGGGCAGGGCACACCATCGACGAGGCGGCTGGCCAATTCGGACGCCTGCCCGGCGAACCGACGAGCCACGAGGGCCTCGTAGGCAACGGCGGCCGCCGCGTTGTCCCGACTGCGGTCGAGCAGTTGAGCGCCCGCCCCGGCCAGCTCGGTCTGCAACGACACCACGTTTTCGGCGGCCGTGAACGCGGCGTCGGACCGGCGCACGGCGTCGTCGGCGTTAGTCTCGCCGGAGGCGGCGAGGGTTGCGGCCGCGAGTTGCTCGCCGACGAAATCGATCTGCTGAGGCAGCTCATCGATGCGATTCTGCGCACGCGTCAAACCGTTGGTGTGGCCGGTGAGCACGTCGAACAAAGCGGTGATCTCGTGGTTCAGGGCAGGGAGCTGCTTCTCTTCCGCGAGTACCTCCGCGAGCGCTCCGAGACGTCTCACGAGGGCGTCCATGATCGGGCGCAGCACCGGCTCGGACTCGCTCTGCGCCGTGCTGCCGCTGACACCGGCGCTGCTGTCGCCGAACGGCAGCCAGGCGACCCGCGCCAAGGTTTCAGCGGCCAGAACGGCCTGCCAGTCGGCAGTCGCGGCCCGGCTGCTGCGAATGTGCGGCCAGACCCGTGCCGCTCGGGCGGCCCGCAGCAGTGTGCTGCGTTCTTCCTCGACCTCGGCCCGGCGGCCGTCGAGGGTGGCGAGAGCGGTGTCGGCCAGAGCGCGGCGGCCCTGACGCCGCTGGGTCTCCGTGGCCGCGCGGTGGTCGGCAGTGGCTTCAGACAGCAGAGCGGCCGCACTGGCCGACTCCTCTGCGGCGGCGTCGACTGCGCTGGTCAAGTCGGCCAGAGCGCCCTGAAACCAGCCCAGGTCGGGGGCGATGGGCGGTTCAGAAAGCCGAAGCTGGTGCATGGCAGCGGTGGTGTGTTCGACGATGTCGCGCTGCACGTCAGCGAGCCGGTCGTCGAGTGATTTGCGGCGCTGCACGAGCGCGGTTTCCAGTTGCTCAAATCGGGTGGTCCCGAACAGGGTGCGCAGCACGGCACGGCGTTCATCGGTCTTGGCCAGCAGAAAGTATTGGAACCGGTTTTGGGCGAGCAGGATCACCTGCAGGAATTGGTCGGCCTTCAGGGGCAGGATCGTGCTCAGTTCCAGGCCGACCGCGTGTGGTTTGGCCGCAAGGCCTTGCCACTCGGTGCCGTGGAGCACCTGCAGTACAGCGGTGGGCGCCGCGGTGGTGGTTCCGGTGCCGTTCTTCTTCGCCCGCTCGTAGGCGGGGCTGCGCAACAGGCGATACTCACGCCCGCGCAGGCTGAAGTCGAGTTCGACAAAGGTGGGATCATCGGGCTCGCAGTAGTCGCTACGCAACGGCTGCTTTCCATCGGGAAACCGCGGCACTTGGTCATAGAGAGCGAAGCAGATAGCGTCGAGAATACTGGATTTGCCGGCGCCGGTCTTGCCGGTGATGAGAAAGATGCCGTCGGCATCGAAACGTTCGAAATCGACAATTTGTTCAGTCTTATATGGCCCGAATCCGGCCAGACGCAGTCGCTGGATCTTCATGCGTTCACCTCCTTCACACTCTGTTCGTTTAACAGTTCTGCGACCAATGCACTTTCAAACTCGCTGGGACCGACCCCGTTGCGAACGAACGACAGGAAGCCAGCCACAATCTCGGTATCCCCCGTGGCCGCGCGAATGCGCTCGGCGTAGGTGGAGCCCTCCGCATCGAGAGTGATCGTGGGGCGGTGCTCGAGCGTCACCGCGTGGACAAATCGGGATTGCAGCGCCCGCATCGCGTCGAGCGGGCGCACCCGGTCGGTGAGAATGGCTTTCACCCAGTCGCCCTCGTTGTCGGCGAATGCCTCGTCAGCGAGCAGGTCGGCGAGTTCGCCGGTGAGTACCGCGAGCCGGCGCGGAACGGGCAGGTCGACCCACTCCACGGCACCAGCGTCGGAGCCCAGGCCGTCGGCGCCGAGTTCGACCAGCCAGGCACCGCGCGGCTTGCCGGCCTCGGCGAAAGAGTAGTGCAGCGGCGCCCCGGAGTAGCGCACCCGCGGGGTGAGGGTGGCTCGCCCGTGAATGTGGCCGAGCGCGACGTAGTCGCAGCCGTCGAACACCGACAGCGGTACGAGGTCGAGCCCGCCGGCGGTGATATCGCGCTCCACATCGCTCGACTCGGCAGCCGGGGCGACGCCGGCCGCGAAACAGTGCGCGAGGACGACGCTGCGGCCACCCCGGCCGCCCGCAGTGAGGCGCAGCGCCAGGTCGTCCCGAATGCGCGTCATGGCGAAGTCGAGCACCTGCTCCTGCGTTTTCAACGGTACACCGGGGTGCAGGTGGCGAATGAGGGCCGGCTCCAGGTAGGGGATGCCATAGAAATGAACCGGGCCGTGCTCGTCGGTGAGGGTGATCGGCGAGGCGTATTGCTCGGGCCGGGTCAGGATGTGGATGCCGGCCAGCGCTGCCCACTCAGCCTGAAACCCGAGCCGGGTGGCCGAGTCGTGATTGCCGCTGGTCATCACAACGGATGCCCCGGCCTCTTTCAACCGCCGCAGCGTGTCGGTCAGCAGCGCGTAGCTCTCTTTGGAGGGCATTGCGGAATCGAAGACATCACCGGCCACGGCCACCACGTCGACACCGCGTTGCACCACCACCGCAACCAGTGCGTCCAACACGAGACCGAGGTGCTCGAGCGTGGAATGGGTATGGAAGGTGCGCCCGATGTGCCAGTCCGAGGTGTGCAGAATCTTCATACCAATTACGCTACCGGGGCCCACCGACATGCCCGACCGGCAGCATCCGCGTGCCGCTGCGCAGCAATATTTCTTTGTTTATCTTCTCTTTTCTTGACAAACAAAAATAAACACAGCTAAAGTCAATGAAACCAACTTCGTGACCAACATCACTCACCGTCGAGGAGGCATTCGTGTTCGCCGAAGAACGTCAACTCTTGATCGCCGCACTCGTGGCAACCCAGGGCCGGGTCACCGTCACCGACCTCGCCACGCGATTCGCCATCACCGCCGAGACCGTACGCCGCGACCTCGACACCCTCGAAGCCGCCCGCCAGCTGCGGCGCGTGCACGGCGGCGCGGTCGCCATCGACCGCCTGAGCCTGTCCGAACCGAGCCTCGACGAACGCCAGACCCAGCACCTCGACGAGAAGTCGCGCATCGCCGACGCCGCCATGCGCATGATTCCGGCCAGTCGCACCGGTTCGATCCTGCTCGACGCCGGCAGCACCACGGAGCTTCTCGCCGACCGCCTGGCCAGCTTCACTCCGGCTGTCAGCGGCGACCAACTTCTGGTGATCACCAACGCGGTGCCGATCGCCGGCAAACTCTCCAGCAACGAGACAATCCAGCTGCACATTCTCGGGGGCCGCGTGCGCGGGCTGACCAGCGCCATCGTCGGCGCCGGAACCGTCGCGCAGCTCGGGTTGCTGCGCCCCGACATCGCCTTCATCGGCACCAACGGCATCAGCGCCACCTTCGGACTCAGCACCCCCGACTCGGTCGAAGCGGCCGTCAAAGCGGCCATCGTCACCTCAGCCAGGCGCGTCGTCGTGCTCGCCGATTCCAGCAAGCTCGACCAGGAGACCCTCGTCTGTTTCGCCGCCCTCGCGGCCATCGATACCCTGATAACGGATGCCCCGCCATCCGCTGATCTGGCCGCAGCCCTCGCCGCGGCCGACGTCGACGTGGTGATCGCATGATCGTCACCCTGACCCCCAACCCGAGCCTCGACCGCACCATCGAGCTGGCCGGCCCGATCGAACGCGGCGAGGTGCAGCGGGCCGTGGCCGCCCACAGCGAACCCGGCGGCAAGGGCGTCAACATCTGCCGCGCCCTCGAAGCGAGCGGCATTTCAAGCCTCGCCATTTTGCCCGGTGACGCCGACGATCCGGTGCTGCTCGCCCTCACCAGCCAGTCAATTCCACACCTCGGCCTGCCGATCGGCGCGCCCCTCCGCAGCAATGTCGCGATCACAGAACCCGACGGCACCACGACCAAGCTCAACGAACCCGGCCCCGTACTGAGCCTCGCCCAGCAGGATGCCCTGGTGGAACTCGTTCTGGAACAGTCGGTCGGCGCGAGCTGGCTGGTGCTGGCCGGATCGGTACCCCCCGGCGTGCCCGACGACTTCTACGCGCGCATCATCGGCGAGCTGCGCACCCGACTCGGTAGCCACGCGCCGAAAGTCGCCGTGGATTCCTCCGGCGGCCCGCTCGCCGCGGCAGCTCTGGCCCACCCCGACCTGCTCAAGCCCAACGGTGAGGAACTCGCCGAGCTGAGCGGCCTCTTCGACGGCGACACGCTCGAAGCAAACCCCGATCTCGTCGTCGACGCAGCTCGCGTTCTCATCGCCGGTGGTGTCGGCGCCGTGCTCGCCACCCTCGGAGCGAAGGGCGCCGTGCTCGTCACTGCCGCCGAAAGCTGGCTCGCCACGACTCCCCCAATGCTCGCCGTAAGCACGGTCGGTGCCGGCGACTCGGCCCTGGCCGGCTACCTGCTGCAGAGCAACCTCGGCGCGAGTGCCCCCGATTGCCTGCGCCAAGCCGCCGCCCACGGCGCTGCCGCCGCCTCCCTGCCCGGTTCCACTGTTCCCGCCCTGCACCAAACCAACCCCAGCGCCGTCACCGTGACGGACCTTGCCCCAGTCCTGGCCTCCGAGCCGGTCCTGGCCACACATCCAAAGGAGGATGACCAGTGAGTGCACTGATTACCCCGGAGCTTGTTGCTCTGGACACCTATCTCGGTACCGAGCCGAAAGACGTCATTCGGCACCTGGCCGAGCTCGTCGTCGGCGCCGGCCGAGCCACCGAGATCGAATCTCTCTACGCGGATGCCCTGGCCCGCGAAGCGAAGACCGCCACCGGCATCCCGGGCGGGCTCGCCATTCCGCACTGCCGTTCCACGGCCGTGCTGGAGCCCACCCTGGCACTGGCCCGCCTATCGACGCCGGTCGACTTCGGTTCCAAGGACGGCCCGGCCGACCTCGTCTTTCTCATTGCGGCGCCGGACGGCGCCGACCAGGAGCACCTGAAGATTCTGGCCAAGCTGGCCCGGTCGCTCATGAAGAACGACTTCACCGCGGCCCTGCGGGACGCGTCGACCGCGCAGCAGATCGTCGAACTCGTGGGCAACGTCGTCGCCCCGGTGCCGGTTGCTGCCGGCGCCCACGCCGGCAGTGCCGAAAACGCGAACGCCGGCACCGGCCCCGCACGGTCCGGCATGAAGCGCATTGTCGCCGTCACGGCCTGCCCAACCGGCATCGCCCACACCTACATGGCCGCCGACTCCCTCGTGGCCGCCGCCAAGGCCGTCGGAGTCGACCTGCAGGTTGAGACCCAGGGCTCGGCCGGACTCACCCCGCTCGACCCCACCGTCATCGCAGCGGCCGACGCCGTCATCTTCGCCGTCGACGTCGACGTGCGTGGCCGGGAACGCTTCGCCGGACTGCCCGTCATCAATGCCCCGGTCAAGCGCGGAATCGACGAACCCGGACGATTGATCGAGGAAGCCCTGGCCGCCGCGCTCAACCCGAACACCCGTCGCGTCAGCGGCACCGTTGACCTCGGGGGCTCGTCAGAGGAGAAGAGTGAGCACCTGGGCCAGAAGCTCAAGCGAGCCCTGCTCACCGGTGTCAGCTACATGATTCCGTTCGTCGCCGGCGGAGGCCTGCTGATCGCCCTCGGCTTCGCCCTCGGCGGCTTCGAGATCACCAAGGTCGCCGATGCAGTCGTGCTGAACAACAGCCTGTTCAACCTTCCCGACGGGGGCCTGAACATCTATCTGGGAGCGGTCTTCTTCAAGATCGGCGCCCTGTCGATGGGCTTCCTGGTTCCCGCCCTGGCCGGCTACATCTCCTTCGCCATCGCCGATCGCCCCGGCATCGCTCCCGGCTTCGTCGCCGGTGCCGTGGCCGGATTCATGGGTGCCGGGTTCCTCGGCGGCATCGTCGGCGGACTGCTCGCCGGTGTCGTCGCTGTGAACATCGCCAAAATCAACGTTCCACGCTGGCTGCGCAGCCTTATGCCCGTCGTCATCATTCCGCTGATCGCGTCGATCGTCGCCTCCGGGTTGATGTTCATCGTGCTCGGCGGTCCGATCGCCCTGCTGACCGTGGGACTGAGCGACTGGCTGAACGGCATGACCGGGGCATCCGCTGTGATTCTCGGTGTCATTCTCGGCCTCATGATGGCCTTCGACCTCGGCGGCCCGGTCAACAAGGTGGCCTACGCCTTCGCCGTCGCCGGCCTCGGCGCAGCCACCCTCGCCAACCAGGCACCGTGGCAGATCATGGCCGCGGTCATGGCCGCCGGCATGGTGCCGCCGCTCGCGATGGCCCTGGCCACCGTGGTCGACCGCAAGCTGTTCAGCCTCGCTGAGCGGGAGAACGGCAAGGCGGCCTGGCTTCTCGGGCTCTCTTTCATCTCCGAGGGTGCCATTCCGTTCGCCGCCGCCGACGTCTTCCGCGTAATTCCGGCCAGCATGCTCGGCGCCGCCGTCACCGGTGGACTGTCGATGGCCTGGAACATCACGAGCAAGGCACCGCACGGAGGCGTCTTCGTGTTCTTTGCGATCGACAACTTCTGGTTGTTCCTGCTCGCAATCGCGATCGGTACTGTTGTATCAGCGTTTGCCGTTGTCGGACTCAAGCGCTACGCCGTGCGGAAGCGTCCGGTTGACGCTCCGGAAGCCGTGCTCGTCAACGCCTGATCCGGTGCCGGCGCCGCGCGAACCAGCGCAGCCAAAACGACACGCGCGACCGCAGTTCCGCAATACAGTGACGCCAGCCGAATGCTGGGATGAAGGAATCGAGGATGATCGTGCAGACGCTTTCAGGCAGTGCCGGTGCAGGCCAGGCACCGGCAGACCAGGCCGAGACCGGCCGCACCTTCTCCGGAGTCGGAGTCAGCCCCGGACGCATCATCGGTTCCATCCTGCTGATGCCCAAAGCGGTTCGTGAACCCGCAGTCGGCGAGCAGCTGGTTGCGGGAACAAGCGCGGAAGACGCATCCGCTCTGCTGCGCACCGCGGCGAAAGCCGTGCAGACCAACCTCACGGCCCGCTCGTCCTCGGCTTCGGGCACCGGCCGGGAGGTGCTGGAAGCCACAGCACTAATGGCGAACGACCCGATGCTGGTGAAGGCCGCCGTGAAGCTCATCAACAACGGCGCCTCGGCGGAACGCGCAATCTGGGACGCCGCCGCGTCGGTGGCCGAGATGCTGCACAATCTCGGCGGCTACATGGCCGAGCGAGCGACCGACGTCCTCGATGTGCGGGGGCGTATCGTCGCCGAGCTGCGCGGCGTTCCCGCGCCCGGAATTCCCTATTCGGACACTCCGTTCGTTCTGGTCGGCGAGGACCTCGCGCCGGCCGACACCGCCACCCTCGACCCGGCGAAAGTCATGGCCCTCGTCACCTCGAGCGGCGGGCCCCAGTCGCACACGGCCATCATTGCTCGCGCCCTCGGGCTGCCGGCCGTGGTCGCCGCAGTGGGGGTCGACTCTCTCACTGACGGCACCCTGGTCTTCGTCGACGGAGCCGCCGGCACGGTCCTGGTCGACCCCGGCGGCGACGAGGTCGCGCTCGCCAAGGCGTGGGAGACAACCACCGCCGCCCTCGCCGTGTTCGACGGGACCGGGCGAATGAAGGACGGCCACCTGGTTCCGCTGCTCTCCAATGTCGGTGGCGCAAAGGATGCGGTCAAGGCTGCGGCAGCCGGTGCCCAAGGCGTCGGGCTGCTGCGCACCGAGTTCTGCTTTCTGGAACGCGACACCGAGCCCACCATCGCCGAACAGGTTGAGGCCTATCGCGGCGTGTTCGACGCTTTTCCGGGCAAGAAGGTGGTCGTGCGCACGCTTGATGCCGGCGCCGACAAACCACTGCCGTTTCTGACCGATGCGTCCGAGCCCAACCCGGCCCTCGGCGTGCGCGGCTACCGCACCGATTTTACTTCGCCCGGCGTGCTCGAACGCCAGCTGCAGGCCATCGCGCAGGCCACCGAGGGCACCGAAGCCCAGGTCTGGGTGATGGCGCCGATGATCTCCACCGCCGAGGAAGCCGAACATTTCGCCAGCCTCTGTGCCGCAGCTGGCCTGAAAACGCCCGGCGTCATGGTCGAGGTCCCCTCCGCTGCCCTGACCTCCGCGAGCATTCTCGAACACGTCGATTTCGTCAGCCTCGGCACCAACGACCTCACCCAGTACGCCATGGCGGCCGACCGCCAGCTCGGCCCGCTCGCGGGCCTCAACACCCCGTGGCAGCCCGCCGTGCTCCAGCTGATTCGGCTGACCGTGGCCGGATCGCGCGACGAGGGCCACAACAAACCCGTCGGTGTCTGCGGCGAGGCCGCTGCCGACCCCGCCCTCGCGGTCGTATTAGTCGGCCTTGGCGTCACGACGCTGTCGATGACCGCACGGGCTCTCTCCGCCGTCGCCGCTGTGCTCGCCAGCGTGACGCTCCCCGAGGCCGAGCAGCTGGCCAAACTGGCTCTGACAGCGCATTCGGCAGCGGATGCCCGTCGCATCGTTCGCGAGAAACTACCCATACTTAACACGCTGGGGCTCTAACCCGCCACACCCGTTTCACCGTACTTTTCACGCGCCTACCCCTGGAGGATCCCATGTCTGAACGAACCGCCGTCATCGCCAGCCGCGTCGGCCTGCACGCTCGCCCGGCCGGAATTTTCGTCGCCGCTGTGGGCGAGCTGCCCCTCGAAGTGACCATCGCCATGGCCGGCGAACCGGCCGACGACGCCATGGACGCCTCGAGCATCCTCTCGATCATGAGCCTCGGCGCCTCCAACGGCGACACCGTCGTGCTGCGGGCCGAGGGTGAGGGCGCCGAGGAGGCTCTCGACTCACTCGTGAAGATTCTCGAGACCGACCTCGACGCCGAATAATGCCCGTTCCCGTTTTACCCAAAATCCTTTACGCCACACAGCTAGGTAAATAGGCTAGGTAAATCTCGAGGTTCTCTTCCTCCTGACCGGTGCACTTGCCGGAACCTGCACCATTCTCTGTGCGAGCGAAAAGGAACTTACCGTGACCGAACGACAGACATACCTGGGCAATGTCGAGAACTCCGCTGACTCCGAGGAGCGCACCATCAAGGACTGGACCGATCTCGGCCAGGAAATGTGGTCCTATCTCACGGGCAAAGGTGCAGCGATCAACTACAGCTTCATCGATATGGTCGTCGAGGTTCCCCGCGATATCGGTCCAGACGCTCCGCGAGCCGTGTGGAAGTTCAACGGCACCCTGCGTGTAACGACGAGCGACCAGAAATCCGTCGGCTCCGATCCCTTCCGCGGCTAATCATGGGCTCCTCCGCGAGCGTGCCCCCGGCCTCGAACATCGATCTGCACATCGATCTCGCCTTCTCGCTGGAGGAGCCATCGGCCCGGCCCGATGGCTCCTCCGACGGTTCGACCGGCGACACTTTTGGAGCCGCCGACACCATGCAAGGCACGATCACTGCAGACGGCAGAGATGTGACCATCTACACGAGCAACCCGGAAATGTTCGTGCAGGGCCGGGCACTCAACCTGGAACCGTTGCGCGCACTGGCCGGCGAGTTGGCGAATCGTGGATTGACGGTGTCCGTCACCGGCCCCGTCGGGCTCATCGCCCGACTGGGCGACGTACAGGCATCCGTCACGCAACGTCTGGTGACGCGGTCACCGCACATCGTTCTCGGGTCGAGAAATGCACTCGGACCGCTGGTGCAGGCCCGCATGCGCGGGCAGGCCCGCATGCCGGTGGCGATTCCGCTTCCACCGTCGACCGTGTTTCCGCTCGCGCCGACCTTCGACCGGCGCAGCCGCCGCCGGGTCACGACGACGCACTACACGCCGGGAAGCGGGCGCCCGCGCCTCATTTTCGTCGTGGGGTCGAAGAATTGGAACGGACAGATGCCCCGAGAGTTCAACCTGCTTCCGGGCACGACGACTATCGGTTCGTCGGCCGACGCGGACCTGCAACTGCCCGGCCTGAAACCCCTGCACGCCGAGATTCGCCACGATGACAACGACGAGTACCGCCTGTTTGCGATCGGTGAGGTCGGGGGCAGTTCCCGGCCGGCCGAAGACGGCCGCAGCATCGGCAACGGACAGATTCTGCGCACCGGTTCGCGGCTTGAAATGGGCCCGTGGCGGATGGGCTATTTTCGGGAAGAGTTCGCCGATCACGGCCGCCCGTTCGGCGGGCGCGTCGGCGGCGAACTGGCCTTCCAGAAACCACAGCCGCCCCGGCCGCGCAGCTGACCGGCCCGGTGGGTGCCGCACCTCTGTGCGGCACCCACAGGGCTAGGAAGTTACGACGTGAAGAGACCGGTCCAGACCGCGCGTGATCCCGATTCTCCGATGAGCGCCACGGTCACCACAGCTCCGATCGCGCTGACCAGAACGGCCAGGTCGAGAATGATGGTGGCTACTAGACGTCCCCTGCGGCTCGGCACAGCGGATGCGAAACGCCCGCCGGCACCGACAAAATAGCGATACCAGACCCACTGCACGACGGCCACGAGGAACAGGGCGATCACCCACGGCAGCATGGTGCGACCGAGCGCAGTGTGGGTTCCGAGCAGCGGGGTGACGTTGACGAGGCGGGATTGCAGCCACTCTCCCGCCTGCACCGCCAGGGGGACCAGCGCGAGCGCGGCGAGGGCCACGAGCGGCGTCACGATACCCAGCCGCCGCCGAACGGCCGGCCAGAATGCAGTGAGCAGCGTGCATAGTGCCGCCAGCGGAACCACGATCACGACGGCGTGCACGATGAGGACGTGCAGCGGCAATCCGTTGAATTCCCAATCAAAGTTCATGGTGCGTCTCTCCCGATGTCGAGTTCGCGCCGCGCCGCGCCGGTTGTGCTCGACCGGCCGGAGACCTCCGGCCTGAGCGGGCACTTAGTGCGCCTGATCATTGCACAAATCGAGCTGATTCGACGTAAATGAGTCGAAGTGGCGAGCCGTCGGCATGCTCACCCGCTATCGGGTCACGCCGTAATCAGCGGTGGGCGGGGTGCCGACCGGCACCCCGCCCACACTCGTGCGAGGGTAGACGGGTGACCTATACCGCTGCGAACACCTTCACCACCCGTCCGACCCTGCAGGGAACATTTGGCATGACCGCCTCGACGCACTGGCTCGCGACGGCCTGCGCCCAGGCCGTGCTCGAACGCGGCGGCAACGCCTTCGACGCGGCCGTGGCCGGCGCCTTCGTGCTGCACATCGTCGAACCCCATCTCAACGGTCCGGGCGGCGACATGACCGGCGTCTTCGTCACCGCCAGCGAACCCGATGCCCCCCGCATCTTGATGGGGCAGGGCCCGGCCCCAAAGAACGCCACCATCGAGCACTACCGGTCGAAAGGCCTCGACCTGGTTCCCGGGTCTGGTGTGCTCGCCGCGGCCGTTCCCGGCGCGGTCGACGCCTGGCTCGTGCTGCTGCGCGATTATGGCACCTGGGAGCTGTCTGACGTGCTCGCGTTCGCCCTCGGGTACGCGCGCGACGGGCATCCGATTCTGGGACGGGTCGTCGCCACGATCACCTCCGTCGCGACGCTGTTCACCGAGCACTGGCCCACCTCGGCAGCGCAGTGGATGCCGGATGGTCGCCTTCCACAGGCCGGCGACCTCGTGACCAATGCGGCCTGGGCGCGAAGCCTCGACCGTCTGCTCGCGGCCAGCGCGGACGCGGCCGTCGCGACCCGCGAGGGGCGCATCGACGCGGCCAGGCTGGAATGGCGGGAGGGGTTCGTGGCCCGGGCCATCGTCGACTTCGGGCGCACGCCGCACCGCCATTCCTCGGGAACCGACCACGCCGGTGTTATGACCCTGGCGGATCTGGCCGGCTTCGAAGCGAGCATCGAGGAGGCCGTGACCGTCGAGTTTCGGGGTTACACGATCGCCAAGACCGCCGCCTGGGGCCAGGGACCGGCGCTGCTGGCGACCCTGATGATTCTGGACGGCTTCAGCGACGAGTACCTCGACCCCTCGACCGCGCTGGGCGCGCACACGATTCTCGAGACCCAGAAACTTAGCATCGCCGATCGGGAGGCCTACTACGGCGATGCCGCGGTGCCCACTAACTCTGTGCCGCTCGAATACCTGCTCTCGGCCGACTACGCGGCCACCCGGCGGGCACTCATCACGGATACCGCCTCGCACGAGTTTCGCCCGGGCATCGTTCCCGGCCACGCCCCGTACTACCCGGTACTGCGCACCGACTACACAACGGAGGCGCTGTTAGATCAGGGTGCGGGGTCATCCGCTGGGGTGGGCGAACCGACGGTGGCCGCGCCGGCCAGCGCTGCACCATCTCGCACCGTGGCCGAGCCCGAAACGCTCTCGACCGGCGAACTGCGCGGTGACACCTGCCACATCGACGTCGTCGACCGCTGGGGCAACATGGTCTCGGCGACGCCGTCGGGTGGCTGGCTGCAATCGTCGCCGACGATTCCCGAGTTGGGGTTCTGCCTCGGCTCCCGGCTGCAGATGACCTGGCTCGAGCCGGGCGCACCCTCGGCACTGACCGGCGGCAAGCGGCCGCGCACGACCCTCACGCCGACGCTCGTGCTGAAGGACGGGCAGGCGGTGACGGCGCTCGGCTCCCCCGGCGGCGACCAGCAGGACCAGTGGCAGTTGCTGTACCTGCTGCGCACGATCGTCGGCGGCTACACCCCGCAGCAGGCGATCGATGCGCCCGCGTTTCACAGCACCTCGTTTCCGGGTTCGTTCTGGCCGCGCACCTGGGAGCCCGGCGGCGCCGTGGTGGAGGATCGGCTGGGCGATGCGGTAATCACCGAGCTGGAACAGCGTGGCCACCGCATTACCCGCGCCGGCGACTGGGCACTCGGCCGCATCTCGGCGGTCACTCGGGAGCCGCAGACCGGGCTGCTGCAGGCGGCGGCTAACCCGCGCGGGGCTCAGGGCTACGCGGCCGGTCGCTGACTCCGCGGCAAAATACCACCCTTCCGGGTTTTCTGCTGTCCCCACGAGTGGGGAGGACATTGACCTGTCTATCCCCACTAGATTGGAGCTATCGAACCGATTACCCGAGTCGGCGATGGAACGGACAATCGTGAAAATGTTGCAGACAGAGTGCCCAGAATGCCAGCAAATGGTATGGATCACGTCGGATACCCGGTTCGCGACCTATCACTCGTTGGCCAACTCCACCACGGATTGCCCCGGCTCCCGCATGAACGTTCCGGTACCCCCCAAACAGACTGCTGCGAGCCGTCGGCGCGCGCAGGCCGAGCTGCTCGCCTGGACCCACGCCACGAGCGCGGTCGGCGCCGGCAAACACCAGGCCGCCTGACCCGTTGCTCCCCGGGATCGACATCGACTCACCCGACCAATCGATGCCTTCCCCGTTCCGGTTCGCGAGAGCGGGAAATTCGTTGCCTAAGCACTCCTGAAGCAACAATTTTTCCGCTCTCGCGCGTTGTGGCGGCGCGGGGTTGGGGTAGCGCTGGTGGGCGGCATCCGCTTCGCGCAATTCGTGGTCGATACCCACAGCCTGCGATCTTCAACTGTTCGACCTCCCATCCGGGTGGGTCACTGTTCGTAAATTCACTGTCAGTGACTTTTCTTGCTCACGAATGACCACGTGGATTTGTCGGGATGTCTCCTAGATGTTTCCAAAGAGTTAAAACAGCGCGGCGGGGTGCACCCGGACGGGGGCGGCCCGCGATGCCTGCGGTTGCAACGGATGCATAACAAACCGACCGACCGGGAACGGCTGGCTGCCCGGTGGGGGTAGACTCCTTTTTCCATTTTTATCAGCCTCTTCTCAGGCCGTCCCCCGTACGGTTATAAACGGAGTTCCCCCACTCCAACGATTGGCCCCGGTATATTTCTCACCTCCCCCCAGGCGAGAAGTGCCGGGGCTTTTTCGTGATCTCGGCCCGGCCAGATGCCGATGGCGCGTAACGTTCGGCGCCGCACTCCGCGATGGGCCTAGCGTGGTGGAATGAGCCTTCGCACCGAACCGACGCCCACCACGAGCCCGGCACCGCGGCCCGACAAACACGACCCGACCACGCTGGGCTTCCAGACCCAGTCGGTGCATGCCGGCAACGAGATCGACGCCGGGTCGGGCGCGCTGCGCACGCCGATCGTCATGGCCAACTCGTATGCCCTGCCGGAGGACCCGTCGACGCTGAGCTGGTCGGGTGCGACCCCCGGTCTCTACACCCGCAACACCGGCACTAACCAGCAGGGCCTGCAGCAGAAGCTCGCCGTGCTCGAAGGCGGCGAGGACGCGGTGACGCTGGCCAGCGGGGTCGCGGCGCTGCACGCCGTGTTCTTCACCCTGCTGAAGAGCGGCGACCACGTCGTCGTCGCCAACGTGACCTATGAGGCCTCCTATCGACTGTTCACGGAGCTGTTGCCGGAGAAGTACGGGATCGAGGCCACCTTCGTCGACGCGACGGACCTGGCGGCGGTGCGCGGCGCCATCCGCTCGTCGACGCGGTTGATTCACATTGAGACGGTCGGCAACCCCACGACCGCGGTAACGGATGTCGCGGCCGTCGCGACGATCGCGCACGAGGCCGGCGCGCTGCTCTCCATAGACAACACGTTCACGCCACCACCGCTGTTTCGCCCGATCGAGCACGGAGCTGACCTGGTCGTGCACTCGCTGACCAAGTACATCAATGGGCACGGCGATGCGATGGGCGGCGCGGTGATCGGCGGGGCAGCGCTGATCCGCCGGATCAAGCTCGACGCGATGGTCGATGTCGGCGGTGTGATCAGCCCGTTCAACGCCTGGCTGATCATGCGCGGCTCGGTCACCCTGCCGCTGCGCATTCGGCAGCACTGCGAGTCGGCGCTGGCCATCGCCCGCCTTCTGGAGGCCGACCCGCGGGTGGCGTTCGTGGCCTACCCGGGTTTGGCGTCGCATCCGCAGCACGCCGTCGCGCTGCGACAGCTGTCGCACGGGTTCGGCGGGGTGCTCGCTTTCGCGGTCGCCGGCGACAAGGCCACGCAGAACCGGTTCGTCGCGAACCTGCGCGTGATCACCTCGGCCGTGTCACTCGGCCACGACGAGTCCCTCATCGTGCACGTCGACAATTCCGGGCCGCGCGTCGCGGCCTACCCGGCCGCGTTTCGCGAGTTCGGGCACCTGCGCTTCTCGGTGGGCCTCGAGGACACCGCTGATCTGGTGGCGGATCTCGTGGCGGCGCTCGATGCTACGTTCTCGGCTGCTGCCTAAGGCGTGCGAGGTGCTGCGGCTTGCTTCGCCGGTGCGAACTTAGGCGGCGAGCGCGTTCGTGACCCGCGCCCGGGCGTCGTGCTGGGCGGCGAGGCCGGCCAGGAGCAGCGCCAGCTGGTCGACCGGGGCATCGGGCGCCTCGGGGTGCCACTGCACACCGATGATCGGCGCGGTTTCGTGTTCGAGGGCTTCGATCAGGCCGTCGGGAGCGTGCGCGGCAGCAACGAGGCCGGAACCGAGGCGGTCGACGATCTGGTGGTGGGCACTCTGCACCGAGATGTCGACGCGGCCGAGGCTCGCGGCGAGGGTGCTGTCATTGCTGAGCGTGACGTCGTGGGTGGAGAGGATCTGGTCGATCGGCACGCCGATGTTTTTGTGGATGCCGTCGTCGATGTGCTGCACCAGGTTGCCGCCGAGGGCGACGTTGATGATCTGCAGGCCACGGCAGATGCCGAGCAGCGGGGTGCCGAGCGCGAGGGCGCGCTGCACGAGAGCGATCTGCCCCTCGTCGGCGGCGGCAAAGTGCGCTGTCTCGCCCTCATAGCCGGTGGAGCCGCCGTAGAGGTGGGGGGTGACGTCTTCGCCGCCGACGATGACGAGGGCGTCGGCATCCGCTGTGAGGCGAAGCAGGGCGGCGGGCGTGACGTCGGCCGCAGCGACCCGCGTGACGGTCCAGCCGGCTTTGTCGGCCTCGGTGACGACGCGGGCATTGAGCACCTGCACCTTGGCGTGATACGCGGGGCGGTCGGGACGCGCGGTGGTGACCTCGACGACGGCGAGCATCCGGTTCGTGAATTCTTGGTTCATGGCGCGGCTCCCGTCGTGTCGTGTTGTTTCCATTGTGAGCGGGGCGCGCGTGGCACGCGAGCGCCCCTGTAACACGGGGCAACATCGCTCCCGGTTCGGATTTTCGACGGTTCCCAGACTCGTGTCTGCCGGTCACCCTAAACTTTGCAACAGGCACGCACGTTCCTGGCGAGACCTCGCCCAGGGTCACTCCTTTGAAAGGACCTCCGAATGACCAAGCAGTCCATCTTCGGCCGTATTGCCCAGCTCGCGAAGGCGAACATCAACTCGATCCTCGACTCGGCGGAAGACCCCGCGAAAATGCTCGACCAGATGGTGCGCGACTTCTCCAGCAGCATCTCCGACGCCGAAAGCGCCATCGCCGAGACCATTGGCAACCTGCGACTGCTCGAAGACGACCACCGCGAAGATCAGGAAGCTGCCGTGGAGTGGGGCGACAAGGCCCTCGCGGCCAGCCGCAAGGCCGACGACCTGCGCCTCGTCGGCAACGCCGCCGACGCCGACAAGTTCGACAACCTTGCCAAGGTCGCGCTCGGCCGCCAGCTTCGCGACGAGAAGGAGGCGCGGGCCGCCGAACCGCAGATCCAGTCGCAGACGGCCATCGTCAACCAGCTCAAGACCGGCCTGAACGCCATGAAAGAGAAGCTGGTGCAGCTCACCAACAAGCGCGCCGAGCTGATCGCCCGGTCGAAGACCGCCCAGGCGCAGGCTCAGGTGATGGACGCCGTCAAGAGCATCGATATGATGGACCCCACCAGCGAGGTCAACCGGTTCGAAGACAAGATCCGCCGCGAAGAAGCCCGTGTGCGCGGTGCCCAGGAGCTCGCAGCGTCGAGCCTCGATGCCCAGTTCGAAAGCCTCGACGACCTCGGCGAGCTGACCGAAGTGGATGCCCGACTAGCGGCTCTCAAGGCCGGCAACACCGCAGCCATCGAGGGCTAGTCGCTGAGTGGACAACTTTGAGTGGCTGCGAGCCCGTCACACCCACCAAAGTTGTCCACTGAGGCGTCGTTTGACGGAGGAGAAATTCGCTGCTGGCGAAGCGGATGCTTGCGGCCCCGGCGGCTGCGCCATACTGAGGTATGGCTCCCACCTTCGTTGTAGTGCCGCAGTGGCAGGGTTCGATTTCTCCGCGCGCGATGCGCCTGGTCGACGGGGCGGCGGCCATTCAGGGCGACCTGCCGTTCTCGGCCACGCGCCTGGTCGACGTGCCGGTCGAGGCCGGTGATGCGCTCGATACCGGCGTGCACCGGTTCTCCGCGATCGCGCAGGTGCGCGAGCGCCACACCAAGATTTTAAAGGACACCACCGACTGGGCTTTGTCGATCGGCGGCGACTGCGGCATCACGCTGGCCGCGGTGGAGCACGCGGCGCGCACGCATCCGAATGATCTGGCCGTGGTCTGGTTCGACGCCCACCCCGACCTGCACACGCCGGAATCCTCGCCGTCGGGCGGGTTCTGCGGCATGGTGCTGCGCGCGATCAGCGGCGAGGGGCCGACCGAACTCGACCTGCAGGCTTCGAGCACCGTGCCGCTTGAGAACGTGGTGCTGGCCGGCATTCGCGACGTCGACGACGCCGAAGACGTGCTGCTGCACGAGCGCAGCCTGGTGAGCGTGTCGTGCTCGGAGCTGGCCGACCCGGCCGCGCTCGTCGCGGCCATCGCGGCGACCGGCGCCACGCATGTCTTCGTGCACATCGACCTCGACGTACTCGACCCGTCGGCGCTCGACGGCCTGAGCGACCTGATTCCATTCGGACTGAGCGTGGCCGATCTCGGCGGCGCGATCACCGCGCTGCGCGCCGAGTTCACCCTCGCCGGCGCGACCATCACCGGGTTCGCGCCCGCCTCGCCCGAGGCGGCGAACGACGACCTCCCGAGCATCCTGCGCATCATCGGGGCGCTCACGCGCTGAGCCCGGCTTCCCCACAAAGTCAGCGGGCACCGTTGCCGCATAACTCCTGCAATTTCTGGCCGGCTGACGGCGTATCCGTGTCTTTCCGGGCAACTCCGTGGGACCCCACACAAATTGCAGGAGTTATGCCCGGGCGCAGGACCATACAGTCCGGTCAGGACCGCAGGATTTCACACGAGTCAGAATTCACACCAGCCAATGGAGGCCCGCATGACCGACCAGCCCCGCATTCTCACCGAACGCCGCGGCCACATTCTGCTGATCGGGCTGAACCGGCCCGAGAAACGCAATGCCGCCGATTTCGCCCTGCTGCAGCAGCTGTCACTCGCCTACGGGGAGCTGGACCGCGACCCCGAACTGCGCGTCGGACTGATCTACGCGGTCGGCGAGCACTTCACCGCCGGGCTGGACCTCGCCGATATCGGCCCGAGGCTCGGCCCGAACGGACTCGACATGGTGCCGGAGGGCGGCATCAATCCGTGGCAAGTGGATGGCATTTCGGTGAGCAAACCGGTCGTCATCGCCGTGCAGGGCACCTGTCTCACCCTCGGAATCGAGCTGATGCTCGCGAGCGACATCGTGGTCGCCGCGCAATCCACGAAGTTCGGGCAGATCGAGGTGGCCCGGGGAATCCTGCCGTTCGGCGGGGCGACCATTCGGTTTCCGCGCACGGCGGGTTGGGGCAATGCCATGCGCTGGCTGCTCACTGGCGACCTGTTCGACGCCACCGAGGCCCACCGAATGGGACTCGTGCAGGAGATCGTGCCCGACGGCACCCAGGTCGACCGCGCCCTCGAGCTCGCCGACAAGATCGCCGCCCAGGCTCCCCTCGCCATCCAGGCCACCCTCGCCAACGCGCGGTTGGCAGAGCGGGAGGGGGCGGCATCCGCTGAGGCAGCGCTGCAGCCCGCCCTCGCCCGCCTGGTGCAAACCGAGGACTCCCTAATCGGCATGCAGTCCTTTCTCACCCGAACCCCCGCCATCTTCGTGGGCCGCTGACCCCTCCCTTTTGGGACGGGGCCCAGGCCCCGTCCTTGGGCCCAGTTTATAAACTGGGCCCAAGGCCAGAAGGTGGGCCCGGAGCCGCCGAGGCGACCAACTCATTCGCCAGAACCTCGGGTAGGCTACTCCAAACCCGCACACCGCCACCCCCCGTCAAGGAGATTCAATGTCGAGTCAGAGCTACGACGTCATCGTGATCGGCGGCGGCGCTGTCGGCGAGAACGTCGCCGATCGCACCGCGCAGGGCGGCCTCACCACGGTCGTCGTCGAGAGCGACCTGGTCGGGGGCGAATGCTCCTACTGGGCTTGCATGCCGTCGAAAGTGTTGCTGCGCAGCGGCGCCGCCCTCGCGGCAGCCCGCCGGGTACCCGGCGCCGCCGAGGCCGTCACCGGTACCGTCGACGTGCGCGCCGCCCTGAAACAACGCGATTCCATTGCGAGCAATTGGAAAGACGACGGCCAGGCCAAGTGGCTCGACTCCGCCGGCATTGCCCTGGTACGCGGCCACGCCCGCCTTACCGGCATCAAAGAAGTCACCGTGACGCAAGCGGATGGCGCGGTGACCGTTCTCACCGCCACCCACGCCGTCGTCATCAGCACCGGGTCGGCGGCGCTGCTGCCCGATATCCCCGGGCTGACAGACATTGACCCCTGGACCAGCCGGGACGCGACGAGCGCCCAGCAGATTCCACCCCGCCTGGCCGTGATCGGCGGCGGTGTCGTCGCCGCCGAGATGGCCGCCGCATACGCCTCGCTCGGGTCGGCGGTGACCGTCATCGCCCGCAGCCCCCTGCTCGGCGGCCAGGAGCCGTTCGCCGGCGAACTCGTCACCGCCGCCTTGATCGAGAACGGCGTCACCGTGCTCGTCGGGCCCTCCACCACCGAGGCGCACCGCGAAGGCGGCGCTGTCACGCTCACCCTCGACGACGGCAGCACGGTGACAGCCGAGAAAGTACTCGTGGCCATCGGCCGCACGCCGCGCACCCAGGACCTCGGCCTCAACACCGTCGGCCTCAACGGCGGCGACTGGCTCGCCGTCGACGACACGCTGCTCGTGCAGGGCGACTCCCCAACGCTCGCTGGCGACTGGCTCTACGCCACCGGCGATGTCAACCACCGGGCGCTCCTCACCCACCAGGGCAAGTACCAGGCCCGCGCGGCCGGCGATGCCATCGTGACTCGCGCGGCCGGCACCCCGGTCGATAACGCACCGTGGGGCGCTCACGTGGCGACGGCCGACCACGCCGCCGTTCCTCAGGTGACCTTCACCGACCCGGAGGTGGCGTCGGTGGGACTGACCGCGGCATCCGCTGTGAAGGCGGGATATCGCATCCGCATCCTGGACTACGACCTGGCCAACCTGGGTGGCTCCGCGGTGCTCGCAGTCGGCTACGTCGGCAAGGCCCGGGCCATCGTCGACCTCGACCGGGAGGTGCTGCTCGGCGTCACCTTCGTCGGGCAGGACGTCGCCGAACTGCTGCACTCGGCCACGGTCGCCATCGTTGGCGAGGTTCCGATCAACCGGCTGTGGCACGCGGTCCCGAGCTACCCCACTCTTAGCGAGGTGTGGCTGCGCCTGCTCGAGGCCTACGGTCGTCCCGGGTTCACCGAGAACGACGGGCGGAAGAATTAGGCTGAGCGGATGCGCCGCCTCCTCTTCGATTCACCGTTCAGCCGCGCCGGCTTCCTGTACGCAACCGCATTCGGGCTGGTCTGGGGCTCGATCTGGAGCACCGGGCGGGTCGAAAAACGGGCCGGACTGTTCGTGTTTCGCGGCATGCCGCCGTGGACCTTCGGACGCGGCGGCTCCTGTGTGGGCGGCTGCTACCTCACCAACCAGAACGTCACCGCGGCCGTGCTCGAGCACGAGGCCGTGCACAAACGCCAGTGGCAGCGCTTCGGCATGGTCTTTCCTCTGCTCTACGCGGTCGCCGGGCGCAATCCGCTCACGAACCGCTTCGAGATCGAAGCCGGCCTGAAAAACGGCGGCTATATCCGCTAGCGCGAGCGGATGCACGAAACCGCCCGGCCTGCGAACAGGCCGGGCGGTTGTGATCAACCGAGACGTGCTACTTCGCGGCGACGTACTCCGCGTCAACGGCAGCGGCTTCGGCGAACACGGCGAGGTTCGCGCGCAGCTTGGCACCGAGGTCGGTGTCGACGCTAGTCCAGTACCAGATAGCGCGCTCGGTGACCTCTGGACGGGTCACACCGCTGATGGCACCGGTGATGGTGTCGAGGAACCGGGCCTTGGCGGCGTCGTCGTAGATCTCGCGGTACAGCGTTCCGGCCTGGCCGAAGTCGCTGTCTTCACTGCGCAGGGTCGCGGCGGCGCGCAGCAGCGTACCGTCCCCCTCCCAGGCGCCCTCGCCGGCAGCAGCCGGGTCGGCGACGGGGCCGCCGAGGGAGTTGGGCGCGTAGTTCGGCTGGTCGGCTGAGTTGAAGTGGTGACGCTGCGCGCCGTCCTGCGAGTAGTTGTTCACCGGGCTCGTGGGAGCGTTGATGGGCAGCTGCGCGTAGTTGGTGCCCACGCGGTAGCGCTGAGCGTCGGGGTAGGAGAAGATGCGCGCCATGAGCATCTTGTCGGGGCTCGCCGCGATTCCGGGAACGAGGTTGGCCGGCGAGAACGCCGCCTGCTCGATCTCGGCGAAGAAGTTCGCCGGGTTGCGGTTGAGGGTGTGGGTGCCCACCGGGATCAGCGGGAAGTCGGCGTGCGGCCAGACCTTGGTCACGTCGAACGGGTTGAACCGGTAGGTGTTGCCCTGCTCGTACGGCATGACCTGCACGGAGACATTCCAGGACGGGAAGTTGCCGGCGGCGATGGCGTCGGAGAGGTCGCGACGGTAGTAGTCGGCATCCGCTCCCGCGATGAGCTCGGCCTCAGAGCCTTCCATCTCCACGTTGCCCTGGTTGGATTCGAAGTGGTACTTCACCCAGAAGCGCTCGCCGGCCGCGTTGATCCACTGGTAGGTGTGCGAACCGAAGCCGGGCATCTCACGCCAGGAGCGCGGCAGGCCGCGGTCGCCCATGAGGTAGGTGACCTGGTGTGCCGACTCCGGGGAGAGCGTCCAGAAGTCCCACTGCATGGTCGCGTCGCGGAGGCCCGTGCCCGGCAGACGCTTCTGCGAGTGGATGAAGTCGGGAAACTTGATGCCGTCGCGGATGAAGAACACCGGGGTGTTGTTTCCGACGATGTCGTAGTTACCCTCGCTCGTGTAGAACTTCACCGAAAAACCGCGAACATCGCGCCAGGTGTCTGGACTACCCTGTTCGCCAGCGACGCTGGAGAAGCGCTGCAGGGTTTCGGTCTTCGTGCCCGGCTGGAACACGGCCGCGCGGGTGTACTGGGAGACGTCGCCGGTGACGACGAACTCGCCGTGCGCTCCGCCGCCCTTGGCGTGCACGATGCGCTCCGGAATGCGCTCGCGGTTGAACTGGGCGAGCTTCTCGACCAGGTAACGGTCGTGCAGGGCGGTAACGCCGTCGGCACCGACGGTGAGGGAGTGCGCGTCGCTGGCGACGGGCGTTCCCGTCTGGTCTGTTGTGGGCTTGATAGTCATGGTGCTCCTTGATTGTGAACAGCAACGCGAGGTTGTCGGGGGAAGTTTAGGGGGCCAAAGTGTCGGCCTGGCACCGTGCGCAGAGGCCCCAGTAGATGACCTCGGCGGCGCGCACGTCGAAACCGAGCGCATCCGCTGGAGTAAGGCAGGGAGAGTGGCCGACGGCGCAGTCCACGTCGTGCACCACGCTGCAGCGGGTGCAGACGATGTGGTGGTGGTTGTCGCCCACTCGGCGTTCGAACAGCGCGGGCGAACCGGCCGGTTCGATCTTGCGCACCAGCCCGGCGGCGGTGAACGAGGCGAGCACCCCGTAGACCGCCTGCAACGACGTGCCCGGCAGGTCGGAATATACCGCGCCGAAGAGGGCGTCGGCGTTGGAGTGCGGCTTGTCGGTAAGGGCGCGCAGCACCGCCAGCCGCGGCGCGGTCACCTTGAGACCGGCAGAACGGATGCTGTCGGCCAGCGCGGCGGCGTCGGCTGCGGCCAGGCGAAGCCCCGCGTCATCGTGGCTGGCATCGGTCAAAGGCATACTTCGACCCTAGCAGTTGTTTTGATTAATTCAAAACAATCTTGGAGCCTCGTTTACCTAGCTAGGATAGCGATTATCGAGGTTCTGGGAGGAACTGTGCTCGCCATCTCACGCTTCATCACCGGCAAACGCACCGCCTGGGCGGTTCTACTCGGTACCATCATTGCCGTCGGACTGTTGTTCGCCCTGCTTCCGGCTAATGAATCCGCAGATTTTCCGGCCGCCGGGTTGCCGGAAAGCAGCCAGGCCGCACAGGTCACCAAGCTCCTCGCCGAGTTTCCCTCGGCCGATCAGACCGCGGCGATCGTGGTCTGGAGCCGCGACGGTGCCGCGCTAACGCCGGCCGACAAGACCGCGATCACCGCCGCCGCCGAGGAGCTCGGTGCCGCGTCGATCGCCCCCCGGGCAGCGACTCCCCAGTTCAGCGAGGACGGCCAGGCCGCCCTGAGCGTGATGCCACTTCAGGCCGCGACGGCAACGGCCGATATCGAGAACACGGCCACCGACATTCGTTCGACGGCGTCGGCCGGAATGCCCAGCGGTCTGAACGCCTATGTCACCGGGCCGGTCGGTTTTCAGGCGGACATCACCAATGCCTTCGCCGGAGCTGATTTTCGCCTGCTGCTGGTGACCGTGGTCGTCGTGGCTGTGCTGCTGATCGTGACGTACCGCAGCCCGGTGCTCTGGATCGTGCCGCTCGTCGTGGTCGGCCTGGCCGACGGCCTGGCCGGCAAGGTGGCCGGGGCGCTGGCCGAGCCGCTCGGTTTCGCCCTCGACGCGTCGATCTCGGGCATCCTGTCGGTGCTGGTCTTCGGCGCGGGCACCAACTACGCCCTGTTGCTCGTGGCCCGCTACCGCGAGGAATTGCTGCACACCGAGAACCGCAACCAGGCGATGCGCACCGCCGTGACGAGCGCCGGCCCGGCGATCGCGGCGAGCGGCGGAACGGTCGCGCTGAGCCTGGCCACCCTGGTGTTCGCCGAACTGGCTGGTAACCGGGCGCTCGGCATCGCCTGCGCCATCGGCGTGATCATCGCCATCCTGTTCGCCCTGCTCGTGCTGCCGGCCGCCCTCGTAGTGTGCGGGCGCGGGCTG
The DNA here is from genome assembly GCF_900103805.1 of Cryobacterium flavum. GTDB lineage: Bacteria > Actinomycetota > Actinomycetes > Actinomycetales > Microbacteriaceae > Cryobacterium > Cryobacterium flavum. The sequence goes on along the minus strand of NZ_FNIB01000006.1, from coordinate 68,363 downwards.
TTCTGGCCGTTCATTCCGCGGGTGCAGGCAGGGGCCGCCGCCCCGCGCACCGGCTTCTGGACCAGGCTCGGCCGAGGCGTGTCGAAGCATCCGGTGATCATCACGGTCGTGTCCGTGCTCGCGATCGGGTCGCTCGCGTTCGGGCTGAACGGCGCCGCCGTCGGGCTGAGCCAGACCGATCAGTTGCTCGGCAACCCGGAGTCGGTCGTTGCACAGGACATCGTGGATGCGTCTTTTTCAGCTGGGCTGACCAGCCAGACCGTTGTGCTGGCGCCGGATGCGGCATCCGCCGACGCCGTAGCGGTCGCACTGAAAACCCCTGGCGTCTCCTCGGCTGTGGCTGGCGAGAACGCCGGCGGCCTCACCCGCATCGATGTCACGCTTGACAGCGAGCCGGGCAGCGACCAAACCTTCACGGCCATCGCCGCGCTGCGCACCGAGTTAGCGGATGCCCCGGCCGCGGTGTCGCAATCGCTGGTCGGTGGCAGCGATGCCACGGCCCTCGACACGAAAACCACGGCCGAACGCGACCAGGACCTGATTCTGCCACTGATCCTCGGCATCGTCTTTCTGATTCTGGCGCTGCTGCTGCGCTCGCTCGTGGCGCCGGTGCTGCTCATCGTGACCGTGCTCGGCACCTTCTTCGCCAGCCTCGGCGCCTCGAACCTGATTTTTCAGAACCTGCTCGGTTTCAAGGCCTTCGACACCAACGTCGTACTGTTCGCGTTCCTGTTCTTGGTGGCACTCGGTGTGGACTACAATATCTTTCTGACCACCAGGGCCCGCGAAGAGGCCAAACGCTACGGCACGCGCGAGGGCATGGTGCGGGCGCTCTCGTCGACCGGCGCGGTGATCACGAGCGCCGGAATTCTGATCGCGGCGGTGTTCGCCGTGCTCGGGGTGCTTCCCGTGGTGGCCCTCACCCAGATCGGTGTGATCGTCTGCATCGGGGTGCTGATGGACACCCTCGTCGTGCGCACCGTGCTCGTGCCGGCGCTGGTGTTTCTGGTCGATGACCGGTTCTGGTGGCCGTCGCGGCCGGTGTCCACCCGACAGTAGCCCCGGCTGCCAGGGTTACGCCGGCTCGGGCGGCACCCGATCCTGCCAGCGGATGCGCCGCTCCAGCTGCGCGCCGAGCGCGAGCAGCGTGGCCTCGCCGCCCGGCCTGCCGATGAGCTGCACGCCCATCGGCAGGCCGTCGTCGGTCTGGTGCACCGGCAGCACGATGGCCGGCAACCCGCTCACGTTGATCATCGAGGTAAACGGCGTGTACTGCACCTGCTGGGCGAAGTTGGCCTCGGCGTCGTCGGCGTCGTACCAGCCGACCGGTCGCGGCGTCAGGGCCATGGCCGGGGTCAGCACGGCATCGAATTTGGACAACTGGTGAATGAACGACCGCTCAAACGCGGTCAGTGCGGCGAGCGCCTCGGCCAGGTCGCGGGCACCGAGCGCGCGGCCGCGGGCCAGCAGCCACTGGGTCAGCGGTTCGAGCAGGGCGATCTCGGCCTCGGTTTCAGCCGGGATACCGGCAGCTCCGGCCTGCCAGATGGTGCGGAACGCCGGCACGTAGCTGGCGTCGGGCTTCAAAGCGGTCTCTTCGAGCCCGTGGTGCAGGGCGGCGAACCCTGCGACGGCCAGGTCGAGGGCGGCTTGCGCTTCGGGGGCGATCGCTATGGAGTAGTCGTTATCCCAGGCCGAGGTGGTCATGACGCCGAGCTGAAACCGGCCTTCGCCGCGCACCGCCGCCGCGAGCAGCGGCGTTTCATCGCCGGGGGCGCGCAGGGCGTAGTGGTGGTCGGGGTGACCGTCTCGGGGAGCGATCATGGCGTCGAGCAGCAGCGCGGCATCCGCTACGGTGCGGGCGAGCGGGCCGCCGACCGGGAGGCCGCCGAGCTTGTCGATGCCGGAGGCGGCGGGCACGCGCCCGCGGCTCGGCTTGAGCCCGACCAGTCCGCAGGCGGCAGCGGGAATGCGAATGGACCCGCCGCCGTCGGAGCCGGGCGCGAACGGCAGCAGCCGGGCGGCGACCGCGACGGCGGCGCCGCCGCTGGATCCGCCGGCACCGAGCGCGAGGTTCCACGGGGTGCGCGCGGGCGGCGCTGCGAGGCTTTCGGTGTAGGAGGCCAGGCCGAATTCGGGGGTGTTGGTCGTGCCGAGGCTGACCCCGCCGGCGTTGTCGAGCGCCTGAACGAGGTCGTCGGACTGGTTGGGTACGTAGCCGTCGAACAGGCGCGACCCGAACCCGGCGTGTACCCCGGCGCGCAGGTACAGGTCTTTATCGGCGAATGGGAGACCCCAGAGCGGGGCGGTGCGGGGCATCCGTTCTTCGACGAACCGGGCCCTGGCACGAGCGGCATCCGCGGTGACGGTGACGAAAGCGCCGAGCGCCGGGTTGAATTTCTCGATGCGCCCGAGGTAATGCTCGGTGAGTTCGCTCGGGCTGATTTCGCGGCTCTGCAGGGCCTGCCATTGTTCCAGGGCGGTCAATTCGTGTGGATCAGCCATGTGCCGAGCTTAGTTCGACCGGGACCGGCGGGCAGCCAACACTGGTTATGCACGCGCAGTAAGGCTAGCCTCAAGCCATGGCCAGCGCTTTGTACAACCCCATCGGTACCACCGCGCTTATCACCGGAGCGTCGAGTGGACTCGGGGTCGGATACGCCCACAAGCTCGCCGAGCGCGGCGCGGATCTCGTTCTCGTCGCCCGTCGTCAGGCCCGCCTCGAAGCCCTCGCTGTCGACCTGGCCGAGAAATACGGCACGGTCTCCACCGTGATTCCGCTCGATCTCACCGAAGCGGATGCCGTCACCGAGCTGGTGCGCGACCTGCGCGAGCGTTCGATCACCATTGGCACGCTCGTGAACAATGCGGGCTTCGCGACCTTCGGCACCGTGCTCGACTCCGACGAGAAGCGGGAACGTGAGCAGGTGGCCCTCAACGTGCACGCCCTGACCGCGCTGACCCACGCTTTTCTGCCCGACCTGGTCGAGACGGCCTCGCTGAATCCGCACACCGCGGCGCTGGTGAATCTGGCCAGCACGGCGGCGTTCCAGCCGGTGCCGCGCATGGCGGTCTACGGAGCGACCAAGGCGTATGTGCTCAGTTACACCGAGGCGGTCAGCTACGAGACCAGGGCCAGCGGCCTCAAGGTGACCGCAATCTGCCCCGGCCCGGCCGACACCGAGTTCTTCGAGGTCGCCCAGACCAGCGGCGGCAAGAAGGGGACGCCGCTCACCGTAGAGGAAGTCATGCGCGCCTCTTTCTCTGCGCTCGACCGCTCGGTGACGCCTTCCGTTGTGCTGGTCGGAACGCGCAACGCCGTGCTCGCGCGGGTCGCGAGCATCTACCCCCGCCGCGCGGTGCTCAACGCGGTGGGCCGCCTGAACACCCCCCGCCTCTGACAGGTCGCGAGAGAGGGGCTACTTCAGGCTCTTCTGCAGCAGAATCGTGCCGAGCCAGCGCTCGAACTTGAAGCCGACCTTGCCCATGCGGCCGATCTCCTCGAAGCCGAAGTCGCGGTGCAGCTTGATCGAGGCATCCGCTCCCTGGTCGGCGATGACGGCGATGATCTCTTTCAGGCCGGCCGCCTTGGAGCGTTTGATCAGCTCGCCGAGCAGCTCGCGCCCGAGACCCTTGCCCGTCGATGCGGCGCCGAGGTAGATCGAGTTCTCCACCGTGAAGCGGTAGGCCTTCTTCTGCTTCCACGGGCTGACCAGGGCATACCCGAGAATCTGGCCGGCCGGCGAGACCGCGACGATGAACGGCATGCCCTGCTTGTTCAGGTAGTAGAACTTGTCGCGCCACTCGGCGAGCGTCATCGCATCCTCGTCGAAGGTGACGGTGCTGTTGGCCACGTAGTAGTTGTAGATCTCGCGAATGTGCGGCAGATCGGTCGCCCGCACCTCGCGCATCTCGTATTCGAACGATGCCTCGGCGGCAACTTCCGGCCGCAGGTGGCGGGGCAGCCGACGACGAGGCTCGTATTCTTCCTCAAGCACCGGGCACTCCCCTTTCTGGTTGGTTCCAGATTACCGGAAGCTCCCAGGCAACCGGAGCCGCCCCCTGCTCGGTGAGCAACCGGTTGGCCGCGCTGAACGGGCGCGAGCCGAAGAATCCTCGCCGGGCTGACAGCGGGCTCGGGTGCGCCGATTCGAGCACGGGTGTGTCGCCGAGCAGGGACGTGAGCGCTGCGGCATCCTTGCCCCACAAAATCGCCACGAGCGGATGTCGCCGCCCCACCAGGGCGCGAATGGCTTGGTCGGTCACGGTTTCCCAGCCGTGCCGCCGATGCGAACCGGCAGCGCCGGCCCGCACGCTGAGCACTCGGTTGAGCAGCAGCACGCCCTGGTTCGACCAGGCGGAGAGGTCGCCGTGCTCGGGGCGCGGCAGGCCCAGGTCGGTGCCGAGTTCGGTGAAGACGTTGCCGAGGCTGCGCGGAACGGGCCGCACGTCGGCATTGACGGCGAAGGCCAGACCGATTGGATGCCCCGGAGTGGGGTACGGATCCTGCCCGACGATGAGCACCCGCACGGCGTCGAACGGCTGCCGGAACGCACGCAGCAGGTGCTCCGGCGCTGGTAACACCTCGTGGCCGGCGGCCCGTTCGCTCGTCAAAAACTCGGAAACCCGAGCCAGGTCATCGGCCACGGGCGCGAGTGCTCGCGCCCACCCCGGGTCGATCTCACCGCTGGCCGCAAGGGCGTCGAGGTTCACGAGCGCACTGCGCAGCGGCGCGTGCGCGGAAGCGGGCGTATCCGCTGAATTACCGCCATCAGGTGGGCAGATCAGGCACCGATGGTGCTCACGAGCACGCCGCCATCGGCCTGGCTGACGTTCCAGACACTGCCGGCTCCGAGCACGCGGAGGGCCCCCTCGCCGACCACGAGCACGGTGTTCTCGTCGATGGCGAGGCCGCCGTCGATGAGGCCGGCCTCGGTCGCGGCGATCAGGCGGGACAGGCTGCCGGACTGGGCGGCGTGCACGTCCACCGTCACGTCGAGCAGTCCGATGCCCTGGGCGAGGGTGATCTCGTCGAGGCCCTCCGACACGTCCTGGGGCGTGACCTCGACGCCGCCGATGCGCCAGCCACCGATCAGGGCGCGTTCGGCGGCGATCATGGCGCCGGCCGAGAAACCGAGGTAGGGCACGCCGGCCGATACCTGGCGGCGAATCTCCCCAGCGATCGGCAGCAGTGCGGCGAGATAGTCGGGGGTCACGCCGCCGCCGATGATGATACCGTCGACCGCGGACACGGAGGTGAGGGCCGCGACGTCGCCGGGGGCGAGCACGGTCAGTCGAGCCTCGGCGGTAAGCCCGAGAGCAGCGGCCAGTTCTTCGGCGTGGGCTGAGCCCGGGCCGACGGTGATGATCGCCACGATCGGTTCGTCGCGGTCGGCTGTGAAAGCCTGAGCCGTGACCTCGGACAGGAACGTCGCGAAGACCGGAAAGTCGCTCTCGGCGTCTCCCCCGCCGCCGACCAGGTGCACGCTCATGCGGGCACCCCATCCGTCAGGTCGGCGAGCGCTTCGGGCGCAATATCCTCGGGCGCACCCGGCACCGGCGGCAGCGCCGACCAGGGGAACACGATCCACCTGTCGGTTTCGCGCCAGGTGAAGTCGGGCACGTGCACGGTGCGCGGCTTGGTGTAGAGCGTCGCGGTGCGCACCTCCATGGCGGTCTCGCCAAGCAGGCGCATGACGAGCGCGAGGGTGTGGCCGGAGTCGGAGACGTCGTCGACCAGCAGCACCCTCTTGCCGGCCAGGGCCGGTGCGTCGAGCATCGGCGCCGACAGCACCGGCTCGGGCAGGCGCTCGTCGACGCCGGTGTAGAACTCCACGTTGATGCTGCCGCAGTTCTTGGTGCCGAGCGCGTAGGAGATGGCACCGGCCAGCAGCAGGCCGCCGCGGGCGATGGCGATCACGACATCCGGGTGAAAACTGCTCTCCCGCACTCGGGTCGCCAACTCGCGCGACGCTTCAGCGAAGTCGGTCCACTGCAGAATTTCGCGGTCAATAGCGGGCGAAGTGGGCACGGCCTCGGCATCAAGTGTCATTCATCAATGCTAGCTAGATCCCGACCCGTTACGCACACAGCGGATGCCGCGCTGCCAGCTGGCAGCGCGACATCCGCTCTGAAAAGAACAGCGCTACGGCACCTGCCGCTGATTGACGCCGTTATAGGCCGACAGCGGACGAATGAGCGCGTTGCTCTTCTTCTGCTCCATAATGTGCGCGGTCCACCCGGTGATGCGCGCCGCCACGAAGATCGGTGTGAAGGTGAGGGTGTCGAACCCCATCAGGTGGTACGCCGGGCCCGAGGGATAGTCAAGGTTCGGCAGAATCGCCTTGCGGTTCGTCATCGCCGTCTCGAGGGCTTCGTACAATTCGAGCAGTTCCGGCTTCTGGTAATGCTCCACGAGGGTGACGAGCGAGGCCCGCATCGTCGGCACGCGCGAGTCGCCGCTCTTGTAGACGCGGTGCCCGAAGCCCATGATCTTGCGCTTCTCAGCGAGCGCCTTCTCCAGCCACGGTTCGGCCCGCGCCGCCGATCCGGCTTCGAGACCGATCTCGGCGAACGTATGCATGACGGCCTCGTTCGCGCCGCCGTGCAGTGCACCCTTAAGAGCCCCGACCGCCCCGGTCACGGCCGAGTACAGGTCGGACAGGGTGGACGTGATGACCCGAGCGGTGAAGGTCGACGCGTTGAAGGAGTGCTCGGCGTAGAGGATCATCGACACGTCGAAGGCGTTGACCACGACGAGTTCCGGCACCTCGCCGAAGGCCATGTGCAGAAAGTTCGCCGAGTAGCCGAGATCGTCGCGAGGCTCGACCAAATCGAGGCCGTGCCGGCGACGCTGGTCGTAGGAGACGATCGCCGGCAGCTGGGCGAACAGACGAATTGATTTGTCGAGGTCGGATTGGGTCGACGGATTCTCGGCGTCGGGGTCGCTCGCACCGATGACGCTCACCGCGGTGCGCACGACATCCATCGGGTGCGCGGTCAGCGGCAGCTCGTCGATGATGCGCTTGACCACCGGGCTCATGTGCCGCAGCGAACGTTCGAGTGCCTCGAAGTCGGCGAGCTGTTGGTCTGTGGGCAGTTCGCCATGCCAGAGCAGGTAGGCGACCTCTTCGAAGCTCTTCTTCGCCGCGAGTTCCTGCACCGGGTAGCCCCGGTAGAGCAGCGAGTTGGTCTCCGGGTTGACCTTGGAGACCGCGGTCGTGTCGACGACGACGCCGGTCAGTCCCTTATAGATGTGTGGTTCGACAGTTTGGGTGTCAGACATTGTGCTCCTTTAGGCCTGCGTCGAACTGGGCGTCGAAATGTGCGGGTTCAACGTGAAATCGAAGATACCCGAATCAAACTGACTGTACGACGCATAATCGAGCAACTCGTACAGGTCCGCGCGGTGCTGCATTTCCGGCAGCATCGTGGTGAGCGAGCCGGTCTCTTCGATCGCGTCGAGTCCGCGGGCGGCCGACCCCATGGCGAGGCGCAGCAGCGACACCGGAAAGATCACCAGGTTCATGCCCACGTTTTCGAGCTGCTGCACGGTGTACAGCTCGCCCTTGCCGAACTCGGTCATGTTCGCGAGGATCGGCACCGACACCGCAGCGCGAATCGTTTCAAACTCGGCCAGGCTGCCCATCGCTTCGGGAAAGATCGCGTCGGCCCCGGCATCCTGCAGCTGTTTGGCGCGCGTGACGGCCGCGTCCAGCCCGTCGACGGCACGGATGTCCGTGCGCGCCATCACGAGAAAGTTCGGGTCCCGCCGCGCGTCGACCGCTGCGCGGATGCGTTTGATCGCGGTGTCGGCATCCACGACCTGCTTGCCGTCGAGGTGACCGCAGCGTTTCGGGTTGATCTGGTCCTCGATGTGCATGCCGGCCAGGCCGGCGTCTTCGAGGGTCTGGATGGTACGGGCCACGTTCATCGGTTCGCCGAACCCGGTGTCGGCGTCGACGATCGCCGGCAGGTCGGTCATGCGGGCGATCTGCTGCGACCGGCTGGCCACCTCGGTGAGGGTGGTCAGGCCGATGTCGGGTAGGCCGAGGTCAGCCGAGAGCACGGCGCCCGAAATGTAGACGCCCTCGAACCCCTTCTGCTGAATGAGCTTGGCAGACAGCGGGTTGAACGCGCCGGGGTAGCGCAAAATCTTGCCGCTTTTTAGGCCCTGGCGCAGGGCAATCCGCTTGTCGGCGGCGGTCGTGCCGGCGTACAGCATTAGAAGATTCCGTTCGGCGTGGCGACCCCGGAGAGCAGTCCGGGCTTGGCCACGATGGTCAGGCCCCCGAGGTCGGCAGCACCAAGCTCGGGCAGGCGCTGGGCCAGCGCGAGGAAGCGTTCGATCTCGGACACCTCCATCACCGGCGCGGCCAGGGTGCGGAACTTGTTGATGTACTCCGCGCGGGCAAACGGGCGAGCGCCAAGTGGATGCGCGTCGGCGACGGCGATCTCGTCGACCAGGCGGGTTCCATTGGCCAGTTCGATCTCCACGCGACCGCCGAAGGCCTTCTCGGCCGGGTCGAGGGAGTGGTAGCGACGCGTCCACTCCGCATCTTCGGTCGTGGTGACGGTGTTCCAGAGGGCGATGGTGTCGGGTCGACCCGCGCGCTCGGGGCTGTAGGAATCGACGTGGTTCCAGGTGCCGTCCTGCAGCGCCACCGTGAAGATGTACGGAATGGAGTGGTCGAGGGTTTCGCGGCTCGCGGTGGGGTCATACTTCTGCGGGTCGTTGGCGCCGGAGCCGATCACGAAGTGAGTGTGGTGGCTGGTGTGGATCACGACGCTCTCGATCGCACCGGCCACGAGCAGCTCCGGGTGCTCGTTGTGTAGCTTGCGAGCGAGATCGATCCAGGCCTGCGCCTGATACTCGGCCGAGTGCTCCTTGGTATAGCTGTCCAGGATCGCGCGCTTGATGCTTCCGGGTTTGGGCAGCGATACGTCGTAGGAACCCTCCGGTCCGTCGAGAAGCCAGGCGATGACGCCGTCTTCGCCCTCGTAGATGGGCGTTGGGCTGGTCTCGCCGCGCAGGGCCCGGTCAACGGCCTCGACGGCCATCTTGCCGGCGAATGCCGGGGCGTGCGCCTTCCAGCTGGAGATCTCGCCCTTCCGTGACTGGCGGGTTGCGGTCGTGGTGTGCAGCGCCTGGCCGACGGCCTGGAAGATGATCTCCTTGTCGAGGCCGAGCAGGGTGCCGATGCCGGCGGCCACGGACGGGCCGAGGTGGGCAACGTGGTCGATCTTGTGGGCGTGCAGGCTGATCGACTTCACCAGGTCGATCTGAATCTCGTAGCCGGTGGCGATGCCGCGAATCAGGTCGCCGCCGGTCAGGCCGCGAGAGGCGGCGAGGTGCTGGGCGACGGCGGTGATCGGGGGGATGTTATCACCCGGGTGCGAGTACTCTGCGGCCAGGAACGTGTCGTGATAGTCGAGTTCACGCACGGCGACGCCGTTCGCCCAGGCTGCCCATTCGGGGGACACCCGGCGAGCCGGCGCGAGGCCGAACACGGTCGCGCCGTCGCCACCGTTGGAACGCGGGTGCGAGAGTGCCTGCGAGCGAGCGGCGATCACTGGACGACGGGTCAGGCTGGCCGCGGCAACGGAGGCGTTGTCGATGACGCGGTTGATGACCATCTCGGTCACTTCCTCGGAGACCAGAGCGGGGTCGGCGGCGACCTCGGCGATCTTCCAGGCCAGCTGGTCCTCGCGGGCCAGATTCTCGTCGCTCTTGTGAACTCGAACGTGGTGCAGTTGCACGGTGGATCCCTTCGTTAGTCGGCCGGAGTCGTTAATCGACAAGAGCCGGATTGACACCAGTTGCCGAGTCCTCGTCGATCGTCGCGAGGACGCTCAAGAGGCTTTGGTGAAGATGAATATGGGTGGCATGGGCTGCCAGCGACGGGTCGCCGGCGATGATGGCGTCGATAATCAGCAGGTGCTCGGACGCTGCGGCACGAAGCCGCATCGGATTTCTCCGGGCCAGCCGACGGATACGGGCCAAGTGGGTGCGTACGGCGCGCAGGGCGCCGACGAGAAAGGGGTTTTCAACGGCCGCGTCGACGGCATCTTCGAGTTCGTCGATCAGCACGTAGTAGCGGTGCACACCGATATCGCCCTGGTCCAGCAGCTCCGGCGCCGTCACAAACGCGTCGCGCAGCTTCAGGAACGGTGCGGGTTCGCGCCGAGTCGCGGCCAGGCGGATCGCCTGCACCTCGAGCGCCTGGCGCAGTTCGTACAGTTCGGAGATGCTGTCGACGGAGATGTCGGTCACTTCGAAACCGCGGCCGCGACGGCCGACAACGAGACCGTCGGCGATCAACCGGGCGACCGCTTCGCGCAGCGGGGTGCGGGAGACGCCGATGCGCTCGGCTTGTTCTACTTCGAGCAGGGCAGCGCCGGGGGCGAGGAGGCCGTTGAGAATCTCCCCGCGCAGCTGACGGTACGCCCGCTCGCTAGCTCGAAGCGGTACGTCTAACCCCAACATTGCGGTTTCTGTATACACAATAGCGATCCTATTCCACATAGCTGGGTTATATGCAATACTTCAACCACTCTTTGTATACAGAGGCACTTCGATGGAGAAGGTAGACATGAACGGCGAATCAGGTGGGGGCTACCGGGAGGCCTGGCGACGCAGCATTTCGTCGCCGGAGGACTTCTGGCTTGAGGCCGCCGAGGGTATCGACTGGATCACGCAGCCGACACGTGCACTCGCCGTCAACGGCAAAGCTACCGGAAGCTGGTTTCCCGGGGGAATGCTCAACACGAGCTACAACGCCCTCGATCGGCACGTTCTGGCTGGCCGGGGCGCCCACACGGCGCTCATCTACGACTCCGCCATGACCGGCACCCGGGTTCAGCTGAGCTACCTCGAGCTGCTCGGCCGCGTCGCCAGATTCGCCGGCGTGCTCCGCGCCAACGGCGTCGGCACCGGAGACCGCGTCATCATCTACCTGCCGATGATCCCCGAGGCCGTCGTCGCCATGCTCGCCTGCGCGCGCATCGGGGCTGTGCACTCGGTCGTGTTCGGAGGTTTCGCCGCGACCGAACTGGCCGTACGCATTGATGACGCCCGCCCGAGTGTCATCGTCACGGCATCCGGCGGTCTGGAACCCGGCCGCGGGGTGGAATATCTGCCGCTGGTCGAGAAAGCGCTCGCCCTCAGCCAGGGCTCGGTGCACACGGTGATCGTACGCAACCGGGACAGCATTCCCGGGTCGGCCGCCGACTACCAGAAAGCGGATGCCGTCTGGCTCGACTGGGCCGACGAAGAGGCCACGGCGGCACCGGCCGACCCGGTGGCCCTGCGCTCCGACGACCCGCTGTACATCCTCTATACCTCCGGCACGACCGGCAAGCCCAAGGGCATCATCCGCGACAACGGCGGCCACGCCGTCGCCCTGAACTGGTCGATGCGCAATGTCTACAACGTAGGCCCCGGCGACGTCTACTGGGCTGCGTCCGATGTCGGCTGGGTGGTCGGGCACTCCTACATCGTCTACGCACCGCTACTGGCGGGCGCGACCACGGTCATCTACGAGGGCAAACCGATCGGAACGCCCGACGCCGGTGCGTTCTGGCGCGTCGTCGACGAGCACAAGGTGAAGGTGCTGTTCACCGCGCCGACCGCCATTCGGGCCATCCGCCGCGTCGATCCCGACCTGCTCGAGCTGAAGAATCACGACGTGTCCAGCCTGACCAGCCTGTTCCTGGCCGGCGAGCGCCTCGACCCCGAAACCTTCCACTGGGCCAATAACGGGCTGCACTGCCCGGTGGTCGACCACTGGTGGCAGACCGAAACCGGCTGGCCGATCTGCGCCAACCTGCTCGGCATCGAGGAGTTGCCCACGAAGCCGGGTTCGGCCACCGTTCCGGTTCCCGGGTATGACATCGCCATTCTGGACTCCAAGGGCAAGCCGATCGAAAAGATCGGCAAGGACGGCAACATCGCCATCCGCCTTCCGCTGCCACCCGGGACCCTGCTCGGGGTCTGGGGCAGTGAGGAACGATTCGAAAGTTCCTACCTCACCGCTTTTCCGGGTTACTACGCCACCGGTGACTCCGGTCATTTCGACGCGGACGGCTACCTGTTCGTGATGGGCCGCACCGACGACGTCATCAACGTGGCCGGGCACCGACTGTCGACCGGCTCTCTCGAAGAGGTTCTCACGCTGCACCCGGCCGTCGCCGAGTGCGCCGTGCTCGGCGTGCACGACCCGCTCAAGGGTCAGCGTGCCGCTGGATTCGTTACCCTCAAAGCCGGCAGTACGGTGCAACACGACGTACTCGCCGCAGAACTCGTCGCCCTCGTCCGGGAGCATGTCGGCCCGGTCGCAGCGTTTCGCGACGTCACCATACTCGACCGACTGCCCAAAACGCGGTCGGGCAAGATTCTTCGCAAAACCATTCGGCAAATCGTCGATGGTGAAGAATATTCCGTTCCCCCCACCATCGAAGACCCCACCGTTCTTGACGATCTGAAACGAGCGTTGTCAGCATCCGTTTCCTAACCCGGTCACGACCACTCCCCACCCCCACCGCGCACCCACACTTTTTCCGCAAAACCCAAATTTTCCGTCCCTGAGGCAAGGAGGCCCCATGAGTGAAGCAGTGAAAGACGCCCCACCGAAGTCCCGTATCGACTACGAGGCGTTTGAGAAGACCCCCCGTTTTCTCGAGTTGAAGCGCACCCGCAACAAGTTCGTCGTACCAATGGCCATCTTCTTCTTCGTCTGGTACATCGCCTACGTTCTCGCAGCGGCCTACCTGCACGACTTCATGGCCACGCCGGTCTTCGGCAGCATCAACATCGGTCTGCTCCTCGGCCTCGGCCAGTTCGTCACGACCTTCGCCATCACCATGACGTACGTGACCTTCGCCAACCGCAAGATCGACCCCCGCACCGAAGAACTTCGCCTTGAACTCGAGCGGATGGAACAGCGATGAACGCACTGCACTTACTGGCCACCGCGGTCAAACCGGTTGAGAACAACCCGGTCCTGAACATCTCGATTTTCCTGGCCTTCGTGGCGGTGACCCTGATCATCGTCATCCGCTCCGGCCGCAACAACAAGACGGCGGCTGATTACTACACGGGTGGCCGCTCGTTCACCGGACCGCAGAACGGGTTCGCCATCGCCGGCGATTACCTGTCGGCGGCATCGTTCCTGGGCATCGTCGGCGCAATTGCCGTCAGCGGCTACGACGGATTCATGTACTCGATCGGATTCCTCGTCGCCTGGCTCGTGGCCCTGCTGCTGGTTGCGGAGCTCATGCGCAACACCGGCAAGTTCACCATGGCCGACGTGCTCTCCTTCCGGTTGAACCAGGGCCCCGTGCGCGTGGCAGCGGCGACGACTACCCTGGCCGTCTGCTTCTTCTACCTGCTCGCCCAGATGGCGGGAGCCGGCGGACTCGTGTCGCTGCTTCTCGGCATCAACGACAAGCTCGGCCAATCCATCGTGGTCACCGTCGTCGGCGCGCTCATGATCGTCTACGTACTGGTCGGCGGCATGAAGGGCACCACCTGGGTGCAGATCGTCAAGGCGTTCCTGCTCATCATCGGTGCGTTCGCCATGACCATCTGGGTGCTGGCGATCAACGGCTTCAGCCTGTCGAACCTGCTCGACAGCGCCGTCGCAATCTCCGCCTCGGGCGCCGACATTCTGGCTCCGGGGTTGAAGTACGGCGCCAACCCGCTGGACTTCATCTCCCTGGCTCTGGCCCTCGTTCTTGGAACCGCCGGCCTGCCGCACGTGCTCATGCGCTTTTACACGGTTCCGACCGCGAAGGAAGCTCGTCGCTCGGTGGTCTGGGCAATCTGGCTCATCGGCGCGTTCTACATCTTCACGCTGGTGCTCGGCTTCGGTGCCGCGTCTCTCGTTGGTGCTGACACCGTTCTCGCCGCTCCCGGTGGAGTGAACTCGGCAGCCCCGCTGCTCGCGCTCGCTCTCGGTGGTCCGCTGCTGCTCGGCTTCATCTCGGCCATCGCGTTCGCGACGATCCTGGCCGTTGTGGCCGGCATCACCATCACGGCTGCAACCAGCTTCGCGCACGACATCTACGGCTCCGTCATCAAGAAGGGCAAGGGAAACCCCGACGACGAGGTCAAGGTCGCTCGTCGCACCGTGATCGTGATCGGCATCCTGGCCATCGCCGGTGGTATCGGCGTGCAGGGGCAGAACATTGCCTTCCTGGTGGCCCTGGCCTTCGCCGTCGCGGCGAGCGCCAACCTGCCGACCATCCTCTACTCCCTGTTCTGGCGTGGCTTCACCACCCGGGGCGCGGTCTGGAGCATGTACGGCGGACTCGCCTCGGCCGTGCTGCTGATCATCTTCTCGCCGGTGTTCTCCGGTACGGAGACCTCCATGTTCGGTGCTGACGTGAACTTCGCGATCTTCCCACTGAGCAACCCCGGCATCGTCTCGATCCCGCTCGGATTCTTCCTGGGCTGGCTCGGATCGGTCACCAGCACGGTGAAGGAGAGCCCGAAGCTCGCCGCCGAGATGTCGGTGCGTTCGCTCACCGGGCATGGCGCCGAGAAGGCTGTCGAGCACTAACCCCCGCAGTGCAACGAACGGGCCGGCCAGGATGCACATCCTGTCCGGCCCGTTTGCTGTGCCCCGCGGGAGGCGGAACTCCCGCGCACTGGCTCAGGTCCAGCGCGGCGCGTCGCGTGGGAGTTGTGGCCAGGCCAGAACTCTCTCTCGCTCCGGGCGCGAATTGGCGCTGGTCCCGCGCAGCCGGGCCGCGCCGGAACCCGCGGCCCCCGGTTAGTCCTCGCGCACCATTAGGGGGCCGCGGGCGACGCGGGTCGACGATGCCTGGGCGACCGGCTTGATCACGATCAGGTCGAGGTTCACGTGCGCGGGGCGCTCAACGCTCGACACGATCGTCTCGGCGATGTCCTCCGCCGAGAGCGGATCGGGAACGTTCTCGTAGGCCGCGAAGGCCTTGTCGGCGTCGCCGTCGAAGCGAACCAGGCCGAACTCATCCGTTCTGACCATGCCCGGCGCGATCTCGATCACCCGAATCGGCTCCCCCGACAGTTCGAGGCGCAGCACCTCGGTCATGGCGTGCGCGGCGAACTTCGCCGCGTTGTAGCCGCCACCGCCGAGGTAAGCCACGTGCCCGGCAATCGAGGTGACGTTCACGATATCGGCCGATCCGGCCCCGGAGGCCATACCGGCGCGCAGCAGCGGCAGAATGGCCGTGGTGACCCGCTTGACGGCGAGCACGTTGATCTCGAACATCCAGGCCCAGTCTTCGATGCTTCCGGCCTCGACCGAGTCAAGACCCTTGGCGCCGCCGGCATTGTTGACGAGGGCGTGCACCGGGCCGCTGGCGGCGAGGTAGTCGCGCAAGGCGTCGACATCCGCCTGCACCGTGAGGTCGGCGGTGAAGACATCCGCTCCGGTTTCGGCCTGCAGCGCTTTGAGACGGTCGGCCCGCCGTGCGACCCCCACCACGTTCCAACCATGCTCCCGGAACAGGCGTGCCGTCGCCGCTCCAATTCCTGAACTTGCTCCGGTCACAACCACTCGTCGAATACTCATTTCTCCATTGTGGCGGGAGAATGGTGTCAATGAGCGCACTGGACACCACCACTCCACCACAGAAGCGTCGCGTACCCCTCTGGGACAACGCGCGCTGGGTGGCCGTCACCCTCGTGCTGATCGGCCACGCGATTCTCAAACTCATCGGCGAAGCCGATGTCGCCTACACGCTGTATCTGTTCATCTACGCCTTCCACGTGCCGGTTTTCGTGGCCGTGAGCGGCTACTTCGCCAAGTCGGGACCGCCAAACGCACGGCAGATGCACCGGCTGCTCACCGACATCGTCTTTCCGTACCTCATCTTCGAGACGATCTGGACGGTGCTGCGCTGGATCCTCGGCGGTAAGTTCGTGCTGGATTACTCCACAGCGAGCTGGACGCTGTGGTTTCTGCTCGCCCTGGTGATGTGGCGGATTGTCCTGCCGTACCTCGTGTTCCTGCGCTATCCCCTCATCATCAGCATTATTATCTCGATCGGGGTCGGCTACCTGCCGAATATAGACGGTACGTTCGCCCTGTCCCGCACCCTCGGGCTGCTGCCGTTCTTTGTTTTCGGCTGGAAACTGCGCCAGTGGCTGCTGACCGACACCTGGCTCGAGCTCCGCAACGGCCTGGTCTGGCGCTGGCGGGCCGGCGCGATCGGGCTATTCGCCTTGCTCTACCTGGTGATCGCGTTCAATATCAACGCCCTCCGCACCCTGCAGGTGCGCCGATTCCTGCTCTATGACGAGGGGTACGCGACGTTTGACTATTCCGCGTGGTGGGCCGGCGGCATCCGTTTGGCCGTCATGCTGCTCGCGTTTGCGCTCATCGTGGCATTCCTTATGCTGATTCCGCGGCGCACGACCTGGTTCACCGAGCTGGGCGCGGCGACAATGTACATCTACCTGCTGCACACCTTCGTGCTCTACCCGCTACGGGAGACGGGTGTGCTCGACGGTCCACAGCCCGCGTGGGTGTTGCCGGGCATGATCGTGCTGAGCGTGATTACCTCCATCGTGCTGTCGCTGCCCGTCGTTCGACGGCTGGTTCAGCCCCTGGTCCAGCCGAAAGTACGGTGGCTGTTCCGGGAGACGGCGACGACGCCGACCGGCACGATCGTGTTGCCGCATGACAATCGCACGTAAGCGCTCGCACAACATGACGTTGTGTTTCGCCGGCTCTTGCACGGCCATTCGGGCATCTTTAGGCTCGGGGCCAGAGCGCTGGAGAGTCCGCGCTGAATGACGCGGAGGCTATCGTGACCGACAATTCTTCATCGTGGAAGTTTGAGACCAAGCAGGTTCATTCAGGCGCGCGTCCCGACCCGGTTACGAACGCGCGAGCCACCCCGATCTACCAGACCACGTCGTACGTGTTCAACAGTGCGGAGCACGCGCAGAATCTGTTCGCGCTGGCCGAGTTCGGCAACATCTACACTCGCATCCAGAACCCCACGCAGGCCGTCGTCGAGGAGCGCGTCGCGGCGCTCGAGGGCGGTACCGCGGCGCTGCTGCTGTCTTCCGGCCAGTCGGCATCCACTTTTGCGGTGTTGAACATTGCGCAGGCCGGTGACCACATCGTGTCGTCGAGCTCGATCTACGGCGGAACCTACAACCTGTTCAAGTACACCCTGGCCAAGCTCGGCATCGAGGTCACCTTCGTCGAAGACCAGGATGACGCGGCCGAATGGCAGCGCGCGGTGCGCCCGAACACCAAGCTGTTCTTCGCCGAGACCATCGGCAACCCGCGCATCAACGTTCTTGACATTTCCCTGGTAGCGGATGTCGCCCACGCCGCCGGTATTCCGCTGATCGTCGATAACACTATCGCCACCCCGTATCTGATTCGCCCGTTCGAGCACGGCGCCGACATCATCGTGCACTCGGCCACGAAGTTTCTCGGCGGCCACGGCACCATCATCGGCGGCGTGCTGGTCGACGGCGGCAAGTTCGAGTGGTCGAAGAACGTCGAGAAGTTCCCAGGCCTGACCGAACCCGACCCGTCGTACCACGGCGCCAGCTACACCACCGCGGTCGGCGACGGCATCGCCTACGTCATCAAGGCGCGTGTGCAGCTGCTGCGCGACCTCGGCAGCGCTATCGCCCCGGCGAGCGCCTGGCAGCTCATCCAGGGCATTGAGACCCTCAGCCTGCGCATCGAACGCCACGTGCAGAACGCGCAGGACATCGCCGAGTGGCTCGACAACCACGACGACATCGCCTCGGTGAACTACGCCGGACTGCCGTCGAGCCCCTGGTATGCCAACGCCAACAAGTACGCCCCGCTCGGCGTCGGTGCTGTGCTCTCGTTCGAACTCAAGGGCGGTGTCTCGGCCGGCCGCGCCCTGGTCGACAACCTGAGCCTGTTCAGCCACCTCGCCAACATCGGTGATGTACGCTCCCTGGTGATCCACCCGGCGTCGACCACGCACGCCCAGCTCACCCCGGAGCAGCAGCTCACCGCCGGCGTCACCCCCGGCCTGGTGCGCCTCTCGGTGGGTATCGAGAACGTCGTCGACCTCAAGGCCGACCTCGAGGCCGGTCTGGCCGCCGCCCGCGCCGTCGTCAAGCGCGACCGCGCCGACGCCTAAACCAAATCGGCCCAGCCCGGGCGTACGACGTAACATGCGCCCGGGCGGTTCATTCGACCGACAGAATG
Source organism: Cryobacterium flavum (assembly GCF_900103805.1). Lineage (GTDB taxonomy): Bacteria > Actinomycetota > Actinomycetes > Actinomycetales > Microbacteriaceae > Cryobacterium > Cryobacterium flavum. The sequence continues at coordinate 50,166 of NZ_FNIB01000006.1, read as the reverse complement.
GACCTGTATGGAATGGCAATCGTCAGCAGACACGGTCCCGTCGAGCTTCATTACCGAAGCCCAGGCGCGCTCGGTACTCGGCAAGCCTCCGGCGACCGGAGCCTGGCGTGACGGCGACCCAGTGGGCCACCGCCAGTTTCAAAACCTCGGCCCGCTCAGCTTCGAGGCCGGCGGCAGCCTTCCGGCAGCCCGCCTCGCTTACGAAACCTGGGGAACCCTGAACCCGGCCGCCGACAACGCCGTACTCGTGCTGCACGCCCTCACCGGTGACAGCCACGTGGTCGGCGCTCCCGGACCCGGCCAGGAGACCGGCGGCTGGTGGGACGGTATCGTCGGCCCCGGACTGGCCATCGACACCGACCGGTGGTTCGTCGTGGCGCCGAACATGCTCGGCGGCTGCCAAGGCAGCACCGGGCCGGCCTCGCTCGCACCCGACGCGCTGGAGTGGGGCATCCGCTTTCCCTATCTCACCATTCGCGATCAGGTCAGCGCCCAGCGCGTGTTCAGCGACCGGCTCGGCATCGAACGCTGGGCGGCCGTCATCGGCGGTTCCATGGGCGGCATGCACGCCCTCGAATGGGCGATCGAGACCCCCGCCCGGGTCGAACGCCTGATCATTCTGGCGGCGCCGCCCGTCACGACCGCCGACCAGATCGCCCTCAACTCGGTGCAGATCGAGGCCATCCGCACCGACCCGGCCTTTCGAGCCGGCGACTACTACGACGAAGCGGATGGCGACGGCCCGACCCGCGGGCTGGCCCTGGCCCGCAGAATGGCCCTGCTCAACTACCGAAGCCCGGCCGAGCTGAACGCCCGCTTCGACCGGGGCTGGCAGAGCGGCATCAGTCCGCTCGGCGCCAACGGCCGCTTCGCCGTTGAGTCGTACCTCGACTTTCACGGCAACAAATTCACCCGACGCTTCGACGCCAACAGCTACATCGTGCTGGTCGAAGCCATGAACTCCCACGATGTCGGTCGCGGTCGCGGCGGCGTCGCGACCGCCCTGGGCCGGATCAGCGCCCGCTCGGTCGTCGTCGGAATCGACAGCGACCGTCTCTTTCCGGTGGATGGCCAGCGCACCATCGCCGCGCATCTGACCAACAATATTGATGGACCCACCGCGGTCGTGCTGGAATCCGGCTATGGTCACGATGGTTTCCTCATTGAGAACGAGGCAATCGGCGCCCAGATTCGACGGGTGCTGCACTAGGGCGAACCCGCGCGCGTGTCGCCCGGTATGGTGCTGATAGAACACGTTCATTTCCAAACCGGACAGGCCCCCATGCAACGCATCCTCAAGGAGCGCGACCGCCTCCTGCGCAGAGCGGTGCAGGCAGCCGGGCTCGTGGGTACGGCCACGACGCTGGCCTGCCTGCTGGTGCCGGGCGGGCTGGAGGCCGACGCACGCCTCTGGTGTCTCGTGCTCGTGCTGTTTCTGGCCGTTGGACAATACTTGCTCGGCAGCACCGGGGCGCTGCGCTGGGCCGTTCTGACCGTGCTCAGCGGAGAAGCGATCATATTCATCGTGGGCTTCGCCAGCCATCCGGGTGTTCCCCTGAACCTGATCGAGGAGAGCGTCATCGGCATGGTTTCCACCGCGCCGATGTGCGCGGTCGCGGCCGTGCTGCTGACCAGCCCCCGCCGGATACTGCTGCTCGTGGCGAGTTTCGCAGTCACCATCGCGAGTGTGGCCGTCGTGACCGTCGATGCGCCCGACCGCACGGTGCTGCTGGCGCTGACCGTGAGCATGTGGCTGGCGTTCACGCTCGCTGCCTGGTGGATCGCGCAGAGCGTGCCCCGGGTGATGCACCGCATCGCCGCGATCGGCCGCGCCCACCGGGCCGAGCGGTACGCGAGCGAGCTGGAAGCGCAACGCCGTCAGGACGCCCGTCTGCTGCACGACACGGTGCTCGCCACCCTCACCCTGCTGGCCCACTCCGGCGTGGGGGTGAGCCCGATCGCCCTGCAGAAGCAGGCCGGTGATGACGCACGACTCCTACGCCAGCTGCGCCTCGGCGGCCTGCCGACGCCCCGTCGCTCCGGGGTCTACAGCCTGGAACCGGCGTCGGTGCTCTCCCTCGGCGATACCCTCGACGCCGTGCGCCAACGCTTTGAACGCATGGGCCTCACCGTCAACTGGCACGGCAGCGGGCAGGTGCAGCTATCCAGCAACGTACTCGATTCCTTTCTGCTGGCCCTCTCCGAATGCCTCGAAAACGTGCGCCGTCACTCCGGTGTCGACCACGCCGACGTGACCATAACAGATGACGCCCGCACTGTTCGCGCGATGGTCACCGATACCGGGGTCGGCTTCGACCTCGGCCAGGTGGGAACGGAGCGCCTCGGTGTGGCCGAATCGGTGATTGCCCGGCTTCGGGATGTCGGCGGCAACGCCCGCCTGTTCTCCTCGCCCGGCGCCGGAACCACGGTTGTGCTGGAGGTTCCCAAGTGAGCCAGTTTAGCGACACCGCGCCCATCGCCACCCACCCGCGGGCCCGCGGTGTGGGTTCGCGTCTGCTCGGCGGATCATCCGAACGCAGCTGGCCACCGGCATCCGCCGCGCATCGCACCCGCGCCGACCTGTTGCCGCTGCGGTTTCCCCGCACGATTCTGCGCGGTGACGGCCGCATCACCGTCTTTCGGTCGGACCAGAACGGTTTGGGTGCCCGTCACCTCGGTATCGGCATGAGCATCAGCGGGGCCTTCATCGCGGTGTTCCTGCTCGCGCGCCTGATCATTGAGTGGGACCCGGCGCACATTCCGGTGCTGAGCATTCTGGCCTGGGTCATTCTGCTGGCCACCGCGGTGGCCGTTCACCTCGCGGTACACAAACTGGCCTCCCTCCTGCCGCTCTGGTTGTTCCTGGCGGCCCTGGGCGCCTGTGCGGTCGTGGTGGCGCTCGATCTGGCCGGATCCTCGGGCGCGACCGGCGCGGGAAACTTTTCGACCGCGGCACCCGCCGTCGGCGCTTTTCTACTGTCGATCGTGACCTTACGCGAGACCGGCGAAATCACCATGGCCACCGTGGCCCTCGGTCTGGCGATGAGCGCGGCGACACTGTTCGAAACGCGCGCCGACCTGCTCACCCTCGGCCCCGACATCCTCTCCATTGCCCTCGCTGTCGCACCACCGCTGGTCGGTGCGAGCATCGTGCAGGCGTTCCGGCGCATGGTGCAGCGCGAACTCGACCTCGTTCTGGTGCAGAGCACGGTCTCCCAGCCACGATTCGCGGTCGGGATGCTCGCCTCCGAGCAGCTGGCCCGGCTCGACCTCGACGCCGAGACCCTGCTCGACGATGTTGCCCAGGGCCGCACCGCACTGCCACTGACGCCGTCGACGGCGACCACGGCGGCCTCCCTGGCTACCCAACTGCGCTTGCACCTGATCGAGGGGCGCACCGAAACCTGGCTGCACCACGCCATCACCGAGAGCGAATTTCTCGGTCCGGTCGTCGCGCTCAGCGATCCGGCCGGTCTGGCCGGACTGCTCTCCCCGCCGCAACGCGATGGGCTGCTGCTGACAATTTGGCTGCTGATCGGGGATACGGCCAGGTCGGGGACATCCGTTTCGCTGCGCCTTGGACCGATTGCCCCCACACATGGGGCGGGTCCGCACCGCAAGGTGCGTTTCCCCATCGAATTGACTACAACGGGGGTCGCCCGGCGGCGTGTCGATCCCGAAACCTGGCAGGCGATTCGTGCGGTTGGCCCGCATGTGGACTCAAATCGGGCCGGGAGCCTGCGGGTAGACATCGAGTGCAGTGTCGACAATCCAGCGGATGCCTAGTATTGGGGATTTAGGCGATAGGGTGCAACCAGTAGGAGGCAGAAAATGACGACAACAGACCGTCCCATCCGTTTAGCCCTGGTCGATGACCACAGGATGCTCCTGGGTGCCCTCACCGAGTGGATCCGCAGCGCCGCTGATGACATCGAGATGGTAGCGGCGGTGACCACCTGGCCCGAGCTGCTGACGCATCCCGAGTTTCCGGTGGATGTCGTGCTGCTCGACCTCGATCTCAAGGACAACATTCCGGTGTCGCTGAAGATCTCCACACTCAAGACGACCGGTGTGAAGACGGTACTCATGAGCACCTATTCCGAACCGGCACTGGTGCGCGAAGCCCTCGCGGCAGGCGCGCTCGGCTACCTCGTGAAGAGCGAGGAAGCCAGCATGATCGTCGACGCCATTCGCGCCGCCTACAATGGCAAGTCGTACATCTCGGCCGAGCTCGACTACGCGCTCAACTCCACCGAGAACGTCGAAGGTCCCCGCCTCAGCGCCCAGGAACGCCGGGTCATGGCGCTCTACGGTGCCGGCGAGCCGGTCAAGGCCGTCGCCTACCAGCTCGGCATCTCCGAGGAGACCGCCAAGAGCTACCTCAAACGCATTCGCGAAAAGTACCGCCTCGCCGGATACGACGTGGGAACCAAGGTCGCGCTGCGCAAGCGTGCCATCCACGACGGCATCCTGCTGCAGACCGACTGATTGTTCGTCTGAACTTGACCGGCCTTCTCGATGAGGGCCGGTCAGTGTCGTTTAAGGCGGGCACGGTCAGACGGCGTCAGTGCTCGCGCACGACCGGGATCAGCTGCGTCCCGTAGGGCACATGGTGGCCGCGCCGACGACGCCGACGGTCGATGCTGAAGGTGAGCAGGGTCAGCAGCACGCCGAGCCCGCTCAGCCCCACGCCGATCCACACCGGGGCGAGATAGCCGAGCCCCGCCGCGATGGCCACACCGCCGAGGGCCGCGCCGAGCGCGTTGCCTACGTTGAGCGAGGAGTGGTTGAGCGCCGCGGCGAGCGACTGGCTCTCGTGCGCGACGTCCATCAGCCGGGCCTGAATGGTCGGTGACAAAGCGGATGCTGCCGCCCCCACCAGGAACATGCCCACCAGCAGCCCGGCCAGGACCTGCGCCGACAGGCCGAGCGTGACGAGCGCGATGATGAGCACGCCGAACGAGATGTACATGGTGCGGCGCACGCTCCAATCGGCCAGCGCTCCCCCGGCGAAGTTGCCGACCGTCATGCCGAGACCGACGACCACCAGAATGAGCGGCACCGCCGCGGCTTTCAGCCCGGTGATCAGGGTCACCAGCGGGGCGACGTAGGTGTACACGGCGAACAGCCCGCCGAAGCCGATCGCACCGATCGACAGGGTGATCCACACCTGCAGTTTGCCAAACGCCTGAAGTTCGGCCCGCATGGTGGCTTTCGGGTTGCCGTTCTGGAACGGTACGAACACGGCGACGGCCGCGAAGGTGAGCGCGAAAATGGCGGCGACGACGAGGTAGGCGACGCGCCATCCGCTCATCTGGCCGATCCAGGTGATGGTCGGCACCCCGATCACGTTGGAGATGGTGAGGCCGCTGAGCACGATCGCGATGCCGCGGGCCCGCTTGCCCGGGCCCATCAGGTGGGCGGCGACGAGCGAGGCGATGCCGAAGTAGGCGCCGTGCGGCAGTCCGGCCACAAAGCGTGCCGCGAGTACGGTCTCAAAGGTCGGCAGTAGGGCCGAGGCGATGGTTCCGAGGGTGAATGCGGTGAGCAGCGCGAGCAGCAACTGCTTGCGCGGCCAGCGCGCGGCGGCCGCAGCGATCGTGGGCGCACCGACGACGACTCCGAGGGCGTAGGCCGAGATGAGCCAGCCGGCCTGCGCGTTGGCGGCATCCGGTGCGTTGGCGTACAGGCCGGGCAGCAGGTCGGCGGCGAGGTTTGGCAGCAGACCCATGGCGACGAATTCGGTCGCGCCGATGCCGAATCCGCCCAGGGCCAGGGCTAACAGGGCAAGACGAATACGGGTCGACGACAGCTGCGTCGACCCGTCAGGAGTGAGGGGCATGCGTCAAGCCTAAGCCCCATGGCGCTCTCGTGGCCCGTCTGCCCGCCGCACATCATCTGCGCGACCAGCGTGTCGCGGTGTGAGCAGCGTCACCATTTGAGTTATCGCAAATTAGTGGGTCGGCGTAGCTTCGGTCGGTGAACTCACGAGTGCAGCGATGCGGGCAACGGCGACTGGCAGGGTCGACTGCGGTGGCTACTCACGATCTATGGATCCAATCCAAGCGCTCCAAGAAGCTCACCAATTTTGTGGTGTCGTTCCAGGGGATGCCGAAGAGGAAGCTCGGGGTAGAGCTGATAGCTGTTGCGCCGTCCGTCGCGGTGACGCGTGAGATAGCCATCTGCGACGAGTTCGGCGATGATGCGTTGGGCGGCGCGTTCGGTGATTCCCACTTCTACTGCGATATCGCGCAATCGCATCCCGGGGTCTTGAGAAACGCAGAGCAGCACGTGTGCGTGATTAGTAAGAAAGGTCCAGGCGGCCATCGTCTGATCATAGACGACACACGCTCCGCAATACACGCTAGTGTTAGCACGTTTTGCTCAGCGTGCATTGACGGGGTTGGTCACCATGGAGTCGCGCCGCTTCTTCGAACTTCGAGCAGAGTAAATCAGAGAGCCACAATGTGATCGATCCCATCATTCTTTTCTTTCTGCTCGGAGCAGTGGCCGGTCTTCTGCGTTCAGAGTTGCGTCTTCCGGCGGCGATGTACGAGTTTGTGAGCATCGTGCTGTTGCTGGCCATTGGCCTCAAAGACGGCGTGGAACTCGCTAAGCAGCCCTTCGCCAACCTGTTGCCGCAGATGCTGGCCGTGGTGACCATGGGTTTTGGCCTCACCCTGCTCGCGTTCCCCGTGCTGCGCTATCTGGGCCGGTTCAAGCGAGCGGATGCGGCCTCTATCGCCGCCCATTACGGATCCGTGAGCGTGGGCACCTACGCCGTGGCCGTCGCCTACCTCGGCAGCCAGCAGATCTCGTTCGAAGAACACATGCCGCTGCTTCTGGTCTTGCTGGAAGTGCCCGCAATTCTGGTGGGAATTGTTCTTGCGCGAGGCATCTCGCGCAAGACGCGGTGGAAGTCGATCGCCCATGAAGTGTTTCTGAGGAAAGGCATCGTGCTGCTCCTGGCCGGACTCCTCATCGGCGGGGTAGCTGGCCCGGACGGGTTGTCGTCCATCGAAGCGCTGATCGTGGATCTATTCAAGGGAATTCTCGCTCTTTTTCTGCTGGAGATGGGCTTGATTAAAATCTGGTGTCGGTCACGTTCACTCGTGTTCCACCTTGCGTCCCCGCTGCCGCACGACCAGGACGGGGCATGTCGCGTGCCGCACGCACTGCTCACTCACGGAACCGAGCAGCATCCCCGTGAGGCCGCCACGACCGCGAGATCCAACAACGAGAATACGAGCGTCTCGTGAGACGGCAATGAGGCTCTTCGCAGGGCTGGCATGAACCGCCCGGTAACTCACCACGACCGCGAGATGATTCTCGACGCTGGTCCGCGCGTCCCGCACCAGTTCATCGTGGACCGCTGAGAGGTACTCCTCGAACGAAGAGACATATCCGAACTCCCAACTTGATGGCCGCGGAGCTGTCGCGATGGACCACGCCCGCACAACAACAACGGGAACGTGCAACTGGTCGGCGAGTTCAAGGGCCATGGCTAGTGCGTAATCGGCACAGTCTGAGCCATCGTGTCCGACCACGATGCTATTGCTCGGGGCTGGCACCAGTTCAACGGTGTCGATCGCGCCGTCAACGCTCATTGGTAGTTCTCCTTATCGGTAACGGGGGTGACAGCGATGCCGGCCCGCAGGCCGATGGGTGGCACCCAGTTGGCCTTGCTAGGGGCAAATCCTGTGAAATAACAGTTCTAAAATACGCTCTCAGATTACCGAATTATGCTTCATGTGTCTATCCTTGGTGGAAGAACCCCGGATGCACTCGCTCACGACGACAGGCGATCTTCGGTATCACCGAGGAACCGTACATCGTCTTCACCGCCAACGCCTTCGCCTTGCTCGGGCTGCGTGCGCTTTTCTTTCTCGTCAAGGGACTCCTGGACCGGTTGGTGTACCTCTCCACCGGTCTGGCGCTCATCCTCGCTTTCATCGGCGTGAAACTCGTTCTGCACTGGGGACACGGTATCGACGACCGCGTGCCGGAGATCAGCACCAACCTGAGCCTTGTCGTCATCGCTGTCGTCTTGACGGTGACCACAATCGCCAGCCTGATCAAGGTTCGTCTGAACCCGACCATACGCGCCCACGCCGGCTCACTGACTGCCGATGATCCGCCCGACTCCGAACGGACAAGCTAACCGCCCAATCAGGACGTGAAGCCCGTGTGGCGGTTCGCTCAGTCGGATTTCCCTTGCCCTAACGCACTCTCGAGTCGCTGGAGCTTGCCGGTCAACTCGCCCGTGTGACCTGGGCGGATGTCGGCCTTCAGCACGAGGGAAACGCGCGGCCCGAAGGCTCCCACTGCCTCGGTCGCCGCCTTGATCACGGCAAAGACTTCGTCCCAGTCGCCCTCGATGGTGGTGAACATGGAATCGGTGTGGTTGGGCAGCCCGGAGTCGCGCACGATGCGCACGGCGGCGGCGACCGCGTCGTGCACCGACCCCTGCGAGTCGGCGGCGACGGACGGTGCGACGGAAAAAGCTACAAGCATTGTGACTCCTTAGATGTGATGGTCTGAGCTGGGATTGCGCGCACTGCTACTCGGGGCCGGGCCGCGCCGATGGCGGACCCGCGACCGCACCAGGAACTTACCGATTTCCTCGACCCAGAGCGCGGAAGACCCCACCAGCACGGCCAGGCCCCAGTGGGATGCAGTGAGTTCTGTGGTGTCGAAGAGCCCCTGCAGAACCTGGAGCTGCACCACACAGATCTGCAGGATGATCACGGCCGCCAGGGCGACCCAGATGCTCCGGTTCGTCAAGGTCTGGATCGAGAATACGGAGTGCGTGTCCGAACGCACGTTAAGCAGATTGAACACCTGGTAAAACACGAACGTGGTAAACGCCAGGGTGCCGGCGAATGCCGCATCATCGGCCCTGTCCGGGAACACGACCGGCGCAAGGGTCAGGACGGCGATGGTGCCAGCGGCCATGACAATCCCCAACCCGAGGATTCGGACGAGCCGACCTCGGGTCAGCAGCCGTTCATTGGCCGGGCGAGGCTGTTCCAGCATCGTGCCCGGCTCCGCCGCATCCACGCCGAGGGCGAGCGCGGGCGGGCCGTCCATGATGATATTGACCCAGAGGATCTGCAGGGCGGTGAACGGCGCACCGCCGGCCAGCCCGGTGACGCCCGCGATCAAAAAGATGAGCACGAACCCCCACGCTGTGGTGAGCTGGAATCTCACGAACTTCAGGATGTTGGCATAGATGCCGCGGCCTTCTCTGACCGCCGCCACGATGGTGGCGAAGTTGTCATCGGTGAGGATCATATTTGCTGCGCCTTTGGACACATCCGTCCCGGTGATGCCCATTGCGATACCGATGTCGGCCTGCTTCAGGGCCGGGGCATCGTTGACACCGTCCCCGGTCATCGCCACGATATTGCCCCCCTGCTGCAGAGCCTTGACCATTCGAATCTTGTGTGCCGGGGTGACCCGCGCCAACACGCCGTAACCGGCAGCACGTCGGCCAAGCTCGCCGTCGTCCAGTTTGTCCAGGTCCGGACCGGACGCGGCGTCGCCGGGAATGCCCAAATTCTTGGCGATGGCCGAAGCCGTGATCAGGTGATCACCCGTGATCATGTGGACTTGGATGCCAGCTCTCCGCGCCACGGCGATGGCCTCGGCAGCCTCGGCACGGGCAGGATCGACAATTCCCACGATTGCGTAGATCGTCAAACCGGTGACCATGGCTTGCAACGATTTCTCGTCGTCTGGGAGAACGGCGTCAAGCCGCCGCCCGGCGATCATGAGTGTGCGCAGGCCCTCCCCGGCCAGTTTCTGGACGGCAGCGTGGATCCGTCGGCGATGTTCCTCGGTGATCGGCCGGATTCCTTGCGCGGTGAGTACCGAATCGGCCAGCTGCATCAGCGCGACCGGGGCCCCCTTTGCCAGACACTGGTCGACGGTCAGCGGCGCGGACGGGTTCGAGTTGGGCGTTGTCGACGCCAGCCGGTGGAAGGTGGCCATGTATTTGTACTCAGAATCGAACGGGACCTCCGCCACGCGCGGGTGAGCTTGCCGGGCTGCTTCAACATCGAGACCGCCCTTTTCGGCCAACACGAGCAACGCACCTTCCGTCGGATCTCCCACCAGCCTGCCGTCACGGATGACGGCATCGTTGCACAGCGCCATCGCCAGTAACGCCTCGGTCAGGTCGGGCACCGGCAGGTCCTCCGGGGTCAAAATTTTTCCGTCCGTCGCATAGCCCTCGCCGGTAACCAGAAAATCGTGTCCGTGAATGTGTAGGCGGTGTGCCGTCATCTCGTTCATGGTCAGCGTGCCGGTCTTGTCCGTGGCGATATGGGTGACGCTGCCCAGGGTTTCCACCGCCGAGAGCTGCTTGAGAATGGCCCCACGGCCCGCTAGCCGAGCGGCTCCCATCGCCAGAGTGAAGGCGACGACCGCCGTGAGTCCCTCTGGAATTGTCGCCACGGCCAGCGACACCGCGGTGATCAGCAGGTCGGACCACGACTGCCCACGGATGAGACCCAGCACAAAGACAACGGATACCACGAGCAGGGCCACCACGGTCAGCATCTGTGCCAACTGGTCGATCCTCTTTTGGAGGGGGGTACGTTCGCCCTTCACCTCGCTGAGCAAAGCCGCAATTGCACCGACCTCTGTGCGCATACCGGTAGCGGTGACGACCATGGTGGCCCGGCCACGGGTGACCTCGGTGTTCATGAAGACCATGTTGTCGCGGTCGCCAGGCGGCAGGCTCGCAACCGTGAGGGCACGCGTCGTCTTGCCGACGGGTTCGGATTCTCCGGTCAGTGTGGCCTCGGCCACCTGCAACCGCGATTCTTCAACGATGCGGCCGTCGGCCGGAATGGAGTCCCCGGCATCGAGCAGAACAATATCTCCGGGCACCAGTGCGGACCGAGGAACCTCCAGCTCGGTGCCGTTACGGCGAACCACCGCCGTTCCCGCAGACATAGTTCGCAACGCCTGGAGGCTGTTTTCGGCCCGTCGTTCCTGCAGATAATTCAATGCCGTGTTCAGGATGATCACCGCGAGGATAACGACAGGCGTCTCCCATTCGCGTGAGACGACGGCGCTCACCACCGCGGCGATCACCAGCACGAGCGTCATTTTCTCCGCCAATAAACGGATGATTTTGCGCCAGGCCGGTACCCTTCTGGGCTCGGCCAGGACATTGGGTGCGTACTCTTCCTGTCGCGCCTCAACCGAGCCGTCCTGCAGACCGGCACCGGGATCAACGTCCAACATCGTGGCGACGACCGTGGCAGAGAGGGTATGCCACGCCACGGGCTTCACTGCGGGCTCAGCACTGACACCAACGGCCGGTGACGGGCGGGATCGAGAACTCACAAGAATGCTCCTGAATACCGGTGGAGGTCGATAGCAGCACTGCGGGTGCGCCATTGAGATCAGCAGCCCCGCAAGCCACCACGACCGTGGAATCCAACAACGAGTATACGAGCGTCTCGTCAGAGGTCTATGAGGCTCCTCGCCTGATCGACGCCTGATCCGGCTTCGAGGGGTGCACCTGGAGTCGGGGTGGTTAGCCAGGCCGGATTCGCGCGGGCCTCGGCCGGTAGAGCGCCCCGATCGCCCAGCCGAGCAGCACGAACTCGAGCAGGTTGCGCAGGGTCAACACGAGCACCATAAGCGGGTTGGCCACGAGCAGCCAGTCATACAGGTAGGGGTAGACGACCTGGGTGAGGGCGGCGAGCGCGAGCCCGAGCAGCGCCGGTGTACGCCAGGCCCGGCCGCTCTGCGCGAGTCCCAGAATGATCGGTGCGGCCAGCCAGCTGATGAACTGCGGCGACCCCACCTTGTTGAACGCGATCAGGGTCACCGTCAGCGCGAGCGTCAGCGGCGGCAGCATCGCGAGCCATCCAGCGCCCATGCGTTGGGCGCGTACGCCGAGGAGCAGCACGGCAGCGGCAGCGGCCGCCAGCAGCGGGGTCATCAGAACGCTCAGGACGGTGGTGCCGGTGCCGGCGACCTGAAAGGTAAGAATCTGATGGTCGTAGTAGACGAAACTGCCCGGCACGCCGAGCGCGGCCTGCCAGAGCCAGGGCACGGCGACGGGCGATTCGATCTGGATCCCCCGGCCGGCCTGCTCCGCCACGAAACTCAGCACGTGAATTCCGCTGCCGCGGGCAAGGCTGAGCGCCGCGGCCACGGCCACGACCGCCGCGGTGACGGCGGCGGCGACCCCGAGCATCCGCCAGCGTTGTTTCGACGCCACGAACAGGGCGGCGAGCACGGCGACCGGCCAGATCTTGATCCAGGTCGCGATCGTGAGCAGGGCCGTGCCCCAGAACGGGCGCCGGCGCAGCCAGAGCAGGGCCACGATGACGAGGGGCACCGTGATCGCGTCGATGCGCACGAGCGCGATGGGGCCGAGCAGCGCCAGAAAGAGCAGCCACCACCAGGCCGCGCTGCGGTGTTCGCGCACGAGCACGACAAACGCCCCCGCGTTCAGCGCCGTCACCAGCGCGAACCAGGTGGCGAGGTAGGCCGGGCCGCCGAACGCGAACGCGGCGAAGATCGGCAGGAGGGCGAGCAGCGGGTAGACGAAGTTTTCGGTGATTCCCACGATGCTGCCGGCGGCCGCGTTCTCGGCCCAGCCGCGGTAGACCACCTCGACGTCACCGAGCGGATACCCCGGCCCGAACACGGCCAGAAGAATCAGCAGCAGGTGCACGAGAGCGAAGGCCGACCACAGTGCGGCGAGGGGATGCCGCCGGGGTCGCTGACCGCTACCGGTCTCGTCGTGAATTCGCACGCTTTACTTTCGCACAGCCGGCCGTCGTGCGGGACCAGCCGGCGCATCCGTCATATTTCGTCGAATTGGCGGTCAGTCGGCCTAAAAGGTCGCTGCGACGCTCGACGCCCTGCGGTCCGACTGCAGGTTAGCGGTTCATGCCGAACAGCGGTTGGCCAGGGCGGCCACACCCCAGTGCCGCACCCGGGACTTTCTCGCCCGCATTCCGCTTTAGCGACTGAGGCTGCGGGTCGCCTAGCGCGCGCCGGGGTCGGCCCAGTGATCGAGCAGCGCGGCGACGGCACGCGGCACGGCATCGGCGATGTCGAGGGCTGCAATCGGGCCGCCGGCGGAGGCGAGCATCGCCGCTTCGGCGTGCAGGAGCGCGGCGGTGGCGGCGAGCGGGGCGAGGGAGGCGGCATCAGTTTCGAGCTGGTCGGAGTGGGTGGCCAGGAGCGCACCGAGAATGCCGCCGAGGACATCGCCGGAGCCGGCCGTAGCCAGCCAGGCCGGCCCGGTCGACACGGTCAGGCGGGCGCCCGACGGCGACGCTACGTGGGTGACGGCACCCTTGAGCAGCACCGTCACGTCGAACAGGCGCGCGGCGCGAATGGCCCACTCCCCCGGGTTGGCGGCGATCTGGGAGGCCGAACCGGGCTTGGCCTCGTGCGCGAGCATAGCGGCCAGCTCCCCAGCGTGCGGGGTGATCACGGTCGGACCGATCGCCCGGGAGACCAGATCGAGGGCGCCGGCGTCGAGAACGGTGGGCAGGCCCTCCGCAAGGGCTTCCGTCAGGGCTGTGGTGACGGCATCCGTTCTGGTGCTGGCGTTGATACCGGAGCCGAGCAGCCAGGCCTGCACCCGACCGGGCACGGTCACGATCTCGGGGCGGCGCTGCAGCACGAGGGTGGCGGCGCGGCGCGGCCCGAGGTAGCGCACCATGCCAAGGCCGGTGCGCACGGCCGCGTCGACGCCGAGCACCGCGGCGCCCGGGTAGTCCTTGGAGCCGGTGCGCACGCCGAGGACGCCGCGCGAATACTTGTCGTCGCCGGCCTGGGGCCGGTAGACCCAGTCGCGGGCCTGTTCGGCCTCCCATTCAAGCCAGCCGCGCGGTTTCACCATGCCTCCACGATAGGTCGTTTTCGGTCTGCTCGCGGGCCCACCGCCCGGTCGTCCGCTCGTTCGCCCCGGCACGGGCGATGGCGAGTCAGTCGCTGATCGTGGAGCTCTGCGAGCCCTCCCGCTCCCGGCTTCGCTGCGGCCGAAGGCGACGGTCTGCGACACGCAGATGATGTTGCCCTCGGTGTCCTTGAACCAGGCCGCGCGATCCGCGCTGGTCGTGGCGATGCCGTTCTCGGTTTCGTACACCACGATAGCGGCGCCCTTCGGGGTGCGGTAGAGCAACCCTTCCACGCGTTCCTCATCGGGTTCCATGCCGAGCACGTCTCTGTAGAAGCGCCGGGCACGCGCCAGATCGCGCGCGGGAAGCACCGAGTAGGTTTCCAATTGGTTTAACATGAGCTTTCCCTTTCTGCACTTTCATAGGTGAATGTGCATTTTTCAGGGAACATTTACGCCCGCGTCGACGTCTTGGCAAGGCGGGAGCAGCATCCGCTTGCCGTTGACGCGAGCACGTCTAGGCGGTCAGAAGCTGCGGGGCTAGTCGCGACGCGTGGCGTCCTGCACTTCGCCGACCAGCTCCTCGATGATGTCCTCCAGAAAGAGCACCCCGGTGGTCTCGCCCTCGGCGGTGAAGGACCGCGCGAGGTGCGCGCCCGAACGCCGCATGGTGGCGAGGGCGTCTTCAAGGTCGGTGTCTTCGAAGATCGAGATCAGGGCACGGATGCGCTTGGCCGGGATCCTTCCCGCGTAACTGTCTGGCACGGCCAGCGTTGCGGCATAGGCCGAAGCCGCGGCAACATCGAGGTCGAGCACGTCCTTTAAGTGCACGTAGCCGGTGAGATAGCCCTCAGTATCGGCGAGCACGTAGCGGGAGAATCCGTGGCGCGTCACGGCCTTCTCGACGTCGGCCGGCGTGGCCGATTCCGGCAAGCTAACCAGCTTGCCGAGAGAGACCGCCACATCGCGCACCTTGAGGTTGGTGAACTCGAACGCGGCGCTGAGCGCTCCGGTTCCATCGCTCAGCACGCCCTCGCGGGTGGACTGGGTGACGATCGTGGCAACCTCGTCGAGGGTGTACGCGCTCGTCGCCTCGTTCTTCGGCTGCACTCCGAACAGACGCAACACACCGTTGGCACAGGCGTTGAGTGTCACGATCAGGGGCTTGAATACCCGGGCCACGAACACCAGCGGCGGCGCGAGCAGCAGCACGGCGCGGTCCGGCACCGAGAAGGACAGGTTCTTCGGCACCATCTCACCGAACACGACGTGCAGGTAGGAGACCAGCAGCAGCGCAACGACGAACGCGATGGTGCCGATTGCGCCGTCCGGCAGACCGGTCAGGCCCAGCGGCACCTCGAGCAGATGGTGGATCGCGGGTTCGGACACGTTCAAAATGAGCAGCGAGCACACGGTGATGCCCAGCTGCGAGGTTGCGAGCATCAGTGTCGCGTGTTCCATCGCCCACAGCGCGGTCTTCGCGCTGCGCTTGCCGGCTTCGGCGAGCGGTTCGATCTGCGAGCGGCGGGCCGAGATGACGGCGAATTCCGCCCCGACGAAGAAGGCATTGGCTGCGAGGAGCACGACCAACCAGGCAAGTCCGGCCCCGTCGCTCATTTGTCGCTCACCTTCTTTCGATCGGATTTGGTGTCAACGGCCAATGCGGGTTCCGGCACAGCCTCCGGCGTGAAGCGCAGCCGGTCGATGCGGCGCCCCTCCAGTCGCTCAACGGTGAGGAAGCCGCCGTTGACCGGAACCCGATCACCGATCACCGGCAGCCGGCCCAGCTCGCTCATGACGAAACCGGCGACGGTCTCGTACGGGCCCTGCTCCGGCACGACGACGTTCGTGCGTTCGAGCAGTTCGTCTGGCCGGAGCATGCCGGGAAAGGTCAGGGAATCGGGCGAGCGCACCACGCCGGCGCGAGCCCGGTCGTGCTCGTCGGCCACCTCGCCGACCAGTTCCTCGACCAGGTCTTCGAGGGTGACGACACCGGCCGTTCCGCCGTACTCGTCGACAACGATCGCCATCTGGTAGCTGCGGCCTCGGAGTTCGCTGAGCAGGTCGTCGAGCTTCATGGTCTCCGGCACGCGAACCGGGTCGGTCTGCAGGGCCGACACCGGGACATCCGCTCGCCGGGCGCGCGGCACGGCTACCGCCTGCTTGACGTGCACGATGCCCACGACGTCATCGACGCTTTCGTCGACGACCGGAAACCGCGAGTAACCGGTGGAGCGGGCGAGGTCGATGACGGCCTGCGCCGAATCGGTGCGGTGGATGCTCGCCACCCGCGGCCGCGGCGACATAACGTCGGAAGCATCGTGTCCGGAGAACAGCAGCGTGCGGTGCAGCAGGGTCGCGGTGTCCTTTTCGAGCAGTCCGGCGCTGGCCGAGCGGCGCACCAGCGAGGAGAGTTCCTCGGCGGTGCGGGCGCCGGAGAGTTCTTCCTTGGGTTCAATGCCGATGGCGCGCAGCAGACCGTTGGCGCTGTTGTTCAGCACCAGCACGGCCGGTTTGAACACTGTCGTGAATACGGTCTGGAACGGGATCACCAGGCGCGCGGTCTGGATGGGCAGGGCGAGCGCGAAGTTCTTGGGAACCAACTCGCCGATGACCATCGACACCAGGGTCGCGGTGACAATGGCGATCGTGGTGCCGAACAGCGGAACCACATCGCCGGGAAGCCCGATCGTGATGAGCGGGGCGCGCAGCAGCGACGACAGGGCCGGCTCGATGGTGTACCCGGTGAGCAGGGTGGTGAGGGTGATCCCCAGTTGCGCGCTCGAAAGGTGCGTCGAGGTGATTTTCAGCGCGGAGATGGTCAGTGCGAGGCGGGTCTCCCCGCGACCCTGTCGCGCTTCGAGGTCGGCGCGGTCGAGATTCACCAGGGCGAACTCACTGGCGACGAAAAGGCCCGTTCCGACGGTGAGGATGAGGCCGAACCCGAGCATGATCAGCTCAGACACAGGCAACACCGCCAGCTCCTAGCGGCGAGGGTTTATGAGAAGACGGTTCAGCGGTGGGAGGGTCATCCATTATTCATCCGAGTATACCGGGCGCATCTGACACTCGCCCGGCGACCAGCGGATGCTGCCCCCGCGAAATACCGGCGCCCCAACAGCGCGATCGCAGCCCTACCAGGAAACGGGAAGCGCCTTGCCCTCTTCGTAGCCGGCCGCCGACTGAATGCCCACGAGAGCCTTCTCGTGAAATTCGGCCACGGTGGTAGCCCCGGCGTAGGTGAACGAGGAGCGCACGCCCGAAGTAATCATGTCGAGCAGGTCCTCGATCGACGGCCGCAGCGGATCAAGGTAAATCTTCGAGCTCGAGATTCCCTCGGCGAACAGGGTCTTGCGGGCGAGGTCGTACGCGTCGAGGCGTTCGAACCGGGCCTGTACGGCCTTGGTCGAGGCCATTCCCCAGCTTTCCTTGTAGAGCGCGCCATGGGCATCCGTATTGAGTGTGCCTGGCGCTTCGGCGGTTCCGGCGAACCAGGAACCGATCATGACGGATGCCGCGCCGGCGGCGAGTGCCAGCGCCACGTCCCGCGGGTAGCGCACCCCACCGTCGGCCCAGACGTGAGCGCCGAGTTCGCGGGCGGCGGTGGCCGTTTCGAGCACGGCCGAGAACTGGGGCCGACCGACGGCCGTCATCATGCGGGTGGTGCACATGGCGCCGGGGCCGACACCGACCTTGACGATGGTGGCGCCGGCGCCGACCAGGTCGCGCACGGCGTCCTTGGTCACGACGTTGCCGGCTACGATCGGCAGTCCGAGGTTCAGGTCGGCGACGATGCCGAGCGCGCGCAGCATGCCGTCCTGGTGGCCGTGGGCGGTGTCGATCACCAGAATGTCGACGCCGGCCGCGGCGAGCGCGCGGGCTTTCGCCGCGACGTCACCGTTGATCCCGATCGCCGCAGCCACCTTGAGCCGTCCGTGGCCATCGAGGGTGCTCTGGTAGAGCGTGGAGCGCAGCGCGCTCTTGCGACTGAGGGTTCCGACCACGACGCCGTGGTGCAGTACCGGGGCGAAGTCGATGTCGGCCTCGGTCATCAGGTCGAACGCGCGACGCGGCCCGTCGACGTCATCGGCGTCGAGCGCGGTTAGTTCACCGTGCAGCAGATCGCCCAGGCGAGCGTCGGGCAGTGCGGTGGCCAGTCGGCTGGCGGCGATGCAGCCGAGGTAGTCACCGGTACCGGAGTGGATCACGATTCCCTGCCCGGGAACGGCCGGAACCTGCCGCAACGCCCGCTCGACGGTGTCGTCGGGCGCGAACACGAACGGCGTGTCGAAACGAACCGATTGGTCTTTTACCCAGCGGATGGCCGCATCCAGGTCCTGCAGGTGCATGTCCTGCGGCAGCACCCCGAGCCCGCCACGCCGCGCCAGAGAGGCCGCCAGACGCGGCCCGGTGACCGAGTTCATATTGGCCGAGACGATAGGTATCGTGGCGCCTGTGCCGTCATCCGGGGCCAGCGAGACATCTAAACGGCTGGTGACGGCCGATTGGCCGGGCACCAGGAACACGTCAGAGTAGGTCAAATCGTGGCTGGGCGTCGTTCCATAGAACTGCATACCAAGAACGCTAGCCGCTCAGTGGGGTGTTTATGGCCCGGCGGGATGGGATTAGGCTAGATGGGCAGACTGACCTGGCGGTCGACATCGTCAGCGACAGACTCACTGAAAACGCAGATTGACCCGGCGATTGACCCGCCGAGGGCATCCAAATTCAAAGCAGAGAGTGGGCGATCCCACGGTGTCAGGCCAGGTAACCGGTGGAGCTTCTGACGAGACAACGTCAGGCGAATTCGGAGCAAACGAGTGGCTCGTTGACGAATTGTACGAACGATATTTAATCGACAAGCAGTCGGTGGATGAATCGTGGTGGCCGGTGCTCGAGAGCTACCACCAAACCGCGAACGCTCCGGCGGCAGCGCAGTCGGCGGCGCCGGCAGCATCCGCTCCCCCGGCCACACCGGCACCGGTCGCACCCGTTGCAGCGGCGCCCGCTGCAACGCCGACCGCAGCCCCCGTACCCGTCACCGAGAACCAGCCGACGGCCCGCACCACCTCGAGTGCGCCCAAGCCGGCCCCGGTTCCCGCCGACGCTCCCGTGACCAGCCCGCAGGCCGTCGTCGTCGACGACTCGGAGCCGGTCAAGCAGGACAAGGTCGTTCCGCTGCGCGGCATGGCGAAGTCGCTCGCGACCAACATGGTCACCAGCCTCACCGTGCCGACCGCCACGAGCGTGCGTACCATTCCGGCCAAGCTGCTCATCGACAACCGCATCGTCATGAACAACCACATGAAGCGAGCTCGCGGCGGCAAGGTCTCCTTCACCCACCTGATCGGTTGGGCGCTGATTCGCGCGCTCAAGATGTTCCCCAGCCAGAACGTCTACTACAACGAGGTCGACGGCAAGCCCTCCGTCGTCGCCCCCGCCCACGTCGGCATGGGGCTGGCCATCGACATGCCCAAGCCCGACGGCACCCGCGCCCTGCTGGTTCCGGCCATCAAGCGCGCTGACACGATGACGTTCGGCGAGTACCTCGCCGCCTACGAAGACCTCGTCACGCGCGCACGCCAGAACAAGCTCACCGCCGACGACTTCGCCGGCGCGACCCTGTCGCTGACCAACCCGGGCGGCATCGGCACCGTGCACTCGGTGCCCCGCCTCATGAAGGGCCAGGGCTGCATCATCGGCGCCGGCGCCCTCGACTACCCGGCCGAGTTCCAGGGTTCGAGTGTGAAGACGCTCACCGGCCTGGCCATCTCCAAGACCATCACCCTGACCAGCACCTACGACCACCGCGTCATCCAGGGTGCCGGTTCGGGCGAGTTCCTCAAGATCGTGCACGAGCTGCTCATCGGCCAGCACAACTTCTACGAAGAGATCTTCTCGGCCCTGCGCATCCCGTACGACCCGATCCACTGGGCACCGGACATCAGCGTCGACCTCGCCAGCGCCGTCGACAAGACCGCACGCGTGCAGGAACTGATCAACTCGTTCCGCGTGCGCGGCCACCTGATGGCCGACATCGACCCGCTCGAGTACTCGCAGCGCAGTCACCCCGACCTCGACATCGCCACCCACGGCCTCACTTTCTGGGACCTCGACCGGTCCTTCGTGACCGGCGGTTTCGGATCCCAGCGCCAGATGCTGCTGCGCGACATCCTCGGTGTGCTCCGCGACTCCTACTGTCGCACCACGGGCATCGAGTACATGCACATTCAGGACCCGGCCCAGCGCAAGTGGGTGCAGGAGAAGATCGAGAAGTCCTACGTCAAGCCCACACACCACGAGCAGATGCGCATTCTCGCCAAGCTCAACGAGGCCGAAGCCTTCGAGACGTTCCTGCAGACCAAGTACGTCGGTCAGAAGCGGTTCAGCCTCGAGGGCGGCGAGTGCACCATTCCGCTGCTCGACACCATTTTGCAGGGCGCCGCAGAGCAGGGCCTCGACGAGGTCGCGATCGGCATGGCCCACCGTGGCCGCCTGAACGTGCTCACCAACATCGCCGGCAAGACCTACGGTGAGATCTTCCGCGAGTTCGAGGGCACGCAGGATCCGCGCACCGTGCACGGTTCCGGTGACGTGAAGTACCACCTCGGCACCATGGGAACCTTCCGCGGTGAAGACGGCGCCGAGATTCCGGTGTCGCTCGCCGCGAACCCCTCGCACCTCGAGGCCGGCGACGGCGTGCTCGAGGGCATCGTGCGGGCCAAGCAGGACCGCAAGCCGATCGGCACCTTCTCCACCCTACCCATCCTCATTCACGGCGACGCCGCGATGGCGGGCCAGGGCGTTGTGCTCGAAACCCTGCAGATGAGCCAGCTGCGCGGCTACCGCACCGGCGGCACCGTGCACATCGTGGTCAACAACCAGCTCGGTTTCACGACCCTGCCGCAGGATGCCCGCACCAGCGTCTACGCGACCGACGTCGCCAAGACCATCCAGGCGCCGATCTTTCACGTCAACGGGGATGACCCGGAGGCCGTGGTTCGGGCCGGCGAGCTCGCGTTCGCCTACCGCCAGGAGTTCAAGAAGGATGTCGTCGTCGACCTCATCTGCTACCGCCGTCGTGGCCACAACGAGGGCGACGATCCCTCGATGACCCAGCCGCTGATGTACAACCTGGTCGAAGCCAAGCGCAGCGTGCGCAAGCTCTACACCGAAGCGCTTGTCGGCCGTGGTGACATTACAGAGGAAGAATACGAAGCCGCCCACCGCGACTTCCAGGACCGCCTCGAGCGCGCCTTCATGGAGACGCACGCCGCGCAGACCGCTTCGATTCCGATCATCACCCCGGAAATGGCCGCCACAGCCAAGGCCGACGCCGACGCACAGGCCCGCGAGGACGCTGCCGGCGAGCCGGAGACGACCGGTGTTCCCGAAAGCGTCATCCAGCTCATTGGCGACGCGTTCAACAACAAGCCGGCCGGTTTCACCGTGCACAACAAGCTGCAGCAGCTTCTGCAGAAGCGCCTCGACATGAGCCGCAACGGCAACATCGATTGGAGCTTCGGCGAACTGCTCGCTCTCGGCTCACTGCTGGTCGAGGGCACCCCGGTGCGCTTCGCCGGACAGGATGCCCGACGCGGCACGTTCGTGCAGCGTCACGCCGTTCTGCACGACCGGGTGAACGGCCAGGAATGGCTGCCGCTGGCCAACCTCAAGGACAACCAGGCCCGGTTCTGGATCTACGACTCGCTGCTGAGCGAATACGCCGCCATGGGCTTCGAGTACGGCTACTCGGTGGAACGCGCCGACGCCCTCGTGCTCTGGGAGGCGCAGTTCGGTGACTTCGCCAACGGCGCGCAGACCATCATCGACCAGTTCGTCTCCTCCGCCGAGCAGAAGTGGGGCCAGCGGTCATCCGTTGTGCTGCTGCTTCCGCACGGTTACGAGGGTCAGGGCCCCGACCACTCGTCGGCCCGGATCGAGCGGTTCCTGCAGCTGTGTGCCGAAGAGAACATGACCGTGGCGCGCCCGTCGACGCCCGCATCGTACTTCCACCTGCTGCGCCGCCAGGCGTACATGCGCCCGCGCCGCCCGCTGATCGTGTTCACGCCCAAGTCGATGCTGCGCCTGCGTGGAGCGACCAGCGCCGTGGCCGAGCTCACCAGCGGCAAGTTCGAGACGGTCATCGACGATGCCCGCATCCAGGACAAGAACGCCGTGAAGCGCGTCTTGTTCATGGCCGGCAAGATCTACTACGACCTGCTGAACGAACTCGAGAAGAACCCGAACCCCGAGATCGCCCTCGTGCGCGTCGAGCAGTACTACCCGCTGCCCGCCGTTGAACTGAAGAGCGTGGCCGCCCAGTACCCGAACGCCGAACTCGCCTGGGTGCAGGACGAGCCGGAGAACCAGGGAGCCTGGCCGTTCTTCTACCTCGAGACCAACAAGCTCGGCCCGCGCGCCATGCGGCTGTTCTCCCGCCCCGCGTCGGCCTCGCCGGCTGCCGGGTCGGCCAAGCGTCACGCGATCGAGCAGGCCAAGCTGCAGCGCGACGCCCTGACGCTGTAACGGTCACAGCAACTTAGGTAGCAATGGAGGGTGACGTTGTCACCCTCCATTGCTGTCTGCGCGGCTGTCTGTGGTCGCAGATGGCAGCATCCGCTTGCCGCGTTTGAGCGGATGCGGGTCGGCTGGCGTTGCGATTGTCCGCCGACGGTTCTAGGCTCGCAGGCAACCCGAGGAGAGATCATGCCCCTTCGCACCGAAAACCGGCTCGGGGAGCCGTGCTGGATCGACCTTGTGACGCGCAACCCGGCCAAGTCGATTGCGTTCTACGCCGCGCTGCTCGACTGGCGGGCTGTCGAGACCGGCGCTGGGAGCGGCCGGTACACGATGTTCTTTCACGGCGATGCCGCCATCGCCGGTTTGACCGCCCAGGACCCCTCGAGCGGCAACCGGGATTTCTGGACCACGTACCTCGCGACCGACAGCGTCGACGAAACGGTTCGGGCCGCGCGGGCTGCGGGAGCTGCCGTGCTCGCCCCGCCGCAGACGGTCGGTGACCAGGGACGCCTGGCGGTGCTGACCGACCCGGCCGGCGCGGCCGTCGGAGTCTGGGAGGCCGCCGGCCACCGGGGCTTCGGTGCCGACAATGAGATTGGAACGCCGGTCTGGCACGAGCTGATCACCCGCGATTTCACGGCCGCGATCGCCTTCTACGAGGAGGTTTTCGGCTGGACGCCGATTCCGCTCAGCGACACAACCGACTTTCGGTACAGCACCTTCGGCCACGACGAATCGATGACCGGCGGGGTGTACGACGCCGACGCCATGCTGCCCCCGGGAGTACCGTCGAACTGGCAGGTCTATCTCGGCGTCGCCGATGTGCGGGCATCCGCGGCACGGGCGACGGAGCTCGGTGGCGCCGTGCTGCGGGAGCCGTGGGATTCCGACTTCGGAACCTTCGCCCAGATAGCGGATGCGACAGGTGCCGTCTTCCTGCTCGGGCAGGTGGAACCGTCACCGCGTGCCTGAGACGCGCGCCTCAGGTGCTCTAGTGCGAGGCCTGCAGCGCGCGGAGCTTCAGCAGAACCTGGTCGCGCAGGTCTTCCGGCGCGGTCTCCTTGCAGGCGCGCTGCATGACCTCGGTCAGCGTGCGCCCAACCAGGTGCTCGCTGCTGCAGTCGGTGCAACTCGCGAGGTGCTCCCGAATATCGGCCGCATCATTCTTGCGAAGTTCGTTGTGCAGGTATTCCTCGAGTTCGGCCTTGGCCTTCTCGCAACCACAATCGGTCATTTGTCTGCGCTCCTGGATGTCTTCTGGCCCTGGCCCATGCCCAGCCCGCGCTCAACCGCATAGCCGGCCAAGAGCTCGCGCAGGAGTCGCCGGCCTCGGTGCAGGCGGCTCATTACGGTGCCAATGGGGGTTTTCATGATTTCGGCGATCTCCTGGTAGGAGAACCCTTCGACGTCGGCGAAGTACACGGCGAGTCGGAAGTCTTCGGGAATGGACTGCAGGGCGTCTTTGACAGCGCTGTCCGGCAGGTGGTCGATGGCCTCGGCCTCGGCCGAACGCCCCGACATGGCGGTGGTCGATTCGGCGCCGCCGAGCTGCCAGTCTTCAAGCTCGTCGATGGTGCCCTGGTAGGGCTCGCGCTGCTTCTTGCGGTATTGGTTGATGAAGGTGTTGGTGAGAATGCGGTACAACCACGCCTTGAGGTTGGTGCCCTGCTCGTACTGCGCGAACGCGGCGAACGCCTTCACGAAGGTTTCCTGCACGAGGTCCTGCGCATCGGAGGGGTTGCGGGTCATGCGCATGGCCGCCGCGTACAACTGGTCGAGAAAAGGCAACGCCTGGTCTTCGAACAGTCCGCGGGTCTGCTCGCGCAGTTCGGCCTTGGTCGGGGCAAGGGTTGTGAGTTCTGGGTCGCTGCTGGAAAGGTCTTCCGCGGAAACGGGCGTGTCTGAAGTCATCACGCGCAATTCTAAGCTGTTACCCACAGCCAGGGGTCGTTCCAACAACATTGACACCGTTACGGATCTCCCTCAGATTGTTATCACCGACTATTCTGATAACCGATGTTGATCTCGAGATATTCCAAGCCGGAGTTCGATCCGTACGGCGATAATTCGCCGACCGAAGAGGATGCCTGGTGGCCCGCGCCGACCACGGACGCACCGCTGCAGGCGGTGCTGGCCCTGCCGGGCTCGAAGTCGCTGACCAACCGGGAGCTGGTCGCATCCGCTCTGGCCAGCGAACCGTCCCTGCTGCGTTCGCCACTGCACTCACGGGACAGCGACCTTATGGTCGACGCGCTGCGTCAGCTCGGCGCCACCATTGAGGCTGTTCCCGGCACCGGCGCCTTCGGCACGGACCTGCGTGTGACCCCGCCGTCCGAGCTGCTCGGCTCGACCACGATCGACTGCGGGCTGGCCGGCACGGTGATGCGTTTCCTGCCGCCGCTGGCCGCCCTCGCCCTCGGCCCGACCACATTCGACGGGGATGCCGGTGCACGCCGCCGCCCGATGGGCCCCATCATCGGCGCGTTGCGCGACCTCGGCGGCGATATCAACGACGATGGCAAGCGCGCCCTGCCGTTCACCGTGCACGGCCGTGGAGCGGTCACCGGCGGCGCGGTGACCATCGATGCTGGCAGCTCCAGCCAGTTCGTCTCCGGGCTGCTGCTGGCCGGCGCCCGGTTCGACCAGGGGCTGCACCTGACTCACTCGGGCGAACGACTGCCCAGTCTGCCGCACATCGAGATGACCATCGAGGTGCTGCGCGCCCGCGGAGTCGACGTGGCCACTCCTGCCGTCGGCGAGTGGATCATCCCGCCCGGGCCGATCGCGGGCCGCACGGTCGACGTCGAACCCGATCTCTCCAACGCCGCGCCGTTCCTCTGCGCCGCGCTTGTGGCCGGCGGCAGCGTCACGATCACCGGCTGGCCGGCCGAGACCACCCAGGTCGGCGCCGACCTCGAACAGCTGCTTCCCCTATTCGGTGCGAGCGTCACCCGCACCGGCGACCGCCTCACCGTCACCGGCGGCGAGCGTATTGTCGGCGTCGAGCTCGATCTGTCCACCGGCGGTGAACTCGCCTGCACCCTCGTGGCCCTGGCAGCCCTCGCCGAGTCGCCCAGCACGATCACCGGCATCGGGCACATTCGCAACCACGAGACCGACCGCCTCACTGCGCTGGCCACGGAGATCAACCGGCTCGGCGGGAAGGTCACCGAGCTGCCCGACGGCCTCAGGATTGAGCCCGCTCCCCTGCACGGCGGCCAGTGGCTCAGCTACGACGACCACCGCATGGCCACCGCCGGAGCGCTGATCGGCCTGCGCATTGAGGGCGTCGACGTCGAGAACATCGGCACGACCGCCAAGACCCTCCCCCAGTTTCCCGAGCTGTGGCACGCGATGCTCACCGAAGCGGCGCTGTAGATGGCAGTGGAGCCGCCCGCCGGCGACCCCACCTGGGATGACGATCGTGGCCGGCCTCACGACTTGGCCGATTCCGGCGAGCTCTCCGGCGACCCCGGCGACACCTGGTGGGCTTCCGCCGACGACGACGAGCCCGAATTCGACGAGTCGAGCGTGCGCGTGCGTCCCGGCCGCAAGGGCTCTAAACCGCGCTCCAAGACCCGCCCGAGCCACGAGAACGCCTTGACCGGACGCATCCTCTCTGTCGATCGCGGACGCTACACGGTCATGCTCGACGAGAACCTGCCCACCGAGCGGCGCATCACGACCGCCAGGGCCAGCGAGCTGCGCAAGAACGCCGTCGTCAACGGCGACCGGGTCGACATCGTCGGCGACACCACCGGTGCCGAGGGCAGCCTGGCCCGCATCGTGCGCATCGTGCCGCGGGACACCCTGCTGCGGCGCAGCGCCGACGACACCGACGCCGTCGAGCGTGTGATCGTGGCCAACGCCGACCAGATGCTGATCGTGGTCGCTGCGGCCAACCCGGAGCCGCGCATCCGCTTGGTGGATCGCTATCTGGTCGCGGCCTACGACGCCGGCGTGAAGCCCATCCTGTGTATCACCAAGACCGACCTCGCCGACCCGTCAGCCTTTCTGGCCAACTTCGCCGGACTCGACCTGCCGGTGTTCCAAAGCGGCGAGGGCGGCATGCCGATCGAGGAGATCTCGGCGGCGCTGGTCGGCCACGACACCGTCTTCGTCGGACACTCCGGCGTGGGCAAGTCCACCCTGGTGAACGCGCTCGTTCCCGGCACCAACCGGGCCATCGGCGTCGTCAACACCGTCACCGGTCGCGGCCGCCACACGTCGTCGTCGACCGTGTCGCTGCGCCTACAAACGGATGCCGGCCGCGGGTGGGTTATCGACACCCCCGGCGTGCGGTCCTTTGGCCTGGGCCATATCAACACCGACAACATTTTGAAGGCGTTCACCGACCTTGCCACCATCGCCGAGCGTTGCCCGCGCGGCTGCACGCACCTACCCGGGTCGCCGGATTGCGCCATCATCGAAGCCGTTGAAGCTGGCGAGCTCGGCGACACCGGCCGAGTGCGCCTGGATTCCCTGCAACGCCTGCTCGCCACCTTCGCCCCCGCCCGCTGAGATACGACATCGATACGATGGAGGCATGACGGATTCAGCACGCCTTGCAGTCGGCGACACAGCCCCCCAGTTCACCCTGACCGACCAGGACGGGGCATCCGTTTCGCTGGCGGTCTTCGCCGGCAGCAAGGTCGTCGTGTATTTTTATCCGGCCGCCATGACCCCCGGCTGCACCACCCAGGCCTGCGACTTTCGCGATAACCTCGGGTCGCTCAAATCAGCCGGCTACCAGGTGCTCGGCCTGTCGAAGGATGCTCCGGCCAAGCTCAAGAAGTTTCAGGAGCACGACGCGGTGAATTTTCCGCTGCTAAGTGACACCGACCTTGAGGTTCACCGCGCCTACGGTGCCTGGGGAGAGAAGAACCTCTACGGCAAGCTCGTGACCGGCGTGCTGCGGTCTACCTTCGTGCTCGATGAGGCCGGAATCATCACCCACGCTCTGTACAACGTCAAGGCCACCGGCCACGTCGCGAGCCTGCGCAAGAAGCTCGGCATCGACGC
This sequence comes from Cryobacterium flavum, assembly GCF_900103805.1. Taxonomy (GTDB): domain Bacteria; phylum Actinomycetota; class Actinomycetes; order Actinomycetales; family Microbacteriaceae; genus Cryobacterium; species Cryobacterium flavum. Next base: position 22,739 of record NZ_FNIB01000006.1, on the reverse strand, counting down.
CTGATCTGGTCGTCACGGCCCGAGGCTGCTGCAGCTTGAGCGGCGTCAGTCGGCTTCGGGCTCGGGTTCGTGACTGGTGGCGGCGACCACACGCGGATTGAAAACCAGCACGAGCACGACGATCGAGGGGGCCAGCAGCGCCCAGCCGACGTCGGGTCGGGCGTAGATGCCCTGAAAACAGCCGATAGCGATCATGACCTGCACGAGCTGCCAGGTCACGGCGGCGCCGCGAATCCACGGACGGCGGCGGAGCGCCCCGACGGTGATCGCGCTGACCCATACGGCAGCGACCACGGTGAGGGCTAACAGGGCCAGCGAGGCTCCGACGGAGTTCGGGGTGGCGATGAGCAGTTCGAGCACCCACCAGGCGCTGAAGGCCCACAGGGCGAGTGCTTCCACGGCGAGGAGCGCGATCAGCACCCCCAACATTGGGGCGCGTCGAAGTGCCCGGAGGTTAATCCAGGCTGGGCGCCCTGCACCAGAGCCGCTGTTCACAGCGAAAAGCCATACAAAACTATTGATTTGATACCTCTATTATGGGACGATATTTGAGGCCCGGTTGACGCTCACAGGGACGTGAGCTGTTTCAACGCGGTTATCGCGCAGATCCCACTTTCCTGCAACCGGCTATCACCCCTGCAACTCTGGCCAATCGGCCGTGCACCCATGTAATAAAAGGAGCATCCCTATGGACTGGCGCGATAAAGCTGCCTGCCTCACCGCTGACCCGGAACTTTTCTTTCCGGTCGGCAACACTGGACCCGCTGTGGACCAGATCGAGAAGGCAAAGTCGGTGTGCGCCCGATGCAACGTCACCGAGGTGTGCCTTCAGTACGCACTCGAGACCGGCCAGGACTCGGGAGTCTGGGGCGGCCTGAGCGAAGACGAGCGCCGCGCACTCAAGCGTCGCGCCGCACGCGCCCGCCGCGCTTCCTAGCGAGCCAGCACAACTACAGAACGCGAGCCTGCGGCCATCCGGTACTCCCGGAAGGCCGAGGGCTCGCTTTTTTGTGCCCGGCGAGCCGTCGCGCGCCGCGCCCACCTTATGAACATGGGCCCAGTTTATAAACTGGGCCCATGGACGGGGCCTGGGCCCCGTCCCGAAATTCGCGCAGAAACCCGCGCGACAGGAGGGAGCTAGCCCTCCTGCATGAAGCGCAGGGGGATCTCGATCGTGACCTCGGTGCCGCTGCCCATCATGGTGTGCCAGTCGATGGTGCCGCCCAGCTCGCCCTGAATGAGGGTGCGCACGATCTGCGTGCCGAGCCCGGAGCCGACCTTGCCCTCCGGAAGCCCGGCACCGGTGTCGCGCACCATCACCGTGAGGGTCTCGTCGCTGCGCTGCGCCTCGATCGAGACCTCGCCCTCCCGCCCGGCGAGGCCGTGCTCGACCGCGTTCGTGACGAGTTCGGTGAGCACGAGCGCGAGCGGCGTCGCGTACGCGCTCGGCAGGGTTCCGAAGCTGCCGAACGACTTCGGGTGCACCGTGGTGTTGTGAGCGGATGCCACCTCCACCGTCAACAGCAGCACCCGTTCAAAGACGGCGTCGAAGTCGACGATCTGGCTGAGCCCCTCCGACAGGGTGTCGTGCACCACGGCGATGGCCGCAACCCGCCGCATCGCCTGGGTCAGCGCCTCGCGTGCCCGGTCGGATTGGGTACGCCGGGCCTGGATGCGCAGCAGCGAGGCCACGGTCTGCAGGTTGTTCTTCACCCGGTGGTGGATCTCCCGGATGGTGGCATCCTTGGTGATGAGCTCACGTTCCTGGTGCCGCAGCTCGGTCACGTCCCTGGACAAAATGATCGCGCCGATGCGTTCGCCCCGGTTGCGAATGGGAATGGCTCGGAGCGACACGGTGACCCCGCGCGCCTCGATGTCGGTGCGCCAGGGCGCCCGCCCGGTCACGACGAGCGGCAGGGACTCGTCGACCACGGCGGTGCCGGTGAGCAGGCTCGTAGTGACCTCGGCGAGCGACTCTCCCTCGAGTTCCTCCGCGAAACCCATCCGGTTGAATGCGGAGAGCGCGTTCGGGCTGGCAAAGGTGGTGAGGCCGTCGACATCGAGTCGGAGCAGGCCGTCCGACGCGCGCGGCGCGCCACGGCGCGGCCCGGTCGGGGCACCGAGGTCGGGAAAATCGCCAGAGGCGATCATGGCGAACAGGTCGTTCGCGCAGTCGTTGAAGGTGAGCTCCTGACGGCTCGGCGTGCGCGCTTCACTCAGGTTGGTGTGGCGGGTGAGCACCGCAACCGGAGCAGCGGTCACTTCAGCACCGGTCGTGCTCAGCCGGCGCAACACCGGGATGGCCCGCACCCGGGTGGGAGTCTCCTCGTACCAGTCCGGAGCGTCGCGGTCGACGATCTTCGCCGTCTCAAAGGCTTCGGTGACCTGGTTGCGCCACTCCGCTTTGATGTGCTGGCCGACGAAGTCCCGGTAGAACAGCGTGGCGGCACTCGACGGGCGCGCGTGTGCGACCGCGACGAAACTCTCAGACGTTGTCGGAACCCACACGACGATATCCGCGAAGGCGAGGTCGGCCAGCAGCTGGCCATCCGCGACCAGCATGTGGAGCCAGTCCACATCTTCCGCGCTGCTGCGGCCCTGGGCAAGTACGAGATCACTGAGCGTCGACACTCTCCATAGCCTAGGTGTATCCGGCGGGTTACGTGGCCGGGGCGGCCTTACGGCCGCGCCACCTGACCCGCCGCGGCATCCGTTCTGATTCCCGGGCTGGAACCACGATGAGGTCCTCCAGTACAAACCGACGGATGCTCGCTCGAGCTGACGACTTCGGGCTCGCGTCCCGCAGGCTGCGGCCGGTCAAGACCGCAGCGTCGAGGGCGCCCTGATCGTGCGGCACCAGAATGGGCGATTCGATGCCGCCAAAGCGCAGCAGCATTGCCGCGACCTGCCCGCGCGGATTCAGCCCGACCGCGCTCGCCCGCACCTGGTTCATCACGACGCTGACCGTGCTGCTGCCGATCACCTCGGTGAGGTCACTCCAAGCGCGCAGAAACCGGGCCATACCGACCGGGTCGGCCAGCCCACAGGCCACGACATGGTCGGCCACCCGCAGGGCCGTGACGGTGGCCGCGTTGCGCCGGGGTGCCAACATGTCGCTGGTCAGCTCTTCATCGCTTTCCAGACTGAACCCGGTGTCCAGCACGACGTAGTCCACCCAGTGCCGCAAGGCGTCGATGGTGCGGGTGACCCGTTCGGTCGACAGTTCCGGCCAGCGCGACGGTCGGCCGAGGCCGGTGAGCACCCAGAAGGCACCCTTGGGCGAGTTGTAGCGTTGCGCGATACGTTCAAGCTCTGATTGGTTCAAACTGTCGCTGCCGGCCAAACGGCAGGCAGCGGCAAAGCCGGGCGCTTCGTCGAGCATGCCCAGGCTCGGAGCGATCGAGGCGCTGTAGGTATCGACGTCGGCCAACACGACGGTGTGACCGGCCGCTGCGATTTCGGCCGCGATGTTGATGGCCAGTGTCGTGCGCCCCGGCGCGCCGGCCGGGCCCCACACCGCGATCACCGAGCCGGTATTGAGTGCACCGCCGGTGAAGTGCCGCTCCCCCACCCGCAACGGAACGACAACCCCCGACACCAGCAAATCTTCAATCTCCGACCAATCGCAGGGTATCGCGACAGTTTCGTAGAGGCCCAGGGTGCCGGCGTGCCGCCGCTCCAATTCCGTCGCGGTCAGGGCGACAACGCGAATGCCGCGCTCGTCGCAGGCGGCGATCAACTGGCCGGTCAGGGATTCCCGGCGACCACTGACGACCACGACGTGGGGTTGCCCATGGGACAGCGTCTCAAGGAACTCCCGGGCGGTATCCACGCGAGTGACCACGCTGTGCCCACAATCAATGATGTCGGCCAGCATGCGCTGCTCGGTCGCTCGGTCGAGCACGAGCGCGAGCCGGGCCATCAGGGCACCACCGGGGTGTTCACGGGAACGATCGCGAGGGCATCGCCGTTCATGATGGCCTCCAGCACCGCGCCCACGTTGGCCTTCGGCACGAGCATTTCCACGGATTGCCCACTGGAGGCGGCAATGATGCCGGTCGGTTCGACGATCCGCACGACGACAGCCTGCCCCACGAGAATCGTCGGCGGCGCGTACTCACTCGGCCCGGTCGCCCGCGCCGACCAGATGTCGACGACCGAACCGGCCGCGATCGAGGCGGCCAGTCGACCGGGAACGTCGACGACGACACTGGTCACATCGCTCCCCGACGATTCCCCGACCGCTGACCGGGCCACCAGTTCACCGGTCAGGATCGTCTGCGTGACGAGCAGCCCACCCTTCAAGCCAGTCGACGGAACCAGATACAGGTCGGCCGCGCCGCCGAGCTGCACCCGAGTTTCAACGAGGTCGGCCGCCCTCAGCTGGTCACCGACGGTCAGTGTGTGCCGTGCGGTATAGACCGCCGTAGTGCGATCAGTGCCGGCGACAATCGCGCCGACCCCCGCTATCGAAGCAGCGACCAGCACCAGCCCGATGATGAATCGGGGGTCAACCCAGAAGCGGCGGCGCGTGCGTGTGGGACGGGGTGTTTTCATCCGTTACCTCGCTTCTCTGAATCGATTCCGATGGTGCATTGGCCCTATCGTGCCCGACTTCGCTAAGTCGTGAAAAAGTTATCCACAACTAGCAGAGCCGAATAACGTGAATCTGCCAGAACGGCACGAGACGGTAGTGCAGAATCTCCGGCGCGCGGCGCAGCGTTCCGAGCGGATGCACCGCCAGATCGAGATGGTCACGCGCCACCCGGTCGATGCTTCCGGCCAGGACACCACCGCGAGTGTCGAGTTCCACGAAGCGCCGCCGCCGGCACAGGTCCCGCAGCACAAAGGGAAAACCGACGCGTTCGATGAGCTTTCCGGTGGATTCTGACTCGACCGCGAGCGAGACCAGGCTCTGCTCCGCGCTGAGCACTACCCCGGCGACGGCCGAAAGCGGGATCACGCACTGAGCCCGCCCATTGGCGGTGCCGGGCAGGTCCGCCGCGAGCCAGTCCCGGCCCAGCGTCGTCGGTCGAACCGAGAGGGTCTCACCGGACACCAGTACGATTCGCAGTTGCAGTGTGCCTCCGAGGCCGGCCGATCGCACCACGTTACTCAACCGGGTGCGCAGGGAGAGCTTTTCCAACCGCGTACGTTCCTCCTGCAGGCGCAGGTCAGTGGCCTCGGCGTGCAGCTCGCGTTCGAGTTGCCCTTCGAGGTCGTCAAACAGATCATCCCAGCGCACACGTTGAAAGTAGCCGACGCCGAGCGTTCTCGCTCGGGTTGTGCACAGGCTCTTTAAGCGCTCGACAGTGCAGCGATCAAACTGCTTAGGTTTTGCGCCACAAGAGTTGCACGTTCGATATCAGGAGGAACAATGACGTCATCTGGTTCCGGGTCTGCCCGTCTGCAGGTCAACCCGTTGGAGCCCCGCGTCGACCAGCGCGCAGTCAGCCCGCGCGGTGCCGGCCCGAGACCAATCGGAGCAGCGCACGGGCACGAAATAGAACAGCTCCTGCGCGCCCTCGCACTGCGGGCCATCGAGGCCATCGCCGGAGCCAGAGACCTGGAGCAGCTCGCGCGATGGGTCACCGACGACGTCTACGCCCATCTTCACATCCGTGTGACGATCGCCTCTCGTGCCAGAGCCATCACGGGAATCGTCGCGGAGCGGCCGAGACTGTGGATCGATCAGGTCAAAACCTGGCCGACCGAGACCGGCGGTTTCAACGCGGTGATCGTGGTGTACGACAAACGCCGCGCGCACGTCGTCTCCTTGCAGCTGGAAGCCCTGGACCAGCGCTGGAGAGCTACTGTACTCGTCGTCCTATGAGGCCAGAACCGCCCGGCCAGCAGACGGATGCCCCACCCACGCGCATCGCCGCGCGCCGCCGGACGGGCGCACATCGATGTGCTGGCGTGGGGTCTAGCTGTTCTTCTTACCCTGCGATCGGCGTTCGGCCCGGTTCACCGGGGCTGCACCCTCGGTTTTCTGCCCGAACGCTCCGCGCTGAGGAGGGCCGGCTGCTTCGGCCGGTTCGTCGTCGCTGGCCGCGACGGTGGCCGAGCGCCGGGCCCGGTCAGTGGCTGCCTGCTGAATCTGGCCGCGCTGGTTGCGCACCTCGACTCCGCCTGAGTCACTCGGTGCGGTGTAGCTGAGCTTCTCCTCCGGAGCGTCGGCCGGTGTGAGTCCCTTGGCAGCGACGACCGGCCCGGCGACAGCACCGGCCCCAGCAGTCACCTCAACGTCGAGGTTGAACAGGAACCCGACGGTCTCCTCGCGAATCTGACCCATCATCTGCTGGAACATGGCGAAACCTTCGCGCTGGTATTCCACCAGCGGGTCGCGCTGAGCCATGGCGCGCAGTCCGATACCGTCTTTCAGGTAGTCCATCTCGTAGAGGTGGTCCCGCCAGCGACGGTCGATCACCGAGAGAACGACACGGCGCTCCAGTTCGCGCATGGCCGGGGCTCCGAGGCTCACTTCCCGGCGCGAATAGGCCAGCTTGGCATCAGAGAGAATCTCCCGGCGCATGAAGTCGCGGTTGATCTTGCCCTTGTCGCCGGCCTCGGAGACGACCTCATCGATGGTCAGTCCCACCGGGTAGAGCGTTTTGAGCTCGGTCCACATTGCATCGAAGTCCCAGTCGTCACCGTTGCCGTCGCCGGCGTGCACATCGAGCACCTCGTCGATGACGTTGGTGAGGAAGGTCTGGGTGCGTTCGTGCAGGTCGTCACCCTCGAGGATGTGCCTGCGGTCTCCGTAGATGGCCTCGCGCTGACGGTTGAGAACGTCGTCGTACTTGAGCACGTTCTTGCGGATCTCGGCGTTGCGACCCTCGACCTGGGACTGGGCACTGCGGATGGCGCGGCTGACCACCTTGGATTCGATCGCCATGTCGTCTGGCACGCCCTGGCGGCCCATGAGGGCCTCGGCGGCACCGGCGTTGAACAGGCGCATGAGGTCGTCGGTGAGCGAGAGGTAGAAGCGGCTCTCGCCCGGGTCTCCCTGACGTCCGCTGCGCCCGCGCAGCTGGTTGTCGATGCGGCGTGATTCGTGCCGTTCGGTACCGAGCACGTAAAGACCGCCGGCGGCGATCACCTTCTCGGCCTCTTCGGTGACGTTGGTCTTGACCGCGGTGAACACGTCGTCCCAGGCGAGTTCGTACTCGTCGGGGGTTTCGACCGGGCTGAGGCCCTTGGCGTTCATCTCGGCAACGGCGAGGAATTCGGCGTTGCCGCCGAGCATCACGTCGGTACCACGACCGGCCATGTTGGTGGCGACGGTCACCGAACCGAGTCGACCGGCCTGCGCGACGATCGCAGCTTCACGGGCGTGGTTCTTCGCGTTGAGCACCTCGTGACGCACGCCCTTCTTGGCGAGCAGGCGTGACAGGTACTCGCTTTTCTCAACGCTGGTCGTGCCGACCAGAACCGGCTGTCCCGCTTCGTGTCGTTCGACGATGTCCTCGACGACCTGACGAAACTTGGACTCTTCGTTCTTGTAGATCAGGTCGGACTGGTCGATGCGCTGCATCGGCTTGTTGGTGGGGATGGCCACCACGCCAAGCTTGTAGGTGCTCATGAACTCGGCGGCTTCGGTCTCGGCCGTTCCGGTCATTCCGGAGATCTTCGCGTACAGGCGGAAGTAGTTCTGCAGGGTGACCGTGGCCAGGGTCTGGTTCTCGGCCTTGACCGCGACCCCCTCCTTGGCCTCGATCGCCTGGTGGATGCCTTCGTTGTAGCGGCGGCCCATGAGGATACGGCCGGTGTGCTCGTCGACGATGAGCACCTCGCCGTTCATGACGACGTAGTCCTTGTCTTTCTTGAACAGGGCATTCGCCTTGATGGCGTTGTTCAAGAAGGAGATCAGCGGCGTGTTGGCCGACTCGTAGAGGTTGTCGATGCCGAGGTAGTCCTCGACCTTTTCGATGCCGGGTTCGAGCACACCGATGGTGCGCTTCTTCTCGTCGACCTCGAAGTCTTCGTCGGCAATGAGACGCTTGGCCAGGCTGGCGAACTCGTTGAACCAGCGGTTCGCTTCACCGGATGCCGGCCCGGAGATGATCAGCGGGGTACGGGCCTCGTCGATGAGGATCGAGTCGACCTCGTCGACGATGGCGAAGTAGTGGCCGCGCTGCACCATGTCGCTGGCCTGCCACGCCATGTTGTCGCGCAGGTAGTCGAAACCGAACTCGTTGTTGGTGCCGTAGGTGATGTCGGCGGCATACATTTCGCGACGCTGCGCCGGAGTCTGGCCGGAAAGGATGCATCCGGTCGTCATGCCGAGGGCGCGAAAGACGCGCCCCATGAGCTCGCTCTGGTAGCTCGCGAGGTAGTCGTTGACCGTGATGACGTGCACGCCGCGGCTGCTGATCGCGTTGAGATACGCCGCGGTGGTGGCGACGAGGGTCTTGCCCTCACCGGTCTTCATCTCGGCGATGTTGCCGAGGTGCAGGGCTGCTCCGCCCATGAGCTGCACGTCGAAGTGACGCAGTCCGAGGGTGCGCGTGCTGGCCTCGCGCACGGCGGCGAAGGCCTCCGGCAGCAGGTCATCGAGCGATTCGCCGTTGGAATACCGTTCCCGCAGGGTGACGGTTTCGTTTTTCAGCTCGTCGTCGGTGAGCTCATGGAAGTCTTCTTCCAGCGCGTTGATGGCTTTCGCATAGTTTTCGAGGCGGCGCAGAACGCGGCCTTCACCAACACGAAGAACCTTTTCAAGAATTGACGCCACGAATGTACTCCACTAGTCAAACGGTGCAGGCTCGCACTGCGGCAGCCCAATCGGACTTCTGCAGCACAAGCCTGCACCTCTCGTCTGGCAGATGCCAGAGCACCGACCTGGTCGGCGGCTAAGGCAATGCTAGTTGGTCAGTTGGCACGCCCGCTGGCAACGGGCACAGCCTCCTGCAACTCGCTCGACGAACCGTCGAGCTCAATGACCCCATAGTCCCAGCCCTTGCGGCGGTAGACCACGCTGGGACGCTTCGTCTCGATGTCCTGGAACAGGTAGAAGTCATGGCCGACGAGCTCCATGAAGTAGAGGGCATCGTCGACGGACATGGGAGCAGCCGCGAACACCTTGCGACGGATGACGACGGGGCAGTAGTCCTCCTCGGCGGAGGCTTCTGGGGCATCCGCTTGCACAATCGGGATCGCGCCGGTGCGCACCCGCTCGAGCGTTTCGGGGTTGGCGGGGGTGATGTCGATGACGCTGAATCCCACAGCGGATGCCTCGTGCAGCGAGGTAGGACGGTGGGCCCCGCCGCGGTGCACCTTCTTGCGGTCTTTGGCGCGACGAACGCGTTCGAGCAGACGACCCAGCGCCACGTCGAAGGCGGCGTACTTGTCGGATCCGTCTGCTTCGGCCCGCACCAGCGGACCTTTGCCGATCAGGGTGAGTTCGACCCGGTCGTTGCCGACGGCAGCGCCGTTCTTCTCGTGGTGGCGGCTGACCTTAATCTCGAGCGCGACGGCCTTCTCGGCGAGGAGGGCAATTTTCTCGGCCTTCTCCGTCGCGTAATCCCGGAAGCGATCAGTGATCCCAAGGTTGCGTCCGACGATGTTAGTTTCCATGACGACCTCCAGTTTGGCGGACCGCCCGACAACTGGGCGATCATTACGCGCCTTTGTCTCCACCGTAGCCGTGACGGTCAGATAAGTCACAGTATTTATCCATCAGTTTGCCTAAGGAGGGTTGTGCGCGGGGAGCAGACGCCGTGTTTCCGCCAGTGCGGCCAGACCGACGACGATACCGCCCGCAGCGAACACGGCACGCCGCGCCTCGAGCAGGGTCGCGCCGGTCGTCACAATGTCGTCGACGAGGATCACCGACACCCCGTCGAGCGGATGCCGGGCGACAAGACTGTTGTTCTTGTTCGAGGCCCTCGCCGCCCGGCCGAGACCCACCTGGTCGAGGGCCTCGGTGCGCTGCACGAGCACCGGGGATGAGTGCAGGCCGGCCCGGCGCAGCAGGGCGTCGACCGGGTGGTAGCCGCGTACGCGCCAGGCCAGGCGGGACGACGGAATGGTGACCAGGTGGATGTCGCGCGGGCTCCCGGGCTGATTCGGCTCGGTCAGGTTTGGCACGGCGACGAGCGCGGCCACGATGGCCGCTCGCAGCGGCGCGGCGAGCGCGGCGGCGGCATCCGTTCGACCGCCGTCTTTGTAGGCGGCGATCACGTGGCGGGCAGAACCCGCATAAGTCAGAGCGGCCCAGATGAGGGCGTCGTCGCGGGTGACCGCGTGCACGGCGGGCGCCAGCGCCAGCCGGCAGCTCGCGCACAGGGCACGGTCGACGGCACCGCAGCCGCTGCACTCGGTCGGCAGCAGCGTGGCCCAGGCGTCGCGGCCGGCGGCGGCCAGTCGATCGCGCAGCTGTCTACTCATGGCCTCAGTGTGCCGCGGGATGCCGGTGGGGACTGTGCGACTTCGCCAGCGGTGCACAAACGGACCTGGACGCCCGCTGGGGAGGAGAAGCTAGCCGCCGAGGCCTTGCTGGGTGGCGAGCAGGGTCACGTCTCCGATGCGGGCCTGCCAGCCCGCTCCGCGTTGCACCTCGAGGCTGCCGGTGTCGGTGAGGGCTCGCAGGTCGCGCACCGAGTTGCTGCCGACGATGAACCGGCTGCTGACCGGGGATTCCAAAACGGTACTGACGCCGCCGATCTGTTGGGCGACGATGCGGGCCTCGCCACTGGGCAGCAGGCTGAGCGATGCGACGGTCAACTCGTTGATCCAGGTGGCGCCCTGGCCGACCCCGCCGCCCGATGCCAGCAGCACGGGCGCGCCGATGCCGGTCGGCACAACGCCGGTGCGAATGATGGAGGCGACCACGAATCGGGTCTCGGAACCGGTGCCGAGCAGCGCGATCAGTCGGGCGCCGTCTCTGGACACCTTCAGCGACGAGATAGACGTGGCCTCCGGCCACGGCGTCGGCAGTACGGTCGCCTCCCCCGACGGGCCATAGACGACCAGTGCGCTCGGATCGTTGGCCGGCACTGACCAGACGAAGCGGTCGTTGTCGATCGAGGGTGCGAGCAGTCCGGCACGCGTATCGAGCAGTTGAGGGTCGTCGCCGGCCCGCACGAGGTATACGCCGTCGCTGGCCAGTACAGCAGCCGATCCCTGCCCCGAAGCGAGCGTCACGGCGGTCGGGGCCAGCTGGGCGATGGCGTCAGACAAACCGTCGAGCGGAGTGACGCTCTGCCCGGTCGCGGCGAGAAAACCGAACTCGTCGCCGCGCAGCACGAGCGCCCTGGCATCCACGCGCGGATCCACGAGCGGAGCGCCGGACTCCAGATCAGTGATGGCCTGGGAGTTCTGGTCGATGGTGATTTCGACGGTCAGGCCCGTCGGCAGGCTCGCCGCCAGTTGGGCCTTCATACGCTGCAGGGTCTGCCGATCGGCGTTGAGGGCTTCGCTGTTCAGGTCGACCATGGCCTGCCGCCCGACGACCTGCACGGCGTCGGCGGTGAGCTTGGAGCCTTCCGGAAACGCCGTGGCCACGGCGCCGGTCAGCCAGGCGCTCGGTCCGTTCAGGACGGCATTGACCAGTTTGGTCGGAGCGGATGCCCCGCGCGGAAACCAGCGCAGGTCCGGCACCAGAAACCGAAATCCCGGGTCGTAGAAGTAGACCGGCTGGGCGCTGAACACGTCATTGAAGGTGTTCTCATCGATCACGGTGCCGTTTGGGGCCGCGCTGATGCGCCACTGGCCGCCGATCTGCGCAAATTCATAGCGCAACGGTACCGGGCTCGCGTCGACCTCGCGGTATTCCCCGGACTGGTCTACTTCGGCGATCGGCGTGACGGCCACGAGGGTGGTGGCGTCGTCGATGACGGTCAGGGTGCGCCCTGAACCGTTGTCGACGGTGACGCCCGCAGTAGGATCCCAACTGGATTGAAACGCCGGAGCCAGAAACTGGCGGGCGATGTCGTAGTTGTTCTCCGGGCTGGAGGAGGCGTCGATGAATCCGCGCAGGATGGACTCGACCGAAGCATCCTTTTGCGGTAGTGCGGGCAGAAAGACCGGCGCCGGATTGTCGTCGGGCGCGATGTCATTGCCGGCGTGCACCACGCCGTCGCGCGGTATGCCGGTGCAGCCGCCGAGACCGACGGCGAGACTGACCGCTACGAGCAGCGCCGGAACGACGCGCCAGGCTGAACTGCGACTACTCATGCTGGCCCCCGCCGATTCCGGGCACATGCCCGATTTCGCCCAGCGCGGCCGTGGCGTCGTCGGGCGGCAGCGGGATCGGGGACGATTCGAGCATGGCGCCGGCCGTGCGCGGCAGAGTCAGTCGAAAACACGACCCGTCGCCGGGGCTCGACCAGACCTGCAGCCAGCCGTTGTGTACGCTCGCGTCTTCGCGCGAGATGGCCAGCCCCAGTCCGGTCCCGCCGATCGTGCGTTGGCGTGAGGGATCAGCACGCCAAAACCGGTCGAACACGTGCGCGACCTCGGCCTGGCTCATGCCGAGCCCGTAGTCACGCACGGCGAGCGCCACCGCGTTCGCGTCGCTGTCGACCGAGACCACGACGGGTTTGCCCTCACCGTGCTCGATGGCGTTGCCGATGAGGTTGTGCAGCACCCGACGGATGCGCCGCGGATCGACGTCGGCGTTCAGGTACCCGCCGGGGGCGAGAAGTCGCAGGTCGCTGCCCTTGGTCTCGGCGAGGGAGCGGAGGCTGTCGATGGCATCCTCGGCGAGGTAGACCAGATTGGTCGGTTCACTTTCCAACTCCACCGACCCGGCGTCGTAGCGGCTGATTTCGAGAAGGTCGCTCAGCAGCAGCTCAAACCGTTCGACCTGGGTGTGCAGCAGCTCGGCGGTGCGGCTGGTGGCCGGCGGAAAAGTCGCCCGCTGGTCGTACAGCACATCGCCGGCCAAGCGGATGGTCGTGAGCGGCGTTCGCAATTCGTGCGAGACATCCGATACAAAGCGTTGCTGCACTTCGGACAGGTCGGCGAGCTCACGAATCTGGCTCTGCAGGCTGTCGGCCATACCGTTGAACGAACGGGCAAGCGTGGCGATGACGTCTTCACCCTTCTCGGGAATGCGTACTTCCAGGTCACCGGAGGCCAGCTTCTGGCTCGTCTCGGCGGCCACGCGCAGCGGCGTGACGACGAAGCGCACGACGACCCACGATACGGCCCCGATCAGCAGCACGAGGGTGACACCGGCCACCCCGAGGGTCTGCTGTACGAACAGGAGCGTCGCTTCGGCATCCTGCAGGCTGTACGCGATGTACAGCTCATAGCGGCCGGCCACCGGAACCGTGATCTGCGACCCGACCACGATGCCGGGAATGGTCGTGGCATCCTCACCGGTCAGGGTGACCGACTGCCAGAACTGATCGCCGTCGTTGGCCTGCACCTCGGTGCGCAGGTCGGTGCCGATCACACCGGTGGATTGCCCGAACGTCGAGGAGTCGAGCGGCGCGACGGTCGACGGATCCTGCCCAGGCACCCGCAACACGGCGACCAGCCGGCTCGAGGAGGCGGCCGAGATCGAGGTGCGGGCCGAGCTGAGCAGGTTCTGCACCTGCACCCGGTCGGTGGCATCGGAGGAATCGAACAGGCTCTGCGCGGAGCTGGTGGCACGGTCGGATTCGAGCAGCACCTGGCTGAGTCGTGATTGAAACAGGTCGTTGCCGATGCTGACCGACATGTAGACGCCCACCACCAGAATCGCCAGCCCGGACAGCGCGACCGAGATCGTCACCGTACGAAATTGCAGGGAGGAACGCCACGACGCGCGCACCAGCCTCGGCCAGTTACGCGGCCTGCTCCAATAGGTCAGCTGGGGCACGGTTTGAGAAACCGTTTCTGCGGGAATCGCCGGGCGCACATGGGCGGTCGTAGTTCTCTAGCTGACCGTGCCGGCGCGATAGCCGACACCGCGCACCGTCATGACGATCTTCGGATTGTCGGGGTCATGCTCGACTTTGGCGCGCAGCCGCTGCACGTGCACGTTCACCAGCCGGGTGTCCGCCTTGTAGTGGTAGCCCCAGACCTGTTCCAGCAGCATCTCGCGGGTGAAAACCTGCTGGGGTTTGGACGCCAGGGCGAGCAGCAGGTCGAATTCGAGCGGGGTCAGATTGATCGCGGCCGTTCCGCGGGTGACTTCGTGGCCGACCGCGTTCACAACGAGGTCACCGATGTGCAGGGCGAGGGCACCGTCGGCGGCGGGCGGGCGCAGGCGCGTGCGAATGCGGGCGACCAATTCCTTGGGGTTGAACGGCTTCACCATGTAGTCGTCGGCGCCGGACTCGAGACCCTTGACCACGTCGGTGGTGTCGGACCGCGCGGTGAGCATGATGATCGGGACCCCCGATTCTGCGCGGATCAGCCGACACACTTCGATCCCGTCGAGGCCGGGCAGCATGAGGTCGAGCAATACCAGGTCGGGCTTCTCGGTGCGAAACGTCTCGAGGGCGAGGGACCCATCGGCGCAGAACCCCGGATTGAAGCCTTCGCCGTGCAAAACGATGCCGATCATCTCGGACAGGGCGGTATCGTCATCGATAACCAAAATTCGTGCAGTCATGGGTCTCTTTCCAGAACGTCAGTCACGTGTGTTCTGATGTGGTTCGCTCAGCAGATTGCCCGATGAGTAGGGCAAAGTCTGGCATAAGAGTAGCTGAGCGCGCTGACAGAGTGCCTCTGAGCGCATTTCTTGATCGACCTGTGCCAGCATTGAATGGTGACAGACCCCTGGCAAGCCCCCGACGCCCCCGTTGCACCGCGCTACGGGGAGTTCGCGCCGCCCGTCTCGCCCGATCAGAGCGCACCGCATCCGTACGGTTCGTACCCGGGCGGCCCGTACCCGGGCGGCGCCCCCGGGCAGGGCTGGGCGCCCCCGCCCAAGCCGGGGCTGATTCCACTGAGACCGATCGGATTCGGTACGCTGCTTGGCGCGTCGTTCCAGGTCTTGCGCCGCAATCCGAAGGCAACCTTCGGCAGCGGTCTGATCGTGCAGGCCGCGATCATGCTCATCACCGTGGTCATTGTCGGGCTCGTCACGTTCTGGGCCATCGACCGCATCGACAGCGCCCCGCTCGACCAAAAGGATGCCGTCACCGCCGGCTCGTTACTGGCCGGCGCGCTGTCCGCCATTATCCCGATCGCCCTGTCACTCATCGCTTCGGCCCTGCTGCAGGCCGTCATCGTGCTCGAAGTGGCCCGCGCGACCCTCGGCGAG
This sequence comes from Cryobacterium flavum, assembly GCF_900103805.1. Classification (GTDB taxonomy): domain Bacteria; phylum Actinomycetota; class Actinomycetes; order Actinomycetales; family Microbacteriaceae; genus Cryobacterium; species Cryobacterium flavum. The sequence continues at coordinate 7,537 of NZ_FNIB01000006.1, read as the reverse complement.
AAACTACGGCTCGGCGCGCTGTGGCGCACAGCGGCGACCCGTCTCTGGCCGCTGGTGCTGTGGACCGTGCTGTTGACCGTGGCACTCTTCATCGGTGTGGCCGTGATCGCCGGCATTGTCGTGGCGCTGATCAGCGTCGGCGGTACCGCCGGATTCGTGGCCGGCGTTCTGGTCGGCATCTTCGGCGGCCTGCTGCTCGCGGCCGTGAGCGCGTTCTTGTACGCCAAAACCAGTGTCGTGCCGAGCCTGATCGTGCTGGAGAAACTGGGCGTGCGGGCATCCGTTGTTCGATCCTGGTCACTCACTCGCGGCTACTTCTGGCGCACCCTGGGCGTACTGCTGCTAATCGGCCTGATCGTGCAGGTGATCACCCAGATCATCACCACGCCCGTATCACTGCTCATGGGAATCGGCGCGTCGCTGATCGACCCGAACGGGGCATTCACCGACGAGACGACCTACATCATCACCGCCCTCAGCCTGATCATCGCTATTCCGGTGGCCGCAGTGGCGGCCGTCGTGCAGTCGGCGGCCATAGCGCTGATCTACCTCGACCTGCGCATGCGCAAGGAGGGGCTCGACCTCGAGCTGGCGCGCTACGTGGAATCGGCGGCGCAGGGCGGCAATGTTCCCGACCCGTATCTGGTACCGACCGCTCCCGGCACGGGGTATCCGGCGGCATGACGGCTCTGAGCCTGGCGCAGCTCGGATCGCTGGTTGACCGCATCACGTTCGGCGTGCCGCGTGATGTACCGGTGGTTCCCGACGCGGCAGAGGCCCGCCAGTGGCTTCGCGAGGAACTCGCCAAAGCCCCGTACGCCGCCGCCCGGCCCACCTGGTTCGACCGGGCGTCCCAGGCCTTTTTGGACTGGCTCCAGTCCCTGACCATCAGCGGCGACGGCAATTTGAAAGACTGGCTGCCGATTGTCGCGGTCGTGCTGGTGCTCGCGGCGCTTGTGGCCGGCTGGCTGCTGTTCGGCGCCCCCAGGTTGGCCAGGCGACGCCGCGCCGCTCTCGACCTGTTCGGCACGATCGACCAGCGCAGCAGCGCCGAGATGCGCACGGCCGCCGAGGCAGCGGCGAGCGCGGGCGACTGGAGCCTGGCCTGCGAGGAAATTTTTCGCGCCCTGGCCCGCGGCCTCGCCGAACGCACGGTGCTCGCTGTCTCGCCCGGCACGACCGCGCACGATTTCGCCACCCGAGCCCGGCAGGTCTTTCCGGCGCATGGCCCGGCCCTGGCTCTCGCCGCCGATACCTTCGACCGGGTGCGCTATCTGGAGCAGGCCGGCACCGAGCCCGACTATCGCGCTCTGGCCGCGCTCGAGGCCGAGTTGCGCTCTGCGATGCCCGTCGTGCTGACCCCGCTGGCCGAGGCGGGTCGGTCATGAGCGCGACGCTGACGTCTCCAGAGGATGCCGCTGCGCCCGGCGCCCGCGCCGGTGGTGGCCCTGCGAGCGCCACGACCGTGGCAACGCCGACCCTGCGCGCGCTGCTTCGCCGCTCCTCGTTCTGGGTGATCGCCGCTGCCTGCATACTGGCCATCGCCATCATCGCCGTGCTCGTCTCGGGTGGCAGCCAGGCTGCCGGCCGGGCACTGGCCGGGGACAACGCGGCTCCGGCCGGGTCGATGGCCCTGGTCGAAGTGCTTCGCCAGCAGGGCGTCACCGTGACTCTGGCCGGTTCCCTGGCCGAGGTGCGCGGGGCGGTCGGCGCGGATTCCACCGTGCTGCTCTATGACGAGAACAGCTACCTCGACCAGTCGCAGCTGAGCGAACTCGGCGACCTCGCCGCGCGCACGGTGGTCGTTGCACCGGATTTCTTGGCGTTGCAGGCGCTGGCGCCCACCGTGGGCTTCGGCGGTGTCTCCGATGCGGAGACGCTGACGGCCGACTGCTCGGTTCCGGCCGCAAGCCGGGCCGGGGAGCTGGTGCCGGGCGGCGACACCCTGTCGATTCCGCAGGGCGAGCATCCGCTGGTCACCGGCTGCTTTCCGAGCGGCACCGACACCTTCTCGCTGGTGCAGGTGCAGAACGAACTAACCGGCGACCTCGTCTCGCTTGTGCCCGACCCGCGCGTGTTCAACAACGAGAACGTGACCGGCTACGGCAATGCGGCGTTCGCCCTCGGCCTGCTCGGGCCGAGCGACTCGCTGGTCTGGTACCTGCCGACCCTGGCCGACCTGCCCCGCACGGGGCCACCCTCACTCGCTGACCTGACGCCCGGCTGGGTCACCCCGGTGCTCATGCTGCTCGCGCTCGTCGGCGTCGCCGCCGCAGTCTGGCGCGGCCGGCGCTTCGGGCCGCTCGTAGCCGAGAATCTGCCGGTCACGGTGAAGGCGAGCGAGACTTTGGAGGGTCGAGCCCGACTCTATGCGCGCAGTAACGCCCGCCTGCGGGCGATCGACGCCCTGCGCGTGGGCGCCGTGCAACGCCTCGCCCGAACCGTCGGCCTCGGCCGGCTCGCCCACCTGGACGAGGTCATCGCCACGGTGGCGCTTATCACCGGCCGCGCCCCCGACGAGGTTCGCCGGGTTCTCGTGGGTGCCATCCCCGTCTCCGATGCCCAGCTGATGGAGCTCGGAGTCGCCCTGCAGGCCCTCGAAACGGCGACCAGCCAGGCCGTGCGGGCCGGGGCGCCGGCATCCGCTTCTTCTGAAATCTTCCCCCCTCCAGCCGAGAGAATGGACCCATGACGACTCCCACTGATCAGATCGACACCGCGCCGACCAACGCAGCGGATGCCGCCGCGCTGCGGGCCGCCCTCAACCGGGTGCGCACCGAGGTCGGCAAGGCCGTCGTCGGGCAGGACGGCGCGGTTACCGGGCTGATCATCGCGCTGCTCGCGCGCGGCCACGTGCTGCTCGAGGGCGTGCCGGGCGTAGCGAAAACCCTGCTCGTGCGCACCCTCAGCCACGCACTCAGTCTCGACACCAAACGAATCCAGTTCACGCCCGACCTGATGCCCGGCGACGTGACCGGGTCGCTCATTTACGACGCCAAGGCCGGCGAATTCGAGTTTCGGCAGGGGCCGGTATTCACGAACATCTGCCTCGCCGACGAGATCAACCGCACGCCGCCGAAGACGCAGTCCGCGCTGCTCGAGGCGATGGAGGAGCGTCAGGTCAGCGTCGACGGCGAGTCGCTGAAGCTGCCAGAGCCGTTCATCGTGGCGGCGACCATGAACCCGATCGAATACGAGGGCACTTATACGCTGCCCGAGGCACAGCTCGACCGGTTTCTGCTCAAGCTCGTGCTCGAAGTGCCTCAGCGGGTCGATGAGATCGAGGTGCTGCGCCGCCACGCGGCCGGCTTCAATCCGCGCGATCTGGCCGGTGCCGGTGTGAGCGCGGTTCTCGGCGCGGCCGAACTCGCCGCGGCGCAGGATGCCGTCGCTCGGGTCGGGTCGAGCGCCGATGTGCTCGCCTACATCGTGGACCTGGCCCGCGCCACCCGCACGAGCCCCTCGGTCAAGCTCGGGGTCAGCCCTCGCGGCACGACCGCCCTGCTCGCCGCTACCAAGGCGTGGGCCTGGCTGAGCGGCTACGACTCGATCACCCCCGACCACGTGCAGGCCATGGCGCTGCCGGTCTGGCGGCACCGTGTGCAGCTGCGCCCCGAAGCCGAACTCGAAGGCGTCTCGGTCGATGCGATTCTGCGCGGAGTGCTGCAGCAGGTTCAGGTTCCGATCTAACGATGACGCTCAGCGGACGGTTCGTTCTTCTCCTCGCCCTCGGCGCGGTGCCCATCGTGCTGTTCGGGCCCTCCGTGGAGGCGGCGGCCGGCGTGCTCGCCCTCTGGCTGGTCTTCGTGCTTCTGCTCGGCAGTCTCGACCTGGCGCTAGCCGCGTCGCCGCGCGCCGTTTCGGTCGAACGGATGCTGCCCGCCCGCGTTCGCCTCGGCGAATCGGCCACGAGCGAGTTGTACCTGACGAATACCGGTCGTCGGCGCCTGAACGCCGTGGTGCGGGATGCCTGGCAGCCGTCGGCGGGTGCCGGCCTCGTGCGCGGCCGGGTGGTGATTGTGCGCGGCGAACGGCGGCTGGTCTCGCTGACGCTCACTCCGTTTCGGCGGGGGGAGCGCCGGGTCGAACAGGTGACGGTGCGCTCCCTGGGGCCGCTGGGTTTGTGGAACCGTCAGGCCTCACTGAACGCGCCGGGGCGCATCCGGGTTCTGCCGCCGTTTCACGCCCGCAAACACCTGCCCTCCCGTATCGCACGACTCAAGGAGCTCGACGGACGCACGAGCGTGATGGTGCGCGGGCAGGGCACCGAGTTCGACTCGCTGCGCGAATATGTGCGCGGTGACGATGTGCGCTCGATCGACTGGCGGGCCACGGCCCGGCGGGGCGACGTCATGGTGCGCACCTGGCGGCCGGAGCGCGACCGTCGGGTCGTGATTCTGCTCGACACCGGCCGCACGTCCGCAGCCCGCGTCGACAACGAGCCCCGGCTGGACACCGCCTTCGAAGCGGCCCTGCTGCTCGCAGCCCTCACCTCGGTGGCCGGCGACCGGGTGGACTTTCTCGCCTTCGACCGCCGGGTGCGCGGCCGGGTGCAGGGAGCGACCGGCGCGGCCCTGCTGTCGCAGATGGTCGATTCCATGGCGCTGATCGACCCGGAGCTCATCGAAATGGACTGGGCGGCCGTTCCCGGCCAGGTGCGCGCGGTCACGAGCCAGCATGCCCTGGTCGTGCTCCTCACCTCCATCGACGCTGCGGGAGCGTCGACCGGGCTGCTGTCGGTGCTGCCGCAGCTCACCAAGCGGCACACGGTGGTCGTGGCCTCCGTGCTCGACCCAGCTACCGTGCTCGCGGCGGCCACCCGCGGCGGACGCGACGAGATCTACCGCGCGGCGGCCGCTGAGCGGGCCCTGCTCGACGTGGCGCGCGTGTCGGCCGCCATCCGCCAGCTGGGAGCGGATGTCGTCACCGCCTCCCCCGCGCAGCTTCCGCCCGCCCTGGCTGACCGCTACATCGCGCTGAAGGCGGCCGGGCGGCTCTGACTCACGCGCTGTAAATGCGCGTACTCCCCGCTTCGAACTCACTGAGGTCGCCGGTTTCTCCGGCCCTGCTTGCGCGCCCGCCGACCACGATCATGTAGAACAGGAACGCGCCGAGCGCCACCGCTCCGATGCCGATCTTGATCGGCCACGGCCAGGGCTGCGAGGTGACGAAGCCCTCAATAATGCCCGACACCAACAGCACGAACACCAGTCCGATCGCCACGGTGAACAGCGCTCGGCCGTCTTCGGCGAGTGCCTGACCTCGGGTACGTGCGCCGGGGGCGATCCAGGCCCAGAAAATGAGCAGTCCGCCGGCAGCCGCAACGAAGATCGCCGTGAGCTCGAGCAGCCCGTGCGGAGCAATGTAGAGAAAGAACACGTCGCCCTTGTCGTAGGCGAACATGATGGCGGCCGTGGTGCCGAGGTTCATGGCGTTCTGCAGAATGATGAATGGCACGTAGACCCCGGTGATGCCGAAGGCGATGCACTGCGCGGCGATCCAGGCGTTGTTGGTCGAGACGAATCCGGCGAAGGAGGCCGCCGGGTTCGCGGAGTAATACCCCACGAAGTCCTCGTTGGCCAGTTGCGCGAGTTGCGCCTCTGTTCCCAGGTTGGCCAAGACCCTTGGATCGTTGTAGGCCCACACGGCGTACAGTCCAGCGACGACGACCGTGACCACGGCGACCGCGAGGGTGAGCCAGCGGAGCCGATATAAAGCCGCGGGGAGCTGGGCAACGAAAAACCGGGGAAGCTGCGCCAACACATTGACGCTCACGCCGGTGAAGCGCAGCCGGGCGCGGGACAGGCCGACCGACAGCCGGTCGCCTTCCAGGGTAGAGCCGGCGGTCGATTTGATCGCGGAGAGCTGAGTGGCCCCGGCCTGATATCGCTCGATCAGCTCATCCGACTGGGCACCGGACAGACCCCGCCGGGCACCGAGCTCGGTCAGGCGGTCCCAGTCGGCGCGGTGCGCGGCCGTATATGCGTCGAGATCCATCTGGTTCAATAGTAGACATGAAGGAGACCGCGCGTCCCACCGACCGTGCCGCTGATTTTGACAGTGACGATGAACTCGTCACCGGTGAGGCGGTCGCGCTCGACGTGCGGCCGGCCAGCGTCATCCTCCGCGGCGCCGGGGCGATCATCGACGCGATCGCCTATCTGGCCCTGTACCTGCTCATTCTTCTGGGCTTCTATCTGAGTTTCGCGGCCTATACCGACGCCGCGCTCACCCAGGCACTGAACGTTGTTGCCCTCGTCTTCTCGCTGGTGGTCGTGCCGGTCCTGGTCGAAACCCTCACGCACGGCCGCTCGCTTGGCAAGTTCGCCATCGGCGCCCGCATCGTACGAGACGACGGCGGAGCGATCTCCCTGCGTCACGCGTTCATTCGCGCCCTAACCGGCGTGCTCGAGATCATCATGACCGTCGGAGGTCTCGCCGCCATCACTGCCCTGCTCAATGGGCGTTCCAAGCGCCTCGGCGACCTGCTGGCCGGTACCTACAGCCAGCACGAACGTGTGCAGCGCAATAAAAAAGTCCCGCGCCCCCTACCAGACGCCTTGCTGCCCTGGTCGCAGACGGTCGATATCGCGCGCCTGCCCGACCGCCTCGCCCGTCGTGTTGCCCAGTACCTGCGCCAGTCGTCCCATATGACCCCCGTGACCCGCGAACATCTGGCTCAGTCCCTCGCCGCCGAGGTCGCCCCCTTCGTCTGGCCGCTGCCTGACGCTCCGGCCGAGTATTTCCTCGTCGGCGTAGCCGCCGTGCGCCGCGAACGTGAGTACACCGCCCTCATCCTCGAGCGCGAGCGTCTGGCCCGGCTCGCGCCGGTTCTGACCGGTCTCCCCCACGGCTTCCCCAACCGCTGATTCACCGACAGGGGCAAAGCACCGGGTGCGTGGCCCTCCCGTTAAGTATGGGGAGCCAAAGCAAAGGATGCTTGCTATAGCAAGCAGATGGACGACCTCCTAGATAGCCACAGTCCCGTAAGCTCCCGGCTCGCAGACGCCCGCTCTTACCGCGGCTGGAGCACGTCGACGCTCGCACAGCGTCTACGTTGTGGGCGGGGTGTCGGGGTATTCGCGGGGTGCCGAGTTCGAGTGTTTGAGCTGAGCAGCGGAGGCGTCGTCACCCCGCAGGCGTACGGCCGGGGTCTTGAGAACGCTACTGAACGCGGTCGAAAGAGAGCGGCTTAACGAAAACAGGGCACCCGCGTGGGTGGCCTGTTAACGCAGGAAAGCCATCCCCGGAGGGATGGCTTTCCTGGTGTTTCTACGTTAAGTCCGGCGGTGTCCTACTCTCCCACAGGGTCCCCCCTGCAGTACCATCGGCGCTGAGAGTCTTAGCTTCCGGGTTCGGAATGTGACCGGGCGTTTCCCTCTCGCTATAGCCGCCGAAACATCTTGCGATGAATCGATTCTATATTATGTAGTTATATAGAGTCCTCGTGACGAGGACGTTGTTCTCGACCGTACATCGAGAACCACATAGTGGACGCTAAAGCAGCTTCTTCAAACTGAGTGTTATCAAATTATCG
>NZ_FNIB01000009.1 GCF_900103805.1 Cryobacterium flavum | reverse complement strand
CTCTGACGTGGGACCAAGGAACCGAGCTGGCCCAGCACCGGCAGATCACGCTGGCCACCACGATAGCGATCTACTTCTGTGATCCACATTCGCCGTGGCAACGAGGCACCAACGAGAACACCAACGGGCTGCTGCGCCAATATTTCCCCAAAGGCACCGACTTATCCGTCCATTCGCCCGAGCGGCTACTCGAAGTCGCCACCGAACTCAACAATCGACCCCGCAAAACGCTCGGCGGCAGCACACCCGCTGAAGCCATGCAACGACTATTATCAGAGCCAGAAAAGCCCATCGTTGCGACGACCGGTTGAATCCGCCGTCCCCCTTGCGGGCAGCTCTCGCAGAACATCGACTCAAGAAGATGTTTCGGTCGATTTGTCACGTTATGGCCTTCCGCTCACATGAGTAGGTATGGACGAAATGACGGATGAGGTTGACGCACGCATTCGTGCGCTCGGGCAGTTGAGGGCGCACGCTGGGGCGCAGGAAGCCGCGTGGGCCTTGGTCGTGGCGCTTGAAGCACCAGAAAATCGACTGGCGGCGGCAAAGACACCTGCCCGGCAGCGGCGTGGGTTCACCCGACGTAGGTGGATCTGGACCGGGAGCCTCATTGCCCTGGCTGGCTTGGGGGTAGCGGTCCCGGCAGCCGCATTAAGCTCCTGGCTCGCGCGCACCGGCGAGTTTGGCGATCCCCAGACGAGTACCGAGGTGGACGAAACCGAGTGGATCTTGCTCGGTGCCGACGACGCACCCCAGGTGGTGGTCGAGGCGTACCCCAAATACCTGACCCTGCCGGATGGAGTTCCGGCAGAGGCAGCGATCGCCAACGTGTCCGGAATCTTCGACCGGCTCAACACCGAGTCCGCAGGACAAGGAATCTTCCAAGAAGGCTTGTTGACCCAAACGTATGAGGGTTTCGCGATCTGCGCGTGGACCGGAGATTGGCTCACCGCGCAAAACGCCTCCGATTCTGCGCGCGAGCAACTCGCCGTCGACTGGCTGAGCAACACCGACAACTTTCGAACAACTGTGGCCAGTGATGGCGGCGGCGTCACGGATCGCCTCCTGAGCTTTGCTGCGGGAGCGCGCGACGGCGACGTCACGTTGGTGGAGACTGCTTACACCGAGCAGAACTGCGACACGAGGCTGGGTGGGGAAGAACGATGAACTATGAATCCACGGCGGTCGCACTGTCGGAGGCCATTTCTGACGACGTGGAGAGCTTCATCCAGTCGATCGCGGATGAACTGCTCGGCTATTTCGCCCGCCGCGTCGTTCCGCACGAGGACGCCGCCGATTGCCTCTCAGAGACCCTGCTGGTCCTCTGGCAGCGCAGCGATCGGCTTCCCGCGGAGCACGGCGACCGGCGTGCGTGGAGTTACGGAATCGCCCACCGCGTCCTCGCGGCGCAGCGGAGAAATGGTTTGCGACAGCTCTCCTTGGCGACTCGACTGCGCGAAGAGCTGCAGTTTCGGCCACTGGCTTCTGAGTCCGATGACGATGAAGCGATCACTGCGCTTGCGTCGCTTTCCGCACGCGATCGAGAGCTGGTCACACTCGTGGTCTGGGAAGAGCTGACCATCGCGCAGGCGGCCACGGCCCTAGGCATCAAGGCAGAAGCGGCCCGGGCCCGATACTCCAGGGCACGCCGCAGCCTTCGCTTGCGCCTCAGCGCACCTGTCTAATACGCATATGTCAACCGCAGACACAAAGGCAGATGTGGCAGAGCCGCTCAGCCGTATAGGCTCGGAACGAGGTACTCAAATGGTGACAAACAGAACGACCCGGTTCGGCCTGATGGCCATAGCGTTTATCGGCGCCGCAACAGCACTGAGCGGATGTCAGGTCGCCTCAGCTGAAGAGACGGCCCTCGCTGACATATCCAGTCACCTCAATGAAATACGGGCCGCAGTCAACGACACTCTTGTCACCATTGCACCTGATGAGGTGTTCGGGTTGGACCCTGCTGTGGCCGATGACCTGCGCGGTCTGACCAACGCCGAACGACACACTATCGGTTATCCAGTCGTGGGCATATACGCTCTAGAACAGTCCGCTGACTACCTGGGTGTTGACCTCCTAGTTGTCGGCTCGGGTAACGAGGGCGGTTTTAGCAACGCAAATCGATCCTTTTACACCTGCGTGCTAATCGAGGGAGTACCCGGTGTGGGCGAAAGCAAACTCGTCGACAGAGACTGCCCTCAGGAAATCATCAGCGAGTATGTTTATAGCTATACGGCGGTGAAACTCAGCCAACTTGACGTCTAAGACGCGCATCCGCGATCACCGGCCAAAGGGTCCTTGGGGACAATGGTCATTGCTTCCGTACGGCAATCCCTCAATGAGACGAAATTTACCTTCCCGCTTGCGGTGGCAGCTGAAACTGCGAGCAGTCTCGCTGGCGGCACCGACTGCGTCTGGCCTGACCCGAACAGCAACAGCGTTGGCCCCTCTGGATCAGCCCAAGACGCGGGCAAAGCGATACGTCGATGTCAGTGTGTGTGGGGCCACCTGCAAGAGATGCGCGGTTGGACGCATAGACGCGACGCGACGCGAGCGGTGTGGTCGCGCACCGTCCCGTAAGACGTTCCCCTTCCGGGCCTCTCGGGTCCGAAGTCGACGCCAATGGCTTCACGCGATTGTGTGCCCGCTGAGCGTCCGGGTTACGGGCAGGACTGTATCGAGTTTTCACGAACTACGGGCCAGCGTAATTCCCCGTTACTCTGAGCGCATGACGACCAAAGCGGATGATCAGGCTAAAACGCGAGCTTTATGGCGGTCGACGGTGCCGGCTGCCGTGATCGGCGCCGTGTCTATTTTGTTGATCTGGTTAGCCCAATCGCTGCCCACTATTTGCCCAGCAATTTACCCCTCGCCGCCAAGCTGCGCTCCTGATGCCCGCTTGGGTTCAGCACTTCTCGGTACAGCCTTCCTCGTTGCCATGTTTGTTGCGCTCACGGTCACCGGCGCGGTACTTCAACCCAAACGCCGCGACAAAGCATTACGGGTTCTTTTGATCGTGTTTGTCGTGGCTGCCGTCGTCGCGCCTTTATGGACGCTCACCCGTTCCGGGTTCGCGCTCGGTTAACGTTCCTCTGTGACACGGCGTCGGCACACTCGGCCGCCAGCTGATTTGGCCCCAGATCTGTCGCGTTCGTCGTCCCTTTTGCGAACGCGCGTGGTTGGTGCACGCGAGAATGGATTTGTGATGCGAGTCGAGATTGCCCACCCCGAAGGGATCCGGTGGAACCCGGAATGCGAGACGGGCGACGGCGTACTTGTGCTTGCCGGGTCAAGCGGCCGTATCGATGGTCAACGCGCGCGCATATTCGCAGGTGAAGGGTGCGTAGCTGAGTCGATTCGGTGGTTCGGTGGCCCCGGTCAACACGACGGCCCTTGGGACATCCCTCTCGAGATGTTCCTGGGTCGCATTGACGTGCTTAAGAGGGACTGTGACCGCGTGTACGTGGTCGGAACGTCTTTTGGTGCTGAGGCCGCCCTCTTGTGTGGTGCCCACTCGGCCAGCGTTGACGGGGTGGTCGCGTTCGCCCCTTCCGATGTGGTGTGGGCCGGTTATGACGGCGCGCATGCCGAGACATCTCATTGGACGCTTACTGGCGCACGGCTTCCTTATGTGCCGTTCGACTGGCGACAGGACGTGAAGGAGAATCCGCCCCGATTCCGCCCGTTGTACGAGGGATCACGTCAAACATTCGCCGAACATATCCCGGCCGCCACGATCGCGGTGGAGGGCATCCGGAGTCTGATTCTCGTCGCCGGTGGCGACGACCAGGTGTGGCCGAGTGTGGCGCACGCCGAACGAATCCAGCGGCTGCGTGCCAGCCATGGGCTCACGACGACGATCGTCGCAGAACGGGAGGCCGGCCACCGGACTGTCTTACCGGGTGAGCCTGTAGTTACCGGCGGCATGACGATGCAACGCGGCGGTACAGAGGCCGCGGATCGACGCCTCGGTAGCCGCGCATGGGAAGTGATCACGGACTTGTTCGCTCTGTCGCGGTAGACGTTCCTCTTACGGGCCCTCTCCTGCTCTAAAGTCCCTCCGGCATCCGCACCAGTTGTGGCGCCCGTAAAGGGTCCGGCTTACGGGAACTTCGCGGTGAAGTGCGTCCGAACATCGTGCGCTAGCCGATCGGGTTCCTCGGCAGCGGCGAAATGGCCACCAGCAGCGGCGATTGACCATTGCTGGACGTTGTAGAGGCGCTCGTACCATTCGCGAGGCGGTGTCCCCGTAGGAGCGAACTCGTTTGCGAACACCGAGATGGCGGTCGGAACGCTCACGAAGTCTGTACTGGTCAGTTCCGTGCCGTGCCAGCGTGCATCGAAGTAGTCGCGCATTGATGGCGTGATCGAGTTTGTTGCCCAATAGAGCGTGAGGTTCGTGAGTAGGAAATCTGTCCCGAATTTCTCAAGGACGTCGCCGTCGCTGTCGCTCCAGGCTCGCCACTTCTCGATCAGCCACGCCGCGAGTCCAGCCGGCGAGTCGCTGAGCCCGTACCCGACAGTCTGAGGGCGAGTCGACTGGATAGAGCTGTATCCGCGCTCAGTAGCGTCCCACCCTTCCACGTGCTTGAGGTACGCCTTCTCTGCGGCGGAGAGAGGGCGGCTGCTCGCATCCAAGACAGGATGCATCTCCGGCGTGGTGATCATGATCCGGGTCGCCCGCTCAGGGGCAATGAGAGCGAGGTGGGTCGTCACCGCCGCGCCGAAGTCGCCGCCGATCGCTCCGAACTGCGAGTACCCGAGCTGCTCCATCATGTTGAGCCACAGTCCTGCCGTATAGGCGGCATCGATCCCAACCCGGCCCGGGCGTTCGGAGAAGCCATAACCGGGAAGCGACGGGATAAGCAGGTCGAAGTCTCGGGACAGGCGGTCCACAAGGGGCAGGAACTCGACGAAAGAGCTTGGCCAGCCGTGGGTGAGGATCAGTGGGGGCTTCCCGTTTCGAACGTGAATGAAATGCACCTTGGTGCCCGAGATTTCGGTCACGAAATGCGGGTAGCGGTTCAGTGCTCGCTCCTGCTCACGCCAGTCAAAACGCTCGGCCCACTCATCGACGAGCAATCGCAGGACGGTCCGATCCGTGCCCTGACTCCATGGAGCTCCAGGCGCCTCATCGGGCCAGCGCGTATTCCGCAGACGACTGCGCAGATCAGCAAGAACGTCATCAGGGACGTGGATGACAAAGGGTGTTGGGTTGTTGCTCATCCTCGAATGATGCCAGTTCGCGGTATCGATTGAGAACTGCCCCAGAATCGGACACCGGCAAGCGCGGTCGAACGCACGTTCGCGCCGGTCAGGGACCGTAAAGGGCCATGAAGCACGCGTAGAGTACGGGCCAGGAATTCGCCCCATAAGGGGTTCGGCTAACGGGCGCTCAGTCCATGCAAATCGAGGACGTATGCCTGGGTCGGGCGTCTCAACAGAGAATGCTGGAATGGTTCACCCAGCTGTCTCCATCCCATTTTCTCGTAGAGGTGCACCGCCGTCCGGTGATCGGCGAGTACGCGCTGTACGGATTGGTCGTAGCCACGTAGGGCTAGCTCGGTGGTGAGAACCATGAAAATTGGCACCGAGCCCGCGACCTTGTGCGTCTGGAGCGACGGCGAGGAGGCCGATCACCGGCGCGGCCGGCGGATCACGCACCAGACCACTGCCGGGCTTTGTGGCGAGCCCGAATCCGACGATTCCCGTGGCTGTGTCCTCGGCCACGATCCAACACTCTGAATCGTCGAATTTCGGTTGAGCTCGCTCAGCTGTCGGCACTTGACAAGCTCCGGCGGCAATCACCCCACGGATCTCCCCCTGCACGATCGCCCCTCGTGTTCCCGCAGCGCCTACTCGTGTCATCGCGACATCGCGTTCGAGCAGTGCGAAGACATCCTGGATCGCGGCATGATGTGCCCCGGCGATGAGTGTTTGCTTCCCGCCATCAGCAACTGCCCACAAGGTAGACACCGACTTCGGGGCGGAGAACGTCAGATCGAATCCCGCAACGGGGCGCTCGTCGACTTTGCCGTCTCTTCCACCTCAACCAACGCTGACTGCGCCGCGGCTTCTTCTGGAGTCAGATTCACCGGGATGCATGTGAAACGCCGCTCGACACGCTCGGCCGTGGTCGTGAACTTCGGGTAGAGGCGTTCGAGTTGTTCGCCAGTGTTCGGGTCCTGTCCGAAACCCATGAAACGGCGCAACTGCGTCTCATCCACCTCACTGCCACCTGAACGCTGCCGGGCAGTCCTTCCAGGCCTGATCCGGTCCAGGTGCCTGGCGGTGTCCCAAATTCAAGGAAATACCGTGAAAACGGTGACGCTGCATCCCGGACGCCGTCGCCTGCCACAACGGAGTTCAGCAAATACCGATAGTCCTGGACCACGGTTATAACTCTGATCAACACCGTCACACGCAACAGGTACGCTGATAACTCTCACCGCCGAGCGCTATGCCGAGCGGCGTCCTTTTCTCCGCTTAGCACCTCGTGAACAAACTCGACAGATCACGATTCGCATCACCAATGACAACCATGTTCAGCAAATACCGATAGTCATCCCCCGCACGCATCACCCACCTCGAACAGCCACAGACGAGGTGCTGAACTGCGGCGTGTGTGAGATTGCCCTCGCGACGGTCGAACAAGGACCGGCCTTGCTCCTCGCCATCTGGGCGCGGCCGATTGGCGACTGCACGAGACTTTCGACTAAATGCCGAGGTCCGGCTCGAACGCGCCCTCCTCGAGGCGCTCCTTGACCGCCATGAGGTACCGGGCGGCGTCGACGCCGTCGATGGTGCGGTGATCGTAGGACAACGCTAGGTACACCATCGAACGCACGGCGATCGCATCTGCCCCGCCAGCCGAGACGACCACCGCGCGCTTGACCACCGTGCCGGTGCCGAGGATCGCCGACTGGGGAAGGAAGACGACCGGGGTGTCGAAGAGCGCTCCGCGTGACCCCGTGTTCGTCAACGTGAACGTGCCACCCGCGAGCTCGTCGGGTTTCAGCTGGTTGTTGCGAGTGCGCTCCGCGAGGTCAGAAATCTGCGCGGTAAAGCCCGCAATGTCGAGCTCCGCGGAATCACGAATCACGGGGGCCATGAGTCCGCGCTCCGTGTCGACGGCGATGCTCATGTGCTCCTGCCCCGGGTAGACGATGCTGTCACCATCGACGGTGGAGTTGATGATCGGGTGGGCGCGGAGCACCTCGGCTGCGGCCATCGCAAAGAACGGCAGGAAGGAGAGTTTGTTGCCGGTCTTCAGAAGGAAGTCGGCCTTGACCTTGTCGCGAAGACGAGCGACCCGGGTCACGTCAACCTCAACCACGGTCGTGACCTGCGCCATCGACGTCATCGACACGACCGCACGTTCGGCGATCACCTTGCGCAGACGCGTCATCGGCACCGTGGTACCGCGCAACGGCGAGACTTCGAGCGGCTGACGGGTCGCGACAGGGGCGGCGAATGCTGCAGCCCCAGCGCCGGCCGAGATGACATCCTCCTTGCGGATACGACCGCTGACGACCGTTCCCGAGACGGCCGCAAGGTCGACGCCCTGTTCGTTCGTGAGCCTGCGCACGATCGACGTCACGGAACCGGCCGGCACGGTGAGCGAATCTCCCATCGGCGCGGCAGCAGGCGCAGCGGGAGCGACCTCAGCTACCGGTGTGGACTCCACCGGGGCTGCAGACACCACCTCGACAGGAACAATGGGGTCTGCAGCTGCGTGTGTTGCCGAAGCCTCCGGGGCTGCCAGAGCCTCCGGGGCTGCCAGAGCCTCCGGGGCTGCCGCAGGCTCTGCTGCTTCGAAGACAGCCGGAGCCTCGCCTGTACCGGAACCATCGCCGATCATTACGAGTGCGGTGCCGACCTCGACGGTCGCATCCTCTGGGACCAGGATCACCTCGATGACACCCGCGACGGGTGACGGGATCTCAGTGTCGACCTTGTCGGTCGAGACCTCCAGCAGCAGCTCATCGACCTCGACCCGGTCGCCGACATTCTTCAGCCAGCGGGTAACTGTGCCCTCCGTGACACTCTCTCCGAGTGCAGGGAGGCTGACGGATTCGCTCATGCGCTTGTCTCCTTCGCAGCGTGGGATCGCTTTCAAACTTGTTGCAGCTTCAGGAGAGCGCCAATCGCTTCCCCTACCCCCTACGGGTATAGACTACACCCCGACCGGGTACGCCGGCACAGCTTCTCAGGAGGAAAACCCATGTCTACCCACCCACCCATATCACCGGCAAAGCGGTGGCTCGGCCTCGTGCTGATCGCCACAGCGCAGTTCGTCGTCATCATGGACACCTCGATCATCGGTGTTGCTCTGCCCGATATTCAGCGAGATCTCGGCTTCACGCCAGAGTCCCTGTCATGGGTGTTCAATGCCTACGTGGTTGCCTTCGGTGGCCTCCTCCTGCTAGGAGGTCGCCTTTCTGATGCATTCGGCGCCCGCAAAATTTTCGTGCTCGGCTGGCTCGTCCTGATCGCGGGATCGGTGATGGCGGGAACCGCCAGCAACGTCGGGCTCGAGGTCGCTAGCCGCGCCATCCAAGGTGCCGGTTCCGCAATGATCGCGCCAGCGGCGCTGACCCTGCTGATGATGCTCTTTGGCGGCACCTCCGATCTGCCCAAGGCATTTGCCGTCTACGGCGCAGCGGCGCCAATCGGCGGCACGGCTGGCGTCTTCCTCGGCGGAGTGCTGACCGAGTATGCGAGCTGGCCGTGGGTGTTCTACGTCACTATTCCGATCGCGGTCTTCGTCCTCGCGTTCGCAGCAACGGCACTTCCCCGAACTGTCCGAAAGGCATCGGGGTCGATCGACATCGGCGGGGCCCTCACCGTGACAGTCGGGCTCGCCGCAGTTGTCTACGCCGTAGTGAATGCCCCGGAAGTCGGTTGGCTCACGTGGTCCACCCTCAGCGTGCTGGCCGCAGGCATCGTCCTGCTCGTGATCTTCTTCATTATCCAGGCGCGCAGCCGCAACCCGCTGCTACGCCTCAGCCTGCTTCGCGCACCCCTGCTCGGGGCCGCTAACAGTGCCCAGCTGATGTTGGGTGCGGCCTGGGTATCGATGTGGTTCTTCCTGAACCTGTATCTGCAGCAGGTGCTCGGCGCGAGCGCCTTCGCCGCCGGCGCCGCACTTCTCCCGATGACCGGTCTCGTCGTTATCGTCATGATCGCGTTGGCGCCTCGGTTGCAGGAGAGATTCGGCGCGAAATCGCTGATCGTCAGCGGCCTCCTTTTGCTGGCAGGAGGAATGGTATGGCTCGCCTTCGTTCGCCCCGACGGCAACTATGCGGTCGATGTTCTGCCCGCATCGCTCCTGGCTGCCCTCGGAATGTCACTCGCGTTCGTTCCCTCGCTCGGTACCGCCATCAACGCTGCACCGCCCGCCGAGACCGGTGTCGCCTCAGGACTCGTCAGCACCAGCTATCAGATCGGATCCGCGCTCGGCCTCGCCGTCCTCACGGCAATCGTCTACGGCATCGCCGGCACTGACGCCTCCAAGGTAGAGCTAACTCAGGGGTACTCTGCGGCCTTCATCGGCGCAGCAGTCCTCGCTCTACTCGGAGCAATCATCACCGCAATCGCGATGACGAAGCCACGGGCATCCGTTAGGGCATCCGACGCATCAATCTCGGTCTAACAACTACCCCAACGATTAATCACTAGGAAGGAAACACACATGTCCACTCCGAAACTACTCATCGCCTACGACGGTTCACCCAACGCGCAAAGTGCAATGCACACCGTCGCAGGCCTTTTTCCGGGCGCGACCGCGGTGCTGTTCTATGCCCGCCAACCACTGGAAGGCTTCGCAGCGCACTTGGAAGGCCATCCGGCACTGGAGAAGCTGCAGGGTCTCGACGCGGCAGCGCTCGACGTATCGGAACAGATCGCGGCCGACGGCGCGCAGCTGGCCCGCGACCTCGGCCTGATCGCCGAGCCTCTCATCTCCTCCACCATGGCCACCGCCTCCGAGGCCATCGTGGACACCGCCGAGGAACTGAACGTCGATCTGATCGTCCTCGGTTCCCGCGGCCGGCGCGGATTCAAAGCGACTTTGCTGGGGAGCACCTCGGCGAGCGTGCTTCACCATGCCACCCGCCCGACCCTCGTGATTCCGTCGGATGCTGTGGCAGCAGCTCGCCGCAATAGCCGGGTTGCAACGCCCGCTGAGTAGGAAATCGCCGACGGCGCTCGTGCCGGGTCTGTCAGGCAGAGATGCATGACGGATCCGGCAATCAAGGGCGTAGCACGCAGAGTCGACCGAACAGCGATCTCGCAATCAGGTTTCCTAGTTCCCGACGGTCTCTGGCACCGATCGTTCCTGGCAGGTGTCCCCCACCGAGATGGACGGGGTTGGCATGCGCTGAGCGTCGAGCCCCGACCGGTTTCCTCACGGTTCCAGCCGCCGCGTCAGTGAAAGAAGTACCGTTATGCCTCATGTGATTACCCGTCCCGGCTCTATCAGTGGCATGTGGATTGCCGTGCTCCTGGCACTGACACACGCGGCCAACGATGCTCTCACAGCGGTTCTCGGAGCATTGTTACCCACACTGGAAGTGAAGTTCTCGGCAAGCCCGATCCTCCTCGCGGTGTTGGTCGCGGTGTTCAGCATCAGCTCGTCGGCGCCTCAGCCGGTATTGGGATCCGTCGCTGACCGTGTCGGGCTGCGCCAGATCGCCGCAATCGGTGTCGCCCTCGCCGCCATCACTTTGAGCCTTATCGGGGTGGCCCCGACAGTGCTCGTACTCATCCTTCTACTTCTGCTTGGCGGGCTCGGTTCCGCCGCATTGCACCCGATCTCGACAAGCATCGTCGGCGGCGCGGCGTCGAAGAATCCGAGCCTGGCCGTGGGACTGTTCACCGCAGGAGGAATGGTCGGCTTCGCTATCGGCCCGGTCCTGATTCTCTATCTGATTTCGCAATTCGGCATTCACATGACCCCTTGGCTGATGGTTCCCGGTCTCATACTCGCCGTGTTGGTTTACCTGCTGCTGCCCGATTTCGAACCTCATGCCATTCGGCGCACCCGGCTCCGACTCGTCAAGTCCGCATTCAACCGGCAAACGATCTTCCTCACCCTCGCATCAACCTTGATCAACCTGGCGTTTCTCACCTATACCAGCGCCGTTCCACTATGGCTGGTCAACGAACACCGCATCGAAACGAATGCCCCTCTTCTTGGCTGGACGCTTGCCGCCTTTTCCATCGCAGCGGCGCTGGGCGCAGTGGCGGGCGGTGTGATGTCACCACGCATCGGTGGCATCACCACGACGGTCGCCTCGTTGCTTGCTGCCACCGCTGCGTTCTTGGTCGTTCTCCTACTCCCGGCGGGAGGCGGCACGTTGATCGCTGGAGCGGTTGCCGGGTTCATGTTGTATGCGAGTCAACCGCTGCTCATCGTGGCTGCGCAGACGCTGAACCCGAACGCTCCGACGGCCGCTGCCGGGGTAGTCATCGGAATCGGCAGCGGTCTGGCCGGCCTGCTCTACATCGGCTCTGGGATCCTCCAAGGAATGATTGGCCTCATTCCCGCCATGCAACTCAACTTCCTCCTTCTCATCCCGGCCGCATTGATCGCCACACGAGGGCTAAGAGTCGCCACCGACAAGAGTCGATAGCAGTCCATCGCTCCCGGTTCTACGTTGAAAAGAAGTGGTGGGCTTCGCGCACTCAAAGAGTGATCCTTCTGCAGGAGTAGTCAACGTACTTTAGCCCGGCCGTGGAGCATGCTGCCGCAGGGCCGAGAGACAATTGGACTGCGCAGACGCCCAACGATCCCGTAAAAAGCGCTCACGCAGAAGCCTCGTGGCACCGTCACCCTCGCGGCCGAATGGTTGGTTGTAATTGCAGTCATCCGCCTCACCCTGGATTGATCCGACTCTCTCCCCCATGAAGGCACAACCATCCACCTTCGCTACCTCGTCATCGCCGCGGCGGCGATCATGATCGCCATGCTCGCTTCGGTATCCGCAATCATCAACGTCCCAGAAAGTTCCTGGTCTGAGACGAAAATAATGGCAAAGAACAACGCATCTCGTTCGAAACTCGAGACCTTTCTATACCATGCAATGGCCCGCAAGCCAAAAGGCCACGCAGCGCCTTGACAGGCTCTCAGACTTTGCAAAGGATTGCTGCATAGGAACCGGCGTTCTCGAGACGTTCCAAGCGCTGCTCGACCAGTGGGCCGACGTCATCGTTGCCAACGATGCAGCCCGGATCAGGTCATGTGCGGAACCTGATTGGGCAATCGTTGCCCCTAAAAGCGGACCGGGGCCTTGCGCCACTTCTCGTAGTCGTCAAGTCCGGGGATCTGACCCATTCCGCGATGGCCTTCGAAGTGCTCGAAGCGAGGGTCACGGGGAAGTCGCTGTGGTGCTCGCCCACGGCACTAGCGAAGGTCGTTGGCAAGGGACACCGTTCACCGCCGACGAGTACGTGACCAAAGTTTTCATATAACGGCCACACGGCTGGCGTCGCACATTTTCCGCTCTGACCCCGAATTATGCCTCAGCGCACTCACAGGCAAAAAGCTCCATGAACGCAGTCAACCCTTACCTGCTCTACGAAGATGTAGCATCGGCGCTGGTGTTCCTTTCCCGCGCCTTCGGCTTCGGCTTCGGCTTCGGCTTCACCGAGACACTGCGCCACGACGACCCATCCGGGTCCATCAGTCACGCCGAGATGCGCCGTGGTAACGGCACCATCATGCTCGGCGACCCCGGCCCGTCCTATCGCAGCCCGAAACACGTCAGAGCCACCACCGTCCAGATCCACGTGCAGGTCGACGACGTCGATGCCGCTTACGCGCGGGCACGCGCCGCCGGCGCGGTGATCACGAGCGAGCTCGAAGACCACGCTGACGGGGAGAGGCGATTCTCGGTAACGGATCCAGAAGTGCACGTCTGGACTTCGGCCACCCATTTCGTGACGTTCCAGTGTCGCAATGGCACACAGAACGAGCGTACGGGCCGGAGCTTTGCGGAGCAGAAAGCCCCGATGTGCCGTGCTGCGGCACAGTCCTCGTTGCCCTGCCCTGCCCCGCCCTGCCCTGCCCTGCCCTGCCGATGATAAGGGAGCTGTTGATGGACGGCCCGTTCGAGTCGCGGCTCGAGTTCGGGCTGGATACGCTGCTGCATCGCGCGAAGCACCAGGACGGCTGACCGCCCGTTTGCCGGTCAGGACCGGACGAGGCGGGCGATCGCGGCGCTGGCCTCTTTGATCTTCACTTCCGCATCGGGGCCGTCCATGCGGACGGCGTCGAGCACGCAGTGCTTGAGGTGGTCATCGAGTAGCCCCAAGCCAACAGCCTGCAGGGCGCTGGTGAGCGCGCTGATCTGCGTGAGGATGTCGATGCAGTATTTCTCCTCATCGACCATCCGAGAGATTCCTCGAGCCTGTCCTTCGATCCGACGGAGCCGCTGAAGATACTTGTCCTTGTCCGTGATGTACCCGTGCGGGTGTACTTGTGTGAGGGGCATTGTGGTCATTTTCAGTTCCTTCGTTCTAGCGGCCCAGGATGGCCCGGGTGCTTGCTTCGGGGCCGAGATCGATGCGGCGCAAAAGCTGCGCGTTGAGAGCGACCACGACCGTGGACAACGACATCAGGATCGCCCCCACCGACATCGGCAAGACGAAACCAATCGGTGCGAGCACTCCCGCGGCCAGCGGCACGGACAAGAGGTTGTATCCGGCGGCCCACCACAGGTTCTGCTTCATCTTGCGGTACGTGGCGCGGGACAGCTCGATCACTGACAACACCGAGCGCGGGTCAGAGCTGGCGAGGATGACTCCGGCAGAAGCAATCGCGACGTCCGTACCCGCGCCGATCGCGATGCCAACATCGGCCTTTGCGAGGGCGGGAGCGTCGTTGACGCCGTCACCGACCATCGCCACTTTCTTGCCTTCCTTCTGCAGCTCCTCGATCTTGGCGGACTTGTCCTCGGGACGGACGCCGGCAAAGACGCGGTCGATACCAAGTTCGGCGCCGACCGCGTCCGCCACGGCCTGCGCGTCACCGGTGATCATGACCACCTCGACGCCGAGCTTGTGGAGGGCGTCGACGGCGTCGTGGGATTCGGGCCGGATCTCGTCGGCGAGCTTGAGGCCGCCGATGACAGCACCATCCTGGACGACGTGGAGAATGATCGCTCCCTCGTCTCGCCACTGGTCGGCGTGAACGATCTCCGACGCACCGACCTCGTCGAGCAACTTCGGTCCACCTACACGAACCTCTCGTCCGCCCACTGTCGCTGTGACACCGACCGCGGGGGAAGACGAAAACCCTGACGCCGTCGGCAGCGAAAGCTTCTTGTCGTGAGCGGCGCGCACGATCGCTTTGGCCAAGGGATGCTCGCTGTCGGATTCGGCGGCTGCGGCGATCGCGAGCACCTGGTCCGCGTCCAGGTCGCACGCCGGCTGCACGGCGGTGACGGTGGGTTCGCCCTTGGTGAGCGTGCCGGTCTTGTCGAAGAGGACCGCGTTGACCGTGCGCATGCTCTCCAGCGCAAGACGATCCTTCACCAGAACGCCGCCACGCGCGGCGCGCTCAGTCGCGATCGATACCACCAGCGGGATCGCCAGCCCCAGCGCATGCGGGCAAGCGATCACCAGAACGGTGATGCTGCGCACAACCGCAGCATCGAAGTTGCCCACAAGCGTCCAGACGGCGATCGTGATGACGGCGGCGATGAGTGCAAACCAGAACAGCAGACCCGCGGCGCGATCGGCGATCCGCTGCGCACGGGAGGAGGAGTTCTGCGCCTCGGTTACCAGCCGCTGAATGCCCGCCAGGGCGGTATCGTCACCGACGGCTGTGATCTCCACCCGCAGGCTCGAGTCCGTCGCGACGGTGCCCGAGGTCACGGTGTCCCCGATACCACGGCCCACAGGGCGAGACTCGCCGGTGATCATGGACTCGTCCATCGCGGCACTGCCGTCGACGATCGTGCCGTCCGCCGGAACGCTGCCGCCAGGCCGCACGACGACGACGTCACCAACCCGCAGCTCAGCAGGAGCGACCTTCACGATCAGGTCACCCTCCACGCGTTCAGCCTCGTCGGGCAGCAACGCGGCTAGGGAGTCGAGGGCGGAGGTGGTCTGCGCAAGGGAACGCATCTCGACCCAGTGACCGAGCAGCATTATGACGATCAGCAGTGCCAGCTCCCACCAGAACTCCAGTTCGTGGTCCAACAGCCCCAGGGTCGCACCCCACGAGGCCAGGAACGCCACCGTGATCGCGAGGCCGATCAGCAGCATCATGCCGGGCTTGCGGCCCTTGACCTCGCTGACCGCGCCGGTAAGAAATGGCCACCCACCCCACACATACATGACGGTGCCGAGGAGGGGGGCGATGAACGTCGCCCACCCGGGGACGTCGTAACCAAGGATCATCGCGAACATGGGCGACAACGTCACCACCGGGACGGCGATGATCAGGTTGATCCAGAACAGCCGACGAAACTGCCCCACGTGGTCACCGTGACCGCCATGACCCGCTCCGTGTTCGCCGTGACCGGAATGCCCCAGTGGGGTCTCGTGATCGGAGGGCCCCGCCTGCCCACCATGAGCGGAGTGATTCGAATGCTCCCCACGGCCGGAACCTGTCATAGGAGTTTCGTGTCCTTCATGCTTCTCACGGGTGAGATCGGAAACATGGTGCGCATCGTGGTCTGGTGGCATCGGCATACCACTAGGGTATACCCCGTTAGGGTATAAAGGCTAGGTGGTGTCCTCTGAAGGAGCCGAGCAGGTATTGTGAAGCCAAACCGAGACCGCGGCGAGCTCAGGTTTCGCACCGTTGCAACTCTGGGCTCGCCACAAGGTATAGCGACGTTTGGTTGCAGTCTCTCGATACTTGCCCTGCACCTCAGTCATGCCCGCCCGGCGTGAGCCCTGCGAGGAGGTTGAACGCTCCCGTGAGGATGTTGAGTGCGACAATGCCGACGACATTGGCAATCTCACGGTCGCTGTAGTCCTGGGCACGGATGCTGTTGACCTGCTTGTCGGTGATCGACGTCGGCTCTTAATATACCTGGAGGCCAAGGGCAATGATTGCAGCCAGGAGGCATCGGCAGACGACCCTTTCTGCGCCAGCTCGATCTCCTCCTCACTGATGCCGAGCGAGCGGCGACGATGTGCGACTGCAGTCACAGGCCGCATCCCTGTTGAGCCTGAACGGCGATCGAGATGCGTTCGCTGATCTTACGATCGAGCTTGGCAGGCCTCATGGAACGACTGAGTTGCAGCTAGCCACCGAATACGGCTGGCGAGTGCGCCATCGTTGACACCATGGCGCCGACCTGACCGTGCCGGTCCACTAGCTCGCCGAGCAGATCGCGCGAGGCTCCTACAGCGGTCGCAGGCGTGAGGCGGGGAAGGCGGGGCATGGTGACTCCTTTACACTTCGAACAGTCTAGGGCGAGGGACGGGTATCGGGTTCGGTCGGAACGGCGTGCTGGGCCTGGAGGACGCCGTTGATCGCGAGGTCCGCTACATGCTCGTTGGCTAGGCAATAGAAGACCCTCAACCCGTGGTTACGCTCGGCGACGATGCCTGCCGCGCTCGGCCGCGCAAGCTGGCGAGCCACGATGCGAGGGGATCCGTCGACGATGTCGGCGAGATGATTCGCTGACATTTCCGTCTCCCGCAACGCGAGAATGATTTTCATCCGGACCGGATTGGCAAGCTCAGCGACGACGTCGACGGCGGGTAGAAGGTAGACAATATCGTACGTCACGGCACCATGAGCATCTGCGTGCATCCCTCCACTAAACCCCTCACCGGTACCGGGTAACAAGCGGCGATGCCGTGAGCATATACGTATAGAGGAGGCGAGAGGAGCTGCGCCTGGGTTATCAGCGGGTGCGCTTGGCGTCTCTCGTACCGAAGTGACGACAGGTGTTGATTAGGAGCGGACGAGTCGACGGATCGCGTCGCTGGCTTCCTTGATCTTTGTCGCAGCTTCGTCCTCACCGAGCTTCGCCGCGTCGAGGACGCAGTGCGAGAGGTGGTCATCGAGCAGGCCGAGTGCGACGACCTGCAGCGCACTGGTGAGGGCGCTGATCTGGGTGAGGATGTCTATGCAGTATTTCTCCTCGTTGATCATCTTGGAGATGCCGCGGGCTTGCCCCTCGATACGCCCCATTCGCTTGAGATATTGGTCCTTGTCGCTGATATAGCCGTGTGGCTGTGTGGATGGCTCGGATGACGGTGACATCGTACGTTCCTTAGGTTCTCGCGGTTCAAGATAGGGCAGGGTGCGTGTGGCGAAGTTGAGATTACCCCGGTCGGCAGTGGAGCGCGTCCTAACCGTTGATAGGCTACAGGCCCCGTCTGCCTGCTGAGTCTGATCGTGCCCACTGGTCTGTCACTGTCTAGTATTTTGGAGCAGTGCGCCTGGACTATGAGCCTTTCTGTCGATATCGAACAGGGCCGTCCCGCCTGACTGTGACGGGACGGCCCTGTGAGTTTCAGCGAACGCTGCTCAGTGGTGGTGATGGGCTTCGTGTCCGGTCGGGACGGGGCCATGATGCGCTGCGGTGTCGCCGTGGTCGTGCGCTACGCCTGCTGACCCAGCCTCGTGGTCATGGGCGTGGCCGAGATCGTGCGACGCAGCGCTCGTGCGACGGTCGAGTAGCGCCCAGGTGACCACCGCAATGATCAGCCCGGTCGTGGTGATCAGCCCGCCGATCCAGTTCACCGATGCCAAGCCCAGTCCACCGTCGATGGCTGCGCCACCGAGGGTGATTCCGATAGCGCTGCCGAGGGTGAATGCCGAGATGTTCGCGGCGGACGCCACGTCCGGTGCGTGACCGGCGGCGTTCATGACCCGCAGTTGAAGGGGTGCGACGACGGAGAACGCGGTCACCCCGAAGACGAAGGTCATGATCACTGCGGTGATCGGGTTCTGAATGGCGAAGGTCATCGCGAAGAGCGCTACCGCCAGAGCTGCGAGCGTGCCGAGCACTGTCGGCATGATTGCCTTGTCGGCGAGCTTACCACCAAGAGCGTTTCCGACGAACAGGCCCGCTCCGAACAGCAGCAAGAGCGGGGTGACCCATGCCGCGTCGAATCCGGTGACCTCAGTGTACTGAGGTGCGAGGTAGACGAAGCTAGTGAACACACCGCCGTAACCGAGCAGTGTGGTCAGCAGCGCTCCCCACACAGCAGGCCGGGTGAGGGCGGTGAGCTGCTCTCGCAGGGTGGGTCCATGGCCGCCACCACCGAGGTGCGCGAGGGCGTGGGCGTCAAGTCCCTCGAACTCGCTTCCGGGTGCCGGCACGGCGTGGTCGTGGTCCTCCGCAGCAGCAGGAATGTCGACGTGCTCGACGCGCCCATGCCCTCCTGCGGATTCGTGGGCGTGCGCATCGACCTGTTCATGAGAGTGGTGTTGCACGTCGGACGAGAGCACCTCATGCTTCGTGGTTCGCGGCAGCGAGGTGAGCAGTCCGATCAGTGCGATCCCTCCGAAGACGACCAGGGTCCAGAAGGTGAACCGCCATCCGAAGGCCTGACCGACTGCGGCACCGAGCGGAGCGCCGAGCACCGTAGATGCCGTAAGCCCGGAGAAGACGATCGCTACCGCCCGCCCCTTCCGCTTCGCGTCGACAAGTTCCGCTGCGAAGACGGCCGCAATTCCGAGGAACGCACCATGGGCTGTGGCAGAGACCACCCGTCCGGCCATGATCAGCTCGTAGCTGGGGCCCAGCGCCGACAGCGTGTTGCCGAGGAGGAACACTGCAGTCGTCAGCAGCAACATGGACCGCCGTCCGAACCTGGTACCGATCGCTGTAAACACGGGCGCACCGATCGCCACGCCGAGCGCGTACATGCTCTCCAGCGCGCCGACCTGCCCGTACGTGACGTTGAGGTCTTCGGAAATCTCTCTAACGACTCCGGCGACGATGAACTCATCGGCTCCCATTGCGAATGCACCAATGACCATTGCCCAAATCGCTAATGGCAACTTTTTCATTTTTGCAGCTCCTTCCCGTTGCGGTTCGTGGTGCTCGGGTCGATCTGTATCGGCTCGTCACGCCATGCACGCTGCAACCAAGTACCCCCCTGGGGTATTCCCGATGCGACGCGATCTTCTTCTGCCGGGTCCTACCAAGTCGCTGGGCGCAGCGCTAGTAGCCTGCGCCAGCAGCTCACTGGAGAATTCGTCCGAATGATTCGAAGGAATGCCACTCATGGAGCGCCCCGAAGTCGAAGGCGCTATCGCGCCAAGTCATATGCCCCTGTGATCGACCGGCTTACGGGCGCTCGTCTGATTGGAACTCGTGCCGAGCGTTGTTCCGGTCATTCTGCAGGCTGGACGTGTGTGTTGTCGCTCGTCAGTGGCGTGCCGTCAAAGGACATCGGCACGAACTCCGGTATGCGAGCGTCATTGTCGTCTACCAGCACCGAATGATCTTCTCCAGCGACAAACGCGTGACGTTCGCCCCACTGTCGCAGCGTGACAATGACGGAAAAGAGGTCTTTGCCTGCGTCGGTGAGTTTGTAGAGCTTGCGTTTGCCCGATGGCGCATCGACTTGTTCGAGTAGTCCGTATGTGGTGAGTTTGCGGAGTCGGTCAGCGAGGATGTTGCGGGCGATGCCAGTCCGCTGCTGGAAATCGGTGAACGAGCGGGCGCGATCCATCGCGTCACGGATGACTAGCAGGCTCCACCGATCGCCGACCAGGTCAACTGTGCGAGCGACTGGGCATCTCGGGTCTGTCCACGCGATGTTCGCAGTCATATCGTGTCCCATCACGCCTCCATTGAGTTGCAGAATGCAATCATTCTGCTCTAGATTCAATTAAGTAGCAAATTGCAACTGAATGGGGTGGTTGGTATCAATGAGCGAACGAGGCTACTTCTTGCTGTTGTCTGCGGGGTTGCGGTGGCGAGCACGTACGCGGGCCAACCTGTCCTCGGCCAGATGGGCCTTGATTTGGATGTTTCGGTCGATGCGGTGGGCTGGTTCGTGGCCGCCGGTCAACTCGGCTATCTCGTCGGCCTAATTTTCCTGGTGCCGTTGGGAGACTTGCTTGACCGCAGACGGCTGATCGTCCTCCACCTTGCCTTGGTAGCAGCGAGCCTGGTCGTTGTCGCGGTCGCCCCTACTGCGTGGGTCGTTTTCGCAGGACTCGCGATAGCAGGACTGTTCGCCGTTGTGGTGCAAACAGCGGTTGCTTACGCGACGGAGCTCTCGGCTCCTTCCGAGCGCGGCCGTACCCTGGGAATCGTGACCTCAGGTGTAGTGATCGGGATCCTTGGTGCGCGGATCCTCGCAGGATTCCTCGCCGACCTATGGGGATGGCGCGGCGTCTACATCGTTCTGGCGGTCCTCGCTGCGATTCTCGCGTTGCTGGTGCCGCTCTTGCTTCCCGCCGATGTCCGCTCAAGTGCCTCTAAATACGGGCTCCTGCTCCGCTCGTTCGCTGGCCTGTTTACCCAGCCGGTGTTTCTCAGTCGCGGGCTGATCGCGTTCTTTCTGTTCGCGTCCTTCGGGGCGCTATGGAGCGGCCTGGCCCTTCCCTTGGCCGGTTCGCCGTGGTATCTCAGCGAGACGCAGATCGGGTTGTTCGGTATCGCTGGCCTTGTTGGTGCCCTCGGCGCCGCCCGAGCTGGTCGCTGGGCAGACGCCGGGCAGGCGAACCGCACCACCGGCATCGCGGTAGTGATTTTGCTCGCCTCGTGGCTCGCGATCGGACAGCTCACCTGGTCACTTGTCCTGCTGATCCTCGGAGTGATCCTGCTCGACTTTGCCGTCCAAGCCGTCCACGTCAGCAACCAGCACATCCTCACGACCTTTTATGCCAACCGCGTCAGCACCACCATTGGTGCCTACATGGTCTTCTACTCCACCGGCTCTGCCCTCGGAGCCGCTGCCACGACCGCCGTATATGCCACCGCAGACTGGCGGGGCTCGGTCAGTCTTGGAGCTGCCTTCGCAGCCGGTGGGCTAGTTACTTGGGTGCTCAGCTTGCGAAGCGCGAAACGCGCTGCTTGCCCCGATCACCTCAGAAAATAGATTCACTCTGTCTCAGTGAAGGTTCACCTGCCGGCACGACTATCGGTACCCGCGGACGTTGGTGGGTCGGCGCGAAGTGCATCCGTAGGCGTTCCCAACCACGCCCGCGGTGTTGCCAACCCGCAATAGAAAACGGCGAATCAGGCCGACGCTGCATGTGAATCGCCACCGCCGACTGGACGCCTCGTAACCCAGGTGTGTCGAAGCCCATAGGTGGCGGATTCAAGCGGTTATTGCAACAAGAGTTCGCCGATTGCTTCGATCGGTTTCTGAAATTGTAGGCGTTTGCGTGGTCGGTCCTTGAGCTCCGCGGCGACCCAGTCGAGTTCCTCGGAAGAGTGGATTGAGTGGTCGGTGCCCTTGGGGAAGTATTGGCGCAGGAGTGGAGTGGTCCCTGAAAGTTGGACCCACCCTTGATGCGGTTCCGGGGATCCGAGGTCGTTGAAGAACTCAACGTCGGCCGTGTAGTAGTCGGCCCAGATATCGGGCAGATCATTCTCGTAGCAGATCGCCTTTACCGGGCGCACCGGCTTGCAGGCGCCGCAGTCCGCGCACTCGTCCGGGTGGATGTACAGCATCCGATCACCCTCGTAGATGCAGTCGACAGGGCCCTCGTCGATACAGGCGCGATCCTTGACGTCCACGCAGGGAAGGCAATCACATACGTCATCGAATAACTCCGTTGCTTTTCGCGGGTACCGCCTGGACGTTTTCGTGCGGCACTGGGCCGTGGGGATCCGTGCGCGAACGGTCTCGGATGCGGACGCGCTTCACGGTCGCGACAAGGCAGAGCACCACGATCACGACGCCGACGCCGATCATCGCTCCCTGGAGCGTGATAATGGGAACGAGCAGACCTGCGACGATGGTGGGCACACCGAAGGCGAGATACGAGACGGTGTAGATGACCGCCATAACTGCCGCGCGCTCGGTCGGATCGACACGCGGCATCAGTGTCTTCAAAACCCCCATAAACGCTGTCCCGAAGCCGGTTCCGACTACCGCCACGGTGATCAGGTAAGCGGGGAGTGAGTGCAGCGCCAGGGCTCCCAGGCTGAGGGCGGTGCCGATGCCAAGAGCGGACGTTCCGTACACGCTGACGACGCGGGCCGACCGGCGGTGAAGGAGGACTGATGCGATAATGCCCGAGACCGCGAAGATCGGAATGGCGATGCTCTGCCCCGCGTGGGTCGTCGCACCGAACTCGCTCTTGACAACGGAAGATCCGAGGGCGAGGAACAAACCGTTGGTTGCCCATCCGGCGATGATGGCGGGAACGGCCACCATGAGCGCACGACGCAGGTACGCGGGAACCGCCAGCCTCAACGTGGTGCCCGTGACGCGCAGGCGAGCCGAGCGCGACGTTTCTGGAGTCGCCCATACCAGTGCGGCGATCAGAAGAAACACGATAGCGAGCGAGCCGAATACGGCGCCGGCGGGGTTGACTGTGAGATCGAGAACGATCGCTGCCGTGATCGCGCCGATTCCGAGCCCGGTCATGGCCGCGATGGTGTTCCACAGCGATGCTGCCTCCGCGTGCTTGGGAGGCGCGAAGTCGACCACCATTGCCGACAAGGCGGGGAGTAGTAGGCCGGCAGCGACCCCCTGGAGCGCCCTGGCCACGAGCAACATGGTCAGGCCGCCGGATTGCCAAAACATCACGAGGCTCACGGCCAGCAGCACGGACCCGACCGTGATGACGGGGCGTCGGCCGACGACGTCGGATAGTACTCCTGTGAGCAGCAGGGCCGCGAGCATCGTGAATGCGTAGACGGCGAAGATTAGCGTGGTCGCGACCGGCAGCAACCCCAGTTGTTCGGCGAACTGCGGGTAGAACGGAGACGGTGCGCTGGCGGCAACCATCAGCAGCATGGTCGCTATGATGGCGAAGCTGAAGCTTCGGCGGCGTCCCGGGATGGGTATCTCTGACATTTAGGGATAGACCTCATGGAGCCGCTGGCCCCATTGGTAGACCGCGCCCACGGCGTCGATGCCGCTTGCACCGACTACGGCGCCTCCGTGCTCGTGCAGAACGATGAATTCCTCGGCGCTCTCGATGGGTGTGTCCTCCGGGTGTCCGGTGTAGCCAACTCCGGCGATCATCCGGCCGTAGATCATGGCCATGTGGGCGCTGCGGGGCCGGTACGGGCCGGGGTCCTCGCCTCGGCCGAGGACGTACAGCAGCATCTGAGCGGCGTGTGTTCCCTGTGCGGCCCCGTCGTCCCAGTGGTCGATGCGCCAGGTTCCGAGGTGGTTGTCGTGATGCACTGTCACGCCTCCCGCCGCGTATACGCTTTCGAAGTCGTGTGCGCGGAGTCGATCATCGACGTCGACGCTGTCGTGCCACGGTGCGGGGGCGATGGGCGTCGTGCCGAGGGCGATGATGACGAGGTCGGCGGAGAGGTCGGTTCCGTCATCGAGGGTGACGGTTGTCGCATCAATTTCAGGATGGATCCGGCTGATGGTGCGGCCGAAGTATGTGGTCACTCGGGACTGGTGATCGGCGGCAACGCGCGCGGCAACGGACCTCCCGAATGTGGCAATACCAGGCAGCGTGCTGCGGGCGATGAGGCTGATCTGGTGACCTTGTTCCTGCAGCGCCGACGCCGTCTCGGACGCGATCAGTCCAGCGCCATAGATCGCAATGCGCGCGGGCTTGCCGCACGCGAGGACCGCGTCCCTGATTCGCACGGCATCATCGAGCGAGTGCAGGGCGATAAGGGTTCCCTCTTGCGCGGCTTGTTCCGCGCCCGGAAGGTTGGCGTCGAGGCGGCGCGCTCGACTTCCGGTCGCGACGATGAGCGAGTCGTACATGATCGCCCTACCCGAGGCCAGGCGCACCTCTCGCGTTTCGGCGTCGATTTGTTCGGCCGTGTCCGCAATGAAATCGGCCCGCGGCATGGGCAGCCCGACGAAATCAGGCGTGATCCTGCCGAAGGCCACGTCTTTGATGAGCATGCGCGTGTATGGGGTCTCGTCGGTCTGTCCGACGAGAGTGATCGTAATATTGTCCTGTTTGGCGAGGGCGCGAGCGGCGGCTGTGCCTGCCGCTCCGGCGCCGAGTATCACGGCATGGTGTGCGGTCATGTGTTGCGTCCTCCGGTTTCGGGTGAGTGCGGTTGCGGCGTGCTGATTGCTGCTCCTGTGTTAGGAGCGCACCAGTCGGGCGACTGCGTCAGACGCTTCGGCCATCGTGACCTCACTGACCTGTTGCCCAGCGGCAGCGGCGTCGAGGACGCACTGGCGAAGACCATCGTCCAACAGGCCGAGCGCAACGCTGTCGACGGCCTTGGTGATGGCAGAGATCTGCGTGAGGATATTAATGCAGTAGCGCTCTTTGTCGATCATCCGGTCGATGCCACGGACCTGACCTTCGAAGCGCCTGAGCCGGTTGCGGTACGAGTTCTTGTCGGTGATGTAGCCGTGGTTCGCCGCGTCATGCCGGCTGGTTGGGCATGGAGACACTTGTGCCTCGGCGGTTGGGCAGTGTCCTCGGTTCCGTTCCGGTCAGCGAGGTTCACGGCGCGCGAGAGTGGGCCGTGAACCCCGCGTCCGTGTGTTATGCCATGTTGGCGGCGTATTTGGTGGGGTCTGAGTCGAAGGCTGGCCCGCATCCGCCGCAGCAGAAGTAGTACCGCTCGCTTTCGTGGTCGCGGTAGAGACCGACTGCTTCTGCGGCCTTCTTGCTGACGGGGTTGCCGACCATGACCGGGCAGGTGGTCATATCGTCGCTCGTGCTGCCGCCCATTAGGTTCTCGCGGCCGTTTCCTGCCGTGGCGGGGTTGGGTGCGGTGGTGCTGCAACAGCTGGAGGTTGCCTCGAGGTCGTTCGTCATGCTGGGTGATTCCTTTCGCATTTTCTGTTGGTGGTGTGGGGGTGGTTGCGTTAGTGCTTAGCGACGCTTTTGAACCCGCGCAGGCGCAGGCTGTTGCCGACGACGAAGACGCTGGAGAGCGCCATTGCCGCCCCGGCAAGCATGGGGTTGAGCATTCCGAGCGCCGCGACGGGGATCGCCGCGACGTTGTAGGCGAACGCCCAGAACAGGTTGGTCTTGATCGTTCCGAGCGTCTTGCGGGACAGGCGGATCGCGTCGACCGCGCTGCGCAGGTCGCCGCGCACCAAGGTGATGTCGGATGCTTCGATCGCGACGTCGGCGCCGGTGCCCATGGCAAGTCCGAGGTCGGCCTGGGCCAGGGCGGGGGCATCGTTGACGCCGTCGCCGATCATCGCGACGATCCTCCCTTCCTTCTGAAGTCGGATGACCACGTCGACCTTGTCTTTCGGGAGCACTTCGGCGATGACCTCCTCGATGCCCACCTCTGCGGCGATCTGCCGGGCGACGGCTTCGTTATCTCCTGTGAGGAGGATCGGAGTCAACCCGATCGCCTTGAACTGTGCGATCGCCTCGGCGCTGGTCGGCTTGACCGTGTCGGCCACGACGAGAAGGCCGCGCGCCTGCCCGTCCCAGCCCACCACGACCACGGTTTTACCTTCGCCCTCAGCGCGTGCCTTGGCGGAAGTCAGTTCATGGCTCAGTTTCTGAGACCACTCGGCGAGCAGCGAATCACGGCCAACCAGTACGGCGTGGCCATCGATAATGCCCTGCACGCCCTTGCCTTCGATGTTTGCGAAGCTTTCAGGGGTCAGCAGCGCGCCGACTTCCTGCGTTGCACCCTTGGCAATCGCCTGCGCGATCGGGTGCTCCGAGGCATCCTCTAACGCACCGGCCAGCCGCAGCAGTTCGGTACGATCGGTGCCGGCTTCGACAACCACGTCGACCAGGGTCATCTTGCCGGTGGTGACCGTACCGGTCTTGTCGAGCACGACGGTGTCGATCTTGCGGGTGGATTCCAGCACTTCCGGACCTTTGATGAGTACACCCATCTGCGCGCCACGGCCAGTGCCGACCAGCAGTGCCGTCGGCGTTGCCAGGCCCAACGCGCAGGGGCACGCGATCACGAGTACGGCAACTGCGGCGGTGAACGCCGCGGTCACGGGGAATCCCGCGCCGAGCCAGCCGCCGAGTGCGACGAACGCGATTACGATCACGATCGGCACGAACACGCCGGAGATCCTGTCGGCGAGGCGCTGCACCTCGGCCTTTCCGGTCTGAGCGTCCTCGACGAGCTGGGCCATCTGCGCCAGCTGCGTGTCCGAGCCGATCCGGGTCGCACGGACCACGAGTCGACCGCCGACGTTCGTCGTGGCGCCGGTGACGGTGTCGCCCTCGGAGACCTCAACCGGGACCGCTTCACCGGTAAGCATGGATGCGTCCACTGCTGACGTGCCGGAGACCACGACACCGTCGGTGGCGATTTTCTCCCCCGGACGCACGAGGAACTCGTCACCAACTTGCAGATCCTCAACAGGGATTTTCGTCTCGACCCCACCGCGTAGTACCGCAACTTCTTTCGCGCCAAGCTCGAGCAGTGCACGCAAGGCAGCACCGGCCTGCTTCTTCGACCGCTTCTCGAAGTACCGACCGGCGAGGATGAACATCGTCACACCAGCGCCCACCTCGAGGTAGATGTTCGCCGCACCATCGGAGGGTGCCAACGCGAACTCGAACGGGTGTGTCATGCCCGGGGTGCCGGCGGTGCCGAAGAACAGCGCATACAGCGACCAGAGGAACGCGGCGGAAGTGCCCATGGAGATGAGAGTGTCCATCGTCGCGGCGCCGTGCTTGAGGTTTGTCCACGCGGCCTTGTGGAATGGCCACGCCGCCCAGAGGATCACGGGAGCAGCCAGCGCGAGCGAGGCCCACTGCCAGTAGGTGAATTGCAAAGCGGGGATCATCGCCATCGCGATCACGGGCACGGTCAGTACGATCGCGCCGATCAGCCGATTGCGCAGCGACAGCAGTTCCGGGTCCGCGTCGTCAGCGTCACCGGCGGCTGCACCGTCCTTCTTCTGGCCCTTGGGAGCGGGCATCACGGCCGAGTACCCCGTCTTCTCGACCTCGGCGATCAACAGCGCCGGGTCATACCCGTCCGGGACAGTGACCTTCGCCTTCTCAGTCGCGTAGTTCACGGTCGCAATGACACCGTCGAGTTTGTTCAACTTCTTCTCGATCCGCATCGCACAGGAAGCGCAGGTCATCCCGCCGATCTCCAACTCGACGCCTGTCCCCATACTCGGGAGCGCTGATGTACTCATGTACTATTCCTTCTATTAGCTGTGGCTGAGTGCTGCAGCCATCAGCTGCAGCAGAGGCGAGACTCGACGATTAATGCCCGTCCTCGTGTGATTCGCCATCGGGGCCTGTCGCGCCATCGCCGTGAGTAGCATCGAGCACGAACTCGGCGGTATGCACCTGGCCGTTGACCTGGAAATCCAGGTACAGCATGTAGCGGCCCGCGGTCGGGGCCTCGGCTGCGAACGCGATCTCCGGACCGGATATCTCACCGGCTCTGGGTTCTTCGCCCTCGGCGTGCACGTGCAGATACGCGAGGTCGCCGTCACGCAACGCAACGAGGTGACCGAACGCACCCAGATACGGTTCCAGGGCGGTAACCGGCTCACCATCACGCGTGATGGTGAGCATGAGTTCGCTCGCTGAACCCGCTACTAGGTCGCCATCGAGGGAAACCGTGAAGCCGCCGACCTGATCAACCTGTGTCGGTTGGGGTGCCACGGGAGCGAACTCCCCCGCCACCTGAACAGTGCGTGTGAGCGTCAGACCGGATGCATCTGCACCTGCCGGCGTGAAGTCTGCAAACACTCGATAGCTCCCGGCTGCAGCCCATTCCCACGGCAACGACCACGTGCCCGTGGATACATCCAGCACCGGGTGAACGTGACGGAACTGACTGCCATCGGACCGCGCCACGATCAGATGCAGGTCCTTATCGTGTGCGGTCGTATATTCCGTGACCGGTGTGCCCGACGCATCCTGAATCTGGAAACTCAACTCGCCGGGTTCGCCAATCCCCGCAGGAGCCTCAACGGGCGACAGCACATACCCGTTGAGGCCAAGCGCAAGGCCCTTCAAATTGTCCGCAGTAGCGCTCGTCGAACCATTGACGCTGGTTGCGCCGGAATCGTGGCCGTCATCGTGATTGTTCATTTCAGTGCCTTTCGTCCAATCGCTTACAACACTCGTGGGGATAACGGCGTCAGCGAGACCGAATGCACCGCCGAACGCCACCACCAACCCGAGCCCATACAGAGCAAGCCGTGCGCCCGCGTTCATACCGTCCGCACCGCCGAGTAGCCCGCCTCCGCCACGGCCGCCAGAATCTGCCCATCCTCGACGGAGTCGGAGCTCGTGACAACGAGCTTGCCCGTCTGCGCACTCACTTGGATGTCCTCGACCCCGGCGATCTCGGCGACCTCTTCACGAATCGACATCTCGCAGTGCCCGCAGGTCATGCCCGTCACCTGGTATTCGTTCGTGGCCATCGCATATCCTCTTCCCGTTTGCTGGTACCCGTACCGGGTATGTGTGAGCCAACACTATACCCCGACGGGGTATTCCGCAATTGGGGGTGCTGGGACGCTGGCTACCGTTATTCGATACCAGAAGGCACTCGTCCGTGCTGCGAACTTCAGACGGCGGAGCGCTCTTCGCGGCCTCGTCTCGTGCGACGCCACGAATCTGACGCCGCGAATCAGCCGGCCCCCGCCAAAACGCGGCTCATCATGAATCAACTTGCTTCAAGAGCCTCTCCTGGGCAGTCGCGAGCACCCGGCGCTCCGCGTGTGGTGACACGAGTCACGGGCAGCACCCTATTCATGTCTCAGCCCATCGTCGTGCGCCGGGCGACTTTCATGAACGTCACCGATCCAGTGGCATGCGAAGAACTCAAACTCGTACACCTCGTGCGCGGTTCTTATACGATCGCCCATAAGGCTGGTCAGTTCGAGATGTTGCCCGGTTCGCTAGCGCTCCTGTCGGCGGACGATTGGTACATCGGAACACCACACCGCACGATGGAGACGCTGACCCTATATCTCGACACTGACTACAATCAAGACCAGATTCGCTGGCTGCCCGCTGCAGCGCCTTGTCTTAAGCAAGCCCTCGCCCTTTCCAGCCCAGCTCTTCAACGTCCGCAACCGCTGCATCAACCAAAGGTCACACGCTTCCTGCACGCGATGACGGACGCATCGGTGGATGACGTCGATGCTGCACTGATTCACCTAATGCAGCTCGGGACACTGCATACATTGCCCGAGCACATGTCGGTAGGCTCAGCTCGGCGCAGTAGACGGCGGCAGATGAAAGTAGATGGGCTCGACAGCACTCATCCACCGGCGTTAACGCCGAGCCAAAATATAGCTCTTCTGACGTAACCGTGGATGGTTTCCGAGCACCCTAACGAGGGCGGTTTCACATGGTGGAAGCAACAGTGGATCTTCCCATCAACACCGCCATATAGATCCGGAAGCCCCAACTGTCGGCTCTGGCTGCTTGACTATCACCATGGACGCCGCATTACTTTATCCTGCTGGATACAACGCCGATTTCCTCCAGATTCCTCTGCCGCTCCCGACCCCTCCCCCGGGAACCCTGATTCGTGAACTGCTCTACACACATTTCACCGTGCTCCTCGACCCCGCACGGCGCCTCGCCATCGCAACCGGCGTCAACATCGACGGGGACCAGCTCATTACCGTTGACCGAGGCGACGACTGGCACCTCGACTCCCGTATCCCGCCCTACGAACAGACCGGGGAAGCCGTCTACGCCAGAAACGACCTCGACCGCGGACACCTCGTCCGGCGCCAAGACCCGGTCTGGGGCGACACAACGACAGCCCGGCGAGCGAATTACGACACCTTCGCCTACACCAACGCCGCCCCGCAAGCCGCAACCTTTAACCAATCAAAACAACTCTGGCTCGGCCTCGAGGACCACGTCCTCACCTACGCACGCACAAACGGCAACCGCATCAGCGTCTTCACCGCCCCCGTACTCTCAACCCCGGATCCGATATATCGCGGCGTAAAGATCCCCCAAGCGTTCTGGAAGATCGCAGCATGGACCACGACCACGGAAAGATCCACCGTTCTTCACGCTGCCGGGTTCGTCCTCGACCAAAGCCCACAATTAGAAGACATCGACCTCGACACGGTCCGCGCTCAAGCCCTCATGTACGGCAATCCCCCGTCGCTCGGACCCTACCGCACCTATCAAGTACCCATCGTCGACATCACCGACCTCACCGGACTCAACCTGACCGCCCTATCCGACGCAGACGTCTACGCCCAAGCCCCAGCGATCCGAGAAGGCGCCGATCGTCGAACGCGCTGGGTTGAACTGGTCGACACCGCAGGCATCCATCTCTAAACCGCACCGAATCCTCTTCCGCCAGCTCAGGCCCCGGCGCGGAGGTAGACGTAGACGGTTTCGCGGCTGATCCCAAACTCTCGAGCAAGCACAGATTTCGGCACGCCCGCGGCAGCCTTCTCGCGCAGCTCAGCCGCACGGGCCATGTCCAGTGATGGGGTGCGGCCGCGATAGACGCCACGTTTTTTTGCCAGGGCAATGCCCTCACGTTGACGTTCACGAATCAACGACCGCTCAAACTCAGCAAACGCTCCCATGACGTTCAAAAGCAGGTTCGCCATCGCGTTGTCGTCGCCCGTGAAAGAGAGCTGCTCTTTCACGAACTCAACCCGGACCTTCTTCGCCGTGAGCCGGCGCACGATCAAGCGAAGGTCATCCAAGTTGCGGGCCAACCGGTCCATGGAATGCACGAGAACGGTATCGCCATCTCGGACGAACTTGATCATCTCTTCCAGCTCGGGCCGGTTCTGATCCTTTCCCGACGCCTTATCCTCAAACACCCGATCGACCTCGACGCCAGCAAGCTGACGGATGGTGTTCTGATCGAGAGTACTGACTCGCACGTATCCAACGCGTTGACCCGTCATGTGACTTTTCCCCTGTTCCGTCAGGTTGAAGTTTAAGACCCAGTCATGAGGGATGTCCACCAATCAAAATTTGACCCTATCCTGACAATACTCGATGAGAGCGTCTGAC
This sequence comes from Cryobacterium flavum, assembly GCF_900103805.1. Taxonomy (GTDB): domain Bacteria; phylum Actinomycetota; class Actinomycetes; order Actinomycetales; family Microbacteriaceae; genus Cryobacterium; species Cryobacterium flavum. The sequence goes on along the minus strand of NZ_FNIB01000009.1, from coordinate 113,776 downwards.
GTCGAGTTGGGGTACACGCCAAATTGACAGTTCGTTGCTTACTTCGACGCTTTCAGCTTCCCCATTGACGCTTCTAAATGTCTCGCAAGCGTCCTTGCCTACAAAAATGGTAACGCCAGTAAAAACACACGTTTCGAGACATACCGGCTCATCCGTCGCCCTTGAACAATAATGCCCTGATCCTGGTCACTGGACGGAATGCGTTCTGCCTCGCTCTCCACAATCGTGCATGGTCGATCTGTCTCGTCAATGTGTCTCGCAGCCCACGGGTTGCGAGAAGTGGTCTCCGACGTACCGGTGGGATCTAACCAACTGCTCGATCCCTTGAGCCCTCGCCTAGATGAGCAAAAGCGCCGCCCGGATCTGACCGTCAGGAACTGCCATGATTCAAAAGTACGCTTCCGTGCGTTTCCTTTATTTGCTGCCGGGCGTTGCGGTGCGTCCTATTCTGTGCCGACTAAATTCTACGAGCACGTAGTCCAGGGCAGGCATTCTGCGGTCTCCCCAAGAGAGTCTTTTTTGTTAATCCGTGACCGTCCTCTGGACACCGAGATCGCTCACTCGCCGAGCACTTCATCGAGAATTTCCGCCGTCACTGGATCGACTACGTCGGCCGTGACCACGTAGCTGTTTCGCGTGGTCTGCTCGTTGGCATGGCCGAGAAGTCGAGAGGCCAGGGTGATCCCGGCCGCCCGCTCGATCAGCGTGGCCGCCGTGCGCCGGTAGATGTGCGTGGTGTACTCGTCGACGTCGACGCCCAGTTCGACAAGACCACCACGCACATCCTCAACAAATGCGCGTAGCAGGCGCTCGTAGTTGCTGACGCTGAGGGAGCGACCAGTCCTGGTGGGAAACAGGAAAGCCTCCGGATCCTGCTCCGCAAGTGCCAGCCGCCGTCGCACCGCCGCTGCGGCCATCGACGGCAAGGCTATGCTCCGCCGTTGCCGTGACCGCTTAGGAGAGTTCTTGCGGTGCGTTCCTTGAGCCTTTGTGCTCACGATCGTGCCGCTCACGATGAGCGTCGGCGGCAGCGTCGTGATGTCGACATCACAGCGGCGCAGTCCGATGCACTCGCCGACGCGCAAGGACGTGCCGATCATGATGTCCATGCCGTCGATCAGGGCACGGTAGTTGGGCCGGGGACCGTCGTCGCGTGTGAGCCGCCACACCTGCATGAGCCCGCGGATGGCGGTGATTTGCGCCGGCGTGAGGGCGGATTCCTTGCGGGGTGACATCGGCAGGCGTTGCACGTCGCGTACGGGGTTCTGCAACAGAGCGTCGTCGCGCACGGCGTAGCCACACACGAGACTAAGCACCGCGCGGGCTCGTCGGGCTTTCGAGATCGTCTCCTCCTCAAGAATGCGCTGCAGGATGCGGTCGCAGCGACCGACTGTCAGGTGATCAAGCCGCACTCCCCCACAACGTGGCACGATAATGACGCGGGCCGTTGTCTCGTACGATTCGTACGTCGAATAGGAAAGGCTGCCCGCTTTGGCGCGGGTGAGTACCTGAGACAACCACAGCTCAACCGCGTCAGCGACGGTGTTCGACGGCGAGAGGGCTCCGGCGCCGCCGGTGGCCATGGCTCTCGATTGCCGATGGATCTCGGCGATAGCTTCGTCGCGGGTATCGGCCGTCACGGCGTGGCGGTGCCGTGCCCCGCTGTCGTCACGGCTGGTGCCGCGGGCGCGGTATCGGCCGCTCGCCAACTGTTGCACGTCGATTGAGCCCACTTCGCCAGCCGCGATCTGTGGCCTAACCATGGCGGTGTTCGTGAACCCAGGTGAGCACGTCCTGCACGTCGTAACGCACGAGTCGGCCGAGCTTGATATAGGGCGGCCCCGTCTGCATCAGACGCCAGTCCTCGAGCGTACGCTCGGGCATTCGGAGCAGCTCCGCGAGCTCGCGCTGGGTGAGAAACGTGGGTGTGATTTGCGTCGTCGCGTCCATACGCAATAGGTGCACCACGGAAGCCGTGAGCAGCCCGATCAGGCCGGGACAGGCCCGTACGGGGCCGGGCGCAACAACGCGCAAACAATCCCCAAGGGGGTTTGTGGTGTAGTTTGTGGTAATTCGGCCCGTTTTGGGCCTACTCGACAGGGTGGGCGATAAGTGATTTCGCCGCGGAATCCTGCGCCTTTTAGTGCTGGGGTACCTGGACTCGAACCAAGAACAAATGAACCAGAATCATCCGTGTTGCCAATTACACCATACCCCAATGCCTAATCCGAAGATCGGGCCGAGTAGTAGCCTAGCTCACTCGGGCAGGAGAGGCCAAACCGGGGTGTCCCCCGGCGAGTCGAAGCCCCTCCGGCCCGAGCGTCAGGCTGCCGAAATTGCAGCCAGGGCCCGATCCAGGCGGTCCAGGGTCTCGGCCTGACCGAGGATTTCCATGGATTCAAACAGCGGCGGCGAGATCTTGCGACCCGAGAGCGCGACGCGCAGGGGCCCAAAGGCAACGCGCGGCTTGAGGCCGAGGCCTTCAATGAGCGTCTCGGCAAGCAGGGCGTGTACGCGATCGGTAGTCCATTCCGCAGACGGAATACTTTCCAGTGCGGTGCGACTTGCGCCGAGAATGTCGGCGGCGTTCTGCGGAAGCGAGGCGAGGGCATCCGCTTCGAGAACCAGGTCGGCGCCGGTCACGAACAGAAATCCGAGCATGAAGGGGGCTTCGCCGAGCAGCGCGATGCGCTCCTGGATGAGCGGTGCTCCCTGGGCGAGCAGGGCCAGTTCGGCCTCGCTCGGATTCTCGCCGAACACGCCGGCGGTCACCAGGTAGGGCACCAGCCGGGCGGCGAAGTCGGCAGCATCGAGCTGGCGAATGTGGTCGCCGTTGATCGACTCGGCCTTCTTGAGGTCGAAGCGGGCCGGGTTCGGGTTGACATTCACGACGTCGAAGGCGGCCGTGAACTCATTGATCGAGAAAACGTCGCGGTCGTGCGAGAGCGACCAGCCCAGCAGGGCGAGGTAGTTGAGCAGGCCCTCGGGGATGAATCCACGGTCGCGGTGCAGAAACAGGTTCGCCTCGGCGTCACGCTTACTGAGCTTCTTGTTCTTGTCGCCCATGACGTAGGGGAGGTGGCCAAAACGCGGCACGAACGTGGTCACGCCGATGTCGATGAGCGCGTGGTACAACGCGATCTGGCGCGGCGTCGACGAGAGCAGGTCTTCGCCGCGCAGCACGTGGGTAACGCCCATGAGGGCGTCGTCGACGGGGTTGACGAAGGGGTAGAGCGGATGCCCGTTCGGGCGCACCACCACAAAGTCGCTGAACGAGCCGGCCGGGAAGGTGATTTCACCGCGCACGAGGTCGTCGAAGGAGAGCTCGGTGTCGGGCACGCGCAGGCGGAGCGCCGGGGAGCGGCCCTCGGCCCGGTAGGCGGCCTTCTGGTCTTCGGTTAGGTCGCGCTCGAAGTTGTCGTAGCCCATCTTGGGGTCGCGCCCGAGGTCGCGGTTGCGCTTTTCGATCTCTTCGCCGGTGACGAAGCTCTCGTAAATGTGGCCGCTGTCCTTGAGCTTCTCGATGACGCCGAGATAGATGTCGTAGCGCTCGCTCTGGCGGTACGGCGCCTGGGGGCCGCCGACGTCGACGCCTTCGTCCCAGTCGAGCTGCAGCCAGCGCATGGCGTCGACGAGTTGCAGAAAGCTGTCTTCGCTGTCACGGGCGGCGTCGGTGTCCTCGATGCGGAAGATCATCTTGCCGCCGGTGTGCCGGGCATAGGCCCAGTTGAACATGGCGGTGCGGATGAGGCCCACGTGGGGCGTTCCGGTCGGCGAGGGGCAGAACCGCACGCGAACGTCGGTTCCGGTGGCGGTTGAGAACGGGTGTGCAGTGGTGTCAGACATTACTCATGATTCTAGTTGCGCGATTCCTGACCTACTTCTTTCCGGGCCCGGGCCCAGAAAGCGGGCCCATGATCAATCGTGGGCCCGCTTTCATAAGATGGGCCCGGGATCCGAACTAACGTCCAACCAGCGAGATCGCATCAAGCACGCGCAATACCGCAGCCAGGGCGGGCACGCGCTCGGCCCGGGCCGCCGTCACGGCGTGCAGGGTGCGATGATCACGTCCGGTCGTGGCGCGAATCGAGACACCCGCGCGCCGGCCGACGGACTCGATCGCGAGGGCCGGCAGCAGCGCAACACCGATGCCCGCTTCAACGAGGCCGAAGACGGCGGCAACGTTGTCAGTCTCGTAGCTGATGCGCGGCGCGAATCCGCGCCGATCGCACAGGTCGAGCAAGTGTCCACGGCAGCGCGGGCAGCCGGCCACCCAGTTCTCGTCGGCGAGCTCGCCCAGGTCGATCGGGGTAACGCTGTCAAGCGGATGCCCGACCGGCAGCACGAGCATCATCTCATCTCGCCGCAGGGTCGCCACCCGCAACCCCTGAGCGCTATCCCGGTGCGGATCCACCCGGTCCCCCGGGTAACTGAACGTGATGGCCAGATCGGCACGGTTCTCACGCACGGCGGCGACGGCCTCCGGCGGCTCCGCCTCCAGATAGGTGACGCTGATCTGGGAATGCCGCGCCTTCATGCGGGCCAGCAGGCTCGGCACCAGGGTAGCGGATGCCGACGGAAACGCCACGAGACGCACGAGCCCGGCGCGCAGCCCCTGCAGCTCGGCGATCTCCCCGGCCGCCGCATCGAGCGCGGTGGCCACGGTCACGGCGTGCCGCGCCAGCACGAGGCCGGCTTCGGTGAGGCGAACGCCACGCCCGACCCGCTCAACCACGGAGAGTCCGAGCCGCTGCTCAAGCCGTTTGAGCTGCTGACTCACGGCCGGCTGGCTGTAACCGAGGGCGACGGCCGCTGCGGTGATGGATCCGGTTTCGTGCACCGCCCGCACGACCCGCAGGGCGTTGGCGTCGAGGTCGGGGCTCTCGCCGGGCAGATGGATCATGCGCTCAATCATAATCGCTGGTTATGCATTGCATCGAATACTGACCGTTGTCGCATGAGTGCTGGGTGGTCACACTAGAAATATGAGCCCTGCAGCAACGAGCACGAGCAGCCCCACCGCCAATACGGCCACCCACCCGGGCACCGGCATGATCGCTTACACGAGCACGAGCACCGTGACCCTCGCCGAAGCCCGCACCCGCTACACTTCGGGCCGCGGCTACCTCGCGGCCTGCACCCTCGGACTGCCCACGATCGAAACGATCGCTGCGATGCGCGCCGATACCGAGGCCTGGGCCGGCGGCCAAGCCTGTGCCTCCCGTTACGGTGAGGTCGTCGAGCGGGTACGCGTCGGGTACGCCGATCTGGTGAACGTCACACCCCACAGCGTGGCGATCGGCTCGCAGACCTCGGTCATGGCCGGATTGGTCGCCGCCAGCATCCCCGATGGCGCCGAAGTCGTGCTGCCGCGTGGCGACTTCAGCTCGATGGTGTTCCCGTTCCTCGCCCAGGCGCACCGCGGAGTGACCGTGCGGCAGGTGGATCTGGCCGACCTGGCCACGAGCCTCACCGCGAACACGTGGCTGGTCGCGTTTTCGCTCGTGCAGTCCGCCACCGGAACCCTCGCCGACAGCGACGCCATCCGGGCCGCCGCCCGTGCAACGGGCACCTTCACCCTCTGCGACACCACCCAAGCTACCGGGTGGATGCCGGTCGACGCCTCGCTGTTCGACGCCACCATCTGCCACAGCTACAAGTGGCTCGGCGCCCCGCGCGGCGTTGGGTTCTTCACGGTCGCCGAGACTTTCGCCGCACAACTGCACCCGATCAACGCCGGATGGTACGCGGGAGACGACCTGTGGGCCTCCTGCTACGGTCCGGCGATGGCGCTTGCTTCCGATGCCCGCCGGTTCGACGTGTCGCCGGCCTGGCCCGCCTGGGTCGGCGCCGAGCCGGCCATCGACCTGTTCCGCCGCCTCGACCTGGCCGAGGTGGCCACCCACAACGTGGCCCTCGGCGACGCCCTGTGTGATGGACTCGACCTGCCCCGACTCGGCCAGGCCATCATCAGCTGGCCGGATGCCGGTGGCCGCGACCTCGCTCGCCTCACCGCCGCCGGAATCACCGCATCAGGCCGCGCCGGTCGAGCCCGCGTGGCGTTCCACCTCTGGAACGATCGGGACGACGTGGACGCCGTGCTGGACGCGCTGCGCCGCGGCTAGACAACGCCGGGCGAACATTCGCTGTCAGCGACGTCGGGCCCCTGGGCCCGACGTCGCCCGCCGTTATGCCTTATCGGCGACGGCCGCGATGATCGCCTCGGCGAGGGCACCCGACGAAGCAGGGTTCTGGCCGGTATACAGGTTGCGGTCGATCTCCATGTGCGGCGCGAACGATTCACCGGCGATGAAATCGGCTCCCAGTTCGACCAGACGGCTCTGCACGAGCCACGGAGCCTTCGGAGCCAGTCCGCCGAGAACCTCTTCGGCGTCGGTGAAGCCGGTCATCCGGTAGCCGGTGAACGGCCAGCTGTCGTCGGCGCGCTTGGCAGCGAGCAGCGCGGCTGGAGCGTGGCAGAGTACGCCGAGGATGCGACCGGTGTCGAGCGCTTCGGTGAGAATGCTCCCCGACACGGCGTCGAAGGCGAGGTCTTCCATCGGGCCGTGACCGCCCGGGTAGAAGACCACGTCGTAATCGCCAACGTTGATGTCGTTGAGGCTGAGCGGTTCGTCGAGCTGAGCGGAAATGGTTCCGATGTAGTCGATGAGCTGCGCCACACGCTCCTCTCCGCCGGCCGCGTCCGCACGGAGGCTGACCGCATCGATTGTCGGAGCCACGCCGCCCGGTGTGGCGATGCTGATCTGCCAGCCGGCCGCAGTGAACAGGCGGTGCGGCTCAGCGAGCTCCTCTGCCCAGTATCCGGTGGGGTGCTGGCTGCCGTCAGTGAGGGTCCAGTGGTCAGCGGCGCTGACTACGAAAAGTACGTGAGTCATAGTGTCTCCATTTACTGTGAAATCTTTCGTGGAATCGTGCGTGTTAATTCGGCTCAGAGCGCCGGAACAGTTTCGCCCGTGCGCACGACCATCTTTCCGGTGTTCTCGCCGCGCATGAGGCCGAGGAACGCCGCGACGGTGTTCTCGACGCCGTCGACGATGGTCTCGTCGAAGACGATCTCGCCGGAAGCCAACCAGTTCGCCATCTCGGCGGAGAACGCCGGGAGGTGCGACCAGTAGTTGCCGATCGTGAAGCCCGTGAGGGTGAGGCCGCGGGTGACGATGTTGGACATATTGTTGGGGCCGGCCGGGGCATCCGTGCTGTTGTAGAGCGAGATCGCGCCGCACAGGGCAGCACGCCCGCCGTCGTTGAACGACGCGAGGGCTGCCTCGAGGTGTTCACCTCCGACATTGTCGTAATAAACGTCGATGCCGTCTGGCGCTGCGACGGCCAGCTGGTCTGTGATGGATCCGTCCTTGTAGTTGAACGCGGCGTCAAAGCCGTACTTGCTGGTGAGCAGGGCCACCTTCTCGGGCGATCCGGCCGAGCCGATGACGCGCTTGGCCCCCTTGAGCCGGGCGATCTGGCCGACCATACTGCCGACCGCGCCCGCTGCGCCGGAGACGAACACGGTGTCGCCTTCTTTGAGCTGTGCGATCTCGAGCAGGCCGACATAGGCAGTCAGTGCAGTCATGCCGAGCACGCCGAGGTAAGCGGAGGCCGGAACGCCGGGGAGCTCGGGAACAACCCTGAAGCCGGCGGCGTCCTCCTGCACCAGGTCACGCCAGCCGTACTGATGGGTGACGACGTCGCCGATGGCGAACGCCTCGTTTGCGGAGGCGATGACGCGGCCGACAGCCGCGCCGGTCATGGTCTCACCGAGCACGAACGGCGGTATGTAGCTCCTCACATCGTTCATCCGGCCACGCATGTACGGGTCGACGGAGATGAATTCATTCGCGACTCGAATCTGGCCGACTGCAAGCTCCGGCAGGTCGACAGTCACGGTGCGGAAGTCCGCATCCGTCGGCCAACCGACGGGACGATTTACGAGCTGGATCTGGGTACTGACGGTATTTGACGCCATGGTCGGCTCCTCTGCTAGTTCTAGAACGATCGTTTTACTATAAAGTAGACTCATCGGTACACAAAATTGTCCGATCGTCGGACAGGATTCAAGGAGCGAACATGGGGCGGATGCAGACCTTTGACAGCGGAGTGGTCGTGCAGGCTGCGCGAAACCTGTTCTGGGACAAGGGGTTTGACGGCGCATCCCTGGCCGAACTGGAGGCGGCCACGGGCGTCGGGCGGTCCAGCCTGTACCACGCGTTCGGGAGCAAACGCGGGCTCTTCGACGCCGCGGTCACCGACTATCTGGAGACGGTGATCCGGCCACGGCTGGCCGGATTGCGAGCGGGCCCCCGCGATTCCTCAGCCCTGCTCGAGTACTTCGCCGGCCTCGCCCGCGCAACGGTCACGCAGGCCCCCGACTCAGCGCAGACCGGATGCCTTCTGGTCAATTGCGCGGTCGGCCTCGCCGCGCACGACGAGCCGACCCGCGCAGTCGTGGAGGGGTATCGCATCGAACTGGCCGAGGCGTTAAGACACGCGCTCGAAAACGCCGCAGCCCCGTCGCCGTCAGCGGCGGAATCCGTCGACGAGCGCGTGCGCACCCTGACTTCCTTGTCGATCAGCGCGATGCTGATGGCCCGGGTCAACCGCGACGAGGCGATCGCCCTGCTGTCCACGGCGTCGAACCAGATCAGGGACTGGTTCCCGGACCCTGTGATCTGAGCCACAAGATCAAGTTATTTGTCCGGGCGCACCTTGTGTAGCCAGGCGCAGGTTATACGGTGCGCCCAGCTACCGAACCTGCGCCCGGAGCGACGGGGCGCACGAACTCAGGCCGGGCGAACGACCGGGTTCACCAGGGTTCCGATGCCTGCGATGGACATCGAGACCGTGTCGCCGTCCTCGACGGCGGCGGCGGTGTCCATCGGCCCGGCCAGAATCACGTCGCCCGGCAGCAGGGTGAACACGCTGGAGGCGTACGCGACGAGGGCCGCGACGGTCTCCTCCGTCGGGGTCGAATCGTCGTCGCCGAGCTCCACCGCCTGAAATTCCTCATCGTTGATCAGGCCGCGCAGCGGTGTGGCCGCGTCGTCGAAGTCGGTCTCAATGACGGGTCCGAACGGGAGGAAGGTGTCGAAGGCGCCGGCCCGGGTCGTATCCCGCTCGGCGAGGTCGGTCGCGGTGACGACCGTGGCGACGGTGTAGCCGAAGACGCGGCCGGTGGCATCCGCTACCGAGACATTCTTGGCAATCTTGCCGATAATAATGGCGAGTTGGCCGTCGACCTCGACACGTTCGGAGGCGGCCGGCAGCACGATGGCGTCGCCTGGCCCGACGACGGCAGTGTTGGGCTTCAGTACAAACACCGGCTCGGCGCCCGCCTGCTGCACCGCGACGATCTTGGAGCGCGGAATCACCGGGGCGAGCAGTTTCACGTCAGCCAAAGCCACGCGGTCGCCGGTGGTGTCGAAGCCGGCGAACATCGGGTCACTCGCGAGAACGACCAGTTCGTGCTCGTCAACAATGCCGAACGCAATGGCGCCCTGGTAGCTATAGCGTGCGATCTTCACGTTGTGCGCCTTCCGCGGCCCCGAGACAGGGCCAAAAGCTTCAGTTTAGTCGAGTGAGCCAGCCGTGACGATCGGGCACGCGTCCATACTGAATGTCGGTGAGTTCTTGCCGAAGCGACAGGGTGATCCGACCGGCGGGGGCATCCGGGTCGCCGATGGTGAAGTCCTTCGCCTTGACCTGACCGATCGGCGTGACCACGGCGGCGGTTCCGCAGGCGAAGACCTCGGTGATGGCGCCGGATGCGACACCCTCACGCCACTCCCCCAGGGTCACCTCGCGCTCCTCCACGGTCATTCCGCGGTCGCGCGCGAGCTGCATGATGCTGTCGCGGGTGACGCCCTCGAGGATAGATCCGGTCAGGCGCGGCGTGACGAGCGTGTCGGTGCCGTGCACGAAGAACACGTTCATGCCGCCCAATTCGTCGATGTGGCTGCCGGTCTCCCCGTCGAGAAAGAGCACCTGGGCGCAGCCGTTCTCATAGGCTTCCATCTGCGGCAGCAGCGAGGCGGCGTAGTTTCCGCCGCATTTGGCGGCGCCGGTCCCGCCGCGGCCGGCGCGGGAGTACTCGGTCGAGAGCCAGATCTTCACCGGGGCGACGCCGTCGGCGAAGTAGGCGCCGGCGGGGCTCGCGATCACGTAGAAACTCACCTTGTGGGCGGCACGCACCCCGAGAAAGCTCTCATTGGCGATCATGAACGGACGCAGGTACAGGCTGGTCTCGGGCGCGGAGGGCACCCAATCGCCGTCGATGGCAATCATCTGCTTGACCGACTCGATGAAGTCTGCCACCGACAGTTCGGGCAGCGCGAGGCGGTGGGCGGAACGCTGGAGACGCTGCGCATTTTTTTCGGGCCGGAAGGTCCAGATCGACTTGTCGGCGTGCCGGTAGGCCTTGAGGCCCTCGAAAATCTCCTGGCCGTAGTGCAGCACCGAGGAGGCGGGGTCGAGCAGCAGGGGGCCGTACGGGGTGACCCGCGCGTCGTGCCAGCCGGCTTCGACCGACCAGTCGATCGTGACCATGTGGTCGGTGAAGTGCTTGCCGAAGCCCGGGTCGGCCAGAATCTCTTCCCGTTCGGTCTCGGCGCGCGCGTCGGTCGACGGAGTGAGGGCAAAAGTCAGGGGGAAAGTCACGGTCATTTCAGTACCTTGTCTGTCAGAAGGGTCACGATGGCGTCTCCCACCTCAGCGGTGCTGCGTCGCACGAGAGCGGAGCGGCGAGCAAGGTCGTCGGCGACCGCCTCGTTGACGCGAGCCGCGGCATCCGTCAGCCCGAGATGATCGAGCAACAGTGCCACCGAGAGGATGGCCGCGGTCGGGTCGGCGAGTTGCTGGCCTGCGATATCGGGGGCCGAGCCGTGCACCGGCTCGAACATGCTGGGAAAGCGACCCGTCGGGTTGATATTGCCGGAGGCCGCCAAGCCGATGCCGCCGCTGATTGCCGCTGCCAGGTCGGTGAGAATATCGCCAAAAAGGTTATCGGTGACGAGTACATCGAATCTACTCGGATTCGTGACGAAGAAAATGGTCGCCGCGTCGACATGCAGGTAATCAACCGCAACCTGGGGGTACTCGGCGGCCACCTCGTTCACGATGCGCTGCCACAGGCCGCCGGCGAAAACGAGCACGTTGGTCTTGTGCACGAGGGTGAGGCGTTTGCGCTCGCGACCCTGGGCCACCTCGAAGGCGTACCGCACAACGCGTTCCACCCCGTAGGCGGTGTTCACCGACACCTCGTTGGCGACTTCCTGCGGCGTGCCGCGACGGATGGCGCCGCCGTTGCCCACGTAGGGGCCCTCTGTACCTTCGCGCACGACGACGAAGTCGACCACGCCGGGCGCGGCGAGCGGGCTCGTGACGCCGGGGTAGATCGTGCAGGGCCGCAGGTTCACGTAGTGGTCGAGTGCGAAGCGCAGGCCGAGCAGCAGCCCACGCTCGATGTTGGCGTCTTTCAGGCGTGGGTCGCCGGGAACGCCGCCGACAGCACCGAGCAGAATCGCGTCATGCTGCCGGATCGACGCGAGGTCGGCATCCGTGAGTACATCACCGGTTTCGAGGAACCGCGCGGCGCCCAGCTGAAAGGTGCTCGTCTCAATCGTGACGTCATCGCGGGCAGTGACGGCGCCGAGTACCTTCACGGCCTCGGCGACAACTTCCGGTCCAATCCCGTCTCCGGGAATGACAGCGAGTTTGATAGTACGAGACATGTGGCTCCGAAACAGTCAATGATCACCTGAATTGCGTATAGTCAAACCTTACCTTTCTCACCGAAGTGCCTAGGCTTGTCCCTAGCGCACCACCAACGGAAAGCAGGAAATCATGAGTATCGGACTAGGAATCTTTCTGCTCGTCGTCGGCGCCATTCTGGTGTGGGCCCTCGACGTGACCGTCACCGGCATTGATCTGACGCTCGTCGGCTATATTCTGCTCGCGGCCGGAGCGCTCGTGACGATCCTCGGCATCGTACTGATGACCCGCCGCCGCAATAGCGTGAGCACCACCCGCACGATCGCCGACCCGGCGAACGGCGAGCAGGTCACGCGTCGCGAGAACTCGATCGACGACCTCTAACCCACAGCTCGCGAAAGCGGGTGAAGTGTTGCTTGAGCACTCGCGAAACAACGCGTCACCCGCTTTCGCGGGCTTTAGCGGGCCCGGCGTAGCGACAGCAGCGCCACGACGGCCGCTCCGAGCACCAGCGCGACGCCGATCCAGGCGGTCAGGCCCACACCGCTGTCGAAGGCGTGTCGGGCCGACTCGAGCAGCTGCTCCCCGGCCACGGGCGAAAGATGGCCGGCCACGGACACCGCTCCGCCGAGAGTCTCCCCCGCCGCCAGCCGGTCGGCCGCGCTCAGGCCGTCCGGCAACAGTACTGCCGCCCGGTAAGACACGGTGAGGATGGTGCCGAGTACGGCCGTTCCGAGCACCGCTCCCAGTTCGTAGGCTGTTTCAGACACAGCGGATGCCGCCCCTGCCTTGTCGGCCGGCGCGGTCGCCACGATGAGCTCGTTCGAGACGGTTTCGGCCGCGCCGATTCCGATGCCGAGCAGCACGAAGGCGACGCCGATCCAGAACGCATCGATTGCACCGCCGCGCAGCGCGATCGACGCGAATCCAGCCACCGACACCAGCAGCGCCACGGGCACCACCCGCGACGGCCGTACCCGGCGTGCAATCGGCACGATCAGCAGTCCGGCCACGATCATCGCGGCCAGGCCGGGAACGAGCACCAGCCCGGCGTTCAACGGCGACAGCCCGAGCACGAGTTGCAGGTGCTGCGAGATAAAAAACAGGCAGCCGACCAGCGCCGTGACACTGAGCAGGTTGACGCCGACCGCGCCGCTGAAAGCGCCGCGTCGAAACAGCCCCATGTCGAGCATGGGGTTCGGCACATGCAGCTGTCGACGCACGAACCAGACGCCGAGCCCCAGTCCGAGCGCGATCGGGGCGACCGTGATCCAGGTCACGCCGTGCTCGGCGATGCTCTTGATGCCGTAGACGATCGGCAGCATGGTGCCGAGTGAGAGGGCAATACTGAGCAGGTCGATGCGCCCCGGGTGCGGATCCCGCGATTCGGTCACCAGAATTGGCGCCAGCACGAGCAGCGGCAGCAGAACGGGAACGGCGATCAGAAAGACCGAGCCCCAGGCGAAGTGCTCGAGCAGAATGCCGCCGACCACCGGGCCAAGGGCGCTGCCAGCCGCAAAGCCGGTGGCCCAAATCGCGATAGCGAGGCGACGCTGGTCGCGGTCGACGAAGGTGGAACGCAGCAGCGACAGAGTCGACGGCATGAGCATGGCGCCGAAGAATCCGAGGGCGGCGCGGGCGATGATGAGCCCCTCGATGCTCGGGGCGAAGGCCGCGAACACCGAGACCACACCGAAGCCGGCCGAACCGATCATCAGCAGGCGGCGACGTCCGATGCGGTCGCCCAGGCTGCCCATTGCCACGAGCAGTCCGGCCAGCACGAGAGGGTAGATGTCAACCATCCAGAGCAGCTGCACACCGCTCGGCAGGGTGGCCGTGGAGATCGCCGGCAGGGCGAAGTTGAGCACGGTGTTGTCGATCGACACGAGCAGTACCGGTAGCATGAGCACCGCGAGGGCCCACCAGCGCCTGCGGTCGTGCCGTACTGGCAAAGCGGATGCCGCGGTGCTGGCCGATCCGGCTGCCCGCGTCTCGCTGCTTCGACTCTCTGCCGCACGGCTTTGGTCGGCGTGGTTCGAGGCGATACCGGGCAGGGTAATGGAATTGGTGGGAACAGCGGGGGCAGACACGATCTCATTCACTTTCTGGGTTCTTTCTCGACCGCCACGGGCGGAGCAACAAATGTAACTGTACCGGCTAGACGGTATAGTTGTCTAGTTCGCCCGTGCCCGACCGAGAGTTTGCGTGTTCGTTACCATGGCCCATATGCCGAAAAATGCTGCCGCACCATCCGTTCCCACCCGGGATCGTCTGCTCGACGCCTTCGAAGACCTGCTGGTCGAGGGCGGCGAGCGGTCGGCGACGCTCGATGCCGTCGCGGCGGCCGCTGCAGTCTCCAAGGGCGGTCTGCTGTACCACTTCGCGTCGAAGGACGCCCTGGTCGACGGTGTTCTGGCACGGTTGGACGCGCTCGCCCTGCAGGACGCCGAAAATATTCGCACCGCCCCGGCCGGCCCAGTCGACTATCTCATTCGCACCTCGGTGCACACCGGCAGTCCCCTCGACCGCGCCTATATTGCCGGGTCGCGTTTGGCCCAGGGCCGGGATCCCCGTGCCATGCAGGTGCTCGCCGATATTCGTCGGCGCTGGCTGTCGGTGATCGAAGAGGCCGTGCACGACCCGGATACCGCCCAGGCGATCATGCTGATCAGCGACGGTCTCTACGTCAACAGTTCACTGGCCGAGAACGAGCTGGCACCGCAGGATCCCACGGATGCGGCGATGGCGCGGCTGATTGCCCTGATCGGCCGGCTTCTGCCCGGCTCCTAGAGATACACGAGTGGGCGCCTACAGGGCAGGCGCCCACTCGCATCCGTTCTAAACAGGCCTATTCGGTGAGGTCGATCGCCACCATGATCTCGGCGTCGATCGCGGCGCGCACCGCGGTGAGCAGTCCGGCCGGAACCTCGGAGTCGACGGTCAGCACGCTGAGCGCCTTGCCGCCGGCCACGTGACGGGCGATCTGCATGCCGGCGATGTTGATGTTAGCCTCGCCGAATTCGCGACCGTACACGGCGACGATTCCCGGGCGGTCGGCGTAGAGCATGACGATGAGGTTCTTGGCGAAGGGAACCTCCACGTCGTAGCCGTTGATCTCGACGATCTTCTCGATCTGCTTGGTGCCCGTGAGGGTACCCGAGACGGAGACCTGCGAACCATCGGCGAGGGCACCACGCAGCGTGATCACGTTGCGGTACTCGGGCGATTCGGCGTCGGTGAGCATGCGCACCGTGACACCGCGCTGCTCGGCCAGCAGCGGTGCGTTGACGTACGAGACGGTTTCGCTGACCACGTTCGTGAAGATGCCCTTGAGCGCAGCGAGCTTGAGCACGCTGACGTCGTACTCGACGAGTTCGCCCCGCACCTCGATGTCGACGCTCGTGAGCGGGCTGTGCGCGGCGAGGCCGGAGAACACCTGGCCGAGCTTCTCGACCAGCGGGATGCCGGGGCGCACGTAGGGGTCGATGACGCCGCCGGCCACGTTGACCGCGTCGGGAACGAGTTCGCCGGAGAGCGCGAGGCGCACGGACTTGGCGACGGAGACGCCGGCCTTTTCCTGCGCTTCGTCGGTCGAAGCGCCGAGGTGCGGGGTGGTAATGATGTTGTCGAGTCCGAGCAGCGGCGAACCGGTCGGCGGTTCGTTGACAAACACGTCGAGGCCGGCGCCGGCGATGGTGCCGGCGACGAGGGCTTCGTGCAGTGCGTCTTCGTCGATGAGTCCGCCGCGGGCGACGTTGACGACGAACGCGGTGGGCTTCATCAGCCCCAGCTGGGCGGCACCGATCATGCCGGTGGTCTCGGGGGTCTTCGGCATGTGGATCGTGACGAAGTCGGACTGGGCGAGCAGTTCGTCGAGGGTGACCGGGGTCACGCCGAGCTGCTGGGCGCGGGCCGAGGTGATGTAGGGGTCGTAGGCGATGACGTTGGTACCGAACGCCTGCATTCGGGCGGTGATGAGCGCACCGATACGGCCGAGGCCGATGATGCCGATGGTCTTTTCGTAGAGCTCGACGCCGGTGTACTTGGAGCGCTTCCAGGCTCCGTCGGCGAGGGCGCCTGACGCGGCCGGAATGTGCCGGGCCAAGCTCAGGATGTGACCAACGGTCAGCTCGGCGGCCGAGATGATGTTGGAGGTTGGTGCGTTGACGACCATGACACCGGCTGCGGTGGCGGCCTTGATGTCAACGTTGTCCAGGCCGACGCCGGCGCGGGCGATGACCTTCAGAAAGGGCGACGCTTTGATGGCTTCGGCATCCATTTTGGTGGCTGAGCGCACCAAAACTGCCTGCGCGGTGGCGAGCTCGGCGAACAGCGCGGAGCGATCCGTACCGTCGACGTGGTGAATGTCAAAGTCGGGCCCGAGGGCATCAACGGTGGCGGGGGAAAGTTCTTCGGCGATCAGGACGACGGGCTTCGACAATAAAATCGGATCCTTAGATTGCAAGTGTCGGCGGCGCGACAAAGGGCGCTACTCGATTTCCACCCTACCGGCTGCACAATAGACCAATGAGCAGCGACGTAATAGACGGACTCCAACTGGTTCTGCGCGTGATTCTCGCCGTGGTACTCATCGGCGCCGGAGTCACCCATTTTCTACCGGCGGTCAAGCGCACCATGGCGGCGATGATTCCGCCGCGCCTACGCCGGGATGGTTTGGCCAGCCCGGTCAATCTCGTACTGTTCACCGGAGTATGCGAGATTGTCGGCGGCGTTGGCCTGCTCGTTCCCTCGACCAGGGTGCTCGCGGCCGGGGCGCTGGTGCTCTTTCTGGCTGCGGTGTTTCCGGCCAACGCCTACGCTGCGCGCCATCCGAAGCGCTTTGGGCGGGTGGCGATTCCGTTCGTCCCCCGGCTCATCGCCCAGCTGGTGCTGATGATCCTGATCGTTCTCGCGGTGCTCTGACTAGACGATCAATCGGGCCAGGCTGAATACGGCACCGAGGTCCAGCGATACAGCGGCAACCACGCAGAGCCCGACCAACAGGGTCAGGGCCTGCACGCCGAAAGCCCGGTTACGTCCGAGCCAGTAGGCCAGCGCGTAGACCAGAATCGGCAGGATCACCGCGAAAATCAGCACGGTCCAGCCGAAAGCGCTCAGCTGGGTGTCAAGTGACTGCGCCAGCAGGTTGAGCAGGGCCAGGTTGCCGATGGCTTCCCACACGTCGTAGGCATAGAACAGCCCGAAGAAGATCGCGATCACGAGCAGCAGCCAGCGCGGCGGTCGACGACGGATGGCTGTGGTCGCGTCGCCGGTGCGCCCGTCTGTGTCACTCATGAGCCCGGTCCTGATCCGATAATGAAGGGCAGCGGGGCGAGAACGACGACGCCGATCAGAAGCCAGACCAGTCGGGCCCGCGGACGGCTCGTGGTGAGCCAGAAGGTGCCCCCGAACCAAACCAGCGGCGCTGCCACGGCGAGCCAGGCGCCGAGGGAGAACATAAATTCGGCGACCGGGTCGCTGATCGGCTTCTCGATGCGAGCGACTCCAATGAACCAGCCGATCGTGTACAGCAGGTACATGCCGGCGAGAATGCCCATGCCGACGAGGGCGACCGAACTGACCGCTGCGCTCTGCGGTTCGGCATCCGGTTCGGCATCCGATTCAGTGCCGGCATCGGCCGGCTCGGTTTCGACCGCTCGCTGGGCTGACACTGACTGCTCTGGGATAGTCCATCCCTCCGGTAGGCCGGTTGGTTCGGGCGCGGCCCGACCGCTTCCCGTCGGCACCAGGGTCGGGTCGTCGTCGCCGGCCCAGTTCAGCGCATCGTCGTCGCGTGTGGCATTCATTTTTCCAGAGTATCCGGTTGCTGCCGATGCTGACGGTTTGGCCGGCGACGGATGCCGGCGCTCACCGAAAGGGTCCACCCCAGAATCCCGACCAGGGCCACACGTTCGGCGAGACCGACGATGCCGGGCAGCCAGACACTGGCCGCGACGACCAGCAACAGCCCGGCCAGGGTGATCGCCGAGAACGCAATCGCCCAGGGCAGCACCCTCGGCAGCAGGCCTCGAACCCGCAGCCAGATCGTCAGCAGCCCGATAGCGATGAGCGCCGTGACGAAGCCGAAGGATGCGACGGCGAGATGAATGACGCCGACCGTGGTCGAGGTCTGCAGCGTGCTCTCGTGGGAAGCGCTGATGTCGGTCGGAAAGACGGCGAGTACCGCCGAGCTGGCTCCCCCGATGAGCAGCAGCGCGAGGCCCAGACCGAGTAGTACGTCCCGACGCCGGGGCAGCAGGGCCCGCGCGGTCAGGGCAATCGCGACGACGACGGCAACGCAGAACACGGCGCGGCCGAGAAAGTTGAGGTTCATGATCCAGCCGTACGGGCCGACGGCGAGATTGCTCTCGGCGTCGCTGATCGGGCTGTAATGCGGCGGCAAAAACTGCAGCACCACGTCGATGAGCACATACAGCACGACACCGACCATGGCGACGGTCGCCAGGCTATGCCGCACCACACGCAACCGGCGGGTGCTGGTGCCGGGAATTGCCATACCGACCAGTCTTTCGTTGTGAACGCACGAAGGGACCCTCGCGAACGAGGGCCCCTTCGTGATGCAGTTAAGCGGAAACCGCTAGCGCGACACGGATCCGTCGGTGTAGTCGTCGTCGTTCGACGCGTTCCACGCGAACAGCTTGCGCAGGCTGCGGCCGGTGGCCTCGATCGGGTGCTCTTCGCCCTTCTTGCGCAGGGCGAGGAATTCCACGCCGCCGTTGTCCTGGTCGGCAATGAAACGTTCGGCGAACGCGCCGCTCTGAATGTCGGCGAGAACGGCCTTCATGTTCTCTTTGACGCTCGGGTCGATGACGCGCGGGCCGGAGACGTAGTCGCCGTACTCGGCAGTGTCGGAGACACTCCAACGCTGCTTGGCGATGCCGCCCTCCCACATGAGGTCGACGATGAGCTTGAGCTCGTGCAGCACCTCGAAGTAGGCGACCTGCGGCTGGTAGCCGGCTTCGGTGAGAACCTCGAAGCCGTACTGGATCAGTTGTGAGGTACCACCGCAGAGCACGGCCTGCTCGCCGAACAGGTCGGTTTCGGTTTCTTCGGTGAAGGTGGTCTTGATACCGGCGGCGCGCAGGCCACCGATCGCCTTGGCGTAGCTCAGGGTGAGCGGCCAGGCGTTACCAGAGGCATCCTTCTCGACGGCGACGATCACGGGAACGCCGCGACCGGCTTCGAATTCGCGGCGCACAGTGTGGCCGGGTCCCTTGGGGGCAACCATGACGACGTCGACGCCGTCGGGAGCCGTGATGTAGCCGAAACGGATGTTGAAGCCGTGACCGAAGACGAGCGCCTTACCGGCGGTCAGGTTCGGAAGGACGTCGTCCTTGTAGAGGTGACGCTGCACCTGGTCGGGGGCGAGGATGACGATGACGTCGGCCCAGGCAGCGGCATCCGCCGTGGAGAGCACGGTGAAGCCAGCTTCTTCGGCCTTGGCCTTGCTCTTGGAGCCGTCCTTCAGGCCGATCTTGACCTCAACGCCGGAGTCGCGCAGGTTCTGTGCATGGGCGTGACCCTGCGAGCCGTAGCCGATGACGGCCACCTTCTTGCCCTGAATGATCGACAGGTCGGCGTCTTTGTCGTAGAAAATCTCAGACAATGTGTATCTCTCCTCGTGAATTGATTGTTAGAAAAAGCTGAAAACGTTAGTTTTTGAAGACGCGCTCGGTGATCGACTTGCTACCGCGGCCGATGGCGAGCAGGCCCGACTGCGCGAGCTCGCGAATGCCGAACGGCTCGAGCACGCGCAGCAACGCCTGCGTCTTTCCGCTGTCGCCGGTGACCTCGATCACGACGGCATCCGTTGAAACGTCGACGACGCGGGCTCGGAACAGATTCACGGCTTCGAGTACCTGAGAACGGGTGGTGTTGTCGACCTTGACCTTGATCAGGAGGTGTTCGCGCTGCACCGACTGGGCCGGGTCGAGCTCGACAATCTTGATGACGTTGATCAGCTTGTTCAGCTGCTTGGTCACCTGCTCGAGCGGTATGTCTTCGACGTCGACCAGAATCGTGATGCGGGACAGGCTGGGGATCTCGCTGTGGCCCACGGCGAGGCTTTCAATGTTGAAGCCGCGGCGCGCGAACAGGCCGGCGACGCGCGTGAGCAGGCCGGGCTTGTCCTCGACGAGCAGACTCAGAACGTGGCTCGTCACGGTTATTCTTCTCCCCAGGTCGGTGCGTGGTCTTTGGCGTACTGCACGAAGCTGTTGCTGACTCCCTGCGGAACCATCGGCCAGACCATGGCGCCGGGGCTCACGATGAAGTCGATCACGACCGGGCGGTCGTTGGTGGCGAGGGCCAGTTTGATGGCGTCATCAACCTGGTCCTTGCTGGTGACGCGAATGCCGAGCGCGCCATAGGCATCCGCCATTTTGACGAAGTCCGGCACCATGGCGGTGCCGTGACCGGTGTTGAGGTCGGTGAATGAGTGACGTCCGTCGTAGAACAGCGACTGCCACTGGCGCACCATGCCGAGCGAGGAGTTGTTGATGATCGCGACCTTGATCGGAATCTTGTTGATGGTGCAGGTCGCGAGTTCCTGGTTAGTCATCTGGAAGCAGCCGTCACCGTCGATCGACCAGACCACACGGTCGGGTTCGGCGACCTTGGCACCCATGGCCGCGGGCACGGAATAGCCCATGGTGCCGGCGCCGCCGGAGTTGAGCCAGGAGTTGGGGCGTTCGTACTTGATGTACTGCGCCGCCCACATCTGGTGCTGGCCGACGCCGGCCGCATACACGGCTTCGGGGCCGGTGAGCTCACCGATGCGCTGGATCACATACTGCGGGGCCAGCAG
Organism: Cryobacterium flavum; assembly: GCF_900103805.1. Classification (GTDB taxonomy): domain Bacteria; phylum Actinomycetota; class Actinomycetes; order Actinomycetales; family Microbacteriaceae; genus Cryobacterium; species Cryobacterium flavum. Next base: position 93,225 of record NZ_FNIB01000009.1, on the reverse strand, counting down.
TCCGTCGGTCGGTTCGGTAAAACCGAGCGGGAACTCCTCCTTCAGGCCGTGCAGATAGGTCCACCACTCGGTCGTGTCGGCGGCAGTCCCCTGGGCGGCGTCGGCCCAGGCCAAAGTCAGGTCAGCAATGACGTCCTTGGCATCACCGACGATGGGTACATCGGCCAGGCGGATCTTGGAGATCTCCGCCGGGTCGACGTCAACGTGCACGATCTTCGCGTTGGGCGCGAATTCGCTGATCTTTCCGGTCACCCGGTCGTCGAAGCGTGCTCCGAGCGAAATGATGAGGTCACTTTCCTGCAGCGAGAGCACGGCCGGAACCGTGCCGTGCATGCCCGGCATGCCGAGGTGCTGCGGGTGCGAGTCGGGGAAGGCACCACGGGCCATGAGGGTGGTTACGACGGGTGCACCGGTCGCCTCAGCCAGCGCGAGCAGTTCAGCGGATGCGTGGGCGCGAATGACACCGCCGCCCACGTACAGCACGGGCTTCTTCGCGGCGAGCAGCAGCTGGGCTGCCGCCTGCACCTGCTTGCCGTGGGCCTTCACGATCGGCCGGTATCCGGGCAGGTCGAGTTTGGGCGGCCAGATGAACGGCGCGAGGTTTTGCTGCGCGTCCTTGGTGATGTCCACGAGCACCGGGCCGGGGCGGCCGGTCGATGCGATGTGATAGGCCGAAGCGATCGCGGCCGGAATCTCTTCCGCGGTACGGGCCAAGAAGGAGTGCTTCGTGATCGGCATGGTAATGCCAATGATGTCGGCCTCCTGGAAGGCGTCCGTTCCCATCGAGGTGGAGAAGACCTGGCCGGTGATCGCGAGCAACGGAACCGAGTCCATGTAGGCATCCGCTATGGCGGTGACGAGGTTGGTGGCGCCCGGACCGCTCGTGGCGATGGCGACGCCGACGCGACCGGTGGCAGAGGCGTAGCCCTCGGCTGCGTGGCCGGCGCCCTGTTCGTGCCGCACCAGAATGTGGCGAATTTTGGTCTGGGTCATGAGCTCGTCATAGAGCGGAATAACGGCGCCGCCGGGGATACCGAAGACGTCAGTGACGCCGAGCAGTTCAAGGGTGCGAATGATCGCGCCCGAGCCGGTGAGCATTTCCGGCTCCGCAGAAGCGGGGGCCGAGGGCACGGGACTGGTTTCCGTGGTCATGATCGTTGAATCCCTACTTCGAAATCGGTCGTTTCGACATCTAACAATGTGCCCACCGGGCACCCGGGCTAGCCGGTACGAGTTGTTACCCCGTGATGGCGCCTTCAGCGGCGGAGTGCACGAGCTTGGCGTACTTTGCAAGTACGCCACGGGTGTAGCGCGGGGGAAGAGGCTCCCAGCCTTCTCGGCGAGCTGCCAGCTCTGCAGGTGCGACCAGTAGGTCCAGCGTGCGAGCTGCGATATCGACCCGTATCAGATCCCCATCGCGCACGAAGGCGATTGGACCTGCGTCCACCGCTTCGGGTGCTATGTGGCCGATACACAGTCCGGTTGTGCCGCCTGAGAATCGACCGTCCGTTAATAGTAGTACATCGGAGCCGAGGCCCGCGCCCTTGATGGCGGCCGTGATCGACAGCATCTCGCGCATACCCGGCCCACCCTTGGGTCCTTCATAGCGGATGATGACCACGTCACCCTTGTAGATTTTGCCGTCGGTAAGCGCGTCCATCGCGCCGCGTTCCCGCTCGAACACCCGAGCCGGTCCTTCGAACACGGTCGCGTCAAATCCGGCGGTCTTCACCACAGCCCCCTCGGGGGCGAACGTGCCCTTGAGGATGGTGATGCCACCGCTCTTGTGAATGGGGTTGTCAAGGGTGCGCAGCACCTCGCCGTCGAGGTCGGGCGGGTCGATCTCGGCAAGGTTCTCGGCCACGGTCTTGCCGGTGACGGTGAGCGCGTCGCCGTGAATCAGGCCAGCTTCAAGGAGCGCGCGCATGACGACGGGAACGCCGCCCTGACGGTCGACGTCGTTCATGACGTACTTGCCGAAGGGCTTGAGGTCGCCGATGTGCGGAACCTTGTCGCCGATGCGGTTGAAGTCGTCGAGGGTGAGCTCGACCTCGGCCTCGCGGGCGATGGCGAGCAGGTGCAGCACGACGTTAGTGGATCCGCCGAAGGCCATGGCCACGGCGATGGCGTTCTCGAACGCCTTGCGGGTAAGAATGTCGCGGGCGGTGATGCCGAGGCGCAGCATGTTGACGACGGCTTCGCCGGAGCGGCGGGCGAAGTAGTCGCGGCGACGATCAGCGGATGCCGGGCTCGCCGACCCCGGCAGGCTCATTCCGAGGGCCTCAGCGACGCTCGCCATGGTGTTGGCGGTGTACATGCCGCCGCAAGCGCCCTCACCCGGAGCGAACGCGCACTCGATGCGTTTGGCATCCGCTTCACTCATTCGCCCGGCCTTCACTGCGCCGACGGCTTCGAACGAGTCGATGATGGTGATGTCTTTTTCGGTGCCGTCGCTGAGCTTGACCCACCCCGGGGCGATCGATCCGGCGTAGAGGAACACGCTCGCGAGGTCGAGGCGGGCGGCGGCCATGAGCATGCCGGGCAGGGACTTGTCGCAGCCGGCCAGCAGTACGCTGCCGTCGAGGCGTTCGGCCTGCATGACGACCTCGACGGAGTCCGCGATGACTTCACGGGAGACGAGGGAGAAGTGCATTCCTTCGTGCCCCATGGAGATGCCGTCGGAGACGGAGATGGTGCCGAACTGCAGCGGGTAGCCGCCGCCGGAATGCACGCCCTCTTTAGCGGCCTGGGCTAGGCGGTCCAGCGAGAGATTGCAGGGTGTGATCTCGTTCCAGGAGCTCGCAATACCGATCTGGGGCTTGTCCCAGTCAGCGTCGCCCATGCCGACAGCACGGAGCATGCCACGGGAGGTGGTGGCCTCGATCCCATCGGTGACGTCGCGGCTACGGGGTTTCACATCGATCTCAGACATGCTTCCGAGTCTAGAACCTTGGCGGGCCCGGTCAGAGCGAACGGCCAGAGCGCAATGCGGCGATGCGCACCAGAACCTGGGTGACCTCCTGCGGGCTGCGCACCCGGTAGCCGGCGAGGGTTGCGCCCTGACCGATTTTGAGACCGACGTCATCCTCGTCGAGGGCGGCGAAGGCATCCTCGTCGGTCACGTCGTCGCCGGCGTAGAACACTCGGTCGGCGCCGGTGTAATCGCGCAGTTTCGCGAGGGCATCACCCTTGGTGCTGGAGCGCACCGAGAATTCCAGCACGTTCTTGCCTTCTCGAATGGTCAGCCCTGGCAGCTGGTCACCGAGTTGGTCGCGCGCCTGACCCTGCGCGGTCTGGCCGTCTTTCTCGGTGGCCAGGCGGGTGTGCAAGGCCAGGCCGGCGGGCTTGCGTTCAATCGTGGTGCCGGCAATGGACCCGGAGATGGTTTCGAGCACCCGGGCGAGGGTGTCGAGTTGCTCGAGTTCGGTGGAGAGCAGGTTGAGCTCGATCTCGGGGGTGTCCAGCTGCACCTCGATGCCGTGCGAGCCGGTGAGCAGCACCGCGCTCTGCGGCTGGGCGACGTGTTGCAGGCTGACCAGTGCCCGGCCGGAAACGAACGCGACGCGCACGCCCGGCAGGTCGAGGAGGGCCTGCACTGCTTCCCGGGTGCCGGCGATGGCGCGGGCGTCTTCGGGGTGGTCGACGTGGGGGGCGAGGGTGCCGTCGAAGTCGAGGGCGATCAGCAGATTTTCGGCGCCGGCAATGCTCTGCAGCGCCTGATCGAGGTCGTCCGGGATTCCGGCCGGTACTGCCGCTCCCCCGGTGAGCGCGCGCAGGAACGACGCCGACCAGGCAGCGACGTCGTTCTCGGCGACCTTGCGGCGGAGCGCGCGCATACGTCTGGTGCGCTCACGTTTGGGCATCTCGACCGCGCGCACGATCGCATCCTTGGTGCCGTCGATGTCGTGCGGGTTGATCAGGATGGCCTGTTTGAGTTCGTCAGCGGCGCCGGCGAACTCGCTTAGAACGAGAACGCCGTCCACGTCGAAGCGCACGGCCACGTATTCCTTGGCGACGAGGTTCATGCCGTCGCGCAGGGCTGTGACCAGCATCACGTCGGCGGCGAGGTACATCGCGACCATTTCTTCGCGCGGGTAACTGTGGTGGTGGTAGCTGATGGCGGTGTGGCTGATGGTGGAGAAATCACCGTTGAGGCGGCCGACTGCGAGTTCGATCTCGTCGCGCAGGGCCATGTAGGTGCTGACGCGTTCGCGGGACGGGCTGGCGACCTGCACCAGGGTGACATCTTCGACGCTCAGGCGTCCGTCGGCGAGCAGTTCTCCGAAGGCCTTGATGCGGTGCCCGATGCCCTTGGTGTAGTCGAGCCGGTCGACGCCGAGCATGAGGGTTTTCGGGTTGCCAAGGTCTTCACGAATCTGCCGTGCGCGGGCCTGGATCTCGGGGCGCCGGGCGAGTTCTTCGTAGGCGGCCGCGTCGATCGAGATCGGAAAGTGTTTGGCGATGACGCGTCGGCTGTCGCCGTTCTCGCCGGTCGGTACGTCGATGACGACGCCGCGGGTGGGATAGCCGTAGAGGCGACGCACCGCTTGGGAGAAGTTGCCGGCATCCGCTCCCCGTTGAAAGCCGATGACGTCGGCGCCGAGCAGGCCGTGCAGGATCTGTTTGCGCCAGGGCAGCTGCGCGTATATGCCATATGGCGGAAATGGAATGTGATTGAAGAATCCGATGACCAGGTCGGGGCGGGCTTCGCGCAGCATGCGCGGCACGAGCTGCAGCTGGTAGTCGTGCACCCAGACCGTGGAACCCGGGGCGGCCACCGCTGCGGCGGCGGCCGCGAATCGGCGATTGACCGCGACGTAGGCATCCCAGGTCTCGCGGTGAAAGCTCGGCGGCGCGATGACGTCGTGGTACAGCGGCCACAGGGTGTCGTTGGAGAAGCCCTCGTAGTAGTCCTCAATGTCGGCTTCGTTCAGCCGCACCGGTACGAGGGAGATGCCGTCGTTCTCGAACGGTTCGAAGTCGCGGTCGGCGACGCCCGGCCAGCCGACCCAGGCTCCGTGCGAAGAGCGCATCAGCGGTTCGAGCGCGGTGACCAGCCCGCCGGGCGACGTACGCCAGGTGACGGCGCCGTCGGCACCCTCCTCATAATCCACCGGCAGGCGGTTCGAGACGACGACGAGCGTGTAGGTGCCGGCCGGAGTATCGACGGGCACGATGGGCGCTGCTAGGTCAGTCTGGGACCGTGTGGATTCGGCTGAAGAAGTAATGGATCATCCGTTCCGGGCACACCCGACGTGCACACCTGTGTTGCCCTACCAAGGTTACCAGCCGTTCCGCGCCCATTCCCGGGTAACCTGATGCCGGAGGTTCACATGCGAAAGTTCGTATTCAATAGTGCGATGATCGGCGTGATTGCCGGCGGCTGGAACACCGTGCAGGCCACGCGGCACGGCCCCCGGGATTGGCGCCTGGTAATGCTGTGGCTCGGCTGGGCTCTGAGCGCCGCTGTCGCCGTCGGCACCGTCATCGAAGATGCCAATAAACGCAAGATTGCGAGCTGACTTCCGCGCTTTTGCGGCGTGTCCACCGTCCCACAGGCATTATGTCACCGAAAATGGACGAAGAAGTTTGTTGCTGGCTGCAACAGAGTGATCGTGTGTTTGGAAGGGGCTTGTCATGTTTGGTCGTCGACGCCGACGTTTGGCCGCGAGCGCAGGGATGAGTATCGCTCCGGCTCCGGTATTGCGCGACGAGCGAATCTTCGAGCTGCTGCACGACAAGCTCAGTGCGCTGGTCGGCGAGCACGGCGCCTGGACCCTGGTAGCCCGCAGCTCGGACGACACCGAGGTCATCTTTCACGGGTTGAAAGCCAGGGAGATCGCGACCGAGCTCACCGAGGCCATTACGACCGAGCAAGCCGCACTGCGCGGTGAGACCAGCGGTGAGCCGACCGCGCTGTCCTGGACTCCGGCGCCGATCACCAACTGGAGCGAACCGGGCGCAGCGTTGCCGGTGCCGGCCCCGACGAGCGATGCCGAGGTGGCCGCGGCATCCGCTGCCTGGATCGACAAGGCGTCAGCAACGCTCGCCTCGGCTCGTTTGGTCGCCTGATCCGGCTGCCCGCCGCGCCGATCCGGAGCGAATTCTCACCCTGCTGCTGACAGGATGGCCTGATGGCACTCAATATCGAGGACTACGCGCTCATCAGTGACTGCCACTCGGCGGGCCTCGTCGGACGCGACGGGAGCATCGATTGGCTCTGCCTGCCGCGCTACGACTCCGCCTCGCTGTTCGGCGCGTTGCTCGGTGACGAGAACCACGGCCGCTGGCTACTGGCCCCCGCCGATATGACAGCCACGGCCGTGCGCAGCTACCAGGGCGACACCTTCGTGCTCTCGACGGTGTGGACCACTGCTACCGGCCAGGTCGAGGTGCTCGATTTCATGCCGCACGGCGATGGTCGGGCCGACCTGGTGCGGCGCGTGCGCGGCATCAGCGGCACGGTGCAGATGGTCCAGGACCTGCGATTTCGCTTCGGCTACGCCACGACCGTGCCCTGGGTGCGGCAGCTGAAGGGCGAGAAGGTGCGCGGCCTCGTGGCGATCGCCGGCCCCGACGCCATCGTGGTGCGCGGCCCCAAGCTACGCGCCTCGGATCATCGCCACGTGTCGCACTTCGAGGTCACCGCCGACGAGACGGTCGACGCGCAGATGACCTGGTATCCCTCGCATCGCGAGGTTCCGCCGGCCATCGACATTGACGCTGTCCACGCCTCGACCTGCGCCTGGTGGCAGAACTGGGCGTCGAGTTGCAGTCACGAGGGGCCGCTGCGCGCCGAGGTCGTGCGCTCGCTGCTCGTGCTGCGCGCCCTGACCCACGAGCAGACCGGCGGCATCGTGGCGGCGGCGACGACGTCGCTGCCCGAGCAGGCCGGCGGCACTCGTAACTGGGACTACCGCTACGTCTGGCTCCGCGACGCCTCACTCACGCTCGAAGTACTGCTCAGCCACGGCTACGAGGTGGAAGCCGACGGCTGGCGGGCCTGGCTGCTGCGCGCCATTGCCGGCGATCCGTGCGATGTTCAGATCATGTACGGACTCTCCGGCGAGCGCTATCTGCCCGAGCGTGAACTTACCAGCCTGCCCGGCTACGATGGCGCCTCCCCCGTGCGGGTCGGCAACGGCGCAGTCGACCAGTTTCAGTCCGATGTGATCGGCGAGGTTATGGTGGCCCTGCACGCTGCCCGCGCGGCCGGGGTGCAGGAGAACGAGTTCTCTTGGCCGCTGCAGCGTGCCCTTATGGGCTTTCTCGAGAAAAACTGGCGCCGTGCCGACCAGGGAATCTGGGAGGTGCGCGGTCAAGCCCGCGAGTTCACCCACTCGCGGGTGATGGTCTGGGCCGCCTTCGACCGTGCGGTGCGCGGCATCGAGAAGTACGGCCTCGACGGTCCGCTCGACCGGTGGAAGACCCTGCGTGACGAGGTGCGCGCCGACATCGAGAGCCGCGGCTTTGACGTAATTCGAAACAGCTACGTGCAGTACTACGGCAGCACCGAAGTGGATGCCTCCCTCCTCGTGCTCCCGCAGGTCGGCTTCTGCGCGCCCACTGATCCGCGCATGCTCGGCACCGTGGCCGCGATCGAGGCGGATCTCAGCCACAATGGCCTGCTCCTGCGGTATCGCACGCGCGCCGCCGTGGATGGCCTGCCGCCGGGTGAGCATCCGTTTCTGGCCTGCTCGTTCTGGTTGGTCGAGCAATACGCCGCCTCGGGACGCCTTGACGACGCCACCGCGCTCATGGACACCCTGCTCGGCTTCGTGAACGATGTGGGGCTGCTCTCGGAAGAATACGACGTGACCAACGGACACCAGATGGGCAACACTCCGCAGGCGCTCTCACACCTGGCGCTGGTGCGGGCAGCGGATGCGATCATGGCCAGCCGCGCCGCCTCGGTGCTCGCCGACTCGGCGGCGAGCACCGAGGCGGCACGTAGGTCGCACCGCCTGATCGTCGGGTAGAGCCCCTCGATCGTCCCGCCCCGTCGGGACCCAAGGTGCGGAGCCCAACCATCTCGTCGGTTGAGCTTGTCGACCGCAATCGTCCAACGCGACCGGTCTGAGCTGGCCGCCGCGTAACGCTACTGCGGCGCTTCGAGCAGCGTCGGCTCCTGCATGAGCGGGTTCTTGCTGGGCAGCGCAATCAGGGTTCGCTCGGGATCAGTCTCGACCGGAGGTTGCAGCCAGTATGTTTCGTCGAGGAATAGGACCCGCCAGTGCCGGTTGTGCAGCAACAAATGGTGCAGAACACCGAGCAGTATGGCCTGGTCGATGTTGGAAAAGCCCAGATCAACCCAGTTTTGAATGTGGTGAGCTTCACTCCACGAGGGTGGTTGGTCATACCCGGGCCAGCGGCATCCGCCGTCGCGCGCGGCGAGGGCGCGGCGTTGCTCGCGGTTGAACAGGCGTGCATCCCGGCCAACGTTGAGGGGTTGCCCGGCTTGATCGAACAGAATACCCAGATAGCCCGTGTCACACAGATGTCGGGCAATAGTCTCCGCTGACACCGGAGCCGGATTGCCCTCGATATAGCCGAACACCCCCGTTCCTGGCGCGGCCGGGGAAGGCTGCGTGCTCGGCATGGCCATCGTGGCCGTCCCGGCCGTCCCGGTGGACTGGGCCCGCGTGGCCGCGCTGCGATCGGCGGTTCCGGCGACCTCGGCAGTGTCGGCAGTCTCGGCAGGCTGCGTGGCGGTGGTGGCCGTGGCGGCCGTGACCGGAGCATCCGTTGGGGTAGTAGGCGGCCGCGTGGGTGCGGTCGCGCTGGGTACCGCCGCGCGGGGGTCGGGGATGGTGGTGGGGCGGTCGTGGTCGGTGACAATGATCTGCACGACCGGGCGGCGTCCGCCGAACAGGGTGTTTGGGTCGGCCTCAGCGCCGAGCTTGAGCAGCTGGGTGAACGAATCCGCAGCGATCTGATCGACGGTACGCGGGTCATCCTTCACGCTCCGCGCCCACGCCGCCCGCTCCGGATCCACGAACCGCACCCCACCGCGCCGCGGGCTGGTCAATGCGTCGTAGGTGGCGATCCACAGCTCGCCCTGCTCCGGCGGCAGCAACGCATGCAGCGTGACCATGCCATCGGCCCGCCGCCACAACGACCACCGGGTGTCGTCGCGGGCCTGCTTCTCCCGCGCGAGGATGCCCGCAGCATCCAATTCATCCCGCATCCGCCTGGCCCGTTTGAACGCCTGCTCCGTGTTCAGGCCCGGAGCCTCCACCAGCAACACACGCAGCGCGACGCCAAGCTTCTCCGCGGTGATCGCCTGATCCAGACTGCCCAGGCCTCGCAGCAGGGCATCGCCGACGCCGGGCGAGAACGTGCCGGCGGCGACGGCGTACACGATCGGCGCCTGCCACGGTACGATCACCGGCGGCACCAGGGGCAGAGGCGGCACCGGTGTGGGCGGGACGACCGGCGCCACGGCGACCACCGGCACGGGGCGGGGTGGACCCTCCGGCAGCGGCAGGCCCGGATACAACTCGGCCCATGCCGCGGCCCGATCGGCCTCCCGCGCCTCCCACTGGGCCGCTGCCCAGTCGGATGCCCGTTGCGCGTCGGCCGCAGCATCCGCGGCGGCCTGCGCGGCCTGCGCGACCCGCGCCGCCTCCCGGGCGGCCGCCCCCTCGCGCTCCGCTGTCTCGGTCTCACTCATCAGCACCCCGACCGCCAGCAGCCGACCGGCCTCAATGCGGCTGAGGCCGGTGGCTTGCTGCGCCATCAGCGTCGGGTTGCCAAACCCGTGGCGTGCCGCCAACCCGGACTGGCCCAACTGCGGCCGCGACCGCTCCGCAATCGTGCCCGCGAGCAATGCCGCGACCGTGTTACTCAGCCGCAGCAACGCGGCAATCGGGGCGCGCGCCGCGAGCACCTCCGCATCGGAGAGACCGGCGAAGTCAGCACTGGACCCGCCCAGCGCTGCGACAGCGGCCGCTGCCCGGGTGAGCTCCATCGCCATGCTGGTCATGATCTAAGACAACACCCGACCACCGACACGAGGAAATGTCATGCATATAGGCACTAAATAGGTAGACCCCGCCAAAGAAGACTCAACGAGCTGATTCCAACGGGCCACCGGAGCCACCGTCATAAGGCTGGCACGGTCACGTCCGGGCCTATCGTGTTCTCGTTGAAACACGAGCACCGACACCGAACACATCGCTGTCTGCCGCACTCGTATCCTGAATCCGGCGCGTGCACCACGCCTGTGCATAACTTAAACGGAATTGGAGCAATCCGGTCTAGGGTGACCGCATGCGAACCCGACCGCGTCGTCGCCCCATGCACAAAGCCGTGCATATCGCTTCAATGGTGTTTCTCGCCGCCGGCACACTGAGCGGATGCTCGGCCGCTCCCACTCCGTCTCCCCACGGCTCGTCGGAACCCGCCGCCGAGGCGACGGCAGCGCCGACCGAGACTCCCCCAGTGTTCGCCTCGAACGAGGAAGCCTTGGCCGCCGCGGCCGCCGCCTATGGCGCGTACCTGACCGCTGGCGACACTGCGGGCGCTGAGGGATCAGACTCGTGGATCAAATACCTCGCGCTGACGACCGGCCTTGAACGGGATGATGAAGTCAAGACAAAGAAGGAGCTTGAACAAAACGGTTGGAGATTCTCCGGCACCACGTCATTTGACTCGATGACCGTCCAGTCGTTCAATCCTCGACCCGATGGAAGGTGGGAAGTGCGAGCCTACGTCTGTCTCGATCTAAGCCAAAGCCAAAAGGTGGATGCGTCGGGGATTGTAGTTTCCGATCCAAATCGCTTAGCGCGATGGCCATTGGTTGTGACCTTCAAAACCCCCGATGAAATCTCCCAACAACTTCTCATTTCGGAGTCAACGGTATGGTCCGGTTCAAATTTCTGCTGACTGCTGGATTCCTCTCACTCCTTGCATTCGGCTCCTTGGTAAATTCACCGGCCTCCGCTGATGAAGTTGCCTGCGGCACCAGTGATATCAAGAACGGAACATGCCCAGAGCTTGTCTCTGGTGGTGTCACAACTGGTGATGGCGTTGATCTGACCGCAGAAGTGAATGGTCGATCGGGCGGCGGAACGGGCAAGTCGTCTGGCGGCAAGGCCGCGGGCACGGGTCCATCGCTGGCTGAGATCTGCGCGCACCCCGCCGGCCAACTGACCGCGGAGCAGGAGTGGACGCTTTGTGGCTCCGGCGACTTCCCCGTTGTCTCACGGCATCCCGAGTGGCCCGTGACCCTCGCAGCCCCGACCACACCCTGCACAGGCTGCTCACCCGACACGATCATCCGGGTCACCGACCTGCAGAACTTCCCCGCGCCCATTGCCCCCACCGGCATGGAACCCAACGGCTGGGCCATCGTCGGACTGGCCGCGAATTTCTGGGCAGCAGCATCCACTCATATCGGCGACGGGGTACTACTCGGACAACCCGCACAGGTCATGTTTACCCCGATCGGGTACCGCTGGAACTACGGCGACGGCAGCACCGCCTCTACCCCGACCGGTGGAGCCAGCTGGGCCGACCTCGCCGTCGCCGAATTCTCCACCACCCCCACCAGCCACAAATACACGAAGAAGGGCACCTACACGGTCACCCTCACCGTCGAATACCGCGCCGACTACAGCTTCGGCGACCAGGGCTGGCGACCCGTCGAAGGCATCGTCACCGTCCCCTCCGCCCCTTTCACCGTCGTCGCAGCGAAGGAATCCACCGTGCTCGTCGCCGAAGACTGCAACACCAACCCCCACGGCCCCGGCTGCTGAGGCGCTCAAATCACGACCTCTACAGTTCCCGGCATTTTGTTGTAGGTATTCTTCAGCGGCCGGCGGGCACCGAATTCTAGATTTGAAACCATGACCGATACCGTTCTCTCGAGCACCCGTTCTCGACGTATTCTGCCCGCCCGCGATCTCGCCCAGATCGCCATTTTCGCCGCCCTCATCGCGGCGCTCGGCCTGGCCGGACCGCTCAACATCGGGCCGGTACCGATCACCCTGCAGTCACTCGGAGTGATGTTCGCCGGGGCCATCCTCGGCCCGCGCAAGGGAACCCTCGCCGTGCTGTTGTTTCTCGTGCTCACGGCTGTTGGACTCCCCCTGCTGGCCGGCGCGCGCGGCGGCATCGGCGTGTTCACGGTGAGCCCGGCGGCCGGCTATCTCTACGGCTGGCTGCTCGGCGCCTTCGTCACCGGTTACCTCACCGCCCGGCTGCTGCCGAAGTATCCGTTCTGGCTGGCTCTCGGTGCCACGATTCTGGGCGGAATCGTCGCCGTCTATCTGGTTGGAGTTCCGGTCATGGCCCTGAACCTCGGCCTGCCGCTGTGGACCACGTTGGGCCTGAACGTCGCGTTCATCCCCGGCGACCTGATCAAGGTCGTGCTGACCGTGCTCGTCGCCGGCCAGGTACACAAGGCCTACCCCGGGTTGATCGCGCTGCCGAAGGGTCGTCAGGCCCGAGCGTGAGTATTATCCACTTCGAGCAGGTCGGGCAGTCCTTCGGCGACCGCACCGTGCTGCACGATGTGAACCTCAGCCTGACCGAGCATCGCATCGGCATTGTCGGCGCGAACGGTTCGGGCAAGTCCACGCTCGTGCGCATGATCAACGGGCTCGTCACGCCAACCACCGGCGTCGTGACGGTCGACGGGCAGAATGTGGCCCGCCACGCCCGCGAGGTGCGCCGCAAGGTCGGGTTCATCTTCACCAACCCCGACAATCAGATCGTGATGCCCACCGTGCAGGAAGACGTGGCATTCACCCTGCGCCGTCGCGGCCTGTCTGCCGCCGAGATCGCCGAGCGCACGGCCGCGGCCCTCGAACAGTTCGGGTTGAGCGAGCACGCCGACCATCCGGCGCACCGTCTTTCCGGCGGTCAGAAGCAGTTGCTCGCCCTCGCGGCCGTACTGGTGGCGGAGCCGGCCACAATCGTGGCCGACGAACCGACTACCCTGCTCGACGCCCGCAATGCCCGACGCATCTCCGAACTGCTGCAGACGCTCCCCCAACAGGTCATCGTGGTCACCCACCACCTGCACCTGGTCGAGGAGTTCGACCGCGTGATCGTGATCGAAGAGGGTGCCGTGGTCGCCGATGGCGCGCCCGCCGACTCCCTCGCTGCCTACCGCGCCCTGTTGCAGTGAGAAGCCGCGCGTGATCGGTCTCTACAGCCCCGGAACCTCACTGATTCACCGGGCACCGACACTGCTCAAGTTGCTTCTGCTCTCGCTCTGCGTGCTGCTGATCGGCACCTCGTCTGACCCGTGGGTAGTCAGCGGCGCTGCGGCAGGAGTCGTACTGTTGTTCCTCATCGCCCAGGTGCCCCTGCGCGCGGCCGTCGCCCAGATCGCGCCGATTCTGCTGATTCTGTTGGTAGCCGTACCGATTCAGGGTCTGCTCTCGGGCTGGACTGTCGCCGCACTGATGACCGGCCGCCTTGTCGTTGCGGTGGCCCTGGCCGCCCTGTTCACGATGACGACCACGGTCACCGCGGTGTTGGAAGCTTTCCAGACCCTGCTGCGTCCGTTCAATCGGTTCATCGACGCCGACCGGGTGGGGCTGCTGGTGGCCCTGACCATCCGTTGCATTCCTCTTGTCTCCGACATCGTTCGCGAGGTTCTCGAGGCCCGCACGGCCCGCGGTACCCAGGGCTCGCTCTTGTCGATCGCCGTTCCGGTGGTCGTGCGCTCGCTCTACGCAGCGGATGCCCTGGGCGAGGCCCTGATCGCCCGCGGTCTCGACGACTGAAGTGCGCTGGGCGGCGCGCCGTCGCATCCACTCAGCCGGTTCATAGGCGAACCGTGGCAGAGTGGGCACTTGGCCGTCTGCGCCACCAAGACATTCACCAATCAGTGCTTGCCCACAGCTACGTTCTCGAAAGAGGCCCCGTGTCGAAAATTCCCGCGCTCCTGACCATTGTGGGCCTCACGCTCGCGCTGACCGCCTGCGGAAGCAGCGGTACTCCCGAGGCAACCAGTTCCGCCCCTGCAGCGGATGCCGCCTTCAGCGAGTGCACCGCGCCCGGCGCTGTGTCCGATGGTGTCGCCGTGACCGGCGACTTCGGCGCCGTGCCCGCGTTCAAGTTCGCCGAGCCGTTGACGCCGGCGGCCACCCAGCGCACCGTGGCGATCAAGGGAACGGGCACCACCGAGGCTGGTGCCGGCTCGTTGGTTGGGGTGTCACTCTCGGTTTACAACGGGACGACCGGCGCTACGGTGCAGGAAACGACCTACCCGACCAGCGGTACCAGCGAGACCATCACCGTCGGCGAAACGTTCCTCAAGGGGCTGGTGCGGGCCGTCAACTGTTCCGTTGAAGGCGACCGCATCGTCACCGTCAGCACTGCGGACGACGCGTTCGGCGCAGACGGAAATACCCAGCTCGGAATCGCCGCCGGGGACTCGGTCGTTTTCGTCACCGACGTCATCTCGATCACGAACCTCGCCGACCGCGCTGACGGGGTGGACCAGCCGGTCGTGCCTGGCCTGCCTACCGTTGAGCTCGCCGATAATGGCGCTCCCACCATCACCATCCCCGACACCGACCCGCCGACCGATCTGCAGATCGCCACGACGAAGCTCGGTGACGGCGCTGTCGTCGCCGACGGCGACACCGTCTCGGTCGAATACACCGGAGTCATCTGGGGTACCGGCAAAACCTTCGACTCATCCTGGACCACCGTTGGCCCGACCACGTTCGTCACCAGCCAGGTCGTTCCGGGCTTCGGTGCTGCACTCGTCGGCCAGACCGTCGGATCCCAGGTCATCGCCGTTCTGCCGCCGAGCGAGGGCTATGGCGAAGCGGGCAACACCCAGGCTGGCATCAGCGGCACGGACACTCTCGTCTTCGTCGTTGACCTCGTCGGCACGGCAGCGACGCCCGCCGCGTAGCATTGTCTCCCTGGCACCGTCCGTCGACCTTCGGGTCGGCGGGCGGTGTTTTTTGCTCCGGTTCCTGAGTGTCTGCCCAGCCGCAAATGGGAACGGCATGAGAGTGTGGAGGGAGAAACGCATCCGTTCGGCCAGCGCCGTACGCCAACTCCACCACGAAAGAGGCTATTCACCTGACTTCCACACTCATCTCAACGCCCGCTCCCGCCACCGTCGCATCCGCTCACAAGCCGACCACGATCGACGAATACGTCGCCGCTCCGGCCGAGCCGCTCGCGAGCGTCGTCTCCCTGCTCCGCGACACGTTCGACCTGGGCCTGCCGGAGACGTCTACGGAACTGTGGCACGGGCATCCGGTCTGGCTCGACGACGAGCTGCCGGTAGCCGGATTCAAGGCCTACCCCACCTTCGTCACGGTGTTGTTCTGGCGCGGCCAGGCCATCACCGATGACTCGGGCAAGCTCAATGCCAGTGGGTCGGCAGAGATGAGTGAGTACAAGCTGCGCGGCGTGGATGATTTCGACAGCGATCTCTTCAACGGCTGGCTGCGGCAGGTGCGCGAGCTCGAAGCCGCGTAAACATTAAATAGAACGGCCCGCGTCCAAGGACGCGGGCCGTTTTTCGTGCAGAATCCGTGACTAGCTGGTGAGGCCGTCTACGTATTCCTGGTTGTCTTCGATCCACTTGGCGACGATCGGCGCGTAGTCCTGACCGTCGTAGTTGACGAACATTTCCTCTTCAAGGGAATACAGCGTATCGAGGTCCATCTCGAAGTTATTGATCCACTCGGCGGCCTGCGGGAAGTCAGCTTCAAACTCGGTGCTGCCGTAGGAGTGGATGCTCTCGATGTTCTCGAGAGTTCCCTCGGGGTCCTCAAGGTTCTTGATCGGGAACGCTCCGTAGGCCCAGTGCGGCTCCCAGAGGGTAACGACAATGTTCTCGCCGTTGTCGGTCGCGTTGGTGAGTTCGGAGAGCATCCCCGCGGTCGACGACGTCACGTTATCCATACCGTCGAGGCCGTAGGTCGGGATGACCCGCTCTTCCATGGCCTCATTGAGGCCTGAACCGGGCTCGATGCCGACGATCCGGTTGGAGAACAGGTCGGCGTTTTCGGCCAGTTCCGCGAGGGAGTCGATCGGGGCATCCGCATTCACCGCGACGGTGAGCTTGGATTCGGTATTCCATGCACCGAGGTCGACGATGTCATCGCCATACTTTTCGAGGTAGGACGCGTGGGTGTCAGGCAGCCAGATGTCCATGCTGAGGTCATAATCGCCGGTGGCCAGGCCCGAGTAGACGGGGGCCTCCGCGGCGTATTCCAGCTCGACGTTGTAGCCCTTCTCATCGAGAATGGCTTTCCACAGCTCGGAAACGGCGATGCCCTCGTCCCAGCCGTTGAATACAGCCAGGCTCATATCCGCGTTGTCGCCGTTGGAGACAGTGGCAGTTTCAGCGGAAGCGCACCCGCTGAGGGCGAGGAGCGAAATGGCTCCTCCTGCAATGAATGACTTGGTACGAATTTTCATGTGTTTCCATTCTCGACACCCGCGAAGGGTGGCAGGGTTGGCTCTTGGTGCTGGCGGCCGATCTGAGTGCTATGACAACCGCCGATGGACACGGGCGCTCGCTCGCCCGTGAGTGTGTGGGTTACAGACGAACCAATTCGGGTTCGACCGGAGCTGCGGTTTCCACCGAAGCGGATGCCGGCGCGCGGCTCTTGCGCAACGCGATGAAGCGACTGATGGGCGTCTTGCCGGTACCGAGCGCGGCGGTGACTCGGTCGAGGAATATGGCGAGAATTACGACGGCCAGACCAGCCTCGGAACCAAGCACGATATCGATCCGGCTAAGACTCGTCATGATCTCCGCACCGAGGGCGCCGGCGCCGACCATTCCAGCAATGACGACCATCGAGAGTGACAGCATGATGACCTGATTGATGCCAGCCATGATCGTGGGCAGGGCGAGGGGTAGCTGGATCTGGCGCAGGATGCGCCCCGGTGAGGCACCGAAGGCAGACCCGGCTTCGACGATCTCTGGGTCGACCCCGCGAATCCCCAGCTCCGTCAGGCGCACCCCCGGCGCCATCGCGAAGATGATAGTCGCTACGATTCCCGGCACCTCACCGACGCGGAAGAACAGGAGCGCCGGAATCAGAAAGACGAAGGCAGGCATCGTCTGCAGGAAGTCGAGCACCGGACGAATGACGCTCGAGGCTGCCTTCGACTTGGCCGCCAGAATACCGAGTGGGATGCTCATCGCAATGGCGATCACACTCGCAACGAGCACGAGGGCAAGCGTGTCCATGGCATTTTCCCATTGATTCATGCCAACGATCAGCAGGAGGCCGACGACTGTCCCGGCCAAGAACTTCCACCCCCGAGCCGCCACGGCCAGCAGACCGGCCAGACCGATGATCACATAGAACGGCGGGGAAACCAGCAGATAGTCGACGGTCTCAAAAGCGCCAGCAAAGGCAAGACGAACGAAGTCGAAGAAGAAGCTGAAGTGCTCGGTTACGAAATCAAACAAGACTTCGACCCAGGAACCCACAGGGATTCGGAACTCGTTCACGCTTCAACTCCTTCCAGCGCGGTGTCGCCCAGAATCTCGGCGATCTGGCTGACCGAGATGGTGGCCGGTGGCATCACGACGGGCAACGGGCCGGTATTGGTCGTGACGTTGCCGATCGCGGCGAGCAGGGTGACTCGCGGAATCACGCCGAGCAGGCGGTTCTTCTCATCGACGACGGCGATGGGCAGTTCGCTCTCGACCGACGGTTCGACCAAATCGACCAGGACGGTTTCGGGCAAGACCGCGGTGGCGTCATCGCGGATGATGGCGCGCAGGTCGGTCTCGCCGCGCTTGACGAGCTTGAGAACGTCGCGATCGCGCACGATGCCGGCGAAGCTGCGATCGCGGTTGAGTACGAAGGTGACGGATGTCTGCAGGTCGCGCATTGTACGCAGCGCGGCCCGGGGGCCGGCTGTCTTGGTGATGACCGCTCGCACGGGTTCCATCACGCTCGCGGCGGTGAGCACGCGGGCCCGGTCGACGTCCTGCACGAACTGGGCGACGTAGTCGTTCGCCGGGTCGGTGAGGATCTCTTCCGGTGTGCCGATCTGAACGATGCGGCCGTCGCGCATGACCGCGATACGGTCGCCGAGGAACATGGCCTCGTTGAGGTCGTGCGTGATGAAGATGATGGTTTTGCCGAGCGCGGCCTGCAGCTCGATCAGCTGTTCCTGCATCTCGCGGCGAATGAGCGGGTCGAGAGCCGAGAAGGCTTCGTCCATGAGCAGTACGTCGGTGTCGGCGGCGAGGGCACGGCCGAGCCCGACCCGCTGCTGCATGCCACCGGACAATTCGGAGGGCAGGTTGTCGGCCCAGCCGGCCAGGCCGACCAGATCGATGATCGTCCGCGCCTTGGCGAGGCGTTCGGTACGGCCCATGCCCTGAATTTCGAGCCCGTAGGCGACATTGTCGATCACGGTGCGGTGCGGCAGCAGGGCGAAGTGCTGGAACACCATGGAGATGCTCTTGCGGCGTACATCGCGCAGTTCCTTGGCGGACACGTCGGTGATGTCGGTGCCGCCGACGCTTACTGTGCCGGAGGTAGTGTCCCAGAGTCCGTTGAGCATGCGAATGAGGGTGGACTTGCCCGATCCCGACAGGCCCATCACGACGAAGATCTCGCCCTTCTTGACCTCGAAGGAGGCGTCGATGACGGCGGCAACTCCGTGCGACGAGATCTCAGCGCGGCTCTTGCCGGCCTTGAGCTTCTTGACGATCTCGTGCGGACGGCGTCCGAATGCTTTGTAGAGGTGATCTGCCTTGACGGCAATGGTTTCTTGAAGAGGAATACTCTCGGTCACGCGTTCTCCGGTGCACGCCAAACGTAGCCAATTTCACGACTGACAATGGGGCGAGCTCTCTTGGCGGACGGGTTGGCGCCGAGCGGCCCGCGGGCTGGAGCGATCATGGGATCGCATCCTTCGGTACCACACCATACGAAGGCGGCCGTTCCATCTCAAATGGGGGCTACGCGTGCGCGTCCTGGTGAAGGGTTGTAAGACCGTAGACAATCCTAACACACTGACTTTGAGGCATGCCGAAATCACCGCTTAAACGGGGGTGCCGCCCGGGAGGACTCCTCCGGACGGCACCCTTAGCGCGAGTCTAGTGCTGGCTATTTTTCAGCCAGCGATTTCTGCTAGACGCGGTCCAGGATCTGCGACTGCGCGGCCTGCTCAGTGCTGCGCTGGGTCTCGGCGGCGCTCACGTGGCCGTGGGTCAGCATGGTGCGCTCATCGAACGGTTCGAGCTTGTCGAGCACGCGATCCACCTGCACCCGGTCCATCTCCTTAGTCCAGGAGCCGATCATGACGGTCGCCACGGCGTTGCCGGTGAAGTTGGTCAGCGCGCGCGCTTCGGACATGAACCGGTCGATGCCCACGATGAAACCAACACCGCCGACCAGTTGCGGGGCGTGCGCCTGCAGCCCGGCGGCCAGGGTGGCGAGACCGGCACCGGAGACTCCGGCGGCTCCCTTGCTGGCGATGATCATGAAGACGAGCAGGCCAATCTGTTCGCCGAGGGCGAGCGGCTGGCCGAGCGCGTTGGCGATGAACAGCGACGCCATGGTGAGGTAGATCGCGGTGCCGTCGAGGTTGAAGGAGTAGCCGGTGGGCACGGTGACACCGACGACGGGCTTGGAGATGCCGAGGTGTTCCATCTTGGCAATCAGGCGCGGCAGGGCGGCCTCGGAGGAGGAGGTTGACACGATCAGCAGGTATTCGCGGCCGAGGTAGCGCATCAGCTTGAAGATGTTCACGCCGGTGACGATCTTGAGCAGGCCGCCGAGAATGACCACGATGAAGATGATGCAGGTGATGTAGAAGGCCACCATGAGTGTGAACAGGCTGATCACGGCCTGGATTCCGGTGGCGCCGACGACGGCGGCGATGGCGCCGAAGGCGCCGATCGGGGCAAGCCACATGACCATGATCAGAATGCGGAAGACCAGAGCCTGCACGTGGGCGATTCCCTCGAGAATCGGTTTACCGGCCGGTCCCATGCGCTGCAGGGCGAAGCCGGCGATGAGGGCCACCATGAGAGTCTGCAGAATGTTGCCGCTGGTCAGCGACGAGAACAGGGTGGTGGGCACGATTCCGAGCAGGAACGACTGGGTGTCAGCGGATTCGGTGGCCTTGTAGGTGGCGTCGGCGAGGTTGATGCCCTCGCCCGGGTGAATCATGTTGCCAACGACCAGGCCGATGCCGAGTGCGAAGGTGGACATGATCAGAAAGTAGCCGAGGGCCAGGCCGCCGATTTTGCCGACGGTAGCAGCTTTGGCGATCGAGCCGATGCCGAGAATGATCGTGCAGAAGATGATCGGGGCGATCATCATTCGGATCAGCGCGATGAACAGGTCACCAAGCGGCTTGAGCGAGACCGCGAAGCCTTTCTCTCCGCCCCAGACCAGGCCGACGACGATACCGAGCACGACCGCGACGATGACGGCCATGTAGAGGTAGTGCGACGAGTCGATCTTCTTCTTCGGCTTGCCGGACTTGATGAGTTTGGTACGGGTTGATGGCGTCGATGCCATGTCAGACTCCTATGTCTAGGCTTAACCTGGCCCACCACGGGCTCCGGCTGCTGCAATGGATCCACACTGGTCGCTGCCGCTCGTTCGCGCACGGTTACGGTCATATTGTTCACGAAACGAAGAGAGGGGCCGGCAGTGCGTAGGGAATGGAGCATCGCCAAGCGGCTCTTTTTCGCGCACGCGCTGTTCATCGTGGTGCTCACGGTCTTCGTCGGAACAGCATTCTTCGTGGATGCCCGCGATCGCGGCTACGACGAAACCAGTGACCGGATGCTCGCGGTCGCCACCGCCATCGCCGACAGTCCGCTGGTACTCGCGGCCAGCGAGTCGGCCGACCCGAGCGCGACGCTGCAGCCCTATGCCCTCGATCTCACCCAGGATGCCGGCCTCGACTTCATCACGATCATGGCCCCCGA
Organism: Cryobacterium flavum; assembly: GCF_900103805.1. Lineage (GTDB taxonomy): Bacteria > Actinomycetota > Actinomycetes > Actinomycetales > Microbacteriaceae > Cryobacterium > Cryobacterium flavum. Next base: position 72,317 of record NZ_FNIB01000009.1, on the reverse strand, counting down.
CCGCACCCGCTGGACCCATCCGACGCAGACTGAGATCGGCAAGGATTACATCGGTGCGATCGAACCGGCTCTGTCCGGAACGGCCTTCACAGAAATCAGCACGGGAACGCTCGGGCCATCCGTTCGCGCCGTCGTACCGGTAACGGATGCCGGCGGCACCGTTCGCGCGCTGGTCGCGGTGGGCACCACGACGAGCAACATCACGATCGCCCTGAACGCCCGGCTGCCGTCGGTACTGGGGCTGGCGCTCGGGCTGCTCGCCTCGGGATCGGTAGTGACCTGGCTGCTCGGCCGCTACCTGCGGCGAGTCACGCTCGGGTGGGGTCCTGAACGTCTCGCGCAGCTGTTCGTCTACTACGACTCGGTGCTGCACTCGGTGCGCGAGGGACTCGTGCTCGTCGACCTGCACGGCGACCTCGTGCTCTACAACGACCAGGCGGCGCAGCTGCTCGGCATTCCGCCGCGGCCGGCTGCTGGCAGCGCCACGCCCCCGCCCGCCCTGGCCGAGTTGAGCCTGCCGCCGAGCCTCGGTGAGTTGCTGCGGAGCGGTCGCTCGGCGCACGATGAGATTCATGTGACCGGCACGAGGGTGCTGGTGGTCAGCCAGGAACCGGCCGTGGCTTCGGCCAGTCGCTCCAGGGCGACCCCGATGGGATTTGTGGCGACGATTCGTGACCACACTGATCTGCAAACCCTGGGCAGCGAGTTGCAGTCTATGCAGACCCTCTCCGACGCGTTGCGGGCGCAGACCCACGAGCATTCCAACCGGTTGCACACCATCGTGTCGCTCATGGAACTCGGTCGCACCGATCAGGCTCTCGACTTCGCCACCGAGGATCTCGAGTTGAGTCAGCGGCTGGCCGACGAGATGGTCGGTTCGGTCGACGAACCGGTGATCAGTGCCCTGATCATGGGCAAATCGGCGCAGGCCAACGAGCTGGGGATCACCCTTACCGTGACGGCGTCTGGCACGCTCGCCGAGTCGGGGCTGTCCATTCAGGATTTGGTCACGGTGCTCGGCAACCTGGTCGATAACGCCCTCGACGCGGCGGCCGCCGGCGCGGACCCGCGTCGAGTGTCGGTCACCGTGTCATCGACCGAGCAGGCCGTCACGATCGAGGTGGCCGACAGCGGCGCCGGTGTGGCACCAGAGGTGATCGACGATGTGCTGCGGCTCGGGTTCAGTACCAAGGGTACCGGCGTCACGGGTACCGGCGTCACGACGCCCGGTCGCTCAGTGGGTGGTCGAGGTCTCGGCCTCGCACTGGTTCGGCAGGCGGTCACCCGCCTCGGCGGCACGCTGACAATCGGGCGACGTGAGGGCGCCGTCTTCACGGTCGTCATTCCCGCTGTCATTCGTGCATATCCTGCCGAGGTCGACCATGCCTGAGTCATCGCTGCCGCGCATTCGCGTGCTCGTCGTCGAGGACGAACCGCTCGCTGCCGAGGCCCATGCCGTCTATGTCGGGCGGCTGGCCGGGTTCGAGCTCGTCGGCACGGCCGGTACCGGCCAGGACGCGTTTCGCCGGGTCGCGGCGGCCGCCTCGGCCGGCACTCCGATCGACCTCGTGCTCATGGACATGAACCTGCCCGACAGCCACGGGCTCGACGTGAGTCGGCGCATTCGGGCGGCCGGTCTGGCCACGGACATCATCGCTATCACCGCGGTGCGGGACCTGGAGAATGTGCGCGGGGCGATCGCGGCCGGGGTGGTGCAGTACCTGATCAAGCCATTCACCTACTCCACCTTCGCCACGAAATTGTCCAGTTACCGTGATTTTCGTGCGGAACTGAATGGGCAGGCATCCGTTGTGACGCAGTCAGCGGTCGACCATGCCTTTGCGAGCCTGCGCGCTCCGACCGACATACCGAGGCCCAAGGGGCTGGCCGAGTCGACCCTGAACCCGGTGGTCGCCTACCTTCAGGCACAGGTCGCGCCGGTGTCGGCGAGTGAGCTCATGAAGCCGCTCGGGTTGTCACGCGTCACGGCGAGGCGGTATCTGGAGTATCTGGCCGACACCGGCCTCGTGCTGCGCGCTCCCCGCTACGGTACGCCGGGGCGTCCCGAGAATGAGTACAGCTGGAAGACCGCTAACGGTTCGTGAAGACCGCGGGGCGCTTCTCGACGAAGGCGGCCATTCCCTCGCTCTGGTCGTCGGTGGCGAACACGGAGTGAAACAGGCGACGTTCAAAGTGGATGCCGGCCCCCAGCATCGTCTCGTAGGCCGCGTTCACGACCTCCTTGGCGAGCATGGCGATCGGCGCCGATTTCGCGGCGATCTCGGTGGCCGTGGCGAGGGCGTCGGCGAGCAGGTCGGCGGCGGGCACGATTCGGGCGACGAGGCCGGCGCGTTCGGCTTCGACGGCGTCGATGGTGCGGCCGGTGAGGATCATTTCCATGGCCTTGGCCTTGCCGACGGCGCGGGTGAGGCGTTGGGAGCCGCCCATGCCCGGGATGACCCCGAGCTTGATCTCGGGCTGGCCGAAGGTGGCGGTGTCGGAAGCGATGATGAAGTCGCAGATCAGGGCGAGTTCGCAGCCACCGCCGAGGGCGTGGCCGGAGACGGCGGCGATGACCGGGGTGCGCACGGCTGCGAGGCGGTCCCAGCCGGCGAACCAGTCCTTGAGATACATATCCATGTAGCTCATGGTCGACATCTCCTTGATGTCGGCACCGGCCGCGAAGGCCCGCTCAGAGCCGGTGATGACGATCGCGCCGATCTCGGGGTCGGCGTCGAGCCGGGTCGCGGCACCGACGACGTCCTGCATGGTGGCGAAGTTGAGGGCGTTCAGCGCCTTCGGACGGTTCAGGGTGATGACGCCGACCCGGCCGTGGCGTTCAAGCAGAATGTTCTTGTAGGTGTCGATGCTCTCGGGCTGGGTGCTGTCGCTCACGCGGTGGCCTCTCGTTCGGTGGTCTGTCTGGTTTCGTGGGTCTTACTGCGCGGCAAGCGCAGTTCGCGCTCTCCCAGCGGTGCGAAGTACGCCTGCATGTCGGCGTCGGAGACGTCGGACAGCGTGCTCGGCTGCCACGCCGGGTTGCGGTCCTTGTCGATGACCTGGGCGCGAATACCCTCGATCACATCGTGGCCGGCCACCATGCGCAGCGACACTCGGTATTCCTGCTCGAGCACCTCTTCGAGGGTTCTGAGATCGCGGGCGCGACGCAGGGATTCGAGGGTGACGCGCAGCGCGGTGGGCGACTTAGCCAGAATCGCGGCGGCCGCGTCATCGGCCGCAGTGACGGATGATGTCTGCAACCGGTCGATGATCGTGGCCACGTCGTTGCCGGCATAGCACTCATCGATCCAGGCGCGCTCGGCCAGCAGTGGGGCCGGCGGCACGGTCGACGCGTGCTCGGCGATGGCCGCGGCAGCGGGCATCCGCTTGAGGGCGTCGGCGAGGGATTCGAGTTGGGTGGATTCGACGAAGCTGTCGGCGAGGCCGAGAGCGATGGCGTCGGCGCCGGTCATGGTTGCGGCGGTGAGGGCGAGGTGGGTGCCGAGTTCGCCAGGGGTCCGCGAGTACAGGTAGGTGCCGCCGACGTCGGGTACGAAGCCGATGGTGGTCTCCGGCATTCCCAGTTTGGTGCGTTCGGTGACGACGCGGTGCGAAGCGTGACCAGACAGGCCGACTCCCCCGCCGAGCACGATGCGATCCATCAGGGCGACGAACGGTTTGGGGTACCGCTTGATCTGGGCGTTCAGGGTGTATTCGTCGGCCCAGAATCGGGCGTTCTCGTCGGGGTCGGTGCGGGCGTCGCGGTAGACCGAGACGATGTCGCCGCCGGCGCAGAGGGCGCGGTCACCGCTGCCGGTGAGCAGCACGGTCTGCACGGCGGGGTCGTCGGCCCAGTCGGTGAGGGCTGCGGCGATGGTGCGGATCATGCCGTGCGTCAGAGCGTTGAGGGCATTCGGCCGGTTCAGGACGATGCGGGCCAGCGGGCCGTCCCGCTGCAGCAGCACCTCGTTGTCAGAGACAGCGGATGCGCCGGCGCCGGTCGCCGACGCCGCCCTCGTGCTGTCATCGGAGGTTGTGGTGATCGAATCCGTGCGGGGCATAGGGACCTTTCCGCGTCGCTGCGGGTCGGAGGTGCGGTGCGGCCCAGTCTAACGAGGTGCGGTGGCGCGACATTCTTCATGGCCCGCGTTTGAGAAGTTGGCACGTGTTCAAACCAGTGCCACCTTCGCAAACACGTGCCACGAGATCGGGCGCGCAGAGCCGCGAAACGGTACAAAAAAGCCCCGCCGCACTGCAAAAGCAGTGACGGCGGGGCTGGTGGTGCACCCCCCCGGACTTGAACCGGGAACCCACTGATTAAGAGTCAGTTGCTCTGCCAATTGAGCTAGAGGTGCGTACGAAAGCCGGGAATGACCCGCGGCAACGTGTAACCCTAACACCCTACGGGGGCCCGACGCCAATCGAGGCGGGAACGCACGAAGGACCGGCATCCGCTCACGAAATTACTATCCTTGGAAGGGTGACCGAACCGCGAATTTACGCCCTCTCCGACGACCTCCAGCTGGCCCTGGCCCTCGCCGACGCCGCCGACACCATCTCCCGCGCCCGCTTCACCGCGCTCGACCTCGTCGTGACGACCAAACCCGACCGCACCCCGGTAACGGATGCCGACCAGGCCGTCGAGCGCGCCATCCGCGCCCTGCTCGCCGAGCACCGCCCCGACGACGGCATCCTCGGCGAAGAGTTCGGCACGGCCGGGTCGACCACGCGCCAGTGGATCATCGACCCCATCGACGGCACCGCCGGGTTCCTGCGTGGTATCCCGATCTGGGCCACCCTCATCTCCCTCGCCATTGACGGCGTGCCCGTTCTCGGCGTGGTCAGCGCCCCCGCCCTTGGTAAACGCTGGTGGGCCGCGGCCGGCAGCGGCGCCTGGTCAAGCGATAGACGAGAAGCGGATGCCGCCCCCACCCGCCTGCACGTCTCCGGCATCGAGACCCTCGCCGAGGCCTCCATCAGCTATGGCAGCCTGCAGCAGTGGGACCAAGCCGGGCACCTGGACGAGCTCGTGACGCTCTCCCGCCAGGTCTGGCGTACCCGCGCCTATGGCGATATGTGGTCGTACATGCTGCTGGCCGAAGGCCACCTCGACGTGGCCGGCGAATTCGACCTGCAGCCCTACGACATGGCGGCTCTGGCCCCGATCGTGCAGGAGGCCGGGGGCACCTTTACCTCGGCCGACGGCCAGCCCGGCCCGTGGCACGGCAGCGCCCTGGCCACCAACGGACTGCTGCACGCGGCGACGCTCGCGGTTCTGAATCCCACGCAGCCCAGTTAGACCGACGCACCCGGATCGTCGGGGAAAATGCCGTTGCGGGCGTTGCGCGCGTCGAGCCGGCGCTGGCGCCAGGCCCGGGGATTCAGCAGCAGAATGGGCTTCGGTATGCGCAGTGCGTAGCCGGTCGGCAGAATCCAGCCGTAGCGTTTGGCCAGCAGCGACAGCCCCGAGCCGCTGAGAATGGCTACGGCGGTTCCGATCGCCACGAACCCGAGCTTGCTTAGAATGACCATCTCGGTACTCGCCAGCAGGGCGCTCGTGGCATAGAGCGTGTTGCCGCCGAAAATCGTCGGCACCTTGAGCAGCATGATGTCGCGCACCATGCCGCCGCCGACCGCGGTGATGATGCCGAGCAGAATGGCCGGCAGCCAGCCGAGACCGGCCTCGAGCGCTTTCTGGGCACCCACCGCCGACCAGCAGCCCACGGCGAGCGCGTCGAGCAGCAGCAGCACGCGTCGGGTCCAGCGGCCGTTGAACGTGACGAAGTACGCGATGACCCCGCCGAGAATCGCGCAGATCAGGTAGGCCGGGTCAAGCAGGGCGGCCGGGGTGCCCTGCTGCAGCAGGGTGTCGCGAATCATTCCGCCACCGAGCCCGCTCATAATCGCGAGCACCACGAAACCGACAATATCGAGGCGTGCGGTGCGGGCCGCGACGCCGCCAAGAATGGCGTTGGCCAGCACGCCAGCCAGGTCCACAAAGCGGATTATCTCAAACAGCGTCTCCGACTCAGTGTTCACTTACCCCATTCTCTCTCATATCGACAGTGGAACCGTCGCCCTTACAGTTGAGGCATGAGGATCAACGCTTTTGCCGACGTCTGCCTGCGGGTGGTCATGCTGCTTACAGCGGCACCGGAGAGCGTGACGTTCACCTCGCGGGTCGTCGCCGCCGAGGTCGGCACGCCCTACAACCACGTGAGCAAGGCGCTGCTGCGCCTGCGCGAACTCGGTCTGGTCGAGGCGCTGCGCGGCCGAAACGGCGGCGTGCGTATCAGCGCGCTCGGCCGTGAGGTCACGGTTGGAGCGCTCCTGCGCACCCTCGACACGCGCACCGACCTCGCCGCCTGCGACACCCCCAACGGTCCCTGCCCGTTGATCAGCGGATGCGGCCTCCGCGGCGCCCTGCGCCGCGCGCGGGAAGCCTTCTACCGCGAGCTGGATGACCTCGTTATCTCCAGCCTCCCGCACGGAAAAGCGAACGGTCCAGTGCTGGTCGAACTGGGTTTGGTGCGGTAGGACTAAAGTCCCTAATTTCTACGACTTGTAGAAAACACCCGTTTAATTGGTATATCAAATGCTACTTTTAATGAAGGCCCCCACAAACGGGTGCCGACACGCAGAAGGAGTATTCATGCTTTCGCCCCAGTCCCAACCACTCATCGAAGCGACCCTGCCGCTGGTCGGTGAGCGGATGCCCGAGATCGCGAAAAACTTCTACCACCGCATGCTCACGGCCCACCCCGAACTGTTCGACGGGCTGTTCAGCCGGTCCAACCAGAAGAATGGCTCGCAGCAGCAGGCGCTGGCCGGCAGCATCGCCGTCTTCGCGACCCATCTGCTGCAGAACCCCGACACCACGCCAGAGGCCATGCTCTCCCGCATCGCCCACAAGCACGTCTCGCTCGATATTCAGCCCGAGCAGTACGACATCGTCTACAAGTACCTCTTCGAGGGCATCGCCGACGAACTCAGCGACGTCATCACCGCCGAGATCGCCGCCGCCTGGACCGAGGTGTACTGGCTGATGGCCCACGCCCTGATCAAGATGGAGAAGGGCCTCTACTCCGGCCTCGCCAGCGATAAGCCGCTCGCCCCGTGGATCGTCGTAAAGAAGGAAGCGGCCGGAACCGACGCCATAACGTTCACCCTCGAACCCGCCGACGATACCCCCGTGACGCCCGCCCTGCCAGGCCAGTACGTCAGCGTCACCGCGGTCATGCCCGACGGCATCCGTCAGGTGCGTCAGTATTCCCTCTCGGCCGGCACGGCCACGACCCGCGTCTTCACCACGAAGCTCGATGCCGACGGTGAGGTCTCCCCCGTGCTGCACCGCGACGTGCAGGTCGGCGATACCCTCATCCTCTCCGTTCCGTGCGGCGACATCACCCTCGACCACGGCACCGGACCGCTGATCCTGGCCTCGGCCGGAATCGGCTGCACGCCCAGCGCTTCCATCCTGCGCTCCCTGGTGGACACCGGCTCCAAGCGCGAGGTGCTCGTGCTGCACGCCGAGAGTACCCTCGAGCGCTGGGCGCTGCGCGACCAGATGAACGAAGACGTCGCCCTGCTCGAGGCGGCCGAACTCGAGCTCTGGCTGGAGATCCCGAGCGCTGGCCACCACGAGGGCTTCATGTCCCTCGCGAACGTGACCATCCCGGCGGATGCCTCGATCTACCTGTGCGGACCGCTCCCGTTCATGCGCAGCCTGCGCTCCCAGGCGCTGGAATCCGGCGTGCCAGCCGATCGCATCCACTATGAAATCTTCGGCCCCGACCTGTGGCTCGCCAACGCCTGACCCACCGCACGGTTCAAGCCTGGCGCGACCGCGCTAGGTTTGAACCGTGGACGCTAATGGTGGTATCGAGATAGAACTTAAGTTTGACGTCGACGAGCTGGCCCTGCTGCCGCGCTTGAACGATCTGCCCGGCGTGCAGGCCGTCGCCGAACCGGTAACCCATGACCTCGCGGCCGTCTACTTCGACACGAACGACCTCGTGCTGGCGCGTGCGCACATCACCCTGCGCCGCCGCACCGGCGGCGACGACGCGGGCTGGCACCTCAAACTGCCGCAGGGCGTCGGACGCCGACGCGAAGTACACGCTCCCATCGGCAAACACCTGCAGGACGAAGCGGATGCCGTACCCGGGTCGCTCGCCCAGCTCGTGCGGGTCTACACCCGCGACTCCCCGCTCGTTCCCGTGGTGCACCTCGGCACCACCCGCGTCGTGCACGCCCTGATCGGCGCCGGCGGCGAAACCCTCGCCGTGCTCTGCGACGACCGGGTCGAGGCCCAACGGCTCCTTCACGAACCCGCCTCGGCCGCCTGGCGTGAATGGGAGATCGAACTCGTCGACGGACCGGAGGACCTGCTCGATGCTGGCCAGTCTGTGCTCGCGAGCGGCGGCATCCTCGTGTCACAGCACGCCTCCAAGCTCGCCCGCGCCCTCGGCGACCGGTTCCCGGCAGAGAGCACCACAAAGCAGCGCCGTCCCACCCGGAACGGCCCGGCCGGCAACGTTCTGCTGGCCAGCCTGACCGAGCAGATCGGTGTCATCCGCCGGCACGACCCGCAGGTTCGCCAGCACGCTGCCGGCTCTGTGCACGCGATGCGCGTGGCCACCCGTCGGCTACGCTCGGTGCTGGCCACCTATCGTTCGCTCGTTGATCCCGTGGTCGTGCAGCATCTCCGCACCGAACTCGGCTGGCTCGCCGCCGTGCTCGGCGGCTCTCGCGACGAAGAGGTACTGCAGCGGCACCTGGTCGGCCTGCTCGATCGCGAATCCCCCGCGCTGCTCCTCGGCCCGATTCGCGAACGCCTCGAAAGCCGCTCCGAAACGGATGCCCACTCCGCGCAACTCACGCTCGTCACCGCCCTCGACAGCCACCGCTACTTTCGACTGCTCGACGCCCTCGATTCCCTCGTCGCCACTCCGCCGTTCACCGCCGCGGCCGACCAGGACGCCCGGGTCGTCGTACCGGCCCTGGTCACCAAGGAGTGGAAGAAATTGCGCCGAGCCGTGCGCCTGGCCGCCAAGACCGTGCCTGGATCGGAACGGGATCTCGCCCTGCACACCGCTCGTAAGCGCGCCAAGCGGCTGCGCTACGCGGCCGAGACGGCGCATCCGCTCAGCCCCAAGCGCTCGGCCCGAGTGAGCCGCTTCGCCCAGAAGCTGCAGACCATCCTGGGCGAACAGCACGACAGCGTCATCGCCCGTGATCGCCTGCTCAAGCGCGGCGGGGTCGAAGCCTACCTGCGCGGGGAGAACACCTTCAGCTACGGCCGGCTGCACGCGAAGGAGCAGGAGCAGGCTTCAAGCGCCCAAGCCCGCTTCTGGAAAGCATGGTCGCGGCGCCCCTGACGCTGTCAGGCGCTGGATCAGACCTGGTCGGCCCCGATCAGGGGCGGGGCGGCAACGGTGCTGCGATTGACCCGATCGGCGAGAACGATGGCGATGACGCCGAGCAGGATCATGCCGCCGATCCGCACCAGGCCGTCCAGTCCGATCAGAACCCAGACCACCAGATTCGGTCCGGTCAAGGTGGCCAGGCCCGCGCCCAGCAGTTGGGAGAGCAGCCAGGTTGCGGTGGCCGCGCCTACCGCCCAGGCCGGCACCCAGTTGAACGGGGACGGCACGGCGCCGATCCGGGCGATCTGCATGACGGCCACCAGCGCGAGGGCGAATTGCACGTACGAGTCCGCGTAGGAGAAGGCCATCAGCAGGGTCGGAGCGGGATCGTTCGAGAAGAAGTCGCTGATGACGACGCTCTGCACCGACCCGAGAAACAGCCAGAACGCCAGCAGAACCAGAGCTGTCGTGCCCACCGGACGGCGCGCTGTGACGCTGCCCACGCCCCGCACCCCGAAGGCGAACACCAGTAGGGCCGCGGCGAACAGAGCCGGGCCGATCAGTCCGATATAGGCGAACAGTGCGGGCTGCGAGATCACCGTGACGACGACCGAGGCGAGCAGCAGTCCCCCGCCGACGAACCCGGTGAGGGAGGACGCGGACGCTGAATTGTCACGAAGCTGTGAGTTTGCCATACACCCCAGTCTACTCAGACTCAGCTCCAGAGGGCCACGTGCACCTTGCTGCCGCGACGCGCGACGCCGCGGGAACCGCCAGGAGCGAGCATCGCTGCGGTGGCCTCGGCGGTCGTCACGAACCGCTGCAGGGTGCGCGCTGCGGCCGGTGCCCGACCGTGATCGAGGGTGCTCGCACACCACAACCCGGCAATCGGCGTGTTCGGCATCGGCAGCACCACGAGCGATCCGGCCGCCACCTCGGCCCGCACGATGTGCATGAACGCGAGCATGATGCCCTCGCCGTCGCGAACCGCGGCGAGGGCATCCGTTTCGCTGCTGAGCGGCACGATCTCTGGCACTCCGAGCGCTGAGGCGAGAAACGATGCCGCCAGCCAGCGGCTCTCGGCGGTGAACTCCTCCACCCCGGCCGGACCGCTGAACCACAGTTCTTTCAGGAGTGCGGTGAGCGACGCCGGCAGCCGGGTGAGCGGATGCTCCGGCGCGGCCACCAGCACCCGCTGGTAGCGCAGAAAGGGCACCACTTCCAGCTGGTTTCCCTGCGGCGGCCTCGCTCCGAGCGCCACGTCGCAGGCGTGGTCCTGCAGCAGCGACCCCACGTCATCGGCGGACTCGACCACCACATCGATGCCGCCAGAATGACCGGGCACCCGACGGGTGAACGCGTCGAGCAGCCGACCGGCCGCGTGCTCGGCGAACCCGGCCGTGGCGACGACCCGAAGGTTCGCGGTGGATTCCTCGGCGTGCGACACCTCCCAGCGAACCTGGTCGGCCAGGCCCACGATCTCCTGGGCGTGGTCGGCGAGCGCCCGCCCGCCGGCGGTCAGGGCGATGCCGGCGCCGGCACGCACAAACAGGGCGTCACCGAGGTCGAGGCGCAGCGCGGCGAGCGACGACGACACCGCCGGTTCGCTGATGTTCAGGGCGGCCGCGGCCGCACGCAGCGACCCGAGTCGGGCCACCAGGGCAAAGGCCCGCAGCTGATTCAGCGTCATTGCCACAGCTCATAACCTTTCCCTTAGGTCGATATTGACAGTCTCGGCAGCGGGGAGCAAGCTGTGGCACACAACGGTGTCGCGCAACGATGCGCGGTGCCATGGAAACTTCTCAGTGAGGAGAAGCCCGTGCAGATTCCGGCTCCGTTCGACTATGTTCGCGCCAGTTCGGTCGACAACGCTCTCGCCCTGCTCGACCGTCACGGGGCCGAATCCCGGGTCGTCGCCGGCGGCCACAGCCTGCTCCCCATGATGAAGCTGCGCCTCGCCCGCCCCGACTGGCTGATCGACATCAACGACCTGTTCGAGCTCGACTACCTGCTCGTCGATAAGGACGTGCTGCGTATCGGCGCGATGACCCGACACACGACCCTGCTGGAATCCGACGACGTCAAGCGCCTGTTTCCCATCATCACCGACGCCGAACGGGTCATCGCCGATCCGATCGTGCGCAACCGCGGCACCATCGGCGGTTCGCTCTGCCAGGCCGACCCGGCCGAAGATCTCTCCACGGTCTGTCACGTTCTCGAAGCGGTGGCCGTCGTTCGCGGTCCGGCCGGTGAGCGGATGCTGTCCATGGCCGACTTCCACCGCGGCCCCTACGAGACGGCCGTTGCCCAGAACGAACTGCTGATCGAGGTGCGCATACCCATTCGCTCCGACTCGAGCAGTGCCTACGAAAAGGTCGAGCGCCGCGTCGGCGACTGGGCCGTCGCCGCGGCCGGCGCTTCGGTCAGCCTCGACTCCGCCGGCGCGATCAGCCAGGTGGCCGTCGGACTCACCGCCGTCGGACTTGACCGCAATGTCACCGAGGTCGAAGCGGTGCTGGTCGGCCAGGCTCCCACCGAGGAACTCTTCACCGAGGCCGGGCGCCTCGCATCCCTCGCCTGCGATCCCCTCGCCGACCAGCGCGGCCCGATCGACTACAAGCGGCACCTCGCCGACGAACTGACCCGTCGGGTCTTGCGGGCGGCCTGTCGTCGCGCCGCGGCATCCGTTTCCGAGATTACGATTTAGGAGTTGAGCCCAATGCAGATCAGCATGACCATCAATGGAACCGACGTCACTCGCGAGATCGAACCGCGGGTGTTGCTCGTGCACTTCATTCGCGACGACCTGCGACTCACCGGAACGCACTGGGGCTGCGACACCACCAACTGCGGCACCTGCGTGGTGCTGATGGACGGCCAGCCGGTGAAATCCTGCACGGTACTGGCGGCCATGGCCGACGGGCATGCGATCACGACCGTGGAGGGACTCGCCAACGGCGCCACCCTCGACCCGGTGCAGCAGGGCTTCATGGAGGAGCACGGACTGCAGTGCGGTTTCTGCACTCCCGGCATGATGCTCACCGCCCGCGCGCTGCTCGACCACAACCCGCATCCCGAACCACTGGAGATTCGCGAAGCCATCTCCGGCCAGATCTGCCGCTGCACCGGCTACGCCACCATCGTGCGGTCCATTCAGTGGGCGGCCGAGCATCCGGTCGGGGCCACCGCTGAAACAACTGATGAAGAGGTGCACGCATGACCATCCTTGAGGACCGCCCGTCGAACCCGGCCGCCGGCGACCACGATCGGCCCGTCGGCCACGGCCGCATGCAGCGCAAGGAAGACCCGCGCTTCGTGCGCGGCAAGGGCCACTACGTCGACGACATCGTGCTGCCCGGCATGCTGCACGGTGCCATTCTGCGCGCTCCCGTCGCCCACGCCCGGCTGGTCTCGATCGACACGACCGAGGCCCTCGCGCACCCCAAGGTGCTCGCCGTGATCACCGGCAGCGACCTGCAGGCACTCGGCCTGGCCTGGGCGCCGACCCTGTCGATGGACGTTCAGGCCGTTCTCGTCACCGACAAGGTGCGCTTTCAGGGCCAGGAGGTGGCGTTCGTCGTCGCCGAAGACCGCTATGCGGCCCGCGACGCCCTCGAACTGATCCAGGTCGAGTACGACGTACTGCCGCCGGTCGTCGACGCCCGCAAGGCCATGGATCCGGGCGCTCCGGTCATTCGCGACGACCTCGAAGGCCGCACCAACAACCACATCTTCGACTGGGAAGCCGGCAACAAGGCCGAAACGGATGCCGTCTTCGCCAGCGCCGACGTCGTGGTCACGCAGGAGATCGTCTACCCGCGCGTGCACCCGGCGCCGATGGAAACCTGCGGCGCCGTCGCCGACTTCGACCCCATCGACGGCCGCCTCACCCTGTACGAAACCACGCAGGCCCCGCACGCCCACCGCACCCTGTTCGCGATGGTCTCCGGCATTCCGGAGCATAAGATTCGCGTGGTCTCCCCCGATATCGGCGGCGGATTCGGCAACAAGGTCGGCATCTACCCGGGCTATATTCTCGCCGTGGTCGGCTCGATCGTCACCGGCAAACCGGTGAAATGGGTCGAGGACCGCTCCGAAAACCTGATGAGCACCTCGTTCGCCCGCGACTACATCATGCAGGGCGAGATCGCGGCGACCAAGGACGGCAAGATCTTAGGCCTGCGCACCAACGTGCTCGCCGACCACGGTGCCTTCAACGCCACCGCCCAGCCCACCAAGTATCCGGCCGGCTTCTTTCACATCTTCACCGGCAGCTACGATCTTGCCGCTGCGCACTGCACCGTCACCGGCGTGTACACCAACAAGGCACCCGGCGGCGTGGCCTACGCCTGTTCGTTCCGGGTCACCGAAGCGGTCTATCTGGTCGAGCGGATGGTCGACATCCTGGCCCGCAAACTCGAGATGGATCCCGCCGAGTTGCGGCTGAAGAATTTCATCAAACCCGAGCAATTTCCCTACCCGAACAAGACCGGCTGGGAGTACGACTCCGGCGACTACGAACCCACCATGCGGCTGTCGATGAAGATGGCCGGCTACGACGAACTGCGCCGCGAACAGAAGGAAAAACGCGAACGCGGCGAACTGATGGGCATCGGCATCTCCTTCTTCACCGAAACGGTCGGTGCCGGCCCCCGCAAGGACATGGACATTCTCGGCCTCGGCATGGCCGACGGCGCCGAACTGCGCATCCACCCCACCGGCAAGGCGGTCGTGCGCATCTCGGTGCAGAGCCAGGGTCAGGGCCACGAAACGACGTTCGCGCAGATCGTGGCGGAGGAAATCGGCATTCCGCCGGAGGACATCGACGTCGTGCACGGCGACACCGACCAGACCCCGTTCGGCCTCGGCACCTACGGCAGCCGGTCCACCCCGGTCAGTGGCGCCGCCGTGGCCCTCGTGGCCCGCAAGGTGCGGGAGAAGGCCCGGTTCATCGCCGCGGCCATGCTCGAAACCCGCCCGGAAGACCTCGAATGGGAGAAGGGCCGCTGGTTCGTCAAGGGCGACCCGAGCGTGGGCAAAACCATCGCCGAGATCGCGATGGGCGCCCACGGCACGGTCGCACTGCCAGAGGGCATCGACGGCAACCTCGACGCCGAAGTCACCTACGATCCACCCAACCTCACCTTTCCGTTCGGCGCCTACATCTGCGTCGTCGACGTCGATCCGGGCACCGGTCACGTCAAGGTACGCCGGTTCATCGCCGTCGACGACTGCGGCACCCGCATCAACCCGATGATCATCGAGGGGCAGATTCACGGCGGCCTCACCGACGGCGTCGGAATGGCGCTGATGGAATTCATCGAATTCGACGCCGAGGGCAACTGCCTCGGCGGCTCGTTCATGGACTACCTCATTCCCACCGCCATGGAGGTGCCCGACTGGGAGACCGGCTTCACCGTGACTCCGTCGCCGCACCACCCGATCGGCGCCAAGGGCGTCGGCGAATCGGCCACGGTCGGTTCTCCCCCGGCCGTCGTCAACGCCGTCGTCGACGCCCTCGCCCCGTTTGGCGTCGTGCACATGGACATGCCCTGCACGCCCGCCCGGGTGTGGGAGGCCATGCAAGGCCGCACGAGACCTCCGGTGTAAACCGTGGGCCAGGCAACCCTGGAGCGGGAGCTCGTTGCACGCCGTGAGGCCTTCGTACACGCGACGGTCGTGCGCGCCCAGCGCCCCACGAGCGCGCACGCCGGGGACACGGCGCTTGTGCGCGCGACCGGCGAGATTGACGGGTTCGTCGGGGGAACGTGCGTGGAGGCATCCGTTCGCCTGTACAGTCTGCAGGTACTCGAAAGCCGCCAGCCGCTGCTGCTCAAAGTCGTGGCGGGTGCGCCGTCGAGCATTGTGGAAGACGGCGCCGTCGAGGTCTCCAACCCCTGCGTGAGCGGCGGCGCGATCGAGATCTTTCTCGAACCGCGCATTCCGCTGCCGAGCCTCGTCGTCGTCGGGTCGACCCCCGACGCCGACGCACTCGCCGCCCTGGCACCGCTCGTGGGTTTCGACCTCGTGCAAGCGGATGGCGCGACCGCCGCCCCGCAGGCCGGCGACGCCGCCCTCATCGTCGCGTCCCACGGCCGCGACGAAGAGCCGGCGCTGCTCGCCGCCCTGGCTGCCGGGGTGCCCTATATCGCGCTCGTGGCCAGTCCGAAGCGGGGCGCGGCGGTACTCGCCTCGCTCGACGTGTCGCCCGAACAGCGCGCGCGGGTGTTCAGTCCGGCCGGGCTCGACCTCGGGGCGCGCACGCCCGGCGAGATCGCGGTGTCCATTTTCGCGCAGCTGGTGCAGGAACGGGCCGGGCGCGGGCATCCGTCTCATGCTGCTGCAGTTGACGCGGCGAACGCCGCTGAACCGGCTGGCAACGCGATCGACCCGGTCTGCGGCATGACGGTGGCCGCGCTGCCCTCGTCATTGCAGGTGGAGCATGGCGGCGAGACCGTGTATTTCTGTGCGGCGGGATGCCGCACAGCGTTTCTGGCGAATCCGGAGCGGTATGCGACCGCGCGCTAGAGCCCTGCCTTGTCGCCAATGGTGCGAGCAATGAGCGCGGATTCCGTGGCCGAACTGGTCCCCTCCGTCGCCGCGCTGCAGAACGCCCTCGACGCCGAGGACTATCTGGCCGATGAGGGCCTCGCAACGGCGGTGTTTCTGGCCGTGCGCATGCGGCAGCCGCTGCTGCTCGAGGGCGAACCCGGGGTCGGCAAGACCGAGATTGCCAAGGCGCTGGCCCGGCTGCTCGACACCCAACTGTTTCGGCTTCAGTGCTACGAGGGAATCAGCGCCGGAGAAGCCCTGTACGAGTGGAACTACCCGCGGCAGCTGCTCGGTATCCGTTTGGCGGAGGCGCGCGGCGTTGAACTGGCCGAAACGGAATTGTTCGGGCGGGACTACCTGCTTCGCCGCCCGCTATTGCGGGCGATCGAGCATGCCGGCCCGCGCCCGGCCGTGCTGCTGCTCGACGAAATCGACCGCGCCGACGCCGAGTTCGAAGCCTTCACCTTCGAGCTGCTTGCCGAGGCGGCCGTGACCATTCCCGAGCTCGGAACCGTCGAGGCCACCCACCCGCCGATCGTGATTCTCACCAGCAACCGCACCCGCGACCTGCACGATGCCCTCACCCGGCGCTGCCTGTACCACTGGATCGACTACCCCGGTCCGGAGCGGATCGCGCAGATCGTGCGGCGTCGGGTGCCCAGCAGCTCGCAGGCCATCGCGACGGATGCCGCGGCCGCGATCACCCGGTTGCGCTCGCTCGACCTGGTCAAACCGCCCGGAATCGCCGAGGCCATCGACTGGGTGAGCGCCCTCGGCGTGCTCGGAATCGAACAGCTCAGCGCCCGCGCGGTCGAGCAGACCTGGGGTTCCGTGCTGAAGAACCGGGACGATCTCGACCTGGTAGCGTCCCGCGGCTCCGCGTGGGTCGCCAAGGCTGCCGGTGCCTGACCGCGTGTGGCACCCACCGGTCGAAGCGGCGGCTCTCGCCGCCGGCTTCAGCACCGCCCTGCACCGGGCGGGGCTTCCGGTCTCGCCCGACCGGGCCGCCCGGCTGGCCGAGACGCTTCGACTCATCCCCCCGACCGACCGGGCCGCCCTGTACTGGGCCTGCCGCATCGTGTTCGTCTCCCGGCAGCAGCACCTCAACCGCTTCGACGCGGTGTTCAGCGCCGTGTTCGACGGCCGGCTCGACCCGGCCGAAAGCCGCGGCGAACCCAACGCTCCCCCGGCGATCGGCTCCGAAACCCGCACGAAGGCCGCCCCGCCGACCAACCGACCGGCCGGCGCTCCCGAGCCTCAATCCGAGGCCAGCCCACCCGCGCCGCTGCCCGGCGCGGACTCGAGCGACGACAGCGACGGCCCCGAGCGCGATGCCATTCTCGCCATGGCGTCCCGTGACGAGCACCTGCACGAGATGGCCTTCGCCGATCTCGCGCCCGAGGAGCTGGCCCGGTTGCGCCAGCTCGTGGCCCGCATCGTGTTGTCGACGCCGACCCGGATCAGTCGGCGCGCGCATCCGACGCCACACAGCCGTGACCGGCTCGATCTGGCCCGCACTGTTCGGGCCGCGCAGCGCACCGGCGGCGACCCGATCGCCCTGCACTTCACTCGGCGCCGCCCGAAACCGCGACGGCTCGTACTGCTCTGCGACGTGTCCGGTTCGATGGAGCCGTATACCCGGGTGTTCCTCTCGCTGTTGCAGGGCGCTGCCTCCGGCGCCCGCGCCGAAGCCTTCGTGTTCTCGACCCACCTCACCCGCCTGACCCGGCAGCTCGCGCTGCGCGACCCGGACCAGGCGCTCGCGCAGGCGGCCGCCACCGCGACCGACTGGGCCGGCGGCACCAGGCTGGCGACCAGCATCCGTCGGTTCATCGACGACTTCGGACGCCGCGGCCTGGCCCGGGGAGCGGTGGTCGTGGTGTTCTCCGATGGCTGGGCGCAGGACGACCCGGGCGACGTCGACGCTCAGATGGCGAGGCTCCGCCGTCTCGCGCACCGCATCGTCTGGGTGAATCCGCGCAAGGCCGCCGTGGACTACCGGCCACTGGTCGGGGGCATGGCCGCCGCCCTGCCCTACTGCGACGCCTTCGTCAGCGGGCACAGTTACGTCGCCCTTGCCGAGGTGGCGGCCGCAATTCGCGGCGACCTATCGGAGAACAACCCGCTGGCATCCGCTCGCCGACCAACTTCCCACCCAATCGTCATGACTCAGCAGAGGACACCCTGATGCAAATCGACACCACCTTCACCGTCGCCGCCCCCGTCGACACGGTGTGGAACACCCTGATGGACTTCGAGCGTGTCGCCGGCTGCGTGCCGGGAGCGCAGATTCTGAACAAGCTCTCCGATGACAACTACCAGGTGGGTATGAAGGTCAAACTCGGCCCAGTGACCATGCAGTACCGCGGCCAGATGAATGTCGACGAGCGCGACGCTGACACGCACCGCGCCGTCTTCTCGGGCAAGGCTCAGGAAACTCGCGGGCAGGGCACGGCCCAGGCCACGGTCACGCTCGTGCTGGTCGAAACCGACGGCGTGACCCAGGGCACGGTCAGTGCTGACTTGTCCCTGTCGGGCAAGGCTGCGGCCATGGGTAAAGGCGTCATCAGCAGCGTCACCGAGCAGATGATGGGATTGTTTGCCGGCAATCTGCAGGAGCTGATCGAGAGCGGCGGGTCTGACGACGGCAGCACTGCAACTCCCGTCGGCGACCACGTCGACGATCCAGCCACCCTCGCGCAGGCCTCCCCGCGGGCGGTCACCGATGTGACCGACATTCCGCCGGGAGACGCCCCCGCCGCCGACACGCTGCCCGACGTCACAGCGGATGCCCCGGCCCGGCCCGGCCTGCCGCCCCGCCCGGTGCCGCCCCGCGTCGCACCCGCCGGCGGGCACCGGGCGGCCCCGCACCGTTCGGCACCCGCTGCGGCGCCGAGCCTGGACGCCATGACCCTGGTCAAAGGCGTCATCACCGACCAGCTGAGCGACCCGGTGAAACTTCTGGGACTGCTGGCCACGGTAGCGTTCATCGCATACCAAATCGGTCGGCGCGCGTCCGGCCGCTAGAGCGAAGGGAGACCACGATGCGTGAAGTACTGGATACTCTGTTCAGCGGCTGGGAGAACGGTGCTACCGCCGGTCTGGCCACGGTTGTGCGCACCTTCCAGTCCGCGCCGCGCCCGGCCGGTGCCTCCATGCTGGTCAGCGCGGACGGCACCGTGGCCGGCTCGGTCTCGGGCGGGTGCGTCGAAGGCGCCGTCTACGAACTGGCCACCCAGGTGGCCGAAGACGGCGTGCCGCAGCTCGTGCGCTACGGCATCAGCGACGACGACGCGTACGCGGTGGGGCTCACCTGCGGCGGAATCCTCGATGTCTTCGTTGAACCCGTCTCGCGCGACACCTTCAGCCTGCTCGAAGGGGTGCACGACGACGTGGCTGCCGGGCGTCCGGTCGGCGTCGCGACGGTGATCGAGCATCCGGACGCCGCCTGGATCGGCCGACACCTCGTGGTGCGGCCGGACGGGTTCGAGGGTGACCTCGGCTCTGATCGTGCGAACCACGCGATCGGCGATGACACCCAGGGACTGCTCGCCGCCGGTCGCAACACGACGCTGACCTACGGCCCGGATGGCGAGCGACGCGGCGAGGGCATGCAGGTGTTTTTCGCGAGCTACTCGCCCCGGCCCCGCCTGCTCGTGTTCGGGGCGATCGACTTCGCCACCGCCCTGGCCCGCCTCGGCACCTTTCTCGGCTACCGGGTCACGGTCTGCGACGCCCGCGGGGTCTTTGCCACCCATGCCCGGTTTCCCGGCGTCGACGAAGTCATCGTCAGCTGGCCAGACCGCTACCTGCGGGAGCAGATCGTCGGCGGCCTCATCGACCCCCGCACCGTCATCTGTGTGCTCACCCACGACCCTAAATTCGATGTTCCCCTTCTCGAAGCGGCCCTGCACGGCCCACCGGTGGCGTACATCGGTGCGATGGGATCGCGGCGCACGCACCTCGACCGCCTGGAACGCCTGCGCCAGGTCGGCGTGACCGACACCGAGCTCGCCCGGCTGCGCAGCCCGATCGGGCTCGACCTCGGCTCGCGCACGCCCGAAGAGACGGCCGTCTCGATCGCTGCCGAGATCATCTCGCTGCAGTGGGGCGGAAGCGGCGAGCCTCTGCACACCCTCGTCGACGCCATCCACCACGACGACCTCGTCGATCCGTACCCGCCGTCCGGCCACCGATTGATTGACGTATGAGCATTCTCGACTCCGTCACCTCGGTGCTGTTCGTACACGCGCACCCCGACGACGAGACCATCAGCACCGGCGGGCTGATCGCGTATCTGGCGAGCCGCAGCATCCGTATCAGCCTGGTCACCGCCACGCGCGGTGAGCGCGGTGAAGTCGTTGCCGGGTCGCTCTCGATGCTTGCCGGCACCCCCGCCCTGGCGGAAGAGCGCGAGCGCGAACTCGAACGCGCCGCCTTCACCCTCGGCATCAACGACGGCTTCTGGCTCGGCGACAAACCGGCCCGCGCGCCCGGGCTGCCCGCACGCCGCTACCGTGACTCCGGCATGGAGTGGATACGTCCCGGGCTGGCCGGCCCGGCCGCCGGTTCAGAAGCGGATGCCCTCGCTCGCGCACCGCTCTCCGAGATCACCACTGACCTCGTCGCCATTCTCCGACACGTGCGACCGAGCCTCGTCATCAGCTACGACGCCACGGGCGGCTACGGCCATCCCGATCACGTGCGCGTGCACGACGCCGCCCTCCGCGCCAGCCGCAGCCTCGCGATCCCCTACGCCGAGATCATCGACACCCCCACAGCGGATGCTGAATGGTTCGACCTCGAGACCCAACACGACACCGTCGCGGCGGCTCTGCGCTGCCACGCGAGCCAGCTCACGGTCGACGGCGACTTCATCGTGCACTCCGGGGGTCAGCGCGACCCCATCCGCACCGCGATCGGCCTGCGCCTGCGCTGACCCACCACGCCCTGAACGCTGCACCTGCGGAGATTTCCGCGAAATCGGCCTGGAAGTGCCGAAATCCACAGCTCTGGACAGAAATTTCCGCAGTTCTGAACGCCACCACCGCTACCAAGACTGTCCCGGCAAGATCAGGGTGCCTAAATAGTGCGCTGAAAATACTGAGGCCGCCCAATTAGGCGGCCTCAGTAGAGCGCGGAAGCTCAACAGCGTGTGACAGAACCTATGGTGGAGATGCGGGGAATTGAACCCCGGTCCACTGCTGTGGTCATATGCCTTCTACGGGTGTATCCAGTGAAATCGCTTTCTCGGCCCCGGAATTTGCCACTGGCATCTACTCCGACAGGCCCAGCCTTCGTTTAAGTCCCTCTACGCCCCGTGGCTCAATGTAGAAGCAAGCTCTCTAAATGGCGTCAGGATCCGGGTAGAGAGCATTCCCGGTCTGGCGGACTTCGTTAGTGCTTTCGCTTAGGCAGCGAGAGCGAAGTCAGTGCGGTTTGATTTGGCACTTATTGTTTTGCAGAGATCGTTTACGAGATAACCCTGCATCCTCGACCCGCTTCTCACAATTGCGCAAACAATGTCGAAACCGATCATCCCCATACACATCGCACGCCTTAAAGCGCAGAGCGACGGGTTCGTGTCACACGCTGTTGAGTTACCAATCTGCACCAGTTTCGGTGCAGCCCCCTATCTTACAACAGAAGGCCTGGGGCGCCTAGTCGCCCAAGTGGCGCTGCGCCGACATGGCGCGATCCGATTCGCGCTTGTCGGTGCGTTCGCGCAACGTCTGGCGCTTGTCGTACTCCTTCTTGCCCTTGGCCACGGCGATCTCCACCTTGGCCCGACCGTCCGCGAAGTAAATTCGCAGCGGAATGAGCGTGTAACCGCCCTCCTTGGTCTTGTGGCTGATCTTCACGATCTCTTTCTTGTGCAGAAGGAGTTTGCGCTTACGACGCGGCGGGTGATTGGTCCACGATCCGCCGGAGTACTCCGGAATGTGCACCGCATCCAGCCAGGCCTCGCCGCCCTCGATGAAGGCGTAGCCGTCGACGAGGGTCGCTCGCCCGGCGCGCAGGGACTTCACCTCGGTGCCGCTCAAGACCATCCCGGCCTCGTAAGTGTCACTGATGAGGTAGTCATGTCGGGCCTTGCGGTTGGTCGCCACGACCTTTTCGCCACGTTCCCTGGGCATGCACCTCACCTCAATTCTTTTCATTCAAACGGATGCCGCCGGCCGATCCGGCAGACAGCCCACCAGTCTAGCGGCATCCGCTTAAACGTTAGACCTTGAGGTAGCGGGTGATCGCGAAGTTCGCCGAGAAGGCGGCCAGCACCGCACCGACCACGAGCAGGATCGGCACCACGACGAGCGCATCATCCATGCCGACCAGGGCGAAGCCGGTGAGCCTCGCGCCGAGATAGCCCTGCACGAAGAAGTATACGAGCGCCACGATCGCACCTCCCGCCAGCAGCGAGCCAAGCAGGGCAGCGAACACGCCCTCCAGAATGAACGGTGTCTGAATGAAGCGGTTGCTGGCACCGACCAGCCGCATGATGCCGAGTTCTCGCCGCCTGGAGAACGCCGACAAACGGATGGTCGTGGCAATCAGCAGCGCCGCCGCAATCAGCATCAAACCGGCGATTCCGATGGCCGTATAGCTGGCCACGTTGAGCACTGAGAAGATCTGGTCAAGGTATTTACGCTGGTCAGCGACATTTTCAACACCAGCGACCCCCGATAGGCTCTCCACCAGCACCGCCGACTGCGACGGATCCTTCAGGTTCACCCAGAAGGTCTGGTTGAGCTGGTCGGCCGTGACATAGTCGGCGACCGGGTTGCCGGCGAACTGCTTCTTGAAGTTCTCGAACGCCTGCTCGTGCGTCTCGAAATAGTAGTTGTCGATGAACGGCGCCAGTGTCGGCGACTTCAGCTGAGCCTCGACCGCGGCGATCTGCTCCGGCGACGCGTCGCCGCCGGTGCAGGTTTCGCCGGGCGAGATGTCGGAGCACATGTAGATGCCGACCTGAGCTTTGTCGTACCAGAAGTTCTTCATCTGGCCGATCTGCATCTGCATGAGAATGGCCGCACCGACGAAAGTGAGCGAGATAAAGGTGACGAGCACGACGGAGACGACCATCGAGGCGTTGCGCCGCAGACCGTTCGCAGCCTCGGACAGCACCAGACCGAGCCTCATCGGGTCGGCCCCACGTTCTGCTCGCCCGTTTGGTCGGGTTTCTCCCCCGGCGCCCGCAGGCCGAGTTTCTCGGCGAGGGTGAGCTGCTCTGGGGCATCGTTTGGGGCAACCGGAAGCACCGGGCGCGTCATCGGCGGAACCTCGTCGTCGACGGCGGGCACCGGGGCCACGCGGGTCGCGGCGACCGGCTCGGGCTCCGCGGTCGACGCCGCCGCGACGGCAGCTGCCGCAGCCTGGTGGAGCGACACGCTGGTCTCCGGAACCGGGGCAGACGGATGCGTCAACGCTGGTTCGGGTGCAGCAGCCGGCCGGGCGTAGACCGACGCGACGGGCGCGGGGGCGCTGGTGGGGGCATCCGCTATGGCTGCGGGAAGTACGACGGGAATAGAAGCGGTGGCGTAGCCGCCCTGGCGTTCGTCACGCACGATCTCGCCGTTCACGAGTTCGATCACGCGGCGCTGCATCTTGTCGACGATGCCGGCCTCGTGGGTGGCCATGATCACGGTAGTGCCGCCCGCGTTGATGCTCGCGAGCAGCGACATGATCTCGGCGCTCGTGGTGGGGTCGAGGTTTCCGGTGGGCTCGTCGGCCAGCAGAATCTGCGGCTTGTTCACGATGGCGCGGGCGATGGCCACGCGCTGCTGCTCACCACCGGAGAGTTCGTGCGGCAGGCGCTGGGCCTTTTCGGCCAGCCCGACCATTTTGAGGGTGTCGGGCACGGCTTCCTGAATGAAGCCGCGGCTCTTGCCGATCACCTGCAGGCTGAACGCGACGTTGTCGAACACCGTCTTGTTCGGCAGCAGGCGAAAGTCCTGAAAGACCACGCCCATGTTGCGGCGAAAGTAGGGCACCTTGCGGTTCGAGATCGACCGTAGGTCCTGGCCGAGCACGTGAATGCTGCCGCTGGTGGGCTTTTCCTCCTTGAGCACGAGCCGCAGGCAGCTCGATTTGCCCGATCCGGAGGCGCCGACCAGAAAGACGAATTCGCCTCGCAAAATCTCGACGTCGATCGAGTTCAGTGCCGGCCGAGTGGTGCCGGGGTACTTCTTGGTTATGTGATCAAAACGGATCATAGCTCTTAGAGCCTAGGCATCCGTTGGCGTTTTCCCTACAGCGACATACCCGAGGGGCCGAAGCCTCAGCATCCGTTTAGTCTTCGGGAGCTTTCTTGCGCCAGCGGATGCCGGCCGAGATGAATCCGTCGAGGTCACCGTCGAAGACGTTGCTGGGGTTGTTCACCTCGTACTCGGTGCGCAGGTCCTTGACCATTTGGTAGGGCGCGAGCACGTAGCTGCGCATCTGGTCGCCCCAGCTCGCGGTGATGTTGCCGGCCAGCTCTTTCTTGGTCGCTGCCTCTTTCTCGCGCTCGAGCACCAGCAGGCGCGACTGCAGCACGCGCATGGCGGCGGCGCGGTTCTGAATCTGGCTCTTCTCGTTCTGGCAGCTCACCACGGTGCCGGTGGGCAGGTGGGTGATGCGCACGGCAGAGTCCGTCGTGTTGACCGACTGGCCGCCGGGACCGCTCGAGCGGAAGACATCCACGCGAATGTCACCGTCGGGCACCTCGATCGACTCGGTCTGCTCGATCAACGGCACCACCTCGACCGCGGCGAACGAGGTCTGCCGTTTGCCGGCCGAGTTGAACGGGCTCATCCGCACGAGGCGGTGGGTGCCGGCCTCGACGCTGAGCGTGCCGAAGGCATAGGCCGCGTCGACCTCGAAGGTCGCGCTCTTAATGCCGGCCTCTTCGGCGTAACTGATGTCGAGCACAGTGGTGCGGTAGTCATGCTGTTCGGCGTAGCGCAGGTACATACGCAGCAGCATCTCGGCGAAGTCGGCGGCATCCACTCCCCCGGCGCCGGCGCGAATGGTGATGACGGCGTTGCGCTCGTCGAACTCACCGTTGAGCAGGGTCTGCACCTCGAGCTCGCCGAGCAGTTTCTGCAGGCTCGCGAGCTCGACGGTGGCCTCATCGGCCAGTTCCTGATCGCCCTGGCCGTCGTTGGCCATCTCGACGAGAGTCTCGAGGTCGTCGAGCCTGGTCGTGATGCTCTCGATGCGCGCCAGTTGCGCCTGCCGGTGGCTGAGGTCGCTGGTCACCTTCTGGGCGTGGTCGGTGTCGTCCCACAAATCGGGCATGCCAGCCTCGCCGCTGAGGTCGTCGATGTCCGCGCGCAGTCGATCAATGTCGATCACCGAGCGGATGTCGCCGAACGTGGTCCGCAGCGCGGCGATCTGTACTGAGAAATCCAAGTCAATCATGTTCCGTTCAGCCTACCGGGCGAAGTTTGCGGCGGGGCCGGGTCGCCGGGAGTAGCATCGAAACCGATGAGCAACGCCGACCGCCCCTTCAGCCTGCGCTCGGTCGCCCTGGTGGCGTTTCTGCCGACCCTGCTCTTTTCGATCGGTGAGGGCTCGATCATCCCCTTGATTCCGGTGGTGGCGAGCAATCTCGGGGCGTCTCTCGCCATCGCCGGCGTCATCGCGGCGATGGTCATGCTCGGCGAACTCGTCGGTGACATTCCCAGCGGATGGATCGTCTCGCGTATCGGCGAGCGCAACGCGATGATCGGGGCATCCGCTCTGACCATCGGTGCCGTGATCGTCTGCATTGTGGCTCCCAACCCGCTCGTGCTGGGTCTCGGTATTTTTTTGGTTGGACTGGCCACGGCGATCTTCGCCCTGGCCCGGCACGCCTTCATGACCAACTATGTGCCGTTGGTCTATCGAGCGCGGGCGCTCTCGACCCTGGGCGGTGTATTTCGGGCTGGCTGGTTCGTAGGCCCCTTTCTCTCGGCCGGACTCATTCACCTCACCGGTGGCACCCAGGCCGTGTTCTGGGTGTTCATCGTCTGTTGCGTCGGCGCGTCGGTCATGCTGTTGCTGTTGCCGGACCCGTCGAAAACCTTCGCCACTCCGTCCGCTGATGAGACTGTATTCGACGCCACCGACACAAGCACGGGCGCCATCAGCAGCACCGGAACGGCGCGACCGGCCGTGCCGGTGCAGGGATTATTCCAGACCATTTGGAGTCACCGTGAAGTACTGTTGCGGCTCGGCACCGGCGCCGGTCTGATCGGGGCGATGCGAGCCAGCCGCACGGTGATGCTGCCGCTCTGGGCGGTCAGCATCGGCATCAGCGCCCCCGACACCGCGCTGATCATCGGCATCGCCGGCGCAATCGACTTCGCCCTGTTCTATGTCAGCGGCCAGATCATGGACCGGTTCGGCCGCATCTGGAGCGCCCTGCCCTCGATGATCGGGCTCGGCGCGGGCCACCTGGCGCTCGCGTTCACCCACGACCTGCCGAGCAACGTGGAGTGGTTCATCGGCGTGGCCATGTTCCTGTCGCTGGCCAACGGGATCGGCAGCGGCCTGCTCATGACGCTCGGCGCCGACCTGGCGCCGCGCCCGAATCCGGCACCGTTCCTCGGCGCGTGGCGGTTCACCGCCGACTTCGGCAGCGCCGCGGCACCGCTGGCCGTGGCTGGGATCACCGCCCTCGTGTCCCTGTCGGTGGCCAGCGGGGTCATGGGAGCTATCGGCCTCTGTGGCGCCGTTCTGCTGCGCCGCTACATTCCCCGATACGCGCCGCACCGCCCTGGCCGCCTGCTCTAGCCAACCTGCCATACCCCACTCCACCTACTCAGGCAGCATAACTCCTGCAATTTGCGCGCCGGCCAGAAGACTCTCGGGAGATTACAGGCATCCGCAAATCAGGCCCACGATTTGCAGGAGTTATGCTGCCCAGGCCGCGTTACCAGGAGTGTCTCGACTCAAGTACGACTCGCCGTGGCCAGCCGGGCGGAATGTTCCCGGCGGCCGGCGCGTTACGGCAGGCATGCCCCTCATCGGAGAATACGAACCAAGCACCTCCCAGTGGGTGCGCGACCAGGTCGACCAGATAGAGAAGTCCGGCGGCACCGAGGGCACGACCCTGCGCGGCATGCCCGTCATCGTGCTGACGACCGTCGGCGTGAAGAGCGGCAAGCTGCGCAAGGCGCCGCTTATGCGCGTTGAGCACGACGGCCAGTATGCCGCTGTCGCCTCGCTCGGCGGTAGCCCCACGAACCCGGTCTGGTACGCGAACGTTGTGGCGCACCCCGAGGTCGAGCTGCAGGACGGCCCGCAGAAGTGGGACATGCGCGCCCGCGAGGTCACCGGCGACGAGAAGGCCGTCTGGTGGGAGCGCGCCGTGGCGGCATTCCCCGACTACGCGGCTTACCAGGTCAAGACCGACCGCGAGATTCCCGTCTTCGTACTCGAACCCACCGCCTGAGGGTGGCGAAGGCCAGCACCCACAGAGTGCCCAGCACCCGCAAGGCGTCCATCGACCGCATCACCCTGCCTGACCTGACCGACGACGACGGTTCGCAGCTGCGCTCCGGCGACGGTCGGGAGGCCGAACGCTACACGGACGTCGACCTCGATGGCCGCGACCTGACCGGCATCTCCTTCGGGGAGTGCGAATTCGGCAAGGTGCCTTTGCACGAGGCCAAACTGCGCGGGGCATCCTTCGCGGAGTGCCTCATGACCGACCTGCACGCACCGGTGTTCAGCGCGCCGCGCTCCAGTTGGCGGGACGTGCGCATCGAGCACGCCCGGCTTGGCTCGGTCGCGGCCTACGAGGCGACACTCCGGTCGGTGCACATTGACGGCTCGAAGCTCGATTTCGTGAACCTGCGCAACGCCACGCTCACCGATGTACTCCTGAGCAACTGCATCATCGAGGAGTTTGACCTCGGTAGTGCCACCGTGCAGCGCCTGGAACTGCAGAATTGCCGCATCGGCACGCTCGATGTCGGCGGTGCCAAGCTCAAAGATGTCGACCTGCGTTCCAGTGATTTCTCGGCCGTGCACGGCCTCGAAGGACTGCGCGGCGCCACCCTCGATGACGCCCAGCTGAGCCTGTTGGCGCCGCTGCTCGCCGCCCACCTGGGCCTGCGCATCGAATAGCACGGCCGGACACCAGTGCCCGATAGGCCCCCGCAGCTGAGACCGGCTCAGGGAATGGCGGTCGCGGTCAGCTCGAGGTCGGACGTCGGCCGGTCGCGCTGGGTCGCGATGGCCGCGCCGGCCGCCACACACACGACCACGATGGCAATCTGCTGCAGCAGGGTGAAGGTCTCACCGAGCACGAGCGCGCCGAAACCGGCCGCGATGACCGGGCCGAAGCTGGTGATGATCGCGTACAGGCGGGGGCTGATCCGACGCAAAATGTAGGTGTCGAGGGTGTACGGAAAGGCCGAGGAGACTACGCCCACGAGCAGCAGCAGCCCGACGATACCCCAGGTGAAGGCCGACAGATCCAGGGTGAACAGGGCGATGGGCACCACGATCACGAGGCTGACCAGGCTGGCGATCGAGATACCCTCGAGGCCGGCGAATTCGGTCGCCACCTTGCGGGTCAGCAGAATATAGCAGAACCATGAGGCCGCCGCGGTGAGCGCGAGCACGATGCCGAGCGGGTCGAGCGTGCCGTCCGACCAGGTCAAGAGGAACACTCCCCCGGCGGCGGCCGCAGCACACACGAAGTCCAGGATGCGGCGGCTGGTGACCAGGGCCAGGGCGAAGGGTCCAAGAAATTCGATCGTCGCCGCGATGCCGAGTCCCAGCATGTTGACGGCCTGGTAGAAGGTGAGGTTCATCACGGCCAGCACGACGCCGAGGGCCAGCGCTGGCCAGATTCGGGCCCAGGTCAGATTTCTCAGCCGGGGCCGGGCGAGCGGCAGCACGACGATGACCATGACGATCTGGCGGGCCGCGACGACGATGGGCGAACCGACGACCGGAATGAGCAGTCCGGCCAGTGAGGAGCCGAAATTGATGCTGACCTCGGTGGCGAGCTGAGCTCCCGCACCGCTCAGTTTGTCCCGCCTGGTACGCACATTGCTCCTGTCGGCGCCGTCGAGGCACCTCCCGACAGTACCGCTCGCGGCATCCGCTCTGAAATGCGGGCGCAAACTTGGGTCTACAGTTGCAGCGGGATGAACTGGTATTCGCTGGTCAGGTGCTCGTGCTGGCAATCACCGCAGTACAGCACGCCCGACACCCGCATCGCGTCAACGCGCGAGGAACACTGGATCACTTTGGGACCGCAGCACGGTGAAATCACCATGAAACCGCCCGACTCGGCCGGATCATGACCACTCAATCCGCGGTCGTGGTGCACTCCCTCACAGGGGAGAAGGGACTCGAAGTCGAGCTGCTCCACAATCTGAGCGTCCAGTAGTGCATCCATGATTTCACAGCCGATCTTGGTGTTGCTCAGCCGCCATCCTGGGCCACGTCATCCGGCGGCGACCAGCCCGGATGAACGACGACCCGAGATCGCCGGCACTACCAACCGGGACCGGGGTCGGCACGAGTGTCGACTTCCTGCAAAAACGCGAAGCCCCCTACGAGGTAGGAGGCTTCCATTGTCGACTACGTTTCTGTGCATCGTACGCTTCTATTCTGAAATTACCAGTGCGACTTTTCGCGACCTCACGGGCAGAACTAGTGAAAGACCGCTCGGGAGACCACCGTCACCTCCAACGGCACGCCGTCGGGCACGACGAGGGTGAGTACCGGTGGGCGCCACCAGGATCGCAGCGTCACCGACGCGCTCTGCCCGTCAGCGGATACCGCGCTCGTCACGGCCAGCGCCTCGAACGAGTCGTGCGGAACGAGCCGCAGGTACTCATCGACCGCCGCGGAAACGTCGTCCGAGCGCAGCGATGGCCGCGGCCCGAGCACCCCGACCTGAACCGCATCGAGGGTGAACGCCTCGGACCCGGCGAGCGCCGCACCGTCGGCGAGGCCGAGCAGCCGTTTGTGTTCGAGATAGAGCGACGTCGCTGACAGGGCCACGAGTACGAGGCAAAGCGCCAGAAAGCCGTAGAAAATAATGAGCAGCAGGGTGGAGCCGTCCTCGTTCGACGCGGGCGGCAGACGTCTTCTCATCCGAGGCTGCCAAACCGGGACACGAGCTGCGACGACTCCGCAGTCATGGGCACACTCGCACTCTGGTTCAGGGCGAGCAGATCCGGCACAAGCGGCAGCGCGATGCCGATGCGCACGGTGACCGTCACGAGCCCCCGTGGAGTCAGGCAGTGACTCGAACCGCCAGCGCACTCGATCTGCACCTCGGCGTCCCCGGCCGAAAGGCCGTAGTCCTCGAGCGCGAACGCGACGGCTCGGCGGGCACGCACCGTGGCCGTGGCCTCGTCCGGGGACTGTACGTAGACCCTGGCTGCCTGCCGGGCGGCGCCCTCCACGGCGAGAGCACCACCCTGCAGGGCTGACAGTGCGAGCACCAGGTAGACCAGGGGAACCAGCAGAATCATCCCGGCCGTGATGAACTCCAGTGAGGCAGAGCCAGCCTCAGAGCGGCTATTCCAACGATTCGACCGCAGCATGAGCGACCACCTCCAATCCGCGCGGAGCACCGAGCAGCCCCATGAGCGGCAGCGGTGCGATGACCCGCACTTCGACACTGGGAAACCCGGCGCTCACTCCGAACTGGGCCACGACATCGGTGGCATAGCTCGCGCCAATGGCCGTCGTGATCAGATCGCGCGTGCGCTCTGCCCCCGCGGACAGACTGCTGTCGGCGAGGGTCGCGTAGCGGGCACCCTCGGCGGCAGCGTCGAGCACGGTGTTGCGAATGTGCAGCGCGAGGGCCAGCTGCATGACCATGAGCGTCAGAAAGGTCAGCAGCGACACCACCATGACAAATTCGGCCACGGCGGAACCAGCCTCGTCCCGCAGCCGCTGAGGGCCGGGCCAGGCGAGGTGTCGCATCCGGTTACCGAGTTTGTCCACGCCGACCGGTCAGAAACTACTGACGCGATCCATGGCCTGCTGGAACACCCCGCTGAGGGCGGGGCCGGCGAGTCCCCAGATTATGAGTACCAATCCGGCCGTCATTAACGTGATCAGCACCCAGCCGGGCACGTCACCCGTTTCATCGCGAAGCAGACCCTGGAGGCGAAGCATGATTCGGTTCATAGCATTCTCTTTTCTGGTGGGAGGGAGGTACGGGCGGTGCGTTCAGAACCCGGCCTGCAGAACAACCAGCCCGGGAAAAACTGCGAACAGAACGGTCATCGGCAAAATCAGAAAGACCAGTGGGCTCGTCAAGGAACTAAAATGTAATCTTGACAGCGCGGGCAGATCATAAAGGCGCACAGGTCGGAGATCTGTCTGCTTTCCGGGAGCAGCCGGACCTGGGTGATCCGCTAGATTCGAGCCATGGCCATAAACGTCGTGAACGGCAGCACGTCCAAACCCGTGGCCACGGCGGCCCTTGTTGCAGCACTTCGGAACCTTCCAGACCTCGAGGGCCAGCTGTATACCGGATTCCCCATTCTGTTGGCTCAATCTGACTTGGGTTTTGCAGACGCCCTGCTCGTCTCCCCAAATCATGGTGTCGTCGTGTTCGATTTAGTTGAGGGAAGCGATCCTGAGGGATATTCCACCAGGCAGGACGAACTCCAGAGGGTCCTCCTGTCGAGACTCCTCCAACACAAAGGCCTTGTTTCTAAGCGCCGTCTGGTTCCAAATATCAGCACGCTGACGTTCGCGCCCGCTTTGAGACTTGATTCCCCGGCGGCATCGGCCGATGCTTCCGCAGTAGACGACGACTACTTCCTCGCGGATAGCGCCACTTTGGGGGCGGTCATGCAGTCGCTCCCCCAGAGCATCGAGCAAACGGCTTACTACCCAACAGTGCTCTCGGCAATACAGAACTTGACGACATTGCGGAAATCACGTACTCCAAGAGCTGCCGCCAATCCGGCCTCCCGAGGAGCGAAACTGGCAGAGCTTGAACTGTCGATCGCGACCCTCGACCATCTGCAGAGTAAGGCAGTGATCGAGACGATAGAGGGCGTCCAGCGTATCCGGGGTCTCGCTGGCAGCGGCAAGACCGTCGTTTTGGCCCTGAAAGCCGCGTATCTGCACGCGCGCAATCCGGATTGGAAGATTGCGGTAACTTTCAACACCAGATCACTTAAGGATCAATTTCGTCGGCTCATCACGTCATTCAGTCTGGACCAATCTGGGGAAGAACCCAACTGGGAAAACCTCCGCATACTCAACGCCTGGGGTGGCCTGGGAGGCGGAGAAAAGAGCGGCATATACAGCACGTTCTGCGAAACGAACGATGCTCAGTACTTCAACTTTGGTGCTGCATCGCAAAAGTTCAGATCTCAATATGCTTTCGAAGACGCATGCACGCTTGCTCTAGAAGAACGCAAAAGACCGAATGCCGTTTTCGACGTCATCCTTGTCGATGAAGCCCAAGACCTCCCGCCGGCGTTCCTAAAGATGTGCTTCGAGATGCTGCAGCCCTCTAAACGGCTGGTGTACGCATACGATGAACTGCAGAGCTTGAACGGCCGAGGACTGCCATCTCCTACCGAGATTTTCGGGTCAGACGCCCAAGGCCGCCCCCACGTCGATTTCGAGGTCGCCGGCGCCAGCGACGAAACAGCACGCGACATAGTGCTGAGGCAGTGCTATAGAAATTCACGGCCCGTTCTGGTGAGTGCCCATGCCCTTGGCTTCGGCATCTACCGAAAACCTCCACTCGGCCAAAGTACCGGCCTCGTCCAGCTTTTCGACAACCCCCATCTCTGGACAGACATCGGATACTCGATCGAGAGCGGGCAACTGCGCGAGAACGATGATGTCGTCCTTGCCAGAACCCCGGAATCTAGTCCCCCTTTCCTGGAGAGAATTTCTCCCCTTAGCGACTTGATCCAGTTTCATTCCTTTGAGTCCCAAGCGGCGCAAGACGAATGGGTGGCAAACGAGATCCAAAAGAATATCGGCGACGACGAGCTTCGGTACGATGACGTCGTCGTGATCAACCCGAATGGTATTACAGCCCGCAATAACTTGTCGCCCCTTCGCGCCCGCCTCCTTGCCGCTGGCGTTCCCAACCACCTGGCGGGTGTCGACACCTCCGCCGATGTGTTCTTCAACCGGGATAACGAATCCATTACGTTCACAGGCATCCACCGCGCTAAGGGCAATGAAGCTGGAATGGTCTACGTAGTGAATGCCCAAGAGGGGATGGATGCAGTAGCGAACTTGTCGGCAATCAGGAATCGATTGTTCACGGCCATCACCCGCAGTAAAGCATGGGTGCGGGTGGTCGGCGTTGGCCCTCTAATGGATCAATTGGTTGCCGAGTATAAGCATGTTGAGGCCAATGCGTTCACGCTTCAATTCCGATATCCAACGGAGCCCGAAAGAGCAAAGTTGAATCTGTTGCACCGCGAGCTTACGCCCCAACAACAAGCGAACGTTTCTCGACAGAGAACTTCGGCAATGGCCCTTCTCGACGATCTCGAGAAGGAACGCATCTATGCCGACGATTTAGATCCAACGGTCAGAGGTCGACTGCTTGAAATTCTGCGGGACAGTGCCAACGAATGAACCGTCAGCGCGCGATCTCCACTCGACGATCACGCGCCTGACAACTGAACTTGTTAGGCAAGGCCTCGTCGATGACCAAGAGTGGCCAGCTCTCCACCATGAAAGCGGGGTGGAGCACGTGACGACGAGGTTTCCGGTGAACAGCAGCGTGCTGAAGTCAGTTCCATACGCGGTCGTTTACGCAGAACAGGCACGGCAGCGTGCGTTTAACTTTGTCTTTCTAGACAAGGCAATGATTCAAATGAGCTACGAGATCGCCAGCGGGAAACTGCTCAGGCACAGGTTGGCGTTCCTCCCCTCACCCAGCTTGATTGAGTTTCAGACAAACCCGGACCTATACCTGCATGAAACGCTCTACGCTGACATGGTTGGATACCAAGTAGTCTCAGTTCCGATTCGCATTGACTACGACGTCCGCGACGGAGTTCCGAACGGCCTGCAACACCCCGCCGCCCACCTGACGCTCGGACAATACCAAAACTGCCGTATTCCAGTGAGTGCCCCTGTTACGCCAAGCGTCTTTGTCGATTTCATCGTCAGGCATTTCTATCGAGCTCCGGGGATGAAAGAGGCAAAAATCGATCTCAATTTGGAACAAGCATTCCAGAATGCCCAGGTCCTCGATCTGCAAGGCGCTGTCCATCTATTCTCCCCGGGCAACAGGTCCGCCTAAGCATGCCGCCGCAGCGCCATGAGCGCCATTGAATGTGCCCCGCGAAGCCGAGCACGCCTAGTCCCCAGCAAGGCGAGGTCTCGCAAGTGAACGGGTGCGAGTGGCAGTTCAGGCCTCAATCGCCACCAACCCCAACCCCAATCCCAATCCCAATCCCAATCCCAACCGCACCATTGGCGTCGGAAGCAAGCGATGACCAAGCAACTGTTCATCACGAGGCTCAACCTGACAAAGACATTGAGGAACGCCTAAATTGAGAGTCGCGACATGAATCCAAAGAACAGCGACTCAAGTTGGACATGGCGTCGCGTGCGCGCGGCGTTCGGGGTCCGCGAGAATGCCCCACACACTCCGTCCTTGAAATCTGCGTCAGTACATTTTCTCCTCACAGCGTCGCTGCGGGGCGACCCAAACCTTGCGCGCTCAGTGCGCAAGCTTTTGGACGCTGAACTCGCCGTGTCGGCAGCTTGGCCGTCTGAGACAGCCATTCGCGTTTCTCACCGTTTGCGCAAGGAAGCCCGACAGTTGAAAAGTGTTCGCGCGATGGCGATGCTGCACGAGCGAGCAGATGTCACGGGCTCATGGCGGAGTGCTCTCGCATTCGCGCTGCGGTTCCCGCGCCTCGGCATCCAGTACCTTCACGCGAAGTGGGTGACGACGAAAATTTCCCCGCGTTTCAAGAAATTCGCCGAGTCTCCCTCGGAAGGAAGGCTCTTGGTCCTTCTCGCTTTGCACCCGTTCTTCACTATCCGTCGCGTGCTGCCGAGCATTCGATTCACCTGGAACAAGAAGCGAGGAGATCCAGTGGAAGGGAGGCACGAAGGATCGGTTGAGCAGGCTGCCGAGGGAGCCGAAATCGACGATGACAAGTCGAGTTTCTTGGATGTGCTCGCCGAAGCCGAGCGGCTCTACTTAGACCGTCAAGTCGTCTCCGTCGCGATACGTCTCAGCGACGCCCGTCTTTTCGGGGGGCCGGACCGTGACGAAGATGGATTTGTCAGGCTGATGCTACGTGAGAGTTATCACGACTTTGTTCTACCCGGATCGGAGGAACAGCATCACGTCGTCTTCGAACCACGGCTGCTGCTGCATGAGTCCGGCGTGGTGCAACTGGACCTAGTTCTTAGTGCCCAGACGACGCTGGACGTCCGCCAAGCGCTCGCGATGATGTGGGGACCGGAAGAGCTCTTCCTGCGCTCCCAAATGTCCAAACCGCTGCTTCGGGGGACTCAATGGGAACAAGTTGCCGACTACTCGAGCGGCGAAGTCGACGCTGGGCAGCCACTCGGAACTATCGAGCACCCGACCCCGATTTCCATGGCTCAGCTGTTGGAAATACACCTGAGTGCAGTACTCGCGATCATCAAGCGTTCCTATCGGCATTGGGTCATCTATCCGTTCGCCATTCTCGATGCAGACGAGTGCTGCAATCCCGAAGAATGGAAGCAAACTCATCGAGACGACTTGATTCGTCTTGCCATCCGGGGATCAGTCGAGCGAGAAGTTGCCCCGCACGTCGCCATCCCGCGAGATCTCTCGCTCGGGCGAGACCGGTCCCTGTATGCCGGTTTGGGCTCAGCGGTCCACTTCCAATGGAGGGGCGCTGCTCCGAGAGGAGTAGCCGAGTTGGATACTGTCCTAGTGCTCGAGTATGCACTGTTGCAGTACATGCGGCTCCACACCATGGAAGAACACGTTTCGCAAATGGCTCTCGGTGAGAGGAGTATGCGTGCTCGATACCGCGGGGCGGTGCGCATCTTCTCTGAGCTGAGGCAACGCGATCTGCGATCTGGCGAAGCACGGGATGTCGTGCGGCACGTTCTACAAGAATTTGGGGTACCCGACATCCGGCGAACCATTGAGACGGCGCTCAACCTCTCCGCGTCAGCGTACGCGACCCTGAGCGCCGAGCGTGCGTCGCGGCGGGCGTGGTGGGTCACCTCGGCGGCGACTCTAATCGCTCTCTTGGTCGCAGTGCCGCCCCTTCGGGAACTCCTAAACTCCGTGCCTGCGTCCGAGCCCGGTGAGACATGGGCGCTCGTTCCTTTTAGGTGGCTGGCCGATCGAGGATTCTGGGGTCCGTGGTTCACAATGGCTG
This sequence comes from Cryobacterium flavum, assembly GCF_900103805.1. GTDB lineage: Bacteria > Actinomycetota > Actinomycetes > Actinomycetales > Microbacteriaceae > Cryobacterium > Cryobacterium flavum. The sequence continues at coordinate 36,058 of NZ_FNIB01000009.1, read as the reverse complement.
GAGTGTTGCTCCTAGTAATCGCTATCTGGATTCTCGATGTGTCGTGGCGCTGGCGTGTGAGACGGTTGCCTTCATTCAGAAGGGGGTACAAGTGGCCGAATGAGTTCACGGTCGACCGCGAACTCCATTCACCATCCGCTCTCGGTCCACGAAGCACGAACCTTCACGTAAGCCTGCCTGGCGGCGCGAAAGACACTGGAGGTTCTTCTTAGTGGACTAGCGATGACCGCCAACAAGCTCACATAGAGCGCGGCTCATCCAAGATGGGAGACCAAGGTGTGCCAATCTGTTGTACGTGCGCTCACATCACAGCTACGTCCCAGTCCTCGCATTTTTGTGCATGTAGTTCCGGATACCCGGGAGAACGCCCCATAAGCCGTCCTCGTTTCTCTACTTTCTACCAAGGGTGATCGAGGGCGGTCGTTACTGGGGTGTCGTCATCCTCAGCACGGAGACGTTGGGACGATGGCTGTCGCAATTCGCCATGGAAAAATGACCAATCTCACAGGACTAGTGCCCGGACTATGATGCAATATATGAGAGCAGGAATTTACGCCCGGATCAGTGAAGACGCAGGCGGTAAAGCTCTCGGCGTCGGACGCCAGAAGAAGGACTGCGAGAAGGTCGCTCGCGAAAAAGGCTGGGATGTTGTCGCGTATTACGTCGACAACGATGTGAGCGCCACCCGCTCGAAGCGTCGGCCGGAGTACGAGCGCATGCTAGCGGACATCGCGCTGCGGAGAATCGACGCCGTCGTAATTTACAGCATCGACCGGCTCACCAGGCGCCCGGCAGAGCTTGAAGTAATAATCGCGCTGGCCGACGTCTATGACTTCCAGATGGCGACGGTGAGCGGCGGCATCCACATCGCCACCCAAGAGGATCGCATGCTGGCGCGGACGATGGGTGCTCTTGCCTCCTACGAAACCAGCAAGATGAGCCAGAGGCTCAAACGCAAATTCTTGGAGAAGGCAGAGCTCGGCGAGCCACACGGTTTCAGCCCGTACGGTTACACGCGAGTCCAGCCGGTCGACGTCAATGGCATCACCAGCAGGATCGGCCGTGACATCATCCACCAGGAACACGGCGAGATCGTGCGGGAGGCGGCACGGCGAACGCTAAAAGGCGAATCGCTCCGCTCAATTGTCACCGACTTCAACGTCCGCAGCATCCACGGCCCCAAGGCCGTCAAGTGGAACTCGACGATTCTCAGGCAGATCCTGTTACGGCCGACCAATGCCGGTCTCCGCCAGTATCAAGGCAAGGTGCTCGGACCGTCGACGACCGAGCCGCTCTACGACACAGCCACACACGATCGGCTGGTGGCGCTGCTGAAAGACCCGAGCCGACGAAGTAACTTCTCCGGATCCAGCTACAAATATCTTCTGAGTGGCTTAGCAATCTGTGGGCTATGCGATGGCCCAATGCGCCGGCAGATCGGGCGCGAGGTCGTGAGCAAGCGGACCGGTGCAATCAAACGTCAGCCTCCTTCTTACAATTGCGCAGACTGCTACAAAGTCAGGCGCCACCAAGAGGCGGTCGACGAACTCATCGTCGAGTTGATCATTGCCCGGCTGTCCATGCCTGACGCTGCTACGTTTCACCAGACCGGCGATTCCGTTCTGGCAGATGAAGCGCAGGCCTCGATCGAGGCTATCGACGCGAAACTGGTTCTCCTGGTCGACCGGTTCACGGATGACCTCTGCACCGCAGAGCAATTCAAATGGGGTACGGAGAAGCTTCGACTCCGGCGAGCAGATGCCGAGCGCAAATTGGACGGAGCCCGCCCGCGCACACTGCTCTCTTCACTCACCGACGGTGGTGCTGTACGCGAAAACTGGGGCGCTCTGCCGATCGACGCACAACGAGATGTTGTTACTGACCTCCTGACGGTCACCATCCTGCCGGCAGGGTCCGGCAAGAGGTTCGACCCGGACCTGATCGAAGTGAAGTGGAAGGACTAAGCCGGGTTTAGCTCAAGAGCTCGGTACACCACGCTGCGTGAGCAGCCAAGCTCGGCGCCGATCTCGCGCGCAGTAGACCCACGCTTGTACATGACTTTGGCTAGTTCGGTCTTGGCATCGTTCAACGCACGCGGTCGACCGCCGACTCTCCCCCGCTCCCGTGCTGCTCGAAGTCCGGCGTTCGTTCGTTCGATCAGGATCTCCCGCTCCATGGTTGCGAAAGAGATGAGCAGGGTTTGCAGCATGCGGCCGGCCGGCGTCGCGGAGTCGATGCCCTCCGTAATAGAACGGAACGTCACGCCCTTTGCATCCAGGTCCTCCATCAGGTGCAGGACCGCTAACGTATTTCTCCCAAGGCGGTCCAGGCGGACGGTCACAAGCTGATCGCCGTCGCGAAGAAACGCGAGCGCTGCTGTCAAACCTGGGCGGACGGCAACCGAACCGCTGATCCCGACGTCTTCAAAAATTTTGGTCACACCGGCTTTTTTCAGTGCGTCGTACTGGAGGTCGGTCTTCTGCTCAACCGTAGAAATTCTCACGTATCCGATGAGTGCCATGTCGATCCGATCTCTAAAACGCCATTCGCCGATTCCGGGAGTGAGCCGATATCGGGACTACTTCCGGAACTCGATTTGGCTCCTGAGGCGTACATGCGCGGACAATTCCAAATTCGACCGTTTTAGCGAGGGCCGTTCCGGCCTCTCAATAATGGACGCGTCGAACGTCGAAGCCTTCAGGAACACGGCCAAGCCCGAGCACCCAAGAATCTAAAGCCGCATGGGCCGCCGCCAGCGTCAACACTTGCCGGCGCTCAACCACGACGGTGTGCTCCCCGCCGAACACTGCGACCATCTCTGACCTCCCACCAGGAATCCCGAGTACCGCCATCGCGTTCGTATCTCCAGGAATCGAAAGCTCGACGGTGCAGGCGTCCGGTTCGCCATAAACCTGGAACCAGCGCCCCGAGCCCGTATCGCCACAGACCGCCCACGGGAGTCCGGTTCGGGCGTTGACGACGGACACGAGGTCGTGGAGAAAAACGGCCGACCACGCCGTGTGCTCGATCGGTGTGTGCGCAGCCGTCCACCACCAGCTTCGCTCGTCCGGCATCACATCGAGCAGCGCCCCGAGCTCCGGGTCAAACGCAAAATTTAGGAGGGTGAGCGGGTCGGCGGTAGTAGTCATGGTCGCCACATGCGCGGAGGGCTTACCGAATTTTCGGGCGTGCCAAGGGCGGCCCCGAGCACTCCCCCATCAGATCAACGCAGCTCTGGGAACGAATTTTGCCACGCGGCCCGAATCCTGCCCGGCAGAAACAGATCCGGCCAAACCCGTAGGAACAATTCACGGTTCAGGATCGCGAGGTCCTCAGCGCTCAAAGATTCTCGCATTACGCACGCATACCACTCCCCTACCGAAGCCGGATCATCCAGCCGCACTGGCCGCCGACTTGACCATTGAAGGTGCGGCGGCAGGATCAGCGTGCCGCTGCTCGGGCCGGTCAGCGTGCCGAGGTCCTCGGCTACCCAGATCGACCGAAGCTCCCAAAAGCCAGGCCGGACACCGGCGGGCACCGGGTGGCTGCGATCAAAGACCGGTGGGATTCTCATGCGACCATCATGCGCGGCACCCTCGCTGCCGCGCATGACCCTCTCATGAAACGTCCGCCGATCCTCCATGCCTATGCGATAGCTACGACCATCGAGCCGATTTTCTACGCGCTCCACGAAGATGGCGGTGCTTCGGCCTCCGTTCGCGCCGGCGCCCGGTGGGAGCCGAGCAGTGGCGCCTTCTTCGAGATTGGGTCACCGGCCGTCGTCAACCTCGAGAGTGGCTGCTTCATCGGCGGCATCGTCATCGAGAATGCGGTCCGCATCCTCGGCCCTCAACCTCGGCCCACGTCATGACCTACGAATCGCGGATCGATGCCAAGACCCGGGTCGGCGAGTACTTGGTTCAGTGCGCTGGCCGGCCGCTGGTCCGAGTGTTGATGGGTCCCGGCGGGATTGCACGCGCTTTCCCCGAACCGTGGCTCCGGCCCGCTGTGCGCTGGGCCGGCGCCTGGATCATTGATGTGCAGCTTCGAATTGGCGGCCGGTGGCCCATGACGGTCGAAGTCCGGGAGGGAACCGCCATGTTCGACCAAGGCACGGTCCAGAGCATCGAATGCGTCGCTCAGTCAGTTCCCACCCTCCTCCCCGGCTCTCCAGCTGGGATCTATCGTGCGTTCTCCAAAGCGGATCACGTGGTTGTGTGGCTGAACGGCGATGGCGCGCGGATAGCGCACGGGCCGGTGCTCGAAACGGAGGCCTACGAATATCGGGGTGACGGGCGAGCTCACGAAGTTTCGTCCTTCATTTTCGCGGTTGGTGAGCGGGCCACCGTCACCTGGGCGGGACTGGATCCAGAGGAAGGCATGCCGGGGTTCACAACCAACAAACCGATCTATCGGATCGATTGGCTGGCGCCAAGCGAAATTCGGAAGCAGCCGCTCGACCGGTAGCTGGTGGCTTGCGGAGCGAAGGCGGCGTCGGGCACCTGGGCGCACAGAGAATCCTTTGAGGTTGATCGCAACGGCCAACGGTGCGGCGAGCTGTTCGAGGACCAACAGTGTGCCCAGCTCTTCGATGACCGGCGGCACGGCTGAGCTCTTCGAAGTTCGGGTGCGCGGATGGTTGGACGGCGCGCCCGGCTATTCGGTAGCACTGTGCGCGTTGGTCGATGTTCGTCGCCCCGTCTCCGCCCTCAGCGTGCCGCGCATGCAAGGTTCATGACCACCACGACCCAGCCCACCGTCGAACTCTTCCGGATCGTCACGAGTACGGAGGTGATCCTGGTCGTTCGCAATTGGACAACAGGTAAATCTATCGCCTCGCCTGGCGAAGACATGCCATACGCGATCGTCGATACGGTTCGCCTGGTGCCCGGGGAGGCGGCGTCGGTGACCTTCATCGATGTTGAGGACGGAGACCGACTGATCCCGTTTACAGGCGGCATCGTAGAGACGATCAATCGTCACCCGTTTTCAGGGTTTGGGTGCTAGCGGCGGCGAGGGTCACCGAGCCATTGCCAGGCGCCCGACTCGAGGTCAAAACTGGCCGCGTTACCCTGCTCCCAGTCGCAGGCCAGTGAGTAGATCCGCGTTCCAGTGGCTGTGACTGTTTCGTCTTTGACGTGAATGTGGCCGTGGACCAGGACCTCGGGTTTTACAGCCTCATAGAGGCGCGTGATTCTGCGGCGACTGACAGCGCTATAGGCGAGCTCCGTTGCGTTCCACCCCATCGGGTTGGCACCGATTATCCGTTCGACAAGCGGGGTGCCGCCATCGATCGTCTCGTGAGTCAAAAGAACGTCGACGGGGCCTCCGGCGATCGCCTGGTCAACCTCGGCGTCGGACGCCATCTCGTCGTAAAACCACGACACTTCTGGCACGCGATCTTGAAAGTCCAGCGATGCTCCTCCCCCAAAACTCATGAACGAGCGACCGGCGAGAGTGAACCGGAACCCTCGGGGCATCACCCAAACAACCTCGCTCATTTGCACGATCTGATTCGGATTTTTCGCGAACTCGGCATTAAGATTTGCCCATTGCTCGTGGTTTCCAGGTGTCACTAGCACGCGGGAAATATTGGCTCTGGCGCTCCAGTAGTCAACCGTGCCCAAAAAACTTTTGCCGCGGAGCGGCGGCCAAAATCCGAAATCGCCAGCGTGCAAGATCGTCCGAACGCCTGGCACCTTCCGCGCGATGAAGGGAATGACCTGGCCGCACCAGCGAGAATCTGCGTGCCAGTCCCCGGCCATCGCGACCACGCTTTCACCGGGCAAACTCAGATCGTCAACCGTCTCATTCGTCGTCATAACCCCATCATGCGCGGCACCCGCCCGGTCCGGGTGGCAGGCCGGAAGTCGGGACGGGGTGGTTGGGTTGCCGCGCATGGGACCAGGTGAACAGAGTGGAGGGATCAGTGACCGATGCAGACCGCCAGTTTTCGGGCGCCGAGCTTGACGAGCGCGTGGCAGAGATCTGGCACGCCTTCCGTGCGATCGGCCATCCGATTACCGATGCGGCGGAGGATCGAGTCCGGCGCTTATTACGTGGTGAGATCAGCTATGAGGAGGCGATGGATGAGATCTCGGCGCTCTACACGCGGACAGTAGCTGAGTTGGCGGGTGACCTCGCGGCCGGCCGGTTTACGGAAGCCCACTTCCTTATGGCGGTCGTCAACATACCGGTTGTTCGGCGGCTTGACGCGGATTCTCCGGCCTGTGGGCCGGTCGCGGAGCTGCACGACGCTCTTACTGATGGGCTGATTAGTTCCGAAGTGCATCGGCGCACGCTGGCGGCGATGCTCGCAGCTGGGCACGAAGCCTGAGGTGAACACGGGCTGGACTCGGTGCAAGGCGGGGGCGGCATGAGGGGCGTGCCGGAGAACGGGGTGGATGTTGAGCGTGGCGCGAAATGGGGGTTTTAAGGCAGGTGAATGGGGTTGCGTGGCTCGGTACGATTTCCGTGCCGGGGGGTTGAACTGGCCTAACGTTTGGGGCTGGACATGCACTTTGACCTAGATGAAGATGGGACTTTCCTCTTCCCGCCGGCCACCTACGGGGATGGAACAGCAGCTGCTTACGTGAAATTCTGGCTGGAAGTGCCGATAAGCGACAGCATCCTAGGGAACATCACCGTTGGCTACGCCGAGCTCATGCGCAAAGAAGCGATCGCTACAGGGATTCGGTGGGGTGCTGGCTACGACAAGGAACATTACGCCGAGCTTCACCATCCGAATCGCGCCCGGGAGGCGGCCGCTGACCTGGCTCGGGAAGCCGCATACGAAGACTTCATGGGCGGCTGGTACGCCAACAACCCAAAAGAGATCAAAGGGCAGCACACTCGATTAATCGCTAGGGCCGCCCAGCTGTTCTTTTTCAGCAGGGTTCTCAACGATGAAGATCAAAATTCGGTCCTTGAATCGACGCTGACGATTAACGGCCAAGACCGCACTGTGCGCGATATTTACTCAAGCTACAGACTGAAGCACATCCGCTCACATTTTCAGCTCCCGGCCGTCACCTCCTCCGAACTTCTCCTCGATATTCGTCTCGAAGTGCAGAAGCTGCGCGGGTAGAGGCGGCTGGGGTGCAAAGAACCCCGGCACGGAATGCGTGCCGGGGTTCTGGGTGGTCGGAGTGATCACCGCGCGGGGGTGGGCCGGCGGCTAGCACTCGCAATCGTCATCGTGGGCATGTTGGTCCACGAGCTCTTGAAGGGAGCACGAGCCGCACAAACGGTCCGGGTGGCTGGCGTACTCGCCACACTCACAGATGTAGATGTCCCACGACATCACTCCCCCATACATGCTGCGATCACCGCCGCCTGGGCGGCCCGGTAGAAATCATGCTGGCGAGCGGTTAGAACGCCGGTTCGACCGGCCTCCTGTTCGGCCTCGCCGTAGGAAGTGGTAGCGGTCTGAACGGCTTCCATGAGTTCCGCGGCTGCCAGGAGACGGGCGGCGATTTGAGCTTGGTTCAACATTTCTCTACGGTCCTTTAGTTGGTTGTCTTGACGGATTTCGGCGCGGTGGCGCGTGGTCGGGTCCAAGGAGCCGAACGAATACCCCGCGTGATGTCATGGATAAACCTCGTTGCAAACGTCGGGTCGTTGGCTGCCTCCGCGGCGAGGTCTGGATTCTTCACAACTTCACTTGCAAGACGCAGAAGAACATCCGGGCATTCGCACCCGAGGCTTTCACGTGGTTCGGCCGTCGTCGTGAACCCCGTGACAGCTTCATGGTTCAAGTCCCGTTGCTCGAGCACGAAGACGGTACCCAGTTGAGCTAGACCTTCGTTCAGTTGCAGGACCTCGACGATGGGGAGGCGGCTGCGGTCATCGCTAACCTCTCCTGCCAGCCGCTCGACAGCCTGTATGAGAACGGTCTTGCCGATTCCATGGCGACCAGTGAGGATGATCAGTCGGTCCGATGTTCCGTTCACCGCCTCGATGAGAGCGGCGTTGAGCAGGGGGTTGTTGGTGAAGGTGTTGATGATCTGTGATCGCATGATTTTGAACTTTCTTTCGGTTGAAGTTGTTGGATGGTTATGCTGCTTGGACTAGGGGGTAGGTGGAGCCGGCGTACTAGGCCGGAATATGCAGGGAGAGCACCACCCTTCGAATTCGGCGCCGGTCGCCACGCAGACGGAGATCGCATGTGCCGAGGGTTTGCCGGTCGTCCTCCCACAGTCCTTCGCCGTAGTGGTTCGTGGCGAACTCGGTGACCAGGGGCTCGCCCCAGGCATCCTCGGTGAGAACCGCCCAGCCGTAACCGCCATGAATCAGCTCGTTGACGGCCGAGACCCAGATGGCTGCTTTCCGCTCCTCATAGCCGCGGTAATAGCCCGCGTCGCGGAAAACCCGGTGCACACTGCGGAAAAATTTGATCCCGTTGACGACGGTGGTCTCGGTCACGACCGGCTGCTTCCAGTGAGGCCAGCAGCCTCTTCGACAGCAATCCGATATTCGAGCTTGCCGATCTGCACGAGGACCGGGTAGAGATCCTCCTGGGCGTCGTCACGAATGGTTTGAAAAAGGGTGCGCAACTCCTTTAGAGCTGCGAGCTCGACCGCGGCCGATGATGTTGAGTGAGCCATTTGATTTCCTCTACCTGGTGGATTGGAGAGAGGCTGTTTCCCCTCTATATAGACGGCGCCGGTCGCCACCCGAAAAAGAGCTCATTATCGAGAAAATGCCGAAAGTTTCTTTTTGTTCTTCACGATGTTCTTCACGGTCCGCGGGTCGATGCCCCGTAATTCCGCTTCGATGACGCCGATATCACCGCTGGAATTGCCGAGCACCAGGTTGACGGTCGCCCGGTACAGAGCCTCAGGAATCTCAAGGCGAGCGGCGACGACTTTGGCGTCACGAGCTGCGGCGTCATAAGCGCGGGCCGGCGACGTCGCCGCAGTCGCCCGCTCAACGACATATTCGACGAGAGCCGACGCCTGCTCCGGAACAAGGCCGCCGGTAACAAGGAGCGTGACGACACGGTTCAGCGCGGGCGACCTGAAGGCTGGCTCTAATTCAGCTGAACGGCGTGCAGCTTCAATCGAGACCGAGTCCTCTGAGTTGGTGATAGCTTCGCCACCGTTATCCGCGAAAAGCACGGTCATCGGGTTATAGGAACCGTCCGCTGGGACCTCGCCGGTCATCGGAGTGCGCTCATCTGCGCTGTGGCTGGTGCGGAGGCGGTCGAGCTTGTTGGCATAGCCGAGGCGCTTGCCCAGCACCTCGTTTGTGTAGCCCCACGGAGTTTTCGCTTCGAGGAACGCCGGTGAGTTCCAGATTTCCCAGATGTACGAGATTAAGTCGGTGCGCATCATCGTGAGTTCTGCGGCCGCTGCCCGGTCGAGGTCGTACTGGCGGGCGAAGTACGCAAACCGTTCGGCGCCCAGCTCGAGCAGTGCCCGGCCACGAACACTGCGCCAGACGCGGGTGTTCTCACGGCCCAATGTCGTCTTCTTCGACTTCAAGTGCCGACTGTCGAGAATTGCGGAGTGCTCAAAGCTGAGCTCGGCATCCTCCAGCGCCCTCTTCGCGGCCTTCTCAGCGACCTTCGCATGTGCACGAGCCTCAGCAGTGGCCGCCGCTTCGACGATGGCACGAGCTGCATCCAGCTCCTCGGCGAACGTCGGGTCGATGCGACGGGCTGCGATGCTCGCCGCCAGCTCGAAAAACTCGTGGGCTTCGGTGCCCGGCGTGTGCGGATTGTTTACCGAGAACATGTGTTGCATGACGAAAATGCCTCCTGATCGGGGCAAAATTTGTCTTGCGCTTTGCCTTCACTGAAGAGACATGCGGCGGAAAGACGCCGAAACCGGGCCTAAAGCCTGATATTCGGCGATCGATGACAAAGCGTTATAGATTTGTTACATTCGGTTTTAGGCGCAGCAAAAAGCCCGGCACCGCTCAGGTACCGGGCAGGAATCGAGGTTGAGTTCTAGGCCTGCTGCGCCCAGCGACCGAAGGAGACTTTCGCCTTGCCGGTGAGCACAACACCCTCGCCCAGGTCGACCGTCATGGCCTCCAGCAGCTTCTCCGCATACTCGGCTGAACGGCCGGTGGGCGAAAGAATGAACGCCTCATCGTGCAGCGGGATGTACAACGCTTCGGGGCCCATCGACTTGGCGATCGCCCGGACCGCTGCACCGTAGGCGTCACGTGCAGATGACTGCACCTGCAGGTTCGTGGCGATCGCATGGCGGGTCTTGTAGGTCATGCCGTCAAGACGTGGGAGCGGGCGGCCCCACAACGTCGTCAAGGCTTCGCCACGGCGGCTGCGTTCAGTTTGCTGTGCGCAGAACGCGACGACCTCCGGAAAGAGTTTCTTCATTCCGTCGTGCGTTGCGGCGGCCTGGTCGGCACCAACGGTCTTGGCGAGGGTCGATTGCTTCTGGCCGTAGAGGAACGAGATGAACTGCACCTTCGCGGCTTTCCGCTCCTGGCCGGAGGCCAGCGCCAGGTCGGCATATGGGTCGCCGTCCAGCACACTTCTAGTGAAGGACGGTGAACCGATCAGGCGAGCCAGAACGCGGCCCTCCTGGTTCGAGTGGTCGACCGACACGACATCGTGATTCTCCTCGGCCAAGAACAGGAACCGGAGCTCTCGCATGGCGCTCATGAGCCCCGGGAGCTGCCCACTCATACGGCCGGTGGCCGCGGCGTTCGTTCGCCAGATGGGGTGCACGCGCCCTTCTTGTGTCATTTTTCCGGCGATCCCGTCGAGGATCTGAGCCCGCTTCAGCGTGCTGTGAGCTTTCGTATAGCGATCCCAAGCCTCCTTGTGGATCAGGGGCATGTCCGTGATATCGCACTCGCTCGGGCGCGACCAGCCGTACTCACCAGTGCGGGTATAGCTGACGCCGAGACGGTCGAGGAACTGCGACTTCTTGGCATCCGAAACCCGAACATCAACACCCAACTCACGCTTGACCGCGTCCAACTCACGGTGGCGAATCTGCCGCTGCTCTTGCATTGCGAACCTGTCGATGCGATATCCACGACGGGCGGCATTTCGCCACATCTGGTCTTCGTTTTCAACGTTGCGTGCGGCGCGCTTGGCGGCTGGTGCAGCGGCGCTGTGCGCTCGTATGAGCGAGGCGAGCGCTGATCCTGGCGCTGGTGCGTCCTTACCTTTTACGGGTGCCAGGGCCAGGTCGAGGACTCGGCCGTTAGCGATCCGTGGGTTGCCGAGAGCAACCAGGAACGCGGCATGCTCGCGGTCCATGATCGCTGCGTCCTCGGAGTACACCGGGCGATTGGCGACGGTTAAAGCGGCGAACAGCGACAACCCCGCCTCGACACCGGCGGCCGTAAAAACCTGGCCGTCAGCGCCGTACACGCGGATGGCCTCGCGGCCGGTGCTGAACCGAATGGCCAGCGGTCCGGAGGTGGCCACTAGGAATTCTTCGATCGTCATCAGCTACTCACCCTCAGTTTCGGTCGGAGCAAACGTCGACCATGGGACAGCGATGCACTTGACGTTGAGCGAGTTGATACGGACGACCTTCTGCTTGTGGCCCGAATCAACGATGGCGACCGGTGCAAATGCCGTGATGATTGCCTGGTCCGTGATCGTTCGGTAGCGCGGTTCCATGCGAAGGATAGCGGCTGCATCCCGCGCCTGGAACGCGAGGAACTCAACGTTGTCGCCGCGGCCAGCACGGCGAACACCGAGCAGCTTCTTACGCTCGTCGAAGGCGATCACCAGCCCCTCCGTGTCCTTGATCGGGGCAGCTTTGTCGATCTGGACGTACGCTTGAGACCCCGCAACCGCAGCTCGGAGCGCATCAAGGAGCGACTCCCAGCTGGGCTTCTCGCCCCTCGTCACGTTCGTCGTGCCGTGGAAAAGGGCTGTCTTCCTGACGGCGTGGTGAACAGCGAGGACCAACACCTTTTGCTCCTCGACTGTGATGACAGCAAGATGACGCAGGTACTCAAACCAGATCAGGTTCCCGGCCGTGACGAGCGCTGCAACCTCCCGAACGCGCCGGGAAACCGGAAGGTCCTCAAGTAGAGCGATTGCGGCGACGCGGGACTTGGCCCAGCGGGCACGCCATGCATCCATTCCCTCCTCTTCGATGCGAGCGGCGACCCATCGGATGAAGGCAGCGAGCGCGATGGCAGGTAGACCACTGTTGGCGAGCGATTCGTAAACTTCGGAGTTGCCCGAGCGGAAAATGTTGAATCCAGGCTCGATGACGATCGGGTACAGGCGCTCTCGGGAGCTATCAAGTTCTTCGGCATCGGGGATTTGCTCGCCCACCATGACGACCGTCGGCGAGGATAGATCAGGAACACCCAGTTCCCACTCCCCCGTCTGAGTGTTCTTCATGGAAACGGAGTGGCGAGCGCTACCGCCGCCATAGCCCGCACGAACCAGGCGCTCGAGCGCCTTCTCCTGATCCTCATTGCCGTGCGTGGAGGTGCGCTTCCGTGAGTCGTCAATAGCTACGATGAGCCCATCTAAGCCCGCGCCCATGCGGCCGACGTTCGGAACCGAGCCGTCAATGATGCCCATCGGTTTACCCGAGGGGGCGAAAGCCGCGGAAATGTGGGCGGTCAGGCCCTGAACCATTGTCGTTTTGCCGCAGCCGTGGTGGCCAGCGACGAACGGGACGGCCCCGACGCCCATACCAGCCGCGCTCCAGATCGTTGGGCCCCACACGCCAGCCCAAAAGTTGGTGTCGGTGAGTTCGGCTGCTATGGCTTGCGTGTTCGCGGCCGCGGCTCGTTCATCGTCGATCGTGAGACCGGAGAGGTCGTTGAGGGCGATCATGTTGTACGCCGTCGCAAGCTGGGAGTGCGCCCGATTGGTGAGGCCTTGCGAAGTCATGAAGCCCGAGGTGGTGAGGAAGCCCCAGGTACCGTCAACCTGCTTCCAACCAGTGCGCTTGAGAACCGGACTCTCAATAACCTCGTCCGCACGGTGGGCGCGGATTGAAGCATCAATGGCCTTTCCAATCCAGGCGTCCGTAGCAACGACAATAGAGGTGCCTTGAGGGATTCGGTTCAACCACTTGCGCGGCAGAACCAGGTCAGCATCGCGGACGCCCGGCACCTCATAAACCCCGAGCCCAGAAGCGGTCATCACCGAAATCTCGAGGTCGTGGGTGAATTCGGCATTGATCCCGCGGGGGTCGCGCAGGTCGTCAATGACCGAGTGGGTGCGGAGTCGCCGTGCGGCAGCTTCCATGATGACGAGCGGAGGTGCGTCACCACGCGGGATGTAGGTGCGTCCCATCTCCGTGTCGACAGTCGGAGCAATGCTCGCCGGCGCAACCTTCTCAGCGACGGTCGCTTTGGGCCGGGCACCTAGTTTGTCGGCGGCATCAGCAATTAGCGCTTCGAGGTACGGGCCTTGCTCCGATTCTGGGCGCGAGGCGAGCATTGCATCCAGGGTGAAGAAGTCGAGCTTGATGAACTTTACGGACGCGGCACCGATGCGGAGTAGGTGGGCGGCAAGGGCCTTGGCTTGATCGAAAACTTCGGAATCGGTTTCAGTGGCACCCAGGGCCAAGACCACGTTCGATTTACGGTCGCGACGCACAAGTACTTCCAACTCGCGGTGCGGGGCTTTCGTCACCTGGGAGACCCACTCAGCCGGGCTCTGAATCCCGGCGATGACAGTGCCCACTACGTTCGCTTCGACCGCCATCTCCCAGCTGGTCGCGCCGGCGACGATCAAAACCGTCTCAACGTGCGCGGCCAGCACCTTGTGCCCTTCGGTGATTAAGACCGACGCTGCCGTGGCCAGTTCTGCAGATTCCATGTGATCCTCCGAGGACCTGGGGGCCTCTACGTGTGGAGGCCTGTACATAGACGGCGCCGGGCCGGACCCGAAAAAGAGGCGAAAACCACCAATAATCTGAAATAAGAGGCCAAATCTGAAATAGTGGCCCGAATCTGAAATAAGGATGAAATAGTGGATCCCTTTGTTTTACTGGGCTGTAGGGCCTTTCTCTCTCTCTCTCTCTATTTCATAAAAACAGATATATCAATAGGAGGGTGTGACCCACCCATAGAGATGTGTGCTCTCCCCAAAAACAGACAGACATACATACATGCCCCCCCCGCGGCTGAAATAGTGAAATAGGCGAAATAGGCTGCGGATCCCAATGAAACAAAGGGATCTCGGGATGCTCCGTATTTCAACCGGTACGAGATAGGCGAAGTAGGCGGCGTTTTGCGGTCCGGTTCACTACGATCCGCCGTTGCCTGGAACTTCCGAACAGCTTCTCGACCGACCCCACTGTCACGATCGGTCCTGGCGCGCTACCACGCTGCCGTGAGTGCCCCTATAGAGAGGAGTGCAGCAGTCGCCCCGACGTTGCAACACAACGCTTTACACCGGCGTCTGCGGCTCCCCGGCAACGTCGCTTGAGACACCCCCTCAATTCAGATGTCGCAAACAAGACTGCCGACGGTCATCGTCGACCGTCAAGATCGCCCGCCCGCAAACGAAAAAGCGGCCCGCACCCAAGGCACGGACCGCTCACTTCAACCCAGGTTTAACTCAAGCTGGCTGGTTCCGCCGGCCGGACCGGCCACCCACCACCCGCTGCCTTCACCCGGGCGCCATAAGCCTTAACGAGCGCCTCACTTGGCTTTGTCTGATCCCGCACGATCGAATATGACCTCAGGTTCCGACGACGTCGCACTTCCTCCCACGCATCGAAAAGATCCGCGTCGAGCCGCTCGTCAGCCAAAGCCCACGCTGCGCGGCCGGCCTCAGAGCCGTAGAAATCGACGGCGGCGCTCACGTTGACTCTCCACGCGTAGATGGCCCTGGAGTACTTCTCGCGCGGCATTGGTCCACCGTCCGGGCACGGCCCAAAGTCAAAACGGGTCAGAATCTGCTCCTGCAGACGGTAGCGTGCGCGGATCTCGGTAGCATGTGCTGGCTGTGTGATTGTCATATTCGCTGTCCTCTATCGTCCCGGTCGCTTAGGCCGCAACCGCGAAACGGCCGCCGAAGAGGCGTGAGAAGCGGCGTACCTGACGAACACGGAACAAGCTCGGCACCTCCCCTTGAGCGAGAACTCGTTCGAATTCGGCGATAGCCGCGGTGATTCGCAGGTACTCGTCGTTCGAGGCTGCTGTCGCTTTCGCGTTGAGGAGCGCCGCCTGATCCAGTTTCAACGTGGCGATGGTCGTAGTGATGGTTTCCATGGTTCGATCCCTTGCATAAGAGGCCACCGGAGGTGGCCTTCTACTGAGTACGTGTGCGGCCCCCACCCGAAAAACCGAACTCACGTACCCCCACTTCGGGGGTCATTTTGATCATTTCGGGCCATTTTCAGGCGATCCGAGCCCGTCTTCCGACCAATTTGCCCGGTCCCCGTTTCCGCCGCACACATATCTATTGCGGCCGGAACGAAACGGCCGAACGGGATCGGAACACCAAATGAAAGAACATCCAGATGTACGCGCGTGGCGCTTGATGACCGCGGCTGCCTGCGGCCTTCTCGCCGTAACCCTTGGCACGGTCTCGATTAGCGGCTTCGCTGGCATCCATGAGGCCGCCGCCGAAGCCACGGCAGCAACGCTCGCCGAAGCCACTCCCCCACCCTCCGTCCTCCAAACCGCCGCCAAAGCTTGGGCGACTGACCACTGGGGCGCGCCTCTAGGCGTCAAAGCGACGGTCACCGTCGCCTCGGTGATTTGCGCGAAAACCTTCGTGGAGTCCACGTGGCCAGAAGAGACGACCTCCAGCCGAGCGTGGACCGAGTTCGACGTCGTGATCACCACCGACCCGACTACCGGCGCCCCCGCCTACGTTTACGCGGCCGAATCGACTTCCCCAGACCCCCTCTGCACCCCTCAAGAAAAGACCCCCGCCTGGATCCTCGGCCTGATGGACGACATGCACAACGAAAAGGAAAGCAAATGAAGATCGGGTCGAAAAGATTGGGCGGCCCGGGGCTGCGGAACGCGGATGGCGCCGTTGACCTGGCGTCGATCATGGTCGGAGTTCTGGTAGCTGGCGCTGTCGCCGGAATCATCGCCGCCGTCGTGTTTGCGGTTATTCCGTGGGCGCAGGATCGTGCGGCTAAGGCTCAGCTCGATGCTGTGCACAGTGCCGAATCCGTCACCTATGCACAAAGCACCGAATCAGGAGCTGCCAAATATCAGACCGCTAAAGGGCTCAGTGATTATGGGCTCCTACAGGAAAACGTGTACGTAAAAGTTATTGCCGGCGACAACTGCTATTTCACCAGCTCCACCAGTAAGACCGGGCGCACCTTCTGGGCTGACAGCTCAAGCCGAGAGATTCGAGAAGGTGGGACCAGTACCTGTGTAGAAGCGGTGACAGAGGATCGAGACGCTCTAGTAGCTGCCGAAGTTCAAAGAGTAGGAAGCCAGATCGTCGCGTACATGAAAGTCACCGGCGGCCAGCTGCCGCCTGAAATTTTCAACGATCCAGACCGTGGCCAACATGAGGTGCCAGGAGGAACCGTTACCGATCGCGACCTCCGAACATACGTAACCGTGGCCGCGTTCAAGACGAATGATGATGAAACGCAAGAGACATGGAGTGCTAACGGGGGCAGTTGGATAATCCAGGGGAACTGGGGAAACTCTCGCGACTGGGACGCCAACTACTATGCGCTCACGTTCTCTGGTGTCACCGCCGAATCGTGGGAAGACAGCACCGGCTTTTACCCGATCGGAGGCTGACCGCCGAGCTTCAGAAGCCGCCGAAGCATCTGTCCGCCCTTCGACCCGCCACACGTCCAGCACCCCCACCGCCAACCAAAATCTGCACCTCCCGTTTGTGCCGCGCATAGTCCTCCTGCAGCCCGCAATCGGCCGCTGTCTCACAACGCATTCGCCGAGTGCGTTTCACATCACCGTTCAAAGGAATCATCATCGCAATTCGCAAAGCAAAGCCAACCGCCGAGTTCATCGTCAAGCAGGCCAAAGCCGAATCGCTCGACCGTAGGACCACGGTTGAGCTCGTCGTCATCGTGCAAGTGCTCAACAGTGCTCGCAACCCCATGCGCCGCCTCATCTTGAAGTTGGCTGCTGACACCATCCAGGAGCGCTTCCCGGAGCTCGGCGCGGACATGGCGCGTTGGAAGAAGGGCGGCCCCCTCGGCTCGTACGCGACGGCGTTGGTTGCCGCGCTCCATGAGTTCCAGGTGACCACCCCCGGCGGCCGAGACGGCCTAACCCCGTAACCCACCGCCCCATCCTTCGCTCCGCGGCCCCTCCCCCAGCCGCGGAGCGAAGCCCGCAACGTGCGGGTGCACCACCCGTCGTCCGCATTCCGAGACTGACATCGAATATCAAACAAAGGAACAGCTCATCGTTAAAAACAACCCAAGACTCACACCCGTAAAAGTTCAAATCCGCCGTGCTTCCGGTACCTCCCTCGGCACCCGCTACAAAAACTTGACACCAACCTCCGCCCCCGGCGCACCTTCTGCCGGCCCGAAGCCCGTCGATCCCCGAGAGCAGATCGTCGAGCAGGCGAACACTCAATCGCTTGACGTCCGCACGGACGATGAGCTGGTCACGATCATGCGCATCCTCGCCGACAGCCGGAACCCGGGGCACCGTCTGATCGGAGCCCTGGCCGCGGACACCGTCCAGGATCGCTACCCCCAGCTCGATGAGGTCATGGAGGCGTGGGTAAAGGCAGGCTCCAAAGGCTCCTACTCCGCCACTCTGATTGCTGCCCTCACTGATCTTCAGACCGAGAAGCCTGAAGCCCCGATGACCGCCTCCGAGTTCAAAGAGTTGAAGGATCTCGGCTACCCGAACCGACGGCGCACCGACAGCCGGGCCAAAGTCGCGGCGCTCACGGAGGCCCGCCAGCTCGAACTTCTGCTCGATGCCCATGCCCATCACCTGCCGGAGGGGTGGCCGGCCGATCGGGAAGCGCTGGAGCTTCGCCAACAAATCTTCGAACTCCGTGAGCCGCACGGTGACATCGGCTGGGAGTCACAGAGCCACAAGCCGGTGTATCGAGCCGACCGCGCAGCGAGCACCCTGTCGACAACGGCTGAGCTGCGATTGCTGGCGCAGGACGCGATTCCTGAGATCGCGGCCGCCGCCAAAGCAACGCTGGCCGCTCGCAAGACGACCCCCTCCTAATCCCCGAACCGACCGCCGGCACGCACCTCCTGCCGGCGGTCGTGGTTTCGGCCGCAGGCCGAGATCCGCCGCGCATGATATGTCCGAAGCCTGCGAAAGCGGGTGATTTTATCCCAAGCAGTATCCATTTAACAGTTCAAAGGAAGCAACAAAATGGCAAGAAACAAAATGACCAGCAAGCTCACCCCGGTCCGTGTCGCGGTGAGGTTACCAAATGGCGACGTCGGCACCGGTATCAGGCATAAGAACCTGGTGCCGGCTGAGAGGAATCTTCCGGGGTCGCCCAGTGCTGGACCTAGGCCCGCAGTGGCGGTTGGCTCGGAAGTTCCGGCTGTTCGAGCGGGGGCTGTGGGTGCGACCAGTGGCGAAACTGAACCATGGAGCGAGGGTGGCGACTATCACCCGGAATATATTCGCTCCCATCTTGGCGAATCCTCAAAGAATTACAGCGACTACGAGGTGTGGACAATCGAGACGGCATACGCCTTGAACATTGGCGCTGCGGCCAAGGTTGTCGCGAACGGTAACAGGGATGCAGCCGGCTACCTTCTCCTTCCTGTCGGCTGGGAGGCAAGCCGAAGCGAAGAGGACCGGCTCGCTGATTTGGATAAGGCCATTCAGGAGTTTGACGCTTGGAAGGAAAAATACGAAGCGGACAAAGCACGCCAGCCAGCACGCCAAAGTCGGATTTCGATAACGGTGTATTGAGCCGTCGGTCGGCCACTGCCTAACCCCAACCCCCGAACAGATAGCCTCGGCGCAATCCGCGCCGAGGCTTCGTCGTGCCCGCCGCCAATGTCACACGGTTGGGAAAAGCTGGTGCCGCAGAGCTCCCCAGAAATTCGGCTGCCTGCCACCCTGGTTGCGGGCAGCAGGAAGCCCCGGTGCCGCTTGGCACCGAGGCTGTGTCCCGCCCGTTTTTAGCCCAGCACGCATTCGCCTCGCGCGCCGGCCTCCCAGGTGAGGACCGGCAGCCCACCCTCGGCCGTGAACGTTGCCGTCGCTGTTCCCGCCTCAGAAAGCATCTTGGATCCGCTAGCAACTCCCTCACCTGTAACTGTGGCCCCATCGGTGGTTACCGTGACGATGCCCGGGCCCTCCACGTTAAAGCGGATCCACGCATAATCGGAACACGTCACGCTCGCGTGCCCAGTGACCACAGCCGGAAGCCCGTCAGCTGCCGGCGTCATTGTCATGCCAGCAGCGGCCACAGCTGCGACCAGGGCGGTGTTTGCGGCCTCGGCGGCCAGCTCCTCGGCGGAAGGTCCCTGAGCCGCTTCAGCGGCTTCAGCGGTCGCCACCGGCTTGGCGATGGAGGCGACCGCATCCCCAACCCCCTGCCCGATTCCCGAGCCGATCAGCGCAGTGATCACGACCCCTGCGACAAATCCTGCGGCTAGCATGACGGGCGTGCGAACACGCGTCACCTTCTCGCTGCCCGGACCACGGCCGCTCCGCATGTTCCGACGTCCGCCACGTGCCACGCTCTCGGCACCCTCTGTCTGGTCTGCCATTTCAAGCCCTTCGTTTTCCATTTTGTTCTCCTAGTTTTCGATGGTGCTAACAACGCCGGCACCACGACGAGCTCGCGGCACTACGCGGACCGGTACCACTCGCCGATATTCGATGAGGGCCACGGTCAAAAGGGCGGCGGGGATCGCCAGCAGGATGACGGAGGCCAGGTCGCCGAGGTGGGTGACGGTGAGGAGCGCCCAGACGCCGACGACCGTGGCGAATCCGGCCCAGTGGGATCGGCGCCAGGCGAGAGCGGCGGGGAGAGCGCGGCGGGACTCTCGGATGCCGGTGCGGAGGCGGTTGCGCTGATCGCAGCCCGCTTCCTTGGCCTGCTCCTTTGTCTTCCCCTTCTCATCATCGGATCGGAAAAGGAGGACGATCAGAAGCACCTGGCAGACAAAGCCTTGAAATAGGAGGCGGATGACACTGCCCTCCGAACGCGGCTTCAGGTCGGCGGCGAACTGGGCGATCGACACGGGCATCAGGCTTTGCAGACAGCGGATCGAGAACCATGCGGTGGCAGCGATGAGCGTGATTCCCACCACCGGGCCGCCGTACATCGGGAAGAGTGCGACACTTGCCCAAGGCAAGAATGCTGCGAGCAGTCGGGCCTGCCACAACCAGCGCCACGGCTGCAGGGTGAGTGCGGTGGCCACGGCGAGGATGGCGGCTGGGATGATGAACTGCATGTGTGATTCCTTTGGTTTAGTCGTCGAATGAGAATGGAAAAGCTGTGGCCGCAGGCTCGGCGGCTTCGAAGTCGAAGTCGACGACGACGGTGCCCAGATCAATGACCTCTGGCTCAACGGTCTTCGGCTTCCGAACGCCGAAGACGGGCGCTGCGACTGACGTGGCGATCGTCCACTGTTTGGGCAACGGCGCTCCTAGGCGTTCGAGGAGTACCGGGATCTCGCGAGCGGGCGCGTATGCGACGCGAAATCCGGCGACACCACCACCGTCGGCTGCGACCACGGCGAGTCCGGGCGATTTTCCGTCGTCAAGATCGGCGAGAGTCTGTGAGGCGATCGGGGCTTGGTCGCCGGGGATGAGCATGGTCATGGCTTCTCGAGAGATTGGCTTTCCGGGGGGTGCGAGCTGCACGGCACTCGTCAGGTTGCTGCGCAACTCGCCGCCGAGAATGGAGGCGTCCGGGCGCTGAATGCCGAGAGCGAGGTGGAGGCCGGCGAAACGAGCCTCACGTGCGATACGCCCAGTTAGCGTGCGAATGATGCTCTTGGCAGCGTTCTTCGTCTCCGCTTCGACGACGTACGGGCTGTCTTTCGGCAGCCCCTTCGGAACATCCTCACCGAGGACCAGGCTTCCGAACTCGTCGATGACGATGAGCACTGGGTGAACGTTTTCACGCTCGCGGACCTCCGGCGAGAGGTCGCTCCACTTCACCTCACCGTGCTCTTGGAGAATGGCTTTGCGCCGTCCGACCTCCGCATAGATGGCTTCCATCGCCGCCTGCGCGGCCTCAAGACTTTCGGTTGCCCAGGCGACGGTCAGCTGACGGATCTGCAGAAAGTCCAGCCCGCCCTTGGTTGGGTCGATGAGCACAACCTGGTGACCGCGGGCGATAGCAGAGGCCATGATTTGGAGGAGGGCGACCGTTTTCCCGGACCCCGTCGGACCAGCGACGATCGTGTGTGGGCCCGCCTTTAGGTTGATGCTCACAACCTCACCGTCGGGGCCGACTCCCAGCGGGAGCCGTGCCCAGTCGTCGGGGTCCAATGTCTCCGGCAGCATCTCAGCCATCGACACACTCGGACGGAGGGCAAGCCGGCCGCCGTAAGTCAGGACGACGCGGCCGGTGATCGGGTCGTCGTCAATCCGCCAGCCGTTTGAGCCGCCGGGGATCGCAGCGATCAGGTTCTTCCAGAGCGTGAGTCGCTTCTCCGCGTCAACCCCGAGGCTCGGCGCGCGCATGATGCTTACTGTTTCGATACGGTGCTCGGTCGCGTGCATGGTGATCGAAAGTTCGATGGCGTGTGGTGCACAGTTCAGGAGTTCGGCCAGACGGCCACGGACCTGAACGACGCGTGCGGAGAGCTTCGCGATGATCGCTTCATGCTTCCATTCGCTCCACTCGACGACCTGCGAACCCTGTTCAGCGGCGAGGAAACTGATGCGATCCACGGTGACGCGGGTATCAGGATTGAGTGCCCAGCGGGCGGCGTGGGGGCGCAGCTCGCTGTCTGGAAGGTCTTCAACGCCGACAACCAGGCCATCAGAAGCAGCCATCGCTTGGCGGCCGAGCATGACTTCGGGCCGGTTCTCCACTCGCACGAGTTCGACGATGTCGTAGCCGGCGGAGGCGACACACCAGCCCGGTGCGATTAATTCGCACCTTAAATCGATTCCCTTCAACCGCGTTCTGGCGGCGACGGGGACGGTAACCGTCAGGCTCTCTTGGTCGCGGCTCCAGGCGAGAGCGCCTGACCCGGCCTCAAAGTCGGAGACACTCACGTCCAGAATCTTTGCGACCTGCGCTGTCCAGAGCGCTTCGACCTGCCGAGCATCTGAGCCTTCGCGGCCGTATGCCCGGCCGACCATCCAGCTGACGACGAGCACGATGGCGTATCCAGCCCATGAGACGAGAGCCCATTTGGATGCGAACAGCTGAAGCCACGACAGCTCACCGGCAAACGCCCCGTTCACGAGCCAAGGCAGCGCCGCACCGAAACCCAGCAGAACGACGGCGACCGCAATCGCATAGAAGGACCCGCGCACTTTCGGCGCCCCACCCTCGACCGTCGCCGGCGTAGCTTTCACCATCCCGGCGAACCGCGTCGCCCACTCCCGACGACGCAGAGGCTCGCTGTTGAGCGCGGCAGCCGATCGTCTCGCCGCGAAATATGCCCCCGCCGGCAGCAGCGGTATGAGCCCCAGGTAGGCCCAAGGATTAATCGCGCCAGCTCCAACGACCAAGAACGGCAGCACAGCGACCCAGATAAAAAGGCTCGCCTGCAGATCAAACTTGCTCGGATACCCGGCAGCTCCCGGCCCCATACCGTCGTATCGGATGACCGGCACCAAAGCCAGGAATCTTTTCATGGAACGCAAAACCATCCGCATAACATGTCGCCCAGCCCGGCGGGCGGTTGGTGAGGCGGCCATTAGTTGAGCCCTCCGTCGTGAAAAACCGTCCAGCCAAGGCCGACGAGCGCGGTGATAACCGGCCGGACGCCGGACGCGGGAACCTCCGCGAAGACACCGTGCTCGGTGACCGCAGCTGCAATCGGACCGCGGCGACCGACGCCAGCCGCTGTCAGATCAGCGTCCAAGATATCGACGGGGCCACGCGGTGTCGCGTGGATCTCCAAAAGTTCCTGGTGCCCACCAAAATCGTTGACGGAAACCGAGATGACGCCGCGATATTCGGTGGACCTGGTCATGAGCCTCTTCTTTCTGTCTACATGTATGTGTCCGGCAAAAACGTCGACCGCCGAGATTGGTCCGGCTAAATCCAGCCCCAGCTCGTAGCCAGCGCCAGGCAGATGGATAAGGTGACCGCTGAAATCAGCAACGTCTTGACTGAGTCGCGAGCGAACCGCTGCACAATCAGGCAGCTCGGACATTCAGGTCGATGTCGTCCGTATCAAGCCCGTGAACCAGCGCCCACCGTGAAGCCAGAGCGATGAGCAGTGCGTCGAGGAAGTCAAGGTCGATGACGTCCGCGTCTTCAACCTTCACGACGACGATGCCGGGCTTCGCCTCCACAATCTCGGCGCCAGCAAACGCGCCGCCGAGGCTCAGAGAGCGCAAAGTCCAGCGCACCACATAGGGCAGCGTCGGCTTCGAACGGCTCGTTTCAAGCGAGATTGTGTTCTCACCAATCAGGCGAGCGGTGAGGCGGTTCGGGTGTTTCTCGTAGGAGGTCATGCCATATATGTGTCCGGCAAAAACGTCGACCCCCGAAACCCGGGTCACGAGTTTGGGCGTGCGGCCCGCAGAACGGCCAGGGCTCCTCGAAGCCGGTTCACGGACAGCGCCAACGGGCCGAGGAGGGACTGGGCGAGTATGGAGACCGAGCCGGCGTCAGCGAGCCACGCCGGGAAGAAAAGGACGTCACCAGCGGCGAGCGGCCAGACTACCGTGGCCACAGCGAGGATCACGACGCACCAAACGGTCAGCCGCTGGCGCAGGGCGACGATCGCCGCGGCCAGGATCACCGCGAACGTCAGCAGAATCCAATTGCTGGGTGGCAGAATTAGCAAGGCGACAGCGGCGCCAACAAGCCCGATGGCTGCTGCCCACCATGCCCGCCGCAATTCCGAATATCGGGCCGGCGACCGGGCAGGACCACTGGCGGTTCCACTGGCCGGGCGTGGCACCGAAACGTCGACCGGATCTGAGTATGGCGACGGCACGAACTCCGGCTCCGCCACAATCGGCTCACTCGCCTCCGCCAGCTCCCGGTCATAAGCCGCACGACGCGACGGAACCCGCAACACATCATTCGCCGCGTTCAACCGCTGCGTCATCTCAGTCCCACGATCGCCAGCCTGGTCCGGATGGTACGCGCGGATCAGCCGACGATACGCCTGCTTGATCTCGGCCGCCGGCGCATCAGATCCCACATTCAGAACATCGTAAAAAGTTTGGTCCATGTCATATATGTGTCCGGCATCCCAGCCAACCCCTCAAACCCGGCTCTCCGAAACACGGCCCGGTCCACGACCAGGCGGTGGTGGTGAAGGCTGACGGTCATGTTCGGCGACGCCAGATGGGAGGGCTTCGGTGGCCGGGCGCCCGCCTACAACCCGGCAGCCAGCTCGTCGACGGCGGAGCCGGCGGCAGCCGCGGCTTTGCTGCCCGAAGATCCGTGACGGGGTGCAGGTCGGCGGTAACGTCGGACCACCCCAATAGGATCGAAGACAGCAAAGACGCAAGGGGATGGGGAACCTAATGTCAGCAAAGCCACGAGTTCATGAGCTGGCACGCGCTTTTGGAATCGATGTAAAAATCGTTCTTCGGATGCTCAAGGCCGATGGTGAATTTTTGAAAGGTCCGAGCAGCTCAATGGAGCCGCTAATAGCCCGGCGGACTCGCGCGCACCTCATCGCCGCCGGGTACGTCGAACTGAAGCACCCGCTCGCCGCGCCCGCGCCGAAACCGCTTCCGACACCAATACGGTCAGTTCCGGATCCTGCCCCCGCACCGCCTCCGGCGCCAATCCGGTCGACCCCGTACCCCGTCCCCGCACCGCCAGGGAAACGGTGGGATGCCACGGAACCATTTGTTGCGTTCAAGCAACCGCCACCGCCGCCAGCGACACCGGCTGAGATCGCCGATGCTAAACGTGTGGTCCGCGCCGCGCGTGCGGAACAGCGCGCTTTGCTCGCCGCTCAGCAAGCTGCCCGGGATGCTGGCAGGGAAGAGCAGAAGGCGCTCCGCTCAGCCCGAGTCCTCATCGACACAAGTCGCGCCTCACGGCTTGGTGAGGCCAAGAGGGAAGCGCTTCAAATTGCAGTTGCTGCAGTCGCCAAACGCAGGCAGGAAGAAGCAGAGCAGCAGGCCGTTTCAGTCGAGCTCGGGAAGTTCCGCTCCGCAGAAATAGACGCACGAATTGAAGATATTGCGCGGAAGGGAAGAGCGAGAGCGGACCAAGAGTCAACCGACCGTGCTCAGCGAGCGCAGCGGCGCATCGACGGAAGACTACCTGCACCCAAGCCATTATTTGTGCCCAAGCCCGTACCTGTAGTCTCCGAGAAGAATTCGGGCAGGAACGTACGACAGGCAATTGTCGCCCGCAGCGACACTCAATGGAGTCGCTACGGGATAAGCAACCAAGAACACAGGAGGTGGGTGGCTGCCGGCCTTCCAGAAGACCGAGCTCACATTCCGGCGATGTGCCGGGCGTTCGGATCACGTGGCTGGATAGTCACACCCGATCATCTCAATGTCGTCCTTGGCAACGGTCTTACGGTCCTCCAAATGTTCGAAGCTGGATCGAATATCGTTCAGGTAATGGATCAGCTCGCCCTCGTTCGGAAGCGCGATTTTACGGGCGGCTTCGACACCAACCTCGCCAGCATCGTTCCAGTCCTCCGGGATTCGATTCCTGAAAAATTAACAAGACGAGTGTCACTCCCGCTGAATCTTGAAGCGACCGGTGTACCCGAACTCGCCGACTATCTCTTGCTGCGCACTCGACCGTCCCAGGATGAGCATGCCATTTTCACGTTCAATCGAGAGCGTCGGGGAACTGAGCACAAGAAACGCACCGGACAAAAAAGCGGTAAGGGGCCGGGGCCTCTCGTCAGGCGTTATGCGGCAGCCCACGGTGTCTTCGGTGACCAAAAGTTGACTAGTGCCCTTCTGGCTAACTTGCCCTCTCATGTGCTCGGCCGCGGGCTGCCGTTCACAAACATCATCAGTGACGCAGTTCGAGATCGGCAGTTCTACTATCTTTCGGCGGCTGCAACTCTCGCTGTCGAAGAAGACGCGGATGGGCGAATCCCGATACCCGAAGATTATGAGCTGCCATCAACGACAGGATTCGCTGTCCTGTGCGTACCCAACGCCGGCAGCCAATCGGGAGACCGAATTCTCCTGTGGAGCCACGGAGCTGACGAGCTGACCGCGGCCGTACTTTCAGTGGCTGACCTCCGAGCCGGGCTGGCAACACCCCCGTTGGTCGCAGCCGCGCACGTCGGTTCCGTTCAAGGTGAGAACGGCGATCAGGCACTCGCCCTTGTCGCAGCGATAGCCCGGGCCATACGACGGCCACCGCCGTCCGACGAGATTGACCGCCCGATTCCGGCCCGGCGGCCGCGCACAGTCACGCCCGCGGGTCGGCCACTACGGAGCCCGGCTGACGACGCCGACGCCCCCGCTGATCACGTCTCCTTGATCTACGCACCTGGCGAAACCCACGAACGCGAAATCTCAAAAGGCAGCGGCAGGAAAGCGGAGAAACGTTGGATCGTGCGCCGGCACTTACGTTTACAGTTCTATCCATCGTCCGGTGAACGCCGCCCCGTCTGGATTGAAGCTCATCAATCCGGTGCAGCCGACGGCCACCTCTGGCTCGGTGATCGGGTCAAAGTCCCACGAAAAGGACCGATCTCCTGACGACAAGGCCTCGGCCACCAGCCGCCCCGTCGTCCGGAGCGGGTAACGTGCCGGCAACAGCGAGCCCGAACCCAGACCTCCCCCGCCCGGTTCGATGACCGGGACGACCAGCAGGACGGTGACCGCTGTGGCTTTGCCGCAGGCTGGCCGGTCGGTTACTACTGCCCGAGAGTTCGTGAAGGGGTGCGGGTCGGCAGGCTTTTCGACCCGGCGGATGGGGACGCCAAGGTGTAAGTCCACTTTGTGATGGTCCACGCTGCCGCGTGGTGGTCGGGACGGTCCGCTGCAATGACCACGGCTTTGCCAGCGGCCAGGCGCAAGACACGCACTTCCTGATGGGCTGTGGGGGTGGTGGGCCAGCGGAGAAGATTTCCGAGGTGTGTCTTCGGTTCCCGGACGGCGGCCTCGAAGTCGTTGCGGATGCTCGGCGGCAGATAACTCTCCGCGTCGATGGCATCCGCAGCTCCACGGCCGGGTGCGGCTACCGCCAGACCGCCGGCAGCCGGGCCGGCCGCACCTGCGGCTACTGTCGCGGTCTGGTGAACGGCCGCAGTCCCCGCAGCCATTTTGTGCGTCACGGCATCGGCCACCGTCCATTCCCCGACAGGCGCCAGCTTGCCGTCAGCCCGAGCGCGCAGCTGGCGGGTGACCATCACCACAAACACGCGGTCGGCGTACGCACGGAAACCGAGCCTCGTCTGGATCAGCCGGCCCGAATCGCGGGTCGCACCACGAAGAGTGACGACCGCTTCAGCTAGGACGCCGGACGAGGGTGCTGCGGTCTGGGCGGTGCGCGGAAGATCGGTGAAGGTGGCAGCTGCTTTGTGCCAAACGGTCTTCTGCGTGCTGCGACTCGACACGGGAGCGGTGATGGTGGCGGCGCCGGTCGAGCGGATAGAGACAGCCCCGGTCATCGGAGGGTTCCGGTTTCATCGGCCAGCTGCGTGCACGACCGCTGCCCGGCAGGAGGCACGAGCAGCGGTCGCGGCGAGGGATCAGCCACACGTTGTGTATGTGTGCGGCGAATTTCGAGGCTCATGCTGCGACCCGAAATACGAAGCCAGCGACCTTTTCGGCCTTTGCTGAATCATGCCCGTGAGCCGCCACATGTTCGGCCAGCATCTCCCGGGCGAATGGCAAGAGCTCGCGGTCGCCCAGGTGGTCGACTGTGCCGTTGAAGTGGGCGGCGGCCGCTGAAGCCCAGGCGGGAAGAGCGCTGACATCGTGTGGGATCGGCCCCAGCACGCCCTCATTATGCTCTGCCTTTCGAAGCACGGCACCAACAGCGCGCCGAGCAACAACGCGCGCCGCCTTCATCGCCTTGAACTCCTTCAGTAGTCGTGCGGTCTCCGCGGCCTCGACCAACCACAACCGCTCCTTTTCGGCCCTGTAGACGAGCGCCCCCGTCGCCAGCGCTTTCTCATCGAGAGCCGCAACCAGGTCACCATCAGTGTCGAATGCCTCGGGCAGCTCCGCGAGCAGCGACCGCTTCGTCTTGCGGACGGCGGCTTTTGTCAGGCCAAGGCCGCTGTCATCGGGGAGGCCGGCACGCTCGTGAACTAAGGCGATCCATGCGCGCGGCCCGAGGATACGGACCTCCTTCTCTGAGCCCTCAGCGGCCAGAGCTTGCGAGTACGACCAAGCGGGATGGGCGACGGACGCCAGGACTTCGGCGAGCGGGTCCTGAGCGAAGTTGCCGCTGGCCAGGGCGTCGATCGTCGCGGCGTGCTCCCAAGCGCGATCGCGCAGCTCGGCACCGGTGGGGCCGGCCAGGTGGGGCTGCTTCCACTTGAGGGCGCCGTGACGTGCACCAACCCTACGGATCCAGCGGATGTCCTTCTCCATCGTCTTCAGGAGGACGGTGGCCGAATGGCGAGCGAGGTTCATCTGCGTGGCGAGATAGCCGCCGCTGATCCGCACGCTGGTGAAGCCCTGCTCGAGCTGGCGCATCGCGATGATCGTGAGTGCGACGCGGGCGTTGACTTCGCGCTGCCATGACAGGCGACCGGCGGGCAGTGGTGAGGTGACACGTGCGACCATGCGCCGCGCAACCTCAAACCGCCGGGCCTGCTCCCCCTCCTCTGAATTTGTGGTGGCCAGGTATTGACGGCAGGCGGCCACGAGGCGAAACCAACGAGGGGCGGAAGAGCAAGCGGTGACGATCGGAGGTTCAGCATTTGCGATGAGCCAACGACGGCAGAGGGCTGGGGAAAGTTCATTCGTGAGGGCCGTGGTCAGGCATCGAAGGATGGTCGGTTCGATGTCAGGTGATCCGTGCTTAGAAAAGAGTTGAGGGCGCAGTAGCGCGTTCAGGTCTATGGGTTCGGGGCGCGGGGTTAGATCTGGGGTTTCGGTGAAAAATACGGTCATGCTCTCTCCTGGTACTTAAGGCTCTATTCGCGGGGCGGGCGGCGGAGCCGACGCGCACCCGCGAAGTTGTATGCCTTATATGTGTCCGGCGAAATGATGAGCAGCTCAAACCCGGCGCTTCGCGCCTCTTACCTCCCTGATCGCCGGCCAGCTTTCCGAATAGCTGTTGTCTTTCTGGGCGTGGTGCTGGTCGGGGTTCTTGGCGTGGTTGTTCTGGATGGGTGACGGGGCGCCGGGCTGTTGAGGCAGGTGGTGCTGTGGTGCAGGTGGCTCGGGTTTCGCAGATGCGTGCTTTTGCCGGACACATACGTGATGTCGGAATTCATATCTGCAGGAGGCGGACAACTCGTGGCATCTTTTAAACCAGGCTCTACAACTACTTCAGGCTCTAGAAAAATTTCTAAACAGCTCAGCCCTCAGAGCCCCGGGTTTATTGCACTGACTTCGGCGGTGACGCTTCTAGCTATGGCTGCTTCTTTCATGCTCTCGTTTTCCGCACAAGTCGCGATCGCGGAACTCATGCACCTGAGCAGCTGGAAAGTTTGGCTCCTGCCGGCCGGCGTCGACAGCTTCATTTTGACCAGCGCTCTCGCCCTCGTCATCATTCGTGATCGCGAAGGTATGCCTGCCGCCGGTTCACGGGTGCCTTGGTTCCGCTCAGCCCAAGGTCGCCAGTGGGCGCTGATGTGGGGGTGGACATTGGCGAGTGTCGGGCTCAATATATGGCACGGCTTCGCCGTATCGCAGGATGCCGGGCTTCCGGTGCAGATTGGGCTGGCTGTGGTCAGCACGCTCTTCCCTCTTGGTGTGCTGACGGCCACCGATGGACTGCTTCGCATCCTCGTGGCTGAGACCACAGATTCGGCGGAGCTGGCCGCTGCTCGGACCCGACTCGCGAACCAGGGTCCGGCGGTCGCCGCACAGCCGATGGTGAGCAGAGCGAAATCGACCACGGATCGAGATCTTGATCTGCGGATCCAGGCTGAGTTTGCGCTGGCTGACGGGCCAGCTCCGACACTGCGTGCGCTGGCCACGAAGTTCGGTGTGAGCGTCGAGCGCGTCAAGGCTGGGCGGGACTCAGCCACGGCGTAGCGCCGGTCGACGATCAGAGCACGGGCCTCGCGAACTAGGCAAACCTCTGGTTTGACTAAATGACCCCCGAACTGGGGGTAGGGCGAGAAGCTCTAATAGCCGTTTTATTGCGCAGGCGACCACATCTATGTGGTGAGGCAGTCAACAGGCGGCCCATCACATAAGGACCGCACCATGCTCTATCTCGCCTCACTCGATGATGTCACTGAAACAGGCCAATCTCTCTTCGGGAGATTGGTGTCTGACGCCCCCTCCGCTGAAGAGGTGATGGAGGAGCTGGACGAGGAAGAGATCCGAGCTCGCCGCCTCAACGAGATCGTCGCCACGTTGACGGTAGACGAGCAGTATGTGATTCGCGGCGTCTTTGGTTTCGACGGTCAAGAACCGCGCACCATGCGCGCGATCGCCGCAGACTTGGGGCTCGGCGAATATCGGGTTTCAGCGATCCGCGATGAGGCCATGAATCGCATCTCGATCCGTGCCAAAATCCGCCCGAACGGTGCAGTCTTTGGGGCTGCCCGATGATCCATGTGGACGCCGCCGTCCGTCAGATGCTGGAGATGCCCCACGACGACCGCCGGGCGGCACGGGACGCGATCATCATGAGCGTGCTACCGGCCATCGGGTTTTCCTCAAAGAAATGGTGCCGAGATAACGCCGACCCTTGGTACACGCAGCTCGCAGACGTCGAGGGTGAAGCCGCATTGATCGTCACCAAGCTGATTGGCACTATCGCGAAGCGACGTACCCCTTCCAAGGTCCGTGACTGGGACGCGTACCTGAAGTCCGCTCTCGATGGATCAGTTAGACGGTGGTTCAAGTCCAGCGCAGTCACCGGCTTCGCTGAGCTCGAGCCGACCGAACGTCGCCTAGCGCACACAGCATGGATCGTCGAGGGGCTACGCGAAGAGCTCATGCGGGAACCGACCGTGGGCGAGGCGCTGGCCGCGCAGCATGCCAACAGGTGGGCGAGAGAAAAAGACCCGAAACGTCACGGTTCTCTCGCCAGCGTCGACGAGGTTCGGAGCGTGCTCGCCCGGGCAATCGCAGCGTGAGGGGTGAGGGCATATACGGATCTTGGTCGGAGTCGGGCAGGACAGTACAGCGTTTAGGTCCAGACCGTGGATTTTAATATCCCCCTTGTCGAAATTCATCATTTGTACCCAGTTTCAGGGCATCCGATTGCAGACGACCAAAGTTCTTCGACGGTTAGCATGAGACTAGAGCTGGGATTGAAGCGACCGGCGCGTGGGGTAATTGGTCGATCTTCAAACAGAACAAAGAACCCGCGGCGGGGGATTCTCAGCCTCCATGATGACTGACTTATCAACACACGCGTGCGTCCCGCTAAGACTTTTTGATCACTCGCACATCTCCGAGCCGCAATATCCGTCCGAAAGGCATAGTCATTGAAGAAATCTCCTGTACTCCGAAAGAGCGTCGGCGTCATCGGCGCGGTCACACTATCTGTTTCTATGCTCTCGGGCTGTTCTGCAGCAGCCGAGACACCCGATGAAATCGTCCAGTCATTCTTAGAAGCCGTCCAAAGAGGGGACGCAGTAAGAGCGGTTGAGCTCATCAACCCTGGCGTACCCGATGAACAGCGTGTTCTTCTCACAGACGCTGTCCTCAAGAAGTCGGATTCCATCACCAACATTGTTGTGCTGATCGCCGGGTCCTCTGCCGCCTCTTCCGACGACATGTATTCCGAAAAAGAGGTCCCAGTCTCCGCAACCTACGACGTCAACGGCGAGACCGCTGAAGTTCAGTTTCTGGCATCAAAAACGACGGACGGCTGGATGGTGAAAGGTGGATACGCAACCATCGCGGCGCCTTTCGGCACACTGCTTCCGAAGCTCGCCGTTAATGATGCCAAGGTGACGCCAGCAAATTCAGACGACGGAGCGTTGCTCGTTTTCCCAGGTACGTACGAAGTTGCGGTTGCCGATAACACGCTGGTCTCTTCTGAGCCGATCGAGCTAAGTACGGCCTCGGACAATGTAATTGACTGGCAGTTCACACCGGCGAAAGCCGTCGTCGAACAGTTCGAGTCTGAGCTGGCTACGTTCATCAGCGCCTGCTTTGCGGAACCAGCAGACACTCGGGACCATGCATGCCCAAACTGGTCTTATGTCAGAAGTGCGGCGGTCGCTGAGGTGAAATGGGAGCTCCGAAAGGCGCCTACTTTCGCCCTCAGTGTGACAGCTGAAACTTTGGGCGCCAGCCAGAAAACAGCTACAGAACAGCACCTGTCATACACCTACAATGGCGGTGTCTACAATGACACGCCTACTGTGTTTTCCGAAGACCTCGAGGAGATGTCTATGATTTTCAGCGCTCGAGTCGAAGACGGGCTTCCAGTTTTCAAACCGGAAAGCTTAAGCAGAGAATATTCTGGCGACTATATTTACAGTGAAGACAACTGGCGCTGAGTCATGGCGGCGGGGTAGTCCGTTGGTTCCTGACAACTCAGGCCACAGATGCCTAAGGATAGGTCGAACAGTGACGGCGAGGATTCACCCGCGCTCGGTTTCACCACCTCTATTTTGAAGAACGTTGACTCCCGCCGGGTCAGATCGGGAATCTAACGCACAACGGCCGGCAAGCCGCCCGGAAAGCCTGATCTTCACGAAAGCCTTTCGTGAAGGTTGCCGGTAAGTGATTCCTGCCGGCCGCACTACGACGCCCGTCGCCCGCCGCCACTGCCGGCCGCACCACAACATAGGCCGCTCTAGGCTGCCGACCGCTGTCGCACGACAACGCAACCCGCACAACCGTTGCTCACCACACCCTCGATCATCCGCCCGGTGGCGCACGGCTGATCGGGTGACGGCCCGAGACTCTGGGCGGGGTGCCGCGCATGGGACGGGTATGAGTTCTTCGGATCCTTTTCGAAACACCGATGTCGGCATCCACCGGCTGCGAGGTGCAGCCAACAAATTGGTGGCGTTCTACGCGCGCAGTGCTTACGACGGACTGATCACGGATGCGGAGGCGGTCAACTAGATAGCTGATATTTGGCGGGATTCCGGGAGAACATACCTGGGGACGGTTGACGAGATTTTTGCGCTGCTCGCGGTTTACGGTGAGCGGTATCGTGGGCTGGTGGCCGAGGAGGACGAGACGTGAGGGCGGAGCACGGGGCCGTCTTCTACGCCCTCCGCGGCGGTCACCACCTGCTGCAGTGACCGCCGCGGCCTGAGCTCATCCGTGGTGGGCGAGAACTACGTCACGGCCGTCACGAACAACTGCCGCCTGCATTTCGGCTTGCCAGCTCCGGGCGGTGGCGAGATGTCCCTGAGGGAGAACGGGTCGAATCGCAAGCGCTGTCATGTCAAAACTTACGGTGTCACCATCGGCGCCGCGCCTCCACAAGTCGCTTAACGGGCGCAGTTCTTTGTACAAGTCGAGGGCGGCCTGCACGAATGCGTGGGCCTCAGCCCTCGTCGAGTAGGGCTCGTACTCTGTGTTCATCACCCGTCGGCCGTGAAAATGCTCGCCGGATACGGTGGCGAAAATTACCAACCATTGGCCCGGCTTCTTGTCTGTATTTGATTTGCTCATGATGCTCTCGTTTTCTTCTGTCAGATGGCCCTCCAATGACAAACGGCGAGCTCCGCATGCAGTGGGACTCGCCGTTCGTTTATCTGACGCAGAAGGGCCAGAGCCCCTCGGGTGAGCGGCTCCGAGACATGCATGCGCGGCAGGAATCCGTAATTTGCCGAAGAGAAAAATCGCAGCCCAACTGCGTCAACGCGTCTCGGTTGCACCCCACCGATCACTGCCCGTCCCGACCTTCGGGAGGATTGCGGAATGAAGTGCTATTCGCAGAGCCGTTCAACGTTTTTAAGGGCGTTGGTGAGCGAAGTCTTTATGGGACCGGATTCGACGCCGCGCACGCGCTCGCGGTTCATCTCACGCACAAGAACTGAGAACTCTGCAGCGGCCGCGGTGCCTAGTTGAGTCACTGCCAGACTGGCAGATGAACTGGTCAGGCCGAGTCCCGGCCCTATGGCGTGGGTAACATCCCGGATCTCGAGAAGCCAGTTCCAATAATCGCCTTGGTAGTCGATCAGAGACATGCCACGGAGCTCTGGCTCGTCGCTCATGCCGAGCAAGTCAACGCAAGCCTCTTCAATTGAGATCGGCGCAGCCGGTTGGGCGATTGTTGGCGTCGGCGACGGTGTGCTTACTCCCGCGGGGGCATTGCCAGTGCACCCAGTAAGCAAGAGCACTGATACTGCGACACCTATCCGCTGCATGAGCCAATCGTAGCGACACAGAACCCCTCCTTGATATCTTGTATCACTCCAAAGCCGGTAGAGTGCGAGCATGAGGAAGACCTTCGCCTGGACCGTCGTACCCGTCCTTTTCCTGCTGGGAACGCTTACGGGCTGCTCATCTTCTGCATCCCCTGAATGCAGTTCAGCTATGGCTGATGCGGAGGCAGTCGGCATGAACAACGACGCTGAGTTAATCGCCACTCTCTCAGCCTGTGATGATGTCGAGGGCTGGGTTGCAGCGGTCAAGGACCATCCAGGTGCGGGGTCGTTGATTGAGTACACCACCGACGACGCACATTACTTCATGGGTCTCACATGCACCCGCGACCCGCACACGCCCGTTTGTGAAGACGCGGCAAGTCTGGGTCTCCTCGACTTCGACCTCGACGACCCGCGCCTGCAGGAGCTAAACGAGTAGTCGGGCGCTGAGGAAGCAGTTTGGCAGTGGCTCTGCCGCGCATGACGTGGGCATGGAAGCTGAACCGCGCAAGACCAAGCCGCTTTTCGTCATCTGCGGCATGCTGACGAATGATGAAATCTGGTGTTCGCAAAGTGTCGAGACCCTGATCACCAGCCTCGTGCCGAATTATCCGGTCGCCGGGGCCCCGGCTGAGAAGGCTGAAGCCCGCCATCAATTTATTGTCTCGTGTGCCGCCTTCGCCCAGGAGGGGCTGATGCTGCAAGCGACGGAGAACGGGACCTGGGCAGAAGAGACTGCATCGGCCTACGAGGTAGATCGCCTTCACGCGAACAAAACCGGCCGCGGTGACCTCGGTGGTGCGTGGGCAGGAGTAGTCCCCTTAGTCATCGTTGCCCCGCTTAGCGCAGCCCGCGGATCAGCTGCTCGGCGTGCGCTGATAGGAGGGAACACCTTGGTGGTGGCCGGAAGATCGGAGGCTGACGTCTTAGTCAGCCTGCGCAAGCTTGGGATGCTGACGACAGCCGGGCGTCTCGACTCGCCCAGTCAGGTGACGGATCCGTGCACCTGAGCTGGCTACGGGGTGCCACACCGCGAAACTAAATTCTCAGTGCAGCGCCCCGGTCAACTCGACTGGTGTGAGCTACAGCAACCCAGCATCCGCACAGCGCTGATGCCGGCGTTCGACCGCTACCGCCCACTCCTCAGTCATCACCGGCCTGTGAACCTGGCCGGGCTCTTCGGCCAGGTCATCGGCCAGGACCACTTCGAGAATCACGGAGTTGCGGCCGAGCGTGGGGCAGTGGCCGGGGCCAGAGATGCCACGGAAGGTTCCGCTGCGGATGGTGACGCCGGCGCCAAGCACCGGTGTCGGCGGACATGAGAAGCTGCCCGTAGGCGGCCACGGAATTGCCCGCTGACGGCCAGGAGATCTGCCCGTTGGTGGCCATGAGATCTGCCCACTTCCTTTTCTGAGCCCGACCGGTTAACCGGCGGGAGCCTCTCCCTGGGGTTTGATTGCGGTATCTAGACGCATCAAGCCAGTTCAGGAAGAGGCCCATTTATGAAGGTAGACGTAGAAGTTATGGAAATTCTCGCTGCGTATGATCTGACACGATCTTTTCGCGCTGCTGCGGAGCTGACGGGGTGTTCGCACCACACTGTCGCCCGGCATGTTGCTGCGCGG
>NZ_FNIB01000010.1 GCF_900103805.1 Cryobacterium flavum | reverse complement strand
AGTCGTCCTTTGCGCTCCGGGCAGTATTGGTATGGTAATGCTGCCGGTTCGGCGGTTATTGTGGGCCACGAGTCGTCCTTTGCGCTCCGGGCAGTGGAATGCTGCCGGTTCTCAGTTCGCTGCGGGCTGCGGCCCGGCGGCGCACATCATCATTGCCGTCGTGGCTGCGCCAGTCGTCGGGCAGCAGGTAGTCGAGCACGTCATCAATCGTCACCACCCCGACCAGTCGGTAGTTCTCGTCGACCACGGGCACCGACACCAGGTCGTAGCTCGCCAGGATACGGCTCACTTCGGCGGCCGACGTGTCGGCGGTGACCGGGTCGAGTCCGGCGTCGAGCAGCGTGCCGAGGCGTTCGTGGGGCGGGTAGCGCAGCATCCGCTGAAAATGCACCATGCCGAGGAATCGGCCGGTGGGAGCTTCGTAGGGCGGCAGGGTCACGCAGATCGCCGCGCCGAGCGCCGGGGCCAGGTCGTGCCGACGGATGCGCGCGAGTCCTTCGGCGACGGTGGCGTCGGCTGAAACAATGATCGGTTCGGTCGTCATGAGCCCGCCCGCGGTGTCGGGGGCGTAGGAGAGCAGAAAGCGTACGTCTTCGGCTTCTTCGGGCTCCATCAGGTCGAGCAGCTGTTCGCCGCGCTCCTCTGGCAGCTGGGCGATGAGGTCGGCGGCGTCGTCGGGCTGCATCTGGTCGAGCACGTCGGCGGCGCGGGCGTCGCCGAGGCTGGTCAGAATGCCGACCTGGTCGGTTTCGGGCATCTCTTCGAGCACGTCGGCGAGGCGATCGTCCGGCAGTTCACCGGCTACCTCGAACATGCGCTCGCGCGGCAGGTCGAGCAGGGTGTTGGCAAGGTCGGCGGGCTTAAGGTCGGAGTAGGTCGCGATGAGGTGCTCGGCGGATTGCGCCTGGCCCTTGGTTTCTTTTTCGCGTACCTCGGCCCAGGTGGCGAAGGTCGTGACGCCCTTGACGAACGGTGAGGCGCTGGTTTTGGGGCGGCGCACGAACAGTTGGCTGATGGCCCAGTCCGCCTCCGTGCCCTCCTTGATCGCGACGTCTTCAATCGTGGCTTCGCCGGAACCGTCGGTGAAGAGCACCTTGCGGCCGAGTAATTCGGCGATGACGCGCACCTCGCCGCCGCGCTGTTCGTAGCGGCGCACGTTGATCAGGCCGGTCGTGATGATCTGGCCGCTGCCGATGCTGGTGACCCGATTGATCGACACGAACACGCGCCGTTTGCCCGGTATCTCCACGATCAGGCCGACAACGCTGGGCGGGTCGTTTTTTCGATACACCACGAGAACATCGCGCACCTTGCCCACGCGGTCGCCCGCGGGGTCGAAAACGGTGCACCCGGCCAGTCGGGCAACAAAAACTCTGGTGGCACTCACACTATAAATGTAGGCCACTGGCCTGATAATCGTGGCCCGGCACGAAGGGTTCATTTTCGCTGAACGACCACTCAGCCCCGCAGTCCGGCCGTCATGAAAGAATGGGGCCATGAGCAACCAGAGCCTTTTCTCCCGACGCCGCCCGGTGCTGCCCCCCGTGTTGCCGCGCGGGGAGGTGCTCGCCACCTACAGCACGTACGCTGACGCGCAGGCCGCCGTCGACACGCTGGCGAAGGCCGATTTTCCGGTGAAACAGCTCTCGATCGTGGGCAACGACCTCAAGAGTGTTGAGCGGGTGACCGGCAAACTGACCTACGGCCGGGTCGCGCTCGCGGGGGCGGCATCCGGTGCCTGGCTCGGAATCTTCTTCGGCATCCTGTTCTTTCTGTTCTCGCCGACCGGATCGAGCCTGCCGTTCGTGTTCGCCGCCCTCATCATGGGCGCCGGGTTCGGCATGCTGCTCGGGATCGCAAGCTACGCCATCAACCGGCGCCGGCGTGACTTCACCTCGACCATGCAGGTCATCGCGACCAGTTACCAGATCATCGTCGATCCCGAATTGGTACACCGTGCCCGCAACCTGCTGGGCGACGAGCCCCCGGCACCCGTCACCCCCTCTGAATAGTCACGCGAGAGCGCAAAAAGTGCCCGATTGAGATTCTCAAACGGGCACTTTTTGCGCTCTCGCGAACCGGTTAGCGCTTGGACGCCGCCAACCACGCCTCTACCTCGGTGGCGGTTCGGGGGATCGCGGCCGAGAGGTTTTCGGCACCGGTCTCGGTCACCAGGATGTCGTCTTCGATGCGCACGCCGATGCCGCGGAATTCGGCCGGAACGGTGAGGTCGTCGGGCTGAAAGTACAGGCCGGGTTCGATGGTGAAGACCATGCCCGGTTCGAGTACGCCGTCCATGTACATGTCGCGGCGGGCCTGCGCGCAGTCGTGCACGTCGATGCCGAGATGGTGGCTGGTGCCGTGCACCATGTAGCGGCGGTGCTGGCCGTTCTCTGGCTGCAGGGCCTCGTCGGCGGAGACCGGAAGCATGCCCCACTCGGCGGTGCGGCGCGCGATGACGTTCATTGCCGCAGCGTGCACGTCGCGAAACACCACGCCGGGGAGAACGACGGCGAAGGCGGCATCCGCTGCTTCACGAACGGTCTCGTAGACCAGACGCTGAACGTCGGTGTAGACGCCGTTGACCGGGAGGGTGCGGGTGATGTCGGCGGTGTAGTAGCTGTCGAGCTCAACGCCGGCGTCGATGAGAATCAGGTCGCCGGGGGCGACGACGCCGTCGTTGCGGGTCCAGTGCAGGATGCAGGCGTGCGGGCCGGACGCGGCGATGGTGTCGTAGCCGACCGTGTTGCCGTCGCTGCGCGCCCGGGTGTTGAAGACGCCCTCGACCAGGCGCTCGCCGCGGGCGTGCTGGCTCGAACGCGGCAGGTCGGCGATGACATCGTCGAAGCCGCGCGCGGTCGCGGCGACGGCGAGGCGCATCTGCGCAATCTCGTAGGCATCCTTCACCAGGCGCAGTTCGGAGACGTCGCGGGCCAAGCCGGCGTCGGGCTCGTGCTCGGCGTTGATCTCGATGCTGAACGGGGAATCGGTGGCGTTGCTGCCGAGTACCCGTTCCGCGGCGAAGCGCAGGCGGGCTTCGTCGACCTGCTCGGTGAAGGTCGGGTCGGCCTCCCGCAGCACGAGGGTTTCGCTGTCGACGGCGTTCAGCACTCCGGCGAGCTCGGCGATGCCGCGCACATCGAGAGCCAGATCGCTCGCGACCTGGGCCACCGATGGGCGCGGGCCGATCCAGAATTCGCCGATGTCGGGGTTGGCGTAGAACTCGTCGGAGTCGCGGCCGGCTCGTTCCCGAAAGTACAGTGTGGCGTCGTGGCCGGCATCCGTCGGTTCGAGCACGAGAACGGCGCCGGGTTCGCTGTCGCTGCCCCAGCCGGTGAGGTGCGCGAAGGCGGAGTGTGCACGAAAGGCGTAGTCGGTGTCGTTGGAGCGCTGCTTCAATCGGCCGGCCGGAATGATCAGGCGCGCTCCGCGGTACTGGGCAGAGAGCCGCGCACGTCGGGCGGCGGCGAAGGGCGCCTGTTCGCGGGCGGGCGGCAGCACGTCGGTGCGATCGGCCCAGCCGCTCGCGATGAACGATTTGAAGCCGGTAGATCCCGGTGTGGTCGAACGGTTCTCGTTCGAGCGCACGGGTGGAGTCAGAGCAGCGGGAATAAGAGCGGAAGCAGTGGTATCAGCCATTGCACCATTCTCGCACCGCACTCTGGGCGGCGGCCGATCACCGTGGCGCAGATGCTGCGATGACCGGATGCCGGTGCCTGCGCGGTCTACGCGGCCGGTGTGAGCGTGGCCACGATCGGCCGGTGATCGCTGCCGGCACCGTCGAGCGACTCGATCACCTGCAGCGCGCTCACGTGCCAGTTCGGGGTAGCCATGACGTGATCGATGGGGCTGCCGAGCAGCGCGGGAATGCTGGTGGGCCAGGTGCCGACGGCCGCTGCGCCGGCCGATAGCGCGGCATCCCCGCAGTTTCCGAGAACAGCGTCCGGCGCACCGGCGCGGCCGGCCATGTGATCGAGGGTCGAGTTGAAATCGCCCGCCATGATCACGTTGTCGGCCTGACACTGGGTGGCGAGCCAGTCGAGGTCGCTGCGCCAGTTCGACATTTCATACTGGATCGGGGCCACGGCATGTGCGGCCACGATGGTCGGTCCGCTGCCGTCCACCGGTTTGGCGACAACGGTCGGCAGCACGTTGGTGTTTCCGGGCGGGCCGGACCCGGCCGCGTTGCTCACGGCGTACTCGCCGAGTTCCGGACTGATCAGCAGGGTGGTGGAACGAGCCTTCGACACCAGATCGAAGGCAAGTGTGTGCACCCACATGGGCCGGCCGGCGTCGCGCATGAGTTCGGCGATCAGGACACCGGTCGCCTCTGTTGTTTCGGGCAGGGTGACGATGTCGGCATTCTGAGCCACCGCTTCCGCGGCGATGACCGCGGCGCCCGGAGCGTCTCCCAGTGTGTTCCAGCTGAGCACGGTGACGGAGTCGGCGGAACTAGTTGGCGCCGTACTGACATCGGCGGTATCAGCGGTGAAGCCGCGGGAGACGAGAATACCGAGATTGGCCACGGCGAACAGGGCGAGCAGCACCATGACCATGCCGAGGGTTCGCCGCAGCGGCCGAATGAAGCGCAGCAGACCGAACAGCACGAGGCCGACGATCGCACCGATCACGGCGATCGCCCGAAACGACACGAGGTGTGCGACGACCCAGGTGTTGTGCAGGCCGAACGCCTGCGGCCAGGTCAGGACCAGCAGGAAAACGGCGGCAGCGATGAGAATCAGTGCCCGGAAGAGTCGCGTGAACATTGTTTTGAACTGTAGATGAGAATTCTGGGGAATCCCCAGCGCTTCGCGCAGAGAGGAGGGGGCTCAAGTGGACAACTAGCATGGGGTGATGGCAGTCGCGCGGCAATTCCAGGGTCCGATCGATCTGCACGCGCACTCCAGCGTGTCGGACGGTACCGAGACGCCGGCCGAGCTGGTTCGTGCGGCATCCGCTGCGGGCCTGGGCACGATTGCCCTCACCGACCACGACTCCACGGCCGGCTGGGCCGAGGCATCCGCTGCGGCGCGCACCGACCGAATCACGCTTATTCCCGGAATGGAATTCAGCACGCGGGTACAGTACGCGAGTGTGCACCTTTTGGCATATCTCTTCGACCCGACCGATCCGGCCCTGCTGGCCGAGATGACCAGGGTGCGGGCGGCCAGGCTCAGCCGGGCCGAGCAGATGGTCGCTCGCATCGGGGTCGACTACGACCTGAGCTGGGACGACGTACTCGCCCAGACCACCCCCGATGCCACCGTTGGTCGGCCACACATCGCCGACGCCCTCGTGGCCCGCGGCCATGCCCGGAACCGCAGCGCGGCCTTCGCCGATATTCTGCACTGGAAAGCCGGCTACTTTCAACCGCACTACGCGCCCGACCCGCTGCGCGCGATCGAACTGGTGCGTGCCGCCGGGGGAGTGCCGGTCATCGCGCACCCCGCCACGCGCGGCATCAATGAGGTCGTCGAAGAGTCCCGGCTGAAGACCATGGTGGGTGCCGGCCTGTTCGGCCTCGAACTGGGTCACCGTGAGAACAACCCGGAACCCACCGCTCGGCTGTACGAACTCGCCGCCAAGTTCGGGCTGTTGGTCACCGGCTCGAGCGACTACCACGGTACAGGCAAGCCCAACCGGCTCGGCGAGAACACGACGGCCCCCGAGGTGCTCGACCGCATCATCGCGCAGGGGCGCGGCTCAGCTCCCGTCTACGGCTGATTCTCAACGGCTGACCGCAATAGCGGATGCCGGGGCACCAATACACAAATGCCCGGACCCAGGCTGGCACGGTCGAAACGGTGTCAGCCCGGATGCCGGGCCCTCATGATTTGATCAGCTGCTAGATGCTGCTGCCGGTCTGCGGTGAGCGACGACGGGTGCGGCTGCGACGCAGCGGCGCGTTGTTGCCGTCGTGGTGCTCGGCTCCGCCGCCATCGTGAGTGCCGGCTGCCGGGGTAGCGGCCGGGGCATCCGGATTGGTGCTGGAACTGACGCGAGTGCGCGACCGGGCGGGCCGGCCTTCGTCGGCGCCGGTGGTCACCGGGCTCGTTGCCGCCCGATCGGCTGCGCGGGTGGAATCACCACGACCGCGGCCGCCCTCGGATCGACCACCGCGCGGTGCGCCGCCGGACCGACCGGAGTCCGAGCGACCGCCAGCGCCGCTGCGTGCCCCGCCCGAGCGACCGGCGCCACCGGTGCGAGTGTCGCCAGCAGCGACGTCTTTAACCGGGGTTGCACGCAGGCGGCCCTTGGAACCGGCCGGAATGTTCAGGTCGGTGTAGAGGTGCGGCGACGAAGAGTAGGTTTCCATCGGTTCGGGCTGGCCGAAGTCCAGCGCCTTGTTGATCAGCGACCACTTGTGCAGGTCGTCCCAGTCGACGAAGGTGACGGCGATTCCGGTCTTGCCGGCGCGGCCGGTGCGACCGACGCGGTGCAGGTATGCCTTCTCGTCTTCGGGAATGGTGTGATTGATCACGTGGGTGACGTCTTCGACGTCGATACCGCGAGCAGCGACATCCGTTGCGATCAGGATTTCTTTCTTGCCGCTCTTGAAGCTGGCCATGGCGCGTTCGCGCTGTTCCTGGTTGAGGTCGCCGTGCACGGCCGTGGCATTGAAGCCGCGGTCGCCGAGTTCTTCGACGAGCTTCGCGGCGGCGCGCTTCGTGCGGGTGAAGATGATGGTCTTGCCGCGGCCCTCGGCCATGAGGATGCGGCCGATGACCTCGTCCTTGTCCATGTTGTGGGCACGGTAGACGAGGTGCTCGATGTTGGCCTGCATGAGGCCTTCGTCGGGGTCGGTCGCACGAATGTGGATCGGGCGGTTCATGAAGCGACGGGCGAGGGCCACGATCGGCCCGGGCATCGTCGCCGAGAACAGCATGGTGTGGCGAGTGGACGGCGTCTGCGAGAACAGCTTCTCAATGTCGGAGAGAAAACCGAGGTCGAGCATCTTATCGGCCTCGTCGAGCACCATCTCGCGCACGTTGGCAAGGGTGAGCAGACGCTGGCTGGCCAGGTCGAGCAGGCGCCCGGGGGTGCCGACCACGATCTGCGCGCCAGCCTTGAGCTGTTCGATCTGTCCCTCGTAGGCCTTGCCGCCGTAGATGGAGACGATCTTGGTGTTACGGCCGGCCGCAGCGAGCTCGAGGTCCTCGGAAACCTGAACGCACAGTTCTCGGGTTGGAACGACGATGAGTGCCTGCACGCCGGGCTCGGGGTCGAGGCCGAGGCGCTGAATGACCGGAAGGCCGAAACCGAAGGTCTTGCCGGTGCCGGTCTTGGCCTGGCCGATGATGTCCTGGCCGGCCAGGGCGAGGGGGATGGTCTGGGTCTGAATGGGGAACGGTTCGAGGATGCCCTTGGCTGCAAGGGAGTCGACCATGTCCTGGTCAATATTAAGTTCGGAGAAAGTCACGAATGTATGCCTGTCATTAACTGGAAGCGAAGTGCGCCCGTTTTTGCGTCTCGGGCAGCGGCCGCCGATCCTTGCCGGCGACGTAATTCCACCTTACTGCCCCGCCTGTACCGCGGCCACAGGCGCGCTGTCCTAAGCTAAGCCCGTGGTCACGTGGTTCGGTCGGCGCCCGCAGCGCAATGAAGCTCCCCGGCTTTCCGCCCGCGGGGCGCTCCAGCCAACCGAAAAAGTGGACATCAGTTCCCTCGCTCCCGGTGTGCAGCATTTTCTCGGCCAGGCCGCCTACTGCGAGCTCGGCGAGTTCGAAAGCCTGGCCCGCGCCGTGGCGACAGCGCCGAACCTCGCCGTGAAGGAAGGCCTCAGCGCCGCCGCCGGTCGGGCCCTGAGCAAGCATCACGGCCTGATCACCGAGATTCGTCGCCGCGGGCACGAGCCAGCCACCGAGATGGCCCCGTTCGTCGCCGGCCTCGATGAGTTTCGCCAGAAGACCAGCGGTGCGAACTGGCACGAGCTGCTGCTGAGCTGCTACCTCGCCGGCGGTCTTCTCGACGACTTCTTCATTCGACTCTCTGACGGCCTGCCGCGCGACATCGGCCCGCGGGTGGCGCAGCTGCTCGGCGAGGATTCCGGCACCGACGTGCTCGTGCACGAACTGCAGACCGCCATCGAAAACGACGTGGCGC
The DNA here is from genome assembly GCF_900103805.1 of Cryobacterium flavum. Classification (GTDB taxonomy): domain Bacteria; phylum Actinomycetota; class Actinomycetes; order Actinomycetales; family Microbacteriaceae; genus Cryobacterium; species Cryobacterium flavum. The sequence goes on along the minus strand of NZ_FNIB01000010.1, from coordinate 105,590 downwards.
TCGGATCCCGGCTGGCCATGTGGGGTCGCCGACTCGTCGGAGACACCCTGCTCGTGGCCCGGTCGGCGATGCCAGCCGCCGATCCTGGTACTGACCGAGGCGACGGAGCCGAGGCGCGCATCGAACCGGTCTTCACCGAGCTCATCGCCGCACACACCCGCCGCATGGACGGACTCGGCCTCACTGCCTAGCGAGCGCCCCGAACGCTACGCGGTGTCGGGCGAGCCGGTTTTGGCGAGGAGTTGCAGCATCCGCTGGTCGGCGTGAATACGTCGTCGACTAATCACCAGGTTCAGCACAACGGATGCAGCGGCGGCGGCCCCGAGAGACACCCACCAGATCCACCCGCCGGCCCAATCCCAGCCGAGCCAGGTCAGCCCGACCCAGACCGCGGATGCCGCGACCGTTCCGATCGCCGGAACCAGCACCGAACCCTGGGTGGACCGCCCGGGCAGAAAATACCGCGCGGCGAGGCCGATGACCGCGCCGAACAGCGCGACGAACAGCAGTTCCATGTGCGTTAAGCGACGAAACCGACGCGGCGTGACTCTTCGCTGCCGAGTTCGACGTAGGCCAGGCCCACGGTCGGAACGATGTAGACGCGACCCTTGCTGTCGCTGAGCTTCAGGTAGCCGGTCTGACCGGAGAGGGCCGCCGCAACGGTCTCCTCAATCTCGGTCGCTGGCTGCGAAGTCTCAAAACCAATCTCCCGGGGAGAGTTGAAAATACCAATGCGAATATCCACCGAACTGCCTTTCGTAGCCTTGCGCCCAGAGTACGACAGAACGCAGACCAGCCCTGACCGATTTCACTGTCGGCGCAACCCGTTACCGTTGAAATGTGACCAACCTCGACCTTGATGCCGCCCAGCAGGCCGTTCTCGACCTCCCCGACGGGGTGAGTGGCGCGGTGATCGGCGCGCCAGGCAGCGGCAAGACCATGACGCTCGTCGAACTCGTGGCCGATCGGGTCTTGAACCGTGGCTATTCGCCGAGCGAGGTTCTGGTGCTGGTGCCGACCCGCGCCGGTGCCACAGCCCTGCGCGACCGGCTCGCACTGCGCCTCGGTGTGCCCACCAACGGTCCGCTGGCTCGCAGCGCCAACTCGGTGGCCTTTCAGATTGTGCGTTCCGCCGTGGCCCAGGCCGGTGATCCTCCGCCCACGCTGCTCACCGGTGGCGAGCAAGACCAGATCATCGCCGAACTGCTGCAGGGCCACCTCGACGACGGAGCAGGGCCGGCCTGGCCGGCCACGCTCGGTGCCGACGTGCGCCGCCTGCGCGGTTTTCGCACCGAACTGCGCGACCTCATGATGCGAGCGGTGGAATACGGGGTGACCCCTGGCCAGCTCGAGCGTTTCGGCCTCGGTCGGCCGGAGTGGGTTGCGGCGGCCGAGTTCATTCGCGGCTACGAGGAGGCCAAAGACCAGGCTCGCCCGGGCCAGTTCGACTCCACCGAGCTTGCCCGCTATGCCGCCGCGATCGTGGCCGGTGCCGAGGCAGGAATGGCGGGCGTTGCAACACTCGGTTCGCTGGCCGGCTTGCGCTTGATTGTGCTCGACGATGCGCAGGAGGTCACCCAGGCCACGCTCACCCTGCTCGCCCAGTTTCAGGCGCGCGGGGTAGCGATCGTCGCCGTCGGCGACCCCGACATCAGCACCGGCTCGTTCCACGGTGCCCACCCGGATGCCCTGGGCCGTCTCGGCTCGTACCTGCGTCCCGGCGTGCCCGCAGACGGCGGCCGGGTGGCCGCGCCGATCGTGCTGGGGACGGTCTACCGGCACGGGTCGGGCATCCGTCGTGTCGTCGCGGAGATCACCAGCCGGATCGGGGCGGCGGCGGCTGGAACCCAGCGTGCCGCGGCCAGCATCGAACAAGCCAGCATCGAACCGGCCACGATCGAACAGACGAGTGTGGCGGCCGTTCCGGGCGAATATCTCGACCAATCCGTGCACACCGTCGTTGCCAGCAGCCCGGCCGATCAGCTCGCTGTGATCGCCCGGCTGCTGCGCGAACGCCACGTGATCGACGACATTCCGTGGTCCCGCATGGCCGTGATCGTGCGCACCGGGTCGCTGGTCCCTTCGATCTCCAAGGGGCTCGCAGCCCTAGAAGTGCCGACCCAGATTTCGACGGCGAGCACCGCGCTGCGCGACGAGTACGCGGTGCGGGCCTTCATCCTGGCCCTCGAAGTAACCCTCGGCCGTAAGCCGCTCGCCCCGGAAGCAGCGACCCTGCTGCTGCGCGGCCCGCTCGGCGGACTCGACCCGATCACCCTGCGCCGGCTGCGCGCAGCGCTGCGCCAACAGGAGCTGGCCACTGACAACGCCGAACCGCGCAGCGCTGACGACCTGCTCGTTGCCGCCCTCCTCGACCCCGAGCTGCTCCTCACCATCGACAACCGCACCGCCCGCCGTGCGGCCGGCTGCGGAGCCAGCCTGCGCCAGGCCAAAATCGAATACGACGCTGGCGCCACCATCGAAGAACTGCTCTGGGGCCTGTGGCAGCGCAGCGGCCTCGAGCGAGAGTGGAAAGAACAGTCCACCGGAACCGGAATCGTCGCCGACGAAGCCAACCACAACCTCGACGCCGTCGTCGCCCTGTTCTCCGCCGCCCAGCGCTATGTCGAGCGCACGCCATCGGCCCCGCCGGTATTGTTCCTCGAACACCTCGTCGACACGGATGTGCCCGAAGACACCCTCGCGCCGCGCTCGCTCGGCGCTGCCGTCATCGTGTCGACGCCGAGCGGCACCATCGGACGGGATTTCGACATCGTCGTGCTCGCCGGCGTTCAGGCCAACGTCTGGCCCGACCTGCGCATCCGCGGGTCACTGCTCGGCGCCGGTGACCTGGCCCTGGTTGCTTCGGGACAGGGCGATACGGGGCTGGCCGGAACCGCTGCCCGCACCCAGGTACTCCACGACGAACTGCGCATGTTCGCCCAGGCCGCCAGCCGGGCCACGACCGAACTGCTCGTCACCGCCGTAAGCAATGAAGAGAACGAACCCTCGGTGTTTCTGCGCCTGCTGCCCGCGCCTGAGCCCGACCTGGGCGTTGACGATCTTGGCCGCTACCCCCTGTCGCTGCGCGGCCTGGCCGGGCGGCTGCGCCGCGACCTAACCCGCGCCATCCGCTCGCCGGCTCGCACCGACTCCGAGACGGTCGCCCGGGCAGCGGATGCCGCGGCCACGCTGGCCCGCCTGGCCAGCGAAAACGTGCCCGGCGCTGCGCCCGACCAGTGGTACGGGCTGACCGACCCCAGCACCGTGCGCCCGCTCAACGATCCAGAGGCCGGCGACGAGCCCGTGCGGGTCTCGCCGTCGCGCATGGCGGCCTTCGAAACCTGCCCGCTGCACTGGCTGATCGGCCAGGTCGGCGGTGGCAGCTCGAACACCGCAGCGAACCTCGGCACGATCATTCACAAGGTCATGGAAGACGCGACCGATCGCCGGCCCGAAGCGCTCTGGCAGGGCGTGGAGGCGCGCTGGAATGAGCTCGACTTCGACGCTGACTGGCAGTCGCGCGTGCAGAAGGTCGCAGCCAGGGAGCTCACCGACCGGCTCGCCTCCTACCTGCTCGATTTCGAACGCGGCGGTGGTGAGCTTTTGAGCGCCGAGGGCACCTTCACGCTTGAGGTGAGCGGTGCCGTGCTCTCCGGCACCATCGACCGGGTGGAACGCCAGGCCGACGGCCGGGCCGTGATCGTCGACCTGAAAACCGGCAAGGGTGACGCGACCAGCGATGTCGGCGTCGCGGAGCATCCGCAACTCGGCGCTTATCAGCTAGCGTTCCAGGACGGCGTCATCGAGGGCGTGTCCGGGGATATGGACCTGGCCGGGGCCCGCCTGGTCATCGTCTCGTCCGGCACGGTCAAACAGAATTACCGCAATCCCACCCAGCCCGCCTTCACGCCGGAGCAGCTCGTTGCTTTCCGCGAGCGGGTCGGTGCCGACGCGACGGGCATGGGCGGCGCCACCTTCATCGCCGAGATCACCTCGCACTGCCTCGACCCGCGGTCCCACGGGTCCTGCCGAATCCACGTCATCAAGCAGGTCAGCTCATGAGTCTCAGCACGACGATCTCGACAATTTCGGCCCTCGACATCGCCGCGCAACTCGAACTGCCGCCGCCCACCAGCGAACAGCAGGCGGTGATCGAGGCGCCGCTCACTCCCACCCTGGTGGTCGCCGGAGCCGGCAGTGGCAAGACCGAGACCATGGCCAACCGGGTGCTCTGGCTGCTCGCGAACGGCCACGCCCGTCCCGACCAGATTCTCGGGCTCACCTTCACGCGGAAGGCAGCCGGCGAACTGGGAGAGCGCATCAACCGGCGCATCACCGAGCTCGACCGAGCCGGCCTCATGCCGATGATCGCCGGCACCGATGACGGCGATGACTCCACCGCAGCGGCGGGTTCCGACCTGTTCAACACTCCGAACGTCTCCACCTACAACTCCTTCGCCAGTCGCCTGTTCACCGACAATGCTCTGCTGCTCGGCCGGGAACCGGAGTCGGTTCTGCTGAGCGAAACGAGCGGCTGGCTGCTCGCCCGGCGGGTCGTCATCGAGCACGGCGACGGCCGCCTCGTGCCGTTCGGCAAGAGCCTCGACCAGGTCACCGACGCCGTGCTGCAGCTCAGTCGCGCCCTCGCCGAGAACCCGCCAGCCTGGCACGACGGCGCCCCGGGAGCGCCGCACGACCTCGCCGCTCTGGCCCAGAGTTTCGCCTACCTCCCCGATCTGCCCTACGGCAATCCGCGCAAGAAGAAGCCCTACGATTCGGCGGTCGAGTCCCTGGCCTCGGTTGCACCGCTGCCGGTGCTGGCCGAACTCGCCGCGCACTACAGCAGCGAGAAGCGGCGCCTCGGCCTGATCGAGTTCTCCGACCAGGTGGCCCTTGCACTCCAGGTCTGCCAGAAGGTCGATGCGGTCGTCGACCGCTACCGCGACCAGTATCGGGTGGTGCTGCTCGATGAATACCAGGACACCTCGGTGTTGCAGACCGAGCTGCTGCACACCCTGTTTCGTGACCACCCGGTGATGGCGGTCGGTGACCCGCACCAGTCGATTTACGGATGGCGCGGTGCCAGTTCCGCAAACCTGCTCGGCTTCGCGCAGGATTTCAGCGCCGCAGCGTCCGCTCCGACGATGTCGCTGTCGTTCACCTGGCGCAATCCCGCTCGCGTGCTGGATACCGCCAACGCCCTCGTCGCGCCGCTCAGCGAAGCCTTGCGGGCCAAGCCGGGCGGAATCCAGGTCGAAACGCTCAAGGTGCCGACCGGCACCAGACCAGGCACTGTCGACGCGGTCATGGCGCAAACCATCGCCGAGGAGGCCGGCGCGGTCGCCGACTGGTTTGCCGCCCGGCTGGTCGGCGACCACGGGCCCGCCGACTACAGCGGCGCGATGCTGTTTCGTGCGCGCCGCGAGATGGACTACTTCGCCGAGGTACTGCGGGCGCACGGTGTGCGCGCCCACGTGCTCGGCCTCGGCGGGTTGCTCTCGACCCCGGAGGTCGCCGATGTCGTGAGCGTGCTGCGTGTGGTGCACGACCCGGCTGCCGGCAGCGAACTGGTACGCCTGCTCAGCGGCGCCCGCTACCGGGTCGGCGCCCGCGACCTCGCGGCGCTCGCCGACGTGGCGCGCTGGCTGGCCGGACATGACTGGGCGCAGCAGGCCATCTCGGCCGATCTACGGGGCAAGCTGCGGGCATCCGTCGCCGGCGACGAGGGCAGTTCCCTTGTCGATGCGCTCGATTTTCTCGGCACTGCGCCTGACTCCCACGGCCAGTTCGACGGGTTCAGCGAGCTGGGGCGCGCCCGCGTGCAGTCGGCCGGTCGGCAGCTGGCCTGGCTGCGATCCCGCGCCGGCCTGCCGCTGCTCGACTTCGTGCGCCTGATCGAGCAGGAATTTCGGCTGGACATCGAACTGACCGCGAACGAGGCCAACGATCTCGGACTGGCCAACCTGTACTCCTTCCACGACACGGTTGCCGCCTTCCTCGACAGTGACGAGCAGGGCACCCTGGCCAGTTTTCTGCGCTGGCTGAAGCGCGCGGAGCTGCAGGATGACCTCGGCCCGCGCGCCGAACTCTCCGAACAGGGCACCGTGCAGCTGCTCACGATTCACGGCGCCAAGGGCCTGGAATGGGACTTCGTAGCTATTCCCAACCTGACCGAGAAGAGCCTCCCCGCGGCTGCTCGCGACACCAGCGGCTGGCTGCGTTTCGGCGAACTGCCCTACGGTTTTCGCGGCGACCGCTCCGAACTGCCCGAACTTGAAATCATCGGCCACGAGACCCAGCTCGACTACGAGCTGGCTTTCCAGACCTACAAGGCCGAGCTGGCGACACGGCACGACGACGAAGAACGCCGGCTCATCTACGTGGCCACCACCCGCGCCAAACGAGAGTTGCTGCTAACCGGCTCGTTCTGGGGCCCCGGATCGACCATGCGGCGGCCCAGCCGCTACCTGACCGAACTCGCCGAGGCCGGCCTCATCCCCGCCATCCCCGACACGAGCGACGAGGTCGTCAAGCCGGATTCCGCCGAGGACGGCACCGAACTGTGGCCGTTCGACCCGCTCGGTACCCGTCGCGCGCTCGTTGAAGCCGCAGCGACCCGCGTGGCGGGCAGCCAAGCGGATGCCCCCACCCGCTGGTCCCACGCGGTCACCCTGCTGCTCGAGGAACGCGCCCTGCGGCTGGCCGGTGGCGCGGCGGCCCCCGTACCCACCCGCATTCCGGCCTCCCGGTTCAAGGATTACGTCGACGACCCGGCCGGAGTCGCCGCCGAGCTGCGGCGCCCGATGCCGCAGCGTCCCTATCGGGCCACGCGGCTGGGAACTCTGTTCCACTCCTGGGTGGAGAGCCGCGCCGGCGGTGCCACCGGTACCGACCGCGTCGATGCCGCACTGAACGAACTCGACTTCGGCACCGACGACGACGGCGGTACCGGCACGCTGAGTGACCTCGGGGTGCCGGAGCAGGAGCAATTCGCGGTACTGCAAGCTACCTTCGAACGGTCCGAATGGGCCGATCGGGCGCCCGTCGACGTCGAGATTGAAATTCACCACGTGCTCGGCGGCCAGGTCTTTGTCTGCAAGCTCGACGCCGTCTACCAAACGCCGACCGGGTTTCAGGTGGTCGACTGGAAAACCGGGCGGGCACCAAAAAACGCCGCCGACCTCGAACTCAAGCAGACGCAGCTCGCGCTCTACCGATTGGCCTATGCCCGGTGGAAGGGGATCGATCCGAGCATTGTCGACGCGGTGTTCTACTTCGTGGCCGACGACACCGTCATAGCCCCGGAGCGTCTCTACTCCGAGGCAGACCTTCTCGCCGCCTGGTCTGGGGCGATGACCCCGGTGCTCGACGAAGCATCCTCGGAGTCGTCGTCGGATTCGGAATCGATGGTCAGTCCCGAGAAGTTGTAGCTGTCGGTGTGCATCGCTGCGTGCTGGTCGTAATCCCGAGCGGCGCGCGGCATGTGGTCGAGCATGGTCTCCACGTCGTCGACGGTCATGATCGGGCCGGTTTCGGGGGAGAGCGGCTGCTGGGTATGGCTGTGCACGGTATCGACGAGCCCGTCGAGCATGGCGACGGCGTCATCGACGATGGACTGGTCGTGGCTGCTCGCGCCGTGCAGCAGCCAGCGGGCCAGCTCGAGCTCGGCATAGAGCATGGCGCGCTGGGTGATGTGGGTATCACTGCCCTGGCGTGCGTTCGAGTAGGCATCGATGGCCAGTTCGGCGGCGTTACCGCGCGCGGCAAGCAACCAGTGCAGGTCGCGGGCCGGGTCACCGACGGCCAGGCCCGACCAGCCGAGAATGCCCGACACGGCGTCGTCGGTGATCAGAATGGAATCGGCCGACATCGACCCGTGAACCACGGCCGGTGCGAACTGCCACAGCGCATCGTCGTCGGTGGCCTGTTCCCAGCGGCGCAGAAGCGCGGCGGGCAGGTAGCCCGTGTTGGCGGCGCGGTCGATCAGGTCGATCGTATCCTTGCGACACTGTTCCGCGCTCTGCTGGGGAAGCCCGGCGGTGCCGATGAAGGCGCTCGGCAGTGAGTGGATCGCGGCGATGGCCCGCCCGATCGACCCGGAGACGCCCTCGTGCCCGGTGAGGGCATCCGCATCGAAACTGTCACCGGCCAGCAGCTCGTAGACGACCGCGCGGGTACCTTGAATCGGCGTCTGGCCGACATATTCCGGAACGTCGAACGGCAGCCGGCTGCGATTGCCGGTGGTGAGCGCGCGCAACGCCACGAGGTCAGCGGACTGCTCCGTTTCGGCCGACTGGCTGGTAGGAACGCGAATGATCAGCGCCCGCCCGTCTCTGTCGATGACGAGCGCCGAGTCGAACAGTCCGTGCGCGCCGGCACTGTGCTTACGGGCGTAGGCCACGTCGAGCCCCGGAACAGCGGAGGTGGCTAACGCGGCTAGAGTGAGTTGAGTTCTGGCCATGCCTACTAGGTTAGATCGAATTACGCACCTGCTGGTTATTCGCCACGCCTCCACACCCACGTTCTCGCAGAGCTCGGAGATTCACCATGTCGTTCACTTTCACGACGCGGTTGCCGCTGTCTCGGCACGCGATCGACCGCGATCATCTCAGCCGTGGCGTTCCCGGGCTGTTCGACCAGCTCTGGGCGGATGCCGCCACCCGCGTTCTGCCCGTCTGGCACGGTAAAATTCTGCTCGCGCCAAAGGACCACACCGGCGCCGTGCACCTCGCCCTGCTGTCGCCGACGAGCCTGCCGATGAGTGCACAGAACCCGAGCCTGCGCGTCTACCTGGGCCGGTCGCTCTCGACCGACCTGCCCGAAGCATTCGGGACGCAAATCGTCGCCGTGCAGCTCGATGATGCCGCCGCTGTCGGCCTCGAGTCCGATTCCACGCGCTGGGTCGGCCTGCGCACGGTCGCGACCGTGCTGGATGACCGTGACGCCGGCCTGTTTACCGAGGCCCTCGGCGTGCTCAACTGGCACGCCTCACACGCTCACTGCCCGCGCTGCGGCGCCGCAACTGTGGTCGAAGAGGGCGGTTGGGTGCGTCGCTGCCCGGTCGACAACAGCCAGGTTTTTCCGCGCACAGACCCGGCCGTGATCGTGCTCATCACCGACGCCGACGATCGCATTCTGCTCGGCTCCAACGCTATGTGGGAGAACAACCGATATTCGTTGCTCGCGGGTTTCGTCGAACCCGGCGAGGCCCTGGAATCGGCCGTGATCCGCGAAATGTTTGAGGAATCCGGCCTGAGGGTCACCGACCCGGCCTATGTCGGCTCGCAGCCGTGGCCGTTTCCGGCCTCGGTCATGTGCGGGTTCACGGCCCGGCTAGCCGACGACCAGCCCGCCCACGACCTGCTGCCCGATGGCGCCGAGATTCTGGCGCTGCGCTGGTTCAGCCGGCAGGAACTGCAGGACGCCGGCGAGTGGATGCTGCTGCCCGGCCCGTCCTCGATCGCGCACGCCATGATCGAGCGCTGGCTCGGCGCCCCGCTGCCCGCCGCGACGGAACTGATCCGACCGTGACGGTGACCGCCGATTCCTTACTGAAAGGCCTCGACGAGCAGCAGCGGATTGCCGCCGAAGCGCTGATCGGCCCGGTCTGCATGCTCGCCGGGGCCGGCACCGGCAAGACCCGCGCCATCACCCACCGCATCGCGCTCGGCGTGCTGACCGGCGCCTATGCTCCCAACCGGGTCATGGCGCTCACCTTCACGAGCCGCTCGGCCGCCGAACTGCGCGGTCGTCTGCGGCAGCTCGGCGCCGGGGGAGTGGCCGCGCGCACCTTCCACGCCGCCGCGCTGTCCCAACTGAACTACTTCTGGCCGCACGTCGTCGGCGGGCAGGCACCACGCATCCTTGACGGCAAGGGGCGCATTCTCGGCCACGCCGCCGAAGCCCTGCACCTTAAAATCGACACCGCCACCCTGCGCGACCTCGCCGCCGAGGTGGAATGGCGCAAGACCAGCGGCCTGAGCATCGAGCAGTACGCTGCCGGCATCGCCAGACGCAGCCTGCCCGGTCGGCTCGATGTGGACCAGGTGGTCGCCCTGCAGCAGACCTACGAGAAGCTCAAAGACGATCGCAAACAGATCGACTTCGAAGACGTGCTGCTCGCCATGGCTGGCATGATCGAGGCCGAACCGTCGGTGGCACTGCAGGTGCGCGAACAGTACCGATTCTTCGTCGTCGACGAATACCAGGACGTCTCCCCGCTTCAGCACGACCTGCTCGCACTCTGGCTCGGCGACCGCCGCGACCTCTGCGTCGTCGGCGATGCCAGCCAGACCATCTACTCCTTCGCCGGCGCCCGCAGCGACTACCTGCTCGACTTTCCCAAACACTACGAGGACGCCACCGTGGTGCGGCTTGAGCAGAACTACCGGTCAACGGCGCCGATCGTGGCCACTGCCAACCAGCTCATGCGCGGCCGTTCCGGCGCGCTGACCCTGCACGCCGCACAGTCCGACGGCGGCCCCGATCCGACAGTGCGCGGCTATGCCTCCGATATGGCCGAGGCGCGCGGCGTCGCCGAGCAGATCCTGCATCTCATCGACACCGGCACCAAACCCGAAGACGTGGCCGTTCTGTTCCGGGTCAACGTGCAGGCCGCGCTGCTCGAAACGGCGCTGACCGAGGTGGGGGTGAGCTACCAGATTCGCGGGGCCAAACGGTTCTTCGACCTGCCGGAGGTGAAGCAGGCGGTGATGAGCCTAAGGGCGGCATCCGTTTCGATCGTCGGGGAACCGCTGTTCAAGTCGGTCAGCGACGTGTTGCGTTCGCTCGGCTGGAGCCAGACGGCGCCGGAGACGCGCGGCGCGGTGCAGGCTCGGTGGGAATCCCTCAATGCCCTGATGGGGCTGGTCGACCAAGCCGCACCGGGAACCACATTTCGCCAGTTCACCGACGAGCTGATGGAACGCCAGGCCGGCCAGCACGAACCGACCGTGTCGGCCGTGACGCTCGCCACGATGCACTCAGCTAAGGGCCTCGAATGGGATGACGTGTTCGTGGTCGGGCTCAGCGAAGGTCTCGTGCCGATCAGCTATGCCAGCACCTTCGATCAGATCGACGAGGAACGTCGTCTGCTCTACGTCGGCATCACCCGGGCCCGCCGCCGACTCGCGCTCAGCTGGTCGTCGTCGGGTGTGCAGGCTCGCGCGCCTCGGGAACGGTCTCGTTTTCTGCAAGAGCTTGGCAGCCGCACCGCTCGTGGAGCCGGTGCTCGCTCCGCGTGACGGTACCGGTGACGGCGTCGATGCTCAACGACCGGGCGAACACCGCTGACCGGCCCGTCTCCAGGCGATCCTGTACGAGCCCGGCCACTCGGGCGGCCACCTCAAAACTCAGCCTGGGCGTTTCACTCGGGGCCTGTCGCGGGGCCAGCTGGCAGGCCATGGCCGGCCATGCCGGATCAGTGTCAACGTGTGCCAGTTCCAGGCAGGTCAGGCAGGGCCCCTGGCCCGGTTCGACCAGCGGCCCGACCCGCGCCGCGCTGTCGCTGAACACCACCGGAAGGTGCGGAATATCACGGCGCAGCCAGTGTCCGTGACGCTCGGGTGAGAAAACGTACTGCCCGACCAGCACGGCCAGGTCGGGTTCGTCGCCGGGCAGCGGATCCTCGATGCCGAGGTTGGACAGCAGGGTGCGCACCCGAAAAGCGGTCGGCCCGACGCCGTCAACGAGCACGGTGCGGGGCAGGGGCGTGACCGTGGGTTCTGCATCGTCCGGCACGTACAGCAGTGCCGGCTCGAGCAGTTCGAGCAGGTGCGCCACCTCCGCAGCGGATGCCCCGGCGAGGGTTCCCAACAGCAGCGCACCCGATCGATGCACCCCAGCAGTGAGGGCTGACAGCACGGCTTCGTGGGCGAGAGTGAGCCCGCCGATCGTGACGATGGCGTGGTCCACGCCGAGTTGGACGCAATCCGGTGTGCGCCAGACCAGTGGGTATCGTGGGTTCAGTCGGAGGGCCATGCCGACATGATGACGCACCTGGCCAGAACGCGGAGAAGTTATCCACAGGCACACCAGAGGTGCGGGCGCGACCACGCTCGAACATTGGGATTCGAACGTATCCGCAGCCCGCACCTCAGTGCAGATCGTGGTGGGGCAACCTAGTAGCGGATGACCACGCGACCGTCGATCTTGCCGTGCTTCATCTCGTCGAGTACCTCGTTGACCTCGTCGATGCGGCGTTCGGAGACCGTGGGGTGAATCTGGCCGCGCGCGTAGAACTGCAGGGCTTCTTCCATGTCCTGGCGGGTACCCACGATGGAGCCGCGAATAGTAAGGCCCTTGAGCACGATGTCGAAGATCGGGGCTGGGAAGTCTCCCGGCGGCAGGCCGTTGAAGACGATGGTGCCGCCACGACGGGTCATGCCGATTGCCTGGCCGAAGGCGGCCGGGTGAACCGCGGTCACGAGTACGCCGTGCACTCCGCCGGTGGCTTTCTGAATGGCGGCGACCGGGTCTCCGTCAAGAGCATTGATCACGAGTTCGGCGCCGTGCTTGCGCGCGAGCGCGAGCTTGTCGTCGGCGATGTCGACGGCGGCAACGCGCAGGCCCATCGCCTTGGCATACTGCACGGCGATGTGACCGAGGCCACCGATGCCGGAGATGACGACCCACTGGCCCGGACGGGCCTCGGTCATCTTGAGGCCCTTGTAGACGGTGACGCCGGCGCACAGCACCGGGGCGATTTCGATCGGGTCGGCGCCGTGAGGAATGCGCACGGCGAAGCGGGAGTCGACGAGCATGTACTGTCCGAACGAACCGTCGACGCTGTAGCCGCCGTTCTGCTGCGCTTCGCAGAGGGTCTCCCAGCCGGTACGGCAGTACTGGCAGCTGCCACACGCGCTCCAGAGCCACGCGTTGCCGACCAGGTCGCCGACGGCGAGGTCATCGACGCCGGCGCCGAGGGCGACGACCTCGCCGACACCCTCGTGGCCGGGAATGAATGGCGGGCTCGGCTTGACCGGCCAGTCGCCCTCAACGGCGTGCAGGTCGGTGTGGCAGACACCGCTGCTGATCAGTTTGACCAGGGCCTGGCCGGGGCCGGGGGTTGGTACCGGTACCTCATCGATGGTGAGGTTCTGGCCGAACTCGTGCACGACGGCCGCGTGCATGGTCGTGGGCACCCGGGTGGATTTTTTCGGATCGCTCTCGGTAATCGTCATTGCCAAACTCCTTCGTTTGGGACATTTCGTCCGTTGCACGACGGTAGATCAGCAAAGGTTGCCGCAACGTTGCGACCCCCCCTGAGGGGTAGAAAAGTGTTCTATTCCTCGTGCGGGCGCTCGGCACCGTCATCGCGCAGCAGGTCTTCGAGAGCCTGGTCGACGTCGTCGAGCACGTCGGGCTCGCCACGAGCCGCACTCGTGAGGCGAGCAATGAGCTTCTGGGGATCGTCGATGTCCTGCTCGGTGGGCAGCAGATCGGGGTGCGACCAGAGCGCGTCGCGCGCTTCGTTACCCACGGCATCCGTCACGGCCTGCCACATGGCAGCAGCCTCCCGCAATCGGCGCGGGCGAAGCTCAAGACCGACGAGGGTCGCGAAGGCGGATTCGGCTGGGCCACCGGAGGCTCGGCGGCGTTTGACCGTCTCGGCGATGGCATCCGCTTTGGGCAGTCGGATGGTGGCGCGAGCGGTGACGATGTCGACCCACCCTTCGACCAGGGCGAGCATCGTTTCGAGGCGGGCCAAGGCTGAAATCTGTGACTCGTCCTGTCGCTGGATGAGCGAACCGTCGACCATGGCCTGACGCAGGTCTTCCGGGTTCGACGGGTCGAAGCTTCCGGCGAGTTCTTCGAGCCGGCTGGAGTCGATACTGATTCCGCGCGCGTAAGCGGTGACCGCGCTGGTCAGGTGCAGGCGCAGCCAGCGGGCATGACGAAACAGACGGGCGTGGGCGATCTCGCGCACGGCCAGGTAGATCTGCACCTGGTCTGCGGGAACGTCGAGGCCGTTGCCGAAGTCGGCAACGTTCTGGGGGAGCAGTGCAGCCTGCTGCTCGCCGAGCAGCGGAATGCCGACGTCGCCGCCGCTGACGACCTCGCTGGCGAGCTGGCCGACGACCTGGCCGAGCTGCATGGCGAACAGGGTGCCGCCGATACTGCGCACGAGCTGGCTCGCGTTGGCGACCATGCCCTGCATCTCCTCGGGCACCTGCTCGGCGAAGACGCGGGTCAGAGAGTCGGAGATGCTCGTGGCAACGGGTTCGGCCAGCTGAGTCCAGAGCGGCATGGTCGCGGTGACCCATTCGCGGCGGGTCATGAGGCGTGGTTCAACGGTCAGTTCGGCCACGGAGATGACGTCATCGAGCCAGAGCGCCGCAATGTGAAAGGCCTGACGCAACTGGGTCTGCTGCTCATCGGTCGCCATGAGCTGGCCGTTGGCCGCTCGCTGCTGGCCCTGGGTGAGCGCAATCTCCCAGTCCACGCCGGTGCCCTGGGAGTTCATGGCACCCTGGAGCTGTTGCATGAGGGCGGCCACGCTGGCCGGATCGTTCGGCAGGCCGGCAGCACCGGCAAGCTGGCTCGGGTCGATTCCGCTCTTGCCGCTCAGAATGTCGCGCAGCATGTCACGAAACTCGTCGCTCGGCTCGTTCGGGTTCTGATCGTTCGGGGGTAGGGAATCGTCGGCCACTTCAGGCCCCTCTCAGTTGCATACTTCTACGCTAGTGCGAGTAGCCCGCTCGGGGCTGGGAAATATCCTAGGCTGAAGGGCTTGCTGTGCGCCCGTCGCGAACACGACCCGTAACCAGACCAGTACCAACACGGAAGGAGCACGGTGGCTCTCTTCACCCATGACTCACCGGCACCCACCAGTGCACGGCGCCGGCGCCCATCGTTCGGCTGGATGGCGCTGTTGATCGCACTCGTCGCCGGGGTGATCCTGGGTATCATGCCGGCCCCCTACGTCATCGAGAAGCCGGGCCCGGTCTTCAACACCCTCGGCTCTGCCACCGACGCCGATGACGTCGAAACGCTGCTCATCACCATCCCCGACGAGATGGTCTACCCGACCAAGGGCACGCTGGATCTGCTCACCGTGTCGTTGCTCGGCAATCGGGAGAACCGCCCGAGCTGGCTCACGGTTGCCGGAGCCTGGCTCGATCCGAGCGAGGCCGTACTGCCCATTGATCAGGTCTTTCCCGAGAACGTCAGTACCGAGCAGCGCGACGCGCAGTCGAGCGCCGACATGATCAATTCCCAACAGGATGCCATCGCCGCCGCACTCACGCACCTCGGCTACGACTACCCCACGACGGTCACGGTGGTCAGCCTGCCCGATGGTTCTCCGGCCGCGCGAGTCATCGAGCGCAAGGACCAGATCGCCGCGGTGAACGGCCAAGCGGTGGCCAATGTCGCCGAACTGCGCGCTGCCCTGCAGGTCAACGGCGCTGATAAGGCGGCGAGCATCGACATCCTGCGCGGCGGTGTCGCGCAAACCGTCTCGGTCACGCCGATCGACAACGACGGAACGGTGGTGGCCGGAGTCAACGTGTCGGTCACCTATGACTTTCCGTTCGAGGTGCAGATTCAACTCGACAAGGTCGGCGGCCCCAGTGCCGGGATGATGTTCGCGCTTGGCATCATTGACAAGCTCACCCCTGGCCAGTTGCAGGGCGGCGAAAACGTGGCCGGCACCGGAACCATCGATCAGTCCGGCGCGGTGGGACCGATCGGCGGCATCCAGCAGAAACTGCACGGCGCACTTGAGAGTGGGGCAACCTGGTTTCTGGCCCCAGCGGACAACTGCGACGAGGTGACCGGCAATATCCCCGATGGTCTGACCGTGTTCTCGGTTTCGACGCTCGATCAGGCGCTCACGGCCCTCGAGGGAATCAAGACCGGCGACACGAGCGACCTGCCCACCTGCCCGGTTAAATAGCGAAAGATCATAGTCCCCTCGACGCGTGGCAGTGATGACTCTCTCAGGGGCGCTTAAGTAAGATGGAGGCTGACCCTGATCATGTAGTCAATGATCACCCTGTACCCAACGACTGAGCGCAAGAGGCCAATTCGTGAGTTCATCAGCAGCCGACAACGCCCCACGGCGCAGCCGAGCCCCGCTAGCAATCACCGCAGCAATTATCGCAGGGTTGGTGATCCTGTTCTTTATCTTCGCCGGACTGTATACCGATGTGTTGTGGTTCGACCAACTCGGGTTCCTTAATGTGCTGACCACCCAGTGGATCGCCGGCAGCGTGCTGTTCCTGATCGGGTTCGTCGCCATGGCCGTGCCGGTGTGGGTGAGCATCCAGCTGGCCTACCGCCTGCGCCCGGTTTACGCGAAGCTCAACTCGCAGCTTGATCGCTACCAGCAGGTCATTGAGCCGTTGCGTCGCCTTGCGATGTACGGTATCCCCGCCCTGCTCGGCCTCTTCGCCGGTGTGGCCGCAGCCACCCGCTGGCAGACCGTGCTCATGTGGCTCAACCGCACCGAGACCGGGCGCGTTGACCCGCAGTTCAACTTTGACATCTCCTTCTATCTGATGGACCTGCCGTTTTACCAGGCCGTGCTCGCCTTTGCATCCGCTGTGGTGCTCATCG
The DNA here is from genome assembly GCF_900103805.1 of Cryobacterium flavum. Lineage (GTDB taxonomy): Bacteria > Actinomycetota > Actinomycetes > Actinomycetales > Microbacteriaceae > Cryobacterium > Cryobacterium flavum. Next base: position 89,030 of record NZ_FNIB01000010.1, on the reverse strand, counting down.
CGGCCCTCGTCACGGTCGCGACGAGCTACCTCTACGGTTCCATTCGGGTGTCCGGCCGCGAGGTGCTCATCTCCAAGGCAGCACGTGTGCAGATCGCCGTCACTGCGGCGCTGTACCTGTTGCTGCAGGCAGTGAGTATCTGGTTCGACCAGTACTCCACCCTCACCAACCAGGGTTCGCTCATTACCGGTGCCGGCTACACCGACGTAAACGCCACCATCCCCGGCCGTGCGATTCTGGCCGGCATCGCCGCCGTCGTCGCCCTGCTCTTCATTCTCACGGCCATCATCGGCCGCTGGCGCCTGCCGGTCATCGGAACCGCGCTGCTGATCGTGTCGAGCCTGCTGATCGGCTCGCTCTACCCCTGGGTCGTCGAGCGCTTCCAGGTGGAGCCGAGCGCCAAGGCCCTCGAGGCCCCGTATATCGAGCGCAATATCGACCTCACGCGTGATGCCTACGGCGTCGCCAACATCGAGGAGATCGCCTACGACGCGAAGACCACCGCCGAGCCGGGCGCCCTGCGTGCCGACGCCGCGACCACCGCGAACATCCGTATCCTCGACCCAGCACTGGTGAGTGACTCGTTCGGCCAGCTCGAGCAGTTCCGCCAGTACTACCAGTTCCCGAATAATCTCGATGTCGACCGCTACATGATCGACGGCGTGTCGCAGGACACCGTCGTCGCCGTTCGTGACCTCAACCTTGACGGCCTGAACACCGGTAACACCTGGGTCAACTCGAAGACCGTCTACACCCACGGCTATGGTGTGGTGGCCGCTTACGGCAACCAGCGCTCGGTCGACGGGCAGCCCGTGTTCCTCGAATCCGGCATTCCCACGAGCGGTGCGCTCGGTGATTTCGAACCGCGCATCTACTTCGGCGAGACCTCGCCCGAGTACTCCATCGTCGGCGCCGAAAACGGCGTCGATCCGATCGAGCTGGACTATCCGTCGGGCACCGAGGGTGCCGGGCAGACCTATACGACGTTCTCCGGCGACGGCGGACCGAAACTCGACAACGCGTTCAAGAAGCTCATCTACGCGCTCAAGTTCCAGTCCGAGCAGATCTTCCTGGCCGCGTCGGTCAACGACAAGTCAGAGATTCTCTACGATCGTGACCCGGTGACCCGCGTGCAAAAAGTTGCGCCGTACCTGACACTGGACTCCGACGCCTACCCTTCGGTCGTCGACGGGCGCGTGAAGTGGATCGTCGACGGGTACACCACGTCGGCGAGCTACCCGTACTCGACCCCGGTGAGCCTGAGCGACGCCATCGCCGACACGCAGACGCCGGCTCAGCCGTATGCGCTGGACAGCATCAACTACATGCGCAACTCGGTCAAGGCCACGGTTGACGCCTACAGCGGCGAGGTCACCCTCTACGCCTGGGATGACACCGAGCCGCTGCTGCAGACCTGGCAGAAGATCTTCCCCTCCACGCTCAAGCCCATGAGCGAGATGAGCGGCGACCTGATGAGCCACGTGCGCTACCCGGCCGACCTGTTTAAGGTGCAGCGGGCCATCCTCGGCCAGTATCACGTCACCGATCCGGGTTCGTTCTACTCCAAGGACGACGCGTGGATCTCGCCGAACGACCCCGACTCGCCCGCGACCAACCCCACCCTGCAGCCGCCGTACTACCTCACCATGCAGGTACCCGGATCGGACAAGCCGTCGTTCTCGATGTACTCCACTTTCCAGCCGGAAGCGACCGGTGAATCCAGTCGTAACGTGCTCTACGGCTACCTCGCCGTGGACGCCGACGCTGGATCAGTAGACGGTGTCAGAGCGGATGGTTATGGCCAGCTGAGACTCCTCAACCTGCCCAAGGACGGCACCGTGCCCGGTCCCGGCCAGGTGCAGAACGTCTTCAACGCCGACCCGACCGTCTCGACCGAGCTCAACCTGCTGCGGCAGGGATCGTCGACCGTGCTGAACGGTAACCTGCTAACCCTCCCGGTCGGTGGCGGACTGCTCTACGTGCAGCCGGTCTACGTGAAGTCAACGGGTGAGACCAGCTACCCGCTGCTGCAGAAGGTGCTCGTGGCCTTCGGTGATCAGATCGCATTCGAAGATACCCTGAACGGTGCCCTCGACGTACTGTTCGGCGGCGACTCTGGTGCGACGGCCGGTGACACGGCCGTACCGGACACGGCTGCCACGGGTGGTGCGACCGGTGAGACGCCGGCCACGGGCACGGACGTGCCCAGCACCTCGACCGGTGATCCGGCAACGGATGCTGAACTCAAGTCGCTGCTCGCCGTCGCCAAGACCGCGATTGCCGACAAGGCAACCGCACTCGCCGCCGGCAACTTCGCCGACTACGGCACGGCGGACGCCAAGCTCTCCCAGACGATCGCGAGCATGCTCGCCCTGCTCGGCGAGTAGTTCGACCCCGAACAACCGGACGCAAGCCCTCACCCGTCTCGGGTGGGGGCTTGCGGCCTTTGTGCGCTGCGCCGCGGGAGGGGGCTTTTGAATATTTTCCTTGCGGCGAGCCATTCCATGGTGTTTGATGCCATTAGAGATGCAGATTCGGTGCCCAATTGGCGATATCAACCCAAAGTGGTCAACCGTGCTTTCAGGGTGTGCTAAATTTGTTCTTGTAGCGCGGGGTGGAGCAGTTCGGTAGCTCGCTGGGCTCATAACCCAGAGGTCGTAGGTTCAAATCCTGCCCCCGCAACAGATGCCCCCGGAACCCTTGGTTCCGGGGGCTTTTTCGTGCCGGTCTCCTTATCCGTGGCAGTGCCGTACCGTTGCCGTCATGAGCAATGACGCGACCATGGCCATCGACACCGAGCTGGCCGATGCGCGAGCAGCCACCACCTTTGTGGCCGGCGGGCAGCATCCGTTTAGTCGTCGCTGCACCCTACGCGACAACCATCGGTGATGACGACGCTGCGAGCGTTGTCTCCGGGAGTCTCGCCAACCTCACGGGCTGGGCGACGGGGCGAACGACGCGGAGCATTTCTTCAGCTGAGACACCCGTTCCGGCGGCACCGCGCTGGCTCTGAAAAACTTATTGTGAATATGTCATGACATTAAGCTCAATGGGCGCTACTGTGGAGGAACGGCGACAAGCCGACCACTTCTAGTTCAGAAAGTTGTACATCGGCGTATGACGACTTCACCGCGATCCCCCCACGACGTGCTCACGATCGGCCGCGTCGGCGTTGATATCTACCCGTTGCAGGACGGTGTCGGCCTCGAAGATGTCTCGACCTTCGGCAAGTACCTCGGGGGCAGCGCCACCAACGTCGCCGTCGCGGCTGCGCGCCACGGACTGAACTCAGCGGTGATCACCCGCACCGGAAACGACCCGTTCGGCAACTACATTCACCAGGAGCTCCGCCGCCTCGGCGTGAGCGACGAGTTCGTCTCCGGCGTGCCCGACCTGAACACGCCGGTCGTGTTCTGCGAGATCTTTCCGCCGGACGACTTTCCGCTTTATTTTTACCGGGCACCCAAAGCTCCCGACCTCGTCATCAATGCAGACGAACTCGACCTCGAGGCCATCAAGAACGCCCGCATCTACTGGTCGACCGTCACCGGCCTCAGCGAAGAACCCAGCCGATCCGCTCATTTCGCGGCCTGGCAGGCTCGTGGTCGCAGCCCGCTGACCATTCTCGACCTCGACTACCGGACCATGTTCTGGGCCTCGCCGGAGGAAGCGAGCGCTCAGGTTTCGCTCGCGCTCGGCCAGGTGACTGTTGCCGTCGGCAACAAGGAAGAGTGTGAAGTCGCCGTCGGCGAGACCGAACCGCTTCGGGCCGCCGACGCACTGCTCGAACGCGGCATCGAACTGGCCATCGTCAAGCAGGGTCCCAAGGGCGTGCTCGCGAAAACGCGCACCGAAACCGTCGAGGTGCCGCCGTACTTCGTCGACGTCGTCAACGGCCTCGGCGCAGGCGACAGCTTCGGCGGGGCACTCTGCTTCGGCCTGCTGCAGGACTGGCCGCTGCGCCGTATTCTGCAATTCGCCAACGTGGCCGGCGCCATCGTGGCCGGCCGCCGCGAATGCTCGACAGCAATGCCCACGACCACGGACGTTGAAGAAATTCTGAAGGGACTGTCAGCATGACCACGCTGGACTTCGACGCCCTGCGGCATGCCCGCGCGACGCAGCCCGAGCGCATCGGCGAAATTCTTGCCAGCCGCACCCGCCGCGAGCTGATTCGCGGCGACGGGCGCCTGTTCATCGTGGCCGCCGACCACCGCGCCCGCGGTGCGCTCGGTGTGCGCAACGATGCCAACGCCATGGCCAACCGCTATGACCTGCTTGAAAGCATCGCCACCGCGCTCTCCCGCCCGGGCGTCGACGGCGTGCTGGGCACCCCCGACATCATCGACGACTTGGCCCTGCTCGGTCTGCTCGACGACAAGATCGTGGTCGGTTCGATGAACCGCGGCGGGCTCTGGGGTTCGTCGTTCGAGATGGACGACCGCTACACCGCCTACGACATCGACAAAATCAAGCGCGACCGGCTCGACTTCGCCAAGAACCTCGTGCGGATCAACCTCGAAGACGCCGGCTCGCTGGCTACCCTCGAGGCGACAGCGCTCGCCGTCAGCGAAGCGGCCAAGTGCGGCATTCCCATTATGCTCGAACCGTTCATGAGCTCCTGGGCCAATGGTCGCGTCAAGAACGACCTTACAACGGATGCCGTCATCCTCTCGATTGCCATCGCCGAGGGCCTCGGCAACTCCAGCGCCTACTCGTGGCTGAAGCTGCCGGTCGTTGCCGACATGGCTCGCGTTATGGCCGCCACCACCCTGCCGACCCTGCTCCTCGGCGGTGACCCGGTCGGCGAACAGGAAGAAACGTTCGACTCCTGGCGGAACGCCCTCGGGCTGCCCGGCGTGCGCGGCCTCGTTGTGGGCCGCAGCCTGCTCTACCCGAGCGACGGCAACGTCGAGGCGGCCATCGATACCGCTGCCGAACTCGTGCACGGCGCCTGAAACGTTCATTCACTCTCGTTCAGAAAGAAGACCACTATGCCCGGAACAACCACGGATTTAGCCCTCGTCGCGCACTGGATCAACGGAAAGGAGCAACCAGGAATCTCCGGTCGCACCGCCCCGGTTTACGACCCCGCCCTGGGCACGGTCAGCAAAAACGTGTCGCTCGCCGACCAGGCCGAGATCGCAGCCGCCATCGCGAGCGCCAAGGCCGCCTTCCCAGCCTGGCGCGACCTGTCGATCGCCAAGCGCCAGCAGGTACTATTCAGCTTTCGCGAACTGCTGAACGCCCGCAAGGGCGAGATGGCCGAGATTATCACCAGCGAGCACGGCAAGGTGATTTCCGATGCCCTCGGTGAGGTCTCCCGCGGCCAGGAGGTCGTGGAATTCGCCTGCGGTATTCCGCATCTGCTCAAGGGCGACTACTCCGAAAACGTCTCCACCGGCGTCGACGTGTACTCCACCCGCCAGGCCCTCGGCGTTGTCGCCGTGATTAGCCCCTTCAACTTTCCGGCCATGGTTCCCATGTGGTTCTTCCCGCTCGCCCTCGCGGCCGGCAACACGGTCATCCTCAAGCCGAGCGAGAAAGATCCGAGCTCGGCCATCTGGATGGCCAAGCTGCTCAAGGAAGCAGGCCTCCCCGACGGCGTGTTTACCGTGCTGCAGGGCGACAAGGAGTCCGTCGACGGCCTGCTCGAGCACCCCGATGTGAAGGCCATTTCCTTCGTTGGTTCGACCCCCATCGCCCAGTATGTCTACGAGAGCGGCACTCGCCACGGCAAGCGCGTGCAGGCCCTCGGCGGAGCCAAGAACCACATGCTCGTGCTGCCAGACGCCGACCTCGACCTTGTCGCAGACTCGGCCATCAACGCGGGCTGGGGCAGCGCGGGGGAGCGCTGCATGGCCATCAGCGTGATCGTCGCCGTCGAACCGGTCGCCGACGTGCTGATCGAAAAGATCGTGACCCGCATGAACACCCTCACCGTTGGCGATGGCCGCCGCTCCTGCGACATGGGCCCGCTCGTCACCGAGGTGCACCGCGACAAGGTCGCCAGCTACATCGACATCGCCGCCGCAGACGGCGCCACGATCGTCGTCGATGGCCGCGGCATCGAGGTGAACGGCGACCCGAACGGATTCTGGCTCGGCCCGACCCTGATCGACGCCCTGCCCGTCACCTCCAAGGCCTACACGGAGGAGATCTTCGGACCGGTACTCTCAGTGGTACGCGTGGCAAGCTACGAAGAGGGCGTCGACCTGATCAACTCCGGAGCGTTCGGCAACGGAACCGCCATCTTCACCAACGACGGCGGCGCGGCCCGCCGTTTTCAGAACGAGATCGAGGTGGGCATGATCGGCATCAACGTTCCGATCCCCGTGCCCGTGTCGTACTTCTCCTTCGGCGGTTGGAAAAACTCACTGTTCGGCGACATCAAGGCCCACGGCGTTGAGGGCGTGCACTTCTTCACGCGCGGCAAGGCCATCACCAGCCGCTGACTCGACCCGAGCCACGGCGGCATCAACCTCGGCTTCCCGCAGAACGCCTAGGCCCCGCCATGACAACGCCATCCGCTGCCCCTCACCCGCGCGACTGGTTCTACGCCCGGGGCTCCCTCGAGCGTGACGGCTGGGAAACCGTCGTCGACACCGCAATCAGCGGATGGCGCTACACCGGCATCCGCGTCGCCGCGGTGTCCGAGGGTGGCTCAGCACAGCTGGCGGCGGAGGCCGTCGAACGCATCGTAGTGCCCCTCGCCGGGGCGTTCACGGTGCGCTACACCCTCGCGGGGGAGACCGAGCCGCGGGTGCAGGTTCTCGCGGGACGGGCATCCGTTTTTCACGGCCCGACCGACACCCTCTACCTGCCCACCGGAACCGCGCTGTCCATTGAAGGTGCGGGCCGGGTGGCGGTGGCCGAAGCGCCGACCGATCAGGCGCTGCCGGTGGCGTATATCCCCAAAGCGGATGTCCCGATCGAGTTGCGCGGGGCGGGTCGCTCCAGCCGCCAGGTGCACAACTTCGGCACCCCGGCCAGTCTCGCGGCCGACCGGCTGATCGTGTGTGAGGTGATTACGCCGGCCGAGAACTGGTCGAGTTACCCGCCGCACAAGCACGACGAGCACCGGGAGGGCGTGGAGTCGAGGCTCGAGGAGATCTACTACTTCGAGAGCAACGTCACCCGAGGCCAGGTCGCGCCGGAGACGGCGCGCCCGTTCGGTCTCATGCGCACCTATTCATCCGAAGCCGGAGATATCGACATCTCGGCCGAAGTGCACACCGGCGACGTTGCCCTCGTGCCCTTCGGCTGGCACGGCCCCTGCGTTGCAGCGCCCGGCTACGACCTCTATTACCTCAACGTGATGGCCGGCCCTGACCCCGACCGCTCGTGGCGCATCAGCGATGATCCGGCGCACGGCTGGATTCGGGGCACCTGGTCGGGCCAGGAGTTCGATTCCCGGCTTCCTTACACTTCAGAACCCGCAGTACTCCGAAAGGACACACCAGCGTGACAACCCGACGCATGACAGTCAGCCAGGCACTCATCGAGTTCCTCGCCCACCAGTACACCGTGGACGGCGATGTGCGCCAACGCACGATCGCGGGCACCTTCGGCATCTTCGGACACGGAAACGTCGCCGGCATCGGCCAGGCCCTCAAGCAGCTGTCCGTGGACGACCCAACCCTCATGCCGTATCATCAAGCGCGCAACGAGCAGGGAATGGTGCACGAATCGGTGGCTTTCGCCCGGATGCGCCGACGTCGGTCGACCTTCGCCTGCACCGCCTCGGTCGGCCCCGGTGCCACCAATATGCTGACCGGGGCCGCCCTTGCCACGATCAACCGGCTGCCCGTGCTGCTGCTGCCGTCCGACACCTTCGCCACCCGGGTGGCCGACCCGGTGCTGCAGCAGTTGGAACTGCCGCACGACGCGAGCATCAGCGTGAATGATGCCTTCAAACCGCTGTCGCGCTTCTTCGACCGGGTGCAGCGCCCCGAACAGCTTTTCTCGGCCGCGATCGGCGCCCTGCGGGTGCTGACGGACCCCGTAGAAACCGGCGCCGTCACGCTGTGCCTCCCCGAGGACGTGCAGGCACAGGCTCTGGACGTGCCGGTGGAGTTTCTTGCTGATCGGGAGTGGCGCATCCGTCGCCCCCGGCCGGATCGGGGCGTCATCGACCAGGTCGTGCGCGCCATCCGTGAGGCCAAGCGCCCCATGATCGTGGCCGGCGGCGGCGTCATCTACTCCGACGCCGCAGCGGCGCTCGCCGCCTTCGCCCTGCACACCGGCATTCCGGTTGGCACCTCGCAGGCCGGCGTCGGTTCCCTCGTCTGGGACCACCCGCAGAGCCTCGGCGCCGTGGGCGCCACCGGAACGACAGCCGCCAACCGCATCGCCCGGGACGCCGACCTCATCATCGGAATCGGCACTCGGTACAGTGACTTTACGACCGGCAGCCGCACCGCGTTCCAGCATCCCGGCGTGCGCTTCGTCAACATCAACGTGGCGTCCTTCGACGCGATTAAGCATGGCGCAGCCATCGCGGTGGTAGCGGATGCCCGGGAAGCGCTGCTGGAACTCACCGAGGGTCTCGATCGCTACCGGGTCGACGCCGAATTTGCCGATCGCATCCGCTTGGAGAAAGCGGAGTGGAACGCGGTGGTCGACGAGGCCGTCACCCCGAGTGGTCGGCCGTTGCCGGCCCAGTCGGAAATCATCGGCGCGGTGCAGCACGCCGCAGACCCGCGCGACGTGGTCGTCTGCGCGGCCGGCTCGCTGCCCGGCGACCTGCACAAGCTGTGGCGGGTGCGAGATGAACTCGGCTACCACGTTGAATACGGCTTCTCCTGCATGGGCTACGAGATTGCCGGGGGCATCGGCGTGCGCCGGGCTGCCCCCGACCGTGACGCGATCGTCATGGTCGGCGACGGCTCGTACCTCATGATGCACACCGAGATCGTGTCGGCGGTGGCTGAGGGCGTCAAAGTCATCATCGTGCTGGTGCAGAACCACGGCTACGCCTCGATCGGTCATCTGAGTGACACCGTGGGGTCGCAACGGTACGGCACGCAGTATCGTTTTCGCGACACGGCCCACAACAACTTTGAAACGGATGCGACGCTGCCGATCGACCTGGCGGCCAACGCGGCCAGCCTGGGTATTTCAGTGATCAGGGTCGAGCCCGGGCCAGACGCCATCGCTGATCTGGCCGCGGCCGTGGCCAGGGCGAAGGCCTCCGTGACAGCGACGCTCATTCATGTCAACAGTGACCCCCTGCTGTTCTCACCGGACACGGAGAGCTGGTGGGACGTTCCTGTGGCCGAGGTGTCGGTCCTGGACAGCACGACGCAGGCGCGCCGTGATTATGTGGCGCAACGTGAGAATCAACGCCCCTATCTGGGGTCCTAGCTCATCCGACCAAGATTTGTAAGTATGTTAAGACAAAGCCTTGACGACCGCTTGGCAAGCGTATACCGTGGTCAAAAGCAACAACATTAGGACATTAAAACAAACTCAATGTGGAGGCTATAAAGTGCGATTCGTAGTTCTGGGAGCCGGCAGGATCGGGCTCTCTCACGTCGGCACGTTGAAGGCGCAGGCCGAAGTCACCGACCTGCTGATCGCGGATCTCGATCCGGCCCGCGCTGCGTCCGCGGCGGCCTCGGTCGGCTCGGCCTCCGCCACGATCGACGAGGCGTTCGCCTCGAAGCCAGACGGCATCGTCATTGCCGCGCCGACCTCGGCCCATGCCGAGCTCATCGTGCGGGCCGTGCGCGCCGGCATCCCGACGTTTTGCGAGAAGCCCCTCGCCGAGAATCTCAGCTCGAGTATCGCGCTCGTCGAGGAGGTCGAGCGTCACGACATTCCCGTTCAGATCGGGTTCCAGCGCCGTTTCGACGCCGGCTACACCGAGGCCAAGCGTGCCCTGCAGAACGGTGACATCGGCGAACTGCGACGGATGCACGTGCTGACCTGCGACCCGACGCCGCCCCCGGCCGAGTACATTCCCACCAGCGGAGGAATTTACCGCGACTGCCACATTCACGACTTTGACATTCTGCGCTGGGTCACCGGCCGCGAGGTCGCTACGGTCTTCGCGACCGGTGCCAACCGCGGCGCCTCCTTCTTCGGTGATGCCGGTGACGTTGACGAATCCGCTGCTCTGCTGACACTCGATGACGGAACCCTGGTTACCGTGCAGGGTTCACGTTACAACGGTGCCGGCTACGACGTGCGCATGGAACTGTCCGGAAGCCTCGGAAACCGTTCGGTCGGAATCGACGAGCGCGTTCCGCTGACCAGTGCAGAGCCGGGCGTCAGCTTTCCCAGAGAGTCTGCCTGGCCCAACTTTCAGGAGCGGTTCGCTTCCGCCTACGCTGCGGAGCTGGCCCGATTCGTCACCGTCGCCGCGGGCGAGACCGTCAGCCCGTGCACCCCTCGGGATGCACTGGAAGCGCTGTACATCGCCGAGGCCGCCGAACTGTCCCGTGCCGAGGGACGCCTGGTGCGCCTCGATGAAGTCAGGCGATGACCGTGGCAGAAGCATCCGTTCATCTCCTGAGCCGCATCGCTGCCGCACCGATTTCCTGGGGGGTCTGCGAGGTTCCCGACTGGGGGTTTCAGCTCGCGCCTGAGCGTGTTCTCGGTGAGATGCGCGACCTGGGCGTCGTGGCCACCGAATTCGGTCCCGAGGGTTTTCTTCCGTCTGGTCCGATCGACAAGGCCGAAACCTTGGCGGCTGCCGGTCTGAAGGCCGTCGGTGGTTTCGTTCCGATTGTGCTGCACGACGCGGGAAACGACCCGGTTCCGGCTATCGAGGCCGAACTCGACTCGTTTCTGGCAGCGGGGGCGACCCGCCTCGTTCTCTCGGCCGACACCGGTCAGGTCGGCTACGACTCCCGCCCGACGCTGAGCGAGCAGGAATGGGACACACTTCTCGCCAACCTCGATCGGCTCGTGCAGACCGCGGCCGCCCGCGGCGTGGTGGCCTCGATTCACCCCCACGTCGGAACAATGATCGAATCGAGCCATGACGTCGAGCGGGTATTGAACGGCTCACAGATCGGGCTGTGCCTCGACACCGGACACCTGCTCATCGGCGGGACCGACCCGGTCGAACTGGCCCGCGACAACGCCACTCGGATCAGCCACGTGCACCTCAAAGACGTGCGCCGAGCCCTGGCCGAGAAGGTGCAGCGCAAGGAACTCACCTACACCGATGCGGTGCGCCAGGGCCTGTACACACCGCTCGGTACCGGTGACATTGACATCCGGGCAATTGTCACCTTCCTCGAAGGGGCCGGCTATGCGGGCTACTACGTGCTCGAGCAGGACACGATCCTGACCGAGAACCCGGCAGAGGGCCAGGGCCCACTCGCGGATGTGCGCACCAGCATCGATTTCATCGCCGGTTTGGCGACTCCCTAAGACTCTTCACGACCGACATCACAATCCGCACCACACACGGCACCGCCTCAGTCACAATGTATCCAATGGAGGATCCACTTATGAAGCTCAAATCTCGCTGGATGGCGGCGCTCGTCGTCCTGCCGCTCGCCCTCACCGGTTGCACGTCCACAACGAACACGGCAGCCACCACCGACGCTGCGGCCTCGGGCGACCCGGTCACGATCGCCGTCGTAACCCACGGCTCCCCGGGAGACACCTTCTGGGACGTCGTCAAGAGTGGTGCGGAGCAGGCCGGAAAAGACCTCGGCGCCACTGTCACCTACCAGGGCGATGGTGACCCGGTCAAGCAAAGCCAGCTCATCGACGCCGCCGTTGCGACTCACCCCGACGGTCTGATCGTCTCGATGGCCAACCCGGACGGCGTCAAGAACGCCGTCGAAAAGGCCGTCGCCGCCGGTATCCCGGTGATCACGATCAACTCCGGCCTGGAACAGTCCCGGGAATTCGGTGCCCAGACCCACGTCGGTCAGAGCGAGTTCATCGCCGGTCAGGGTGCGGGCGAGCAGCTCGCCGCTGCCGATGTCAGTAACGTCATCTGCGTCATTCACGAGGCCGGCAACACCGGACTGGAAGAACGCTGCAAGGGCGCAGCTGACACCCTCGGCGGTAGCGTCACCAACGTTCAGGTCGACGTCGCGAACGTCGCCGACGCCCAGAACACGATCAAGAGCAGCCTTCTGGCTGACCCGTCCATCGATGGCGTCCTCACCCTGAACCCGGGTATCGCTGTAGCGGCCAGCCAGGCGATCGAAGAAGCGGCCAGTTCGGCGAAACTCGCGACCTTCGACGTGTCCTCCGACGTCACCCAGCTCATCCTCGACGGCAAGATTCTGTTCGCCGTTGACCAGCAGCCGTACTCCCAGGGCTACCTGCCGGTGACCTTCCTCACCCTGCAGGCTCGCAATGGCGACGTCGTCGGTGGCGGCATGCCGGTCTACTCCGGCCCCGGCTTCGTCACCAAGGACAACGCGGAGCAGGTCGCGAAGTTCGCGAAGAATGGAACGCGATGACCCGTACCGCACCCGCGGTTACCGACGAACGGATTAAGCCCGCCGGTCTGATCATCACGCTGCTGCGCCGACCCGAGGTCGGCGCGGCGGTGGCCGCCCTCGCCATCTTCATCTTTTTCTCGGTCTCGACCCAGGCCTTTCTGACTCCTGCCGGCGTGGCCACCTGGCTCTACTCGGCATCACTGTTCGGCATCATGGCCGTCGCCGTGGCCCTGCTCATGATCGGCGGGGAGTTCGACCTCTCCGCCGGGGCCATGGTCGGTACGACCGGACTCATCGTCGGAATCGTCACGACCGAGTGGGGCGTCAACATCTGGCTCGCCCTCGTGATCGCCTTGGCGATCGCACTGGCAATCGGTGCGGCGAACGCCTTCGTGGTCATGAAGACCGGGCTGCCGAGCTTCATCGTCACCCTCGCCACCTTCTTCATTCTGCAGGGGGTGAACCTGGCGGTCACCAAGATCATCACCGGTACGGTCTCCATTCAGGGCATGAGCGCCGTACCCGGCTTCGATGCCGTCAAGGTATTCTTCGGTTCCTCGTTCGCACTCCTTGGCATGGACGTGAAAATCTCCATCGTCTGGTGGATCGCCCTAACCGCGCTGGCCACCTGGATTCTGCTTCGTACCCGCTCGGGAAACTGGATCTTCGCGGTCGGTGGCCAGATCACCAGCTCGCGCCAGGTGGGCGTGCCGGTCATGAAGGTCAAAATGGGCCTCTTCATGACCACGGCTGGCGCTGGTTGGCTCGTCGGAATGCTCCAGCTGTTCGACGTGTCAACGGTGCAGGCCACGACCGGCATCGGCCAGGAGTTCATCTACATCATCTGCGCTGTTGTTGGCGGTTGCCTGCTGACCGGCGGCTACGGATCGGCCATCGGTGCCGCTCTGGGTGCCCTGATCTACGGCATGACCCTGCAGGGCATCGTGTTCGCGCAGTGGGACAATAACTGGCTCAAAGCGTTCCTCGGTGGCATGCTGCTGCTTGCCGTACTCGTCAACCTCTATGTACGCCGCCAGGCAGGAGTTCGCTCATGACAGACGCACAGGCATCCGCTGACCCGCCGATTCTTGAAGTTCGGGACATCGGCAAGACCTATGGTTCCATTCTGGCGCTGCAGGGTGTGTCGGCCTCGGTCGGTGTCGGTGAGGTCCTCTGCGTTCTTGGGGACAACGGTGCCGGCAAGTCCACGTTCATCAAGATTCTGTCCGGGGCCCACGCGCACACCCACGGCAAGCTCCTCGCTTATGGGGTCGAGCGCACCTTCGGCAGCCCGCGTGAAGCCCTGGATCTGGGCATCGCGACGGTGTATCAGGACCTGGCCGTAGTTCCGCTCATGCCGGTCTGGCGCAACTTCTTTTTGGGCTCCGAGCTGACCCGAGGTTTTGGTCCGTTCAGCCAGCTGGACGTCAAGGGGATGCGCCGGATCACCAAGGAAGAGCTGGCCAAGATGGGCATCGACCTGCGCGACGTCGACCAGCCCATCGGCACCCTGTCGGGTGGTGAGCGCCAGTCGGTGGCCATCGCCCGAGCCGTGTACTTCGGCGCGAAGGTCGTTATCCTCGACGAGCCGACCTCGGCTCTGGGCGTCAAGCAGGCCGGCGTTGTGCTGAAATACATCGCCCAGGCGCGCGACCGCGGCCTTGGCGTGGTATTCATCACGCATAACCCGCACCACGCCTATCCCGTCGGTGACCGGTTCCTGCTGCTCAAACGCGGAACCAGCCTGGGGGACTTCAAGAAGAGCGAGATTACCATCGAGGAGATGACGAAGCTCATGGCTGGCGGAGCGGAACTCGACGCCCTCGCCCACGACCTCGCCCGCGCCTGAACCACGCTGGCTGCACAAAGAATTCTGGCCGTCTGACCTTGGGGGGTCAGGCGGCCAGTCTTCGTTGCACGGTTTCCGAAACGCTGGCTATTTTTCGACCAGGGTCACTTCGAAGGAGTAGAGGTCGGGGCGGTAGCAGTGCTGCCCGAACTCAACGGCGCGGCCCGAATTATCGAAGGCCGTGCGGTCCATCGTGAGCAGGGCTGAGCTCTTCTCGATCTCCAGTAGCGCTGACTCTTCGGCGGTGGACTTGCGGGCGCCGATGTGCTGGCGGGCCACCCGCATCGTCACGCCGCGTGAACGCAGCACCTGGTAGAGGCCGTGGGCGACGAGATCAGTGGGCTCGATACCGATGAATTCCGCTGGGAGCCAGTTTTCCATTACGGCGACGGGCACGTCGTCGGCCAGGCGCACGCGGCGCAGGTGCAACGTGGGGCTGCCCTCGTCGACGCCGAGACGCTCGGCGGTTTTCGCATCCGCTGGCTGGGATTCGAGCGTGAGCAGGTGGGTGGACGGCACCTTGTGCGTGTTGGTGAGGTCGTCGTAGAGGCTGGTCAGCTCGACTCTGCGGGTGACCTGGCCGTGCACGACCTGGGTGCCGATGCCGCGGCGACGTACCAGCAGACCCTTGTCGACGATTTCCTGGATGGCGCGGCGCACGGTGGGCCGGCTGAGGCCCAGTCGCTGGCCGAGCGCGACCTCGTTCTCGAGCCGTGACCCGGCGGGCAGTTCACCGCTCAGGATGGCCTTTTCGATGCGCTGCGAAACCTGAAAGTACAGGGGAATCGGCCCGGATCGCTCCAGATCCATGAACATTCCCATAGGGAGGACGTTTTCTTCCTGCGCGCTCACCTGACACCTCACTGACAAGCCAAGAGCTTTGGCTAGTTGTCATGACATTATCAGGTCATAGCGACGCTGTCAGGAGGCGGGTCAGGCACCGAGGCTGGCGACCGCAGCGACCGCTGCACGAACGGATGCCGCCGCCTCGACCGCGTCCGCCGCGCTCGTGCCAACACCCAGCGCGAACCGCACCGCAGTGTGAGCGACCTCGGCCGTGAGGCCCATGGCCGTGAGAACGTGCGAGGGCTCGCTGCTGCCGGCCGCGCAGGCGGACCCACTCGAACAGACAATGCCGTGCTGCTCAAGCTCGAGCAGCACCGCCTCGCCGCTCGTGCCCGGGAATACGAACGACGCGGTGCCCGGCAGCCGTTCAGTGGCGTGGCCGGTGAGCCGGGCCGAGGGCGTGTCGCGCAGCACGGTGCTGATGAACTCGTCGCGAAGAGTGCTGGTGCGGGCGGCGGCGAGTACGCGCTCCTCACCGGCCAGGCGCAGGGCGACGGCGAGGGCGACCGCTCCGGCGACGTTCTCGGTGCCGCTGCGTTTGCCGCGCTCCTGGCCGCCGCCGTGCAGCAGCGGTTCGATCGGAAGGCGTCCGCGCAGAAAAACCGCGCCGATGCCGGGGGGAGCGCCGAGCTTGTGGCCGGAGAGGCTCAGCGCGTCCACGCCGAGTGTGGTCACGTTCAGGTCGAGCCAACCGCCGGCCTGCACCGCGTCGGTGTGGAACGGCACACCCTGCGCGACAGCGGCCAGTTCGGCCACGGGCTGCACGGTACCGACCTCATTATTGGCGTAGTGCACCGAGACCAGGGTCGTGTCGGAACGGAGCGCGCGGGCCAGGTCGGCGGGGTCGACGCGGCCGGCGGCATCCACTGGTAGCAGGGTGATCTCGAAACCGTGCAGCCGCCGCAGGTAGTCGCAGGAGTCGAGCACAGCCTCGTGCTCGATCGGAGTGGTCACGATGTGGCGGCCGCGCGGGGCGCCGAGGGCAACGCCCTTGATCGCGAGATTGTCGCTTTCGGTGCCGCCGCTGGTGAACGTGACCTCGCCGGGCCGGCAGCCGAGCGAGGCGGCGACGCTGCGGCGCGCCTCCAGCAGGGCGGCAGCGGCGGCCTCACCGACCTGGTGGTGGCTCGATGGATTGCCGAAGCCGCTTGTGAGGTGCGGCCACATGGCCTCGAGGGCCTCGCGGCGCACCGGGGTCGTCGCGGCGTTATCCAGGTAAATCATGGGTCAGAGAGCAAACCCAGCCGGCGTGTTCACCCGAATGGCCACGTCGAGGCCGAGGTCGAGCGAGTGCACGCTGTGCGTGAGTGCTCCGACCGAGATGACATCGACACCGGATGCCGCAATGTCGCGTACGGTCTCGAGCGATACTCCGCCGCTGGCTTCGACGATGGCGCGACCGGCGACCTGCTGCACGCCCGTACGCAGGTCTTCCGGGCTGAAATTGTCGAGCATGATCGTGTCGATGCCCGCAGCGAGCACGCCTTCGATCTGGTCCAGCCGGTCGACCTCTACCTCGAAGTGGGTGGTGTGCGAGAGACGAGCGCGAACGGCACGCAGTGCCTCGGTGAGGCCGAGCGGCCCGGCGGCGAGGATGGCGAGGTGGTTGTCCTTGGCCATCACCGTGTCGGACAGGCTGAACCGGTGGTTGTGGCCGCCGCCGTCGCGCACGGCCGCGCGTTCCAGGGCGCGGAGGCCCGGCGTGGTCTTGCGGGTGTCGACGATGCGGGCCTTGGTGCCGGCCGTCTCGGCGACGTACCGGGCGGTCAGGGTGGCGATTCCGCTCATCCGCTGCACGAAGTTGAGCCCGATACGTTCAGCCTGCAGGATGCCGCGGGCCGGGCCGGTCACCTCGGCCAGCGTGGCGCCGGCGACGAAGTGGTCACCGTCGGCGACGAACTGGCGTACCTCGATGCGGGGGTCGGTGAGGGCGAAGGCGGCGGTGAACACGGCACTGCCGCTGTACACGCCGGGTTCGCGGGCTTCGAGCCTGGCCGTCGCGACGGCATCCTCGGGGATGAGCACGGCCGAGGTGAGGTCGCCCCAGGGGGCGTCTTCGTCGAGGGCGGCTTGCACGACAACGTTGATGGAGTGATTGCTTAGCATGCGATGGCCTCCTGGGCCGGAACGAGTTCGAGTGATTGCGGGCGTGACTGGGAGCTGCGTGCTTGCGAGACTGAGCGGGCCAATTCGGGCCGGGTCTCGGCGAAGTCGGAGCGGTAGTGCGCGCCGCGCGACTCCTCGCGGGCGAGGGCGGCGGTCACGAGCAGGCGGCCAAGGTCGAGCAGGTTGCGGTCTTCGAGGGCGGCGACCGCGGTGCTGGCGGGGTCGGGGGCTGTCCACTCGGCGAGGTTGGCGGCGGCTGCGGCCAGGCCGGCGCCGGAGCGGTGGACCCCGGCGGAGTGCCAGAGGAGTTGCTGGAGTGTTGTGCGGTCGACCAGCGTTGCTCGATCGGCTGACGGTGATCCTATGGCGGTCTCGACGGGCTCGACCGACGGGTGGGAGAGATCCGCAGAGCGGATCGCCTTGTCGAAATGGTGTGAGAAGGCAGAGACCGGCGAGTGGGCGTGACCTTCCGAGCCGGTGGGCCAGGACTGGTCCAGCGCGCGCACCGCGCGGTCGGCGAAGACGGCGGCCTCGAGCAGCGAGTTGGAGGCGAGCCGGTTGGCACCGTGCGCCCCGGTGCGGGCAACCTCGCCGACGGCGAACAGGCCGGGCCGGGTGGTGCGAGCCCAGGTATCCGTTTCGACGCCGCCCATCCAGTAGTGCGCGGCCGGGGCCACCGGAATGGCTTCGACCGCCCAGTCCAGGCCCGCGGCACGGCAGGCGGCAGTGATAGTGGGGAACCGGTTTTCGAGCAGCTCGCGGCCGAGCGCGGTCGCGTCGAACAACACCGGGGCGCCGCCCTGCCGTTCCATCTGGCGGGCGATGGCCCGGGCGACGACGTCGCGTGGGGCGAGTTCGGCGTCGGGGTGCTCGGCCAGCATGAAGCGCTCGCCGAGCTGATTTCTGAGCACGGCGCCTTCACCGCGCACCGCCTCCGAGACGAGCGGCGTGCCGGGCACCGCGAGGGCGGTGGGGTGAAACTGGTAGAACTCCAGATCGGTAACGGATGCCCCGGCCCGCCACGCCGCCGCCACGCCGTCCCCGGTGGCGACCGCGGGGTTGGTGGTGTGCGTATAGAGGGCGCCGGCACCGCCGGTGGCGAGAATCACGGCGTCGGCTTCGAGCGAGCGCTGCACGCCGTCGGGGCCGAGTACCCGGGCGCCGCTCGCTGCGCCGGCGTCGTCGACCAGCAGGTCGACCAGCATGGTGTGTTCCCATACCTCGATCGCGGCCCGGCGCCGAACGGTCGCGACGAGCGCCGCTTCGACCGCGGCGCCGGTGGCGTCACCGCCGGCGTGCACGACCCGGGAGCGCGAGTGTGCAGCTTCCAGTCCGCGAGCCACCCCGGATTCGTCGCGGTCGAAGTCCACGCCGAACCGAATGAGGTCGCGCACCCGCGCCGGTCCCTCTTCGCAGAGCACTCGCACCGCAGCCGGGTCGCACAGTCCGGCGCCGGCGCGCAGCGTGTCGAGCGCGTGGGCGTCCACCGAGTCGTCACGAAACAGGGCAGCGGCGATGCCGCCTTGCGCGTACCGGGTATTACTCTCCGGCAGCACCGACTTGGTGACGAGCACCACGCGGTGCCCGGCATCCGCTGCGCGCACAGCGGCCAGCAGGCCGCCGAGGCCGCTCCCGATGACGAGAACGGATGACATCAGGCGCCGACCAGAACCGGCGGCCGGGCCGCCAGCATCCGCTCGAGGGCCACCCGGGCGTTACCGGCGACATCGGAGGCCACCGTGATCTGGTTGAGAACTTCGCCCGGTGCCTCGCCGCCGCCGACGAGCGCTTCGAGCACCCAGGCCAGGTAGCCGGCGTGGATGCGGTACATGGTGGAGCAGGGGCAGATCACCGGGTCGAGGCAGAAAATCTCGTGCTCGGGGTGCTGGGCAGCCAGCCGGTTCACGAGGTTGATCTCGGTGCCGATCGCGAAGGTCGTGCCGGCGGGGGCCGCGGCGATGGCTTTCGCGATGAAGTCGGTGGAACCGGCCGAGTCGGCAGCGTCGACGACCGCCATCGGGCATTCCGGGTGCACCAAGACCCGCACGCCGGGGTGATCGGCGCGGGCGGCGTCGATCTGCGGCACGGTGAAGCGGCGGTGCACGCTGCAGAAACCGTGCCAGAGCACGACCCGGGCTTCGTCGAGTTCGGCAGCCGTGTTGCCGCCGAGCGGTTTGGTCGGGTTCCACATCGGCATCTGCTCCAGGGGCACGCCCATGGCCTTGGCGGTGTTGCGACCGAGGTGCTGGTCGGGGAAGAACAAAACGCGCTGGCCGCGCTCGAACGCCCACTCCAGCACGGTCTTGGCGTTCGACGAGGTGCAGACGATGCCGCCGTGCTCGCCGCAGAAGCCCTTGAGCGCGGCGGAGGAATTCATGTAGGTGACCGGAATCACCGGAACCCGGCCGGAGGCATCCGCCCCGATGCCGTACAGCTCCTCGAGCTGTTCCCAGCACTCGGTGACCGAGTCGATGTCGGCCATGTCTGCCATGGAGCAGCCGGCAGCCAGGTTCGGCAGAATCACGGCCTGATCGGGCCCGGAGAGTAGGTCGGCGGTTTCAGCCATGAAGTGCACGCCGCAGAATACGATCGCGGCCGCGTCGGGGCGGCTCTGCGTGGCCTGGGCGAGCTGAAAGCTGTCGCCCACAAAATCGGCGTGCCGCAGCACCTCATCGCGCTGGTAGAAATGGCCGAGAATCACGACCGAGTCGCCGAGCACGTTCTTGGCCTCGACGATGCGGGCGCTGAGTTCCTCGGGTGAGGCGGTGCGGTAGCGCTCCGGCAGGGCGCCCTGACGGGGGGATCCGGCCGGAATCACGTCGCCCATCGAGGAGCCGGGGCCGTAACCGGGGGTGCCGGCGTCGAATTCCCACGGCGCAGTCGCCAGATCGGGACTGCACGTGCTGCCGGCGGCTTTGCCGGTGCCGATGAGACGAATGGTGGTCTCGACCGAAGGAATAGTCATGGTCGTGCTCCTTGAGAATGAAGAGGGGTGGGGGGAGTTAGCGGGTTGGTCCCGGCGGGTCGTGCTCGTTGGCCCGATCGTCGTACCGGTAAAGCCGTGCGGGCCGGTGGCGGGCACCCGCCACGTGCTGATCGGTGCTGATCAGGGTGCCGCTCGACTCCATCGAGCGACGAAAGTTGGCCGGGTCGAGCGCCTTCTGAAGCACGGCCTCGTGCACGTCGCGCAGCTGGGCGAGGGTGAAAGTGTCGCCGAGAAAGGCGTGCGCGATGCGGGCGTATTCGACCTTCGTGCGCAGCCGCCAGAGGGCGTATTCCACGATGCGGTTGTGGTCGAACGCCAGCGGCGGCAGCTGGTCCGCGGCAAACCAACGAACGTTTTCACCAACGGATGCTCGCTCCGCGACCTCCGAACGCACCAGCGCCCAGTACACGACGGAGACCACGCGAAGGCCGGGGGAGCGGTCGATATCGCCGAACGTGTACAACTGCTCCAGGTAGCGCGGCGACAGGTCCGTGGTTTCGCGCAGGGTGCGACCGGCAGCGGCTGCGAGCTCTTCGTCGGCCGGCAGCCATCCGCCGGGCAGCGCCCAGAGATCTCGGTGCGGGTCGCGGGTGCGGCGCACGAGCGGGAGCCAGAGTGTCTTCAGGCCCGACTCGTCGTCGGGGCGCAGGGCGAAGATCACGGTCGAAACCGCCAGGGTCGCCTGCGCGCTGCCGCGTTCCAGCAGGCTCTTCTCGGTCAGGTGGTGCTCCAGCACGGGGATCCAGTCGTAAAGGTCAGTGTGACTTTAACTGCTGGATCCATCATATAGTCAAATTGACTCAAACACCCGAAATGTTTCCGATTCAGGCTCCGCGTGCGGCCGCGGCGGCCTCCCGCGCGCCGGACCGGCTGATGCCCATTCCGGTCACGCCCCACAGAGTGACCCGAGCCATCGCCTCAATGGCGATGCGTGGACTCATCTTCGACGATCCGCGTACCCGCTCGACGAAGGTGATCGGCACCTCGACGACGCGCAGGTTGGCGCGCACCGCGTGCAGCAGCATCTCAATCTGAAAGCAGTAGCCGAGGCTGTCGACGCTCGAGAGGTCCATACGCTCGAGTGCCCTGGCCGAGTAAACCCGGTAACCGCCGGTGGCGTCGCGCTGCGGCAGCCGCAGCAGCAGACGGGAATACCAGGAGCCGCCGCGGGAGAGTGCGCGCCGGTGCCAGGGCCAATTCTCGATGGCCCCGCCGGGAACCCAGCGTGAGCCCATCACGACGTCAGCCGTGACGGCGGCATCGAGCAGCGTGGCGAGTTGCTCCGGCAGGTGGGAGCCGTCCGCGTCGAGCTGCACCAACCGGGTATAGCCGCGGCCGAGGCCCCAGCCGAAGCCGTCGAGGTACGCCGCGCCGAGGCCGGTCTTCTCGGTGCGGTGCAGCACGTGAACGCTGGAATCCCGAGCCGCGATCGCGTCGGCGAGGGTGCCGGTGCCGTCGGGCGAAGCGTCGTCGACGACCAAAATGTGCACCTCGGGCACACTGGAGCGCAGTCGATCCACGATCGAGGCGATGTTTTCGGCCTCGTTATAGGTCGGTACGAGTACCAGCGTGTTGGTGGTGGTGGGCACGACGTTACCTCGTCATTTCGATGATGCGGGTGCGGTTGACCAGTGTCGTGTCGGCGACGCGGAAACCCTGGAGTTGAAGCGTGTGGACATCCGTTTCTTTCCGCGAATCTGCACTCCCCGAGTATTGCAGCAGCCACACCGTGTTGAGGTTCACTACGCTCGGCAGCACGTCGGTCAGAGGTGCGACCTCGTCCCACAGCCAGGTCGTGTCAGCGTACGGGCGGGTCAGGGTCACGTCGCGCAGTCCGGCGAAAGCGTTGGGGTAGAGATGCATAGCTAGCCGGGGCAGGCGTGACGGGCGCACGCTCTGGTCGAAGACCACGCCGTCGTCCGGCGTTGCCCGGGCGGCGATGATGTCGGCTGCCTGGCGCCAGTCACTGCCCTCATTCTTGCCGTAGTCACCGCGTTGCACCGCATAGGCGGGCACGATCACGGCCACGAGGGCCAGGACACTCGCGACGCGCAACCAATTGCTGGCCAGTGCCGCCACGCCCACGGCGATCACAATGCCCACCGCCGGAGCGCAGAGCGAGAGGTAGCGCAACGAATACATCGGCGCGATCAGGTGGGTGCCGATGAGCAGAATCGCGCTCGGCACCAGCATCCAGGCCAGAAAAATCGTCAGTCCCGTGCGGCGCGGCAGGCCGGCCGAAAGAGGCCTGCCGGGGCGGCGCAGGAATACCGCGATCACAGCCACGAGAATGAGCGACCAGGCCATGATCGCCACCGGAATGGTGTCGAACCACTGCATGACGGCCGCTTCGCTCACGCTGACCTGGGGTCGTCGGCCGATGAACGCGATTTGTTCCCGCTGCGCTGAGCCCGCCAGCACTATCGGGGCGGCCAGCAGCAGCCCGATCGCGCTGGCGCCGACCCAGAAGAAAACGCTGCGCCACAGCGGATGCCGGCCGCCAAGAACGAGGACCGCCACCGCGTGTACCGGCAGCAGCAGCGCCAGGAACAGGAAGACGTAGATGCCGAGCGCGAGCAGCACGGAATAGGAACCCCAGAGCAGGATCTGCCGGCGCCGACTCCCGGCGCTGCTTCGGACAGCGTGCACGAGAAGCACGGTCAGCCAGACCCCGATGGCCGTGGCGATGGCGGTGGATCGCGCCTCGGAGCCCATATAGGTCACCCGCGGAATGATCGCGAAGACCAGTCCGCCGGCGATGGCAACCCGAGACCCCATGAAGAATCGCGCCAGAACCACCGTTCCCGCAGCCGCGACGCCGATCGCGATCGCGCTCGGCAGCCGGGTGGCGAGCTCGGACGCACCGAACAGGTCGATCCAGCCGTGCAGAAACAGGTAGTAGAGGCCGTGCACGGCATCGACGTTCTCGAGCATGCCGAACAGCGAGGGGAGCGATCGTTCGGCCGACATGACGCTGGCCGCCTCATCGCCCCAATACGACGGCTGCCAGGACCAGGCGAACGATACCAAAAAGGTCACGAGGCCCACGAGACCCGCCGACCAGGCGGGTGAAAGCCGTCGCCACAGGCGTCGTCCGGGCACCGGAGGGGCCACGAGATGCGGAGCGATAACGGAAGTCACCCTATGAACTTACCCAGCAAATGTTAACGGGAGCCTTCGATAACCCCTCAGTTGACTGCGAAGATCAAACCTTTCGCCGGTTGGCATCGGTATCGGCATGCTGATCGAGCGGCCAGCTAGGCTTTCGCCATGACTCCAGGCGCCGCAACGCATGAATCCGCAACGATCGATTCCGATGCGGTCGGCGTGGCCGTTGCCCAGTTCGCCCCTGGGCCAGATCGGGCGCTTAACCTCGGCACCATGCGGCAGCTGGCCGAAACGGCCGCCGGTCGTGGCGCCCAGCTCGTCGTTTTTCCCGAGTACTCGGCATTCTTCGAACCGAAACTCGGACCGTCGTTTGTGGCGGCCGCCGAACCGCTCGACGGAGAATTCGTGACCGCGCTGGCCGCGCTCGCCGCCGAACTCGGCATCCACATCGTGGCCGGCATGCTCGAAACGACCGTGGACCCGGCCAGGTTCTCGAACACGCTCGTCACTCTCGATGACACCGGGCACCTCGTGGCGACCTACCGCAAGCTGCACCTGTACGACGCGTTCGGCGACCGTGAATCGGAGTGGGTGCTGCCCGGCACCGTGACCGACCCCGAGACCTTCGATGTCGGCGGCCTGCGGGTGGGGCTGCAGACCTGCTACGACATCCGCTTTCCCGAGGTCACGCGTCGACTCGTCGACGCGGGAGTCACCCTCGTGCTCGTGCCGTCGGAGTGGGTGCGTGGCCCGCTCAAAGAACACCACTGGCGTACCCTGCTGACGGCCCGGGCGCTGGAGAACACCGTTTTTGTGGCGGCCGCCGATCAGACCCCGCCGATCGGCGTTGGTACCAGCCTCATCATTGACCCGATGGGCGTTGCGCTGGTCAGCCTCGGCGAGGCAGCGGATGTCGCCGTCGCGTACCTCACACCGGCCAGAGTCACCGCCGTGCGCGCTATCAATCCGGCCCTCGCACTCCGACGCTTCACCGTCGTGCCGCGCGAAGCGGCACCTATGAGAATCAGCGTTCGGTGACGCTGGCCTTGGTCGCGCGGGTCTGCGCGGCCGCTCGAATGCCGATGGCCGGTTCTAGCTTCGGGGTCGCATTGGTGTCAACGGCGGCGCTTTCTTCCGCGGTTACCACGAGCCCCTGCGAGCTGTTGGCCGAGCGGGTCAGCTGGGCGACCCAGTTCGGGTTGATGCTCGGTGCGTGGCCGCCGGCAAACTTGAAATAGAGCGGAATCGCCGGGTGCAGCCAGGCAGAGCTGCGGCCGTCGCCGACGACGGCGGCATCACGCCAGGACAACAGAAAACTTTCGCCGCGGCGAAGCTTTTGAATGATTACGAGCTGCAGGTGTGCCAGCATGCGATCTTCGAATTCCACGACGACACGGTCGTACGTGAGAGAACCCATGATTGCCACTTCCATTTCGCTGCGATCGGTTGCGCTCACTGAGAGCCGGGAGCCGGAACGAATGAAAGCGAAGAATGCACTTTGGAATTGAACCGGGCACTGCTAATAACCGTCCTCCGTTTGGGGGGTAAATGCAAGGTTTTCAGGAAGTGCCCAGCTGACTCGAAGTCGATACGATCGGTAGTGGGGCCGCGAATTCGAGCCGCAGCAGCACCTCGAGCGGGCGCTCGATCTGACCGAAATGCCCGGCGCTGGCGATCGTGCTGATCACGCACTGCGGCACGACCGAACGGAGCTTTCGGTCGTCCTGGGCCGTGACGAACACGTCTCGGTCGCCGTGCACGGAGCGCACCGGGCAGCTGATCTGCGCCCAGCTTGCGGAGGCGTCGTAGGCGCCGGCACGGGTCGCCGCCAGCACGAAACCGGCCGGCCGCATCTCGGCGCCGAGGGCGGCGACCACGCTTGCATCGACGGCTTGGCCGTACCGAAACAGTGGAGCCACCAGGAAGCGCAGCAGGCCGAAGCGCGTGACCGCCCGTACCAGGTCGCGGCCGAGCGGGCCAGCGAGTTGCAGCATCCGCATGGTCTGGAACAGCGCTGAGAAAGCAGGCAGCGCAAAGAACCGGCGAACTGGGTGCCGAACGCTGTCCTGGACCGAAAACGAGGTGGCCGAGACCAGGCCGACGGATGCCGTGGCGCGCGTTTCGCTCGCCGCCAGCGCCAGTGCGATGAACCCGCCCATGGAGTGACCCACAACGTTCCAGCGTTCGTAGCCGAGGGAGCGCGCCAGGTCGGCGACCAGCTCGGCCATCGACTCGAGGCCGAGCGTCGAACGGTCGGCCGGAAGTGGCGAGTCACCCCACCCCGGCAGGTCGGGGATGATGAGATCGGTCAGGTCGCGGGCGGTCGCATCGGCGGCCTGAAGCAGGGGTGTCCAGGTGGTCCATGACCCGGCGGCGCCGTGCAGCAGGATGGTCGCGGTCGTACTCGCGCTGCGGCGTCCGTGCCGTACCGTGACCGTTCCGCCCCTAAGCCGCATGGAACTCGTGGTGAGGCCGAAGTGGCGGGCATCCGAGTCGAGCGGGAACGGGCTGTAGCCCAGCGCGGTGGCCGGTGGTGCCGGTTTTGGCCGGGCGGGAACGTGGGGGCCGGGGCGCGGACCGGGCTTCGGTGAGTCCAGAGCGCAGAGCGGTGACACGGCGTGGTTTCGGATCGCTGGTCGGGACATCAAGATGCTCATGGTGGTAGTTCGGTGCCGCAGACCAACCGGATTGCCCGCCTGGCCATCCAACTGCACGCGGCCGTCCAGCCAATTGACAGGCAGGAATATCGCGCGCCTGTGGCCCGTTGCTGCCTACGGGCACCCAGGATCCACCTAGTGCCCCCAACGAACGTGTCCGGTCTGATTGCCGGCTGATTGTGAAAGAAGTGCCCGTGAATCTCTTTTCTCCGCTGAACCTGGGCGACCTCGAACTCCCCAACCGTCTCGTTATGGCGCCGCTGACCCGCATCCGCTCCGGCCAGTCCGGTGTGCCCGGAGACCTGGTCGCCCTGCACTACACGCAGCGCGCCTCGCTCGGCCTGATCGTGAGTGAGGGCACCTACCCGAGCCACGCCGGCCAGGGCTTCCCCGGCCAGCCCGGGCTGGTCGAGCCGGAACAGTTGGCCGGCTGGAAAGCCGTCACCGACTCGGTGCACGCCGCCGGCGGTCGCATCGTCGCCCAGGTCATGCACGCCGGCCGGGTCACTCACGAGGCCACGAACGGCGGCTTCCCCGTCGTCGCGCCGAGCGCCATCGCCATCAATGGCACCACCCGCACCTACGACGGCAAGCAGGCTTACCCGGTGCCGCACGCGCTGACGGCCGAGGAACTGCCCGGCATCATCGCCGAGTTCGTGCTCGCCTCGCAGAACGCCATCGCGGCCGGATTCGACGGCGTTGAACTGCACGGCGCCAACGGCTACCTGCTGCACGAGTTCTTGTCACCGGCCTCCAACGTGCGCGACGACTCCTGGGGCGGTTCACCCGAACGACGCGCCAGGTTCGTCATCGATGTCGTGACCGCCGTCGCCGCGGCGATCGGCGCCGACAAGGTGGGCCTCCGCATCTCACCGGAACACAACATTCAGGACGCGCTCGAAACGGATGCCACCGACCTCGCGGCCACCTATGGTGCCCTCGTCGACGGTCTGGCTCCGCTCGGCCTGGCCTACCTCAGCGTGCTGCACGCCGACCCGCGCGGAGAATTCGTGCAGAACCTGCGCATCCGCTTCGGCGGCGTGTTCCTGGTCAACAGCGGATTCGGCGCCATCACCGCGCGCGACGAAGCCCTGGCCCTGGTGCGGGACGACGTGGCCGACGCTGTGGTCGTGGGGCGCGCCGCCATCGCGAACCCCGACCTGGTGCATCGCTGGCAGAACGACCTTCCCGTGAACGACCCCAACCCGCTCACCTACTACGCCGACGGTGCCGAGGGCTACACCGACTACCCCGCTCTAGCGTCGTAACCCCGCGTCACCCCCACTCATGCGCTGGGGTGCATAACTCCTGCAATTCCTATGCCGTCAGCGAAAGTTCCGTGTCATTGCGGCGTTCAGAACCCGGTGTCGCAGAAATTGCAGGAGTTATGAACGGGAGAGGGCCGCCAGCTGGGCCGAGGCCTGCTCGAGCAGGGGCTCCTTCTTGCAGTAAGCGAAACGCACCAGGGGCGCGTACTCGGCCCGGTTGCCGGGGGAGCAGAACGCGGCTATCGGCACCGCGACCACCCCGGCCAGCCCGGGCAGCTTTCGGCACAGCTCGGTGCCATCGGTGAAGCCGAGCGGTGTCGCATCCGCCACGATGAAATACGAGCCCTGCGGCACACTGATTTCAAAACCGGCCGCCCGCAAACCGGGCGCCAGCACATCACGTTTGGCCTTCATATCGGCGGCGATTCCATCGAAGTACGCATCGGGCAGGCCGAGCCCCACGGCGATCGCCGGCTGGAACGGCGCCGCGTTCACGTAGGTGAGAAACTGCTTGACCGCGAGAATCGCCGTGACGATGGCGGCCGGCGCACTCAGCCAGCCCACCTTCCAGCCGGTGAGGCTGAACGTCTTGCCGCCCGAGGAGATGGTGACCGTGCGTTCCCACGCTCCCGGCAGGGTCGCGATCGGGATGTGCGGCGCGCCAAAGGTCAGGTGTTCGTAGACCTCATCGGTGACCACGAGTGCGTTGTGCTGGTTGGCGAGCTCCACGATCAGCTCGAGCGTTTCGCGGGGAAAGACCGCTCCGGTGGGATTGTGCGGATCGTTCACGATGATCAGCCGGGTGCGGTCGGTGACCGCGTCCCGCAGCGCGTCCAGGTCCGGCTGAAAATCGGGGGCACGCAGCGGCACGGTGCGATGGATGCCTCCGCCCAAGCCGATCAGACCGCCATACGCGTCGTAAAAGGGCTCAAAGGTGACGACCTCGTCTCCGGGCTCGATCAGTGCCAGAATCGTCGCGGCGAGAGCCTCGGTCGCTCCCGCAGTCGCCAGGATTTCGCTTCCCGCGTCGAGAGTCAGTCCGTAGAACCGCTGCTGGTGCCGGGCGATCGCCTCGAGCAGAATCGGCTGGCCTCGGCCCGGCGGGTACTGGTTCACTCCGTCGCTGATCGCTTGGCGGGCCGCCTCGAGCACCACGGCCGGCCCGTCTTCATCAGGAAAGCCCTGTCCGAGGTTGATCGCACCGGTGCGCGCGGCGAGAGCGCTCATCTCGGCGAAGATGCTCGCCGCAACGCTGCCGTCCGCGGCGAGAAGTCCGGCACCTCTGGCTGTGCGTTGCCAGGCGCCGGAAATGGTCAGGGCTGGTTCGACCCGTGAAGAGTGCTGCATGGTTTCCAAACTATCGCCTCGGCAACGTCTCGGCTTGATCATTGAATGCTCTCAGTGTGTACATATCGAACGTTCAGGTTTGGGCGCAAAGCTGGCAACGCTTGGAAGGAGCACCCGATGACTGACAACACCAATGATTCCGGCACCACCCCCGACAGGTCCGATGATGCCGCCGCTTTTGAAGTGAATGATTCCGGCGAGGCTACCCCGCCCAGCACACCACCGACGGTGCCACCGACCGACGTACCGGCCGCGCCCTCGGCCCCTACTGCGCCGCCATCGAACGCCGTACCGGTCGTTGCAGCACCGAGCCAGCCGGCAGCATCCGTTTCACCGGAGCCCGTCGTGAACGCATCCGCCGAGAACCGGCCCGCAGACAACGTCCCCGCTGACAGCTCTCCCGCCGCCAACCAAACGGTTGCCTACCCCACGGATTCCGACCCGACGGATGCCTTCGGTCGCCCGATCGAGACCCCGACAGCGTCGTCCTCCGCCTACGCCCCGAACGCCGTACCCCAGGCCTATGCGACAGCAGACTCCTACCCGACGGATGCCTATCCCAGCCAGCCCTTCGCCGCTAAGACCAAGGAATCCGGTCGCCGCAAGGGTAGTGTCGCGCTGATCGCGGCCCTCGCCATTGGTGCGCTCGTCGGCGGTTCGTCCGGCGCCGGCATTACCGCCCTCATGATGAACGGCCAGAACAACGGTGTACCCGTCAGCCAGGCCTCCGGCCCGAGCAACGTCGTGGTGAACAACACCAAGAGCGTCAACCAGATCACCGCCGTCGCGGCCAAGGCCTCGCCGAGCGTCGTGACCATCGACGTGTCCAGCAGTTCAGCGGGCGGAACCGGCTCCGGCGTCATTCTCACCGACGACGGCTACGTGCTCACCAACACCCACGTGGTCACCCTCGACGGCGCAGCCTCCGATGTGAAAATCGAGGTCAAGAGCAACGACGGCAAGCTCTACGCCGCGACCCTGGTCGGCACCGACCCCATTTCCGACCTCGCCGTGATCAAACTGACCGACGCGAGCGGTCTCACTCCCATGACCTGGGGCGATTCCTCCGAGCTCAACGTCGGTGACAGCGCCATCGCCATCGGCGCCCCGCTCGGCCTCTCCGGCACGGTCACCGACGGCATCGTCAGCGCTTTGAATCGCAGCATCACCGTCGCGAGCTCGGCCGCCCCCACCTCGCCAGACACCACAACGCCCGACGAAGGCCAAAGCCAGAACCCGTTCTTCTTCGACTTTCCGAACCAGGACGGCACCCCGTCGCAGGGCTCGCAGGCCGCCACCGCCAGCATTGCGCTCCCGGTGATTCAAACGGATGCCGCCATCAACCCCGGCAACTCCGGCGGCGCGTTGCTCAACGGCAGCGGTGAACTGGTCGGCATCAACGTGGCCATAGCGAGCGCCGGCAGCACCACCTCCTCGTCGGCCGCCGGCAGCATCGGCGTCGGGTTCTCCATCCCGTCGAACTTCGCCAAGCGCATCTCCGACGAGATCATCGCCAACGGAAAGGCCACCCACGGCCTGCTCGGTGCGAGCGTGAAGGACGCGTCCAGTTCGACCAGCAGCACGGTTGGTGCGCTCATCAGCGAGGTCACCTCCGGTGGCGCCGCTGCCAAGGCCGGTCTGGCCGCCGACGATGTCATCACCAACTTCAACGGTGTGCCGATCACGGACTCGATCGACCTCACCGCGCAGGTGCGGGTGCTCCCGGCCGGCGGCAGCGCCGATCTCACCTACGTGCGGGACGGCAAGTCGATCACCGTCTCGGTCACGGTCGGCGAGCTCTCAAGCTAACCGCTCGCTTCTGTTCCTTCCCACATCGCGTCGCCGGCTCGCCGGCGGCGCGATGTGTTTGTCAGTGGGTGCGTACCACCGGGCGCACGGCCATTTCGTGGGCTGGTAGGCTCGATCGTCCTACCCAATAACCGGAAAGCTGGCCAGCCAGGTGCACCAACGTGGTACGGGTCTTCTTCCCGGGGTGTCGTATGTGATGCCCGTTCTCAACGAGGCGACGCACGTGCGAGCCGCCGTCGAAAGCCTGCTCGCCCAGGACTACCAGGGAACGTTCGAAGTCACTCTGGCGCTCGGACCGAGCATTGACGGCACGACCGAACTGGTCGAGGAAATGGCCGCCGTTGACGCGCGCATTCGGGTCGTAGCCAACGAGGTCGGATCAACTCCGGCCGGCCTGAACATCGCCATCCGTGCCTCCCAGTACGCGGTGGTCATCCGCGTCGACGCGCACTCCGTGCTGCCTCCTGAGTACGCCCGCATCGCCGTCGAGACCCTCGTACGTACCGGAGCAGACAATGTCGGCGGCATCATGGATGCCCGCGGCATCAGCGCATTCGAGCGCGCAGTGGCCCGCGCTTACGGCACCCGGATCGGGCTCGGTGGCACACCGCATCACGTTGGCGGGGCGGAAGGCGTCGCCGAAACGGTGTACCTCGGCTGCTTTCGCACCGAGAGCATCCTGAACGTCGGCCTGTTCGACGAGGGCGTCAAACGGGGCCAGGACTGGGACCTGAACCGTCGCCTCCGCGAAGCAGGCGGCACGGTCTGGTTCACCCCGAAACTGCGTGTGCTCTATCGCCCGCGGCCGACCCTGGCCCAGCTGGCCCGGCAGATGCTCTCGACCGGGCTCTGGCGCGGTGAGCTGGCCAGGCGGTATCCGGCGGCCAACGGCATCCGCTATTTCGTGCCGCCGGCGATGGTGCTGGGAGTGGCACTCGGACTGCTCCTGGGCATCGTCGGCGTGGTGCAGGCCGCCCTCGGTGCGGCGCCGTGGCTGCTGCTGGGCCTGATCGTTCCCGCCGGGTATCTGCTCATCGTGGTCGCTGCGACGCTCGCAGTTGCCCGGCCGGACGGATTTCGTGCGTCCCTCAATTTTCTCGTAGTCTTACCCTGCATTCACTTCTGCTGGGGGATCGGGTTCGTGCTCGGTTACCTGAAACTCACCAGCAATATCACGGCACACACGGGAAGGTGAGCAGATGACCAGTTCGCCGAATATCGCCCGCGACCCCGCTGTCAGGCCGGAGTCGATCGCGCATCTGCGCGCTGTCGCCCAGCCGCCGGAGGTGCGCCTGCGCGCCAACGCTGAGCACTGGACGGCGAGCCTATACCTGCGCGACCTGTCGCCGTACCTCACCTGGATGCTGCTGAAGACGCGTATCTCCGCTAACGGTGTGACCGCGCTGATGATCCTGGCCGGCTGGTCGACCGCTGCGGCCCTGCTGATCCCCGGAATCTGGGGGGCGCTACTCGCTCTCGCACTCAGCCAGGTGCAGATGCTCATCGACTGCTGCGACGGCGAGGTGGCGAGGTGGCGCGGTACTTCCTCGCCGGCCGGGGTGTTCCTGGACAAGGTTGGGCACTACTCCACCGAGTCGCTCATTCCCATCGCGCTTGGCATTCGGGCGGCCGCCTACCCGTTCGAATCGCCCGACGACTTTCTCTGGACCAGCCTGGCGCTGCTGCTCGCCCTGATCATCGTGCTGAACAAGGCGCTCAACGACATGGTGCACGTCGCCCGCTCCAATGCCGGCCTGACCAAGCTCGCCGATACCCACGGTGAGAAGACGCCCACCTCGAGCCTGATCGCCCGGGTGCGCCGGCTGGCCCGCTTCGTACCATTCCACCGGCTGTACCACTCGGTCGAACTGACCATGGTGATCTTCGCCGCGGCCGTGATCGGGTTGTTCGTCGGGCAGCCGCTCGTCGACCGGGCCGTGCTGGCCGTTCTGGTTCCCCTCGCTTTCTTGTCACTCATCGGGCATTTCGTGGCCATCATGGCGTCCAAACGTGTCCGTTCCTAACGAGGCCGTCCCGACGGTCGGTGTTGTCGTGCTCACGCAGGGCACCCGTCCGGTCGACCTCGACCGGGGCATCCGCTCGGTGCTGGCACAGCAGGGCGTGACGCTCGACGTGGTCTGTGTCGGCAACGGCTGGCAGCCGACCGAGCTGCCGGCCGGCGTGCAGACGCTCGGGCTCCCCAGCAACCTCGGCATTCCGGCCGGCCGCAACCGGGGGGTGTCGCGCGTCACCGGCGAGTACCTGTTTTTTCTCGACGACGATGCCAGCATTCCCGACCCGAATTTTCTGATCGAGGCGATCGGCAAGCTGCGCTCCGACCCGACGATCGGGCTGCTGCAGCCCCGCGTCGAAGACCCGGCCGGAATCGAATCGCCGCGGCGGTGGATTCCCCGCATCCGTAAGGGTGAAGCGACCACGCCCGGACCGGTGTTCTCGGTCTGGGAGGGGGCTGTGCTGCTGCCGCGCGCGGTTTTCGACGCGACCGGCGGCTGGGCCGAACCGTTTTTCTACGCCCATGAAGGAATTGAACTGGCCTGGCGGGTCTGGGACCAGGGCCGGGTCGCCTGGTATGCCGGCGACCTGGTCGCCAACCACCCGGTGATACTGCCCACCAGGCACGCCGACTACTACCGGCTGAACGCCCGCAACCGGGTCTGGCTGGCCCGCCGCAATCTGCCCGCCCTGTTGGTACCTCTGTACGTGGGCTCGTGGACGGCCATTCAGGTGCTGCGCTGGGCGCCCCGCAACCGGCCGGCGCTGCGCGCCTGGTTCGGCGGCTGGCGCGAAGGGTGGCAGAGCGATCCGGGGCCGCGGCATCCGCTCCGAGCCCGCACGGTCTGGCGGATGACCCGCGCCGGACGCCCGCCGATCATTTAACGGAAGGTAGTCTTGTTCGGTGGTAATTCGGAAAGACGTCAGGCGTGCAGTCAAACTGTTCAAGGATGTTGTGGCCTCCCGCAAGGCCCAACACAGACTCCAGGGTCCGCTGAAGGCGCGCGAGCTGCGCGAAGATAATCACTTCAAGATCGCCGTTTACTTTGCCGACGGGCCGGTCAACATGTACCAGATGCGGCAGTGGTACCAGCCGCTCGCCACACTCGCCAAGACCTGGCCGGTGCTCCTGCTCAGCCGTACCGGTGGCGGCACCCTCAAGCTCATGGATGAGTCACCGGTTCCCGTTGCCTATGTGCGCACGGTTCCACAGCTCGAGCAGATTGTGGCCGAGCAGGACATTCGCATCGTGTTCTACGTCAACCAGAACCCGCGCAACTTCCAGATGATGCGCTACGGGCGCTGCTGGCACGTTTTCATCAACCACGGTGAGAGCGACAAGATGTACATGATCACCAATCAGTTCAAGGCTTACGACTATTCCTTCGTCGCCGGGGACGCCGCTCTCGCCCGGCTGGACCGAGTGCTCTGGGACTACGACTTCGACAAGCGCGCCATCAAGATCGGGCGACCCCAGGCCGACTACTTCAGTGGTGAACTGCCGTACACTCCAGATGAACGCCAGGTCGTGCTGTACGCCCCCACCTGGGAGGGCGACCGGGGCGCTGCCGCCTACGGGTCAGTCGCGACCCACGGGGTCGCCCTGGTCACCGCCCTGTTGGCTACCGGCACCCACCGGGTCATCTACCGGCCGCACCCGCGCAGCGGTGTCGTCGACCACACCTACGGTGCCGCCAACAAGAGCATCATCGCCGCCATCGCTTCGGCCAACGCCCGCAACCCGCACGCGCAGCACGTCTACGACGCGGGCCCTGACCTCGGCTGGCAACTGGCCGCAGCGGATGTCGCCATCGTCGACATCTCCGCCATGGTCTACGACCGACTCGCCACCGGTAAGCCGCTCATCATCACCCGTCCGGTGAACCCGACGGCCGTGATCGACACCAGCGGGTATCTCTCGGACTGCGAGTGGTTGCACGCCGAGAACGCCGCCGGCATCGCGGCTGCCGTCGAACGGCTCACGCACGATGAGGCTGTGGTGGAACGCCTGCAGGGGTGGGTGCAGCGCTACTTCGGCGACACCACGCCGGGCGTCGCGACGGAGCGACTGCACGCGGCCGTTGCGCACCTGATGGAGGAGTGGGATCGGTTCGCGGCCGTGCACGACGCTGATATCGCGATTGTGCCCGACCCGGCGTCGATTCCCGACGCCGAGTAGTGAAGCGACGCGGCCAGGTGCTGCACGCGCGCGTGGCAGGCCGGCAGCGCGAGCATCCGCTCACAGCGCGTGCAGCAGTCGGGCGCGCGACGCTACGTGGCTGAGGGATCCGTCGGCCACGAAGCGGATGCCGGCGGCGCGGTCGGCACGGCGGCCACCGACCTGCCCCGTCGCGTTTCGCGTACCGTGATCTCGCGCACCCGGGGCTCCAGATCCGGCTGAAAACCGGCCGGTGCCGGGCCGAAGGCGAGGCGTGAGGCGTGCATGACCTTGTTGCCCAGAATGTGGTTTCCGGCACCGCCGATCACGGCTCCGATGCCAAACGGCAGGGCCTTGCCGAGCAGGCTGGCGCTGCCGCGGGTGGCGAACTGGCGCAGAAAAGCACTCTTGAGCCGGTCGGTCAGCGGGCCGAGTATTGCGCGGGGCAGGCTGTTGGTGATGAGCTCACCCCAGTAGGTGTTTCGTGCGGTTCCCGCGCCGGTCACCTGCCCGGCGAGCTGCCGCACCAGATCGCTGCCCTCACGGCCGAGCATCATGGTCATGACGAGGGCGCGGGCTCGCTCCGGGTCTTCGACCGCGATGCCGTGTACCTCGCTCACCGACTGGGTGAACAGCGCGGTCGCCTCGAGAAAGCCGGCGGTCTCCACTCCAGACAGGGCGAGCGTGATGCCGGTGCCGACGCCGGGGATGACCGCGGTGGCGCCCACAGCCGCGCCGCCGGCCGTGACGGCTGCCAGATAGCGTTTTTCCAGAATGCGCACGATCTGCTCGGGGGAGGCGTAGGGATTGCGCCGTCGGATGCTGCGAATATGGGCGAGCACAACCGGTCGGTGAACGGCCAGAACCCGATCGAAGCCCCTGACGAACCCGTTCGGCAGCGCGCCGCCCTGTGGAGTACCGCCGGTCGACGACAGCATCGGTGTGCTCTTCCTGGCCATTGCTCGCTCTCCTCGGTTGCGTCTCGTTGAGTGTACGTGGTGCAGAGGGGCGCGCGTTGGACGCGCGGGCGGGCGCCGAACTACAAATACTATGTTTCGCCAAATGTCCACCCGCTAGTCAAGAGTCCTCTGTGCCACTACAACTGAGGAATGCTTGAGCCCAAATCAGAAGCCTCCCGACTGCTCGGCCTCCGCCTGCGGGAGCGCCGCCTGGCGCTCGGGCTCAATCAGGAGTCCGTCGCTCTGCTCGCCGGACTCAACGTTTCGAATTACGCCCGCATCGACCGGGGTCACGGCAACCCGACGATGTACACTCTTATTCGGCTGGCGGCCGTGCTGCAACTCGAATTGAGTGAGCTCGTGACCGGTCTAGCAGTTGAGCAGCTACCGCCGACTCGCGACGCCTACATCGCGATCGACTTTCGTCGTTCCCAGGAAGCTCTCGCGACTCGGCGACTTGGGTAGGGTCAGGCTGCAGGCTTGACGCCGTAGTCGGTGTTATAGCGAGCGAGCACGTCGGTGATCGGCCCGTCGAGCACCAAGTCCCCCTTGTCGAGGTAGAGACCGCGGGTGCAAAATCGCCGCAGATCGCGTTCATTGTGCGAGACGATGAACAGGGTGCGACCACCCGCGAGAAGTTCTTCGATGCGGCGATAGCATTTCTCCCGAAAAGCCTTGTCGCCCACGGCCAACACCTCGTCGACCAGCAGAATGGGTTCTTCGAGCCGGGAGATCACCGCGAAGGCGATGCGCACCTTCATCCCGCTCGACAAATGCTTGTACGGGGTGTCGATGAAATCGGCGATCTCGGCGAATTCGATGATCTCGTCAAAGCGTGCGGCGATCTGCTTGCGGGTCATGCCGTGCAGGCCCGCGGTCAGATACACGTTGTCGCGCACGCTGAGGTCGTCGACAAACCCGCCGGTGATTTCGATCAGCGGCGCGACGCCCTCGATCACGTGCACCGTACCCGTGTCGGGCAGCACAACGCCGGTGACGAGTTTGAGCAGGGTGGACTTGCCCTGCCCGTTACGCCCGACGACACCGATGGCTTCGCCCGGTTGCACGCTGAAGGTGACGTGCTGCAGGGCCCAGAATTCGCCCGGCCGGCTGCGGCGTTTGCTGGCGCCGAAGAGATCCTTGAAATTGCGACGTCCGCGCCGATTCCTGCGAAAGCGGATGCCGACATCCTGTAGCGAGATCACCGGCATTCCTGGAATGGGCGCTTTCCCCTGGGCCACTAGATCTCCTTCAAAACGGCGCGTTCGGTGCGGCGAAAGACCAGGAGTCCGAGCCCGAGAAAGAGGAGGGACAGACCTGCGCTGATCGCGACCGCGAACCAGTCGAGTTGCTCGGGAAAGAACGCTGCCCGGTAGAGGCTGAAGATGCCGTTCAACGGGTTGAAGGCGGCCCAGAAGTGCAGTTCGGGCGGCAGGTCCGTGGTGCTGTAGATGATGGGGGAGGCGTAGAACAGAAAACGCAAAATGAGTTTGACGGCCCGCTCCAGGTCGCGAAAGAACACCACGAGCGGGGCGACCAGCAGGCCGACACCCGCGGTCAGGGCGGCCTGAATCAGAATGGCGAGGGGAAAGAACAGCGCGTCGGCGTTCAGCTCGGCGCCGTACAGAATGGCAAACAGGGCAAGCACCGGAATCGAGGCGAGAAACTCGATGCCTTTGGAGAGTACGAGGCGGTTCACCCAGATGGTGCGGGGGATGCGGGTGGAACGGATGAGCTTTGCCTCGCGCAGAAAAGCGCGGGTGCAGTCCGAGACGGCGCCGTTGAACCACATCCAGGGCAGCAGGGCGGCCAGCAGGAACACGATGTACGGGTCGGTGCCGACGTTTTTGTCAAACACCTGAGTGAAGACGAACCAGTAGATGCCGGCCATCACGAGCGGATCGAGAATGGACCAGAAGTAGCCGAGCACCGAGGTGGAGTAGCGCACGCGCAGGTCGCGCTCGGTCAGCAACCACAGCGAATGCCGATACCGTGCGATCGGCGTGCGCTGTTCTGGGCGCACCTGGGCATAAC
This sequence comes from Cryobacterium flavum, assembly GCF_900103805.1. Lineage (GTDB taxonomy): Bacteria > Actinomycetota > Actinomycetes > Actinomycetales > Microbacteriaceae > Cryobacterium > Cryobacterium flavum. The sequence goes on along the minus strand of NZ_FNIB01000010.1, from coordinate 51,471 downwards.
TACTCACGTGATCTATCGTATGGGAGCCTGACTTGGTCCCTTGCCAGCCGGCCCTTACTGGTCTCTTGCTCACACGCCCTCAAACGCTGGTCGTTAATCCCGCATTCGCGTAGATTGAGACTCTGCGCACAACGTCGATGCGTGATTGTCGACACCGGACCCGCACAAGAGCAAGGGAGTCAATATGGCCTACAACGTCGCTCAGAAACTGATCGCCTCGCACTTGGTAGTGGGGGAGATGGTTCCCGGCACCGAAATCGGCCTGCGAATCGACCAGACCCTGACCCAGGATGCGACCGGTACCCTGGTCATGCTCGAACTGGAGGCACTCGGTCTCGACTATGCCCGCACGGAAGTGTCGGTGCAATACGTGGACCACAACCTGCTGCAGGCCGACAGCAAAAATGCCGAAGACCACGACTTTCTGCGATCCGCCTGCCAACGCTTCGGCATCTGGTTCTCCAAAGCCGGTAACGGGGTATCGCACCCGACGCACATGCAGCGCTTCGGCATCCCCGGCAAGACCATGGTCGGTTCGGACAGCCACACCCCGGCGGCCGGCTCGCTCGGCATGCTCGCCATCGGCGTCGGCGGCACCGAAGTGGCGCTCGCCATCGCCGGCGAACCGCTCTACATTCGCATGCCCCAAATTTGGGGCGTGCGCCTGACCGGGCAGCTGCCGCCGTGGACGAGCGCCAAGGACGTCATTCTCGAAATGCTCCGTCGCCACGGTGTGAAGGGCGGCGTCAACCGCATCGTCGAGTATTACGGACCGGGGCTGGCCACCCTGACCGCCATGGATCGGCACGTGATCGCGAACATGGGTGCCGAACTCGGCGCGACCTCGACAGTGTTCCCGGCCGATGACCAGGTGCGCACATTCTTACGCGCCGAGGCGCGCGAGGACGACTTCGTGGAATTACTCGCCGATGCTGATGCGACCTACGACGTGACCGAGGAGATAGACCTGGCCTCGATCGTTCCCCTGATCGCCCTGCCCAGTTCGCCGGGCAACGTCGTTCCGGTCAGCGAAGTCGCTGGCCGACCGGTCGAGCAAGTGGTGATCGGGTCATCCGCTAACCCAGGTCTGCGAGACTTCGCGATCGTCGCGGCGATCACCAAGGGGCGGCAGTCGTTCCCCGGGCTGTCGCTCGACGTCAACCCAAGCTCCCGCCAGATTTTGCAGGACTTGACCAAGATGGGCGCCACCCTCGATCTCATCGGGGCCGGTGCGCGGTTGCACCAGTCTGGCTGCATGGGGTGCATCGGAATGGGACAGGCCCCGGCCAACGGCAGCATCAGCCTGCGCACCATGCCGCGCAACTTCCCAGGCCGCTCGGGCACGCAAGAAGACTCGGTTTACCTCTGCTCCCCAGAGACCGGGGCTGCAGCCGCGCTGACCGGAAAAATCACCGACCCGAGAGATCTCGCTGACCTGTTTAACATGGACTATCCGTCGATCACCCTGCCGGAGTTCTCCAGCGTCAACCTGACTATGCTGGAGGCGCCGCTGCCCGCTGCGGAATCGCTCACCGTCGCGCTCGTCAAGGGCGAAAACATTTCGTCGCTGCCCGTCTTCGGTCCGCTCGCCGAACGCATCGAGGCTCCCGTTGCCCTGATTGTCGGCGATGATATTTCAACGGATGAGATTCTTCCGGCCGGTGCGCGTGTCTTGCCGTTTCGCAGCAACGTTCCCAAGCTCGCCGAATTCACCTTTGATCAGGTCGACCCTACCTACCCAACCCGCGCCGCACTCACCCGGGACACGACCGGTCACATGATCGTCGCTGGGGCGAACTACGGGCAAGGGTCTTCTCGCGAGCACGCAGCGATCACCCCGCGATTCCTCGGGCTGCGGGTTGTGCTGGCGGTTTCGTTTGCGCGTATCCACTGGCAGAATCTGGCGAACTTCGGCGCGCTCGCGCTGCAATTCACGGATGCCGCCGATCACGACCGCATTGGCCAGGGCGACGTGCTGGTGCTCGACGGTATTCGCGAGGCTCTCACCAACGGCACCGAGATTATCGTTCGCAACACCACCCGCGATGAGACTTATTCCGTGCGGCACGAGCTTTCGACCCGCCAGATTGAGATGCTCCTGGTCGGCGGCCTCATTCCGTGGCTGCGTGCCCGGCACGCGCAGGGCGAGCCCGCGATCGGCACGACCGAGTAGGAGCGAGAGGCAGAACGCGGTCGGCGCAGGTCTGCCCCGTTTGGTTCATTCGGCGCTGCCGACGACGTAGCGGTAGTACTCGACGCCCTCATCGAAGAAGTCCGGCCCATTCGACGTGCCGACGTGATCGATCACGAACTCATCGCGGGCGGGCGGGGCGATATTTTCGATGCGGCGTCCCTCGTGCACATCGATGTATTGCGCTTCGTTCAGATCGATCGCGCCAACCAAGGCTGACTCAAAATTGATTCGCCTGGCCGCTTCTTGCCAGCCGGCGACAACGCGCAGTGGCAGCGCCTCCGCAGCGTCGCCACTGCCGTAGCCGAGGGCCAACCAGTTCTGATCGGTCAGCTCGATGCGATCGGTCAGGGCCTGCTGCAGGCCAGCGGCGAGCCAGGCCGGAAGAGCAGCGGTGTAAAGATTACCGAGGTCGCGCATGGCTTCGGAGCCCAGCCTGAGCTTGTCCTCGACGAGCGTGTCCCAGAGCGGGGTTTTGCGCAGCTGGTTGCGCACCTTGCGGGCCAGGGGAAAAACGTCGCCGGTGTTTTCGGCGAGATCGGCGCCGTTACCGTGAAACGGTGATGGCGCGAGCAGCTCCTCGAGGAGCAGATCGGCATCGACACCGGCGTCGGCAGCGAGTGCGCGCAACTGGTCATGGCCGTCGTCATCATGAGCCAGAGCGAACAGGAAGGCCATGACCCACCCGGTCGTTGGCATCTGGTGGTATGGGCGGTGCATGAAAACCGCGTCGATGTCGTGAAAATAGTCGAGGCTTCGGCCGGGGCGTTTCTCCAGCATGGCCGTCATGGCGTGGTGGGTGGCATCGATGTAGCAGCTGGTGGAATAGTGTCCGTTGAACATGGGCAGATCCTGCACCTGTCCGTCATCGCGCGCCGGCTGATTGCGAAAACGGGCAAACGGCTTGCGAAAATCGGCCACGCGGTAGTCGGAGTCGCTGCCGGCTGCGGCGAGGTCCACTTCGAGCAGGCGCGCGTCGCTCTCCAGCAGCATCGCGACCGCGCCGGCACCCTGCGTGGGCTCTCCGCTGCCGCCGCGCGCGTACTCCGCAATATCGGCGCACACCACGATGGCCTGGCGACCGCGGCCATCCGTTGCCAGATAGCGCAGCGCAGCTTTCACGCCGTAGACGCCGCCCAGGCAGGCCTGTTTGAATTCGGGCACTTCGCAGTCCCGAGCCAACTGAGGCAGGCCGGCCGCGGCCAGGGCCTCATTGACCATGCCCTTGACGATGACCGCGCCGGCAGAATTGTCGGTGCTCGACTCGGTGCCGAGCGCGAGCAGCCCAACCTGGGACGGGTCGATGTCGTAGTCCCGAATCAGGCGCCACACCGCATTGGCGGCAAAGGTGTACACGCTCTGCGCGGGGGCGCGCATGCGAAAACTTCGGCCGACCACCGAGCGGAATTTCTCCCAAGGCTGGTCATTCCAGGCACACCACGCTTCGAGCTGCACGCGATACGGCGGGAGATAGAGGGAAAAACCACTTATTCCAGGAGCCAACTGAGTCTACTTAACTTTTCAGGTGCTTGCTTGACCGCACCGGGTCGTGAACACACCGTCATTTTAGTCGGCGAAGCTGCGAGTAGTCCGGCGCGGGCTGGTTCGGCCGGATACCGTCGGGGCTCCCGGCTAAAATAGAGGCAGAACCGATCGGAGCAGCCCTGTGTCACAGACCCTCGAGGCCGGCGCTACGGCGCGCGCCCGCGCACATAGCAATATCGCGCTGGTCAAATATTGGGGTAAGAACGATGTCGTTCTCAATACCCCAGCGGTCGGATCGATTTCCGTCACCCTCGATGCCCTCTTCACTGATACCCGGGTGACCTTTCGTTCGGGTCTCGCTGCCGATGAATTCTGGCTGAGCGGATGCCGGCAGGAGGCCACCAAGGTCGCCCGCGTTCTCGATCTCGTGCGTCAGGCCCGAGGAACGCACCTGTTCGCCGTCGTGGAGTCCGCGAACAATTTTCCGACCGGAGCCGGGCTGGCCTCGTCGGCATCCGGTTTCGCCGCTCTCGCCGTCGCTGCCAGTGGCGCTGCCGGGCTCACGCTCACCGACCGGCAACTGTCGATTCTGGCCAGGCACGGCTCCGGTTCGGCCGCCCGTTCCATCTTCGGGGGCTACGCCCAGATGCATGCCGGCAGCGCCGCTGACGGCTCGGATTCCTACGCCGTGCAGCTGCTGACCGGCGCGGACTGGCCGCTCGCCGTGGTTGTCGTCATTACCGAGCTGGGTGCGAAAACGATCACCTCCACCGTCGGAATGGGGGCTAGCGCTGCCAGTTCACCGTTCTATCCGGCCTGGCTGGCGACGGCCCCCGGTGATCTCGCTGATATGCGGGCCGCGATCGCCGCCCGCGACTTCGTGCGGCTGGGCGAACTCTCCGAGTACAACTGCCTCAAGCTGCACGCCCTGATGCTGACCACCCGGCCGGCGCTGATCTATTGGAACGCCGCGACGGTCGCGGCGATGCACGCCGTTCGGGATCTGCGCGCGTCCGGCGTGCCGGCCTACTTCACCATCGACGCCGGGCCGCAGCTGAAGGTGCTCTGCCTACCCGGGGATGTGCCCCTGGTTCAGGAGGCGCTGTCGAACGTTGCCGGAGTGCACGAGGTACGCCCGAGTGCTCTCGGCCCGAGCGCCTACCGGTTGGACTGACGTGGCATCCTTTTCGTCGTCGGCACCCGGAAAATTGTTTCTGCTTGGGGAGTATGCCGTCTTGCACGGGGCGCCGGCGCTGCTGGCAGCCGTCGATCGTCGGGTGACCGTTACCGTCATACCTGCCGGGTCGTGGCGGCTGCACGCCCCCAGCGTGGGCATCCAGCATCTCGACCTCGATGAGGAAGGTCGCCTTCCCGCCACCCTCGACGCGCATACCCGTTCGACCCTGCGCCTGTTCGACGCGGTGCGTGTGGCGGTGCGGGCGTGTACAGCCGGCTCTGGCCCGTTCGAGATCAGCATGGACAGCTCGTCATTCGTGCGCGATGGCCATAAATTGGGGCTCGGATCAAGCGCCGCGGTGGCCAGCGCGCTCACTGCGGCCCTGGCAGAGGCCTCCGGGCTTCACCTCGATCGGCAGGCGCTGTTCACTCTGGCTCATTCGGCCCATCGGGCCGCGCAACACGGCACGGGCAGCGGCGGGGATGTCGCCGCGAGCGTGTACGGCGGTCTGCTCTCCTACACCGTCGAGACTCCGCCCGTGCAGATGCAGTGGCCCAGCGACCTCAGCCTTGTGGCCGTGATTACCGGTGCTGGCTCGGCGACGACCGATCTGGTCGGTCGGGTCAACGATTTTGCCGTGCAGAATCCGGCGCAGCACGACCAGGACCTGGCGCGCCTGATCCGCCTCGCCCACTCGGCGCACTCAGCGCTCGCCGACCGCGACGGTTTTCTGCGCCTGGTCGATGACTACTTCACGGCGCTGGCCCTGCTCGACGCCCACGCCCAGGCCGGCATCGTGACCGAGCGCCACCTTGAGCTACGCGCGGTGGCCGAGCGTGCTGGCGGCGTGTTCAAGACCTCCGGCGCCGGCGGCGGCGACGTCGGGCTCGCCTTCAGCGCGAGCGGCGCGCCCGCCGAACGCCTCGAAAGTGCGCTGGCCGACGCCGGGGCATCCGTTGTGCCGTTGGAATTCGGCGCGCCAGGGGCCCGGTTATGACCGGCTCCCGCATCGCGAAGTTCTATCAGCTGTCGGTGCAGAAACGACTGGATTTGTTGCACAAACGCGGCACGTTGAACGATGCCGACTATGCCATGTTGCAGCCGGGTACCGGGCTGCTCGACGCCGAAACCGCTGACCGACTGACCGAAAACGTGATCGGCGTGTTTTCCCTGCCGATGGGGCTCGGGCTCAATTTTCAGATCAACGGTCGCGACTACCTGATTCCCATGGTGGTGGAGGAACCGTCCATCGTGGCGGCGGTCAGTTCCACCGCGCTTCTGGTGCGCCAAAACGGCGGTTTTACCAGCACGGCCGATGAGCCGCTACTAATCGGCCAGGTGCAGGTCGTTGACGTCGCCGACCCGGCGTTGGCGCGTCTAGCTCTGCTCGCGCAGACGGAACAAATTCTGCGGCTCGCCAACAGCGGCCACGCGAAGATGGTCGCCCGCGGCGGCGGCGCGCGCGGTGTCGAGGTGTATTTGCGGGGAGCGACGGCGCAGAACGGTGAGCTGCTGGTCGTGCACCTGCTGGTCGACACCCGCGATGCGATGGGGGCGAATCTCGTCAACTCAATGTGCGAGAGCATTGCGCCCCTGGTCGAGCGAATCAGCACGGGGCGGGTGTTCCTGCGCATTCTCTCGAACCTGACTGATCGTGCCCTCGTGCGTGCCCGCGCGGTCATCCCGCAGGTAGCGCTGGCCACCGGGGAGTACTCCGGTGACCGCGTTCGTGACGGCATCATTCTGGCTGCCGAATTCGCCGAGCTGGATCCCTACCGGGCTACCACCCACAACAAGGGCATCATGAACGGCATCGACGCCGTCGCGATCGCGACCGGCAACGACTGGCGAGCCATCGAAGCGGCCGCCCACGCCTATGCCGCTCGCGGTGAGCACTACGCGCCGTTGTCGACCTGGCGGGCGAACTCGGCTGGTGACCTGGTCGGCGAGCTGACGATGCCGCTCAAGGTGGGTACGGTCGGCGGGCAGGTGGAATCAAACCCGGCCGTGCGAATCGCCCACAGCATCCTGAGAATCGGGTCGGCGCGCGAACTGGCCGAGGTCATGGCGGCGGCGGGGCTGGCCCAAAACCTGGCCGCGCTCAAAGCGCTCTCCACCACGGGAATCCAACACGGGCACATGCGCTTGCACGCCCGGGCGGTCGCGGTGGCCGCCGGCACCAGCCCGGCGCGCTTCGATGAGGTTGTGGAGCAGCTCGTCGTCGGCGGCGAGATCAAGGTGTGGAAGGCGCGGCAAATTCTGGCAGACCTTGAAGCCCCGCCGCTGGCCGCCAGCGCCCCCGCCGCCGTAGTAACAGCCATGCCCCCCACGCGTGCACCGCAGGGTGCGGCCGGGCACGTCGGTTACGGCAAGATCATCCTGCTCGGGGAACACTCCGTGGTGTACGGTCGGCGGGCCATCGCCGCGCCCATCGGCCTCACGGTGCGCGCCGAGGTCGGGCGCGGTACGCCTGGGCAGGCGCCGATCATCACCGACTGGGACGCGGATGGTTCGGTGCAGGAACCGATCAGCGCCGACGTCTCACACCGGGTCGCCACGTTGATCGCCGCACGTCTGGGTTTGCCGCAATCCGGCGTTCGGGTCGACGTGTTTTCTGAGCTGCCGCGAGCGAGCGGTCTAGGGGCGTCGGCCGCGTTCGCCGTCGCTCTCATCCGGGCGACCGCCGAGTGCTTCTCCATTCGGCTCAGCGACGAGCAAGTGTCGAGTCTGGCATTTGAGTGCGAAAAGATCGTGCACGGCACACCGTCCGGCATCGACAACACCGTTGCCACGTTCGGTCGGCCGATTCTTTTTCAAAAAACGGATGCTCCGAGTGGTCACGAAATCCGCGACATCGTCACACCGAATCCGATTCCGATCGTGATCGGTCTCACCGGTATGCACGCCCTGACCTCGCACACCGTGGCCGCCGTGCGCGCGGCGTGGCAGCAGCGCCCCGCGCGTTACGATGCGATCTTCGATCAGATCGACTCCCTGGTCGGGGAGGGGGCCGACGCCCTGCGCCGAGGCGACACTGTCGAACTGGGCGAGCTGATGAACATCAACCAGGGCCTGCTCAATGCCCTGCAAGTCTCGAGTCCCGAGCTCGAGCAGATGGTCGCCATCGCCCGCCGGGCCGGTGCCCTCGGTGCCAAGCTGACCGGCGGAGGCGGAGGCGGCGCGATGATCGCCGTGGCTGGGTCCGCTGGCGCCGAACCGATCCGTGCCGCCTTGCGCGGGGCCGGTTACACCACCTACCTGACCGAGATTCGGTAGATAGTTGGTGACGGTCATTTGCTGTCGTTGTTAAATTAGGACATGCTTACGTCATGTTAATAGCCCACCGCTAGGCGGAGTCAACATGCGTCACCGTTCGACCAGTATCTGAGAAGAGACCCCACCTATGCGCACTCGCGCACATTCAACATCCCGACTTCGCGCCGCCGCCGCCGTCATTGCCGCCATCGCTCTGGTTTCCGGATGCGCTGCCACCTCCCCGAGTGCCCCCGCCAACGCGAACACGCTGACCTACGCCATCAACGGCGGCACGCTCAGCGGCGGCAAGATGGACATCCACTCGTCGGCGTTCCAGGCCACCGCCCTGGTGATGCGCAACTCCTTCGACTCCCTCGTCTATGAGAAAGCCGACGGCTCGTTCGTGCCATGGCTCGCCACGTCCTGGCAGATCTCGGACGACGGCCTGCACTACACGTTCGATCTGCGGGGCGAGGTCACGTTCCACGACGGCGAACCCTTCAACGCCGAGGCCGTCAAGGCTAATTTCGAGCACGTCGTCGCCCCAGAGACGGCGTCAGCGGATGCTGCCAGTCTGATCGGGTACGCCGAAACCGGCGGCTTCTACGCTGGCACCGAGGTCATCGACGAATTCACCGTTCGGGTGAACTTCAGCCAGCCGTACGCGCCATTCCTGCAGGCGGTGAGCACCGCCAAGCTTGGCTTCTACTCGCCGGCCACTCTGCGGGACAACGCGGCGCAGCTTTCGGCCGGTGGACCGGGCAATTCGGTGGGAACCGGACCTTACGTGCTGAGCGAATATACGCCAGACCAGAGCATCGTCTTCACCGCAAATGAAAACTACGACTGGGCGCCGGAGGGCAGCTCCCATCAGGGCGCGCCCGCCATCGACACGCTCGAGTTCCGCATCCTTCCCGAATCCTCGGTGCGCACGGGCGCCCTCACGAGCGGCCAGGCGCAGATCGCCAGCGACATCACTCCGAACACAGTCAGCCAGATCGGCGACGACTTCTCCATCCAGAACGTGACGATGCCTGGCCTGCCGTACACCCTGTTCCTGAACGAGGCGCACGGCGTCTTCGCCGACGAGAACGTGCGCCGTGCCTTCGCGCTCGGGGTCGACATCGGTCCGGCCGTCGAGACCATCTACCAGGGACAAGCGGAGCGCGCCTGGAGCATCCTCTCCCCGGCCACGCCCAACTCCTACGACCCGAGCCTCGAAGACAGCTGGGCGTTCGACCCAGACCAGGCCAATGCGCTGCTTGATGCGTCCGGCTGGACCGAGCGCGACTCCGAGGGCTACCGCACCAAAGGTGGAGCCCGACTGAGCGCCCAGTGGCTCGCCTACACCCCGGTCTCCGACGCCAACGCAAGCCTCGGCGACGTGGTGCAGTCTGACCTGCGCGACATCGGGTTCGAAATCGTGCGCGACAACCGTGAGATCGCCCAATACTACGAGGCCTTCGACGCACGCGACTATGACCTGTCCGACTGGAGTTTCCCCAGCGTCGACGCCGACGTCCTGCGCGCCCACCTGCACAGCGGCGGCTATAAAAACGGCTCGTCTACGGCCGACCCGGTCGTCGACCAGCTGCTCGACGACGCCATCGCCACGAGCGATCCGACCGAACGCGAAGCGCTCTACCAGCAGCTGCAGCAGTGGAACGCGACCCATGTGGTCATGGTGCCGATCACGGTACCCACCGCCATCACCGCCTACATCAAGACCATCGAGAACCTGAGCTTCGATCTGTACGGGCAGCCGCTCTTCTACGAGGCGTCCCTCACGACCGCGCCGTGACCGCGCACCGCGAGGGCCGTGCGCGTCGATCCGGCCGACCGGGCGCCCGCCTGGCCGGCCGGTTCGGCGGCATGATCCTCGTGGTGTGGGGCGCCGCCACCGTGGGCTTCTTCTCGCTGCGGTTGATCCCCGGCGACCCGGTGAACGTGCTCGTGGGGCTCGGCAACGTGTCGCAGCGAGTGCGCGACCAGATCCGAGCAGACTGGGGCCTCGTCGACCCGCTTCTCCTGCAGTATTTCCACTACCTCGGCCGCCTGCTGCAGGGTGACCTCGGCACGTCGTATCGCATGCAGCAACCCGTCGCCGCGGTGATCGGCCAGCAACTCGCGCCGACGATGCAACTGATGGGCCTCGCCATCTCGTTCGCCGTGCTGCTCGCGTTCGGGTCGGCGCTGCTCGGCCGCGGCAGGCGCACCGGCCCGGTGGCTGGCCTGCTCGAGCTCGTGGCGGTGTCCTCGCCCACGTTTTGGATCGGCCTGGTGCTGATTGGTGTTTTCGGCTTCGGACTGGGTTGGTTCCCCGTGGTCGCCACCGCCGGGTTCGGCGCGCTCGTGCTGCCCGCCGTGACCCTCGCCATTCCGGTGGCCGGCATTCTCAGCCAGGTGTTGCGCCAGGGCCTCGACGACGCGGCCGCTCTGCCCTTCGTCGACACCGTGCGCGCCCGTGGAGCGAGCCAGACCCGCCTCGTGCTGCGGCATACCCTGCGCCACGCCGCAGCGAACAGCGTCACCCTCACGGGTTACATCGTCGGTTCCTTGCTCGGCGGTTCGGTGCTGGTAGAGACCGTCTTCGCCCGTCCCGGACTCGGACGCGTGGCCCTGAACGCCATCGTCAATCGGGATGTGCCTGTGGTGCTGGGCATTATTGTGCTCGCCGCAGTGTCGTTCTCGTTGGTCAACCTGCTGGTCGACTTCGTGGCCGACCGTCTCGACCCGCGCCTGGCGACCGAGCAGGCCTACGCGTGAGCATTCTCGCCGCCGCGCGCTCCCGAACCGCCCGCACCCGACGCGTGACCCGGATGCCCACACCGGCCCTCTGGGTGGCCGCCGGCTTCCTACTGCTCCTCTTGCTGTCCGCGTTGTTTCCTCGGTTGTTCACCGGGGCTGATGCCGTGCGCACGGACATCGATGCTGCGCTGCTGGCGCCCGGCCCTGGGCATCCGTTTGGAACCGACCAGGCCGGCCGCGACGTGTTCGCACGTGTCATCTATGGCTCGCGCTACTCGCTCGCGATCGGCTTCGGGGCTACCCTGATTGCCCTCCTGGCGGGCCTGGTGATCGGCTCTCTGGCCGGGCTGATGCGCCGGGTCGGCGACGGTGTATTGAGCCGGGCGATCGAGATCGTGATGGCGTTTCCGGAATTTCTGCTAGCGCTGATCGTGATAGCGATCATCGGGCCGGGGGAGGCGAGTCTGCTGATCGCGGTCGCCATCGCGGTGATTCCGTCGTATGCCCGCGTCGCCCGGGTACAGACCCTGGTGGTGAAGCGGGCCGGCTACGTGGAGGCCGCCCGCACACTCGGGGTGTCGCCGGCGGTCACCGTGCTGCGGCACGTGGTGCCGAACACGCTCGGGCCGTTGCTCGTGATGGCCACGATGGGAATCGGCACGGCCATCACGGCCGCCGCCGGCCTCAGTTTTCTCGGCCTCGGACCGAAGCCGCCCATACCGGAGTGGGGGCTCATTCTCTCCGAGGGACGCAACTTTCTCGCTACAGCCTGGTGGATCGCTGTGTTCCCTGGAATCGTGATCACCGCGACCGTGGTCTCGACGAGCGTTCTCGGACGGCACCTGCAGGCCAGCGCGGCGGGGCGGCAACGATGAGCGTCGTGAGTGTGCGCAACCTGCGCGTCGTCGTGCCGGGCGGGGCCGCCGTGGTCGATGGGGTGTCGTTTCGCATCGAGGCTGGGCAGTGCCTCGGCATCGTGGGGGAGTCCGGTGCCGGTAAGACCCTGACCGCGCGTAGCCTGATCGGGCTCGCCGGCACCGGGGTCACCGCTGACGAACTGACGGTGGCCGGCGTCGACGCCCGCGCCCTCTCCCCTCAAGGCTGGCGGGGCCTCCGCGGGGCGCGGGTCGGGCTCGTGAGCCAGGACGCTCTGGTCTCTCTCGACCCGCTGCGCCGAGTGGGCGCCGAGGTGGCCGAACCGCTCGAGGTGCACGAACCGCAGCTCGGCCGTGTCGACCGTTCTCGCCGCGTGCTGCAGCTGCTCCGGCAGGTGGCCATGCCCGATCCGGCCCGGCGTGCCCGGCAGTACCCGCACGAGCTCTCCGGCGGGCTGCGCCAGCGCGCGCTTATCGCCGCGGCACTGGCGGCATCGCCGTCGCTGCTGATCGCCGACGAACCCACGACAGCTCTCGACGCGACGGTGCAGGCGCAGGTCGTGCGACTGCTGCGTGAGCTGAAGGAATCTGGCCTCGCCCTGTTGCTGATCAGCCATGACCTGTCGATCATCTGCCAGCTGGCCGACCAGGTGGCGGTCATGAAGGACGGCCGATTCGTGGAAGTGCAGGCCGCGGACGCCCTGTTTGCCGCGCCGCAGCATCCGTATACTCGTCAGTTGCTGGCCGCTGCCGCGCTGGGCACGGCCACGGCGCCGAAGCTGCGCCCCGTGGTGCTCGCCGCACACGACCTCGCCAAGGCATACGGAACGCTGACGGCCGTCGACGGGGTCTCGTTCGAACTGCGAGCCGGCCACACCGTGGGCATCGTGGGCGAGTCAGGCTCGGGAAAGAGCACCGTGGCACGGATGCTGCTGGGCACGCAGTCGCCCGACCACGGTTCGGTGCTGCTGCACGGCGAGCCCTGGAGCGGCCTGCCGGAATCCCAGCGCCGGGCCCGGCGGGGATGTCTCCAGATCATCCACCAGGACTCGCTGAGCGCCTTTGACCCGCGGTCGACGGTGCTGCAGATTCTGTTGGAGGCTATCGCTCTCGACGGGATTCCACGCCGGTGGCGCACGGCTCGGGCGGTGGAATTGCTCGCGCAGGTGGCGCTGGCGACAGGGCTGCTTGGCCGGCGCGCGCACGAGCTCTCCGGCGGGCAGCGGCAGCGCGTGGCGATCGCCAGGGCGCTCGCACGGCGGCCGAGCATCCTGGTGTGCGACGAGCCGGTCTCGGCGCTCGACGCGCAGGTTCAATCCCAGGTGCTCGCGCTGCTGGCCTCTCTCCAGGAATCCACCGGACTCGCCATGGTGTTCATCTCGCACGACCTCGCCGTGGTCCGGGCACTGAGCCACGAGATCCTCGTGATGAAGGAGGGCGTTGTTGTGGAGCAGGGGCCGGCGGTCGATCTCTTTGCGGCGCCGCAGCATCCGTTCACCCGCGAGCTGCTCGCCGCCCACCGGTAAAACCGGCGTTTCTGCGGTGACCCGGCGCTCGCGGCACGTGTTTGCGACCGCGGCACTGGTTGGAACGCGTGCCACGACCTGGGAGAGAACCACGCTGTTCCCGGGCGGCTGGCGTCGTGACCGGGGACGTCGCGACCGTCGACGAGGACGGCTTCCCCACGATCGTCGACCGCGCTAAGGCACTCACTATCACCGGTGGATGCAACCCCGCGCGCCTGCTCGGCAAGATCCTGCGCAAACAGGTGCGTGAGCAGGTGCTGACCACGCTCTGACCCGGGCAGCAGTTCCAAACCAGCGGATTGGAATCCCACCGCAGTCACCGCGGCGTTCCCCAGTACTACATCGGTGCTCTCGCTGTCTGAGCGGACAGAGTCGACCCAAACACGTGGCGGGTCATGCCGTTGTGCGGCATCGTGCGCCAGGGGTGGTCGGCCGCTGGCGGCTACGGATACCAGACGTCGCCGGCATATCCGGCGATTTGCGCGGACTCCAACGCGCGAACGATCGCGTCGCGGTCAGCGATCTCGGCTCGGGCCGTGTTCACGATGTACGAGCCTCGTTTCATTGATGAGATCAGGGCGTCGTCGAAGAGGTGATGCGTCTGTGGATGCAGCGGTGCATGGATCGATACCACGTCGACGGCCCGCACGAGCGAGGCCGCATCCGGGTGGACGGTCAGCGCAAGTTCGCGCTCGATTTCGGGGGACAGCCTGTTCTTGTCGGTGTAGTGCAGGTGAACATCAAAGGGTGCGAGTCGGCGCAGAACGGCACGACCGATGCGGCCGGCCGCGATGACACCGACGTTCATTCCCTCGATGTCATAGGCGCGCTCGACGCTGTCGGCTATGTTCCAGCCACCATTGACGACCCCTTCGTGCGAGGGGAGGTAGTTGCGAACGAGAGCGAGGACTTGCATAACAGCGTGCTCGGCGACACTGATGCTGTTGCTATAGGTCTCTTCGACCACGGTGATGCCGTGGCTGATTGTTGCGTCGAGATCAACGTGATCCGAACCGATGCCGGCCGTGATCGCGAGCTTCAATTTTGGCGCCTTCGCGATCCTTTCTGCGGTCAAATAGGCCGGCTAGAATGGTTGGGAAATCACGATGTCAGCGCTCGCGAGCTCCCGTTCTGGGTAGTTATCAAGTACAGGGATGCTGTCGCGTGCGCACTGCGGCGGGTACCCGGTGACGGAATCTGGGTAGAGGACGAGAAGAATCTTGGCCATGTGGCCTTTTTCTGTGACGCCGGTTTGGCAGGTGTCGCGCCCAGCGGATGCGCGGCACAGAACGCCGCAACCGGTAGCGCGACCGTTGTCGATGCGCTGGGCACGACGCCAAGACGCAGTACGCCGGTCACGCCGGATTTGAGAGCGTGAACCTCCGCCTTGAGCGTGTCACGCTCCGCCACAATCCGTTTGGCCCGCATCACCACGAGTTCGCCCTCCGGCGTCAACCCCTCAAAAGCATGACCACGGTTGATCAGTGAGACATTGAGTTCCTGCTCCAGCTTGCTGATTCCCGCGGAAAGGGCGGGCTGGGAAACGTGACAGGCCGCAGCCGCGTGCGCGAAGTGTCGTTCCCGTGCGACAGCGACAAAATATTCCAGTTGGCGAAAAAGCACGCGTTCTCCTTTGACTCGAGGGTAACGACCCCACCGCCTGCTCGACTCTAGTTGCTGCCAGACGGTGGACCGGCGCGTTGACTTGCCAGCCGAGCTGAATTAGGACATGCTTATGTCATGTTAATAGCTCACCGCCGTGGAACCGCTGGCACAGACGGGTCGAACCCTGGAGCGAATGGTCTGGAGGAACGCACCTGGGACCGCGTGCGGCAGATGCTCGCCGAGGATGGCCCACTGACCGCAGCCGATCTGGCCGCGCGCTTGGGACTGACGCCCGCCGCCGTTCGCCGCCACCTCGACCAGCTCGCCGAGGAAGGGGCCGTCGAAGAACACGTGCCCGCTACGTCAGGTGGCCGCGGCCGGCCGGCCCGCGCCTATGTCCTCTCCGCGTCCGGTCATGCCGGTCTGGGGGCTGACTACGCCGATGTGGCGACCTCGGCGTTACGCTTTCTCGCCGAACGCGCCGGAGCGGATGCCGTTGGCGAGTTCGCCCGTGAACGCAGCGCACAACTCGAGCGAGGCTACGCCGCACAACTGCCCTCGACCGGCGGAGATGTCCGCGCCCGTGCAGAGGCACTGGCGTCGGTACTGAGCGATGAAGGTTTCGCGGCGACGATCCGGCCGGTCGGAGCTGACCTGCCAGCGAATGGTGTGCAGCTGTGTCAGGGGCACTGCCCCGTTCTGCATGTCGCGGCCGAGTTTCCGGAGTTCTGCGACGCTGAGACCGAGGCATTCTCCCGGCTGCTCGGAGTTCCGGTTCAACGACGCACGACTCTGGCTGGGGGCGCACACAGCTGCGCGACGTTCATCCCCCTTGACGCTCTGGCCACGACTACCAGCTCGGACACGAATAATTGTAACGACGGGACAAATGCATGAGTACCAGTGCAGGACTAATCACGGGAGTGCATCCGATCACCCGCCCCGAGGCCATCAATTCTGACGTCGGCGCGAACGCGGCATTCAGCATCGAGGAGTCGGCCGCCATCCGTAGCGATTTTCCGATTCTCTCGCGTCTCGTGCGTGGCGGAAAACCATTGGTGTACCTCGACTCCGGGGCCACGTCACACAAACCGCACCAGGTACTCGATGCCGAACGCACCTTCTATGAGCAACACAACTCCGCGGTTCACCGTGGTGCTCATCAGCTGGCCGAGGAAGCCACCGAAGCATTTGAATCGGCGCGCGCGACCGTTGCACGGTTCATCGGCGCACAAACTAACGAGGTGGTGTTCACCAAGAACGCTACCGAAGCTCTGAATCTCGTGGCGTATTCGTTCAGCAACGCGGCCGCTACCGGGGCCATGGACGGCGTCGAAGCGGATGTCGCGGCGCGGTTCAAGCTCGGCGTGGGCGACGAGATCGTGATCACCGAGATGGAGCATCATGCCAATCTCATTCCCTGGCAGGAACTTGCCCGGCGCAGCGGCGCTACCCTGCGGTGGATCGGTGTCACCGATGACGGTCGCTTAAACCTGAACGATCTGGAGACGGTCATCAGCGACCGTACCAAGGTGGTCGCCTTCACGCACGTGTCCAATGTTTTGGGTACCATCAATCCGGTTTCGTCCATTGTGGCTCGGGCCCGGAAGATCGGGGCTCTGACCGTGCTCGACGCCAGCCAGTCGGTGCCGCACCTGGGGATCGACGTCGTCGATCTCGACGTGGACTTTCTTGCCTTCAGTGGCCACAAAATGTTCGGCCCCCTCGGGGTCGGTGTGCTCTGGGGCCGCTCTCGCCTCCTGGAAGCCATGCCCCCCTTCCTCACCGGAGGCTCGATGATCCACACCGTGCACATGGAAGGCTCAACCTACGCCGCGCCGCCGCAACGTTTCGAGGCGGGTGTCCCGGTGGCCGCGCAGGCCGTTGGCCTGGCTGCGGCCTGTGATTACCTGACCCGGTTGGGGATGCCGCGGGTGAGCGCCCATGAGCAGGCCCTCACCGAAGTCCTGCTGGCCGGCCTGGCCCAACGCCCCTGGATCCGTGTCGTCGGACCGGCCGACGGTGCGGAGCGTACCGGTGTGGTGTCTTTCGTGGTCGACGGCGTGCACGCGCACGACGTTGGCCAAATCCTCGACGATGCCGGAGTCGCGGTGCGAGTCGGCCACCACTGCGCCTGGCCATTGCACCAGCGTCTGGACGTGGCCGCGACCACGCGAGTGACCTTCGCGGCCTACAACACGGTCGCCGAGATCACCGTGTTGCTCAACGCTCTCGACCAGGTCCCGGCGGTGTTCGGGGTGGAGGTACTGTGACCTACGTCATCGCCTTGCCCTGCGTGGACGTCAAGGACAGGGCATGTATTGATGAATGCCCCGTCGATTGCATTTATGAGGGTGACCGGGCGCTCTACATCCACCCCGATGAGTGCATCGACTGCGGAGCCTGTGAACCAGTCTGCCCGGTCGAGGCGATCTTCTACGAAGATGACGTGCCGGAGCAGTGGGCCGACTACTACAAGGCCAACGTTGAGTTCTTCGACGACATCGGCTCCCCGGGTGGAGCGGCCAAGGTCGGCCCATACGCCAAGGATCACCCGCTGATCGCGGCACTTCCCTCACAGCGTCGCTGACCGAAACGATCGGGCTGCTCGCAGCCAACAACAACTGACATGGAGACGAAATGAGTGCACCCACAACCTCGACTGGTATCTCTGACGAGGTCCGCGCATTAGCGAACCAGGAATACCAGTATGGATTTGTGACCGATCTCGAAACTGACGTCGCACCCCGCGGGCTGAACGAAGACATCATCCGACTGATTTCGAGCAAGAAAAATGAGCCGGATTGGCTGTTGGAATGGCGGCTCCGTGCCTACCGGAACTGGACCACGCTCACGGCACCGACCTGGCAGCACGTCACCTATGGGCCGGTCGACTACCAGGACATCATTTACTACGCCGCTCCCAAGCCGAAAAAACGCGTGGAGAGCATGGACGAGGTCGACCCGGAGCTGCGGGAGATGTTCGACAAGCTCGGCATTTCGCTCGGTGAGCAGGAGCGTCTCAGCGGCGTGGCGGTCGACGCGATCGTCGATTCGGTCTCGGTTGCCACGACGTTCAAAGACAAGTTGGCCGAGGTTGGAGTGATCTTCTGCTCCTTCTCGGAAGCCGTTCAGGAGCATCCGGATCTGGTGCGTCAGTACCTCGGCTCCGTGGTTCCGTACAACGACAACTTCTTCGCCTGCCTGAACGCTGCGGTGTTCACCGACGGTTCGTTCTGTTACATCCCTAAGGGCGTGCGCTGCCCGATGGAGCTGTCCACCTACTTCCGCATCAACGCCGCCGACACCGGCCAGTTCGAGCGAACCCTGATCATCGCCGAAGAGGGCGCTTATGTCAGCTACCTCGAGGGCTGCACGGCACCCGTTCGTGACACGAACCAGCTGCACGCCGCCGTGGTTGAGCTGGTGGCACTGGACGATGCCCAGATCAAGTACTCGACGGTGCAGAACTGGTATCCCGGAGATGCCGACGGCAACGGCGGCGTGTACAACTTCGTCACCAAACGGGGTATGGCTTCCGGCCGCAATGCAAAGATTTCCTGGACCCAGGTGGAAACCGGCTCCTCGATCACCTGGAAGTACCCCGGCGTGGTTCTTAAGGGTAACAACTCGGTCGGCGAGTTCTACTCGGTGGCATTGACGGCCAGACGTCAGCAAGCGGATACCGGCAGCAAGATGGTGCACATCGGCAAGAACACCAAGAGCACCATCATCTCGAAGGCTATTTCAGCCGGTCACGGGCAGAACACCTACCGCGGTCTGGTGGACATGCGACATTCGGCCGTCGGAGCCCGCAACTTCACCCAGTGCGATTCGCTGTTGATCGGCAAGGACAGCGGTGCACACACGCTTCCGTACATCGAGGTGAAGAACCAGACCGGGCAGGTTGAGCACGAGGCATCGACCTCCAAAATCGGCGAGGAACAACTCCTGTATTGCCGGCAGAGGGGTATCCCGGAAGAAGAGGCGGTGTCGATGATTGTGAACGGTTTCTGCCGTGAAGTATTCAAGATGCTGCCCATGGAATTCGCCGTTGAGGCGCAAAAACTGTTAACCGTAAGCCTGGAAGGAAGCGTTGGCTAATGCTGAAAATCGAAGAACTGCACGCCAGTATCGAGGACAAAGAAATATTGCGAGGGGTGAATCTGCAACTGAAACCGGGTGAGGTGCACGCGATCATGGGCCCGAACGGTTCGGGAAAAAGCACCTTGGCCAGTGTATTGATCGGCCGCGAGGGGTACCAGGTCTCTGGCAGCGTCACGTATGAGGGTCAGGACCTGCTGACCTTGTCACCGGAAGAGCGCGCTGCCGCCGGTGTATTCCTGGCCTTCCAACATCCGGTCGAGATTCCCGGCGTCGGAAACATGTACTTCATGCGCACCGCCTTGAACTCCCTGCGCCGCCAGCGTGGAGAAGAAGAACTGGATCCGGTGGACTTTCTGGCGCTGGCTCAGGAGAAGATGAAGCTCGTTGAGATGGACCAGACCTTCATGAATCGCTCGGTCAACGAGGGATTTTCCGGCGGTGAAAAGAAACGCAACGAGATCCTGCAAATGGCGATCCTGGAACCCAAACTCGCGATTTTGGATGAGACCGACTCCGGTTTGGACATCGACGCTCTAAGGGTGGTCGCCAGCGGGGTGAACGCCCTCCGGAGCGAAGGCCGCAGCATGCTCGTCATCACGCACCACCAGCGCCTTCTGGACTACATCGTGCCCGACCAGGTGCACGTGATGACCGCCGGCCGGATCGTGCGTTCCGGGGGCAAGGACCTGGCCGTCGAGCTCGAAGCGCACGGCTACACCGGTACCCAGGAAGCTGACGCAGGTCGATTGAGCACGGCCGGGATATCGCGATGACCGTTCTGAGCGCGGCCAGCGGAGTGCTCGCTGGCTTCGAACCTCGGCTCGGCGCGCGTGATCCCGCCTGGCTCGCCGAGGCGCGGGTAGCCGCCCTCCAGTGGGTGGGTGAGCACGGCTTCCCGACCCACAAGGATGAGGACTGGAAATACACCGGGTTGGCCCCGATCCTCGCCGTACCGTTCGATGCCGCCACGGTGGCATCTGGCATCCGGGTGACGGCAGAAATGATCGACGAGGCTGCGGTCGATCTCGGTGGTCCACGGTTGGTCTTCGTCAACGGCCATTTCTCGTCCGAATTCTCGCGAGTGACCGGGGTGCCGGCCGGTGCGGTCGTCACGACCCTGGCCGCGGTGCTGGCAGCCGGGCCTGACCGCCTCGAACCCTTTTTCGCGCATGCACCGGGAGTGCGTCACGCCTTCGCAGCATTCAATGACGCTCTGGCCGAGGATGGCGCATTCATTCATCTTCCCAGCGGCACCATCGTGGACGAGCCGATTCAGCTGGTCTACTTCTCCGACACCGGTGGAGTCCCGCTGATATTCAGTCCACGTTCGGTGATAATCGCCGATTCGCACTCTCGTGCCACGATCGTCGAGACCTACGCCGGGGTCGATTCCGACGTGTATTGCACCAACGCCGTCACCGAACTCCTCCTCGCCGAAGACGCCCACATTGAGCACTACAAGGTGCAAAACGAGCCGACGAGTGCTTTCCATGTGGCGCTGCTGTCCGTGCGGCAAGGGCGGGGCAGCCGATTCTCTTCCCGTTCCATCATGCTCGGCGCCAGCATCGCCCGGCACGAGGTGCGAGTTCAACTGGATGGCGTCGGCGCCGAGGTCAGCCTCGACGGCGTCTACCTGCCCCAGGGCGATCAACTCCACGACAACACGATCTTCGTCGATCACGCCGCGACGGACTGCACCAGCCACCAGCTGTATAAGGGAGTGTTGGACGGCCGGGCACACGGTGTGTTCAACGGCCACATTATGGTTCGTCATGGCGCTGACGGTACCGATGCGAACCAGAAGAACAAGAACTTACTGCTCTCCGACCGCGCCGAAGTCGACACCAGGCCCCGGCTGGAAATCTATACCGATGATGTGAAGTGCACGCACGGTGCTGCGGTGGGCCAAATGGATGAGGAGGCTCTGCTGTACCTTCAGACGCGTGCCATCCCGCTGGAAGCGGCCAGGGGCCTGCTCATCTACGCGTTTGTACACGAAATGGTGGACCGGATCGAGTTGGATCCACTGCGCGCCCAGTTGGAACGCGTGGTCGCCACCCGGTTCGGGAGTGACGCCACTGTGGTCGCTCCATGACGGCCGGCCCAGGGATCGCTTCGGTCAGTGCGGGAATCGCGGGTCTTTACCAGGAAATGATCATCGACCATGGCCGCCGGCCACGGAATTTTCGCACAATCGACCGTGCGACGTGCTCGATCGAGGCCGTTAACCCGCTATGCGGCGATCAGTTGACTCTCGCCATTCAACTCACCGACGGCGTCATCACCGACGTTGCCTTCACGGGGAGCGGATGCACTATTTCCCAGGCATCCGCTTCCATGATGACCATGGCCGTCAAGGGTCTGGCCGAGGAGGAAGCCCTGACGCTGTTCGCTCGCGTGCACACCATGCTCACCAGCGAATCCGAGGGGGAAGCGGCATTGGCCGAGGTGGGCAAGCTCGCGGTGCTCTCTGGCGTATGGGAGTACCCGACCCGGGTCAAGTGCGCCTCCCTGGCTTGGCAGGCGTTGCGCAATGCGCTGGAAGGTGACGACCGCGCGGACGGCAGCCGTGTCGTCGGGACGGAGAAGTAGCCGATGGACTCAGGCCAATACAAGATCGTCGAACTCGAACACAGCTGCCAGGCGACGGTGATTCCGGGCGGGCAGCCGATGCTGCTTCAGGCCGGCGAGCAGGTTGTCATAACGCAAACCCTCGGTGCGAGCGTCACCGTCCAAACCGCAATGGGCTACCTCGTTCGGATCAGTGCCGAAGACTCGGCCGCGCTCGGTCTGAGCCGACCGGTCGCCGAAACCGTGAATATGAATGACGGTCCGTTTGACCTGGACCAGGTGCTCGATGCGCTCAAGAACGTGTTCGACCCGGAAATTCCGATCAATGTTGTCGATCTGGGTCTGATCTATCTGTGCCAGGCGGAGCCGCTGCCCGATGGCACCCACCGGGTCGAAGTCAACATGTCAATGACCGCTCCGGGCTGCGGCATGGGCGATGTGCTCAAAGAGGATGCCCGCACCGCAATTCAGGCGGTTCCGGGCGTCGGCGAGATCGATATCGAACTGGTTTGGGACCCACCGTGGGGCCAGGACAGGATGTCGGAAGCCGCTCGGCTCCAACTCGGAATGTACTAACCAGGCACGACAATATCGGGCAGTTGATGGCGCCCAATGGAGACAGATGAATTCAACGCAGGGAATGCTCGCTCCGCAGATCTCCGTCGGGAACGCGCCGGTCGTGTTCAACGAATTTCTGAACCGGCCCGGCGCGGTCGGTGCCGACCAGGCGGTCGATGCCGGAGTGGCCGCCCACTATGGGGACCCGCTCGCCGAGCAGCGCGCACTGGCTGCAGGAACCGCGATCGTGGACCTCTCACACCGGGCCGTGATTACCATCAGCGGTCCAGATCGCCTCAGCTGGATAAATTCATTGACCAGCCAGAGTGTCGCCGGTTTGGCGCCGGGCGAATCCTCGGAGACCCTTCTACTCAATATGACCGGGCGGATCGACTATGCGGTGCGCCTGTTTGATGACGGAACCGATCTGTGGCTGCTGCTGGAGCGAAACGAAGTAGCAGGGCTGCTCACATGGTTGGGCAGCATGCAATTCGCGCTGCGGGTAGAACTGCTGGATCGTTCCATCGAATTCGCGACCATCGGCACCCTCGGCCAGCCGACGCTTCCGGTGACGGCCCCTCATGGGCTTCCCGTGGTCTGGCGGGACCGGTGGATGAGCGTTGGCCCGGGTGGATTTCAGTACGCGAAGGCGACCAGGCATCCGGCGGCGGGCTGGACCTACAGCGAGGTATTGGTGCCGCGAAGCGCCCTGGCGGGGATCGTCGCCTCCGATATTCCTGTCGCTGGACTGGACGCCCTCGAGGCCTTGCGCATAGCAGCCTGGCGGCCGCATTTTTCCTCGGAGGTTGATGAAAAGACGATTCCCCATGAACTTGATTGGTTGCGCACAGCCGTGCACCTGAACAAGGGCGGTTATCGCGGCCAGCAGACGGTGGCCAAGGTGCACAACATCGGGCATCCCCCGCGCCGGCTCGTGATGCTCTACCCGGAAGATGCGCACAGTGTTGATAAACACAGTGTGCGGCCCTCGCGCGGCGACGAAGTTGTGGCACCGAACAAAGACGGTGCGGACCAGATCGTCGGGCGGGTGACTTCGGTCGCCCGGCATTTTGAATTAGGTACGGTCGCGCTCGCGGTCATCAAACGCGGCACCGATCCAACGGCCGAACTTTTGGTGCGAACGGCCGGCTGCGATATTCCGGCCAGGCAAGTCGTGATCGTCCCGCCAGACGCGGGCGCCGCAGCCACAGTAACCGTTTCTCGGCTGCCGCGCCGGGGCTCGGTGCCACGGTAATCACGCGCGTAAAATATTGGTTGATTGTTCTGGTCCAAGTGAAGTGGAAACCGTGTGGCCGAAGTTCCCGCAAATGTCAATCGAGCAGTGCCCGTGAACGTCCCGGCACGATTGACGCGTACCGCCCGATTGGATGCCCTGCCGTTTACGCGGGAACATCGACGTCTTCTGGTCGGCTCCGGCCTGGGCTGGGCGTTGGATGCCATGGATGTGGGGCTCATCTCCTTCGTGCTGGCCCAATTAGCGGTGCAATGGAACACGACCGGCATGGAATTATCCTGGATCGCGTCCGCCGGTTTCGTCGGCATGGCAGTGGGCGCCGTTCTCGGTGGACTATTGGCCGACCGCATCGGACGCCGCCAGGTATTTGCGCTGACCCTCCTCGTTTACGGCGTGGCGACGGGAGCATCCGCTCTTTCCGGATCGGTGGCCGTGCTGATCGCCTGGCGATTCCTCGTGGGGCTCGGCCTGGGAGCCGAGCTTCCGGTCGCCTCGACCCTCGTTAGCGAGTTCGCGCCGCCACGGATTCGCGGTCGCATCATCGTGCTGCTGGAATCGTTCTGGGCGATTGGCTGGACCCTAGCGGCCGTGATCGGATTTCTCGTCGTGCCGTCATCAGAGAACGGATGGCGCTGGGCCTTGGCTGTCGGTGCGGCCCCGGCACTCTACGCCGTGTTCGTGCGCCTGCGACTTCCGGAGTCGGTTCGTTTTCTCGAGTCGCGTGGGCGGTTTGTAAAGGCAGAGTCGACCGTTCGCCGATTCGAACTCTCGGCCAAAGTAACGGTTCCACCCCCAGAATCGGACCCGGCCGTTCAGGGCGGAGTCGAACGAAAAGATTCCACAGGGGGCTTCGCCGCGCTGTGGTCGCCGAGCCTGCGTGGCCGCACGGCCGCCCCGTGGTTGGTCTGGTTCTGCGTGAACTTCTCCTATTACGGTGCTTTCATCTGGTTGCCTACCGTGCTGGTCGCCTCCGGCTTCTCGCTGGTGCGTTCCTTCGCGTATACGTTGATCATCACCGTGGCGCAGCTTCCGGGCTATGCCGCATCGGCGTATCTGATCGAACGGTGGGGCCGACGTAGCACCCTCGCTGTCTTCCTGATCGGCTCCGCCAGTTCGGCTGCCCTGTTTGGCATCGCAACGGATAGCAGCCAAGTGATCGCAGCGGGCATGTTGCTCTCGTTCTTCAACCTCGGAGCGTGGGGAGCACTTTACGCGGTGACACCGGAGGTTTATCCCACTCGCATTCGGGCTACTGGCGCGGGGTGGGCGGCCGGCAATGGCCGCATTGCCGCCATCCTTGCACCACTGGCCGTGCCCCTACTGCGCGAGGCCGGCGGGACGGGGCTGCTTTTTGCAGTTTTCGCGGGGTTCTTCGTGGTTGCCGCGCTCGGCACCTTCGGACTCCCTGAGAAACGAGGCCAGGCTCTGGTAGAATGATCGGCGGCGTAGCCGCGAGCTGCTGTTGACACCGGTTAGAGTCGGGCGCGCCCGACTCGCGCAAAACAGTGGGCGGCCAGGCCGATGTCGATGGTCACCAAAATGATCTCGAGCCAAAGCGTGCAGCGGCGCACTGACCACAACATTGCGGGCAACTCCGGATGCCGATGCAGCGTTCACGTGGCCATTTTCGTCCCGGGCTGACGCTCGCGGGTGAAACAACTGAGTTCGATCGGGCCGAACTAGTCGTGAGGGAAGAGCAGGGGAAGTTGCAGGGTTAGCCAGGGGCTGAACGCCCACGGGGTGGTGCGCACCGCCATCACAAGGTCGTCGCGAGTCACCCACCGCCATTCCATGACCTCGTCGGCACGGGGCTCAACCGTCGAGTACGTGACTGCCGTGAAAACCGGGCATATTTCGTTTTCCACGATTCCCGACGCGTCGACTGCACGGTACCGAAAATCGGGCAAGACCAGGGTGAGTTCGGTCAGCCCGATGCCGAGTTCATGGCTCGCCCGGCGTAGGGCAGCATCCGCCAGGGTTTCACCGGGTGCCGGGTGACCGCAGAAGGAGTTTGTCCACACGCCGGGCCAGGCTTTTTTTATCAGCGCCCGTCTGGTGACCAAAATGCGCCCGTGCTCATCGAATACATGGCAGGAAAAAGCAAGGTGCAGGGGAGTATCGAGGTCATGCACGAGCGCTTTGTCGGCCGTACCGATGGGCGTTCCGTCCTCGGCGACCAACACCACGGTCTCGACCTCTAGAGTGTTGCGGTCGTCGGTCAAGCTATCCTTCGCCACGTCGGTCCATCCTCTGAAAGTCTCCTAGTTCAAATCTACGCCAGCGGCGCGCTCACATTTTTGTTCGATCGTTCTGTCGACCCACTTCGACACCTTCATTCTCTGCCTTGCGTGGAGCGAATCCGGCATCCGCCGGGCAAGCCGAAAGCAAAGACAGACCCTTCGCGGGGCCGACAGCCAAGTTGAGGGTCATGCCCCGAACGGCTGTTTCAAGTATCAACGTCAAGCTGTTTTGAGTCACTTGGGTTGATTTCTGGCGATTTTCTCGGGCAAATTGATCCCGACGACGCCAGCTCGCGCGGGTGTTTTCGGTTGTGTGCGGAATCATTCCGGGTTCTTCTGGTGGTGGGCGTGTAGTGTGAGCTCACGCTTGAGGTCGGCCTCTCGCCACGCGGTCTCGAACATGTCCACCGCTAGATGGTTGCTCTCGCGCTTCTCGACCCGGAAGCCGACGATCTTGCGAGACCAGATGTCGAAGATCGAGTGGGCCTTGAAGGCTTCCCCCGCCACGGAGTGCGCAGATCGGCAATGTCCCACGACTTATGCCGACGTCGGCATAACACGACCGCACGTGCATGGGTCCCGTCGCGATCAGCACCGGCTTCACTCGGGGCGTCTTGTACCCGCGAAGTGTGGGCACGATGGCAACGGTTAAACCTTTCCAGAACGACAAAACCCCCACGCCGAAGCGTGAGGGTTTTGTCGTGTGGTGTGCCGGTTAGACGAACAAGTTGGCGCGCTCAAGGTCTTCAGCGAAGTCCACCTCGACGGCGTAGAAATCGGAGATGTTCACCGGCTCCACCAGCATTCGGTTCTGCTCGATGGCCAGCTCGATGCCGCGTTCGAAGTAATCCTGGTCGGCCACCTTGCTTAGCTGGCGGATGAGGGTGGCCTTGTCGGCGCTCGACACGTAGTTGATGCCGACGGCTTCGCCGAGGCCGCCCTTGACGGTCTTGGAGAGTTCCTTGATGTAGCCTTCGGCACTCGTGGTGTACTTGACCTCTTCATCGGACACTTTGTCGGTGTTGACGGTGACGAAAGACTGGTCGCGGGCCATCATGGCGGCCGCGCGGTCGAGAATGGCCGGGTCAAAGACGACGTCGCCGTTCATCCAGAGCACTCCGCCGGGCTTCGACGCTTGCAGGGCGCGTAGCAGGCTCTTCGACGTGTTGGTCTGATCGTACTCTTCGTTGTAGACGAAGGAGGCCTGCGGGAACGCTTCGATGATGTGCTCGAGTTTGTACCCGACGACGATCGTGACCTTGGCAGCGTTGCCGAAGGCGTGGTTGATGTTGTCGAACTGCTGCTGCATGATCGTGCGGCCGTCGTTCAGTTCGGTGAGCGGCTTGGGCAGCGAACGCCCAAGGCGGCTGCCCATGCCGGCCGCCAGAATGACAACTTGCGTCTTGACTGCGCGCACTTTTGCCTGCGTCGTCACGATTATCTCCTCAAGAATGGTTGGGGCCACGCCGCAAAACCCACTCAGTTGCGAAGAGTTTGCTTAGGATTCACCCACATGTTCACGTAAAGACACACCGTTATGTCAATCTCACCATAACCTGTTGGGTCGTTCCATAGGAAGAATCTGCTCAGCACGTGTCCATTTCGTGACCCGGCGTGGAGCGTGCTCACAGGTTGAAACGGTGGCTGCGACGTCTTCCGCGCCCCCGGGGCAGCGGTCCTTGGTAGGTTAGCGGAGTGACTTTTGTGCCGCCCCACCCCGAACGTGACGACGAGTCTGTCGCGAACCGCGCAGCCGAGTCGACGGCGCCGCTCGCCGCTAAGCCGTTGGCCAGCAAGCCAGCCATGCGCAAACCAGCCGTGCGCAAACCAGCCGTGCGCAAACCGGCGGTGCGTGAGCCAGCCGTGCGCACGACGGCGACTACCAGGCCAGCTGCTGCCAGGCCTGCTGTTGCCAAGCCGACTGCCGACAAACCGGCAGCGGTGAAGCCTGCTGCCAAGCCTGCGGTGACCAAGGCGGCTACTGTCCGGCCGGCTGCCGGCGTGCGTCAACCAGCAGCGCGCAAACCCGCGGTGCGTAAACCAGCGGTGCGCAAGCCGACCGTGAGCACGTCGACGACGCCGAAGAAACCGACGACGCCGAAATCCCCTGCCGTTGCCGGGTCGGTCAGGCCGAATCAACAGACGCTCGCCGAGAATTCCACCGACGAAACCACGCGGCCCTACGCGACCCGCGATGCGCTCGTCACGATCGAAGCGGAAGCGTCGCTTGCTACGCCGGTGGCACCGCTGCCGGAACCGACCAGCGATCCGGCCGTCCAGACAACGCCCACCACGGACACTCTCAGCACGGCCGCACAGCCAGCCGTGAAGTCCGTTAGCCCCCGAGACGTGAAGCCGACCGTGAAGCCGGCCGCCGATGCGACTTCGATCGTGCAAGCCCCGATCGTCATTGAAGCCGTCGGACTCGTGAAGAGGTACGGTCACAACGTCGCGGTCTCCGATCTCGACCTCAGCGTTCGAGCCGGTTCGTTCTATGGCATCGTCGGGCCGAACGGGGCCGGAAAGACCACGACCCTATCGATGATCACCGGGCTGCTGCGGCCCACCGCCGGAAAAGTCCTGGTCCACGGTATCGACGTCTGGGCCCGGCCCAATGAGGCCAAGCGCGTGATGGGCGTTCTGCCCGACCGACTTCGCCTCTTTGACCGCCTCACCGGCGCACAACTCCTCTATTACGCGGGCACCCTGCGCGGCCTCGACAACGACACCGTGCGCGCCCGCTCGGCCGACCTGGCAGCAGCGTTCGGCCTCGAGGACGCCCTTAACCGTCTGGTCGCCGACTACTCCGCCGGAATGACCAAGAAGATCGCCCTCGCCTGCGCCATGATTCATTCCCCGCGTGTGCTCGTGCTCGACGAGCCGTTCGAGTCGGTCGACCCGGTTTCCGCGGTCAACGTCACCGAGATTTTGCAGAAGTACGTCGCCGCCGGCGGAACCGTCGTGCTGTCCAGCCATGGCATGGACCTGATCCAGCGCGTCTGTGATCACGTTGCCATCATCGTGCAGGGCCGTGTCCTGGCGGCGGGAACCGTCGACGAGGTGCGTGGAGAGAAGACGCTGGAAGATCGGTTCGTCGAACTCGCCGGCGGGCGCAAGGTCGCGGAGGGCATGGAATGGTTGCACAATTTTTCGGACTGAAACTCCGGCTGCTCGCCAACCTGTTCCGTCGTAGTCCTTGGCAGGTCGTCGGCCTCGTCGTCGGACTGCTCTACGGCCTCGGCGTCGCCATCACAATTTTCGTTGCGCTGATCGCCCTGCGGTTCGTCGGAGACCCCGCACTCATTCGTGATTCGCTTATTGTGGCCGGATCGGCCGTGGCGCTGGGCTTTCTGGTCATCCCGATCGTGGTCGGCATCGACGACAGCATGGACCCACGCAAGTTTGCGTTCCTCGGAATTTCCAACCGTTCATTGTCGCTCGGTCTAGCCGGCTCGGCGCTGATCGGCGTTCCGGCGCTCACCCTTTCGATCGTGCTGCTCGGCACCGTTTTCACCTGGTCGCGCGGCATCGGACAGACCCTGCTCGCTCTGGTATCCGCCGCGCTGATCCTCGCGACCTGCATTCTGCTGTCGCGGGTGAGCGCATCCCTGGCAGCCTTCCTCCTGTCGACCAGACGCTCGCGGGAGTTTACCGGCATGATCGGTGTCGTCCTGCTGGTCGTGATTTCTCCACTCGTTGTGGTGCTGCTCAGCACGGACTGGGGTCGCCATGGCCGTGGCCTGCTGGCCACCCTCGCCACGATTTTGGGCTGGACGCCGCTCGGCGCGGCGTGGGCTGCTCCAGGGGATGCCTCCACAGGCGCCTGGGGCGCTGCCATTCTCAAGCTGCTCATCGCTGCGGTTTCTGCCTACACCCTGTGGCTCATTTGGCAGCTCGTCGTTGCCCGCATGCTGGTCTCGCCTGGCCGTGAGGCCGCGGCGAAAAAGTACTCAGGGCTGGGCTGGTTCGACCGGTTGCCGCACAGTTCCGTTGGCGCGATCGCCGCACGCACCTTCACCTATTGGGCGCGCGACTCGCGGTATTGGGTGTCGCTGATCATGATTCCGATCGTTCCGATCATCGCGATCCTGCCGCTGAGTATCGTCGGCGTGCCGCTGCACTACCTCGCTCTCGTGCCAGTGCCGCTCATGTGCATTTTTCTCGGCTGGACCATGCACAACGACGTTGCCTACGACAGCACGGCCATCTGGCTGCACGTGGCTTCCGGAACGCGCGGCCTGGCCGACCGTATCGGCCGGCTCGTTCCCGCGCTCGTCATGGGCATCCTGCTCATCGGTATTGGCTCGGCCGTCAGTATTTCGTTCTACGGAGACTGGTCGGTGTTGCCGTCAATGCTGGGGGTGAGCACGTGCATCCTCTTGGCTGGTTTGGGTTTCTCCAGCTATACGTCCACCCGCTTTCCGTACCCGGTGACCAAACCCGGTGACAGCCCGTTCGCCCAGCCGCAGGCCTCAGAAACCGCTTCGGCGCTGGTGCAGTCGCTGACCTTCACCGGATCGATCGTGGTGGCGCTGCCCGCGCTCATCTTCGCCTACCTCGGAATCTTCGAGGATCCGGCCTGGCATCTGCGCGCGCTCGGCGCGGGCCTTGGCCTCGGCCTCCTCGCCGTGGTCGTGGGAATCTGGGTCGGATCTCGCGCCTTCGACCGGCGCGGTCCGGAGATGCTCGCCTCCGCCCAGCGCGCCTGACCGGCCGACTGCTTAGACTGTTCTCATGACTGAAATTCGTGCGAGCATTGCAGAACCCGGCCAGCCCGGCGGCGGAACGTCCACGCTCGACCGTGAGCTCGAAGAACTCCTGAACCAGGAGCAGATCGAGCCCGGCGATCACGAACGGTTCTCGCACTACGTCCCGAAAGACAAGATTCTCGAATCTGCCATTTCGGGCAAGCCGGTTAAAGCCCTGTGCGGCAAGAAATGGCTACCGGGCCGTGACCCGGAGAAGTTTCCGGTGTGCCCGACCTGCAAGGCCATCTACGAGAAGATGAAGGCCAAGTAGCTCCGCGGCTAGCGGTATGAGGTGGGAATAACGGCTTCGCCGCGCCCCAATCGAAAAGCCTCGATTGGCAGTTCCTGCATAACGGATGCGTTGTGTGCGCGTGCGCGCAGCGTTCCGGCTGCTCCCAGGTACCGTTCGTCGACACGGCCGTCCTGGATCAGCGGAACCAGCAGCGCCCGCTCCAGGCCGCTGCCGGAGTCGGACGGGCTACCGGGGCCGTCGCCGAGCAGCACGATTTCTTCCTGGGCGGTACCGACGGCATCCACTCGGCGGAGTGCATTCTTGCGGCCGCCGATGGAGAGCTTCGCGGTCGACGTTTTCGCGACGGAGATCCAGTCGTCGCCGTGGCCCTTGTGCGCGACCAGCTTGTAGACCAGGCCGGCGGCCGGTTCGCCCGACCCGGTGACGACGGAGGTACCGACGCCGAAGGCGTCCACCGGACTGGCGGACAGGGCCGCGATGGCGAATTCGTCGAGGTCGCTGGTGACCGTGATCTTCGTGTTGACCGCGCCGAGTGCGTCGAGCTGCGCGCGTGCTGCGGCAACGACGGTGGGCAGATCGCCAGAGTCGATGCGAATCGAGCCGAGGTCCGGCCCCGCGATCTTGACCGCCAGGGCGATGCCGGCCGGTACATCGTAGGTGTCAACGAGAAGTGTCGTGGCGGAACCAAAGGCATCCACTTGCGCCTGGAACGCTTCCTCCTCGCTGTCGTGCAGCAAAATGAACGAGTGGGCCGCGGTACCCATGGTCGGCAGACCCCACTGGCGGCCGGCCTCCAGATTGCTGGTCGATGCGAAGCCGGCGATGAAAGCGGCGCGGGCGGCGGCGACCGCCGAGTGCTCGTTGGTGCGCCGGGATCCCATCTCGGCGATCGGGCGGCCCAGGCTCACCGAGACCATGCGCGCGGCGGCGCTGGCAACGGAGATGTCGTAGTTGAGCACACTGAGAATGAGGGTCTCCAGAATGACGCCCTCGGCGAAGGTGCTCTCCACCAGTAGGAGGGGCGATCCGGGAAAATAGGCTTCACCCTCTTGGTAGCCCCAGACATTACCGCTGAAGGAATAATCGGCCAGATAGTCGAGGGTGGGAGTGCGTACGACCGAGTTCTCGGCGAGCCAGGTCAGCTCGTCGGTGTCGAAGCGAAACTGACGAATCAGCTCGAGCAGGCGACCGGTGCCGGCAACGATGCCGTAGCGGCGACCGGCTGGCAGGCGGCGGGCGAAGGCCTCGAACATGCAGGCACGATCGGCGGTGCCGCTCTGGATGGCGGCATCCACCATCGTGAGCTCGTACCGATCGGTGCGCAGTGCTGGTGTGAGGCCGGCTGGGCCACGGTGTGCTGGAGCGAGGAACGCGGGGGACGGGGTCACCCGGCACAGCTTATCCGCTTGGTCGGGCTAGGCTTGATCACCGTGACGGATGCACCGATTGGTATTTTCGATTCCGGAGTGGGCGGCCTGACCGTCGCCCGGGCGATCAAGGACCAGTTACCCAACGAATCCATTCTGTATATCGGTGACACGGCCCACTCGCCGTACGGGCCGAAGAAGATCGCCGACGTGCGGGGATTCGCCCTCGATGTGCTCGACGATCTCGTGGCGCACGACGTGAAACTGCTCGTGATCGCCTGCAACACCGCTTCAGCAGCGATGCTGCGGGATGCCCGCGAACGTTACAGCGTGCCCGTGATCGAGGTTATTCAGCCCGCTGTGCGCCGCGCCGTCGCCACCACTCGCAACCAGCGCGTGGGGGTCATCGGCACCCTCGGCACCGTCAACTCGCGCGCCTACAACGATGCCTTTGCCGCCGCGCCCCAGATCACCCTGTTTAGCCAGGCCTGCCCGCGCTTCGTCGAGTTCGTCGAGGCCGGAGTCACGACCGGTGACGAGGTACTCGCCGTCGCCGAGGAATACCTCGCGCCGCTCCGCGCAGCGCAGGTCGACACCCTCGTGCTCGGCTGCACCCACTATCCCTTTCTGCGCGGCGCCATCTCCTACGTGATGGGGGAGGGCGTCACCCTCGTCTCAAGCGACACCGAAACGGCCAATGACGTCTATCGGGTGCTCGTGAGCCAAGGCCTGGAACGTTCACGCACCAGTCCGCCCAGCTACCGGTACGAGGCCACCGGCGACAGCGCCGAGGACTTTCTGGCCCTCGCCCATCGCCTGATCGGGCCGGAGGTCAGCCGGGTCGACCTGATCGAGACCGGCACGCTCAACCTCGCCGACCTGGCAGCAGCCAGTGGCCTGCCCCCACAGTCCCCACTACACCCGAAACATTAGGAGTACACCGTGACCGAAACCCTGCGCGCCGACGGGCGCAGCAACGACGAACTGCGCCCGATCACGATCGAGCGTGGCTGGAGCGACCAGGCCGAAGGATCGGCCTTGATCTCCTACGGCCGCACCAAGGTGCTCTGCACCGCGTCGTTCACCAATGGCGTTCCGCGCTGGATGAGCGGCAAGGGCAAGGGCTGGGTCACCGCTGAGTACTCGATGCTGCCGCGTTCGACCAACAGCCGCATGGACCGCGAATCGGTCAAGGGCAAGATCGGCGGTCGCACCCACGAGATCAGCCGCCTGATCGGCCGCAGCCTGCGCGCCGTCGTTGACATGAAGGCGCTCGGCGAGAACACCCTCGTGCTCGACTGCGACGTTCTTCAGGCCGATGGCGGGACCCGCACCGCAGCCATTACCGGCGCCTACGTAGCCCTCGCCGACGCCCTCGAGTGGGGACGCACCAAGAAGTTCATCTCGCAGAAGGCGCAGCCGCTCATCGACAGTGTCTCGGCCGTGTCCGTCGGCATCATCGGCGGGGTGCCCATGCTCGACCTCGCTTACACCGAAGACGTGCGCGCCGACACCGACATGAACGTCGTCGTCACCGGGCGCGGCAAGTTCGTCGAGGTGCAGGGTACCGCCGAGGCTGCGCCGTTCGACCGCAGCGAGCTCGACACTCTGCTCGACCTCGCACTGAAGGGCGCCGTCACCTTGACCGAATTCCAGACCAGCGCGCTGGCGAGCTGATCGTGCAGATCGTTCTGGCCACCCACAACGCCCATAAGGTCGAGGAACTTCGGCGCATTCTGGCCCCGCAACTTCCCGGTGTGGAGGTGCTCGCCTATGACGGCCCCGAACCGGTCGAGGACGGCATCAGCTTCACCGAAAACGCCCTGATCAAGGCTCGTGCCGCCGCAGCGCACACCGGACTGCCGGCGATCGCTGACGACTCGGGCATCTGCGTCGACATTCTCGGCGGCGCACCCGGAATCTTCTCGGCGCGTTGGTCGGGGCCAGCCAAGGACGCCGGCGAGAACCTGCGCCTGCTGCTCTGGCAGCTTAGTGACGTGTCCGAGGAACACCGCGACGCCCACTTCACCTGTGTGGCCGCCCTCGCCCTGCCCGACGGTACCGAGCGGGCC
Organism: Cryobacterium flavum; assembly: GCF_900103805.1. Classification (GTDB taxonomy): domain Bacteria; phylum Actinomycetota; class Actinomycetes; order Actinomycetales; family Microbacteriaceae; genus Cryobacterium; species Cryobacterium flavum. The sequence goes on along the minus strand of NZ_FNIB01000010.1, from coordinate 17,438 downwards.
GTGACCGGCGAATGGCCGGGGCAGCTTCTGTTCGAACCGGCCGGCGCCAACGGGTTCGGCTACGACCCGATCTTTCTGCCCGAGGGCTACGCCATTTCGGCCGCCGAGTTGTCGGCCCACGTGAAGAACCAGGTCAGTCATCGGGCGATCGCGTTGGAGGGTCTCGTACCGGTGCTGCGCGAGGTGCTCGGTCAGGCCTAGCGTGCTGAGAACGGCATTCATTCCCAACTAGCCCAGCGGCTGGCGACCGGCCCCTCCCCGCCCTAATCTTGAGCCATGGGCCACGATCACGCGCACGGCACCGGCTCGAACAGGCGGCGACTGACCCTCGCCATCGGCATCGTGGCGTCCGTGCTGCTGCTCGAAGTGATCGGTGCCGCTCTGACCGGATCGCTCGCGCTGCTGGCCGATGCTGGCCACATGCTCTCCGACCTGTTCGGGCTCATCGTCGCTCTGACCGCTACCGTGGTCGCGGCACGTCCGGCGACCGACCGGGCCACCTTTGGCTTTCAACGGGCCGAGGTGTTCGGCGCGCTGATCAACGGTCTGATTCTGCTCGGCGTGGCCGGCGCCGTTTCGGTCGCCGCGATCGCGCGTCTCATTAGTCCGAGCGAGAGCGCGGTGCTGCCCACTCCCATGCTCATCGTCGCCATCATCGGGCTGGCGGCGAACATCGCCGGAATAATGCTGCTGCGCCCGGCGGCCGCTGGGTCGATCAACATGCGCGGCGCCTACCTCGAGGTACTCGGGGACGCGCTCGGGTCGGTCGCCGTGATCGTCGCGGCCATCGTCATCCTCCTGACCGGTTTTACCGGGGCGGATGCCGTCGCCTCGCTGGTCATCGCCGCCATGATCGTGCCGCGCGCCTTTGTGCTGCTTCGTGACGTGGTGCGCGTGTTCAGCCAATCGACGCCGGCCGACACCGATATTTGCGAGATTCGACGCCATCTCCTCGGCACTGCCGGTGTGGTCGCCGTGCACGATGTGCATGTCTGGGCCATCACCAGCGGAGCCCATGTGTTCACCGCACACATTGTCGTGGAGGCGACGGTGCTCGCACGCGGCACTGACGCTCTGCTCGATGAGCTGTCCGGATGCCTCAGCACACACTTCGACGTAGCACACTCGACGTTTCAGCTGGAACCAACCGAGCACGCCGAGCACGAAGACCACCAGCACCGTTGAATTTGCTGGAGCCCTGAGCCGATCAGCCCTCGTGGCGCCCGTTGTGGTTGGTCTTGAACGTCTCGGGGTCGAGCAGGTGGCTGCCGGTCTCGCTCGTGGGCTGGCCGCGCAGCCGGCGGGCCTTCACGACGGACTGCACGTAGTGGTACACCGTGGGGATGAGGGTGACGACCACTGCGCCGAGCAGGATCAGGTCGATGTACTTCGTGACGAATTCGGCCACCGGTGGAATGTAGCCCAGGAAGTATCCGCCGAAGGTGAGGCCGGCCCCCCAGAGCAGTGCGCCGATCAAGTTGTATAGGGTGTATTTACGGTAGTCCATGTGGCCGACGCCGGCGGCGACCGGTGCGAAAGTGCGCACGATCGGAACGAACCGGGCGACGATGACGGCGACGCCGCCGAATCGCACGAAGAATGCGTTCGTGCGGTCTACGTTCTTGATGCTGAACAGGCCGGATTCCTTGCGTTCAAAGACGCGGGGACCGAATTTATGCCCGATCAGATAGCCCACCTCACCGCCGAGGAAGGCCGCGAAGCCGATTGCCAGCGCCACCCACCAGATGTCGATCCGGATGACGCCGGCGGCGGGAAAGGCGAGCAGTCCGGTGATGACCAGCAGGGTGTCGCCCGGCAGCAGAAACCCGACCAGGAGGCCGGTCTCGGCAAAGACGATCGCGCAGACGACGAGCAGGGCCCAGGGGCCGGCCGACTCGATGATGTGCGTCGGGTCGAGCCAGGGAATCAGTGCGGTGTGAATCACGCGGGGAACTCCAGTCGGCGGGGGGCAGACGTTCGGGTAACGACGGCGGATGCCGAGACACAGGGTATCGCCTCATGGTGAGAAAATGCCGGGCCGCCACCCCCTGAAACAGGGGGTAGGTCAGCCGACTGGGGGGCTGATTTCGAGGTCTCTGGCCGTGGCATCCGCTTTACGCTGGGCGCGGTCGATGCGCCAGGTGCGAAACCCGACCACGATCGACGCCGTGATGAGCACGCCAGCGATAATGTACGCCGCACTCTTGACGCCGGGGATCGTCGCCGCGTAATAGCCGGTGAGGGTGAGCCCGACGCCCCAGGATAGCGCTCCGAGCAGATTGCTGGTGAGAAATTTGTAGTAATTCATGCGGCCGACGCCGGCGACCACCGGAACGAAGACCCGAGCCCACGGCATGAATCGGGCGATGACCACGGACCACCAGCCGAACTTGCGGTAGAAGGATTCGGTTTTGATGATCGCGGCCTGGGTGCGTCGACCGCCGTGACGTTCGAGGTAACCGCGCCCGTAGTGACGACCGAGCAGAAACCCGACCTGGTCGCCGAGGAACGCCGCGATGCCGGTGCCGATGACCAGGATCACGATGTTGATGTTGCCCGTGGAAGCGGCCACGAGGCCGGAACCGAACAACAGCGAGTCACCGGTGATGAACGGAATGAACACGCCCAGAAAAAGTGCTGTTCCGGCGAAGACCAGACCCCAAATGAGCAGGTAGAAAAGAACGGCGCCCGTATGTGAGAGTACGTCGTTCAACGTGCTGTCGAGTGCTGAAATAGGGACCATGTGCGGGAGAGGGGACTTGAACCCCCACGCTCGAAAGCACAGGAACCTAAATCCTGCGTGTCTGCCAATTCCACCACTCCCGCGGGTGTGTTCCTAGTCTAGATGGTGGGGTCGTTGCCGAGCAGCGCTGCCGCATAGGACTCCATCTGGGCGCGGAGCGCAGCGACGAGCGCCGCCACCGCCGGCAGCCGCAGTGACTCGGTGCGGAGGACCATCCAGTACGGCAGTCGTTCCTGAAAATCTTCCGGCAGCAGGCGCACTAGATCACTGTGCTGATCGGCCATGAAGCAGGGTAGGAATCCGATTCCGGCGCCGGCCCTGGTTCCCTCGACGTGCACGAACACGTTGGTGGAGCTGAGCGACTCCCGCATCTGCGGGACGAGCCGCCGGGGGGCGTCGAGGTCGTCGACCTGAAGCATCGAATCCACAAAATAGACCAGCGGATGCTCGGTCAGCTCGGCGATGGTGGTCGGTGTGCCGTGGGTCTTCAGGTACTGGCGTGAGGCGTACATTCCGAGGTTGTAGTAGCCGAGCAGAATGGACTCGGCCCGGTGCACCTGGGGTTCACCGACGACGATCTCGATGTCCAGCCCCGAACGGTGCTGCAGGGCGCGGCGGGTGACGGTGACGATTTCTACCCGCAACAGCGGATGCCGTCGCTGCAGGGTTGCCACGGCCGGAGCCGCGATGTAAGCGCTGAAGCCGTCCGTCGCCGACATGCGCACCACGCCGGAGATCTGTTGGGCTTCACTGTCGGAGCCACGCAGCAGGGTGACGGCGGATTCCACTCCCTCGGCCGCGGTGCGTGCGCGTTCTCCGAGCTCGGTCAGCTCCCAGCCGCCGACGGCGCGCGCCAGCAGACGACCGTCGAGGGCCTTTTCGAGGGCCGCGATGCGCCGCGACACGGTGGTGTGGTTCAGGCCCAGGCCCTCCGCCGCGGTGGTGAACCGGCCGGTGCGGGCGACGGCCAGAAAGATGAGCAGATCGTCGGGATTGGGAGCGGTACCTATCGCTGGAAAGGTCATATCTGCAATTATGCACACGCGTTCTGTCGTTTTGGCTCTTGTTGCCCGACCGTCGTGCGTGAATACTCAGTCAAGTCGTGCTTCTGTTGTAGACGACCGAATCCTTCCCGCACACCTCACGCCAAGTACGTGTCATTGACGACACAAAGGAGACAGATAATGAGTGTCAATCAACGCGTTGGGGCTGCCGGTTCCGGCAAGGCCACGCGCACCGCTGGCAGCGAAACCGAGAAATCCGGCCTCAAGAAGATTGTCGCCGCTTCCATGGTCGGCACGGTCGTGGAATGGTACGAGTTCTTCCTCTACGCGACTGCCGCCAGCCTGGTTTTCGGCACGGTCTTTTTTCCTAACGCCGGCAGTGAGCTTGACGGCATCATCGCCGCGTTCCTCACCTATGCTGTCGGATTCATCGCCCGCCCGCTTGGTGGCATCGTCTTCGGTCAGATCGGGGACAAGCTCGGACGCAAGCACACCCTGCAGGTGACGATCATCATGGTCGGTGCCGCCACCTTCCTGATGGGCTGTCTGCCCGGCTTCGACACCATCGGCTACTGGGCTCCGGCGCTGCTCGTGGCCCTCCGCTTCATCCAGGGCTTCGCCGTCGGTGGTGAGTGGGGCGGCGCCGTTCTCCTGGTCGCCGAGCACAGCCCGAACCAGTCCCGCGGTTTCTGGTCGAGCTGGCCGCAGGCCGCCGTTCCGTTGGGCAACCTGCTCGCCACGCTCGTGCTGCTCACTATGACGTGGATCCTTCCGCCCGAGCAGTTCCTCAGCTGGGGCTGGCGTGTGGCCTTCTGGCTCTCTGCGATCATCGTCGTGATCGGTTACTACATTCGCACCCATGTCAGCGAAGCCCCGATCTTTCTCGAGGCCCGCGCGCAGGTTGAAGCTGAGAAGGCCATCAACTACGGCGTGCTCGAGGTCGTGCGCAAGTACCCGAAGGGTATTCTCGGAGCCATGGGGCTGCGGTTCGCCGAGAATATCCTGTATTACATCATCGTGAGTTTCACGATCGTCTACCTGAAGACCGTGCACGAATACGACACGGGGCAGTTGCTGATCGCCCTGCTCATCGCGCACGTCGTGCACTTCATCGTGATTCCGCAGGTCGGCCGGCTTTCCGACCGCATCGGCCGCAAGCCCGTCTACCTGGCCGGTGCTGTGCTCGGTGCCACCTGGGCGTTCTTCGCCTTCCCGATGTTCGACACGCTGAACCCCGTGCTCATCATCCTCGCCGTCACGGTGGGCTTGTGCTTCCACGCCCTGATGTACGCGGGCCAGCCCGCCATCATGGCTGAGATGTTCCCGACCCGCATGCGTTATTCGGGGGTGTCGCTCGGCTACCAGGTCACGTCGATTCTGGCCGGCTCCATGGCGCCGATCATCGCGGCCGCCCTTCTGCAGCAGTACAACACCTGGGTTCCGGTTGCCATCTACATCATGGTCGCCTGCGCGATCACGGTGGTCGCCGTAGTCACTCTCAAGGAGACCAAGGGAGTGTCGCTGCGCGAGGTCGACGCCGTGGACGCCCGCAAGCACGGGCTCGAGCCCGTGAGTACCGGCAACTGACCCGGCTTGTGTAACCCCGGTCCGAGAGGCGGGGCGCCGTTGGTGCCCCGCCTCTCGCCGACCCGCCCCGTGCAGCGATCGTGCAATCTAAGGAACATCATGACTGATCTCACCGACGCCGTCAGCGTCAGCGCTATTCCCACCGCCGAACAGCCCCTCGCGGGGCGTCGCGCCCTGGTCACGGGCGGTGCGAGCGGCATCGGCGCCGCCGTCGTGCGGGCGCTCGCCGCCCGCGGCGCGCACGTCGTCGTCGCCGACATCGACACGGCTAGTGCTACGGCACTGGCCGAGGAGGTGGGCGGGTCGATCTGGACCGTCAACCTGATGGACACCGAGGCCCTCAGCGACGAGGCCCTGGCCACGGCACTGAACGGCGTCGACATTCTGGTCAACAACGCCGGAATCCAACGGATCAATCCGATCCAGTCCTTTGCGCCGGCCGATTTTCACAATATTCTGACCCTCATGTTGGAGGCGCCGTTCCTGCTGATTCGGGCAGTGCTGCCGCAGATGTACGCGGCCAATTTCGGACGCATCATCAACGTGTCGTCGGTGCACGGCATTCGCGCCTCGCCGTTCAAGAGCGCCTACGTGGCGGCCAAGCACGGGCTCGAGGGCCTGTCCAAGGTGACCGCGCTCGAGGGCGGCGCCCACGGGGTTACGAGCAACTGTGTGGCTCCGGGCTATGTACGCACGCCCCTGGTCGAAAAGCAGATCACCGACCAGGCACTCGTGCACGGTATTCCGGAGGCCGAGGTGCTCAGCAAGATCATGCTCACCGAGAGCGCGATCAAGCGGCTGGTGGAACCGGCCGAGGTCGGCTCGCTCGTGGCCTGGCTCGCCTCCGACGACGCCGCCATGGTCACCGGTTCGAGCTATACGATGGACGGCGGCTGGTCGGCCCGCTGACGCTGAGTCGACATACTGCACCGGCCAGGCTGGCCCTGACGGATGATCGCAACGGATGCCCGACATCCGTTGCGATTATTTTTGCTGTTCAGGGAACAGAAAAACAAGCCCTGTGCATAACTTGCCCGAGAATTCTTAAAACAGGCCATCATTCGGGGATGACCGAAGCCGTTCGTATCATCACAGAGCAAGTGCGAATGCGGGTGCGCCGTGAAGGCGTCGACCTGGCAGCGAACAACACCCTGGTGGAGCAGTATGTGCGCGACGAACTGCGCCGCTACAGTGAGCGGGCGCTAGGCGGGCTCGCCCCAATGATCGCTGACGAGCACCAGGCCGCCCGCGAGGTTGTGGCAGCGCTCACCGGCTTCGGCGTGCTGCAGCCGTTTCTCGACGATCCGGAGATCGAAGAAATTTGGATCAATGGTCCGGCCCGAGTATTCGTGGCGCGCGACGGCGTGCCAGAGCTCACGACTTTGTTGCTCGCCGAGCAGGACGTGCGCGACCTGGTCGAGCGGATGCTGCAGGCCTCCGGCCGCCGCGTCGACCTCTCGTCGCCCTTCGTCGACGCCTCCCTGCCCGACGGTTCCCGTCTTCACGTGGTGATCCCCGACATAACGCGCAAATACTGGGCCGTGAATATTCGCAAGTTCACCCGGCGCATCCGCGACCTCAACCAATTGGTCGGGCTGGGTGCGCTCACCCAGCAGGCCGCTGATTTTCTGCGGATCTGCGTGCTCGGCGGGCAGAACATTCTGGTGTCCGGTGCCACGCAGACCGGCAAAACCACGATGCTGAACGCTCTGCTCTCCTCGACCCGGCCAGGCGAACGCATCGTGACCGTCGAGGAAACCTTCGAACTCGATCTGTCGGCGCGGGACGTCGTCGCCATGCAGTGCCGCCAGCCGAGCCTGGAGGGCACCGGGGAGATCACCCTGCGGCGCCTGATCAAGGAGTCGCTGCGGATGCGCCCCGACCGGCTCGTCGTCGGCGAGGTGCGCGAGGCTGAGAGTCTCGACCTGCTCATCGCCCTCAACAGTGGTCTGCCCGGGATGTGTTCGATTCATGCCAACAGTGCCAGGGATGCGCTCGCGAAGCTCTCGACCCTGCCGCTGCTGGCCGGCCGCAACATCGACTCCTCGTTCGTGCTCCCGACCGTGGCAGGCTGCATTGATATCGTGGTGCACTGCGAAATCGACCGGCACGGCCGAAGGCGGGTCACCGAGATCATCGCCCCGAGCGGCCAGCTGGCGGGGTCGACGATCGAGGCGAGCCCGCTGTTCCTCTCGCCGCACGGGCACCTCGAGCCCACCGGTTCGCACCCCACGAAGCTCGCCAAGTTTCGTGCGGCCGGCGTCGACCCGGCGTCGGTGTTGCGGCAGGGGGCCGCATGACTCTCGTACTGGGGTGCCTGCTGGGTAGCGGTCTCGTGCTCGTTCTCGCCCCGTTCCTCTGGCCGGCCGGATCCACGCCCAAACGTGCCGGAGTGGGGGAGCGGATGCGGGTGCGCCTGGTTCAGGGCGGCCTGCGGTCGGTGCCGGTGCCGGCGTTCCTGGCGCTGTCTGCGATCGCGGGGGTGGCATCCGCTGCCCTGGTGCACGGAATCTTCGCTGTTCTCGCGCTCAGCGCGGTCGCCGGGCTGGTCGGGCTGCTGCTGCCGTGGCTGATCGTGTCGTGGCGGGCGGCGGCCAGGCGTCGCGCCAACCGCACGGTGTGGCCCGACGTCGTCGACCATCTGGTGTCGGCTCTGCGCTCCGGGCTGGCGTTGCCCGACAGCGTGAGCAGCCTCGCCCAGGCCGGACCGCCGGCGACGCGCACCGCGTTCGCGCAGTTCGAGCGTGAATACCGCGCCACCGGCAATTTCACGTACTGCGTTGACGAGCTCAAACGTTCCCTCGCCGACCCGGTCGCCGATCGCATTCTGGAAACCCTGCGGATGGCGCGAGAGGTCGGCGGAAGCGACCTCACCCTCGTGCTGCGCAGCCTTGCCGCCTGGCTCAGGCAGGATGCCGCGGTGCGGCTCGAGGTGGAAGCCCGCCAGTCGTGGGTGGTCAATGCGGCCCGCCTCGGCGTCGCAGCTCCGTGGATCATTCTGGTTCTGCTCGCCTCCCGCCCCGAAGCCGCCATCGCCTACAACTCGCCGGCTGGCATTGTGGTGATCGCGAGCGGCCTGGCCCTGTCTGTCATCGCCTACCGAGTGATGATCGCCCTCGGCCGTCTGCCGGAGGAACGCCGATGGTTTTCGTAGGCGGGTGTCGTCGATGAGCGCCGCCCTGAGTTCGTCTGCCCTGAGTTCGTCTGCACTGGGCTGGGCCGTACTGTGCGGTACCGGCCTCGGTGTGGGGTTGTGGTCGCTCGTTAGCCTGACGCCGCGGCTGACCCGGCCCCGACTGATTGACCGCGTGGTGCCCTACATCCTCGATATTTCCCCGGAAGCGCGCCACATTGTGGCCCGGCGAACGGTGAACCCGCTTCCCGTGCTCGGCAGCCTGTTCGCCCCACTGTTCGGCGCGCTCACTCGGGGGCTGTCGAGTCTTCTCGGCGGCAGCGACACCGTTGCCCGGCGTCTGCACCAGTCCGGCTCGGCGAAAACTGTCCTGGAGTTTCGCTCCGTGCAATTGGTCTGGGCGTTGCTCGCGTTCGCTGTTGGAACGGTGGTCACCATCGTTGCCCTGCCCGAACTTTTGCTGCCCGCCCGTCTGGTTGTACCGTTCGTTGCAGCGATCGGCGGGGCGATGCTGCGGGATTGGCTGCTCCAGCGCGCAGCGACCGCACGCTTGGCGCGCATGCGCAGCGAACTGCCGACCATTCTGGAATTCCTCACCCTGTCCCTGTCGGCAGGGGAAGGCATCCTGGACTCGATCCGCCGGGTGTCGCGTACGAGCTCGGGGGAGCTGTCGCGAGAATTCGCCGGGGTCGTCGCCGACGTGCACATCGGGGTGCCGATCGGGGCGGCGCTGCAGTCACTGTCGCGCAGCATCCAGTTGCCGGAGGTGACCCGGTTTGTCGACCAGGTCACCGGTGCACTCGACCGTGGGTCGCCGCTGGCCGAGGTGTTGCGAGCGCAGGCGCAGGACTCCCGCGACCAAACCAAACGCACACTGCTCGAGCTGGCCGGCAAGAAAGAAGTCGCGATGCTCGTGCCGCTGGTACGGGGATCATGAGGCGATTTTTGAGGCTCTATTTTCTTTGAAGCTATCAAGCATCCGGTGAACAACCTTGATTACAAGGCGGGCGAAGTCTGAACTTATAGCCAATTGGCCGGGATCGTCGCGAATGGGATACTGGGCTATGCCCAAATGTGATGTGCATCTGACTATCCCCGCCCCTGGATATCTTTTAGATGCCCGACAACATGGAGCAGCGCTCCAAAGTTTTGGCCCGCAGGATTGCGAAGCGGACGTATGAAGCTCACAAGACTTAAGGTAGAGAATTACCGTCGGCTCGCCGATCTTCAAATTGAGGTGCGGGAGCATCTCGTGTTGGTGGGTGCCAACGACGTTGGCAAGTCGTCGCTCCTGCGTTGCCTCGAGTTTTTGCTCGGGGCGAGCACGGCTCAGCTCTACTCACAGATCAGCATTGATGACTTCAGAGATTCCGATCAACCTTTCGTGATCGAGGCGGTGCTTGCGGATTTCACAACGGCCGACCAGGCCCTTTTTCCCGACGAGATTCACCATGACCCTGCGACGTCGTCCTCGCGACTCATCATTCGGCTGACGGCGACGGTCGATGACAGTGAGACTGTGACGATCGAACGTGCGGCACCTGAGGGTGGCACGGGACGCCAGCTGTCGCGTGACCAACTTGTGGGGCTAGGTTGGAAGTTCCTCAGCGCGACCGCTCAGACTCGGGACCTGCGAGAGGATCGTAGATCCGCCCTTGACGACATACTCAAAGCTGTCGACCTCGGGAGTGAAAAGGAAAACTTTGAGGCGATCGCTACCAGCCTCGCAGCCACGCTGAGTGATTCAAAGACGCTGAAAAAGCTGCGCAATTCACTCGCTGGCCAGCTCTCGAAAGCACTGCCCGAGAAGATCAATCGAGACGACCTATCGTTCGTTCCCGGAGCCGCCGCTGACGATGATCCGCTCAGTGATGTGCGTCTTCAGGTAAGAAAGAATGGTGTCGCGCACGACCTCTCCGCGCAATCCGACGGAACCCGAGCGCTATACGCGATTGCGCTCTACGACCTCATGAGCGTCGGAGCCAATGTGGTGGGTATCGACGAGCCCGAGGTGCATCTACACCCGACGAGTCAGCGCAGCCTCGCGCGACTGCTGAAGAGCAATCCAAATCAAAAGATCATCGCGACTCATTCATCGGATATTGTCAGCGCGTTCGACGCCGATTCTATAGTCGTGGTGCGCGCAGGCGGCGAGGTCGTTCAGCCCGCGGCAGGATTTTTGTCCGCAGACGAGAAGTTGGTCGTGCGCTGGTGGGTGCGCGATCGCCTCGAGCCGCTTACATCCCGTCGGGTGCTCGCCGTCGAAGGGCCGTCGGATCGCATCGTCCTTGAGCGCGCTGCCGATCTCACCGATCGCAATCTCGACCGCCTCGGCGTCTCGATCGTCGAGGCGGGGAGTAAAACTGCCATGCCGTCCGTAGAAAAGCTTTTCGGGACGACGGGATTCCGCGTCCCCCTCTCTCAGCTCGTTGACGAGGATGCCGAAGTCAGCACGGCCAAACGCCTCGGCGTGGCTGAAGCAGATCTACCCAGTCACTCCGTCTGGGTCTCGCGGATCGATTTGGAAGACGAGTACGTGCGGGCAATCGGTGCATCGGCAGTGTGGTCTGCGTTGCATGCGTCAACAATGTTCACCCCGAACCAGCTCAAAGCCTGCGCCGCAACCGGCGCCGACGGCTCCTACACGGATCAAGACGTCGCTGCCTTCTGTCGCCGGTACAAAGTCGAGGCGGCCATTGTCATTGCGGGCATGCTGACCGAGTCGACTGCCGTGGCGATCACCAGTATCGAAAACATTCTGCAAGAGGCGGCGAGCGTCTAGGTGTTCTCCCCAACACCAAAACAGCGAGAAATCCGAGACTATCCGGGTCTAGATCTCCTCGTCGTCGCTCCCGCGGGATGCGGGAAAACGGAAGCGCTCGCCCTCCGCATTCAGGGCCTACTGACCCGAGGGGAAATCTCCGCGCCACAGAAAATCCTCGTCACCACGTTTTCCAACCGTGCCCGGGACAACCTAAAGGAGCGGCTCAAGGCGTATTTGCCTCCGTCCATTATGAGAGACCGAGTGAGTGTCGCGAACTTCCACGGGCTCGCGGCGCGATTAATCAGGGCGCATGCAAACGTGATCGGTCTTGACCCTGAGCTGACGCTCCCCGAGAGCGATTGGGTTTCCGAACAACTCCGTACTCGCCGCGCTTCTTGGGACGATCAAAGCCAAGTGAAGGCTGCGCTTCAGAAGACAAAGCAGCAAGCGCTCACCGATGACCAAGTCGAGGTAGAACTCGAACGCTTGGGAATCGGCATGGCCCTGGACATCGAGCAGTTGAGGAAAGTGGAAGGCCGGCTGACTTACGACGACCTGCCACGACTGGCCGAACTCATACTTAGCAACGAACACGTAGCCGCGCTATACGTCGCGCATTTTGGCGCTGTCGTCGTCGACGAATATCAGGACCTTACTCCCCAGCAACTTCGTATTGTGAACTACATCGGTTACGGCCGGACGACCTATGCCGGCGACCTGGCGCAGGGCATCTATGGCTTCGCAGGTGCTGCCCCCTCGGAAATCGACAGCGCAGTCCGCGATGAATGCGCCACTGTTATTGAGTTCTCCGAGTCGCACCGGTCATCCCCGGCCGTGATCAACATGGTGAACTCCCTGGCGTCGCTCACGGCGGGCCAGGCGCTCACATGCGCCGACCCTGCAACGTGGCCATCCGGCGGCCTGGCCGGGTCGGTAGCTCACAAGAGTGCCGATGCGGAGGCTGCTTGGATCGTGAAGATAGCGCGCGCTCTTCTTCTCCGCGCCCCCGGCCAACGGATCGGGGTGATCGCTCGCACAGGACCGCGTCGTCGATTTGTCGACGAGGCAATCGCTCAAACTGACCTCCCACATTTCAGATGGGACGACGGGGTTCTTGATACGGACACGGCCAAGCTGATCAAGGCCATGCTCGCCAGATTCGATCTCGCAGGGTATTCGGGTGCCTCGGACAAAATGGCGTTCCTCCGCAAAGCAGCTGGCATCGAAACGATCGTGGACGTCGATATCCTGAAGGGTACCGTCGACGCGCTCGGATGGGTGGACGACCTGCTAAACGCTTCGGTCAGTCCTCAGGACATCCGTAGCCGCATCAAGATCGGCGACGCATCCACCCTTATTACGAGCGCGGGAGTTCACCTGCTGAGCGGCCACGTCGGGAAAGGGCAACAGTTCGACTGGGTTGTAGTCGTCGGTGTCGAGGAAGACTTCATTCCGTTTTCAATGGCGGCTACGCCGGACCAAATCACGGAGGAGGCGCGGGTCCTGTCCGTCATGGTATCCCGCGCCCGGCACGGGGCAATCTTGAGCCGAGCGACTTCCGTTCCAACAAATGCTGGGTATGCACGGGCGCGACAGCCGTCTCGATTTCTCGCGCAGATTGCTTCTAGCAATCCGCTAAATGCGGCCGACCTCGTCACGTGGTTCCGGGAAGCGGACTGGGAAGCGATTTCGGTCCGCTGAGGATTGTCAAGCCCTGGGTCTAATGGAGGTTCTTGATCACCCGGAAAGTGTAGGGCCCGGCGTTAACACTGCGCGCAAGAAGCGGTTGATGCCTGGTGGTATCGCCGCTCGAGATATTTGACTGCATGCTCCTGGTGCCCATGACGGGAGGAGCTAAGCAGACGGCCCCCAACAGAAATATTTCGTGGCCCCCGAGCGCGCTGGCGGCCACATCGACCAGTGGCCTTAAAGGTCAATAACTGTGGCCCCCAGACGCACGAGTACTCAGGTTGCGAACGCCTCAGGGTGGCTCCAATCTCGGTGTCGAGTTCTGCTGATTGAACTCGCCCATTTGGCGCAGTGTTGCATCTGCGAAGGCATAGCAGAGGGGCTGGAACGACAGAGCCGGCCAATCCCGCCAAGCGCCCTTGAAATTGGTCGTGGTGAACTCGGCCGCAGCCGGCGTGCGTCCCGGTCCGAAGTAGGGCTCGTCGTACCGAGCGAACTGATGAAGGGTCGCGTCAATCGAGTATTCGACCTTGCCGCTATCTGAAGGATATTCCAGCCAGGCATGACCCGACGCCTCGCCGGGACGTCCGGCTTGAACAAAGGTCCAGTCGCCGAGTGCTCGCACTCGGAGTGCCTCAGCAATTGCTATGGAAGCGAACTCGCACCACATGCTTGGCCAGATCGTCTTGAAGTTGCGGCTCGGCTCGTATGGCATGGACAGCATGGCGTCGACGGCCTCTTGCGCTGTCCATTGGGCGGCCTCCCATTCCATCTCTCCACCGTACTGGAGTCCGCCTGCGAGGACTTGTAACTCAGATCAGTCCACGCGTCAACAAGCAGCCGTGAGCCTGACCTCAGGTCGAACCTCCGCCGGAGTTGCAGCTCGTACTAGGCGTCCGTTGAGGTTGAGATCGGAAAGTCGCTACTCCGAAGGAACGATGCCGATGCCGCTGTGGAGAGGGGGGTACGATTACCGCATGTTTTACGCAGCACAAGATGCGGCAGCAACGACCGGAATTCCCACTTCACTGGTGTCGGCGCTCATCGGCGCTCTCGTCGTGGCACTGGCCGGCCTGCTGGGCGCCTTCATCCAGGGGCGGCGGGAACACTCGAAATGGGTGCGCGAGCAGCGGTACACGGCGTACACCGCATATGCTGCGGCTGTAAATCATCTACGAGACGCCATGGAGGCTGGGCAGACGCCTCCCGATCCTGCAGTGGTGCATGCGGCGATTCAGGCGCTGTACATCCTGGGCCCCAGATCCATGAAGGATGCTGCGGTGCGGCTCACGGAAGCAGCACTCACCGACACCGGCTATCCGGACGCACTCAATTCCTATTACCTTGAAGCGAACAGGGTCCTGCGGATCGGCCTTTAGGCGGCCTCCATCGCACCTGCATGCAAGGCCGGCCTCGTGCACCATCGATAGGATGAGGACGTGAAACGCACTTAAATCTTTTGGTGCGCATACCGGGGGATCGAAACCGCGCCATGTCGATAGTAGAGAACAAGACTTCCAACCTGAACGCAGCTAAGGCTGTGAAGAATGACGAGTTCTACACACAGTGGGCCGACATCGAGCGGGAGATGAACGCGTACCGCCAGTACGACGTTGATGTCTTCCGCAACAAGGTGGTGTTACTTCCGTGCGACGATCCGGAATGGTCAAACTTCGCGAAGTTCTTCGCGCTCCATTTTGTCGACTTCGGCTTGAAGAAACTCATCTCTACTTCGTACGCGCCGGAAAGTAATCCGGCAGGCGACCTCTACCAGCCGACTCTTTTTGAGACCGAAAATCCGAAGTATGACGAGACCAAGACGCGTCTCAACGGGAAGAAGTTTGTACTGGAGCGCAACGACATCAACGGGGACGGTGTCGTCAACATCGACGACCTGCAATGGGAGTACCTGGAGGGTAGCGGCGACTTCCGCAGCCTCGAGGTGACTGCCTTGCGCGATGAAGCAGACATTGTGATCACCAACCCTCCTTTTAGCCTCTTTCGTGACTTCGTCGGATGGCTAATGGAAGGGGGCAAAAAGTTCTCGGTAATCGGCAATAACAACGCCACCACATACGTCGAGATCTTTCCTCCGATAAAAGAAAACAAACTGTGGAAGGGGGCCACGGCCAACGCGACTGACATGGTCTTCGGTGTGCCGAAAGGCGCGACTATCAAGGAAGCCGATCGTCTCAAGGCTGAAAGGCTTGGGTACCCGCCGAACGATGATCATGACTTCACGCGGTTGGGCAACGCCTGTTGGTTCACGAATATTGACCATGGCCGCCGTCACGAACCACTTCAGCTCTTGACCATCGAAGACCATATAAAGTACAGCAAGCACAAGGAGATACGCGGCGTCGGGTACCAGCGGTACTACAACTTCCCCGATGCCATCGAGGTTTCGTACGTTGACGCAATTCCTAGTGACTTCGACGGGATCATGGGTGTCCCGATCACCTTTTTGGACAAATATAATCCGGACCAATTTGAGATCGTTGCCAGCGCCGAGGATATGGCCGCGATGCGAGACCTGGGCGTATCCATGCTCGGTCCCGACTTCGTGCAAGCGTACTTCGCAGGAGGCGGTACCGGTGGAATCAGCGTCGGTCACCGCAAGCTCGGATTGACGAAACCCCGCTATTACACGACGTACAAGCGCATTCTCATTCGCCGCAAGGATGCAAAGTGAAAGCTAATCTAATACATCACACGGTCGAGGAGATCCTCGAAGGTTTCATCTACAACGCACATGAAGGGAAAGGCCTCTTCGGCCTAGACGGCAAGCTTGTCATTCAGCCTGAGTACCAGCGAAACTATATCTACAACGACGGCAAACGCGACGTCGCGGTCATCGACTCAATGCTCAAGGATTACCCCCTGGGGCTGATCTACTTCAACGTCGAAGGCGAACAGTTCGAAGTCCTCGATGGGCAGCAACGTATAACCAGCTTCGGCCGCTTCGTGACGGGTGACTTCGCCATCAAGGTGGACGGGAAAGAACAGACGTTCTCGTCGCTGCCGGCCGACTTGAAACAAAAGATCCTGGATACCAAGCTCGACATCTACACATGCGAGGGTACCGAAGCCGAAATTAAGCAATGGTTCGAAACGATCAACATTGCTGGCGTGCCGCTCAACAAGCAGGAGCTGCTCAATGCCATCTACTCTGGCCCGTTCATTACGGCGGCTAAGGCCGCGTACAGCAACTCGAACAACGCCAAGATGCAGAAGTGGCAGTCCTATATCTCTGGCGATCCCAAGCGCCAGGAAATTCTGGCCGAAGCGCTGCATTGGGTTGCGTCCTCAGCCGATCTCAGTGTCGACGCATATCTAGCGCTACACCGCCACGATGAGAACATTACCGAGTTGACGATGTATTTCACCGCGGTGATCGACTGGGTGAGTAACGTCTTCTCGCGCCCTCCCGACAAGGAGATGCGTGGGCTGGATTGGGGGAGCTTCTACGAGCAATGGCATTCGACGGCTTACAGCGCGTCCACCGTCGAGGCGCGGGTTCAAGAGTTGCGAGACGATCCATATGTCCACACTCGGAGGAATATCTACGAGTTTGTACTTGGTGGCGAGATCAAGACCCAGCTTCTTTCAATCCGGCTGTTTGACGAAAAAATCAAGGCGCTGGCTTACAAAAAGCAGACCGATGCCGCGAAGGCTAAAGCCCAGGACGTCTCGAACTGCCCGTACTGCGCCATCAGCACCAACTCCAACAGAGCGCGCACATGGAAGCTGAGCGAGATGGATGCAGATCATGTCACGGCTTGGTCAAAGGGCGGCAAGACCGACTCGGGGAACTGCGAAATGTTGTGCGTGCCCCACAACCGTTCAAAAGGAAACAGGTAGGGTCTTGCGCGCTAACGCGCGCGTAGTCGGGTCACACGACAACATGTAGCGTGAGCGGCGCCGGTCGGAGAATGGTGGCGAGCCGAGCCCGCCGTTCTTCGGTGAAGGGCGGCGCCGTCGCAAGGGTGCGTGCCACCCACGCGGCTGCGGCCGTCGTCTGAGTTGCATTGGCTACAGATGCCGCGATAGCGATGTTGGTAGTTCCGGGCTCGGGGATGATGTGTGCGGTGATCGTGTCCATGCGGTTTCTATGCGCACAGCGCGAAATCGGCTGGAATTGAGCTGCACACACCCGCAACGCGGCCCGACTCCCAGCCCGAAGATCACCAGCGACTCGTAACTCGACCCGGCCCGACTCCCAGCCGATTTTGGCGAGCGCGCATAGAGATCACATGGGGCCATCCGGCCTCGCTTCTCTATTCGTAAAAGGACGCAGCATGACCGTTAGTAAAACCAACCCCACCCTGCTCATCGATGTCAGCGACCGCTACGACGCCTGCATCATCGTCGTTGAAGGCGGACGCATCGTTCTCGAGCAGCTCGAACGCGACAGCCAGCCGGTGTGTCAAGGGCCATGAGGAACGGCCCACTGGCGGCCACTAGAAATGCCCGCTGGTGGCCATGAAAACTGCCCAGTCATGGCCAACAGATCTGCCC
>NZ_FNIB01000023.1 GCF_900103805.1 Cryobacterium flavum | reverse complement strand
TCACGTCACAGAAGCATGGGCGCGTCCGCACCATGAGCCTGCGACCGGGCGCCCTCGACGTCCTACACCTGTGGCTCGGCGAGCAACGAACCCCCGCCGCACACCAAGCCGACCGGCTCGGCATCCACATGACCTGCACAACCCCGAAGGAAACCTGACATGACCCGCGTTCGCATCGACCTGTTCATCTCGCTGGACGGCTACACCTCGACGACCGAACACGCCCCCGAAAATCCAATGGGTGAGGACTGGGGGCGCCTCACTGCAGCCTACGCCGCGACCCGCACGTTCCACGAGCGCGTCTTCGGCGACACCAGCGGCACCGGCACGACCGAAATCGACGACTCCTACGCGGCCGCGTTCTTCGAGGGCGTCGGCGCCGAGATCATGGGCGCGACCATGTTCGGCCTGCACTCGTTTCCCGACGATCCGGATTGGAAGGGCTGGTGGGGTGACCAGCCGCCGTTCGGCACCCCGGTCTACGTCCTCACCCACACCGCACCGCGTCCGTCGATCCCGATGAAGGGCGGAACAACGTTCCACTTCCGCAACGCAGCAATCGAGGACGTGCTCGCGGAGGCGACCGAGGCTGCCGGCGGCCTGGACGTGCGCGTCGGCGGTGGAGTCGGCACCGCGCGCGACTTCCTGCGCGCCGGCCTCGTCGATCACTTGCACCTCATGGTCGCCCCGATCCTCCTCGGCCGGGGCACTCGGCTGTGGGACGGCCTGCCCAGCCTCGACCTCACCCACACGGTAACAACGGAAGTGGCCGAGAGTGGCACGATCCACGTGACCTTCGCACGATAGGACGATTGCTGATCGGAGCGCTGTGAGCACCTTCCGATCCTGCTGTGTATCGCTAACATCCGCAGTGGCTCGTCGCCCGGGAGGTCCGTTTCGAAACCCTGGATTTGCAAGACGCTTTCGCAGTCTCGAGTGTATTCACCTGCTGTTATCTGATGGTGTCGTGAAGTGTGCGGGCTATGTGTCCGAGTGTTTGTTCGGCGGCTGGTTGTGTGGCGGTCGGGACTCGCGATTCGGTGAGGGCGGCGACGGCGAATCGGGTGCCGTCGTTGTGCTCGACGACTCCTACCTCGTGTCGGAGGTTGAGGAAGGTGCCGGTTTTCGATGCCCAGCGGGATGTTCCGGTTGCAAAGTCAGGCGTGAGGCGGTGCCGCATCAGGTTTGTGCTCATCATTTGTTGGGTGGTGAATGCCGTTTCGGGGCTAGGGGCTGAGTGGATCCAGATCTGCTCGAGGAGGTTGACGAAGCTTCGCGCCGAGCCGGCGTTGGCTTGAGTGATGTCGAGTTGCGGGATGAGGTGTCCCCCGCCCGGTGTGCCTGCCTGGATGGCTAAGGTGTGGGCGAGGTGGGCCTCGTGTGGGGCGAGCCGCTCGGCGAGAGTTTGGTAGAGAGTGCGGATGGTGTGGCGGATACGGAGGCCGGGTATGTGCAGCTGCTGCATATGGTGATCGACCATGCGCGGCGTGCAAATGTCGAATAGTGCGTCGGCGGCGGTGTCATCACTGATGGAAAGCGCGAGGGAGACGAGGTCGAATACTGCGACCTTGGTCGGGTATTGGAAGGTGCAGAGCCCGGTCAGCCCGGGTGTTCGGTTTTCGGGAAGAAGTTCGATCGTGCGTGCCGGGTCCAAATCGCCGGTTCGGATCATCTCGAGAACAGTGAGAGCGAGAGGCACTTTTACCAGTGATGCGATGGGGAAGATGGTGTCTGGTTCTATCCCGATCTCGGTGCCGGTGTCGAGGTCTCGGACGAGGAAGCCCCCTCGTAGTCCGGCTTCTTCGAGTTGATTTTCTGCGTCAGCGAGGATCTGCTGGAGGTGTTTCATATGATTCGACCGCCAAGAGCGCAAGCGATGGGAGAAGCGCTTCCGTCGAGCAGTTCGGCGTCGCGTTCGCCGGTTCTGCTTGCGAGAGCGTAGCCCCGTACGAGGTGCAGCTCTCGAATGTGCCGCCAGTGAAGTTGCAGGTGGTCTGCTTCTCGCTCCGAGCACAGGAGCAGGTCTTTGCTGCCTGCCACGCCGGTGACTGCTTCAATCAATGTGTCGGCGACTTTCAGCTGGCCGGGCTGTAACGAGATCGAGTTCGCCAGCCAGGTGATGCGATCGCGAATGTGCGGGACGTTGTCTTCGGTTTGGATCCACAGCTTGCGCGTCGGTCGTTTCATCTCGCCTCGTCGCACTCGGATCGATTCGAGTTGAAACTGGCTATCTCCCGTAGTTTGTGCGGATGCCACACCGAGATTTACTTGCCACACCGCATCCGCCGCCGGTACCGGCTGCACGGCGTACTCCGCTCGCCCGACCCTGACCATCTCGCCTCGCACTGCAGGCTCTGCCGTCTCGATTCGCAGTGCGAAATCGTGTTTACGGGCCGCTATTGCTATCTGTGACAGATCTGCCACAGCGAGGGCCGTCGGCATCATTAAGGTGACGGGTCGGTGTAGTTGTCGTCTTGCCTGATCGCGTAGCCCCTCCGCAAGTGACACGATCGCCGATGCGGATGGAAGCAGAATCCGACCGAGCTCGGTCAGCTCGACTCGCCGGGTCGTCCGATCAAGAAGCTGGCCACCGAGATGGTCCTCTAGTGACGCGATGCGTTTGCTCGCTACGGACTGTGGGATACCGCACTCGGCGGCGCCGTAGGTGAAGCTTCCTCTTCGACTTACGCTCACGAACGCTTCGCAGCCAGCAACGATGTCCATACGAGGATTCTTGTCTATTCCCTAACGGAATCAATAACGCTTAATAATGATTGGACTGACTACAGTTTGTCCCGAAGAGTGTCGCCATGGCAACTACTCTTCCTTCCGGCCCAACGCGGCGCGCTCTCCTAGTCGGTGGGGCAGCGATGCTCGCGCTGGCCGGATGCTCGACCGCACCCGTTCCTCGAGCTACCACCGACGCCTTCAACCGACGAATCGAAGACCTCGAAATGCAGTCTGGTGTGACCATCGCCGTGACCGCGGTCAATCTCGGTACGAACCGACGCGTCCAGCATCGATCGACAGACTTGTTTCCGATGTGCTCGCTGTTTAAAGTCATTGCCGTCGGCGCGCTAGTGAGTGAACGTGGCTATGACGAGCAGTACTGGAACACCCCGATCCCATTCACTGCAGCAGATATCGTCGTAAATTCACCTGTCGCCTCCAAGCTGACGACTTTGACGATGACCCCGGATGAGATGGCGGATGCAGCGCTTCGCTTCTCGGACAACACCGCAGGGAACCTCTTGTTGCGAGAAATTGGCGGGCCAAAAACCATCGCCCGAGTCGTTGGTTCTTTCGGCGCCACCGCCACCCGGTTGGATCGCATCGAACCCGAACTCAATGAGGGACTTCCCGACGATCCGCGAGACACAACCACCGCTGATGACATGGTGGCCGTCCTGCGTGCGCTCCTCGTCGACGGAGGAGCCGGACAACTTGCCCGAAGCAAGCTCCACGACTGGATGCTCCGTAACAGCACCTCGAGCACCCGGGCACGCGCGGGACTGACCGGCTCATACGAACTCGCGGATAAGACCGGTGCAGGAGGTTATGGCATCGTTAACGACGCTGGTATCCTCTGGCCAGACGACACTGACCCCATCGCTTTGTGCATCCTTACCCGGACCAACGACCCCAACGCAAAAGGTAACAATGAAGTGATAGCCGACACCACGCGACTGCTCGTCTCCGAACTCGGATGATCGCCAACAAACCGCGACCCGCACGCACTATCCAATTCGTGCTCGCTTGGGCGGTCGGAGTTATTGGAACCATCACCACAGCCATTTCCTTGTTCCCTGAGGTGGCCAGCATCGCCTCAGTAAGTGACGTATCTTCCCTGGGGTCCACCGCTGCCCTACTGGTCGTGTCCGTGATATATCTCTCCGTCCCCATCCTTATCGCGTTGGCCATCGCGAATACCGGCCGTCGATGGTGGCTCTGGCTGACCATCGCAATAGCGGTCATCGTCTTGCTTCGAGTCGCCCGCTTCGCAGTGGGTTCGCTCGGTGTCTATTGGATTACGTTTTGAGTCGCGGCGAGCCGTATGCCGGCGCGACGACACCGGGACGCCGCCCGCCCGGCCCGATGACGTGGCTCGGCCTTGTCGGTGTCCCGCTGGGCGGGATCACCCTGGCATCACTGTTCAGCGGAGGTGATGGGCGGGCGGAGATTTCCGCCGAGTTGAGCGAGTACATTCCGGAGATTGCTGGGTTCTTCGAGGTTTCGACGATGGCAGATTTGCGCGAGTTCAATGAACCGAGGGCCGACTTGCGTGCACGCTTCACCTCTTCAGGAGAGGTTTATCGCGTCATCGACTCGTCCGTCGATCGTGCTCGGATCGCTATCTGGAGGAGGGACGTACCGGGGCCCGGGCCGGGACCTTACAGCTCTGATGCCGAACGAGGATTCAGCACCGAGGAAATAGTGGTAGGCACAGCGTGCGCGTCGATAGAGCGGACGGGCCACAAGGTCACCTCCACACCAGTCGATTGCCCCCACCCCCTCGCGGCGTGGTCACCACCAACAGAGGTGGTTTCGTGGACCCGAGACGCGGCTGCTGCCTGGGTGGTTCAGGTCAGCGTCAGCAGCCTCGACCAAGACGTCAGATGGCTTCTGTTTCATAACAGCGACGGCAGCCAGCCGCGTCACGAATTGGTCGATGCGGACGCCGTGGTGGACGTGATCAAGAAGGCGCGTTTGTCGTCGGCCGACACCTCCGTACGAGTCGCCGTCGAGGATGTTTCTCAAGAGGGCAGCCGTATTACGGGCAAGGTGCGTATAGCAGCGTCGGCCCCGGAGGAAGCCAACACCACAGCCAAGAGCACATCCACTGCGTGCTTCATCCTCGACGTAGATCTTCAACTGTTCGATCAGTACGGATCATGGGAGCCGCTGATTCCTGAGGAACTCGGGGCTAGTAATTGCGCTCAAACGTAATTACATTGAAGCGCAAATGGATGGCTTGAGCACGATATTTCTAGCGCTGGCTGACCCATCGCGCCGCGCACTAATGGAGCAGCTACAGAAAAGGGAGGCGACAGTTACCGAACTCGCCGCCCCGCACACGATCAGCGTGCTTTTTATCTCACGCCACCTGAACGTACTCGAGCCGGCCGGGCTCATCACGGAAACCAGCTCCGCTCGATGGCGACGGGCAGGACATTCCGGCGAAAAATCTTTGCTTCCTATGCAGAAAAAGATTCAGGTTCCTGCCCGGCCGGTGCCCGTTGACGTCACTTGAACCCCATTTTGGGAGTTATCCAACGACGAGGTTCTGATGACCATCGATGAGCTCGCGCATGATGTCAAGGTGGCCTGCGTGCACTGAGGTCTCAGCAAGGACGCGAAACACGACCTCGCGCCCGTTAGGCAGCGGTGGTGCCTCGAAGACGCTGGCTGAAGGCCTCCACCGGGGAAGGGCGTCGAAATCGATTCTCCTGAGCACCTCGTCGCTCCGAGCGATCTCGCGCTTGTATGTTTCGATTGCTTCCGCGCCCGTCATCGGGTCCGATGCCCAGCCGTCGTGAAGGGCTTCGATCGCTCTCACGTCACCACTTAGAACGGCCGAGATCCAGAACCTCTCGTCGTCGTAGGCGAGGTGGTTGAGAAGCCGCGTGATCGTCCAACCAGACGGAACTATCACCCGATGCATCGCATCCTCCGCCAGCCCGTCAACCGCTCGCAGCACATGCTGGCGCTCGTTCGCTAACTGTGCGAGCAGTTGTGCGTCACCCATGTTCAGCAGTCCCCTGCTCATCACACGTGCGGATTGGATTGGCGAATGTGCCAGGTGGTGATGGCGGTGCTATGTGCAACTCGGTCAATTGTGGCGCTCCATCCATCACGGGTGCCGCCTTCCATGAGGTCGCGCACCTCCTCATCCGCCAGCTGCTCGGGAAAGGCGACAGTGAGTTCGAGGTGTGTGCCTTCTGCGACGTCGCGGAGGTTGACGGTCACGATCGGTGCTTCGAGCTCGCGGTCTCCGACGAGCTCTGGCCATCCTCCAGCCGCTCCCCACCGAAAGACCAACCGTTCGTCTGGAACGACTTCGAGGTATACCCCGCCGGTGGGGTATTGAAGATCGCCATCGACCACCATTTGTTGACGCCATACGCCGCCAACTCTGAGATCAACCTGGATAGGCGCCGTGGGAGTGGGCATAGCGGGGTTGGAAAACCAGGCGAGGTTTTCCGGCTCAGTCCAAGCCTTGAAAACGATATTGCGCGGTGCCCGCAGGATGCGGGTCAGGGTAAAGCTTCTTTCAGTGCGTGTCTGGGACATCATGCTCCTTCTTCCTGTCAGGGCATTCGTTCGTGGCTGGGAACATCGTCGTGAGGTGCTTTTCGAGACCGTCCAAACGCGTTTCGAAGAACCGGCGGTCGGGCCCATCCATTGGTGCACTGCTAGCAGTGATAATGGATTCAACCGGCAATACCGCCACTGAGCGTCAAGGGCCATGAGGAACTGCCCACTGGCGGTGGCAGCCAGCACTCGTGGGGGAGGTCGCCCGCTCGGCGCCGTCCTCGGTTCGGCAATTAATGCGTCCGATACCTCGCTTCACGCATGCTCCCCGGATCGTTTCAGGCTCCTGTAGATCGTCGTCACAGGCGTGGCATGCGATCGTGGGGCGCCGGGCCGTCAGGTTCATGAAGTCGTCAGGTCGGTCGAGGCCCGAACTTCGTCCATTGTCCTTCGGAGACCACTTGGACGGAGCCGTCGACGACCTTTATGGCCGTCTGTTCGTCGATGGCGTAGGCCGGGCCACCAATGCTGGCGGCCCACCGTTCTGCGTCGCCCAGGGTGTTCGTCGGGAAAGCGTCGAGGTGCGGGAAGATCGAGAAGTCGACGACTCCGAGAGTGCGGTCGTCCGGAGCGGACGGCCACTCGACGAAGTACTCCCCGATCCGGGGCGTCATCACCATGCTTCCTGCGCTGACTCCCACCCAGACCGTGTGGGGCAGCGAAGGCATCAGGTCGACCAGTCCGGATTCCCGCATCCAGTGGCACAGATACGTCGCGTCGCCGCCGTCGACAAGGAGCACGTCGGCCTTCTGGACCCAGGGGACCCATCGCTCTGCGCCGATGGTGGGCAGTGCCGTTAGCTCGAGGACACCCAGCGACGCCCAGCCAAGACCGGAGAAGTGCCGGTAGTCGGGCTCGGCAGCTACCAGGCTCCGCACCGACGCCGGTCCGCACATCGGGTGGCCCCACTGAGCAGTGGGGACGACCAAAGCGTGACACTCGGCGATCGGCTTGCCGAGTAGCTCCACCAGAGCCGAGTGGATGCTCGGATTCGTGACGCCGCCCGACGTCAGCAAGAGCTTCAAGAGGACTCCGTTTCGTGAAGGGTGGTTGTGCCTGCGAGGTCCAGGTTCATTGCGACCCTACTGCTCGCTTCAAGGTTCTGTAGATCGTGGCTCGGGACACGCGGTAGTCTTCGGCCAACTCCGCGAGGGTGTAGTCGCCACTGTCGAAATCGTCCCTGAGCTCCTTCGCGCGACGATCACTCAGCTTAGGCTTGGTACCCAGTAGCCGGCCGTTGGCCTTGGCGATCGCTAACCCTTCTTTGGTGCGCTGCACGATGAGGTCGCGCTCGAACTCCGCGACCATCGCCAGGGCATCGCAACGGAGACGGCGAGGTCATCGACGTCCGTCCCGCGAACCTCATAGATGACGCCACCGCCACCGTCCTCGAAGCGACCCGCCTTCGGGATCAACCCATCCGGCCGATCCCGAAGTCGGGTCGCGTTGCTACAAGGCTGGGTTGGTGAGGCGGTGCCAGGCGGTGGCGGGGGTGATGTCGGCGGCGAGCGTGAGCGGGACGCGGATCGACGTGCCTTGATCTTGTGAGGCCGCGCTGAGTGTGAATTCGAGCGAGCCGACAGTGGAACCGGTCGAGCCGTCCTTCAGGGACAGTGCTGTTGCCGTTGCTGTGACGGTTGTGCCTTTCCAGACGAGGGCCGACGCGTCTGTGCCGGCCACGACATCGCTGCTGTTCATGGCGCCGTTGATCCACTCGGGTGAGTACGCGCCCACACGATCACCTGCTGTGACGAGCTGGACGCGTTCGAAGGCGGGTGGAACGCTCGAGAGGACATCGAGGAGAGCCGCGTTGCGCTCTCGCCAGGTGTCTGCCCCGAGGATCGCTCCGACCACGGTGATGATCGTAGCCCCCACCGGCACTTCGGCCGAGAAGAGGATGCACGAGCCTGAATCGTAGTCGGTCCCGGTCTTCATGCCCGTGATTCCTGCCGTGCCGAGCAGGCTGTTGAGGTTTTCGATCTCTCCGATGTTGGGCAGTATCGCCGTCTTCTCGGACACGACTCCCGCCAGTACTGGGTTCGCAAGAGCCAGCTTGCCGATCTCAACCAGGTCCCTCGTGGTGCTCACGTTGGAGGCTCCAAGCCCGCTCGTGTTGGTAAGCGTGGTACCGGTGAGCCCATGATCGGCAAGCCACGTCCGGGTGGCGTCGAGGAATGCACCGACGCTCCCGAATGCCCAGATCGCGAGTGTCTTGCTGTAGTTGTTGGCTGAGGGCAGCATCATCACTTCCAGCACCTGCCGTTGCGTGAACACGGATCCGGAAACGACCGGTGCCCAGGAACCGTTTTCTGCGATCGTGTCGTCGAGCCATTGGACGTCATCGTCGGTGATGTGGATGTCCGGACCATTCTCGCCGGCGACGATGGGCTTGTGCTCCAACACAACGAGCGAGGTGATCATCTTTGCGAGGCTTGCAATCGGGAAGGGGTCTTCGCCACCGCTGGAACTCAGGACACCGTCGAACCCGACCGCACCGAGCGCTCCACGGCCGACCGACGGCCAGGCGATCTGCGCGGCAGCGCCTGTTTCGATGACCGGTACCGTGAGTGTCGCGGTCGCGGTCGGCATCGGCTGGGTAAGCGCAGCCGTGCTGTACCCAGCGGAGCCAAGGACGACGACAGCGACGACTGCCGCAATGAATCGACGGCGGCGAAACGGCGGCACCGAGCGTGTGGAATCCATCAGACAACTATCACACGAACGAAGCAGCAGCCCCGCAGCGCGCCCCTTTGGTGTCGCAGCACCGAGAGAGCATTGAGTGCCCAGCGACCAGCCCGAGGATCGATCCGGTGTTTGTGACACATTGAATGAGGTTCACCTTATTGCTGTCTGTCGTTTCGTTCGATTCATGGCAGTAGAGATCTGTTCCGCGTCGTCACCGAGATACCCGCCGAGGAAACGCCCGTGGCATAGCAGCGCGATGACTTCGGCGAGGCACGAGGCAACAGCTCGCTGAGCGCTCACCGAAAACGGCCCGTAAGACGTTCGGCTTACGGGACTGGAGCGAGAGCCGTCGATGACCTGCTCGGCCTTTCTACTCGCCGTCCCGCTAACGGGCATTGCACTGCTCTCCTGGCTGCGCGGAGGTCGCGAGGGACCGGATGTAAACGGCGTTGCCGCGGATGGATGGCTTATACCGTTCAATATCTGGCGACTCGACACCCTCAACAACCACTTCGAGCAACGCAGCGACAGCCTCATCGAAGCGGCTGGAAGCATGAAGGGAGATCGCTTGGAACACCACCAGCGATGGCGAGTCCGGGAAGTCCTGTCGGGCACGCTCGAAGACTTCCACCGAGCGAGCGAACTCGCCGAGATTCCGCAGCGTGGATCCGTACTAGACGTAGCATCGGCGCAGCATGTCCCCTGAGAGGCCAGCGTGGAGGGCTTGTTCGTAGAACGATTGCGCGGTCTGCTCCTGACCGGCAGTGTCGTAAGCGCCGCCCACTTCGTAGAGCACGCGAGCGTCAGCCGGGTGTTCCGCCAAAATCGGTAGCAGCGCATCGATTGTGGGCTGCATGTCATTCCGATCGCGAACAGTGAAGATCCGGTCGAGCTCCTCATCAAGTGTCATCCACCTATTGTGCCTTCACCACGGCTGTCCGCTGAAGGTTCCCCCGTGAAACGAGGAGCGAGGCCAGCCGTGACTCTGGGGCTTAGCCCAAATCCGTGGCGCTCACGGTCCGGCTTACGGGCACCGAGCCTGGGCGTTTTGCTAGGGCACCTCCGAGGTTCCCGGTAGCCAGAGGGTCATACGGAGCCCCTCTTCGGGGAGATGGAGCACTTCGTATCGTCGAGCGATGGTGTCGCCGTCCGTCGCGCGAATGTGCTTGATTGAGGTGCGCCGTCGCTCGACGATGTGCTCGCTCCACCATTCCTCGAACAGCGCACTTTCCTCACTCAACTCCGCAACGAGAGCCTGAAGCCCAGGGTCGTGCAGGTTATCGGCGTTGGCGGCCCGAAGGTGGGCGACGGCCCCGCGTGCGATCTCCTCCCACTCGAGGAAGATCTCGCGCTCCCGGGGGCTGGTCATCAGATACCGGCAGGTGTTCCGCTGTCGCGGTGAGACGTCTGCGAAGCCGTCATAGAGTGCGAGTCCTTCTGGGTTCGCCGCGAGCATGTTGCTCAGCCGGTCTAGGACATATGCGGGGTTGGGTCGGACTGCCTCAACCAAGGTCGCCATGCGCTCGGCGAGTAAACCTTCATCCCCATGCGGGTTTCGCGCTGGTGCAGGGTTCGCTCCGCGAAGACGGTGGAGGTGTTCTGTGGCGTCGGGCGTTAGGAGGAGTGCTCGGGCAAGAGCGTCCAAGACGGCGTCGCTGGGGTGGTTTTCGCGGCCTTGCTCGAGACGCGTGTAGTAATCAACGCTGATACCTGCAGCGGTGGAGACCTCTTCTCGCCGCAGGCCGGTGACACGTCGTCGGCTCGCGCCGCAGACGGTCGGGGACTCCAGACTGGCGTCAGCGCGTCGGGCCCGAAGGAAATCGCCAAGCGCGTTGGGCACGGGGCATCCTCCTCAGAATCCGCCCCGCCAGCAGGGGGGTGCAGGGCTCCTAGGAAGATTACGGTCTTCCTACCCGCCACCGTACCGTGGAGGCTTGAAAACGAAAGAGTCCACGATCTGAAGGAGCTCCTGTAATGGTTTACACACACGGCTATCACGAATCCGTATTGCGGTCCCATCGTTCGCGCACTGCCGAGAATTCCGCGGCGTATTTGCTTCCGCTGCTGCGGCCCACCGATCGCCTGCTCGATGTTGGCGCGGGTCCGGGCACGATCACCGCGGATCTTTCGGGGCTCGTCGCGGAGGTCACCGCAACGGAGATTGGGCCCAACGAGTTACAGCTCAGCCGGGCAACTGCGGCCGAGCGCGGCACGTCCAACATCGACTTCCGGGTCGCGGACATTCACGCCCTCGAGTTCGACGACGGGAGCTTCGATGTCACTCATGCGCATCAGGTGTTGCAGCACGTCGCCGACCCCGTGCTGGCTCTGCGCGAGATGGCTCGCGTCACTCGGCCCGGTGGCATCGTGGCGGTGCGCGACAGCGACTACAGCGGATTCTGCTGGTGGCCGCGGCTCCCCGAACTTGATACCTGGCTCGATCTATACCGAACCGCCGCCCGCGCCAACGGCGGCGAACCCGATGCCGGACGTCAGCTCCTGTCATGGGCTCACGCCGCCGGGCTCGCAGACGTCACGGCCACTTCAAGCACCTGGTGCTATTCCACCCCGGCCGAGCGTGCCTGGTGGGGAGGAGTGTGGGCTGACCGCATCGTCAATTCAGCGATCGCGCGTCAAATCACCGATTCCGGCCTTGCCCCCCAGATGGAGCTGCAAGAAATCAGCAAGGCATGGACGAAATGGGCAACAGACGATGACGGCTGGTTCTCAATTCTCCACGGCGAGATCATCTGCCGGGTGAAGTGAACCGCAATCGTCGTCGGCGAGGCCTAATTTCCTCGGCGCGCCGCCCCTGACCAGCGGATGCCGAACCTCAGGGCCTGGGAAAGCTGATTCGTCTGACCCAACGTCGAATGCCAGGAACGGTTTGAGCGTTACGGCCGAATCGCACGCTCAGGGACGTCGGTCCTCACCGAAGCGATGTGTGGTGAGGAATCCTTCGGGACGACGGTGAGCGGTGGCCGCATGCTCTGGTGGCCTTTCCCGTTGAGGGTTCTCGTATGACACAGCGCTGGGCAGACTTACCCACCATTGGAGGTCGTTGGTGCTCGATCAGTTGATGCGATTAGCGGTGCGGTCGCAAAGCGGTAGCCATACTTCGGCGGGTTTCCACTCCCAGGCGATCTCCTGGCTGCGACCGTCTTCGCCAAATCGATACGTTGCTCGCTCGTGCTCGCCCGTCAGCGTCCAAGTATGACCGTCGACAGTCAGAGTGTAATCGCGTGCGAAGCCGTGATTCTCGATCGTTCGGGCGAAATAGCGGCCGGCTTCAGCGTCCCAGCCCATCAGACTAAGTGTGTCGAACGGACCGTTCGCGCGCTCATCTTGCACGATGAAGTAGTTGCCCGAATGCCACCGGGCGAAGTGGATGCTGTTCCACGGACTCGCTCCCGCGTGCGGATTATCCAGCGACTGCTCGTCACCACCATAAGAGATGCCCTCAGCATGCCAGTCACCCAGAAAAACTGCCAACTCTTCATGCTCAGCCATGATTCAACCCTACGTTCGGGAGCCAAACCGGGCAATCCTCTGAGGTGGCCGGTGACGGATCACCCGACCGGACGTCGGCGGTTCAGGCGTCAGCGCACCCGTTGAGCCTTCCACTACCGGCTCGACCCCAGGAGCCGTTGGTGGTTTAAGCCCCGGTCGAAGGGCACGTCTGAAAGTGACCTTGGTTACGAAAACGGTTACTACTCAGACGCTTACGAGATGCTCGTGCTGGTAAGCAGAGTGGAGAAGTCCTGTGAAGTCGGCATCGGCTATCAGGGGATGATCACCAATTCGGGCGATGGCGATGCCAGGAGTCCACGAATTCATCACGACGCCTGCCAGCTGGCCAAGTGATTCGTTTCGACGAATGGGTTGGGTTTTCTGGTCGACGCCGAGTGCGCTGAGTTGGCGCTGGAGAATTTGCATAGTTACGCCGGTAAGGATGTTGGCTTCGGGCCAAATCACTGAGCGTCCATCCCAAAAGGCCAGGTTCCAGATAGTCGCTTCGCTTAGTCGTCCTTCAGAATCTTCAAAGGCAGCATCGTCAAATCCCCGCGTGACGGCCCGACGAAGAAGCAGCGTCTTGGCCACTTCGCCGACGTGCTTCACATGAGGCAGGTCGCGCTGGTGGGCAACAACGTCCAAGGCCAACGGCCCCAGGGGAACCGTGGCAGAATCTGTGATTCTCGTCACAACATCCAGCTGCACTTCAGCGCGAGGAGCCACGAACTCTCCTGGGGACGACGTGATGAAAAACGCCAACGATGCGTCCTCGGGTGCTGCGTTGAGTGCCACACGGAGATAGTCCACAATTTGGGCATCCGGAAGGTGCCTGCCAAACATCGCGTCGCTGGCATCTCGGAGCCGCTGCAGATGCAGGTCCAGCCCGCGTATGGATCGATCGTGAATCTGCATTGCCGTGAAGTGAGCGAAGCCCGCAAATGCCAGTGGAGCCAAGTCGTCAGACGAGGCGACTGTACCGTTGAGGAGTGTCAGTGAGTGCGTCATGATTGAAGGGTATGAGGTGACATTAGTGTCAGAAGCAAAGCCTGCGTTGCACGAAATGCTGCGCATCGGTGAGTTGTCGGCGCTCACAGGAGTCGGGCCGCGGCTTCTTCGGTACTACCAAAGCAGAGGCCTCTTGGCCGCCGAACGGTCTACTTCGGGCCAGCGGCTTTTCGACCCCGCGGTGGTGGAAAGAGTGCGAGCGATCCGTTTCCTCCTAGACGTTGGGCTGCCAACCCGCACAATTCTTGAACTCATCGACTGCGTCTCCGAGCCAGGGCGCCTCGAGCCGTGCGCGACACCCGCACTAGTGGAGCACCTCAAGGCGTATGACGCGCGTATCGCAGGCCTCGTGAGCACTCGCGAAGGCCTCGAGGCCCTGATCAACTCGGGTCCAAATGCCTGCGACCCTGCCAGAGTCGAGAGTGAACCCCAATGCGAGCTCCTTCCGGATCTGCTCCGATGATCTCGTCACCTCGCTGGGAAGCCCCGGCGATGCACTAGAGCCCAGCGAAGACTGCTGCCTCCACCGTCCCGCAAGAGGTTCCCTATTTGGGGCGGCGAGTGTGTTTCAGTGAGGAGGCCGCTTCAGGAACTGTTCATGTAGCTGCTGGGTGTCTGACTCGCAATGCAATTGTCGTCAGTCTTGATGCCAGTGGGCGACGAGGTCGAGGAGTCCTGGGAAGCGCTGGTTGATGTCTTCGGTGCGTACGCGGCTGCGGCGTTCGAGCCCGTACTGACGCTGCCGAATTAATCCCGCTTCGCGAAGTGCCTTGAAGTGATGGGTGAGGGAGGATTTTGGGCGGTCGAATCCGAACCAGCCGCAGGAATGGTCGTAGTCCTCGGATTCAAGCATCAGTTTGCGCACGATCGTCAGCCGTAGCGGATCGGCCAGAGCCCCCATGAGCGCCTCCAACTGAAGCTCGTCGATCGACGGCTCTGGCAGCGGTTCCGGCAGGTACTCGGGAGGCTCCGAGACAACGGTTCGTCGTGTGACGGTTTTCGATGTGTCGGGCATACGTACAGCATAGACCAAGTACGAGTTTTATCGAACTAATGATATGTTCGAGAAAACTCGTACTGAACGATGAAGGTAGGACGATGGCACAGAACGCGACCCGGCAGCCCGACCCGGCACTACTCCGCAAGCTCGGCGCGCGGCCGATGCTGTTGGCGGCCCTGATCGTGACCGCGGTGTTTGTCTTGTCTAACTCGCCGACACCGCTCTTCGTTTCTTGGCAGAGGGAGCTGGGCTTCTCCGCGGGAATGCTGACGGTGATCTTCGCCGCCTACATGGTCGGACTTCTGCTCACCTTGACCGTTGCCGGACAATTCGCCGACCGGTTCGGGCGCAAGTCGGTGCTCATACCAGGGCTTGTGCTCGCGCTAGTGGCATGTTCACTCTTCGGAGTTGCTTCTTCTGTCCTCTTGCTGGTGATCGCACGGTTCCTCACCGGCGTCGCGGTGGGCGTGATCGTCTCGGCAGGCATGGCAGCGGTCGTTGACCTCGGCGGCCCCGCCCGCCGTCGGCAGGCCTCTCTTGCCGCCTCGGTCGCCATGGTCTTCGGCGCCGGACTCGGTCCGCTCCTGTCGGGACTATTCGCTCAAGGGATGGTGACTCCGGCCCCAGTGATCTTTGCGGTCGAGTTCGTATTACTCGCCACCGCGCTTGTCATCGCCATTTTTCTGCCGCTGCCTCGTCCTCCAGCGAGCCAAAGCGCCGGCACAGCAGATGCAGCGTTCAAGTTGCACTTACCGAGTGTGCCAAAGCGAAACCAGCGCCACCTCGCCTACGGCATCGCGGTCTTCGCGCCAGGGATCACAGCCACCTCTTTCGTGCTCTCCCTCGGCCCCTCTCTCTTGTCGAACCTGCTCAACGTCTCCAGTCCGTTGGTCGCCGGAGGAATGGCGTGTGCCATGTTCCTCGCCGCGACAGGTGTTCAATTCACCGTCAGTCGGGTACCGGTGCGCGGCATCCTCCTGCTCGGCTCCGGCGCGACACTCGCAGCGATGGCCAGCCTCATCATCGCCGTCAACGCCGCGCTCCCTGCGATCCTCATTCTCTCCGCCCTCCTGGCCGGCATCGGACTGAGCGCAGGCACCACCCTCTTCACGGCGGTTCTCGCCGCGGCCGCGATCACCGGTGGAATCCTCGTGCGCCGCGACCTCAGTCCACACTGAGCCGTTGGTACGGTTGTCGGCGTCAGCATCGCCCAAGCGATGCAACGACTACTGTCAGAACCAGAAAAACCAATCGTTGCGACGACCGGTTGAATTCGCCGTTCCCGTTGCGGGTTTCCCGTGCAGCTCCAATCCACGTCGATCGGGCGCATCCCCGCAAGCTGGTAACCGTCAGCGCGCTGTTAGCCTCGGGGTCATGATTGGTTCTGCGCAGTGGATTGAGCATCGACGTGGTGACGGCGAACTGATCGGATGGATGACACCCGAAGGCGACGGTTTCGTGGTCATCGATCTGCTGGGCCGAACGCGCTCGGACGAGGTGGACTGGCTCACCGCGGAAGAAACCCTCGAGGAGATCGGCCTGGGCTTCCTCGCAAACCCATTCGAGCTTCGCCTTTCCGACGGACGCTGGCTGCCGGTGCGCATCGCCGAACTTTCCCCCGAAAGCATTCGGGTGACGCGTGACGACTGGGGTGACGCTGACATCGAGGAACGGGAATTCTCCCTACCATTCCCGATACCCGAGGTACTGCGTCCAAAACTGAACTAAGGCGAACCCGAGACCTCGCATCACCAACCCGTGGAGCGCCCGGCTGACGATTTGCTTCCCGCACCGACGGTGCCATTTAGCACTGCACAAACACCGTCACCCATTGGCTCTTCGCCAACCAAGCCAGCAACTGCCTGTCCCGGTGAGGGTTCCCCTTCGGAGAAGGTTCTCTGCGAGACTGCCCGACATCCGCTCTGAAGGGGGAAACTTTGCGTTCATCTGTACCTATGCCGGGGAACCCCTGGCCTCATGACATGCTCATCACCGTCGATGATGACCCGAACTCGTTGGTTGATCTGCTCTGGGTTCGAGAAGCGTGGAATCTCAATCCGGTCGGCGAGGACCTTCCTTCGCTCCTGTCGGACGATTCGGTACGCGCACACGCACCGACCGGATCGACCGACGCGCCCGCAGCGTGGGTGGAGGCGTGGCCGGGGATGTGGAACGCCTGCATTCACCACGCCGGTCTGCTCGAAGACAGCACGATCTTCGACCAGCTCCAGCACACTCTGGACGGGTCACCCGAGCGCGCCAACCTGTTGGCCAACATGGTCGGGCCGTCCTGGAAGAGCTCCTTC
>NZ_FNIB01000024.1 GCF_900103805.1 Cryobacterium flavum | reverse complement strand
GGTTCAGCGAGCGGGTGGCCCGCATCCCGCGCAGCAACATGCCGGGCGACAGTGTGGTGCGAACACCCCGTCAGCTCCGCAGCAGCGCGAAAAGATCGTGTCAGATCATACGCAGCGAGAATTTCCATAACTTCTACGTCTACCTTCATAAATGGGCCTCTTCCTGAACTGGCTTGATGCGTCTAGATACCGCAATCAAACCCCAGGGAGAGGCTCCCGCCGGTTAACCGGTCGGGCTCAGAAAAGGAAGTGGGCAGATCTCATGGCCACCAACGGGCAGATCTCCTGGCCGTCAGCGGGCAATTCCGTGGCCGCCTACGGGCAGCTTCTCATGTCCGCCGACAACCAAACGCTGATGAGGAGGTAAGCGGTTATGTAGCTGCTGAGATCCTGGTCGCTTATCAGTTCGCCGACTGCCTGCAAATCGAACATTGAAGTCCCCCGATTCTGACCGATTTCCACGCAAGTTTAGCTACGTCGAAAGTGCCCGTTTACGGTTCCCGTTGCCGGACCGGCAAGTCCGGCAACGAGACTTCGGTTGAGGCCCCGATCAATGACCCGAGTCGGACTGACGTTGGATAGTTCGATAATCGGTCGACTGCGCAACGTTGAAAAGCTCCGCCAGTTCAGCGCTGGAATGTAGGCCAGCGTTGTGTACTTCGATCAAGTGTTTCTGCTGCGCCACCGACAGTTTGGGCTGCTTACCGCGAAGACGTCCCTTCGCTTTGGCCACCTGCATTCCTTCCGGCGTTCTGGCGCGGATCAGGTCCGACTCGAACTCGGCGACCATCGCCAGTACGTTGAAGAGGAGGCGCCCGACCGGATCGTTCGGATCATGCACCGCTCCGCCAATACTCAGCTTGACGTCTTTAGCCGTCAGCTCGTCAATGATGTCTTTCGCATCTCTAAGTGAGCGTGCAAGTCTGTCGAGTTTGGCGACGACGAGGGTGTCTCCAGCACGGCAGGCGGCCAGCGCTTCGCGAAGGCCGGGCCGGGCATGGTTCGTTCCGGTCAGACCATGATCGGTGTAGATCAGTGACGATCTAACGCCCAGTCGTTCCAGGGCGTTTTGTTGGGCGGTGAGATCTTGTTCCTCTGTGGAAACGCGTGCGTATCCAATTAGTAATCCATCCATGGCGAGACCATCCCGCTCTGCTGTGAACGGGTCAATAGTCGTCGCAGTGGGGGTCCCGCTTGCAGGTACTGAGCGCCAGTTGAGCACCGGCACCCGAGATCCGACGCGCGCGGTCATAGAGGTGAGTAGAGTGCACCGTCCGCATTTGCCACGATAGAAGTGCTGGCGAGCGATCACGATCACCTCCGGGACTATGCGTAGCCTGAAGTGACGAGTTAGGAAATCGCAGACGAGTCCAGAGGGGTCGAGCTGCCAGATCAGCTCCCGAGCGACCGTGACTAGGCTGGCGTCATGAGCGAATGGCGGGGAATCGGCGACGTTGCTACCGTCAGTGACCACGCAACCGCCCCTGCAAAAAGGGGCGGCTTCGACTTGCTTACTCTCGGGTCCGCGTTTGTGACTTTCGTGCTGACCTTCGAGCTCGTACGCCGCGCGTTTTCAGCAAGCTTGAGCCCGCAGCCGCCAACCTCGGACATCGTGGGCTACTGGGTGACCGCCGGAATCACGCTCGCCCTTCAAGTCGGGCTGCTCGTGAGGGCAATCGTGCAGCGTCGGGTCGGCCTCGTGTTCATCGCGAGCGTCGCGTTGATCATGGCTCTTGGAGTGGCGCTGTTGATGTCAGTGCCAAGGATCGACTGGCGCCCTGAACCCCCGGCTTCAACGATTAACCCGAATTATCGCCCCTGCTACAGCGGAAGCGGTGACTGCATCGGGGGCTGAGTTCCCGGGCCCGCTGAAGGGGTTTACCGCGTGCAGGTCGTCAGGCCTGGGGTTGAGCAACGCGAGCGATTGAAGCCCTTGTGCTCTCGCACCGGTCGAGACCGTGCGCAGTCACCGTTCTTCTTCTTGTTTTGTAGCTGCAGTCCGCCAGCAGGTCGGGTCTCGATGAGGAAGAGTTCCGTCGCTCGAACTAGGTCGGACAGCTTGGCATAGCCCCAGTTTCGTGAGTCGAAGTCGGGCTGTTGCTTACGCATTAACTGGCCCACCGTGGCAAGATTCGCCCATCCGTCCTCTCCGGATGCAGGGGTGACGCTTATCCGCAGCCCGGAGATGAGCTTCGTGTCGCTGCGTAGTTTCGGAGGCGGAACGCGCGTGAGCGCTGCCGCGGTGCTCTCCGCTGCAGCCTCGTCGAGCACGTCGAGGTATGTGAATTGATCGCACGCGTTGCGGAACGCTTGGGGTGTCTTCCGCTCTCCGACCCCATAGACGGTGACGCCTTCTTCGCGGATGCGGGACGGGTGAAGTCGCTGTCGGATGACACGATGCAGAACCCGTGAAAGCGGCGCGTGTAGAGCAGGTCCATGGCGTCAATGATCAGTGCACTGTCGGTCGCATTCTTGCCGATCGTGTTGGCAAACTGCTGCATCGGCTGAATCACGTGCTCGCTCGCAATAGGCTTCCAACTGCTCAGGTTCGGCTTGGTCCAATCACCGTAAACCCGCTTGACAGAGGCAGTCCCGAAACGTGCGACCTCGGCGAGGACTGCGCCGATCTTTGCAGGGGACACGTTGTCCGCGTCGACAAGGACTGCGAGGAGATCGTTCGGTTTCGCCATGTGACAAGCATGGCAGTCAGCGCCCAACAATTAGTCCTGCCTGCTCAGGGTTCGGCTTGCGGGCGCTGCACACAGATGGTCCAACACGTGTCGCGCTCCGGAAAGGGACCGTGTTTCCTCACTCTAGGGACCCGCTGAACGTGCGGCCCGAGGCGAGGTGTGGTTGGTTACGCTCGGGGGATGAGAGATTCGGCCCGGCCTGAACACGAGATCGAAATCCCTCAGTCCTTTCGAGAGCTGCCACGTTGGTGGAGCAACGGGACGGAATGGCTTGACTCGCTCCCTGGCCGCATTGCAGACAAGTGCGCTGATTGGCGTCTGCGGCCGGGTGGCAGCGCGCTCCATGGCTCGAATGCGATCGCTCTGCCGGTGACTCGTGACGGGGTCCTGCTCCTCTTGCGACTGACTCCGCCTCATTCCAGTTTCCAGCTCGAGATCGACGCGCTCCGCTTCTGGGACGGACGCGGAACAGTCCTGCTGTTCGAGCACGATTCCGATGCTGGTGCAATGCTTCTGGAATGACTTGAGACCACGGAAACTCTCGCAAGCGCCCCCTTGATAGACGCGGTGCCCGTGATCGCACGTCTCATGGTTTGGCCGTCGTGCGCTCGGCCACCGCACCACCGCCGTCTAGAAGTCAGTCACTTTCTTGGCATGCCACGCACACCTTGCGGGAATACGATCTCTCTATCGGGCTTCCCGTCACGTCGGCAGCCCGCGACGCACCGCCTCACAGCAGCGTCGAAGCATCGCTGCACCACAGCTTGACGCCGCTGCGATGCGGCGGCTAATCGTTAAATTGTGACCCCGACGACACCGTTTCTCATCCAGCTAAAGCACACAGGGAGCATCAATGAGCACTGACGACCAGACCAACACATGCAGTTTCCACATGAGCGGTGCGCTGCCAGCAGGTGGCGACCACCTCGGTGGCACCTTCGGTCAGTCGCCGACCCTGGACAGTTGGTACCCGCAGCGTCTCCGGGTTGAGCTTCTCCACCGGAACGGCGTAGACGCCGACCCGCTCGGCGCGGACTTCGACTACGCGGCGGCTTTCGCCACGATCGACTTCACGACGCTCAAGTCGGACATCAAGCGACTGCTCACCACATCGGTCGACTGGTGGCCGGCGGACTACGGCAACTACGGTCCACAGATGATCCGAATGGCGTGGCATGCCGCCGGCACGTACCGAATTGCCGACGGCCGTGGCGGAGCGGGCACCGCGATGCAGCGGTTCGCACCAATCGGAAGCTGGTGGGACAACGGCAACACCGACAAATCACGACGACTCCTACAGCCGATCAAGCACCAGTACGGCAACGCTCTGTCGTGGGCCGACCTGATGGTCTTGACCGGCAACTGCTCCCTCGAGTTGATGGGCCTGCCGACGTACGGCTTCGGTGGTGGACGACTCGATGCGTGGGAACCGGACGACGGCACCTGGTGGGGCCCGGAGGTCTGGAACCCGCACGCGGTCGCGAGCCCTGACGAGATGGTGAGCCGCGACGAACGCTGGCATGGTCAGAACGGCGACGCGGGCTACGACTTGCAGAGCCCCCTGGCCGCGTCGCACCAGGCGCTCATCTACGTCAACCCTGAGGGGCCCTATTCGAACGGCGACCCGCTGGGCTCAGCACGCGACATTCGCATCACGTTCACGCGGATGGCGATGAACGACGAGGAAACGGTGGCATTGATCGCCGGTGGCCACGCGTTCGGTAAGAGCCACGGCCAGGTACCCGCATCCGACATCGGACCATCACCCGAGAAAGCCCCGATCGAGTCGATGGGGCTCGGTTGGCACAACCCGGTGGGTACCGGCAGTGCCGAGCACACTTCGACCAACGGCATCGAGGGCAGCTGGACTCCGAACCCGACACAGTGGGACAACACCTACCTCGAGAACCTGTTCGCGTACGACTACGAGCAGACGAAAAGCCCGGCCGGCGCGCTGCAGTGGACACCGACTGACTCGGAGGCGCCGAAGACTCCGGACGCCCACGTACCCGGTCAGATGAACCCGCTCATGATGATGACCTCGGACATCGCACTCAAGGTCGACCCGGAGTATCGGGCCATATGCGAGCGTTTCCTGGCCGACTTCGATCTGTTCACCCTCGCGTTCTCGAAGGCCTGGTACAAACTCACGCACCGCGACATGGGGCCGAAGCACCGGTACCTCGGCCCGGAGGTCACCATCGCCGACGACCTGCTCTGGCAGGACCCGCTCCCGGACGCAGCAGGATCCTCACTCGACGAGGCCGACGTGGCAGCGCTCAAGGAAGCCGTCTTCGCGACCGGGCTGTCCGTGTCCGACCTCGTCTACACGGCGTTCTCCGCCGCCTCGACCTACCGCGACAGCGACAAGCGCGGAGGGGCGAACGGTGCCCGCCTGGCCTTGTCGCCGCAGAAAGACTGGGCGGTCAACCGACGCACCGTCCCAGTCATCGACGCGCTGCGGAACGTGCAGGCGGCTTTCACGGCGACGTCGGGCGGACGGAAGGTATCTCTCGCCGACCTCATCGTCCTCGCCGGCAGCGCCGCCGTGGAGCAGGCGGCACGGGCGGCAGGATCTGACGCCAGCGTGCCGTTTACGCCAGGCCGTGTCGACACGACGCAAGAGTTGACCGACATCGAGATGTTCGAGTGGCTGCGACCCATTGCGGACGGGTTCCGCAACTTCGTGTCCGAGCGCTTCGAAGAGTTTGCTCCGGGCGTCGCGCCCGAAGCGGCATTCCTCGACAAGGCGAACCTGTTCACTTTCACCGCACCGGAGTGGACCGTCCTGCACGCCGGGCTCCGCGTGCTCGGCAGCAACTGGGACGGGTCCGACGTGGGTGTGCTCACGGATCACGTCGGAGCCCTGACGACCGACTTCCTCGTGAATCTGACCGACACCGACCTCATCTGGACGAAGGACGACGAGACCGCGATGACCTTCACTGGTCGGGTTCAGGCGACCGGCGAGGCTCGCTGGAGGGCATCCCGGAATGACCTGGTATTCGGCTCGAACGCGCAACTGCGGTCGATCGCCGACGCCTACGCGGGCAGCGACGGGCAAGAGCGGTTCGTCCGCGAATTCATCCGCGTCTGGTCGA
Organism: Cryobacterium flavum; assembly: GCF_900103805.1. Taxonomy (GTDB): domain Bacteria; phylum Actinomycetota; class Actinomycetes; order Actinomycetales; family Microbacteriaceae; genus Cryobacterium; species Cryobacterium flavum. Next base: position 10,043 of record NZ_FNIB01000024.1, on the reverse strand, counting down.
AGGTCATGATGCTCGACCGCTACGACGTCAAGGGCCACAAGCGTTACGGGGCGATGGCCGCCTGACCCCGGAGGTCGCGTCCCGGCGAGCTGACGGCGTGGAGGCACGGCGCGGTCACGCGCTGAGCCTCCAAGCCGTCGAGGCCTTGACCGAACGACGCTTGAGGCCGCGAGCCGAACGTTGCACGGATTGATCAGGCTGGGGACGGCCAAGGAACCTCCGCGGGCAGCACGTGGTCGACCACACTCGCACCTCGACGGCCTGCGAGGGTGGCCGGGCTGCTATGCCCTGGAAGCCGGTGCCCCCACTCGTAGAGACGCCGGCCGGATTTGCTTTGGCCTCGGGTCACGAGAGGGTGCCGCTGATGTTCTCTGTGGCGGCTCGTAAGGCCTGAGCCTTCCGGGGTCATGTCCCGCTGAGGAATGCGCGTGACCGGTAGAGGTTCGGCATACGGCCATTGCATTCGAACCGAATTGCAGTTAGAGCGCGGCGCAATCATGGAACTATGACGCGCACAGGCGCCGAATTAATCATGGCCACCCGAGGGCTGAACGGCGCGCGCGGCTCAGTGATCGGGCAGGGTTCCGTGGCTGTTGTTGTAGATCTTGCCGTTCTTCGGGTGCGTGAACTTCAGCCCTGCCCACGTGTCGTCAATGCGCAGGCATGTGCTCTCGACGAGGCCGTGACTGTATCCGATCTCGATGACCTTCGGCAGACTGAGATCTGAGCCCAGCTTCCGCGCCTTGGGCCAGGAGAGCCACAACATGCCCGACGGCTTCAGATGGAGTTTGAGTATTGGAAAGATGTCGTGCATCTCGGATTGAGTCACGCTGAAGAAATGGATGTAGTCGAAGTCACCCTGGAGATCCTCGCTGACCTCCAATTCCGGAAGCCCGATGGCCTTCAGGGTCGACACGGGGGCGTTCACGAAGTGGGCCAGCGCGCCCTTCTGGATTCCCATCTTCTGAGCGACAGACCGAGACATGAGAGCTTCGCTCATTTCCCGGAAACCTTCTTGAGCACCTCAAGATAGTGCGGGTTATACATAATGCCCAGGATATTGCCGAAGGGGTCGACGACGGATGCTGTCACAAATCCTTCACTGCGGTCAGTCGGCGGTTGGTATTCGGTCGCCCCCATCGACAGCAGTTTCTTGAATGACCCTGGGAGGTCGTCCACGTGCCATTGGATGATCTCGCCGGCCGGCCCGTCTGGCGCTGGTGGCGCGTACGTCGCGTCAATGATTCCAAGCTCGTTCTGATAGTCGCCAACCCTGAACTCCACGTAGCCGGGCATCTGAAAGTACGCGTCGATACCCAGCAGCTCGCTGTACCACTTGCGTGCCGCCTCCAGATCGGCGGCGAAATAGCTGACGGTGGCAAATCCTCGCAACATGTGGTCTTCCTTCTGATTCAGGTGATTTCAGTCTCCACCAGTAAAGTGCTCACCTTCTGACTACTTTGTTTGCGACAATTGATTTATGCGCGCAGATCGCCTCGTCGCCACACTCCTGCTGATGCAGGCGCGGGGACGCGTGACAGCGAAGGAAGTAGCGGCTGAGTTTGAGACATCCGTCGCTACGGCGAGGCGTGATCTCGAAGCGCTGTCAGCTGCGGGAATTCCCGTGTACCCACAGGCCGGCCGCGGCGGGGGGTGGCAACTACTCGGCGGTGCTCGCACCGATCTGAGCGGGCTCACATCGGCTGAGGCGCGTGCGCTTTTCCTCCTGGTCGGGCCAGCCGCGTCCGTAGTCCCAGAGGCCAAGTCGGCGCTCCGCAAACTCGTGCACGCTCTTCCCGACAGCTTTAGAACGGACGCCGAAGCGGCGGCAGAGGCCGTCGTGATTGACCCGGCGCGGTGGGGCCGGCCCCGTCGCGCACAGCCACCACTCGTGACGGAACTCCAGGTCGCTGTCATACAGCGCCGAAAGGTGCGTCTGAGCTACCGGGGTTGGGACCGCGACCCGGTCGAAAGGCTCTGTGACCCGTGGGGCCTGGTCGAGAAGAATGAGGTGTGGTACTTACTCGGCGGCGTGGATGGCGCCCAGCGCACATTTCGCATCGAGCGGATCATCTGGGCTGTTGTCACGGACGAGCCTGCCGACCGCCCGGATGACTTCGACCTCGCAGAGGCATGGAATCGCGTCGTACGCGACGTGAATCAGCAGCGCGAGAGCGCATCCACGATCGTGGTCACAAATACTGAGATCGTGCCCTTCCTGCGTGAACAGTTCGGCGAGCTGGCAGTGGAGGACACCGCGATCGACGGCCACCAAGCCAGGGTGCGAATCAGTGCGCCAGCCGAAATCATGCTCGCCCGTGGCCTCGCGGGATGGGGTGAATACATTGACGTTCTCGAGCCGGCATCCGTGCGCTCGGAGCTCATGCGCCTCGGCGCCGCGATCGTAGAGCGCAATGGGCCGTAGGCGCGGGACCCGCACTCACAATGCCCGTTGAGGGTTCGCCTAACGGGCACTGAACCCAGGCTCGACACGTGTCATCTATACGTTCGATTGCGTGACAACACGATCGTAACTTCAACGGATGGAGAAATTGTCACACAACCGGTCATTTATTCTGCTTGTCGCAAACGATGAGGAAACAGTCCAATGTGACCTGTGCAGGGCGCCCCGTCATTGTGCCCCAGAAGTCCCATCCCAATAACTTGCTAAGACAATTTCCGGTGATACGTATTTCCGAGACACGACGAGCCATGTGTTCTGGCTCTGGCGTATTCAGGGAAAGCAGGGCGGCGGGTGTCTCAATATTCTTTACTTTTTCGAGACGTTCCGCGTCGCGCTCAGGGACCGGTAAACGGGCGCTGGATGCTGTTGAAGGTCTGGCGAACCTGGCCTAGGTTTCGTCGCCTTATGTCCAAGAAGCGCGGTGTCTGTATTCCGCGAGCGTTCGCAGTGAGCCGCGGTTACCATGACGGTATGCAACCGAAGCAGCCACAGTCGTTTGATTCCCGCCTCATCCCATGGGAGACGGTTCACGACGACGGCACGAAGTCCGCAACACTCGTCGGCTCTCGTGAGCCAGGGCACATGTTCACCTACGCGTTCTTTATCCCCGCGGGCGTATTCGACGCCCCGCACCACCACACCGCCGACGCGCACCTGCACGTGGCCTACGGCGAACTCATGCTCGGATACGGCACCTCCTTTATCAAGGGAGACGCGGATCGCTTCCCGGCGGGGTCGTTCCTGTTTGTGCCAGCTCACGCGATCCATTTCGATGGTGCCGAAGAGGACACGGTGCTGATCGGAACAGCGACCGGGCCATGGAACACGCAGTACTGGTCCTGAGAGCAACGGTTTGCGACCGTTGAGCACCTGCCGCATCAAGACCGTATCGTGGCATTTAAAGACGGGCAGAGTAGACATACGCCGGTCGATGAGGCGATCCGTGCGACCGGCGGAACGGTCTGATCACACTGTTGAAGGATCGGCTTACGTGCGTTGGGGTGACGTTCAGCGCTGCGAAAGGCCGCCATTAGCGCCGTGATTCACAGATCTGGAGCACGACCGCCCCGGGTGTCTCATGGACGGTCGTTCGTGAATACCTAGTTGCACGTCGCTCAAGCGCCGACGCTCCGGTTGCGATTGCAGTATTGACGCAAACCTGAACAAGTGAGTAGATTACTGAACATGAGTTCAGACACCACGTTGCCGTGGAGTGATCTGAAGATGAGTGCGCGGATAGTAGCTGCGGCGTTCAAGCGCTTCGCTCGGAACGGATTCGCCGCGGCGACCATCCGGGAGATCGCCGCGGATGCTGGGGTGAGTGCCGCTCTGGTAATTCACCACTTCGGCAGCAAGGACGGCCTCCGTCGAGAGTGCAACCGTCGCGTCGTGGACTTCCTGCGCGACAAAGGCCGACCGGACGCCTCAGCCGCCGAAAGGCTTGACGCGGTCTTCGTTCAGTACGGCTCGTATGCGACGCGTGCGGTCGCGGAGGACTCCGAGGAGTCTCGCGAACTGTTCGATGTGCTGCTGGGGATGGCGCGTGCGGTGGTCGCGGAGGGCGCGGAGTCGGGCTCTTTGCGCGGATCGTCCGACCCCGACGCGCAGGCAATGGCGCTGCTCGTGCTGGGACTTACGCCGTTCGCTTTCTCTGCGCACCTCACCCGGTGGGCAGACGCAGGCTTGGACGCGGCAATGGCGCGACTTGCGGTTCCGATTGCGGAGATTTACACGCGCGGTCTCGTCACGGACAGTGGGCTGCTCGATGCTGCGATGGGCGTCCGAGGAGAACGGTAATGAGGATTTTGCTGGCGACGGCGGGCTCGCGGGGTGATGTCGAGCCTTTCGCGGCCCTGGCCGAGCGGGCGTGTGCAGCGGGGCACGAGGTGCGCCTTGTCGCCCCGAAGAATTCGGGCGTTGACATGGCTGACCTCGATGTCGCAAGCATGGGGGTGGACTACACGCGCGTGATCGAGGATCAGGGCGTTTCTATCACGGCGGCGCTACGTAACTACCGCTCCGTGGTGCGCCCGGTGATGCGAGGCGTCATCGTCGGCGGTGCGCTAGCGGCGCTCGAGTACGAGCCCGACCTGATTGTCTACCACCCGAAGGTCCTGTCGGCTCCGCTGGTAGCGGATGCACTGGGAGTGCCACACGTCGTGGTCGAAATCGTGCCGACTCTTACGCCCACTAGGGCCTTTCCCGCCGCAGGCACAATTACTCGCGGAATCGGCCCCCTGAATCGCTTGACGTATCAGGCGGCGGGCGCGGCATCGATAATGTTCCGCTCTGAACTTGGCGAGGTGCGCAGAATGGTCGGCGCACGGAAGCGCAAGGTTTCTGCCCCCGCTGCCACTCTCATGCCCATCAGCCCAGCGATCCTTCCGCGCCCCGACGACTGGCCAGAATCGGTGCACCTCACCGGCCCCTGGACTCGCGCACACCGATTGGCGGCTCTCGAGCTCGAAGTCGCCGAGTTCGTCACAGACGGTCCATTCATCTATGCGGGCTTCGGCTCGATGGCGGTGGGAAACGCCACATCGCGTGGAGGCGCGATCGTAGACGTAGCGCGGGAGCGCGGGAGCCGCTGTCTCATCGCTACCGGTGTCGGCGGCATCGAGGTGCCCCCGGACCGCCTCGGCGCCGACGTGCTCGTCGTGCAGACCGTGTCGCATACGGCGGTGCTTCAGCACGCGACCGCGGCAGTGCATCACGGCGGCATCGGCACCGTGCACGCCGCGATGACTGCCGCAACACCATCGGTGATCGTGCCATTCATCGCTGACCAGCCGTTCTGGGGATCCCGTCTCTACGAAATGGGTCTGACACCCGCGCCGATCCCGCAACGTGCGTTGACCGTCCCAGCCCTCAGCGCCGCACTCGACGAGGCGGAGCAGTGCCGTCCCCGCATCACCGAGGTCGCCAAGGCCATGTCCGCCGAGGACGGAACCCTAACGGCGCTGACCCTCCTCGCCGCGATCCACTGAACTCATCTCAACGAGGCAAGAGCTCTGCTGAACACACCGACCTGTCGGCAACCGAAATTTGGTCTCCGAAACTAACCGTCCCGCGATTGGGTTTCGTTAATGAAGCGGTTGCGGTTGCGGATCGACGAATGCAACCACAAACAGGAGTCAGGAACGCACTGATTTCCGCAGGTGCGGCGCCAATATCAGGTACTCGGACCTGACAATGAGCCCGACTAGCATGAGCCCGGGCGACAGAACCGCCAATTGAAGCTGCGATTACCCGCCATTACTAATTAACAGTCACAGCAACGGTGCTCGTCAACGCCAGGGTGTGTCCGGTGGAGGTTCCCATACGGGAACTGTGCGACAGCCGGTGATCGCCGTCTCGGGTGTGCCGATCGCCGTCCGGCTTGTGGGCACTGCTCACTGAGCGATGTCACAGACAGGAGGAACAATAAAGTTATGAAGATAATCGTTGTCCCGCCCCTCCTCTGCTCGCCTCTTGCCTACGTCCCCGTGCTCGACACGCTCTGGTCGCGAGGTCAAGTCACCATCGCAGATACACGCCGCGATAAAACCATCGCGGCCATGGCAGAACGTCTCCTGTGCGAGAACATTGGAGACTTCGCTGTTCTTGGAACGAGTATGGGCGGGTATGTTGCCCTCGAGGTGATGCGGCAGGCACCCGAGCGCGTTACCGCACTCGCGCTCGTGAGCACATCCGCTCGGGCCGACACTGATGAGCAGAAAGCGGCCCGCGCTCGGCAATCGGCCCTCGTTGAAGCAGGACAATTCACGGCTCTGATCGATGCCGCCTTTCCCGGCGTGGTCGCGGCGGAGAACGAATCCGATGAAGCACTTCTCGCCATCTGGCGACAGATGACGACCCCGGTCGGCGCCGACGCGTTTCTCCGGCAACAGCAGGCTGTTGTGAACCGAGCTGACCTGCGCTACTTGCTGCCCGCGATTACCTGCCCGACCGCGATCATTCACGGCGCTGGCGATCGCCTCATTCCGATTGCTGCCGCCGAAGAATCAGCGGCAGCACTGACCACGGCCACCTACACGGTTATTAAAGACGCCGGGCACTTCCTGTTTCACGAGCAACCTGCAGCAGCACGCGCCGCCATCATCGCGTGGCTGGACCTAACCGTCTGATCGGTTGTTTCCCTGGCGCCGTAGGAACAATAGAACGCCACCATCGAGCGTTCGCAGTCACAGGCGCGTTGGCTACGACTGCTGAGCCCGCTGAGCGTTCCCCACACGGGACCTGCGCGACAGCCGGTGATCGCCGTGTCGGGTGTGCCGATAATGTCCGGCATTTCCACTCACTCAAGCAACCTTCGGTTGCGCGAAGCGGGTGCGTGGGGCTATGGTGACGTGCAACCAAACATTGCAGAAGGTCGGGCGAAAATGGAGTACGGACGCATCGAACGCGAGTTCCGCATCGCCGCCTCGCCCGAGGTGGTTTACGCAGTCATCAGCAGTCCCGCGCACATCCGGGAATGGTGGCACGCTGAGGCGCACCTGGAACCTGTCCCAGGTGCTGTCGGTGAACTTGTTTGGGGAGACAAAGCCAAAGCTGAGGCAGAGGTCGTTTCCATCACCGTGGTTGATGCTAAACAGCCTCGTTTGTTTTCCTTCCGTTGGGGTTATCCCCTCGATGAGGTCGCGACCCCTGCTAACTCGTTGCTGGTGACCTTCGAACTCGTGCCGTCTGGCACTGGCACCGTGGTTCGTCTTACCGAGGTGGGATTCCGCGAAATGGATTGGGAGGCTGCCGTTCTTGAGGAACAATACAAGGAGCACTCCGTCGGCTGGACTACGCACTTGGCCAGCCTTCGCGACTATCTCGGGCAACTGGTTGCCGCCCAATGGCTGCGGTAATCGACGATGATCTGTGGTCTGCGATCGGCGACCCGACCCGGCGGCGCATGCTCGACATGCTCTTGGCGGCTGGCGGTGGCACGGCAACCAGCCTCAGCCACGAACTTCCCGTTACACGTCAGGCCGTTGCAAAGCACCTTGGGGTACTCCACCGTGTTGGCTTGGTGCATGCCGCGCCCATCGGACGGGAGATGTGTTACAGGTTGGACGATGTACAGTTCGCTCGCGCGGTAGCGCAGCTCTCCACCGTCGGGGCATCGTGGGACGCACGGTTACAGCGGATCACCCAGATCGCCGAAGCAATCCAGCGTCACCAAGGCGCTGATCCCGGCCGACAAAACAAGACGTAGAGGAAGCATCTCATGATCACAACAGCCCTTCGAAGCGCCTATGAAAAGTTGTTCGAAACGGCATCCATTCCCGATCTCGGCGAAGCCGGTGACGGGGGTTGGACCGCCGATAAGATATTGGCTCATCTCCTCAGTGTGGATGCCGCCATCGCGGCGGTTGCGCTCGGGGTCGTTTCGGGCTCGCGTCCCAGCTTCGACAACCGGATTTCTCTCGATTCCTGGAACCTGAATCGGATCATTGCCGCCCACTCAGGTAGGTCCGACTTGATAGACCACGTTCGAAATCAAGCCACGATACTGTGCGACTTCGCCGATCAACTCTCGGCCGGAGTCGACACAAGTCAGGCGCCAGCTAATTTCGCGAACAAACATTTGTGCAGGATCCCGATTCGCTCGACGTGCATCAGCGTCCACTCACCCTTCCCATGCGGGACCGGAACTCGTCTGCACCGGCGCCCGCCAAGTCAGCCGCGGCCGCACGACGGCGGTTGAGTGCGCTGAGAAGAGTAGCGATATCGCCACTGACTTCGGGTCCTCCACCCAGCGACCAGTCGGTATCGGTGGCTTGGAAGCGCAGCCCACGAAGGAGATCGTCACCGACCGAGTGCCTGCCACTCGTCAGCTCATTGAGGACCAGCCAGCCCGCTTCAGGGGAAATCCGACCAGCAAGGCCGAGCGGCCGACGAACGTCTCCGGAGTGAATGGCCAAGTGTGCCAGTGGGGCGAGTTCTCCCGCGTCGGGGACCGCGAAACCGGCAACATTGGTCTTCGCGATCAAGCGCGTCAGCTCGGTGCCGGTTCGCCGGTCAGTCCTGGCCCAGCGATAAGCGAACTCGTCGAAGTTGAAGCGCGCTTGCGCGAGACCGACAATAAAGCTGCCAAATCCGAGTTCGTAGGGCATGAGCAGATGCGCGCACAAGTCGCGCACTGTCCACCCGCGACACAGGCTCGGCGTCTGCCAGGATGCGTCATCGAGACCGGCGAGATCCTCGGCGAATCGGTCGCGCTCAGCGGCGTACAGCGTCTCTACGCCTGTCGTTGTCACGGCTAATTGGCCTCCGAAACGGGTGGTCATCAAAAAGGTCACCTGTCGAGGGGGTCCCTTACAAGCATTCGCCACAGTAAGACTACCGATTTCAACTACTCGATTTTGTCGCGGCGACCAGCAAACTCCTTTGGACACGTGCGGGTGTTCCGCCCAGTGACTCTCTGAAAGTCCCATTCAACGTTCCCCATGCAGGACGGCAGCAAGGGTCGACGTCGGTGTGGATAATTTGTGGGGGCGAGTACGGAAAATGACACTGGTGTTAAGTGATCAATTCCGGACACTCTTCAAACGCGGGACACGTTCCTGGCGTGAGCCAGTTGACGAATCCCTGCCCTTCAAGAATAATTAGGTATGTGCCTAAGTATCGCGACGAGCTCGATGCCGTGCTCCGCGCTCTCGCGGATCCGACGCGCCGAGCCGTCGTGGAACGGTTGGCGAAGTCCCCCGCCGTCGTGTCCGAACTCGCGGCACCGTTCTCGATGGCGTTGCCGTCGCTCATGCAGCACCTGCGCGTCCTCGAGAACGCGCGACTGGTCACGTCACAGAAGCATGGGCGCGTCCGCACCATGAGCCTGCGACCGGGCGCCCTCGACGTCCTACACCTGTGGCTCGGCGAGCAACGAACCCCCGCCGCACACCAAGCCGACCGGCTCGGCATCCACATGACCTGCACAACCCCGAAGGAAACCTGACATGACCCGCGTTCGCATCGACCTGTTCATCTCGCTGGACGGCTACACCTCGACGACCGAACACGCCCCCGAAAATCCAATGGGTGAGGACTGGGGGCGCCTCACTGCAGCCTACGCCGCGACCCGCACGTTCCACGAGCGCGTCTTCGGCGACACCAGCGGCACCGGCACGACCGAAATCGACGACTCCTACGCGGCCGCGTTCTTCGAGGGCGTCGGCGCCGAGATCATGGGCGCGACCATGTTCGGCCTGCACTCGTTTCCCGACGATCCGGATTGGAAGGGCTGGTGGGGTGACCAGCCGCCGTTCGGCACCCCGGTCTACGTCCTCACCCACACCGCACCGCGTCCGTCGATCCCGATGAAGGGCGGAACAACGTTCCACTTCCGCAACGCAGCAATCGAGGACGTGCTCGCGGAGGCGACCGAGGCTGCCGGCGGCCTGGACGTGCGCGTCGGCGGTGGAGTCGGCACCGCGCGCGACTTCCTGCGCGCCGGCCTCGTCGATCACTTGCACCTCATGGTCGCCCCGATCCTCCTCGGCCGGGGCACTCGGCTGTGGGACGGCCTGCCCAGCCTCGACCTCACCCACACGGTAACAACGGAAGTGGCCGAGAGTGGCACGATCCACGT
>NZ_FNIB01000025.1 GCF_900103805.1 Cryobacterium flavum | reverse complement strand
CCTCGCCGGCAAGCACGTCACAATGCACACCCTGCGTCACACCACGGCGATGAATCTCCTAGCTGGCGGGGTCGACATCGCCGTCATCGCGCTCTGGCTCGGTCACGCCGACACGCACAGCACCGACGCCTACCTCCACGCCGACATGGCGATCAAGCAAGCCGCCATCGAACGGACCAGACCGCCCGGTGTCACTCCCGGCAACTACCATCCCGAACCAAGCATCCTCGCCTGGCTCACAGCCCTATAACTATGCCGACATCTCAACCCCTAAAACCCGTCTGACCAGCACCATTACAACCCCCATCGGCATAGCCCCAACGTCGGCATAGGACATCTAATGCCGACGTCGGCATTAGAAGTCGCCGACCCAGACTTGGTTCAGGGCACCGGTGTCCCATTCGCGTTTGACCGCGTCGACCGGGTAAGCGTCGGCGTGGTCAATGACCGTGGTGGTCTTCCACTTCTTCGGGCAGATACCCACCAATCCGAGGCGTTGCATGGTCTTGGCGACGGTCTTGCGCGAGATGGTCTCCCCGTCGGCACGGAGGTCGGCGAGGATCCTCGGGGCTCCGTAGACCTCGTCGGAGTCGCCGTGGAACCACGCCACTTTCTGCTCGATGTCCTCCCGCCGAATCATGCGGTCCGAGGGCTTCCGGTCGAGCCAGACGTAGTAGCCGGATCGGGACACCTCAAGCAGGCGAACCATGCGGGTGATCGTGAAATTGGTCTTCTCCGCCAGCATCAATTCGAACGCTTTGCGCTCGTATCCGATGCTTCCTGGGCGAAGAAGATGGACGCTTTTTTTAGAAACGCCCGATCAAGTTTCAGGTCCGCGTTCTCTTTTCGCAACCGGAGCAACTCAGCCCGTTCCGACTCGGTAACGGCGGTCTCGCCGGTGTCATTTCGGGCTTTGAAAGCGCTGACCCATCGGCCCAGCGATGCCTCGTTGATGCCGAGCTCGCGGGCCACAGTCGCAACGGCCCTGCCGGTGTTGATCACCAGCTTCACGGCCTCGTCTTTGTACTCAGGAGTGAACTCCCTGCGTGTCTTTCCCATGTGAACATTCTCTCTTGTGAGGTGTCCACTTAACGGGGGCAGGGCCAAACGTCACCGAGCGGCGATGAGCGAATACTTCCACTGCACTCACTCGATGCACGTTGTCATGGCGCGAATGTAGGCGACCGAGCAGGGATTTGTTGACTTTTACGAGCGGATCGAACCTGGTCTGGCTACATGGATGAAGCAGATCATCGATGCCAACGCGCTGGCGAATGGGGTGAACCCGGAGACGGCGGAATGGGAGTAGCAGTATTACCGCAGCAAGGACAGTGCAACGTCGATGATCTCTCGACTCGGTATATGCAGCGCTTCGGCCGCGGACATACCCTGTGCGGCTAGATAAGCGTCCACGAGTCGGTTTCCCGCCGCATATCCAGCTCCAGTCGGAAGCCCGACAGGCTCGGCACCAAAGCGGCGAGCGGATTCGTCACCGTGCACCCATGAGGTGAAGTTCTGCATCTCGGCGATGTCCAGGCCGGTGACTACTTTGTCGAACACTGTGTCGTCATTGAGGTGCGGGGTGCCGATGGGTGTGTAGCCGCTTCTTCCATAAAGCTGTCGGGCGAAGGCGTCGGCTAGACCTTCTGACACCACTTGCTCGCCGACGACGACAGACGTCGGATCCCAGATAATACCGCCTGGCGCGTAACGAAGATTGTGGTTTAGCTCGTGAACGGCGGCGGCTTCCAGCCTGCCCAGGTTTTCCTTTGTTGGCCATAGGGTAAGCGCGATGTAGCCCGTTGCGCTGCCATTCCCGCTGAATCCCCGGGCTGGACCCATGAAGTATTCATCGGAAAGGTCTCCGAGAACCAGCAGCACTTTGATGTCCGGCACGTGGAGGTTAGGGATAGCGTCGACTTGAATCTCGACGGCATCGGTCAATGCACGTTCGATGCGACCCCATGCATCTGCCTCGACTAGACGGTCGAGGGCACCCCTCGTCTCGTCTAAACGTCGATCGAAGGGAAATCCGAAGCTCATCGCGTGCATTGCCAGCAGGTCGATGTCCCCGGGGAAGTAGCGGAACATGCCCGCCATCGGAGTCAGAACTTCGCGCATCATTTCATGGCGACGCGACTCCTCAGCGGAAAGAACAGAAGACATCCCGACAGCTGTATCAAGCACAGTAATAGTCATGCCGCTCACGCTAAAGACTCACGCCGCGTTAGGGTCAAACCGGCCAAGGATCGCCCGTAAGCGAAACCTCCGATGGGACGAGTGAACCTCGGGTCAGTAACGATCGCGGACTTGCAGTTGCTCATCCTGTTCCTCGGAGTACTCACAACTCTGACCATAAAAGGAGTTTTCGCCGCGTCCTCGGTGCGCTTCGGTTCGCTTGGCCCACAACTCATCGCTGGCGGCCTTGTACTGGCCATCGCGACAGCCGCGATCATCCTCGTGCCCAGGCCGCAACCATCGCCGCCGCCTTCCAACTGTGGTGGCTCGCGATCACCGCGGCGGCGGTTATCCTCGCAGTTACCAGAACATGGCTGCTCCTCCGGCCGGTAGATGGCTAGGCACGTCGTCGGTGATGTACTCGTGCTTGGTCCTCTCCCAGCCGTGATCACAGGTCTGCGAGCATCGCACCTGCTCCGGAGGAACGATTTGAGTGCGCGGAACTATTTGGTGGAGAGCAGCGACGGCACCAGCAGAGCCACGATGGTTGCGTCAGCTAGGACGTGGGCGATGTAAGTGGCTAGCATCCCCCCTGTTCTCAGCCTCAGCAGCGAGAGAACGATGCCCCACGCGATGACCATCACGACACCGATCGGGCCGTTGGGAACTCCGTCAAGGTGCGCGATGCCGAAGGACAGTACTGTGACCGCGATGGCGACGGGAGCTGGCATGGTCCCTCTGGCCGCGGTCAGGAGAACACCGCTCCACACGCTGTCCTCGACGGCTCCGTTGACGACCAGAAACAGGAAGATACCCGCTATGGCGACTGGAGTTGGCACGGAGTCAATCAAACCGGTGTACGTGGACGGAAGGCCGCCATCGGTCGATTGCTGCCACACAAGGAGGGCGACCGCAGTGAGCACGACGATAACCGCGCAAAGCAGCCGTGTTGACGGGCCAATCGTCCCGACGCGGAACCATTTTCGCCAACGCGACAGAGTACCCCGAGGCCCGGTGAGGACGATGACGGCGACCAGGGCTAAAGCCGCGGGCAGGGGCCAGATCCCTACGACGGGTAGACGTATGAGAATCCACAAGGCTGCACTCAGGGCCGCCGCATCCCGCAAGGCAAGGTCATCCCGGCGATTCGCCCACAGCGTGACCGTGAGAAGGAATACGACGACTACGGCAGCGATAGGCCACCCGACCGGCCACGCGACGGCGGCGCCTGCCAAGAGGATGACCGTCGCAGCGATGAGGGCAGGGGTCATTGGCAGCTTGGTGCCGTCCCCGTGTCCCACCACACCCGCAGTCTAAGGGGCCGAAGTTCTGAGCGAAAACAGCTCGTAGGAGCCTCGACTATGTAAACCGCATTTCACAACAGCCAATCGGCGGATGCGGCATTGGCTACTTCCGAGTACAAGGGGTCAGCTCGCACATGCCCGCAAGAGGGACGGTGACCGGGACACCCGAACACTCACGGAGCATCGAAGACGTTCCGCATAGTTCCGGGAGCACACGATTCCCGTAAGCCCCGCCCGAGAAAATGCCCGGTGAAGGGGGGATAAACGGTACACTCCAGCATGACCGGAATGCTTATCGGCTATGCACGCGTATCCACCAACGACCAAGACCTCACCGCGCAAAAGAATGCCCTCGCCGCCCTCGGGGTCTCACTCCAGAAGACGTTCACCGATCAAGGCCTCACCGGAACAAACCGGGCCCGGCCCGGTCTTCGCGAAGCGTTAGCTGCCTGCCGAGCCGGCGACACCCTCGTCGTGACCAAGCTCGACCGGCTGGCGCGCTCGCTTCGCGATGCGAAAGACATCGTCGACGACCTCACCCTTCGTGAAGTGAAGCTCAGCATCGGCGGTTCCGTTCACGACCCAACCGACCCAGTCGGAAGGCTCCTCTTCAACGTGCTCGCGATGGTCGCTGAATTCGAGGCCGACCTGATCCGCGCACGCACCCGCGAAGGGATGCAAGTCGCCAAAGCGGCCGGCCGGCTCCGCGGCAAGCAACCCAAACTGTCCCCGGCGCAGGAGAAGCACTTGGTCGAGGTCCACCAACGGGGCGAACACACCACCGCGCAGATCGCAGAACTTTTCAGCGTCGCCAGATCCACGGTCTACCGGGCAATCCAACGAGCCGGCGACACCGCCGCCTGAACGTGCGTCGTGCAGAGGAGTACGGGCAAACGGGCGTTTTGTGCACAGGAATACGGAAAAGCCAGTGTGCACACTCGCTTGCACAACCCGGAGAACACCATGGACGTTGCGCGGACGACTTCGGAAAATGACAGATCGACCCTCGGCGCTCTTCATCCGAGCGGGTGTCCCGGTCACCGTCCGGCTTGCGGGCGCTGCCTCACGCCGGAGGCAACGCCCGACCGTTGGCGACCATGAGCGCGATTTGTCATACGCAGGGTGACGAACCACGCGGTTGAGCCTAGTCTTGGATTATGGATGTGAAGAAGAATCCGAGCGACCAAGCACTGGTTCTCCTGTCAGCAAAATTGCAGTTGCCCAGAGAATCGAACCCCGCTCCATCCGATTTGTTGCAAACGGTCCAATGGGCGGAGGAGTTGGGGCGCTTGTCCGCGGTCCGCCTCAGAGCCGCCGTGCAAGACGCTCGAGTTCACGACGTTTCCTGGCAGTCCATCGGCGATGTTTTGAAGATCAGTCGGCAAGCCGCGTTCAAGAAGTTCTCCGCCCTGCACGACGAATCGAAGGAATACCTCGACATGACCGAGTCCACCATCGACCTGATCGACCGGACCGAGAGCGTCTTTCGGAGCCTCAGCGACGGAGATTTCGGAGCGGTTAAGGCGCTGATGACGTACACGTGTTCGCGCAGCCTGACCAAGAAGAAGGTCGTGGGCATGTGGGACGAGATAGTGCAATCCACCGGCCGCCTCGAAAGCATTTCGAACACGGTGCTGCAAAGCGCAGACGGCCGCGATATTTTCGAACGACTAGTAAACCGGCACCTGCTGATCGGCGTAGTCGGGCACACCGAGCTGCATCACGAGGCCGGGGATTGGATCGGGCGTGTCGCATACAGCGACAGCGGGAAAATCACCGCCCTCCTCGTCGCACCTGTCGGGTCGGAGAATCTGGCTATCTAACGGCGAGATATGCACGGCCTTGCAGCCGACTGCTAGAGGATCTCGGAAGCACTTCGAAATCTTTAGTGCCCGGTGAAGGATCCGCTTCCATCGAATCCTGACCACCCGCAGAGGGTTCCCAAGTGACGCATTTGACGAGCCAATCCTCGTCCTGGCAGCTTGTCTAACTCCGTGCCGCTCAGTGTCCGGCTGAGGGGTTCGAACGGACGAGAGGTTGGGCGGGGCGATTCCTGCCGGATTAGTCGCGGGGAAAGTTGCGAAGTATCAGTGTTCCGCAGGTGAGGGCGGCCAGGCTGAGGAGTATGGCGAAGAGGGTGACGCTGAGGCTCAGGCCCAGGGAGTCGGTGAGGTAGCCGGTGGCTACGGCGAGCAGGCCGGCGGGGATGTAGCCGCCGATGTTGAGGACAGCGTTGGCTTCGGCGCGATGATTCGCTGAAACGTTTGTGCCGATGAGGGTGAGGCCTCCGAGCTGGCCGAGGCCTTGGCCGATTCCTGCGAGGAGGGCCGCGACGATGAGGGGGGCCGGATGCGAGACGGTGACGGCGGTGATGAGGCTGACCATCGCCAGGATCGTTGACGTGGAGCCGAGAAGGAGGATGCTGCGAACGGGCAGCCGGTGAACGGCAAACTGGACACCGGTGGCAGCGAGGAACATGGCACTGGCCATTGCGCCGGCGATGAGCGGACTGGATGCATGCAACAGGACCGCGAGGAGGGACGGACCGAGGGCGAGCACGAACGAGGTCGAGGTGATCCCCGGCGCGAAGACGGCGATGCCGTATAGAACCTGGTGCCGGTTGGGCTTGGGCACAGTCGGCCATCGGAATCGGAATGCCACCGGGGACTGGTCTCCGGCGCGTTGGGAGAGCGGAGGGCGACGTGGCAGGAAGAACGCCACGGTCAAGGCTGTCGCGAGGAGTATGAACGCGACGGCAAAAACAGTCGGAGCAGGATTGGGCAGCGTTTGAGTGAACAGCCCGGCGAGCAGCGGCCCGAGCCCGGCACCGAGGACCATGGCCACGGATGCCGCGAGCGATGCTTGGCGATGCCGGGCGGGGCCGCCCGCATCCATGACGGCAGCCATGCCGGCCGACACGATCACACCAACCGCGATACCGGTTAGAAACCGTGCGGCGACGAGGGCAAGAACGGAGGGCGCGAACGCGAAGAGGCCGCAGGCCAGCATGGCGAGAATGATCCCCGGGATGAGGACCGGTTTGCGTCCAAATCGGTCGGCGAGCTGCCCGGCCACGGTCAGCGTGAGCAGCAGCCCGACCATGTACGCGGCGAAGATCACGGTAAGTATCCCCGAGGAGAAGCCCAACTGGGCCTGCCAGTGCACGTAGAGCGGGGTGGGCGAGTTCGACAACATGAACACAGCGGTGACGATCCAGGCCGCAAGTCCCATCGGGATCAGGCCGGTCGGGCGGGGCCTCACCGCATTGGGTGGACGTGCCGACGTTTGAGTCATGGGTTCCTCCGTCTGGTCTGTACGAGTAATCTCGAACATAGCAGCAGTACGACAAGACTCGTACTTTGGCTAGACTGGTGCCATGGCCGCTGCCGCACAGTACGTCACCACCGAAAACTCCGCGCTTGACGCGCCCGAGAACTTGCCTGATCCTCTGCCCGAGCCGTTGATCGGTGAGCTACAGCTCGAAGACGTCATGGGAGCGCTGGCTGACCCCTTACGGCTGACCATTGTGCGCAAGCTGATGCTCGAATCCGATAGCTATGACCACACCTGTGGATGGTTCGGATTCGACCGCCCCAAGTCATCACTGACGCACCACTTCAAAGCACTCCGGCAGGCGGGACTCATCCGCCAACGGCAGTATGGGCTCGAACGTCGCAGCCGAGTTCGCACCGAAGATCTCAATGACCGCTTTCCCGGCCTGCTCGACCTCGTCGCGTCCTGGCACGAGGCCTGACCGGCACCAACGCCCGGTGAGCGACCCCCTAACATGCGCTGCTCTGTTCCTACCGAGGTGGATCGCAACAACCACGATGAGAACACCGCGCAGCGTCCCAGTTGAGGTCCGGCTTCTGCGACACCCGCATCCGCCGTTGATACGGTCTATTCATGGCACATTTCAAAGACGAAGGTCGCCCGAGCGCTGAATCAACCCGTCCGGCGGCGCAGGATCCACCCCTTCAAGCACTGTTGCCTGGCTTGGATCGCCTCTCCAGATCAGCGTTTCGTAAGGGAACGGTCAGCCGCCGGCGAATCAAATGGGCGATTCTCCTACTCGTGGCCGTCGCGGCAGCGACGGGTGTGCTTATCACTGCAAGTATTGTGCTTTGAAGGTCCGGCTGCGAACGCGCGCGGTCCGACCTTCGTGCGCGAAAGTCGGGACAATGGCTTCATGCGCCTTTATCTGTCGTCCTACCAGCTGGGTGACCATCCCGAGGCGTTCACGGGTCTGGTCCGGGGGCGTGGACGCGGGTGGGTCATCATGAACGCTTTCGACGGGGCTGATCCTGAGATGCGGCGCCAAGAGACTGAACGTCAGGTTAGGAATCTCGCGCGTGTTGGGCTCGCAGCGAGTGAACTCGACCTTCGGGTGAACGACGCCGAGAGCCTTGCCGTGAAGTTTGGCGAACCGGACTTCCTTTGGGTTCGGGGCGGCAACGTCTTCACGCTCCGGGCGGCCCTGGCGCGGTCGGGGGCCGACTCGCTCATTGCGGATAGTCTCAGAGCGGACGAACTGGTCTACGCCGGCTTCAGCGCGGGGGCGTGCGTCCTAGCCCCGAGCCTGTTGGGCCTCGAGGAGTGCGACTCAACGGAGGACGCCTTGTCCATGTACGGAGCCGTCGAGTTTGACGGCCTCAGCATCTTGGATCGGCCTTTCGTACCTCACCTTGGATCTCCTGATCACCCGGAGAGCGAGGCGCTGACCCGGGTGGCTGCTGCTTACGCCCAGGAGGGAAAGCCCTACTGGGGTCTTCGCGACGGCCAGGCGTTGGTGGTCGACGGCAGCAGCGTTGTGCTTGTCTGAGCGATCCGCCTACCGCATACCGCCTATGCGCCGCTGAAGGTTCCCCTTCTGGGCTTCGCAGAAATGAGAAAATTGAATCATGACTGCGGGAACCGGCGATTTCGAGTTGACCATGGACGAACTACGAGTCGTGGCACGCTTCGTGGTGGAAGCAGC
Source organism: Cryobacterium flavum (assembly GCF_900103805.1). Taxonomy (GTDB): domain Bacteria; phylum Actinomycetota; class Actinomycetes; order Actinomycetales; family Microbacteriaceae; genus Cryobacterium; species Cryobacterium flavum. The sequence goes on along the minus strand of NZ_FNIB01000025.1, from coordinate 6,917 downwards.
AGAGGAAGTGCTTCCGGTGTTTGAAGCAGACCATCCAGATGACCCTCGGCCACGCGCGGCCATCGACGCTGCGTGGGAGTTTGTCAACGGCGCAAAAAGGACCAACCTGCAGAGTGTCACAGCTTCAGACGCACACCGCTCCGCACAAGAAGCCGCCACCGAATCAGGACGACTTGCCGCGCGCACCGCGGGCGACGCCGCAGCTGCCGCCTACCTGCACCCAATTGCGAAAGCCACTCAGGTCAGTCACATCCTGCGCGGTCCCGCAAGTGCAGCGCGTATCGCTGAGCTGGTCGCAGCTGACAATCCCGAGGCAGGCGACAACTTCGTTGAACGAGCCAAGAACCACGCCACCCCCGCCCTGATTGATGTCCTCAGCCGTTATCCAAACGCACCAGCGGGCAAGAGTCGGCTCGATCACCTTATGAGCAAGTTGGACTCCCAGCTGCGCGAATCCCGCTGAGGATTGAATATCAGGTACTCTGGCGCCAGTGATATTTCATTCCGCTCTGTGACCCAGAGCCCCTATAGGGATTCCAGTTCGCTCCTCATCGGAGGAGCGGTCATTAAGTGCGCCCGCGAAGGGAACTCCATTGGGAGTTCCCGTGCAGACCGGCCACCTATCGAACTCATCACTGGAAGATCCCATTCACATGACATCAGCGAACTCTCTCGAGCCCTCATCGCCCGCCCTCGACCGGGCATCCCTGCGACCTGACTGCGGCAATTGTTTTGCCCTGTGCTGCACTGCCTTCGGATTCTCGCGTTCGGCAGACTTTCCTGTCGACAAGCCCGCAGGCTCTCCCTGCCACAACCTGGCACCTGACTTCTCCTGCACGATCCACGACACCCTCCGCCCGAGGGGCTTCCGCGGCTGCACCGTCTTTGACTGCTTCGGTGCAGGCCAAAACGTGTCGCAAGGGCTTTTCGCCGGCACGAGCTGGCTCGAAAGTCCTGACACCAAGAGCGAGATGTTTACCGCGTTCGCTGCCGCACGGCAGCTCCATGAGATGCTGTGGCATCTGGCCGAGGCGCAGACGCGAACGTTCGATCCCGACGCCTCACACCGTGCCGCACAGCTCCGGAACACCATCGAGCACGCCGTCGGGGGTGAACTTTCAGAACTGCTTTCACTGGATGTCCAGGAGATTCACTCCCAAGTGAGATCAACGCTGATCGAGGTCAGCGAAGAAATACGGGCGGCCTACCTTGCCGGTGGCAATGACCACCTGGAATCCGCGCTGAAACCGGGAGCGGACCTGATGGGCAAGAATCTCAGGTCCCGCCGACTGTGCGGAGCAGATCTCCGGGGCGCGTACCTCATCGCCGCAGACCTGCGTGACAGCGACTTGTCGGGTGTGGATCTGCTCGGTGCCGACTTCAGAGATGCGCGTCTTGACGGCGCTGACCTCTCCAAGGCCCTGTACGTGACGCAGCCGCAACTCAACGCCGCGCTTGGCAACCACTTAACTCGTCTACCCGCGGATCTGGAAATGCCGCCTCACTGGCAAGACGCGTGACCATACAACTCGACAGGGAACCTTGGCGGGTGCTGAACACCGCCAAGGTGTAACGACTCGCGGTATCGCTCAACGAACCGGAAATAACCGCCGCACTTTCGGTGAGTTCGAGCGCTACCGAAAGGGTGACGCCGTCCCGTATGGGGTTGGTCTACCGACACCGTGAACAGGGTTCCCCGCCAGGGGACTAAATAGAGCTATCGAGCGCAGTTCTGCTCGCGTGTAATCCTCCAATAACTCACGTCTTCGGTATCGAATGGCAGTTCAATCATCCCCTACTTTGCTGCGACGCGTTTGGAGACCTCGTTCTCCGGCTCGATCGTCGCCGAGATGGAGCCCAGTGACGAGATGCGAAACACGTGGTCGAGCATGCCGATCCCGACTTCCGTTGCATAACCGTTGCCCCAAGCCTTCTGATGAAAGACATACGTGAGTTCATCGAAGTCTCGATCAGGCGCTCGAATCACGCCACAGTAGCCTACGAACTCGCCAGATCGCGCGTCGAAGACGGCCGAGGTGCCGTAACCGCGATCGACGTACTTTCGCTCGCAGATTTCGATCCACTGCGATACTTCGGGGCGGCTGAGGACGGTCCCGTCCCCAACAAATCGCATCACGTTCGGGTCGGCGCAGAGGGCTGAGAAGTCGTTGAGGTCGTCGCGGCGAAACTGACGCACCGATAAGTGTTCGGTCTGGAAGAGCATCGGACCAGCTTATCCACGCCCGCAGGTCGTTCCGCTGTGGCACCCGGCTGCGGCGGTCTGGCTCGGCACAGGTAGCCTCTCCCTATGGAAGATGAGTTGACCATTTCGATCGCCACCCACGCCGACAACGCTGTCGCGGAAGAGATTCGCCGATTGCTTCCGCAGCTGTCACAGACAGCTATGTTCGACAGGGAAATTCTCAATCGGATGGTGGAGAACGAGTCAGTCGATCTCTTCCTTGCGCGGCTCTCTGGTCGGGTTGTAGGAATGGCCACCCTCGTGACGTTTCCCATACCGACCGGGGTCCGGGGTCACATCGATGACGTTGTGGTGGACGAACTCACCCGTGGCCGAGGAATCGCTCGTGAATTATTGACCGCGATGATTGCCAGAGCGCAGGCGTTGGGAGTGCGGAGCCTGGACCTGACGTCGCGCCCATCCAGAGAATCCGCGATCCGGCTTTACGAGGCCTCCGGATTCGTGCGCCGTGATTCCGTTTTGTTTCGATACCAGCCCGTCGATTCTCGATGAGAGATTCCCTTCCGGGTGCACGGAAACAAAGCCCTGAGACGGCACATTCGCGGAACCGTCCCGCGCAGGGTTCCTCTCCGGGCACGGCGCTCGGTGCCGGCGGACAGGCCGTTTCGATCCATACGTGAGTCCGATCATCGTCAGATCTTAGGGCACTTCAGCTCGGACGATGCCGTGACCTGCGCCGGAACGTGTTCCGGACAGGTGACCGCAAAAGAACGATTTGGAGGTTGGGTGTTGTTTGGCATATCGTTTGGGCATGCCGGATCTTGATGGCCTCCGGGCCGTAGCTCACCCGTTACGCCTGCGTTTGCTTTCGCTTCTGACTGCCGAGGCTCTCAGCGCTACGGAGGCGGCGCGTGTCTTGGGCGAGAGCCAGGCGAACGTGAGTTACCACCTGCGTCGTTTGGCTCAGGTGGGACTCGTGCAGCTGGTCGAGGAGATGAATATTCGTGGCGGGACCGCCAAGCGCTACCGACACGATCCCGCGAGCGGCGAAGCGCTCGGTTCGGGCCGCGTCGACGAGCACCAGGCTCTGATGAGTTCCCTCGCCGCAGAGTTGATCGCCCGCAGCGCGCGTTACCTGTCAGAATCCGAATTCGTGTTCACCGAGGCGGAGGTCACCGTCTCCCGTGAGGCCTGGGAGCGTATCCGCGACATGTCACGCGAGATCGGGAAGCTCATCCACGATGAGGCGGTGCCCTCCTCCACATCAGAAGGCATCCGGATGAGTGCCACCCTCGCCTTGTTTGAAGTCGTGAACCACGACACCGCCCCGCGAACATGAGTAGCGGCTACCTCGAGGTACTGCGCACGACCGGCGCGCTGAGGGTCTTTGTTCCCGCGCTCGTCGGGCGACTCTCGTTCGCCATGGTGACCTTAGTGCTGCTCTTCGCGGTGCAGCGCAGCACGGATTCTTTCGCGGCCGCCGGCGCGGCTACTGGGGCTTTCGGGCTCGCGAACGTGATCGCTTCTCCGTACCGCGCACGATTCGTCGACCGGCGCGGACAGCGGTTTGCACTCAACTCGCTGGCCATCGCTTTCGCTGCCGGTCTCGGCGGCATTGCTGCGCTGACAGCCCAGCCCGACCCTTCGTCAGGGGCGATTGTTGGACTGGCGGCCGTTGTCGGGTTGTTCCCGCCACCGCTCGGCGCCTCGATGCGTGTGCTCTGGGGTTCGCTGACAGCGCCGGGAGCACGGCGGACGAAGGCGTACAGCATCGATGCGGTCTGTGAGGAATTGCTGTTCACGACGGGGCCATTGATCGCGGCGGCCATTCTCAGTGCGGCATCGCCGCCGGTCGGACTACTCGCTACTGCCACGGTGGCGCTGGCCGGAACCCTCGGCATGACAAGCAGCTCGCTATCGCGAAAGCACGTTGCCGTCACCGCTACCCCCCGGAAGAGTTCACGGCCGTTACGACAGAGCGGGTTCGTCGCAGCGTTGATCGCGCTACTCGGCGTGGGAGTCATACTCGGGACTGTGGAAGTGGTCGCACCCGCAATCGCCGACAAACAGGGATCGGTCGGCCTGGCTGGCATCCTTCTCGCCTCTTTTGCAGCCGGAAGCGCAGTCGGAGGCCTGCTCTACGGACAGCGAACTTGGAGGAGCTCGCTCGTAAAGCGACTACTCATCTCGGTCACAGTCATGACCGCGCTGTGCGCACTTCTCACGACAATTGAGTTTGTCGTGGTCCTCGGCTTCGGACTCGCTGCGGTGGGCTTTTTCCTGGCCCCGTCGCTCGTGACCGGCTACCTACTCGCGGACGACCTCACCGCTGCAGAGGTGCGCACCGAGGCATCTAGCTGGATCAACACGGCAGTCAACGCTGGCGCCGCCGTTGCCGCCGTAATGGTGGGGTTCGCCGTGGACGCCATGGAGCCCCGTCTTGGATTCATCATCGGCGCAGCAGTGGCCCTCATCCTCCTGATAGCCGCAACCGTGCTGATACTCAGAAATATCAAAGCCGCGCCCGTCGTAAATCAATTGCAATCGGCGTAGATGAAACGAGACGCCCAGCACCGCGATGGTAAGTGCCCGCAGGACGTTCCCGATTCGGGACATACCTCCGGAACAGGCGGCGTCTGTCACCCAGCATGCCAATCGTTGGGGTCGTGACACTTTACGCGTGAAACCGGCCCGGTCTTCGAACCTTACAAGGGCAGAATTGCGCAATCGAGTCTGCCCTTGTACTCCGTTTTAGTCGATCGGAGAGACACGAATGAGGTTGCCATCAGGGTCGGCGACCACGAATGTGCGCCCGAAGACGTCTTCGTGCGGCTCTTCGATAACAGTGGCCCCCTTGGACGTCCACGCGGTGAAGCAGTCATCGACTCCGGATGCTGACCCGGGCAGCATGAGTCCCAACTCGCTGGTTCGCGGCGTCGCCGTCGTGACAGTGTCGCCGCGGCCAGACCATAGAGCGAAGAGTACGCCCGGGGCTACCTCGAATGGGACATAACGCGGGGTAATGGTGACAGGTTCCATCTCGAAGAGATCGCTGTAGAACCGGGTGGAGCGCTCGACGTCGGTGACATAGATGAGGAACAGGTTTGGTGTTGCCATGGGGATCTCCTTAGTTGACGTTCTCGGCAACGCCAAGCCTTTCATCAATACATGACAGCTTTTGTCTGGTAACCGTCGATACTGGTGAGATGAAGTCCCACCGCCTGCTTTCGATGATGTTGCTGCTCCAGACGCGCCACCAGATGACGGCGCTTGAACTGGCAGAAGAGTTGGGAGTGTCGGTCCGGACGGTACTGCGCGACGTCGTGGCTCTGGCGGACGCAGATGTACCGGTGTTCGCCGAGCGAGGCCGATATGGAGGCGTAGTCCTGCTTCCAGGGTCACAACTAGATGTGTCCAAACTCAGTCCCACCGAGGTCGATGCGCTGAAGCTGCTGGGTTTGGACACCGGACAAGCGCGCCAACTTGGCATCGATTCACTCACGCGCAGCGCCCAAATGAAGATTGCGTCCCGCCGCCCTCAAGGCCGCCAGTTGGAACTGCCATTGTCCGAATTGATTGTGGTCGACAACACTCCATGGTTTAGCCCGATGCCAAGTGCCGCCGGTGTCGCCGAACTCGCCCGAAACCTACAGTCGGGCAGGCGTTTGCGGATTCATTATCGGAGAAGTGCCGAACGAGGTGCCTCCTGGCACACCGTTGACCCGTACGGTCTTCTAGCGAAGTCCGGCCGTTGGTACCTGGTCGCCGATATCGACCGCGTGCCTAAGCTGTACTCGCTCCAAAGATTAGAGGGCTGGGATGTCCTGCCAGAGGTTCGACGCCTTCGACCGAACGCAACGCTCGCCAGTGTCAGCCGTGATTTGAGTACGGCGGTAGAAAACCGGGGAGACATGACAATTATCGCAACGCTGTCGAAGGACAGGCTCGACCTCGCTCGACGGATTCTAGGCTCTCGACTCGCCAGCAGTAAGCCCGCTGATGCCGACCACGTCGAGATCACTGTGATCTACGACCAGGTAGAGTCCGTGCGTCAGCTGTTGCAATTCGGTGCCCACCTCCGCGTCACGAGTCCGCCGGAGGCGCGGGCCGTTATGCGGGACGTTGCCACTGCCATGGCGGCCCTGTACTGAGGCTGACCCGGCAGCAGAGCCCAAAGCACCTCTCCACTGCGGCATCGTTTCTGGGTTTGCACCAAAAGGGAGTCCGAAACGTAGAGCCGTACGCGTCCCGCAAAGGGTTCGGCGAATTCAACCGGTCGTCGCAACGATGGGTATTTCTGGCTCTGACAATAGTCGTTGCATGGCTTGAGTGGGTGTGATGCCGCCGAGTGTTTTGCGGGGTCGATTGTTGAGTTCGGTGGCGACTTCGAGTAGCCGCTCGGGCGAATGGACGGATAAGTCGGTGCCTTTGGGGAAATATTGGCGCAGCAGCCCGTTGGTGTTCTCGTTGGTGCCCCGCTGCCACGGCGAATGTGGATCACAGAAGTAGATGGCCATCTTTGTGGCCAGCGTGATCTTCCGGTGCTGAGCCAGCTCGGTGCCCTGGTCCCACGTCAGAGTCTTAGCCAAGTGCGCTGGGAGAGTCTTGATGGCGGCCAACAGCCCCTCGCGAACCGTGATCGCGCTGTGGTCACCTGGGAGGTGGACCAGCATCGTGAACCGGGTCTGACGCTCCACCAACGTAGCGATCGCCG
>NZ_FNIB01000026.1 GCF_900103805.1 Cryobacterium flavum | reverse complement strand
CCAGAAATCGAACTGCGACTCAAAGCAAGCGACGTGCGGCCCTTCGTTCGGGGTGGGCTGTATCGTCGCACGAAACTGCAGCGCTCCAACTGGTTCGCCGTGGATCGCGCCGGGATATGGTTCGTAGCCGATCAACTCGACTACGGTCGATTTCTCGGTGTCGGTGTCAGCCCAGCGGGCATAGTCATCGATGACGTCCGTTCCCTCACGGTAGAGACCCCGAGAGACGTCAGCGACTGCCTTGCGCGCCGACACTTGTGACACCGCGTCCGACGCCGGGACTGCTCCCGCGCAACCAGTGAGCGTGCCGCACACCGCGAGGGACAACCATGTGACGGGGCTCGGACGGCGTCGGTTCGAAACGGAATGGGGCACGTTGTTGATCAAACCACAAGTCGGCCGGATGTTGTTGCGTGGGGGATGGCCCACATCAGCACGGCGTCAACGCCGAAGGCGAAGTCAAGCGGTGGTAATCATGTCATCGACGGTACCGCGGCTCCCCGCCCGCAAGCCGGACGACCAGCGCGACAGAGACGAGGCCAAACCACTCGGCGGCGGACCGCGCCGATGCCGTGTCACTGGGGAACGGTCAACGGGACGGTCCATGGCGATCTGTGCGTCGGGTAGCGTCGGAAGGGACCGGTCGGGACGTTCTGGGGAGTGATTAGTGTCGGGTGAACCCTTGGTGGAACAGGTGGGTGAGTTCTGGTCCTGCGTATCCGGATCGTTCTATCGCGCCGTAAACCCTGCGTATCAAGACGCAGCGCTTCTTGGTTCGCGTCTGGCCGGCAGGTACTCGGAACCGAATCAACGGACTCTGTACCTGAGCTCATCTCCTGAGGGAGTCGACGCGGCAATGATCGCCCATGCTCAGGGTCGTGTCGACGAGCTCGTCTTGCTCAAATTTCACGTGGAGGCCCATAACATTGTCGATCTCCGAGACCCGGCCGTACTCCTGGTGGCCGGTGTCAACCTTGCAGACGCAGTCGCGCCTTGGCAGGACATTGTGAAAAACGGCGGCGAGCCCGCGTCGTGGAAGGTTCGCCGACGGCTAGAGGGTCTCGGAGCGAATGGCCTCATCGATCCTTCTCGCAAGCGCCCTGGCCGTTGGCATCTCACGCTATTCAGGTGGAATTCTGCGGATGCCCCACGCGTGGCTCTCGACTGACCTCCCCGAGTTCCACCTCGACGCCGAGCGTTAGGGGAACGTCCACCAAGACACCCGAGCCTGCGATCACTGACGCTGGTCCTGTTCCCAAAACATATTTGCTAGAGGAAAATGACTCTGTCAAGCTGATGCAGCAACCGTGTGACACGATCGGTCAAAGGGACTCTAAGCCATGATCTGCGCGGCCGATAGCGTTGTCCGGTCCGGCTGATCGGCCGTCCAGCGACAGAGTCGCTGGTTTCACTCGTGCGTGCCCTTGGTTGAGCGTCCGGTCCTATCCCCGGACGCTCAACCAAGGCGGTGCTGCTCCTTCTCAGGCCGGCGGCGCGAAGAACTCTAGCGGCAGCCCGTCGGGATCGCGGAAGGACAGGCCTGACCCGTATCGGGCGTCCTTGATCGTGTCGTGGCTGACGCCGAGCTGGTCCAGGCGTTTCTCCCAAAGTTCCAGCTCGGACCGGTCCGCGACGCCGAATGCGACGTGATCCAAGCCCGCACGGCGCTCGCTGAACGGCGTCGTCACGTCCGAGTCGGGGAACTGGTGCAGACCGACGAGGGTGCCGCTCACCATCCAGACGACGTGGCGGAAGGGCCCGGTGTCCTCATCGAGCACTGGCTGGTCCTCGAACAACTCCGTGTACCAGGGGACGCTCACCTCAAGGTCTCGTACCGTGAGCGCCACATGGGCGATGGGTGGGAAAATCGTCATCGATGGTTCCTCCTGGATTCCAATAAGCACGATCGTTCGTGCGTACGTCAACCCTACGGTCGTTCGTCTCGCAACCGTCGAGGGGATCGGCGGGCTCTCGATCGCGAGACTGGCCGACGCTGTGGGATGAGCAAGAGCGTCCTGTTCGGCCACTTCGGCTCCAAGGAGGAGCTGCAGCTCGCGACCGTCGAGGAGGCGGACGCACTTTTCGCCACCCAGGTGATCGAGCCAGCGACGACCGCGTCCACGGCCCCCGAGCGGCTGCACCTGCTGGTAGATCCGTAAGCGCGCCAAGCTCCCCGCATCGAAGCGCTTGGTTGATTCGTGCCCCCTGTCTTCTCGGACTCTTCACGCCAGCGGCCTGCCCCCGTTGATGTGGATCCTCATGGAAGCGTTTCTTCGGAGGGAAAACCAATGGCGTGCAGGGTTCTGATCGTATTACAACCGCCCCACGCCCGTTCCGCAAGACGAACCTTGACCGGGACACATTTTTATCAGCTCGAGACCGTAGGATCCAGGAACGGCGGGCGCTTGCCCGGCTTCACTCCTGGCGGCAGGATGGATGCTAGCGGTGGACGTTTTACCGCCGAGGTTGGCAACGGATTGGTCGGCGTGTCACGCCGCCACGGTGGCACGAGGTTCAGGTTGCGGGCGGAGCGCGCTAATACTGAACCAGGCTGCGAGGATGACCGCCAGTCCTGCAGGGATCAAGGCCCAAACAATGAGTTCGGTGGCTCTGGTCCCTGTGAGTAACAGGCTACTTCCAGCAGCAGCGCCGACGGCGGAACCGAGATACATTGCCGCCATCTGGAACGCGATGATTGGCATCGCCTGCTCGGGTCGATCCCCGACGAGGGCTTGCTGCACGGTAGGCACGCTTGCCCAGCCTGCCGCGCCCCACAATGCTGCTGCGATTAGCCAGACTGCGGGGGAATCGGACACCCACATCGCAACGAAACTGGTCAGGAGGACTCCCGGCAGCACGATCAACAGGACTCGTGGCCCATAAGTGTCCAGTGGTCTGCCAATCAGTGCGGAGCCAGTGACGCCTCCAATGCCCCAGGCCCACACGAGTGCGAAGCCCCACCCTTCGAGGCCCTGGGTTTCTGCCATCGGCAGCACATACGTGTACAAGCCCAGACTGGCAACGCCGAGTAGGAATGCGATCAACACCCCAACGCAAGTTCTCGCGGACCGGAACACTCCAATTGCCGGGCCTATCGATGTCGGCAACGACGGCAACGTTCGAGCGCGCACAGCGAGTGCGAGCATGCCGAGCACACCAACGATGACGACCAGCCCCATCGTCCACCGCCAATTCAAGAGATCGCCGATGAGCATCCCGACCGGCACACCGACAACAGTTCCGGTGGACAGGCCGAACGTCACCATCGCCGTGGCCCGGCCCCGCTCGGACTCGGTGACCATCGCGGCCGCGGTTACCGTCGCAACCGCCGTGAGCACGCCCGCGCCGGCACCCGCAATCAGCCTGGAAGCGAGGAAGACCTCGATTCCAGGCGCGACCACAGTGATGAGGTTACCGAGGTTGAAAACGCCCAGCGCAATGAGCAGTGCACGTGCGGTGTGTCCGCGGCTGAGTCTCCCCGACATCATTGGGCCAGCCAGCGCATATGCGCCGGTGAATGCGGTCACCCCGAGCCCGACAGCGGCCAACGTCGTGGTCAGCGAGTCCGAGATCGAAGGCAGCACCCCGGCAAGCACATAGGCATCAATCCCCAGAGCAATGGCGGCGGCAACCAATGGCCATACCTTGCGAATCATGCCTCGGCCATCCCTGGATTTGATTCCTGGTAACCGTGAAGCACGGTGTCGATAAGTCCCGGGAAACGAGTTTCGAGGTCGTCGCGACGCAGCTGGATCATGCATTTACGACCCTCTGCGCGGACGAACACGACACCGGATTCGCGCAGCAGGCTTGTATGGTGTGTCAGCGTTGACCTCGGAAGGTCCGGCCCAAGCTCGATACTGTCAACTTCACCCCGCTCCGAGAGCAGCTGCACCATCGACAAACGCAGGGGCTCACTCAACGCGAACATCACTCTCGGGATCGCGATGTCCCCAGTCTCTGGATGCTTGTACACGCGTGCTGCTGCCATCTGGCCCACCTCATATCGTTCGACTATTCTCGCACAAGCATAGTGCGAGAATAGTCGAACGATAAATCGTGGGTCGCCGCAAAACGGGCCAGCGTGTATCAATGGCTTGATGACTGCGTGATCACGGCGACAAATGCCACCCAGCATCTCTGACGGAAACTAGAAAGAGCGCTACCCTCCAGAACAGTTGCACTGGCCAAACTGTGGTGCTTCATTTCGCCATCTCCAAGCCGCCCCGCAAGCCGGACGCCGAGGGGGACACGCAAACGGTCGATCGGCGACTTTCATCCGTTCCGTTTGGGGAACGCCCTACGGGACCCGACGAGATGTGGATATAAGCCGAGCGAACGTCACCGACTTTCCGTTCCGAATTCCTGCAGGCACCTGCACACCGGTCTTGCCCGGCCTCTACACCAGTTCCTTCCGGAACCAGTGGTTCGCGTACGGGTCCGAGTTATGCGCTTCCCCTTCAACGAAGCCGAGGGACGCATAGAGGTCGCGCGCCTCAATTAGGTCGGTGCGAGTGTCCAACCGGAGGGTACGGATTCCCATTTCCAGGGAATTGCATTCCAGTTCCTCCATCAGCAGACGCCCCAAGCCGCGTCCACGTGCTGCAGATTCAACGAAAACTCGGGTCACCTCTCCGATAGCGTTAGGGCGAACTCGCATTCCTGCGCAGCCGAGCACAGAGAGCCCCTGGCGGGCGAGCAACAGAATCCCCGTAGGTGCGACGAGGTCACCGTTGGGGTATCCGGCTTCAGCATCTCGAACTTCCCCACGTGTAGCGGGCCGTTGATGGTACCGGCCAACCAAGTCCTCGTAATACCGAGTCGACACATCCTGAGCTTCGGCGGAGGTGGGCGAGGCGGCAGAGATAACGATCGGCAGGGCGGGGAACATACGTCCCAGAGTACTTCTCGGCGGCGGGGCGCTCTGTCCAAGGCCGAGACAGCTGGTTCTCCGCCCTCCCATAGGAGGAACCCTCAGCGGGACTGTCAAATTTCGAATCTATCGCTGACTTTGCTGACGTCATTGAACCGGCCGCTCATTGTCGCAAACTTCGCTGGGTAGAAGTGGCGCGTCCCTGAAAGCGCACCGTGGGCCTATGCCTAATTAACCTGCACGCCACAGTTAGGAGCTAATACTTCTGCTATTTCGCCGCAGACCTCCCTGTGGCCTCTTTCGAAGCTGTGCGTTTTGCCTCGGTGGCGATGGTCGCAAATGCCGCTCGCAGCGCTGGTGGGTCTACGACGGTTAGGGGTCTATCAATCAGAAGCAGCCAGCGTGCGATCGCGTTATAGCTGTCCGCGCCAGCCTGGATGAGTGACGTTTCGGCTGTTTCCTCGGTGATGGTTCCCCAGGCGGCTGAGATCCAGTGGGCGACCTCAGCGCGGGGAGCGTGAACGCGCACGGTCGCGGTCACCTGCCGGACCGTCGCGCCGACTCGGCCCGCAACATAGACATCGAGGTCTTTTGCCGGCGGTTGTCGAGGGCGACTTGAGGCTGGCGTGATGGTGGCATCTGCTAGGCGGTCGACGCGAAAGATGCGCCAGTCGTTCACATCGAGGGAGAACGCGACGAGGTGCCACCGGTTCATCGTGCGAACGAGATGAAGGGGCTCAAGGTGTCGGCACCCCTTCACTCCCGAGCGCCCCTGGTACGTGACCTCGACTTGTCGGCGGTCCCGGCACGCTCGAGCAAGCTGCACGAGAGTGTTCGCGTTCACGGGCGCCGGGTCCGAGCCGATCTGGCTGCCCAGGTCGATGCGGCTGGAGTTCTGAGCCAGGGCATCGATCGTGGAACGCAGTCGGGGCGGCATGACGCGATTGAGCTTGTCGAGGGCGCTAAGCGCCCCAGGGGCTGCACCACGATTGCCTGTCGCAGATGCATCCTGCAGCGCGAGGAGGGTGGCAATTGCTTCTTCGGCGTCGAACATCAGCGGAGGCAATGTTGCACCGGCTTCGAGCTGGTAACCACCACCAGTGCCGTGAACGCTGGCCACCGGGTAGCCCAGATCACGAAGCCGGGCGACGTCGCGTCGAACAGTGCGGGCCGTGACCTCCAGTTCGACTGCTAACTCGGCCGCATTCCACTCCCGGGTGCGTTGTAGCAGCGCTAACAATCTCAGCAGTCGTCCGGAGGTATCCCACATAACCTTCATCTTCCACCCTGTAGCGGACAATACCTGTCCGGTACTGCTTCTACGGTGGCACCTGCCCGGCAACCACCGGGCCGAACCGAACTGGAGTACTTCACATGCCCAACATCACCGCGCTTGCCACTACCACCGAGGAGATCGTCCTGAACCAGTACCGCACCAATCACACCATCTCTCCTTCGCACTGCCTCACGATGCAGACAATTGAAGCCGCACGTCTGGAGCCCGGTCAGGTTCGCGTGCGAAACGATTTCATTCAGATCACCGCCGTCATGGCCGATCTCATGACGGAACATCCCGGCCTTCCAATGCCGCCCTATGCGCTGGGGACGCCGCTCTGGGGCGGGGCCGTTGGAACAGTCACAGAGTCAGCAGCCGACCTGCCGGTCGGATCCGTCGTGACGCACATGAGCGGATGGCGGGAGGAGACCGTCGCGGCTGCAGAAACGTTTTGGCCGGTACCGATCGAAGTCCTGCCGGGAGCTGAATACGTGCTGAATCAAGGTGTCACTGCGTATCACGGGATCGTCGACATCGCCCAGGTCCGTGAGGGCGATGTGGTTTTCGTCAGCGGGGCTGCGGGCGGCGTTGGTTCACTCGCCGGACAAATTGCAAAAGCGCTGGGCGCGAAGACCGTCATCGGGAGCGCAGGCAGCGATGACAAAGTCGCCTACCTGGTTGACGAGCTCGGCTTCGACGCCGCGGTCAACTACCGTACGGAGTCGATCGCCTCCCGCTTGCAAGAACTAGCGCCAGAAGGCATCGACGTCTTCTTCGACACGGTCGGCGGTGACCAATTTGAGGCGGCAGTTCAGGCCGCGGCTCCCGGTGCACGCTTCGCGCTCTGCGGGGCACTGGCCGGTCAGATTGATGGCGGCGACGCAGGCAGTCCGCGTCTTGACATCATGACGGCCATCGTCAAACAAATTGAGATTCGCCCCTTCTCTACCTTCCACACCCCCCACCAGATCCAAGCTTGGAACCAGCACTACGGGCTCTGGCTCAGCGAAGGCAAAATCGTCTTTCCGCACACCATCGTCAACGGCGGCCTTGAGGCGGCGCCGGCGGTCCTTGACGGACTCCTCCTGGGGAAATTTCGCGGCAACGTCATCGTTCGCCTCGACCGCGAGTGAAACAACAACGCGCTGTCCTCGCCGTCTGCAGTATTGCGCAGTTCCTGGTCGTTCTCGATAGTTCAATCTTGACTGTCGCACTGCCGCAGCTGGCAGCAGACCTCGGCATCTCACGAGAAAACCTGCCCTGGGTCGTGAACGCTTTCGCTATCCCGATTGCCGGGCTGCTCCTCGTATCGGGACGTTTAGCCGATACGTTTGGGGCGCGTCGGATCCTGCTTATAGGGGTTGCCCTTTTTGCAGTGGCCAGTCTGGTCGGGGGAACGGCTCCAACGGCCGGCGTCCTGATCGCGGCGCGCATGGCCCAGGGGATCGCTGCTGCGCTCATCTCGCCAGCGACGCTGTCACTGCTGTCGCTTTCCTTCCCTGCAGGCCCGGGGCGCGCTCGTGCTTTTGGACTGTGGGGTGCCGCGGCAGGTAGCGGCGGTGCGATTGGCGTTCTCACCGGCGGTCTGTTGGTCGAGTGGTCGAGTTGGCGGTGGACTCTTCTCGTAAACGTCCCGCTGTGCGTGGTTCTCCTTGGTCTTTTGACCATCGCTATCGGTCGTATTCAGCCAGTACAGAGGGGCAGCCTCGATCTGCCCGGAGCGGCGGCGGGGACAGTCTGCGTCACGACCCTGACGCTGGGGTTCGCGTCGCTTCAATCAAAGTTGCTCGACGTCCCCGCGGCTGTCTGGTTCGTCACAGCAGCGGGGAGCCTCCTCCTGTTCGTCTTCATCGAAATCCGGTCATCGTCGAATCCCTTGTTACCCCTTCGACGCTTGGCCGGGGAACGGGTGTGGCAGCTCCCCACGGCAATGCTTCTCGTCGGTGGGGCAATGACCAGTACTTTCTATTTTCTGACCCTGAATTTCCAAGTGCACAGAGATCTGAATGCGCTCCAGACAGGGTTGTCATTTCTGCCTTTGTCCGCGGCCGCCTTCATCGCAGCCGCCGCCTCTCCGGCCATCGTAGGAAAGCTCGGATCCATGAATGCGGCTGTCCTCGCAGTCTTACTCATGAGTGTTTGTCTGTTCGCCATCGCCGCTGTAGCCCAAGACGGTTGGACGGGTGCGATCATCTTCATCAGTGCTGGCTTCGGCGCCGGCATGGGGGTGGCGATCAGTACCCTTGCAAACCTCATCACGGCATCCTTTCCCAGCAGCCTCGGGGGCATCGCCTCCGGAATCCTCACGACTGCGCAGCAGATTGGGAACACCGTCGGACTCGCGGCTATAGTCACCATCGACCTCGGTACTGCATCTCCAAGCCACAACATTGCGTTCCTGGCGGCCGCGGTACTGGCGCTCATCGCAGCCGGATGGCTGGCCTACCAAGCTACGACACGACGATCCAACAGATCAGTCGACACACCATCGCCACGTACTGCTGCACACAACAGCCTCTAAATCGTTGCGGCAGATCATCGGCTGAGATTAGGCCAATAACGCCGGGTCCCGTAGGACGAACGTTTAACGGGTCTCGAGTAGATCGACCGCGGGTACAGAACGACGCGCGCTGGTGGGGCACTCGTCATTGCAATGGTGGCAACTGATGCCCCGGCCATGGCGTCTACCCACTCGGTTTCCTCCGCATCGTCGACCGTAGTCACGACTCATGCGACCTCAGCTGTGGCCTCGGCTGCGACGGCCATTCGGTCTGCGCGGGATCTTGGGCCGTTCTGGGCTCAGGCCGAAAGACTGATTGGCGGCTTCTCTGGGTCTCTAATCGCTTCCGCGACTAGCCCGTGGGCGGCGGCGGCCGCATGGCGGCCTACCTCGGTAGTGTGAGCCAAGAGAAGCGCGACAAGGCCGGGAATTTCGCCTACTGATGAATACTAAAATGAAGGAGAACACCGTGACCGAAAGACGGGAAGGTCAGGCCAAGCGGCCAAGCGGCCGTCAGATCGTGGGCTGGGTCGCGATCGTGTTCTGCGGGTTGCTGGCCTTCGTTAATGCCGCCACGATCGCGTCCAGTGATGGGATGCGCGCGTTTCTGATCGTCGCCGGCGTCGTGCTTATTGGAATCTTGGTTACCCTTCTGGGCCGCTGGTTCTTCAAACGCGAGAACCCTGCGGGTCCGAAGGGGTGCTGACGACCCTTCCCATTTTTGAAGAGGGGCAGCACACATGGGCTGCCCTTCTATTTTATCTATCCACAGGTAGGTGTCGCGCTCCGCTCCGCGGCACTCGATTTGCGCAGTGGGCCCATTCTTGCCTCGGACGCTGACCGCCACTAACCCAATGAATGTCAGTCTTGCTGCCCATCCCGCAAGCGTAACCCTTGAGGGGTCTGCTGCACGGTTAGGTGACAGTAGCCGACATCCCCTGAAAACATTGGTGACAGGGCATTTCCTCGACGATGTGAGGTAATCACGATACTCTCCGCGTGCTCCTCCAATGTGGGTACGGCGTTGTGAAATACATCGCAGTATTGACTGAACACCACCGGTGTCCCGTTGACCTCCGAAGTGGGGGTTTTGCGCTTTGCGATTTCACGACGCCGACTAGTAAGCAGTTACCGACGCTCTGGGCATTGTGCCGCGTGATGTGTCCGGCGGTTGCTCGACTCTGCTGATCGTGTCGCCCTGTGTCAGGGTCCCGGGTCTACAAGCCCTGCTGGCGCAGCAGTTCAGGAATACGCTCGCGGAAAGGGAAGAACCCGCGCGCGGCGTAGGGCCAAGCGAGCGTGTCCCAGCGCCGCCTGACGATCGTGACCGTTATTCCCTCCGAGGCGAGAGCGGCGCCGAGCGTCAGCATCCGTTGCTGCACCGGGCCTACCGGTGCGTTCGGCATAACCACCGTATCGAGGCCTTCGGACTCCGCCCACTTCAGAACCGTGGAGGGGAGCGCGTCGGGTAGCACTCTCGCCGGTCGCCCGAGGGCGTCTAAGGCCCGCTTGGCAGCGTCATCGAGGGCTGATGCCGTGAATCGCCGCACTGCAGCCGAGGCGCCGGAGGGCGAGCGCTCGTCGGGATCGGTGGATCCGGCGATAGCCACGAGTCGGCTGTTCGAATCCAACCAGGAAAGCTCGGCGCGCAGGCTTGCCGCGTCCAGATCCTCTTCGTGCAGCAACAGCCCCACTCGGGCGCCCAATGGGGTGGATTCGGCGGGAGCAATCGGTGCCCGCGTTGGCAGTGGCTCTTCGATGATCGCTCGTGCCGACGTGGCGAGTCCCGATGGCGAGAACCGGCCCTCGGTGTAGCGAGAAATGTTCGATGCCGTCGCGAGGTAGGTCTTTCCGGCGGTCTGAAGCCCGGCAACCCACCGCCAGGAGAGCGTGTTGGAGGCGGCATCGCCATCAAGAAGGTGTCGATAGAAGAAGTCCGCACCGAGTTGCCACGGCAGGCCGAGCGTGAAGATCCAGATGCTCGCAAACCACATGCGGGTGTGGTTGTGCAGGTATCCGGTGTCCACAAGCTCACGCACCCACGCATCCATCGCATCAATGCCGGTGTGCCCAGCGATAGCTTCGCGGTAACCTCCGGAGCGTGTGTCACTCGCGAGCCCGAGCTCGGCCACATCGCGGCGATACCGTCGCCACACCTCGGGATTCTGCTCGAGCCATCCCTTCCAGTACGTCCGCCAGAAGACTTCCTGCACAAATTTCTCACATGCACCGAACCGATGCCGTTCAAGCACAGCCGAAACCACTTCGCGCTCGGTCAGGAGTCTGTGGCGTAGGTACGGAGAGAGACCGGAGACGTTTTCACGGGAGGGTCCAGTGTCGTGATTGCGGTCTCGCGTGTAATCTAACCCTGCATGAGGGACGAACAGGCCGAGGGTTTCGAGGCCGGCAGCTCGGGTAGGAGTGAACATCCCTCTCATCATGCACCATGTGAATTTGAGAAGGTCCCGGTCGGCCCCCTGGGGCAACCCAGAACGGCGAACTCAACCGGTCGTCGCAACGAATTGTTGAATTCGCCGCCGGACTGCGGGACAGATCTGGGGCCAAACCGCCCGGCGGCCGTGCCGCTGATGCCGTGTCACTCGGGGACGCTGAGCGGGCACGTCCGCACGGATACTGGGATCTGCGGGTCACGAGCCCGAGGGTGTCGCGTTTGCCCCGACCTTTGAACAGTCGCGCTCAGGTGCGTTAGCTGCGACAGCGAAGCAGGTCCTTTTGCGCCCTTCGCAAGAGCCAAGGCTTGGCGATATCAACTAGATTCAGCGCGCGAGTAGAACGATGCCTCGGCATCGCGGCGACGCGCGACGTCATCGACCACGAACTGCACGAAGTCCTCGTCGCGAACGATAATGACAACGTCCTCCACGGCGTCGGCGGGCGCTTCGCCTGGCCATGACGTCTGCCGAGTCGAACGATCCCGCTCCAGCCGCGTCCCCGAGATCGCGACCCATTCGCGAAGTCGCTGGCGGGCATCCGCGAAGTCACGGTGCCAGCCGAGCGGGGCGGAGCCGTGCTGGTCGGGGTCGTAGGCGCCGAGCCAGTGCAGGTGCAGCGCGGAGAGCTCCCAGATGAGTTCGGGGTGGCGGTGCCAGAACGGCGGCACGACGGATGCTGGCAGCCCGTAGGTGCGTCGCAGCCAGTTCACCCAGCGGTTGAGTTCGATCCATTCAGTTTCGGCGTCGTCGGCGCTGAGGAGGTTTCAATTGATCGGATGCGGCGGCTCCGCAGTGAGCGGCCCGTCGAGATCTTCCAACGAGCTTGCTCCGAACGCGTCGTCGTGTTCACCGGATGCCCACTCGACCAAGGACTCTGCCATCGCTGCTTCACCACCCCGAGCTGGCGTGGGCAGCTTCCGTCTCGCTGACGATTGCCGTCTGCGTTGCCGCAGCGTCCTGTTCGCTGCCCTGAGCCGAGCGATTGGTTCTAGTGATCTGGTAGTTTGTGCGAGCGAGATCATGGCCGATCTTCTTGGCGACGAACTCTTCGCGTTGGATGGTTTCGCCGTCGCGCTCGACCTGGAAGGTGCGCACATATCCTTCGGCGACGAAGCTGTCGCCTTTGGCGAAGCTTAATCGGGATTCGATCCGTCGGGCCGCGGCTCGCCGGCATCGTGAGGCGGAGGTGCGGGCGCGGGGGAGGGAGCGGGCGAAGCGGTGGCGGGTGGAGCATCCGGAGCGCAGGCGTGAGTATCAGCAGCGGTGGGTGGCGGAGAATCGCGAGAAGGTGCGCGAGTATTACAACCGCTGCTACGAGGCCCATCGCGGCGAGGTGAATGCCCCGGGCGCGGCCAGGCGGGATGCGGACCCGGAGCGCACGAAGCAGATCACCCGGCAGTGGGCTGAGCGCAACAAGGAGCGTGGTGCCGAGCTGCAGCGCAACCGGCGCAGCGATCCGGAGATCTACCAGTCCGAGCTGGAGGCCAACGCGGCGGCGCGACGGCTGAAGCGCAGCCTGAGTCGGGCCGGCCTCCCGCCAAAGCTTCTGCACGCGACTACTGCGGCCGAGCGCCGGGCCAACGAGCGCGAGGCCGACGCCTATGTCAGTGACTCGTCACGGCCCGAACATCTCCGGCAGTTCACGGTGTTCGCGGAGTCGCTCACCGAGCACATGCTCAAGAACGGTGCCCGCATGCGCGATTTCGCCGAAGCCTACGTGGAAACTAGAGCACGCATGGGGCTCCCGCCAGTTCCGGTGGAGACCATCGTCTGCGCCCGCGCTGTCGAATTCGTCACAGAGCGGATGCGCCGGGTCGACCTCCTGACCGGCCGCGACGTCGCAGCGGCCGTTCGCGCCACGGAGGCCATTGTTCGGCGCGAAGAGCGGCAGCAGCAGTTCGAGCGACTCATAAGAACAGTCGTGACCCATGCTCACCGCAATAGTGCACGGTTTCTCGTCGACGCGGAGATGGATAACCAGGCTAGGACTCATCGGAGAAAGCCTCGTGTGCCCGTCGAGTCACTGGTCGTGCAGCTTGCGATGCAGGAGGTCGTTGGGCGCGTGCCCACGAACAGGCTGACAATCGAGGATGCTCGGAATGTTGCCCGCGTCGCGCAGCAGCGCGTTGCGATGTCTTTCCAAGGTCCTGCGGACGCGGTAGACGAACGGATTCACCGACCGTCCGTCGGGTAACTGGCCTTTGGCTTGCCACCCCTGGAGATGGGCATATTTCGCGATCTCTCTGGTCGCCTGCCCAGATCGGTCAAGCGCGGTCGCGACCGTTGTGCCGAAGCACGACCAGGAGTTCGGCTCGCGTTCGGTATCGTATGTCGAATGGGTGGGTCTGGGACCAAACATGGGGACTTGATGCGCGCACGTTTATTCAACGTTTATTGCGTCGAGACCAGCCGAGATGGGCCTAGGTGATGCGATAGAATTGCAATAGAAATCACAGGGAACTCCTGATCAGATCGAGATCGGACGAGTTCAGTCTAGGTTTCGCAATGAGAGTCGCTCGGCTAAAAAGGGTCCGCCGCAATCCGATTGTCGTAGGTTCGATTCCTACCGGGGGCACCACGCCTGGGTGACTGCAGTGAGTAATGCAGAAGGCCGCGACTCGCTGTTTTGCTCGAGGCGAGCCCGGTCGAAGTCAAAGATGAACAGAATTCCGGCCGCGCTTGATGGTCTTAGGTGCGCCAGGGTGGTTCGGGGTTGGTGGTGTTGGCGCGGTGGCTGTGGGCGGGGCGCCAGGCTTGGGTGGGGTCCCAGAGTAGGGGTCCGCGTACTTGGGGTCGGCTGTTGATCATGCGGATTTTCCATCCGCTGGTGTCGATGGTGTGGTGGTGGAACCAGCAGAGGAGGACACCGTTGTCGATGTCGGTGCGGCCGTGTTGTTGCCAGGGGATGACGTGGTGGGTTTCGGTCCAGCGGGCGGGGATGGTGCAGCCGGGGATGATGCAGCCTCCGTCGCGGGCGGTGATGGCGGCGCGTTGTTTGGGGGTGAAGCAGCGGACTGTGTCGCCGAGGTAGAGCACGTCGCC
>NZ_FNIB01000027.1 GCF_900103805.1 Cryobacterium flavum | reverse complement strand
GGCGGCTTCGACTTGCTTACTCTCGGGTCCGCGTTTGTGACTTTCGTGCTAACCGTCGACCTCGTTCGCCGCGCGTTTTCAGCAAGCTTGAGCCCGCAGCCGCCGACCTCGGACATCGTGGGCTACTGGGTGACCGCCGGAATCATGCTCGCCCTTCAAGTCGGGCTGCTCGTGAGGGCAATCGTGCGGCGTCGGGTCGGCCTCGTGTTCATCGCGAGCGTCGCGTTGATCATGGCTCTTGGAGTGGCGCTGTTGATGTCAGTGCCAAGGATCGACTGGCGCCCTGAACCCCCGGCTTCAACGACTAACCCGAATTATCGCCCCTGTTACAGCGGAAGCGGCGACTGCATCGGGGGCTGAGCTCAAGGGCCCGCTGAAGGGGTTTACCGCTTGCAGGTCGCAAGTCCTGGTCTTCGTCTTACGGGCGGCTCTTGTCTTATGACACCGCGAGTTCGACATCCGCTCGCTGAAATCCGTGCTATCCGCCGGTGAACATCGCAACTGCCGTCTCGGCACCCGCGTCGGCGCAAGCGAGGGACAGCTTGTCGAGGCCGTCGTTCCACTCCGCGGACCCAATTCCACTCATTGTCATGGCACCAAGGCTGATAACCGGTGCAGCGTCCCTGAGAGCGATGGTTGCCTCGCTAACGTCGCCACTTCCGCTGGTCGGCACCCGATCCAGTACGCGCGTGGCCAGCCGATACCAGCCCTGTTGTTCCTGAGTGGCCATCCGACCATCCCGAAGACCAGCATCAGCGTTCGCGGTAATTGTCAGAACATCGCCGAAGGCGGAGCATGTCACCGCATCCGTTGTGGATGCCATTGCTGACGGAGTCGGGCTTACAGCAGGTGCGGAATCTGCGGTGCACCCGGACAGCGCCAGCGCACCGGCCAGAGCGAACGAAACAATCAGGACGTTCCAGTACTTCATTGGGGCCTCCCCAGGGCTCACAGCTGAACTTCACCCTATCGGACCACATGCGTGAGCCGCTCGGGGAGTCCGATGCATTCGCTCACACCCGCCCGAACTTCCCGTAGAGGGTTCCCCTGTGACACGAGGTCGGCGCACTCGGCCGCCAGGTGGTTTGCCCACATCTGTCGCGCTCGACGTCCGGCTTGCGGGCGGCACCGAACCAATTCACTCAACTCACCGACGACACGATCGCCATATCGGCTTGAAAAGGGGAGCTATAATCTGAACATGTTCACCGAACGCGTTCATTCAAGGTCTCTAGCACGCGACGCGTCACGCGTGAAAGTTCTGAGCGCTGCTGAGGAGCTATTTGTGCGGCGCGGTTTCGCGGCCACAACCATTCGGCAGATCGCCGAAAGCGCTGCGGTCAGTGTTGGCACTGTGATGGCTGTTGCCGACAAGAATGGCCTACTCGTGGAGATCTTCGATCGGAAGATCGCCAGCATTCACCCCGCACCTTCTGGCGTGCCGATCGCGCAGGACCCGGCTGCAGAGATTATCGACACGCTCGGTTCGTTCGTACGATTCTTTGCAGCGCAGCCAGATCTGGCGCGCGCGTACACTGCCATTCTTGTTGGCGGGAAACACCCGTCGATAATCTTCGCGGAGTTGTCCGGCGTACTCATAGGGCAGGTATCGGACGTACTCATTCGCGCGGGCCGTTCTGCGACAGATGCGTCCGCGACAGCCCGCATTATCCACCGTGCATATCTCGGTGAAGTTTTCATCTGGGCCGGCCAAAGTGATCCGAACCCAGACAGCACCCTGACTGAGCTCGAAAAAACGGTGCGCTACCTCGTCAACGGAAAGGCCGCCTGAAATGATTCTGCTCCCCGAACCCTGGTGGCTTGAAGCTGCCCTCGCTGCAGTCCTGGCAGTCGACGTCGGTATGTCCATCAAGCCACCAAAATTCATCCGTGACTGCTTGAACGGAGTGGGGTTCCCGCGCCAGTGGTGGTGGACGCTCATTGTCATCAAATCCCTCGCCGTCACAGGGCTGCTCGTCGGGCTCGCCATTCCAGGAATCGGCCTAGCAGCCACAGTCGGCGTCATCGTCTACTTCTCGTCCGCAGCCGTAGCCCACATCCGCTCGCGCTTCCTCGGAATGGAATTTTGGGTCAACTGCCTGGGCTTTTTGGTACTCGGCGTCGCGGCCCTGCTCTTCGGGTTTCTCTTCTAACAGGCCCCCCAGAGGGTTGCCTTGCGGACTGCGCTCGTGCACTACCCACGCTGATTGGCACTCGACCGGGAATCAGGCCCTCCAACGTGTACACCAGTCTGACGGATTGATGCAGCATAATCGGCGATCTCGCCTCTCCCAGCAGGGACGAAGTATGAGTTGTATACACCTTTCGGATGAACCGACTCCGTCTGGCTTGGGCTGTCTGGGATGGCCGCTCTAGGTTGAGGGTATGAAGTCGTTGAGATTGATGTTGCGCAGCGCAATCGAGCCCGCTGTCGGTGTGTGCTTTGTTCTGTTGTGGGTGATGAGCGAGGTTGGGCGTTTTGACCCGAGGAACGTTGCGGTCGCAGTGCTGCCTTTTGTGATGATTGGCATCGCGATTGCACTCTCGCGACTTGCTCCGTTTTTGGCTTTGGCGGTATTGGGCTTTCTCCTGCTGGCGCAGCTGGTCGTTCCGTCATTGCGGTTCAGCGAGACGGCATTTCCGGCATATCTGGGTTTTGGGATCGCCGCGGCCGTGCTGGGTGCGTCGGCGAACCATCGTGAGCGCCACGTTTCACTTCCACTCGTTGGTATCTATGGGATTGTGATCGCCCTGTTCTTCACCATTCCCGCACTCTCGCCGACACTGGAACGCAGCCTTGCGGTCAGCTGGGGCGCCAACGATTCTGAGCCGTGGAAAAACATCGCACTCATGTTTCTGGCATTCGTAGGAGTGTCCGTCGCGTGCTGGTACATCGGGTTCGGCACCCGGGCACGTCTGGAACGCAATCGGAGCGAAACCCAACGACTTGCTATCGCCGCGGACCTCAGCAACGCCGAGTCAGAGCTGCGGTTCGCGAGCGAACACGACCGAATCGCTCAGGACGTGCACGACATCATGGCGCACTCACTCTCGGTCATCGTCGCCCAGGCGGATGGCGCACGGTATCTCGGCGATAAGCGACCAGAAGGCACCAATGATTCGCTCGCCGCGATCGCACGGTCCGCGCGGGAATCGTTGGTCGAGGTCCGCATGCTAATCGATTCGCTTGGAACAGAGTCGGAGGGGCACTCACATCCGACACTGGATGGACTCGACGCGCTGCTCGAGCGGATGCGATCCGCTGGCCTGTCGGTCACCCACACGGTCTTTGGCGACGCCGGGGTACTGACCTCGGGACAGCAGCTGGCCGTCTACAGTATCGTGCAGGAGAGCTTGACGAATGCGCTGAAGCACGCGGGCGCATCGGCTGTGGCGACGGTGGTCTTTGACTGGCGCGGCCCGGGCCTGGCCCTCACCATCTCGTCACGCGGGGAGAAAACTCAACCGGCGGCACAATCACCGCAACGGGGTCTGCGAGGTATGCGCGAACGCGCCCGACTGGCCGGAGGGTGGCTGGCCGCCGGGTTCGATGACGACGAGCCAGGACGATATGTTGTGACCGGATTCGTTCCTCGTGCCGACGCCATCCTCGGAACTACCAGAACCACGACAACCGAAGTGGGGGAAGACGAATCGTGATTCGCGTCGCTATCGCTGATGATCAGGTGCTGTTCTGCTCAGGAATCGAGATGCTGATTGCGTCGCAGGACGACCTTGACTTCGCCGGCGCTGCGTACGATGGCGAGGCAATCACGGTTTTGGCTGCGCAGGAGAAACCCGACGTGATTCTGATGGACATCAGGATGCCCAAGGCGGACGGCATCACTGCCACCGAACAGATACTTGCGGCGGCGGACGGTAGAGAACCTCCTCGGATCATCGTGTTGACCACCCACCAGCGCGACATTGCCGTTCTCAGCGCGATCAATGCCGGCGCCAGCGGGTTCCTGATGAAAGACGCCACGCCTGAATTTCTCCTCGCCGCCATTCGAACCGTGCACGCCGGTAAATCTGTCATCGCGCCAAACAACTCTCTGGCGCTGATTCACGACCTGTCGCCCCGCCATCTGGGACAAGCCAATGACGCCGTCATTTCTGCACTGTCCGTGCGCCAAAAGGAGGTCTTCCTCCTTGCCGCCCGAGGGCTCAGCAACGCCGACATCGGCGCAGCTGCATTCATCAGCGAGACAACCGTCAAGAGCCACATCTCGGGCATCCTCGCCAAACTCAGCCTGAGCTCTCGACTGCAACTCGTCGCACTTGCCTACGAGAATCGACTCGTCCAATGACGCGGACGAACTGTTCGACCCTGGCACATACCCGCGCGGCTTTGTCCCGCTCGTTCGGGCTATCTGATGGACGGGGACAGTGATGAACATTGACGTCGATCCAATCGATCCGGGCGCGCCCAGCCTGCCGCCCACCATCTCCGTCGACATCACCGCTTACCTGGGCAAGACACAGGGCTCGTAGGAGAAACGAAAGAGTGTCAGCCGCCCGAGAACCGTCCCGTAGGGGGTTCCCGTATGACACAGAGCTAGGCAGACTTACCCACCGTTGGAATCCGTTGGTGCTCGATCAGTTGATGCGATGAGCGGTGCGGTCGCAAAGCGGTAGCCATACGTCAGCGGGTTTCCACTCCCAGGCGATCTCCTGGCTGCGACCGTCTTCGCCAAATCGATACGTTGCGCGCTCGTGCTCGCCCGTCAGCGTCCAAGTATGACCGTCGACAGTCAGAGTGTAATCGCGTGCGAAGCCGTGATTCTCGACCGTTCGGGCGAAATAGCGGCCGGCTTCAGCGTCCCAGCCCATCAGACTAAGTGTGTCGAACGGACCGTTCGCGCGCTCATCTTGCACGATGAAGTAGTTGCCCGAATGCCACCGGGCGAAGTGGATGCTGTTCCACGGACTCGCTCCCGCATGCGGATTATCCAGCGACTGCTCGTCACCACCATAAGAGGTGCCCTCGGCATGCCAGTCACCCAGAAAAACTGCCAACTCTTCATGCTCAGCCATGATTCAACCCTACGTTCGGGAGCCAAACCCGGCAATCATCTGAGGTGGCCGGTGACGGATCGCCCGACCGGACGTCGACGGTTCAGGCGTCAGCGTACCCGTTGAGCCTTCCGGTTACGGGCTGCCCACGCATAACACGGGGCTTGACCGTTGCCGCCGGTACCGTTTCCGCTCGCAGAACCTCCGCCGTAAGCTGACGACATGGGCAACTCTATTAATCCAATCATTCCCGTCGGGTATGACATCGCGTGGACTATGTTCTCGGTTCTGGTCATCGCCCTAGCCGTCGTAGCGCTTGTCTCGATGGCTCGAACCGCTAAACGCCTTACCTCAGCGCAAGCCATGATCTGGGCGCTCGTGACGATTTTCGTACCGGTCGTCGGTCCGCTGGCATGGCTGTCTATAGGACGTCGATCAGGTCTCGCCCAGGTGCAGCCGAACACAGATTTGTAGCCGTTCCGCAGCAGCGAGAGCACCGTGTCGCGTAGGACGCAGTGTCTTCCAAAAACCTCCGACGTCTGGCGGAGGGTCTGGCGAATTCAGGCGTGTCTTCGCGTTCGTGTTCGATCTCTTAATTGTGCGCCCGCAAGACGTTCGCCTTACGGAGTGAGGCCGTTGTGAAATCGGGCGGCCCAGCCGACGATGCGACGCAATTATTGGAGGGAGAATTCCCTCGTGGTCAAGGAATGCCGAAGGCCCAGGCGCACGGCTGGCCATTCACTTGCAGTGATGGAAAATATGACGGTGTCGCGGAGAGCGCCGTCCGGTCCAACTGAGTGGCTGCGCAGCACTCCATCTTCCTTTGCGCCCAAAGCAGCTATTGCCTTTCGTGATTGGCGGTTGTGCCAGTGAGTACGAAACTCGACGGCAATGCAGTCCAAAACGTCGAAGGCGTACGTCAGTTGGAGGAGCTTGGCCTCTCGGTTCGCGCCCGTACCTTGAGCGCTTCTCGCCAGCCAAGTGGAGCCGATTTCTAATCGCTGCGCATCGGTGCTCGGGTTCATAAAGGTCGTCATGCCGACGATCCGCCCCGTTGACGCGAGCCGAGTGGCCCATGGCAGCATTTTTCCCTGCTCGTGGAGGCTGAGTCGGCGTTCAACCTCCGTGGTCATCGCCTCGGGGTGCGGTATTGATGTGTACCAAGCACGCCAGAGTTCTGCTTCGTTCGCAGCTTCACGGAGCTCGGCTACGTGATCGAATGACAGGGGCTCAAGGGTTACGAGCGATCCTGCGAGCGTGGGCGATTCTGTGAGCTGCATGCTCCGACACTATGGCACCCGGAAACCTCGTGCGCTTCGGGCGGTATGCGCCGCACCAGGGACTGAACCTGGAGGAGGTTCTCTCCTAAGTCTCGATCATCCGTGGAGCGACGATCACTCGGCTTGCGTCCCGTCTTCAGTTCCGATTCAGTGGAGTCATGACGAATGCTTCTTACCGGTTCTCTGCACGTACCGGCGATATGGACCGCGAGCAGATCCACGCGTGGTTGAGCCGCGAGGCATACTGGGCGACGGGGCGACCCCGTGCCCTTCAGGATGCCGCAATCGACGCATCCACCAATTTCGGCATGTTCGACTCAGCCAGCGGACGGCAGGTAGCTTATGCCCGAGTCGTGACCGACTCGGTAACATTCGCGTGGCTCTGCGACGTCTTCGTGGACCCAAAGGTCCGCGGACACGGCGTGGGGGTCGCACTCATGGAGAACGTGTGCGCACTGCTCGACGATCTGAATCTGAAGCGTGTCGTACTTTCCACCGGGGACGCCCACGGTCTCTACGAGAAATTCGGTTTCGAACCTCTCGCTCAGCCTGAAAAATGGATGGCAAGGACTGCAGCCACTCCAGAAACCTGAGCCGAGAGCAATCCCGCTGAGGGTTCCCGTGTGACCTGACGCCTTCGCTCAGAGTGGTGACCGCTCGAGCGAAGTTGTTGAGAGAGGGAGCAGACTTGCGGCATGGATTCTAAGACCATTGCAGCTTATGACGCCGATGCAGCTTCCTATGCTGACGAGTGGGAGCAGGAGCAGGATACCCCGACCGATCTCTATGCCCTCCTTTCGGAGCACTTCACACCTGGTCTCACCGCCGACGTCGGATGCGGCAGTGGTCGTGATAGCGCCTGGCTCTCAACAAACGGCTTCCCGGCCATTGGATTCGATGCTTCCGAAGGCCTGCTGGCAGAGGCGCGCAGGCGGCACTTGGGGGTGCAATTCGAGAAGCGCCAGCTGCCGAAGCTCGACGGAGTCGCGGATGCATCTTTCGCCAATGTGTTGTGCGAGACGGTCATCATGCATCTGCCGGAAGAGGAAGTCGGCCCGTCCGTGTCGCGGATGATGAGGTTGTTGATTCCTGGGGGGACACTTTACTTGAGCTGGCGTGTCACGCCAGGTTCAGACCGGCGGGACGATGCTGGTCGGCTGTACGCAGCATTCGACGAATCGGCTGTCATGGCGGCTCTGGGTGGGGTGAGGCTAATGCTGAACGACGAAGTGGTCAGTACCTCCTCGGGAAAAATCGTCCGGCGGGTTATCGCCCGAAGAAGTTCTTCGAACTGAACCGCACCGAGAGAGAACTGAGGCATCAGCGCCGCTGAATGGCCGTGATGGCCACCATGACGAGCCGGTCCGCCTCCTCGCGTTGCATCGGGCGGCCGGGAACTATGACAACGCCAGCTGATGACGCGAACAGCTCATCGACCCGCCACATTCTTCCCAGCTGGAACGACTCGGCGCTATCGGGCGCGCTCTCCCTTGAGCGCGAGTCGATGTCGCTCACCATAGGTCAGTGATTCGGCATATTCAGCTCACGTGAGTGAGAACGTTGATGACATTTCCGTCGCCGTATCGAAAAAAGAACCGCCGCACACCCCAGGCTTCCTCGGTCAATTCATGCACAATCTCGAGCCCAGCAGCAATGACGTCTCTAGGGCTTGGTCAACATCATCGACCTGCAAGGACGCAATCGGGTTCATAAGCGCGGTCTCGTCCCGCTCCATAAGGTTGAATTGCGCGCTGCGGCCTGTCATGCCAAGTGTGACTATGCATCCGTGGTCCATCAATAGGTCAAGCCCGAACCTCCGACAGTAACCCTCTGTTGATGAGCGAAGGTTGGAGGCAGTGAGGATCGGCACAGCCCGCGAAAGGATCATGGGCGCAAACTTACGAAATAGCCGCTCGACATCCCATTGTCCCGCTGAGGGTTCCCGTTGCGGGCGACTTGCTCAGCGCATCGACTTGAGCGGAATCACGCTTCAATGCGCCCGTTGGTCGTCCGGCTTGCGGGCTTCAGCGCGCGTAGATGATCACGGCCGACGCAGAGTTCATACCGAAGACGGCTACACCTAATCGGTGCGTTGCTTCCTTCCCTCCGCCCCGTCACTGCAGCGGCGATGGCGAACCGCTGACGGAGATGGTGTTGCCCTCGCGCTCGCCCCTGAACCGGTACTCGCCCCAGCGGATGGTTTGCGACTGCTCGTGCTCGACCGCGGGCCAATCCCACCCGGTAATAGAAGGGGAGTCGGCGCCGCATTGGGGCGGGTAGGACTCCATGATCGTCGTGCAGAACACCGGTCCGTCTCCGTCATCGAACACCATGCCGGCGAACGATTCCTCAGCGGGGCCGCTCAACGCGATCAGCAGCGCGAGCATCGAGAGCGCGAGGGCGACCGGTGTCATCGCATACCGCTCCGGTTTGGACCGGGAGATCGCATTCATCACCACGCCGAGGGTGAGGTATCCAAAGACTACCCAGATCCCCACTGTCGAGAACGCGTTCGGAAACACGTCAGTAACACCCGCCCGGTCGAGGGCGAGCAGGGCGATGAACCCGTAGATCAGGATGGAGACGCCCGAGGCGATCCGATACCCGAACGGCAGAACGCCGGGATGCTGCCCGCCCCACGCGAATCGTCCCCACGGCGCGCCGAAGGCGAGGGAAAGCTGGAAGAGAACCAACAGGCCAATCAGTGTGACGAAGGCGATGGCGGCGATCATGGATCCAAGCATATGGGGCGCGCAGGTAAACCCACCCTTGACAGCAGGGTGTACCCCTGCCGCGCTGTGCTTGGTTGCGCTGCCAATATGCCCGCGGCGGATCAACCGCAGGGACCCCAGCAGAGCCAAGATCGATCAGCTAACTGATGCCAACCTACTAGGGCGTTGCGAGAAGAGGGCACCCGCTCTAGGGCGGTCCGATTGAGCACTACGCCGGCGCGATCATCGTCCCACAGTGGTCACCGGCGTTCGTCCCGGTGAGGGTTCCCGTTGCGGGCGACTTGCTCAGCGCATCGACTTGAGCGGAATCACGCTTCAATGCGCCCGTTGGTCGTCCGGCTTCCGGGCATTCTATCCATCAATTTTCTGACAGTCCCGCCCCACACCGATCGGAGATTGGCACGTCATGGCGGGCAGAACTCCAAGGTCCCCGAGGGCGCGGCATCGAGAACGCTGACCACCGTTCGCGAGCTGAGTGTCGGATGTTGGGAGTAGCATGATCGCAGTCTCGCTCTTCTGCTATTGGAGGATGAAATGTCCCGTCCCACTGACCGTTCCGGTACCGCGCTTCTCGTGATAGATGCCCAGAACGGGGTTCTGGCCAACGCCCACCGGCGCGGTCCGGTGGTTGCCAATATCGCGATTCTGGTAGACCGCGCCCGCGCTGAAACAGTGCCGGTCCTCTGGGTACAGCATTCCTCTGACGAGCTGCCGATCGACAGCGATGTCTGGCAGATCGTTCCCGACCTCACGCCAGCGCACGGTGAGGCCGTTATCCGCAAAGAGTATGGAGACTCGTTCGAGGCGACCAGCCTGGAACAGGTGCTCGCCGGGATCGACGTCGGGCACCTCGTCGTTGTCGGTGCGCAAACCGACGCGTGCGTGCGCTCCACCCTTCATGGGGGTTTCACCCGCGATTACGATGTGACGTTGGTCTCCGACGCGCACACCACAGAAGATCACACCGAATGGGGCGCTCCGCCGCCCGCTCAGGTGATTGAGCACACCAACCTGTACTGGAGCTTCCAAGCCGCCCCCGGTCGAACCGGCAAGGTCGTGCCGACGGCAGACGTCGAGTTCACGCGAAGAGCCCCTCGAGCGAGATAGAACGTTCGCTCACGCTTCGTTGCTCGGCCGGGCCGGTGATTGTCGACTGCGACAATAAGACTGGACTGGCCCCGCGACAGTTCATCGCGCTCGCTCAGGAGAAGGGGTTCGACGACCCGTCCAAGAAAGCCGGGGTGATCGTCGATTGGCTGAAGGCGGACTTCGACTTGGGCCGCGGTCACGCCATGGCGCTCGTGCACATCATCAAGAACGGCGAAAAAATCAACACGAAGCACGTGGGCAGTGGCACCGCGCACAGTGACGCATCCGACACACTCTGGCTCGACGGGAAGCAGAACCGCCCCGCGTGAGCCAATAGCTCCTGGCCGCCGCCGCTCACTTGGACGGATTTCGGTGCCCGCTGAGAGTTCCTTATTGGTACGGACCCAAGCCGGCGATCGCGTGTTTAGGTACCCCGGTGGGCGTCCGGCTTGCGGGCACGAATATGGGGGCCTCGAACTTGAACTTGTTCCACTATGTCTGACGCTGTCGTCGGATTGTCGTGGTGGTGTCGTGGCAAGGCGGCCGGGTTGTCTCCTAGGTTGAGAGCATGAACAAGACACACATCGGTGAACTCCGTCGGGCCCGCGGCTGGACTCAGGAGCGGTTGGCGAAGGAGAGCGGGGTCGCGGGGCGAACGATCCAACGCGTGGAAGCGGGTAGCGATGCCAGTTTGGATACGGTCGCTCTGATTGCGAATGCGCTCGAGGTACCTGTCAGAGACCTATTTGTGAGCGTTGAAAGCATCGACTTCGGTGAGGCGGTGGAACAGTTACATGCTCGCAAGAGCGCGCAGCAAGCCCGCCGTGATTCCATCACGCACGCGTTCACCTATCTATTCCAAGGCGTGGGAGTCCTAGTTACCTTCGCGACAATCGTTCTGGAACCCACCGGGACGATCTCGTGGCTCGGATGGTTCATTATTCCTGCCTACTGGGCTGGAGTGCGGTTACTCTTTGGCTTTCTCTTCCGAATCGTCATCGACCCACGGTTGGATGCGAAATATCCCCTTTCGCTCCCTTCGCGGGTCGCTGCAAACTACTGACCCGTTTTCGCGCCCGCGACGGACTTCCATGTACATCGGTCACTACGCAGCTGCTGCAGTGTTGGTTACGCTCGTGCCGGACTCGCCGGTGATCCCGATCGCTGTCGGCGTCGCCTGGCCGGACCTGGTGTGGCCCGTCCTCGTCCTCCTGGGCCGCGAACGCGTCACGATTGGCCGGAACGACCCACTGCAACGTTCTATCCGATTCGACTCCTACCCGTTCTCCCACTCGCTGGTGCTCGGCAACCTGTTCACGCTCGTGCCCGCCGCGATCGTCGCTCTTCTCTACAACAGCGTCCTGGTTGGGGTGCTGTTCTGGGTCGCCGCCATCTCACACTGGATCCTCGATCTCGTCGTACACATGCACGACCTGCCTGTCCTTGGCTTCGGCGGCAAGGACCGCAAGCTGGGATTCGGACTCTGGCAATACCCGAAAACAGCCTTCGTCACCGAATACATCTTCTTCGCCATCGTCGTCCTCCTCACCGCTCGACCGACGGCGTATGTGGGTGTGCTCGGCGGGGGGCTGTTCCTGCACCTCCTGAACGCGAACTCGTTTTTCGGGTTCAGCAGACACAACCCGTTCAGCACGCCAACCCGATTAGCGCTCATTACTTTCGTTGGGTACATCGGCGCGATCGCTTGGTTCACACTCGCCTGGGAATGAGCGATCGAGATCGACATCCATCTAGATGTCTCTCCCGCGTGCGACCACCCGGACTCAAAGAGATCCATGTAGCCAAAACTGATCGCCGCTGGGAGGCCGCGTCATTGCCCGGCTCGACATACAGGCGTAGACCCGCTAGCACCCACGCCCCGGAGAGAGTTCCCCTTGATGGCTTCCAATTTCCTGCCGGCCGTTAGGTCAGATAGCGATTATTTGGGCGTTTCCATCTGCTCGTTGGTCCTTCTCGTCACCAGGGAGTTTCGCGCGAAGCCACCATCATGTGGGCGTCTCTGGCTCCCGCAAGACGCTCTAAATCCGAGGAAGAGGCGTGAAATTAGGTGCGAAACTATCGCTGAAGCGAACAGAAGCGCCCCGCCACGTACGGTGTCAGACGGCAGGAGCGGCGAGCCGCTTCGACGGAGTTCATCCCGGGCCACTCGCGCCCCGGGCAACATCACCAGGGGTGCCGTTATGAGTCCAGCAGTGTAGCTCTTGAAGGAGATCGAAGTCGCGACGTGCGTGACCACATGAGCTTCCAAGCCCGCCAACACCGCCCGATAGAGACGTGACTTTCCTTGGGTGCGCGAGCCGCGAACGCAGGCCGTGCCAACAAGCACTCCCATGAGCGCGATGGCGAGTACAGATTGCGACGGAGAAACCACGACGCGGCCGGTTCCCAGACGTGCGGCGAGCAGCCTGGACGTGGCCGGGAAGGTGAATGCCTCTTCTACGTCGTGCACAAGCCATGCGGCGAAGAGTGCCACCGCAGCGATTCGGGTTCCAGTTGGCTTGCTCGACACAACGAAATCATATCGGTCCCCGCCGCCCAAGCTCCTTTACGGACACCGCGCAAGTTTCCTGACACGTTCAGAGCTCCGCAAAGCGTTGGTCTAACGGTCTCGAACTCCGATTCCGGCAGAATGATCGTATGGCGAGAAACGTGACTCCACTTCGGTCGGTGGGCCAGGACCCAAACGCGCCCGTTCTACCTAAGGATGTCTGGCCCGCGACACTTGCTCCGATCGCGCAGCTCCTCGAGCACGGTCTCGAACTCGGCCAGGTGACCGTTTTTGTCGGCGACAACGGGGTCGGGAAATCGACGCTCGTCGAGGCCATCGCGGGTGCATACGGGATGGGACCAGAAGGCGGATCGACTGGGTCGCGTCACACCACCCGTAGGTCCGAGTCCACCCTCGCCGATCACCTGCAATTGAGCCGAGGACTGGGTGCCCGCCGGGGCGGCTTCTTCCTTCGCGCGGAGACGATGCATGGATTCTTCACCTATCTCGAGGACAACCCGGGCGGTAACGACCCGGTGTTCCACGAGCGTTCGCATGGTGAATCCTTCCTCGATCTCGTGGCCGCCCGGGCTCGTTACCCGGGTTTGTGGATCCTCGACGAACCGGAATCAGCGCTCTCGTTCACGGGATCGCTCGCCCTACTATGCGACCTTCGGGACATCCTTGCCGCCGGAGGGTCGCAAGTGATTCTGTCCACTCATTCACCGATCCTGGCCTCGATTCCCGGTGCGGAGATCTACGAGGTCGGACCGTGGGGATACCGTCCCTGCGCCTGGGGCGACCTCGACCTGGTTCGGAACTGGCGATCGTTTTTAGAGGATCCGCAACGGTACCTCCGGCATCTAATCTGACCGAGGTTTCCCGAACGGTCTTTAGGGTTCCCGTTGCCGGACTAGATAGTCCGGCAACGAGATTTCAATCGGTGCCCTTCTCAAAGGCTAGATTCGAACTGACAGTGGATAGTGCGGTAAACGGTCGATCGCGCGACGTTGAAGAGTTCCGCTAGTTCCGCGCTGGAGTGAAGGCCGGCGTTGTGGACTTTGAACCGTCCCGGGTTTCATGCCGCCGTTTTGATGCTCCTATTGATGTCAAGTGGTAATTGTGGCCGATTGTTGGTCTAGCCAGGTGCGGTAGTGCCGGGCGAGGTCGTAGTTGACATTGATGCCGCGTTCGAGGCGGGAGATGGTGCCCTGAGCAACGCCGCAGTGATTGGCGGTGACCTGCATGGACATGCCCAGGGCGACTCGTTTCGGTCGGAGGTCTTCGACTGAAGTGATCGGATGTGGATCGGTCAGGATACGGTAGATTTCCCTTGCGATGAAGCGTTTGAGGCAGCGAAGGATATGCCT
>NZ_FNIB01000029.1 GCF_900103805.1 Cryobacterium flavum | reverse complement strand
CAGACCGGCCCACCAGAGCAGCGATCGCCCGCACACCGGTGCCACCCAGGTGCAAGTCCGCGATCTGCAGTCGTTCCTCCAAGGACAAGTACCGCCTAGACCTCTCTGCCTCAGGAAGAGGGATCCGCCCACCCGTTGCTTGACGCCAACGCCGTCCAGTTCGTCGATTCACCCCGACAGCATCGCACGCTGCAGTCAGCGTCGAGCCTTGACTCATCAACACCCAAAACCGCGCCTGCTTCTCTACCAGTTCATATTTCGACCACACGTACAACACCTCACAAAAATCGAGTGTTGCGACGACCGGTTGAATCCGCCGTTCCCCTTATAGTGACGGGGAAGCTGAGTGAATTGCGTTCGAGGGCCCGCTCGGGTCGGCCGATCAATACCAGCTTGAATGACTGCCCTAGGATCAGGGAATGATGCCAGCCGACAACGCCACACGTTCTACGCGGCGGCGGACCGGGGTCGGGTCTCCTGCATTGAAGTTCGTGCGGGACCTCGTCGTCATCGTGGTCATCGCGATTCTGATCTCAGCCCTTCTCAAAACTTTTGTCGTTCGTTCGTTCTACATCCCGTCCTCTTCGATGGAGAACACGCTCCTGATCAATGATCGAAT
Source organism: Cryobacterium flavum (assembly GCF_900103805.1). Taxonomy (GTDB): domain Bacteria; phylum Actinomycetota; class Actinomycetes; order Actinomycetales; family Microbacteriaceae; genus Cryobacterium; species Cryobacterium flavum. Next base: position 10,220 of record NZ_FNIB01000029.1, on the reverse strand, counting down.
CATTGTGAATGAACTCGTTCCTAACCTGATCCCGATTGAACACGGCGACGTCGTCGTCTTCACCGACCCAGGAAACTGGCTCCCACCACAGCAACCCGTGCCGCTGAATCTTCTCAGTGCACTAAACGCCGCGCTCACGGCTGTGGGGCTGAGCACCGGCGACAGCAATAATCACCTCGTCAAAAGAGTCATCGGCCTCCCCGGAGACACCGTGGTCTGTTGCACCGCAGGCGGGCAGCTCACCATCAACGATGTCCCCATCGACGAGCCGTACATCCAGGTTCCTGACGGTCAATCCCAGGCAACCAAGAGTCCGTTTACGGTCACCGTGCCCGACGGAAAACTTTGGGTGATGGGTGACAACCGATACAACTCGGCCGACTCGGCCTTCCACTTCCTCAATGGCTCGCCGGGAGGCGGCTTCGTCCCCATCAGTAGCGTCGTCGGCCGCGCAGTCGTGGTGAGCTGGCCCGCCAAACACTGGGGATGGCTCGGCAACTATCCAGAAACCTTCACGCCATCAGCCCGCTGAATTAGTTGCGACTCCTGCGGCGTCGTCGGCGTCGAACGTGTCCTTCGGGAACTCCATGAGCTCGCAAGAAGAATCTTCTTCATTCGTCAAAGCAAGCCAACTCACTTGAGGAACTGTCATGGCAATTATTTGTTCCTACTTGGCTCGTTCCGCCAGGCCGAGGCGACCGCAGACGTCGGACGCGCCGGGAATCACGGCGGCCATTCCATCGGACATGACACACACCGTGAGAGGGTCGGGGACAGGGTAGGAAAAAGTTCGGTCAACGGGATCTGAACGAACCCCACTCTCGATACTTGCGTCCAGGGCATGCTGGGCCCAGAGGTCTGAGCACGCGGCCAGGGCGTCATCGATTGACACCGGACCCCCTTCACTGTCTCCGATGGTGCCCTCGAGGCTGGTCACCCGCGCACCCGGGAATTCCCCCCACATGTTGAGCTCCGCTCGAGAGAAGCAATTGATGCGATCGGTTCTCGTAATCTGCGCTTGGACGGCCACGACGGCACCGGCAGTCAAGACGAGGGTTGCAATGACTGCGGGGACGACGATCCGAACGCGTCGAGCACGACGAAATCTCAGATTCTCTGGAGTTCCTGGTTGGGCGATGTTCACGAGGAGGGCTCGGATCGCCGCACTGCGGTTGGTAGTGAAGTGCGGTTCCGTCGGCGTGCTGTTCATGATGTGCTTTCTCCCACAACTGATGCGGATGGTTGGATCGGGTTGTACTCGTTGAGGACGAGAGCGAGGTGTTGCTTGGCGCGAAATAGTCGGGATTTGACGGTGCCCGAAGGTATTCGAAGAAGCTGGCTGACGTCCGTCATCGACAGGTCTTCCAGGACACACAGCAGCAGTATCTGTTGGTCCCGGGAGTTCAGGTGCGCAAAGGCGCGCTGAACCGTGTTCCCTGTGGAGTCGAGATCGATCGCGTCCAGCACCGCCTCACTGTGGTCAGGCACAGAATCCGGCGGTGGAAGCCTTCGGAGAAGTCGCTGGTGTCGGAGATCGGACCGAAGTTGATTCCGGGCCACGTTGTTAGTGGTTACAAGGAGCCACCCGAGGATGGACTCATCAACGAACCGAACTCGTGTTCTGCAACGCCAAGCTTCGAGGAACACCATCGCAGTAACATCCTCTGCCTCCGCTTGTGTGCGGACCAGCCGAAGGCTGTGACCAAAAACCCGATCCCGGTGGCGGTCAAACAGGACACCAAACGCGCGTCCATTCCCGCCGCGGACGTGCAACCACAGTGCGGAGTCTGTGGCTTGGGAATCAAAGGTGTCCATACTCATCAATGTCCGGCAGGGAGGCATTGGTTCCATAGGAATCGGGTGGGCCTTCAAGCAAGCCGACACTATTAGGTCTTGCGCTATCCACGACACCCTCCGTCTGACTCAGATGTCGCTTGCCAGCGTTATGGGACCACCTGAACGTGACTTCGAGCGTCGCGCACACGCTCTGTGGGTGTCAACCCTGCGACAAGACAATGGATCCCCTTGATGTGATCGGGAATATCGAACTCCTACCGTGGTATCTGTTCCGCTTCGTCAGCTGACCACACGGTGACGATAAGTTGCCACCCGGAGGGGCGTGACCCCGGTCTTCGCTCTTGCCGTCCCGCAAGAGGTTCGGCTTACGGGCGGTTGGTGCTCGGCATCGCCTCGACTGTTTCTGGTCCAACTTCACGGTCCTCGGCGGAGGGTGAGCCTGACGCGATAGAGGTGTTTCGCACGGTGATGACGGCGCAGAGAATGACGGCGATGCCGCCAATGATGGTCCGCCAGTTGAGTTCCTCGCGGAGGAGTAGCGCTGTCCAGAGGATGTGCAGGGTAGGTCGGGTGCGTTGCACCTGGCTGACCTGGGCCATAGCCCCGATGGCCACTCGCGGTACGAAAAGCGGCAGCCCGGGTGAAGATGCTCACCACTCCGAGGTAGGCGAACGCCGCCCAATGAGCCAATGCGTTATCGAGGGCTGGTCGACGACGGAAATTATTCAAGTGAGAATAACTCAGCCGAGACGAGTGATCACGACTGAGGACACGCCTGATTCAGGTCCTCCCAAGTATCACGTCCAACTTCTGACGGAGAAACGAAGCTGTACGCATACCAGCCATCCCCGGACGGGTACTCCTCGATGAAAACAGTCTTCGACGGCGCACCCGGGATCTCAACCCCTTCCGCTCGCAAGCAATCAGCCCGGGCAACCTCGCCCTTGTACAACTGATCCCAATCAGCTTGAGAATACTCTTCAAACGAGCTCGGGCCGGTCACGGGAAACCGCTCTCCACATTCGACGGCCGACGCGTCATACTGATCTGCCTGATCCGTCGACGTCTCGCCACCGTACGAGTCATCTGACGGGTAGTACGTGACGTCCCACCCTTCCGCCTGCATACATCGAGCTATCTTGGCCGATCGAGTCTCGGTCCTATCGGTCCCCTCGTTCGCGGACGCGCCTGTGTCAGATTCTGGAGACACGCGGTCGGCCGTGCACCCGAGTAAACAAGCGGCGACCACCGTACCCAGGAGATCAGGTCGACCGCGCAACAAGAAAATGTTGGCCCCATTGCTGATCGCAACACCGCCCTTGGCGCTTAGGAGTTGGAGTTGGAGTTAGGGTTACGGTTAGGGTTGTCCAACGTGAGCCCCAATCCCGCACCAACCCCACCGCCGGTGTGGCGCGCTGCAGGAATGCCGGCGCTCCTTGTTTTCACGGCCGCTGGATTCGCCGGTTTCTCTGCCCTCCTACCCGTCGTACCCCTTTGGGCGGTAACCGGCGGTGCGAATGAGGCCGGTGCCGGTCTCGTCAATGGAGTGTTGCTGCTGGCAACGGTTGTGACGCAGCCGTTCGTTCCCCGACTTCTCAGTCGTCTAGGAACCGGTCGCGTGTTGGCCGCTGGCCTGGTGCTTCTGGGGGTTCCGTCGTTGCTGTTTCTTTTCTCTGACCATCTGAATTGGATTTTGCTCCTCTCAATAGTGCGTGGCATAGGGTTTGGTGTGCTCACCGTGGCCGGATCGACCGTGGTGGCCAATCTCGTACCGCGTGCCCAACACGGTGCAGCCATCGGGGCCTGCGGTGCGGCAATCGCGGTGCCGCAAGTAGTTCTTTTCCCCCTCGGGCCATGGATGTCCGAGTCAGTGGGATTCTGGGCAGTTTTTGCAATCGGCACCCTGCCGATTCTGGGCATCAGTTCTGCGCCACAACTGGCCCGTGTTCTGCGGGAACAGACAGCCGAACGCGCTCTTCAGCCGCCGACCGAACCCACGACAACGGTGAACAACACGGGGACTGGGGGGCGGCTTCTGCTGGGCAGCCTCCTTGGCCCCATGCTTCTCCTTGGTGGCGTCACACTGGCCGGCGGTGCGCTCATCACCTTCGCGCCACAGATGAGTTCAGCGCCAGCCGCGACGGCCGGCGGACTCGCGCTGCTCACCTTCAGCGCGGCAGTGACTCGGTGGGGCGTTGGCGGACTAGCTGATCATTATGGCGCCCAGCGCTTTTTGTGGCCGCTGGTGCTGATATCAGTCATCGGTCTTATTCTCACCGCCACCGCGGTCGAGAATCCTGACGCGACGAGCATCCTGCTCTTCCTTGCAGGGCTGATCTTAGTCGGCATCGCTTTTGGTGGACTCCAGAACCTGACCCTGCTGCTGTCCCTCGCCGCGGTGAAACGGGGGCAGTACGGCACCGCCAGCGCTGTGTGGAACATAGGATTCGATTTGGGCACGGCAGTGGGCTCAGTGCTGATCGGTACACTCGCTGCCGGGCTGTCATTTTCCACGGCACTGCTCGTCGCGGCCGGCATCTGCCTCGCTACGCTTCCGCTCGCGCTCCGTGGCAAACCGCGCTACCCGCGTGCAGACATATAGCGGGTTGCGGATATCTCTCTCGACACGAGGCTCTAGCCAGGTCTCGACCCATAACAGGAAGAAGAATGCCCCGGACTTCGGCGGAAGTTCTGGGCAATTTTAGTGAATGCTGTCTAGCGGAAAGGGGACTTGAACCCGCGACACCATGATGATCTTGAACTGCATCTTCCCCACTTATCGAGCCTTCATTCACCCGTCGATCCCAGGAAATAAACTTGATCAGCGATCACCATGTTCACCCAGGGCCGACTGTCCGAGATATCCGCGGCAGGCCATTGCAACCTGTTATATCGGTTGGCGTCACGGAAGGTTTTGTCGGTCTTACAGGGTGAACGAAAATGATACTTTCAACCGTCTACAGGGTGCGTCCATACACTGAATGTTACGACAATTCATTATGAAACATGATCCTCCTACCGACTGTCTCAAGTCACGGTACGGGCGCACCACTCATCACATCAGCATTCACCAGTAACACGCAGAAATCGAACATCCACGCCGGCAGGCTGACCAGTCATAATTCTAGGCGCGCTAACGGTCTGCTAGGCTGCGCGAAGCATTGGTAGTCATTAGCAGTCATTAGCAGTCATTAGCAGTCATTGACAATGAATTACGGAGAATAAATGCTTATTGAAAAAGAGAATGCCCAGTTGGTTATGTTCAGTGGCGGACGAGACAGCACTCTGGTTGCTGCCCGCCTCATGCTCCAGGGGATCCCCGTCCACCTCTTCAGTGGAAATAGCGGATGCTCGCTCCACCGCGGACTGCTCACCCTTCGAGTTAAGGAGCTGCAGGCCCGCTTCGGTGACCTCGTCGTGACTCACGTAGTCAGTGACGTGAGCGGCGCCTTCCGGTCCATCGCAATAGCGAATATCGAGCACGATATCTTGACCCACCGCAAGAATCTCATCCTTCTCGGCGAGAAAATCGCCATCCACGCACACGCCGTCGACTACTGTCGTCGCAACGGCCTCGCCATTATGAACGATGGCATCGCTCGCTATCAGCAGGACTTCCCCGAGCAGCGCATGGTCGCCCGAGAGTACTTCGAGGGGTTCCTCGCTGAATATGGAATCGACTACCGCAGTCCTATCTACGAGTTCGCCACATCGGGCGACGACGTCAAATATCGCCTCCTTCAGCTCGGCCTCTCCACAAAGTCTTTGGAGGGTGTCTCTATCTTCGGCGACAGCTTCTCCACACCAACGGATGAGACCATCCTGGCCTACCTCCAGGAGAAGGAGGCCCTGAGTCACGACATCATCAACTTTCTCAGCGGGCGTTCGTTGGCCATTGGTCACGAGACGCGCGATCGGGCTGAGATTACTGGATGAGGAGAATCGACAAGGCGGCCGCTGTGATCCTCCGTGGCGGCTTACTCCTTGTGGTTCGAAAGCGTGGCTCGACGACTTTTATTTCCCCGGGAGGAAAACCGGAACCTGGGGAAAGAATGGACCAGGCCTTGGCACGTGAGCTCACAGAAGAGACCGGGCTGCATCTACGGTCTTGGCAACGGTTTGGGACCTACTCTGACCGCGCTGCCTTTGAGCCGTCTTCGACGGTGCGGATCGAGGTGTTTCTCGCTGAGGCGGACGGGACCGCAACCCCGGGTCAGGAAATCGAGGAGGTCGCCTGGATCGACGGCGGATTCCGAGAGGCAGGTATCGAGCTGGGCTCGATTTTCGATCATTTCGTGGTGCCCGCGCTCCTCGCCCAGGGGCTGCTGCGTCCGGGGTCGATGCCGAGTCTCGGTCGGCCTGCCGAGCGCACCATCATCGTCGACCTGGACGGCACCATCGCCTTCGACGGAGGCCACCCGGGACCCAAGGTGAGCGCGGCCCTGGACCATCTGGGCGAGCGAAGCGATATCCATCTGGTGGTGGCTACGTCACGCGCTCCTCGCGGAGCCCGCAAAATCATGGGTGCGTTGGCCGATCGAGTGGATGAGTGGTGGTTCTGCAACGGTGCCTTCCGGACTGGCCACGGAAGGGAGACCGAGACCACAGCGCTGCCGTGTGAACCCTTGAGGGCGATGATCGCGTGCCTTCGCGCAGAGGCCGTTCCCTTCTACCTTGAGTATGGCGACCGGTTTGTCGTCAGCGGCGGCGGCTTCTCGTGGATGGCCTATCCCGATCGGGCCGAGTACAGCCCCGACGCTGACCCTGACCTGGCGACTGTCATCAAGCTGGTTGTGGACTCGCAGGATTCTGCCTTGTGGATATGCCGACTCCGGGACTCGGCCGGCGACGACGTGGAGATATGTCTGCACGCCGGCGGGGTTATCGATATCACAGCCGCCGGCGTCACAAAAGCGAAGCCACTTGACCTCCGGATGAACGCTAACGGGTCAGTGGTTGTGGCGTTCGGCAACGACCTGAATGACCAAGAGTTGCTAGCCCGGGCCGACGTTGCGTTCGTGGTCGGCATCGGGTTACCCGGCCTGGAACGAGCCAGACATGTGCGCCGGGTATCAGCTGATGATGCCGCAGTGGCCACGGCTTTGTGGCACGTGGTGAGTATTCCAGCCTCCGATGAGCTCGAGGCCTGATGTGCGCACTGGACGCTGCGGCGTTACATCCAGATCTGCAGGTGTCTACCGGGCACGGACACTACTACGCTCAGGCAGCGGAGCTGCGGTCCACCATCACCTGCGCACTAGTCCGTGACCTGGGCGCGGGAGACTTCCGGCCCTATCTGCTTCATAATTCCACCTCCGCCTTGATGGCGGTGTTGTTCGCCGCGACCAACGCAGGCCGCAGCATCAATACCGAGGGCCCCATCGAACAGCACTACTCGCCTTATAATTTTCTGCTGCCGCGAGCCGGGCCATTAGCCGACTGGGAGCTGCGAACCCACGTCTCGCCGGTCACCGCAGTGGTCGATGAACTTGGTGGACGAAGCATCCGTATCGTCGACGCTGCACAGTCACTCGGTACTGTGCTCACCCCCGCGCTCCTGACAGGCAGCGACGTCGCGATCGCGCCTTTGCACAAGCACCTTGGCCTGGTGGTCGGCCTGGGACTGGTGCTGGTCCGCCGCGATGTCCCCGACCTGGAACCGGTTCATCGCGTCCTAAGGGTGGCCGAGTCAGGTGCCCAGTCTATCGAACTTCTTCGCCGCGCCGCTTCGGCGATCAAGAACCTTGACGGGAGGATAGCCAACCTGGCCCAAGTGAACGTCAGTCCGGAGCTGAGCGCGTGGTGTCTCGATCGCGGGCTTCGACCACTGGCGTCAGGGCCGGGTGCGCCGTATGTGTGCCTGACCACCACCGACGGCATTCCTGTCGCGGATCGACTGGCGCCGACGGGTTGGCGTCATTTCCGGGAGTTCAACACAGCCCGCTTCTCCTTCGTACGAAGAGGCAGGCCGGGCGAAGCGGCAGTCGATCACGTCCTCGAGTTCCGGATGGCCGTCAATCGGGCTCTGGGGCGCTGACAACGCATTTGCGTGATACGTGCAACGCCAACTACGACATGATTCCCGCCTGGATCAATCCGACCCGCGTATCTTTTGCGGTCCTCACGGTCCTACTCCTCGGTGCATTTATCACTTCAACAGTCACGCACCACAGACGTAAATTTCGAAGAACCTGAGGAATGGGAAACCTCTGAAATTTCCCGCTGCAGTTTTCTCCGAGAATCGATCGCACCCTGACGGTCCAACACGTCTCATCGCCGCAGGACCGTGTAAAGCATCCGGCGCAGACGACTTCCCAGATGCCCGAAGTGGTGTTCACCAGCTCCCTTCCGACATCTCACTAAAGGTTCCGCTTGCGAGCTCCTCTGGACAAGAATTCTCATTTGGACAAACTCTGCACGCTCCTGCATTTCGATCGTTTGACAGCCGTTCTTCGTGCGCTCCTCGGCGGCACGGGCGCTCTCGTCAACGACGCGGTGCGGCGCAACACGGACGGAACGACCAGCATCCCGACTGAGCACCCTCGCGACCGGCTAACGCTCGACTCCCAGAGCGTCGCAACCCGTCAACGACCGGCGAAATCGGCGAACAAGACGCGCGGTGAGGCGGTGAACCCGGTGCGTTCGTAGAGGTGGATTGCCTCGGGGCTGGAGTGCACCGTGACGTGTTCGAGGCCCAGCTGTCGAGCTTTGTCCAGAACGGCCGTCATCATCGTGTCGCCGATGCCGACGTTTCGTTCCTCGGGGACGACGTACACGCACTGCACGTCTCCGGAAGCACGATCGGTGGCGCGCGGGCTGGGCACGCGGGGTAGCACCGCCAGCCAGGCCATGCCGACGACCACTCCGCTGCGCATCGCCACGACCCGGTGATGTGTCTGCTCATGCGCGGACGCGAAAGCCACTACGGACGCCACGAAGTCCTCCCGGCTCACGACCGGAACTCCGCCCCGCTCCACCACCCACCGCCAGCGCAATCCCGCGATTGCCTCCGTCTCGAGTGCTTTGGCTTCACGCACCACGATCTTCGTCATCTCGCCAGTCTGCCCGATCGCACAACAGATGGTTCACGATGTGGTTCGCAGGGATCGCTTCCGCGCGGCAATTTAGATAGCGACGAAGGCATCCCTTCTTCTGCGTCCCGCAGGGGGTTGGCGAGTTCAACTGGTCGTTGCAACGATTGGTTTTTCTGGTTCTGACAGTAGTCGTTGCATGGCTTGGGCGGGGGTGATGCCGCCGAGTGTTTTACGGGGTCGATCGTTGAGTTCGGTGGCTACTTCCAGGAGCCGTTCGGGTGAATGGACGGAGAGGTCGGTGCCCTTGGGGAAATACTGGCGCAGCAGCCCGTTGGTGTTTTCGTTACTGCCGCGTTGCCACGGAGAATGCGGATCACAGAAGTAGATGGCCATGTTGGTGGCCAGGGTGATCTGTCGGTGCTGGGCCAGCTCTGTTCCCTGATCCCAGGTCAAGGTTTTAGCCAGACGCGCGGGCAGAGTCTTGATGGTGGCTAACAGACCATCGCGAACAGTGATGGCACTGTGATCACCAGGAAGATGGACCAACATCGTGAAGCGGGTCTGACGCTCCACCAGCGTGGCGATGGCCGATCGGCAGTTCGACCCCAAGATCAGATCTCCTTCCCAATGGCCAGGTACGGCACGGTCAGAAACTTCTGCAGGTCGCTCGCTGATCATGATCATGTCGGGGATCTTGCCCGAGTTCTTCGCGGCAGGCCGTCTAGGACGCCGGATGGCCCGGCCGGTGCGCAAGTGTTGATGCAGATCAGCACGCAAATGACCGCGGCCCTGCACATAGAGTGCCTGGTAGATCGCTTCGGGGCTCACCCGCATCTCCTGCCGGTCCGGGAACACTGTCGCCAAGTGGTCACTGATTTGTTCCGGACTCCATTTCACGCACAACTTGGTCTGCACCAAGGATGCTAGTTCCGGGTGATCGAATTTGCTGGCCTTGGGTCGGCGCCCGCGAAGCTCGGCCTGCTTCTGCGCCGCATACGGGGCATACCTTGTTCGCGCTCGTGGGCCAGCCTTGGACCCACCGCGAGCTAACTCTCGACTGATCGTCGCAGGAGACCGGCCCACCTCGGCAGCGATCGCACGCACGCCGGTACCGTTCACATGCAAGTCCGCGATTCGCAGCCGTTCGTCCAAGCACAAGTACCGCCCGGACCTCTCGGCCTCCGGAACAGGGATCCGCCCTCCCGTTGCTTGACGCCAACGCCGTCCAGTTCGTCGATTCACTCCCACAGCATCACACGCCGCCGTCAGCGTCGACCCTTTGGACATCAACACCCAAAACCGAGCCTGCATCTCCACCAGCTCAAACTTCGACCACATCGGCAACACCTCTCAAAAATGGAGTGTTGCAACGACCAGTTGAATCCGCCG
>NZ_FNIB01000031.1 GCF_900103805.1 Cryobacterium flavum | reverse complement strand
AGTCCGGCGGTGTCCTACTCTCCCACAGGGTCCCCCCTGCAGTACCATCGGCGCTGAGAGTCTTAGCTTCCGGGTTCGGAATGTGACCGGGCGTTTCCCTCTCGCTATAGCCGCCGAAACATCTTGCGATGAATCGATTCTATATTATGTAGTTATATAGAGTCCTCGTGACGAGGACGTTGTTCTCGACCGTACATCGAGAACCACATAGTGGACGCTAAAGCAGCTTCTTCAAACTGAGTGTTATCAAATTATCGGCTTATTAGTACCGGTCAGCTCCATGGGTCTTTAGTCCCCACTTCCACATCCGGCCTATCAACGCAGTAGTCTAGCTGCGAGCCTCTCCCCCGAAGGGATGGAAATCTCATCTCGAAGCCGGCTTCCCGCTTAGATGCTTTCAGCGGTTATCCGTTCCGAACGTAGCTAATCAGCGGTGCTCCTGGCGGAACAACTGACACACCAGAGGTTCGTCCATCCCGGTCCTCTCGTACTAGGGATAGATCTTCTCAAATTTCCTGCGCGCGCAGCGGATAGGGACCGAACTGTCTCACGACGTTCTAAACCCAGCTCGCGTACCGCTTTAATGGGCGAACAGCCCAACCCTTGGGACCTACTCCAGCCCCAGGATGCGACGAGCCGACATCGAGGTGCCAAACCATGCCGTCGATATGGACTCTTGGGCAAGATCAGCCTGTTATCCCCGAGGTACCTTTTATCCGTTGAGCGACAGCGCTTCCACAAGCCACTGCCGGATCACTAGTCCCGACTTTCGTCCCTGCTCGACTTGTCAGTCTTACAGTCAAGCTCCCTTGTGCACTTACACTCGACACCTGATTACCAACCAGGTTGAGGGAACCTTTGGGCGCCTCCGTTACTTTTTAGGAGGCAACCGCCCCAGTTAAACTACCCACCAGGCACTGTCCCTGAACCGGATCACGGTTCGAAGTTAGGTATCCAATATGACCAGAGTGGTATTTCAACAATGACTCCACCTGAACTAGCGTCCAAGCTTCACAGTCTCCCACCTATCCTACACAAGCCACACCGAACACCAATACCAAGCTGTAGTAAAGGTCACGGGGTCTTTCCGTCCTGCTGCGCGTAACGAGCATCTTTACTCGTAATGCAATTTCGCCGAGTTCGCGGTTGAGACAGCTGGGAAGTCGTTACGCCATTCGTGCAGGTCGGAACTTACCCGACAAGGAATTTCGCTACCTTAGGATGGTTATAGTTACCACCGCCGTTTACTGGGGCTTAAATTCTCAGCTTCGCCTTGCGGCTAACCGTTCCTCTTAACCTTCCAGCACCGGGCAGGCGTCAGTCCGTATACATCGTCTTGCGACTTAGCACGGACCTGTGTTTTTAGTAAACAGTCGCTTCCCACTGGTCTCTGCGGCCTTCGAACGCTCCCGGAGCAAGTCCGTTCACGCCTCAGGCCCCCCTTCTCCCGAAGTTACGGGGGCATTTTGCCGAGTTCCTTAACCACGATTCTCTCGATCTCCTTAGTATTCTCTACCTGATCACCTGAGTCGGTTTGGGGTACGGGTGACTAAAACCTCGCGTCGATGCTTTTCTTGGCAGCATAGGATCACTGATTTCACCCTTACGGGCTACCCATCGGGTCTCAACCTTATATGAGAGACGGATTTGCCTATCTCTCGGCCTACATCCTTAGACCGGGTCAACCATCGCCCGGCTCAGCTACCTTCCTGCGTCACACCTGTTAATACGCTAACCGCACCAGCATAGGGTCGCACGCTAGGCCCCACGCTTCACCCCGAAGGGATCCATCTAGGGGATTCAGATGCTTAGCATTACTGGATTAGTTTGGGCGGTTTTTCGTCAGTACGGGAATATCAACCCGTTGTCCATCGACTACGCCTGTCGGCCTCGCCTTAGGTCCCGACTTACCCAGGGCGGATTAGCCTGGCCCTGGAACCCTTGATCTTTCGGAGGACGGGTTTCTCACCCGTCTTTCGCTACTCATGCCTGCATTCTCACTCGTGTGGCCTCCACGGCTGGTTTACACCGCCGCTTCGCTGGCCACACGACGCTCTCCTACCCATCAACACGGCTGAACCAACACCACAAGGGTGTTAGCTAACCAAAAATATCAATGCCACAACTTCGGTGGCGTGCTTGAGCCCCGTTACATTGTCGGCGCGGAATCACTTGACCAGTGAGCTATTACGCACTCTTTCAAGGGTGGCTGCTTCTAAGCCAACCTCCTGGTTGTCTGTGCAACTCCACATCCTTTCCCACTTAGCACGCGCTTTGGGACCTTAGTTGGTGGTCTGGGTTGTTTCCCTCTCGACGATGAAGCTTATCCCCCACCGTCTCACTGCTGCGCTCTCACTTACCGGCATTCGGAGTTTGGCTGACGTCAGTAAGCTTTTGGGCCCCATCGGCCATCCAGTAGCTCTACCTCCGGCAAGAAACACGCAACGCTGCACCTAAATGCATTTCGGAGAGAACCAGCTATCACGAAGTTTGATTGGCCTTTCACCCCTATCCACAGCTCATCCCCTCCATTTTCAACTGAAGTGGGTTCGGTCCTCCACGACGTCTTACCGTCGCTTCAACCTGGCCATGGATAGATCACTTCGCTTCGGGTCTAGGACATGCGACTGAATCGCCCTATTCAGACTCGCTTTCGCTACGCATTCCCCTCTCGGGTTAAGCTCGCCACATATCACTAACTCGCAGGCTCATTCTTCAAAAGGCACGCTGTCACCAGAACAAAGCTGGCTCCAACGGTTTGTAAGCAAACGGTTTCAGGTACTATTTCACTCCCCTCCCGGGGTACTTTTCACCTTTCCCTCACGGTACTTGTTCACTATCGGTCATGTAGGAGTATTTAGGCTTATCAGGTGGTCCTGACGGATTCACACGGGATTTCTCGGGCCCCGTGCTACTTGGGATACTTCTCGGGCGATTGCTGCATTTCGACTACGGGGTTCGCACCCTCTATGACCAGGCTTTCAATCCTGTTCGTCTATACAACGTTCTAACCCTTACCATTCGGTAGAATAGGCAGAAAAGTCCCGCAACCCCGACCATGCAACGCCTACCGGCTATCACACATGATCGGTTTAGCCTCATCCGGGTTCGCTCGCCACTACTAACGGAATCACTATTGTTTTCTCTTCCTGTGGGTACTGAGATGTTTCACTTCCCCACGTTCCCTCTACCCGCCCTATATATTCAGGCGGGAGTCACCAGGTCACCTCACGGGCCTGGCGGGGTTTCCCCATTCGGACATCCTCGGATCACAGTTCGTTTATCAACTCCCCGAGGCTTATCGCAGATTACTACGTCCTTCTTCGGCTCTACATGCCAAGGCATTCACCGTTTGCTCTTAAAAATTTGAAATCACATGAGTTTGAATCGATTAAGTATGCCGAATAAATCCGACATCGAAATTGACCAATGATCACAGCACTAAATAAATTCAGTGCTTAGATCTTTGTAATTTGCTCTCTTACGAGAGTCAAATTTAAGATGCTCGCGTCCACTGTGTAGTTCTCAAAGTACGGGCGGTACCCTTCCCACCGGCACGTGATGCCAACGAGAAAAAGTCCAGAAGAAACAGATCAACCACAACGTGCGTCGTGATCGTTCCGGTCCCTCAGGACCCAACAGCGTGCATATGCAAGTCTCTCAACCCGTCGCATTTCCAACCTCCGAGGAGGCGTACCGTGCGGCGAGAAGCCGTTCTTGCATCAATGTCAATGTTCCACCCATGAGCGCCATCGGAAGACATTCGCTTCCGTCTGACTGGCCGCCATATTCCGCTGTATACAGACGGGACGGCACGTGCTCCTTAGAAAGGAGGTGATCCAGCCGCACCTTCCGGTACGGCTACCTTGTTACGACTTAGTCCTAATCACCGATCCCACCTTCGACAGCTCCGTCCCTTACGGGTTCGGCCACTGGCTTCGGGTGTTACCGACTTTCATGACTTGACGGGCGGTGTGTACAAGGCCCGGGAACGTATTCACCGCAGCGTTGCTGATCTGCGATTACTAGCGACTCCGACTTCATGAGGTCGAGTTGCAGACCTCAATCCGAACTGAGACCGGCTTTTTGGGATTCGCTCCACCTTGCGGTATCGCAGCCCTTTGTACCGGCCATTGTAGCATGCGTGAAGCCCAAGACATAAGGGGCATGATGATTTGACGTCATCCCCACCTTCCTCCGAGTTGACCCCGGCAGTATCCCATGAGTTCCCACCATTACGTGCTGGCAACATAGGACGAGGGTTGCGCTCGTTGCGGGACTTAACCCAACATCTCACGACACGAGCTGACGACAACCATGCACCACCTGTATACCGACCTTGCGGGGCACCTGTTTCCAGGCGTTACCGGTATATGTCAAGCCTTGGTAAGGTTCTTCGCGTTGCATCGAATTAATCCGCATGCTCCGCCGCTTGTGCGGGCCCCCGTCAATTCCTTTGAGTTTTAGCCTTGCGGCCGTACTCCCCAGGCGGGGAACTTAATGCGTTAGCTGCGACACGGAGACCGTGGAATGGTCCCCACATCTAGTTCCCAACGTTTACGGCATGGACTACCAGGGTATCTAATCCTGTTCGCTCCCCATGCTTTCGCTCCTCAGCGTCAGTTACGGCCCAGAGATCTGCCTTCGCCATTGGTGTTCCTCCTGATATCTGCGCATTCCACCGCTACACCAGGAATTCCAATCTCCCCTACCGCACTCTAGTCTGCCCGTACCCACTGCAGGCCCGAGGTTGAGCCTCGGGTTTTCACAGCAGACGCGACAAACCGCCTACGAGCTCTTTACGCCCAATAATTCCGGACAACGCTTGCACCCTACGTATTACCGCGGCTGCTGGCACGTAGTTAGCCGGTGCTTTTTCTGCAGGTACCGTCACTCCCAGGAAAACCCAGTCGCTTCTTCCCTACTAAAAGAGGTTTACAACCCGAAGGCCGTCGTCCCTCACGCGGCGTTGCTGCATCAGGCTTGCGCCCATTGTGCAATATTCCCCACTGCTGCCTCCCGTAGGAGTCTGGGCCGTGTCTCAGTCCCAGTGTGGCCGGTCACCCTCTCAGGCCGGCTACCCGTCGTCGCCTTGGTGAGCCATTACCTCACCAACTAGCTGATAGGCCGCGAGCTCATCCTTGACCAAAATTCTTTCCACCCCAGAAGATGCCTTCCAAGGTAATATCCGGTATTAGCTACAGTTTCCCGCAGTTATCCCAGAGTCAAGGGCAGATTGCTCACGTGTTACTCACCCGTTCGCCACTGATCCAAGGAGCAAGCTCCTCTTCACCGTTCGACTTGCATGTGTTAAGCACGCCGCCAGCGTTCGTCCTGAGCCAGGATCAAACTCT
The DNA here is from genome assembly GCF_900103805.1 of Cryobacterium flavum. Classification (GTDB taxonomy): domain Bacteria; phylum Actinomycetota; class Actinomycetes; order Actinomycetales; family Microbacteriaceae; genus Cryobacterium; species Cryobacterium flavum. The sequence continues at coordinate 57 of NZ_FNIB01000031.1, read as the reverse complement.
CCGTAAATGTTTGAATAGCTCCCAAACCCGAAAGTTCAGTGCCCATCTAGTGCACCC
>NZ_FNIB01000036.1 GCF_900103805.1 Cryobacterium flavum | reverse complement strand
GGCCACTAGAAATGCCCGCTGGTGGCCATGAAAACTGCCCAGTCATGGCCAACAGATCTGCCCACCAAGATTTGGCGGCGGTGGCCATGCTCGGGAGCAGGATCAGGTCATCGGGGTCACGCCCTTCCCGGCGAGGGCCTGCGTGAGGCGGATGGAGTCGCCCGAGGTTTGGCAGACGTGAGCGTGGTGCAGGAGCCGGTCAACGGTCGCCGTCGCGAGGGTTTTCGGCATGAGCTCGTCGAATCCGGCGGGGTGAAGATTTGAGCTGACCGCGATGGATCGCTTTTCATAGGCGGCGTCGACGAGGCGATAAAGCCCCTCCGCCGCGTCGGTCCCGACGGCCAAGAGGCCTATGTCATCGATCACGATGAGGTCGGCGCGGAGGATGCGGGTGACGACGCGGGTGACGCTGTCATCGGAGCGGTGGGCGCGCATCAGCGCGCCGAGGTCCTCGAGGCGGAACCACGCCACCCGCATCCCGGCTTCGACGACCTGCTGGCCGAGGGCCTCGAGGAAGAACGTTTTCCCCGTGCCTGACGGCCCGCAAACCACCACGTTCTCTTTCCGCGCGATCCATTCCAGCGTGCGCAGCGACTGCTGGGTCGGCAGCGGGATCGACGACGCGGCGGGGTCCCAGGTGTCGAAGGTTTTCCCTGTCGGGAACCCGGCCGCTCTCCGCCGGGTGGCGAGCATGGACCGGGACCGTCCGGCGACTTCCTCGACGAGGAGAGCCTTGACGACCTCGGCAGGTTCCCAACGTTGGGTGCGAGCGGTGATGAGCAGTTCCGGCGCCAACGCGCGGGCGTAGGGCATCTTCAGCTGCCGCATCAACGCTTCCAGATCGGCCGGCAGTGGCGGCGCCGCGGCGGGGACTGGGCTCATGCGCACTCCTCCTGCTCGGGCGCAGCCGCGGGGACGGCGGGTGGCTGGCCGATCGCCGCCCACCCGCTCGTGCCCTGCGTCAAAGACCTGTTCTCGCTGGCGGTGTGGGTGCTGGTGCGTAGTCCAGTGGCGTTGAGGATGGACGCGAGGTCCTGGTGCGCGAAGCGGCCGTGGATGGCCGCGGTGCCGAGCGCCTGGTCGACGTCGGCCCGCCCGGCGATCTTGGCCAACGCGACCGCTTCAGCCATTTTCTGCTTCATCCGCATCGTGCCGACCTGGGCCGCTTCGAGCAGCCAGGTGTGCGCTCCCGCCCCGATCGCTAGGAACTCGGCCTCGGCGGCGCTGCGCGCTTTCACCGCGTAATCGCCGGGGATCTTGGGCGCATGGTCTGGGAAATGCGTGTCGTCAATCATCGGGCTGCCCGGCCGGCCCCGAGCGTGCCGGGCCACTTCCACCGGCCCCTCACTACTCTGATGCATCACGACGATGCGTTCGTCACGGCCGACGCCGTGGCTGCGGACGAAGACCTGCGCGCCGAGCAGGTGCGACGGCACCGAGTACTGACCGTTCTCGAACGTGACCATGGGTGTGTTGTCCGGGACGCTGCGCGAGAGACCGAACGAGACCGTGTGGGCGGTGGCGGGGATGCGGTGCAGTCGCGGTGTCTCTTCCAGCAGCATCGCGGCGGGCTTGCGGCGGGTGGCGCGGTGCTCGCGATTGTTGACCTCGTCCATGAACTCCTGACAGGCCGTTTCAATCTCGGCGAACGAGTCATACTCGGGCCGGAGGTTCGTGTCCTTCGGGACGATGTCGGCCTTGGCCAGTTTCACGGACGACTCGGACCCGCCCTTCGTCGCCGGGTCCGCCGGCTGGCAGGTGAGCACCGTCACGCCGTAGTGCCGGGCGAAGTCCACCGTCTGCAGGTTCCGCACCGGAACACCGGCGATGTGCGCCACGGTCACCGTTTTCTCGTTGTCGGTCAGGACGTAAGTCGGCGCGCCGCCAATGATGCGCAGCGTCCGGTCCAGCGCCGCAAACACCGTTGGCGCCGTCCGGTCACGCAGCACGATGACGATCCGAAACCGTGACCACGCCAACCACGCCACGAACAACACCGTCTTGCGCCCGTCGATTAGAGGGCCATCGCCGAAATCGTATTGCAGCCACTGGCCCGGCTCCGTCACCCACGGCCGGTGCACCCGCACGTTGCCCAGGCGAAAGTTGGCGCGGACCTGCGCGATGGCGCGCCGGGTGGAGCGCTCGGACCCGGTGTAGCCCAGAGCCAACAACTTGGTGTGGGCCTTGTCACCACGCAGCTTCCCATGTGACAGCTGAATCCACTCCTCCATCTTCGGCAGGAAAGGGTCCGTGACCCGGGCCCGAAAGACCGGTTCAGCGAGCGGGTGGCCCGCATCCCGCGCAGCAACATGCCGGGCGACAGTGTGGTGCGAACACCCCGTCAGCTCCGCAGCAGCGCGAAAAGATCGTGTCAGATCATACGCAGCGAGAATTTCCATAACTTCTACGTCTACCTTCATAAATGGGCCTCTTCCTGAACTGGCTTGATGCGTCTAGATACCGCAATCAAACCCCAGGGAGAGGCTCCCGCCGGTTAACCGGTCGGGCTCAGAAAAGGAAGTGGGCAGATCTCATGGCCACCAACGGGCAGATCTCCTGGCCGTCAGCGGGCAATTCCGTGGCCGCCTACGGGCAGCTTCTCATGTCCGCCGACA
>NZ_FNIB01000032.1 GCF_900103805.1 Cryobacterium flavum | reverse complement strand
CGGCGGATTCAACTGGTCGTTGCAACACTCCATTTTTGAGAGGTGTTGCCGATGTGGTCGAAGTTTGAGCTGGTGGAGATGCAGGCTCGGTTTTGGGTGTTGATGTCCAAAGGGTCGACGCTGACGGCGGCGTGTGATGCTGTGGGAGTGAATCGACGAACTGGACGGCGTTGGCGTCAAGCAACGGGAGGGCGGATCCCTGTTCCGGAGGCCGAGAGGTCCGGGCGGTACTTGTGCTTGGACGAACGGCTGCGAATCGCGGACTTGCATGTGAACGGTACCGGCGTGCGTGCGATCGCTGCCGAGGTGGGCCGGTCTCCTGCGACGATCAGTCGAGAGTTAGCTCGCGGTGGGTCCAAGGCTGGCCCACGAGCGCGAACAAGGTATGCCCCGTATGCGGCGCAGAAGCAGGCCGAGCTTCGCGGGCGCCGACCCAAGGCCAGCAAATTCGATCACCCGGAACTAGCATCCTTGGTGCAGACCAAGTTGTGCGTGAAATGGAGTCCGGAACAAATCAGTGACCACTTGGCGACAGTGTTCCCGGACCGGCAGGAGATGCGGGTGAGCCCCGAAGCGATCTACCAGGCACTCTATGTGCAGGGCCGCGGTCATTTGCGTGCTGATCTGCATCAACACTTGCGCACCGGCCGGGCCATCCGGCGTCCTAGACGGCCTGCCGCGAAGAACTCGGGCAAGATCCCCGACATGATCATGATCAGCGAGCGACCTGCAGAAGTTTCTGACCGTGCCGTACCTGGCCATTGGGAAGGAGATCTGATCTTGGGGTCGAACTGCCGATCGGCCATCGCCACGCTGGTGGAGCGTCAGACCCGCTTCACGATGTTGGTCCATCTTCCTGGTGATCACAGTGCCATCACTGTTCGCGATGGTCTGTTAGCCACCATCAAGACTCTGCCCGCGCGTCTGGCTAAAACCTTGACCTGGGATCAGGGAACAGAGCTGGCCCAGCACCGACAGATCACCCTGGCCACCAACATGGCCATCTACTTCTGTGATCCGCATTCTCCGTGGCAACGCGGCAGTAACGAAAACACCAACGGGCTGCTGCGCCAGTATTTCCCCAAGGGCACCGACCTCTCCGTCCATTCACCCGAACGGCTCCTGGAAGTAGCCACCGAACTCAACGATCGACCCCGTAAAACACTCGGCGGCATCACCCCCGCCCAAGCCATGCAACGACTACTGTCAGAACCAGAAAAACCAATCGTTGCAACGACCAGTTGAACTCGCCTTCCCCTACCGAACAGCATCGGCGCGGCCGCTGTCCTTCACCCAGGTTACAGATTCGGGCGTTGTCGTCCGGGCCACCCGGTTGAATACCGCGAGGCCGAGCGGGGCGTGTCCAAGGGCTGCGGCATCGGTCATCATCGCGAGTTCGGCGCCCGTGATGATAGCGAGTTCGCCGGCGCGGCCGTGCGCGCTCATTGCCCCCAACGCGCACGCCGCCGGCAGCAATCGCACTTACGCTGCTCGGGGCAGATGCTGGCGGGCGTAGCTGCCGTCAACGCGACGATGGCGGATGTCCTGGTCGGGCGGCTCCGTTCAGGCGTGTTGGTCAGCGACGGGTTCTGGTTGAACGGACCAGTCGGCGGGTGCATCGTCGGTGTCGGCGTCGGCGATCGCCTTGGTCTGGTGAACTTTGCCCGGCTTGTGGTGTTGCGGCGCGTAGACGGTATAGACCTGCATGGGCTCGTCGCCGATGTTGGTGACGTTGTGCCAGCTGCCAGCCGGAACGATGACGCACCACCCATCGGATACTTCTTGGTCGAAGGTCAGTTCGTTCTTGCTTGGTCCCATCTGGGCGCGGCCACGGCCGTGGTCGAGTCGAATGAACTGGTCGGTGTCAGGGTGCTTTTCTAGTCCGATGACCCCGTTGACCGGGATCGACATGAGGGTGACCTGCAGGTAGGTGCCACTCCAAGCCACGGTGCGGTAGTTCGGGTTCTTGAGGGTCTCGGTCTCCAGATCGAATGCTTGAGGACGGGGACCGGTGTCTTCGATGGTCATGTTTTCATCGTAGCTTTGCCCGGATCGGATCATAAGGCCCCGCTGTTCGATCCTCCTGAGACCATGCTCGCGGATTTGTCGCGCTGTCCGTCCGGCTTACGGAACGGCTCGGATTCAAGCGGAATATACCCTCAACTCGCTGAAAGCGGTGTAGGTATGGTGGTTCACATGACCCTCCTGGAACTCGATTCTCTTCTGGCCACGGAACGCGCAGGCTGGGATTCGCTCTGCGAGGGAAGCGGCGGATCTTTCTACGGAGACCTAATGACCCCCGGTGGGCTGATGATCATCTCCAATGGGATGGTGCTCGACCGCGCGGCGGTCAAGGCGAGTCTTGATGGCGCACCCACGTGGGATCGGTACGAGATGTCGGAGACCCGATATGTCCCGCTGGGCACTGACACCGCCGCCTTGATCTATACCGCCCAATCGGTTCGTTGCAATGAAGCACCTTTCGTCGCGACAATGACCAGCGTTTACTGTGTAATCAAAGGACGGCTGCGCCTAGCGCTCTACCAGCAGACGTCCCGTTGACCGTTCCGCTAACGGGCTCCCGGGCTACCGGAGGTAGGCGCCGAAAACTCTGGGTCGTTGACGATGCGCGCCAAGGTGGTCTGCCCGAGAGTGCTCATCCCTGGGTTCGACTCCCGGTAGTACCACACCAGGCCCATCGCCTGTTGGAACGCCCACGCGGCTCCACGCCACCATTCGAGGTCATCGCAAGGCAGCTCGCTACGGACGAGCGCTCGTCTCTCGTCATCGAGCAGGTGCCACGCGGCGACAAGATCGAGTGACGGGTCGGCCGGAGCGAACCCACCGCCATCCAGGACGCCAACCAGTCGGTCGCCCTCGACGAGGAGATTGCTCGGAGTCAAATCGCCGTGAGTCATCACCTCGCGGCCAGAAGGCGGCAAACTCCGAAACTCCATCCAGAGAATGCGGAGCCGAGCGACGGGAAGTAGCCCGTCGCTTTCTCGGAAACAGAGTTCCATCCACTCGTCGGAGTCCTTCAGATCTCCGCCGCGACCAGAGCCTGCGAAGTGGCGTCCTTTGGTTGCTGCGGCGCGAAGCGAATGCACGAGGCCGGTGAGGTCATGGGCGAACATGTTGGAGTGCGCTAAACCTTTGGGCGTTGCCACGGCCCCGTGTAGCCACGTCTGTACAGACCATGGCAGGGGGAAGCCGTAACCCGGATTGCCTACGACCATGGGCACCGGAGTCGGGACCGGACAACACGTCGCCAGCTCGCGCATTGCTGAGGCTTCTCGGTTGAGTTCGGAGGTCATATCAGCTGGCGCAGCGCAGCGCAGCGGGAATCGTGCCGTGAGGTCGGCACCGATTCGAAAGATGGCGTTCACCGTTCCGTCCGTCACGATGCGACGGACGGGTTCAAGGCGCCATTCGGGAAACTGGTCTAATATCAGCCGGCGAGCTACTTGCTCGTCAATGTGCAACTCGTCGTCGTGCATAGCCATTCAAGCTACGCTAACGGATTTGAGCGATTGTCCCGCAGGGGGTTCCTCGAAGGCAACAACGTCTAGGACGAAACCACGCGCATGGAACTTGGCGGCGTGGGTCGCCTGGATGTCGACCGGGCGATTGGAGTTGCAGGGCATCTTCGTTCCGAGTCCGGTCACTGCAATAGGATCCAGTCAAGGCTTGGCGGTTATCCAGGCATTGGGGGCGATGTGGGGTGGGCACGGCGCGTATGGGTCCGCAGAGTCGTTGAGCGGTCGGGTCTTTGGGCGTGATTTCTCCCGGTGGTACGAGCGGATCACCTTCGATTAGCGTGACCCGAGCTGGGCTCTTGGCCGCGGCTCTGCTGGGGTTGGAGCTTGTCGCGGGCATGCAGGCTTACCTGCTGAACACCGTGATGCCCGTCATCGGTTCGGACCTCGACGCGAAGGACTTCTATGGTGTGATCGTGGGCTCGGCGCAGATCGCCATGTTCCTAACGATGCCCTTGGGCCCGTACTTGCTCCAGCGTTTTCGGGTGGATCGGCTGCTCGTTCATCTGAGTTGGCTCACGGTCGCCGGCAGCGTGTCGAGTGCCGTAGCTCCGAACGTCGGTGTCTTCGTTGCCGGTCGGGTCGCCTCTGGCCTGGGCGCTGGAGCTTTGGCGACCGTGTCCTTGGCGGCAATCGTGTCAGTTCTACCTGCCGGGTGGCGCCGCGCGGTTCTCGCCGGTTTCAGCGTGACCTGGGTATTCGCCTCACTCGCCGGCCCTCTGTACGCCGCGTGGGTGACCTCTGTTGCGAGTTGGCGCTGGGCGCTCGTGCTCTACCTCCCGCTCCTCATCGCGGCGCGACTCGTGGCTGCTCGCCAGCTGAGGGGCACCATGCAACCGGGAACCGATAAGGAGCCGTTGACGCTCGGCTCCGCCGGAATGCTCGCGGGCGGCGTTGCTTTACTCTCCCTCGTGGGCCTGCAGGCAGTGCCCTCCGCCGTAGCTGTCACCATGGGTGCCATCGGGGCCGTCGCCGTGATCTTTGCCGCACGCCGGCTTCTGCCCCCGGGAACCCTGAGCGCGCGAGCCGGCCGCCCTGCGGCACTGGCCACGATGGGGCTCCTGGCGGGTGTGTATTTCGGTGCCCAAGCGATCATGTCGATCATCGTTCAAGATCTGCTCGGGGGAAACACCGGACAAGCTGCGCTGGTACTCGCCGGCAGTGGCATGGGATGGGCGCTCGCGGGTTTGGCAGCAAGTCGATGGCCCCCACGGACGTCCCGAGCGTACGTCTGCCGCGCAGCGGTAGGGGGTTCCCTGATTGGCTTGGGGCTGTTGGGGACCGGAGCCGTCATTCTCACGGACGACGCTCTGCCGCGCATCACTGTGGTCCTTCTCGGGTGGACGCTCGCGGGCATTGGTATGGGGCTGGTCTATCTCGACACCCTCAACAAGATCGTAGATGTGCCACCGGAGGTGGATGGCGTCACTGTTCCGCGGGCGGCTGCGGCGACAATCTTGGTCGAAGCGATCGCGACAGCGGTTGCCGCCACGCTGGCGAGTGCTGTCGTGGGGCGGGCCGTTGCGGTCGGTCAGGACGCGAATCCAGCAGTAGTCATTCTCGCCGTCACCGGTGCGGGCGCCCTCTCATTGGTGTGGTTGGCCCGCCGCACGGCGATGGTTCATGTGGTGCGATGATCGCCTGCTCTGATTCACCTTGAATCGGCCACCAAGCCCAACCACCATCCCCACAGGACTCGAAGCTCGATCGTCCCGCAAAGGGTTCGGCGAATTCAACCGGTCGTCGCAACGATGGGTATTTCTGGCTCTGACAATAGTCGTTGCATGGCTTGAGTGGGTGTGA
>NZ_FNIB01000035.1 GCF_900103805.1 Cryobacterium flavum | reverse complement strand
ATACGGGAATTACATTCGCAATAGCACTGCTTCGACCTACGTTAACTGCGCCTGCGGGAGCCCCTATCGCACATGGTCGATCGACGTCAACGCGAGTGGCGTGCCGTACGACGGCTCCAACGTGAACAACCTCAACGTGATCTATCGGGTGACTCCCGGCAACGGCGCCTGGCAATACGGTCCTTCCATCGGAATCACCACTTACGGCACACTGGCGACTCAGAGTGGAACAATGAGCACGTCGAGCTACATAACAGCGATCGCCTCCGTATATTACAAAGGGCAGACTCTTCTCGAGAATATCCATTCCCAAGCTCCGTAAGAAAGGGCTTTTATGTCCAACAGCACGGCTATCCTGAGGACCGCTTCTGGGATTGAGGCGGTCCTCACGCTAATCCGATCTGACAGGATGATCATTCTGGATGCCACGGCTGTTCCTTCCACCGCGACGCACGAATATGACGCTGTCTACGACCTCGCGCTAAAACGCTATCTTGAAGCAACAGCACGCAACGGAATCCGGTATGCCGGAGAGCCCCCTCTATCGGGTGCGCATGCGATGCTGGCGGAGATTCGAGTGGAACCCCCAAAGCCCATGCAGACGATCGGACGAGAGGTTCAATCCGTGGGCGGTTCAGGTTCGGAATGGACGACTCGATGGACGTGGGATCTGTCCGGGATCGAATCCGTTGATGGGGAATTGCTCGTCCAAACAGCGGTCGACCAAATCAAACTGCCCTTATATTAAGGGTGACCGCATCCCGCCCAGCTCACTTACCGCTGAACCCATAGTCGGCTTAGGCTGTGAAATATGCGTTTCCCTGTCGGACTCCGTCACCTCGGACTGCCCCATCTCATTGCGGGCCTTGAACGCGGTTGCCCAGCGGTCCAACGTAGCCTCGTTGACTCCGAGCTCGCTTCCGACGGTCGCGACCGGGATGGCAACAAACAGCCCGTAAGCCGAACCGTCAACGCGAACCCGTCAGTTACCCTATGGCTCCCCTAGAATCGGTTCGTCATGATGTTCACGCGCCGTATTCTCGCCGCCCTGCTCGTCGCGGTTCCGACCGTGGCCGTCGGAATCGTGGTGATGCAATGGATGCCGTTGCCGAACCCTCTGAACGTGCAGTGGTCCGGTACCGAGGTCTCGAGCACGCAACCGTTGTGGATGGTCTTCCTGCCTCTCGCGGCTTTGACGCTCGGTGGCTTCGCCCTGGCCATCGCCGCAGTCGTCGATCGCGACCATGAGGAGCCCTTTCGAGGAACGCTCTACATCGCGGCGGTACTGACTTCAGGCAGCGCCGGGGTGTGCTGGGCGCTGCTCGCGATGAACCTTGGCTATGCCGCACCGACCGGTCCGGCCTTCCTCGGTTCGCTGGCGCTTGCGCCGGTGTATGCCCTGCTCCCGTTGGCCGTTGTCGGCATCCACGCACGGCACCGATCGAGCATCGACCAAGACATAGTGGAGGACCTCACATAGACCGTCGGTCCTGATGCGAGGGTCCCACGACTTCGACCGTAAGCCGGACGCCCACCGGGGCATCTAAACACGCGATCGCCGGCTTTGGGTCCGTTCCGATAAAGGAACGTTGAACGGGAATGCAGTCCGCCTCAAATTCGTGCCATCTGCAATGCTGGTCGTGTGAGTAGTCATAGTGCTGGTGGACCTGAGCTGATCGGGGCCGTTGCAGTGTCGTTAGGTGTGAGCGTTCGGGCACTGCATCACTGGGACGCTCTGGGGGTCGTGTCTCCCTCTCTCCGAACGGGCGGCGGGTACCGTGCCTATCTTCCTGCGGAGGTTGCCCGCTTGCGCCGTGTTCTGATTCTTCGAGAACTTGGCGTTCCTCTGGGTGAGATCCCCGCGCTGCTCATCGCTGACGGCGACACGAGGCGAGCGGAGCTTGAGCGGCGACGAAAGGAACTTGGTGAGAAGATCCATCAACTTCAAAACCTTGCGGAAGATGTTGGTCGTCTGCTCGCTGCGAATACGTCCGGTGTGCTGCTCTCAGCATCGGAGCAAGTTGACGTGTTTGGTGACGAGTGGGATCCGTCGTGGAGTGTGGCTGCGCGGGTGAGGTGGGGCGATACTGCGTAATGGGCGGAGTACGCAGAACGCTCGAGCAGAAGGAAGCCCGATGACTGGCGCGAAATAACTGGATCGATGCGCGAGGTCACCCTGGCTCTGGCCGGTGCTATGCGAATCGGCACAAGGCCAGGAAGCGAGGCAGCGAACGTTCTCGCGGAACTGGCCTTGCCCCCGGTTAGTGGACACGGGTTAAGCGGCGAGTTGAACTTCCGCGGTCTCTGACGAGTATTGCAGTTCGAAGTCGACTGGGCTGACCTGCCCGATTGAGGAGTGCCGGCGCCGACGGTTGTAGCGGTCCTCGATCCAGGCGCCGACTTCCCGGGTCGCGCGGTCGCGGGTGGGCCAAACTCGGCGGTAGTAGAATTCTGTTTTCAGCGTCGCGAAGAAGCTCTCGGCCATCGCGTTATCCCAACAAATACCGGTCAATCCCATCGAGCGGGTGATGCCATTCTCGGCGGCGAACGCGGTGATCTGGGCCGAGGCATATTGGGTACCGCGGTCGCTGTTAAGCCGAATTCGGCTTAAC
>NZ_FNIB01000037.1 GCF_900103805.1 Cryobacterium flavum | reverse complement strand
CTCACCGGCGGAGAAAACGTCGTGCGGGCGTTACCGGCCGCGCCCATCTTCACCGTACCGGTCAGCGAATCCCAGGCCGCGTTGATGCCCACGGGAACGCGGGTAGAAATCTCCAGCATCGACGGCGGCATTTGGGAAGGGTTCGTGGCCGACCAGGCCGCTGATGAGACCGGACTGATTGTCATCACCCTCGTGGGCAAAGACGGCGCGGTCATCTGCGCCGATGCCTGCGCGAGCATCCCCGTCACGGAGCAGTCGCTGCTGTCATCACGGATCGTCACGGTGGAATCGATCGCCGGACTGATGGTCCCGAGTGCCGCGCTGCTCAGCGCGGCCGACGGCACCGCATCCGTCATCGACAACGCCGGCACGAGTCATCCCGTGACGGTGGTCACCAGCGCCCGCGGAATGTCGATCATTGACGGCGTCGCCGACGGCACCTTGGTGCGCATCCCGGCGACGGCCGACTAGCCATGGTCGATACCATCCGGCTGGCCGCCCGCGACATCACCTTCGGCTACGTTCCGACCGCACCGATCCTGGCGGACTGGAGCGCGGACTTCCACGCCGGAGAGGTGGTCGCCATCACCGGCCCGTCCGGGCGCGGCAAGTCCACCCTGCTCTACGTACTCGGCCTCATGCTCAAACCCACCGCCGGACAGGTGCAGATCGACGGGACGGATGCTGCGCACCGGCGCGACGCAGACCGCGCCGGTTTACGGGCGCATCAGTATGGCTTCGTCTTTCAAGACGCTGCCCTCGATGCCACCCGAACGGTGCTGGACAACATCATCGAGACCACCCTCTACCGTGGAACCCCTCGGAAGCCGGCCATTCGGCGCGCGCACGAGCTGATGGACCAGTTCGGCGTTGCGTTGCGGGCGAACGCAAAACCGGGGCAGGTGTCTGGCGGGCAAGCGCAACGCATCGCGCTCTGCCGTGCCTTACTCAACGACCCGCAGATCCTGCTCGCGGACGAACCCACCGGCAACCTCGATCCGGCCTCATCCGACCTCGTCGTCGATGCCCTGCACGCCCAGGCCCACCGCGGCGCGGCCGTCATCGTCGTCACCCACGACCCGGCCCTGGTCGCCCGCTGCGACCGCCGACTCGAACTATGACCTCGCTTCATCGGTGGGCTGCCGTGGTGCGGGAAGCGTTGGCGACGGCGTGGGCCCAACCCGTCGCATCCGTTGTCACCATCGTCATGGTCGCCGGCATGTGTGCCACGGTACTGCTGACGACTGGACGCACCGTCGGGGCGGAGCAGGCCGTGCTCGGCTCAATCGACTCGGAAGGGACCCGCTCCATCATCATTCGTGCCGACACCGACGCCGGGCTCGACGCCACAGTGCTGGACCGGCTGGCACACATCGACGGCATCCAATGGGCTGGAGCGTTCGGTATCGCCCAGGACGTCACCAACCTCCAATTTGCCGGCGCGACCAAGGTCCCGATGCGCTTGGCCTGGAGCAGCCAACTCAACCACCTCGGGATCACCATGCTGCCGCCAGTGAGCAACGCCTCGATCTGGGCATCACCGACTGCGCTGGCGGGCCTGGGAATGCCGGACGCCGTCGGGGCTGTCGTGGACGACTCCGGCGTCGACTTCGCCGTCACCGGGAGCCTGACCGTTCCGGACTTTCTCGCCTTCCTTGAACCCCTCGTCATCGCCCCGCAGACCGAAAACACCCCGGGAACGGTCGCCGTGCTCATTGTCATCGCCGACCGCCCCGACCTGGTCGCTCCCGTCTCCGACGCGGTGCGATCCGTCCTGGCGGTCACCGATCCCGCCAAAGTGACCCTGACCACGAGTGAAAACCTCGCCGCACTCCGTGGCCTGGTTGAAGGACAGCTGGATTCGTTCGGCCGCAGCCTCGTCGTCGTCGTTTTCGCACTGACCGCGGTGCTGGTGGCAGCGATTCTTTACGGCCTGGTGATGCTGCGTCGCAAGGACTTCGGGCGCCGCCGCGCCTTGGGCGCCTCCCAAGCCCTGATCATCTCGCTGCTCCTCACGCAAACCGGTGCCCTCGCCCTGGTCGGTGCCACGATCGGCAGCATTGCAGCGTCGATCGGGCTGACCGTCTCCGGAGATCCACTCCCGGGCTGGGACTTCGTCGGCGCCGTCGCACTCCTGTCGACCACCATCGGCGTGATCGCGGCCCTGGTACCCGCGCTGGTGGCCGCCCGCCGCGATCCGCTCAAAGAACTCCGCGTGCCGTAACCAACGGCGCACCGACCAATGTCAGGAAACGAACGGGGCGACATAGCTGATCCAGGATCAATCACCAAGAGCAGACAGCTCGGCCAAATTGTCCCGTAGGGGGTTGGCGGATTCAACCGGTCGTCGCAACGATGGGCTTTTCTGGCTCTGATAATAGTCGTTGCATGGCTTCAGCGGGTGTGCT
>NZ_FNIB01000039.1 GCF_900103805.1 Cryobacterium flavum | reverse complement strand
CATGAAGTCCGGCGAGGTATGGACGTAGTAGTAGGTGCTGTCCAAGGACGCGTGGCCCATGTATCGGGCCAAATAGGGCAGCATCGCGTTGACGTCGGTGCCGTCGGCCATCCACCGCTGAAGGTTCGCGTAGGCGAAGTGGTGCCGGAAATCATAGGGACGTGGCCGCTTCCCCTCCAAAGTTCGCGTCAGTGCAGCCTTGTCCCAGATGCGATTGAAGATTATCCCGACCGCCACCGGGGTCACGGGTTTCCCCGTCGGCATGACGAAGAACGGGGCCCGATCGCCTGCGATAACGCCGCGGGTGCGGGCATCGCAGCCAGCCAGAAGCTCCACGAGTTCACCGGTGAGTGGCAACCGCCGGTCGCGGTGCCCTTTCGATGCGAGTACTTCGATCACACCGTCGTCCAGGTGGACGTCGTGCGGGGTGAGGTGGCGGACTTCTCCGGTGCGCAGCCCGCAGGAGTGCATCAAGGCGAAGAATGCGACGGCCTGCCATGTCCACGGCGACGAACCCTCTATCCGGGCGGCGGCCTGGAAGAACAACCTGATTTCGGTATCCGCCAACAGGTAGGGCTGCGACCGGACAAAACTTGCCTTCCAATGATCCGACAACACATAGGCGTTGTCATCGCCATTGATATGCGCCCACCGACCGAAATCCCGAATGTAGGACATCCATGATCGGTAAGGTCCCGGCCGGGATGATTGCAGGGCCGTCACCCAGCCCTCGATCGTCGCCCGGTCGAGATTCGCCAGAGAATGGTCGGCGCAGTATCGGTCGAACTGTTTCAGATACCAGATCCGGGACGCGCCGTAACAGCCCATGCTCGACTTGAACGCGAGGTAGCCCTCCAGATCGGCGGCGAACACGCTGGTGAAACCGTGCCCGCTCATCGTGCGGTCCCTGCCGGCAACGGGAGCACGCAGGCGCGCATCTGCTCGGTGTCCTCGCCCAAATACACGTTGGTGGAATCCGGAGACGAGTGGCCCAGAATCGCCGAGATCGTCGGCAGCGGCGTCCCCGCGCGCAGCAGCTTCGTCGCCGCGTGGTGACGCAACTTCCGGGTGCCCACTTTGGTCTGCGTCACACCGGCGGCCCGAAACGTCCGCCGCGTGATCGCATAGATCGACGCATGGTCCGCCAACGCGAGGTGCGGGGCCAACGACCGCAGGAAAACGTTTGGGATGTCGGAATGCGGTCGGTCACCCAACACATACTCGGCCAGCTTGCCGAGGACCACCGCAGGCAGCGGCAACGTCAGCGGGTTGCCCGTTTTCTGCTGCACGATACCGAGCGTGGAGCCGCGCCAATCGATGTCCTTCAGCCGCAACGCAATAAGGTCGCAGGCACGCAAGCCCGTCACCAATGCCAGCAACGTAATTGCCGCATCCCGGGCAGGAACATCCCTGCCGGTGCAGGCCCGAACCACCAGTAGCTCGTCACGTTCGGCAAGTTCGGGAATGAGCTGGTGCCACCGCCGGATCCGCGCCATCGTCAACGCGTCAAGTAAATCCTGCCGACGTGTAAAGGCGAGGAACGGCCGGAAGTTCGTTACTGCGGACCACAGCGCTGATGGCGCCCACCGTTCGAGCAACGAGTCCAGATATCCGAAGATGGTGGTGCCATCCGCTTCTTCCCACGACGTGATCCCGCTTGCTTCCAAAAAGAGCAGGTATTCACGGGCTGCGCGACCGTAGGCGCTTCGAGTAGATATGGCCAGGCCGCGGCGTTCTACCTCGTCCGACCACGCATCTGCCAGGGCGACGAAGGCGGCGCAATGAGGAACCACAATGCCAGCGCCGCGGGTTCCCTTCACCAGGCTCACCAGCCCGGTCGCCACGTACGAATCGAACACGCTCACCAGCCGGCCGTAATCGAAGCGGCGCTGGCCACTGAAGCGGCCCGTTCTCGGACTCGTCGTCATCGAGGCGAACTCCGCCCCCAAAGCCGGCGTGTAGCGGCCGTCGTCCTTCTGCGCCAGCACTGCCAACCATCGAATCGACTTCTGATAGTTGCCAATCGTCGACTCTTTATAGCGGGCCGCTCTCAACACCTCGACAACGACGACACCAATGTCATCAACCATCGTTTCCATAGCATTTTCCCTTCATCGCGCATCCGGACATGATGAAAGTAACGCTGGTTGAGGCATCGCACTAAACCGACAAAACCGCGGCCATCCCCAAAAAACTTCTGGCGTCGGAACGGTTCCTCGGCTTAACGTCATCCTCGGCATAATC
>NZ_FNIB01000040.1 GCF_900103805.1 Cryobacterium flavum | reverse complement strand
CGGCCCGTTCTCGGACTCGTCGTCATCGAGGCGAACTCCGCCCCCAAAGCCGGCGTGTAGCGGCCGTCGTCCTTCTGCGCCAGCACTGCCAACCATCGAATCGACTTCTGATAGTTGCCAATCGTCGACTCTTTATAGCGGGCCGCTCTCAACACCTCGACAACGACGACACCAATGTCATCAACCATCGTTTCCATAGCATTTTCCCTTCATCGCGCATCCGGACATGATGAAAGTAACGCTGGTTGAGGCATCGCACTAAACCGACAAAACCGCGGCCATCCCCAAAAAACTTCTGGCGTCGGAACGGTTCCTCGGCTTAACGTCATCCTCGGCATAATCGGAGTGCAGGATCGTCCCCTCGATGGTCCGCTGCCCGATCGCGTTGCGGGCGGCGGCGACGGCCAGCGACGCTGTCATTCGGGAGTCGATGGAGTAGCCGACGATCTTGTTCGAGTAGACGTCCTTGATGGCGCAGAGGTAGATCTTGCCCTCGTCGGTGCGGTGCTCGGTGATGTCGGTCAGCCAGAGCTCGTTCGGGCGCGTCGCGGTGAACTTCCGTTCGACCAGGTCATCGTGGACCGGCGGCCCAGCCTTCCGCGTCAGGCCGCGTTTCTTCGCGAACACACTCCAGAGCCGCTGCTGGGAACACAGCCGCCAAACCCGGTTCTCGCCCACCGTCATGCCGGCCAGGTTGAGTTCGTCGGAGATGAACCGGTAACCGAACGCGGGGTCGTTCTGGTGGGCGTCCCAGGCTGCGTTGGTGAGGTGGGCGTCATCCCAGTCACGCTGGGAGACGGGGTTGCGTTTCCATTGGTAAAACGCTTGTTTGGAGAAGCGCAACACCCGGCAGGTCACCGTGACGGGAACACCGTCGACGGCCAGTTCACGGACCAGCGGGTACATCATTTTGGGTTGACGTCCCGGGAAAGATAGGCGACGGCACGGCGCATGACCTCGGCTTCTTGCTCAAGCAGCCGAATACGTTTCTTCGCATCCCGCAGTTCTGCGGACTCCTTCTCGGTCACACCGGGCTTGACGCCGTCCTCGACGTCGGCTTTTTTCAGCCAGTTCATCAGGCAGGACTCCGAAATTCCGAAGTCTTTCGCGATCTGGTTCAGCGGGGCTTCGTGCTTCCGGGCGACCGCGACAACATCACGGCGAAACTCGGGTGGGTAGGGCTTGGGCATGATGACATCTTTCCAGTGAAGACGAAGCTCCACAGGTCAGGAGTCAAACAAACCGAGGGCAGTCCCGCCTGGCCCAAAGCCATCTCGCGGATTGAACGCGGCGCCACCCAAGATCGAGTCCTTTCTGAGCGCTACCGCGCATGGCTCGGTGAACAACCGAAAGTCAGTGCTTGACAACAATAGGAGCATCAAATTCCGCCCGCCGGTACTCTGAGGCTTTTGCTTCCAATACCGACAGCGGGATCGGCTCGGTCGCTGGCGTGTGCTCGAGCAAGTCCCACGCCGCCCGCGGCGTAGCTTGTTCGAGGGCTTGATGCGGTCGCCGGTTGTTGTAGTGCTCCCGGAAACGCTGGATCCGGACACGGAGATGCTCGAGAGTGGCCGGCCGGTCGGCGTCGAGGAAACGGATCAACGTCTGGTGGGAGCGCTCATTCTTGCCCTGTGTGGTGGGCTTGCCCGGCAGTCCGCTGATCGGCATGGTGCCTTTCGATGCCAGAAAGATCTCCACAGAGCCGATCGTGCCTGCGCGCAGCTGGTTGAACGCCAGCGAGTTATCCGATAACACTTCCTGGGGTGCCCCGCATGCGGCGATTGCCCGTTCGAGGACGTCCTTGGCATCAGCACTGTTCTCATGACGCGAATACGCGTCGGAGCCCACGTCGTATCGGCTTGCGTCGTCGCCACCGACGGGACCTTCCCTCCGGGGAACCCGCTGTCCATGGCCGCTTCGTAGTAGATCGAGCGGGGACCATAATCCCAGCCATCAGTCTTGAGCTGTTTGCGGATCTTCACCACCTCATTCACCACGACCTGCCCATAACGCCGGGCCGGGACCTTCGGGGCGCGGGAGCGTGGGTGCAGCGCAGCAGCAGCCTCGTGGACAGCTCGCCCGCGGATCTTGTAGAACATGCTCCGAGAGATCTTCAGAGAGCGACAGAACCCGATAATCGACAGCGCGTGAGGCTGGGTCGGATCGTAATTCATGATCGCGGCACGAGTCTGGGGTGAAAGAGAATTCGACATTCCCTA
>NZ_FNIB01000041.1 GCF_900103805.1 Cryobacterium flavum | reverse complement strand
AACTCACCCCGATCGAGTTTGAGACAATAAACATGGCCCTCAAGGCCACCTGAAACCACTAACCCCCAGAGTCAACTGAACTCGGGGCAGTCCCCACCGGAAGATGGTGTGGGTCGTGTCCAGAGTGCTCTCCGCCTCTGTAGCCGCGCCACCGGCCGCACATGACTTAGCACCGGTGTTGGCTGACGCGGCGAACGCGGGGCCTGCTGTCAACACCGCACCGCCCAGTCCGAGCGCCACAACCAGACCGGCTGTAATGAGTTTTTTAGCTTGCTTATTCTTCATTGTCTTCCCCAGCTTCCTGAGAGAGCCCGATGCCCCCTTCGGTAATCATCGTTCACCCGCGAAGGGTGTACGGCAAACCTCTCTGGCTCCAGTTCACTTGAAATTCATGGTTCGGGGGCCAGGCGCCTTTGGTCGAGGAGCGCCGCCCCCTCACGGCCGGCCCCGGCTGGGCCGGCCGTGACCGCATGGGGTTATTCGGGTCGTTGGTGCTGTTGGATTTCCGCATGTGGGGCGGTGCCGATCCAGGTGTAGCCGGTAGTGACGCTGACTATTTTCGCGCTAGCGGCATATTCTCGCTGCGTTGCGGTATTCCACGACCCGGTCCTGCGGCACTCCCTGTCGCTGTCGATTTCTCTTGTCAGCCAGGCAAAAAAAATTGTTGGTGGAAAGGAAGCACGATCATGAGTGAACAGGTGACGGTGTACCGCAAGCGAGCGTGTATCCAATGCACGTTGACCTACCGAGCACTCGACAAAGCCGGTGTGACCTACACAGTTGTCAATGTGACCGAGAACGCAGCGGCTCTCGAGTACGTCTGTGAAGACCTTGGCTACAGCGCAGCACTCATCGTGGTCGTAGATGAACACAAGCACTGGGCCGGTTCCGACCCAACCGCATCGCCGCCTCTGCTGAAACCACTCGCGTGCCGGCCTTCACGCATCGCTCTGCGGCGTCGAGGGTGACGCACAATAAGGTCCCTTACATGGACCCTTCAATCCGAATAGCATCTGGCGTAAGTTACGCCGGGCAGAAACGGTCTGCAGCGGCCTGACCTGACCCAGTGACCACGGCGTCATTGTGAGTCACGCTACCCAGAGCGCACTGTCTGACCCGTCGAGGTATTCGGCTGACGGAAGCTGGCTCCTAGGCCGTGCACCTTATTTTAGGGACCTTCCGGCGCCGGGCCGCGGCACCAGATGTTCACCGAGCCTCACTAGTGTCAATACACGACGTGCGTGAAGGATCAGGATTCAGTGGGGAAAGATGCTCGAGAAGAGAAGATCACGGAACACGTGGGCACTCGTTGTGGTGGTATCAGTAGCGTTCTTTTTTCTCTCGGGCTGCGCGGTCAACAGCCCCGAGCCCGTCCCGTCAGATTCGACCGCGGCTATATCCACGGCGGAACCCACGAGTTCAACGGCCCTCACTTTGGATGCCGCCGGTCAAGAACAACTCGACTGGGAATGGGAACAGGTGTTGCGGGAATCACTCGATGCGGTGCGACCGATGATCGACATCGTTCGCTTCGTTGACAACGATGACTGGGGAACGGCGAGGGAGAGTTGCATGCACGATTTGGGTTGGCCCGACGTGCGCGCCACAGCGGATGGAGGGCTGGAATCCGGCGGGATCCAAAACTCCCAAGCCGGAGCGCATGCCCTGGCCATGTACACGTGTAACGCGAAGTACCCGATGGATCCGAAGTACAACGTGCCGCTCACCGATGAGCGCCTTGGCGAGCTATTTGACTACTTCACCGACGAGCTCCAACCCTGCTTAGCGGCCGAAGGGTATGACACTCCGGAGGCTCCGAGCCGGGAAACGTTCATCGACACCTACGCCGAGACCGGTGGTTGGAACCTCTACGAAGGCGTAGCGGGGAATGGACAATCTGAATGGAATGCGATCAACAAGAAGTGCCCGCAACTCCCCGTCGACTTCAATGAGTGACACAGCAGCGGGTCGCTCACCGCGCTGGGCT
Organism: Cryobacterium flavum; assembly: GCF_900103805.1. Taxonomy (GTDB): domain Bacteria; phylum Actinomycetota; class Actinomycetes; order Actinomycetales; family Microbacteriaceae; genus Cryobacterium; species Cryobacterium flavum. The sequence goes on along the minus strand of NZ_FNIB01000041.1, from coordinate 14 downwards.
CGCTGGGTCACCGG
>NZ_FNIB01000042.1 GCF_900103805.1 Cryobacterium flavum | reverse complement strand
TATTGATGTCAAGTGGTAATTGTGGCCGATTGTTGGTCTAGCCAGGTGCGGTAGTGCCGGGCGAGGTCGTAGTTGACATTGATGCCGCGTTCGAGGCGGGAGATGGTGCCCTGAGCAACGCCGCAGTGATTGGCGGTGACCTGCATGGACATGCCCAGGGCGACTCGTTTCGGTCGGAGGTCTTCGACTGAAGTGATCGGATGTGGATCGGTCAGGATACGGTAGATTTCCCTTGCGATGAAGCGTTTGAGGCAGCGAAGGATATGCCTGGGTGTTCTTCCCTCGGAGCGCTTTCTGGCCACGTATTCTTTGGTCCGCGGATCGGTTTGAACCCGGCTCATGGCGATCCGCCAGAGGGCGTTGTTCGCCTGACGGTTTCCTCCCCTGTTCAGGCGGTGCCGACTGTTTTTACCGGATGACGCTTCGATCGGCGAGACGCCGCATAACGCCGCGAACGAAGCCTCATTGCGCAGCCGTTCCGGGTTGTCCCCGGCGGCGACGAGCAAAATGGAGGCTGAGTCCACGCCAACGCCTTTGGCAGAGATGAGCTCGGGGTTTGCCTCGGTGACCAGGCACGTGAGTTGGGTGCGTATCTCCTTCAGCTGAGTGTCGAGCTCGTTGATCTGACGGGCCAGTGTGCGCAGAGTGGCCCGGGTGGCCTCCGCAGGGTCGCTGACGTTGTTCCCCACGCGCAGGCGTGAGCAGTGCCGGAAGAGCGTCGCCGATGGCATGGCTTCCAACTGTTGACGCAGGCTGTCGGGACCCGTGAGCAGAACATTGCGCAAGGTGTTGATCAGGGCCGTGTGTTCCTTGCGGAACGTGAGAAGCATCAGCCGGTAGAGCCTGATGGATTCGGCAATCCCGTCCTGTGTTTTCGGATCCCCGGCCGCGTGCCCCGCGAGCACAGCCCGCGCGGCAGCTTCAGCATCGACGGCATCGTTCTTCCCACGCTGGCGCCGGAGCTGGCGGTTGGGCCTGTTGACTTCCTTGATCACCACCCCACGGCCCCGAAGGTATCGGGTCACGCCAGCGCCATAGGAGCCGGTGCCTTCAATACCGATCGCAGCGATCGCGCCCAAGCTTTCCATCCAGTCCCACAGACCCTCGTAGCCAGCTGTGCTGGTGGGGCATGACCGTGTTTGAACGAACCGTCCGAGGTGATCGATGACGGCGGCGACATGAATGTCCTTATGCGTATCGATACCTCCATAGAGGCTCCCAATGATCTCAGCCATAATGGCAACGTCCTTCCCTAACTCTCGTCTCTCGTGGAAGGCATCATCGGTCGGGACAGCGGACAGAACACTAATGGTGGTTTGCAAAGCTCCTATCAAGTCACGTCCGCCCCGACTGGCTGATGCCGGCACCCGGAACTGTTTCAGTCCCGGGCAGACGCCGGGAATCGCTGCCGACAGATCAAAACAAAGACACGAATGGTCAGTTGGCAAAGCGAGTCAGACAACAACCCCGGCACCCACCAACCATTCTTAGTGTTGGCGGCTTCGATATTTATCGGGCCGTTTGTCCCAGCGTAATAGTGGAGCTCATATTCAGCCGGTGGCATGTTCCCCAGGGCGCTGTGTAGACGCCGATTGTTGTACCAGTCCAGCCAGTCGAAGGTGAGCTTCTCGACGTCGGCGAGGGTCTTCAGCGGACCGGTGACGAAGGGTGAGTTCTTCGCGACGGCCTCGTTCTTGTAGAGGCCCATCACGGTCTCGGCGGCCGCATTGTCATACGCGTCACCGACCGT